>CAURUZ010000004.1:0-159695 GCA_963528355.1 uncultured Campylobacter sp.
AGAATTTTAGAATTTTAGAATTTTAGAATTTTAGAATTTTAGAATTTTAGAATTTCGTCCGCGCGGCGCTGCTCGTAAATTTTGTAAATTTACTAATGCGGCCATTTTTAAATTTAGCTGCGCGGCTTTACTTTTAAATTTACCCGCGCGCTTTTGCCAAAATTTATTTGCGTCGCTCGCACGATCGGCTTAAATTTAACCGCTCGCGGCGCGTTGATGAAAATCATTGCTAAAATTTGAAATTTCGCATAAAATTGGCGAAATTTCATAACAAGGAGCGGTGGTGGAGCAAATTTATCCTTACGTGCAGATCGTCCATCTCATCTGCGCCATTATCTTTTTGGGCTACATATTTTTCGACGTCGTGATTTTTTCGCGGCTTAAAAGCGCGCTGGGCGCGGATTTTGAGCGCGTTAAAAAGGCGATTGGCTCGCGCGCGATTAAGATCATGCCGGTTTGCCTTTTTACGCTGATAATCACCGGCGGAATGATGATGAGCCGCTGGGTTGGAAGCGCTAACGGCGGGTATTTCGGCACGCCGCTTCAAAAAATCTTTATGCTAAAAGTCGCGCTCGCGCTCATCATCGCCGTGTGCGTAGCGATAAATTTAAGCTGCCGCGCGATGGGAAGGCCTGCGCCTGAGTTTTTGCGAGTAAATATCCACAAGATCGCCTTTGTATTCGGATTCATCATCGTGCTTTGCGCCAAGCTGATGTTTGTAGTATGATTTATGGCGCAAAATTTAGCGCTGACGGCGCGACTTTTATCGCGGAATTCTGTAGCGCGGCAAAGATTTAATTTTGCTTGCTTTTGAATTTTGTAGTTTGCTAAAAATTTTAAAATTCCATTTTGCTGGGCGGAAGTAGAAATTTAAGAATTTTAAATTCCACTATGTCTGCGCTAAAGCGCGAAATTTTAAAATTCCACTCCTTTTTTGTGCTGTTTTGTCAAATGCAATCTGCAAAATTTAATCTCATAAAATTTTAAAATTTCATCGCGAGTTTTAAAGCGCTCATAAAATTTCTCGCCCAATTCTGCAGCTTTAAAATTTTGTAAAATTTTAAAATTTACCGCTAGGACGCGGATAAGAATTCTAAAAAACTCGTGCAAAATCGAAGCAAACAATGAAAAAGCGAATTTATTTAGCGACTTTACTTACTATTTAATAATCATTAAAGATATAAAAAGCTAAAATTGCTTTTCGCCTGCGGGCGAATTTAATGTCTGCTTGCCATTCGGGCGGGATTTTGAGGTTTTCCGTAGCCGTGGCAATGGTTTTGAAATTATTTATGAGAAAGGAAAAAGGATGAAGAAATTTCTCTTAAGTCTGCTCGTCGCAGCTTTGGCTAGTAGCGCGCTTTGCGCTAGGTCGCTCTCCGAGATCAAAAGTAGCGGAGTGCTTAGAATAGGCGTTTATGACGCGCAACCACCATTTAGCAAGATAGAAGACGGCGTGCATCAGGGCTTTGAGGTCGATATGGCAAATGCCATCGCTAAAGATATGCTTCCATCGGGCGGGAAGGTAGAGTTTATCTCCGTGCTTGCAAATCAGCGTATAAAATTCCTACAGGAAGATAAGGTCGACGCGGTTATCGCAACTCTTACTGTAACTCCGGAGCGCGAGAAGCAGATCGATTTTACGACCCCGTATTTTAGCGTCAATATAGGCATTTTAACCCGCGTCGAAGATAAGATTAAATCTTTAAATGAATTACAAGATAAAACTATTTTAGTTCTTAGCGGCGGTACCGCAGAAACATACTTTGAAAAACAAGGCTATAATATCGCCAGATGCGATAACGCAAACGCCTGCTATAAGGCGCTAAAAGCCGGACAGGGCGACGGGTATGCCGACGATAACCTAGTCGTGCTGGCTTATCCGGTATTAGATAAAAAGGTTGAAGTAAATATCAAAAATTTAGGCACTTCGGATTTCTTAGCCATCGGCGTGAAAAAGGGCAATTCGGAGCTTTTGGATTTTCTAAACGGCGAGCTAATCAAGCTAAGCAAAGAGGGCTTTTTCAAAAATTCGTTCGATAATTTCATCGAGCCTTACTACAAAGGAACTGCAGAGAAAAAGTATTTCTTGCTAGACGATCTTTATAGCTTGCTGTAATTTTAAAAAGGGGGACACTATGAAAAAGATAATCCTAGCATTGGTGCTGGCTGTGTGCTCGCTTCTTAGCAACACTTTGACTCAAATCAAAGAAAAAGGGGTTATTCGCATCGGTATAGATGGCTCGTCTCCGCCGTTTAGTGTCGCTAAAGCCGGCGAATATAGCGGGTTTGAGATACTCTTAATCGAAGGGCTTGTTAAAGAAATTTTCGGTGATAAAGGCAGTAAGATACAATATGTCGTAACGGTAGGCGATGATCGTATAAAAGCGGTACAGGACAACAGAGTCGATTTAGATATCGCGCTAATCTCGGTTACAAAAGAGCGCGAGAAGCTGGTAGATTTCTCCGATCCATACTTTAGCGTAAATATCGGCGTGCTAACTCGTAGCGACGATAATATCAGAAAGGTCTCCGATCTAAACGGAAAGACTATACTGGCGCAGCCCGGCACTACTGTGTTTGATTACTTTACGAAACAGGGCTATAACGTAGTACCGTGTGCGAGCGCGAATGAATGCTTTAATGATCTAAAATCGGGTAAGGGCGACGGATACGGCGATGATAATCTACTTGTATTTGCTTACGCTGTAGTCGACCGCAAAGTCGAAGTAAATATCAAGAATTTAGGCTCGACGGACTTCCTGGCCATCGCAGTGCAAAAGGGCAATACTGAGCTACTTAACGCGGTAAATGCGGGACTAATCGAGCTAAGTAAAAAGGGTTTTTTTACAAAAATTTTTGATGAGAGTATTGAGCCTTTTTATAAAGGCACCGTCGATAAAAAGTATTTCTTGCTGGACGATCTTTACAGCTTGTTTTGATTTAAAGCGGCGATGGGTGGAATTCTATTCGCTTGCGAAATTTTAGTAAAATTTAAAGGAATTTTATGAAAAAGATTATATTTGCGTTGTTAATCGCTTCGTGTTCGTTATTTGCTAACTCTTTAGCGCAGATCAAAGAAAAAGGGCTCATTCGCATTGGGATAGACGGCTCACTGCCGCCACTTAGCGTCTCTGAGGACGGAAGATATAGCGGTTTTGAAATTTCGCTTATCGAAGAGCTCGTGAAAGAAATTTTCGGCGATAAGGGCGGCAAAATCGAATATGTCGTAACTCTAGGCAATGATCGTATCACAGCCGTGCAAGATAACAAGGTCGATTTGGATATCGCGGCGATTACGGTTACGAAAGAGCGCGAGAAGCTAGTGGATTTTTCAAATCCATACTTTAGCGTAAATATCGGCGTACTAACCCGTAGCGATGACAATATCAAGACAATAAGCGACCTACAGGATAAAGAAATTTTAGCAGAGCCCGGCACTACGGCTTTTGATTATTTTAATAAGGAAGGCTTTAAAGTTATCTCATGCGCTAGTTCGAGCGAATGCTTCCGTGCGCTAAAATCCGGTCGCGGCAGCGGTTATGCAGACGATAATATGGTAGTTTTGGGTTATTCGGTCGTAGATCGCAAGGTAGAGGTAAATATCAAGAATTTCGGTACATCGGAATTTTTAGCTATCGCGGTGCAAAAAGGCAACAACGACTTGCTAAACGCCTTAAATGACGGGCTTGTCAAGCTCAGCAAAAATGGCTTTTTCAAGAAAATTTTTAACGACAGCATCGATCCTTTTTACAAGGGCAAGGCTGAGAAAAAATATTTCTTGTTAGATGATCTTTATAAAATGTTTTAATTCAAAGGACAAAATATGAAAAAAATTCTACTAAGTATTTTGCTGGGTGCTGGCGCGCTTTGCGCTAACTCCTTAGCAGATATCAAGCAAGCAGGCGAAATTCGCATAGGCTTGCAAGATTCCCAGCCTCCGTTTAGCTTCGATGATAACGGCACGCTGAAGGGCTTTGAGGTTGATTTGGCAAATGAGTTAGTCAAAAATCTATTCGGCAATAAAAAGATCAAAATCGACTTTATCGCCGTAGCATCTAAAGATCGCGTTCCCTCGCTGGAGCAAAACAAAGTAGATCTCATCATATCCAAGCTCACCGTCACAAAAGATCGCGTTCAGAAAGTCGATTTTTCTTACCCGTATTATTCAGTGCAAATTGGCGTGCTAAGCCGCAAGGACGATAATATTTCAAGAATCGATCAGATCGCGCATAAAAAAATTCTAAGCGTTAAAGGCACAACTGCCGAGGAGCACTTCAAAAACGCGGGTTATGAGATTGCGACATGTACCGACGCGAATGAGTGTGTTGCCAGACTAAAGGCTGGCGAGGGCATAGGCTTTGCTGACGATAATACGGTCGTACTCGGATACGCTAGAAACGATGCCGCGCTTGATGCGAAAATCATCAACCTCGGCAAGGTAGATTATATTGCTGTTGCCCTATCTAAGGGCAATACCGAGTTACTTGATGCGGTTAATAGCAGCCTAGTAAAAATGTATAAAGCGAAATTTTTCCATAAGGCTTTTGACGAGGATATTAAGCCATACTACGGCGGCAAGATCGATAAAAAGCACTTCACGCTCGATGAGGTTTATAGCCTGTTTTAAATTTAGGTACATTTAAAATTTTAAGGCGCCCTTTGACGCCTAAACATACGAGCAGCTGCGATATTGATCGCAGCTAGCTTTTGCCGCCAAGCTTCGGCGGCAATTTATAATTTAAATTCCATATTTTTGCGGGTCCGGTTGCGATATAAAATTTTATGAGATTTTGATATGCAGTTGCGAAAGAGTGTGGCTTCTAAAAGATAGCCAGTCGCAAGAAATTCTAATCCGAGTAGTAAAATTTTATATCCTTTTTCAGTTGCGTCGGCAGCACGTTAAATTTAGTCCTAAAAATTTTAGAAAAATGCGATAAATTATTGTATCCGACCATTTTGGCGGCTTCGTTTACGCTGATTTGATCTAGACTCAATAGCTCTTTTGCAATCTCAAGTCGCTCATTTGTCAGCATCGCATAAACGCTCGTGCCGAAATATGCTTTAAAATCCCTTTTTAGTGCAAATTCGTTCGTAGCGCAAAGATGAGCGAGCTCTTTAATGCCAGGTGGATTTTGCATATTTTCGAGTAATATTTTCTTTGCTTTTTGAACTATTTTTATGCGATTTTCATCAAGGCTAAGCGCATTTTGGGGCTCATTAAATTTATGAAAACTTCTATAAAGCATCTCTAAAATTTTACTTTCCATAAAAATTTCGCGCATTTTGCCGTCGTATATCGCGGCATTTTCGAGCTCTTTGAGAATAATATTTTGCACGGCGCTTGTTTTAAATTTCTTCATGCAAACGGCTTGATCTAAATTCAAATTTTTTAAAATTCCCAGCTCATTTGCAAAAGCGGTGCTAAGCGCTATGCAGGAGCTTTTATAGTGTTTATTTTCAAGCTCATGAATGCCACGTAATTTGCTTTGCATAGTTCCGAGCCAAAACTCACCTTTATTCAAAACGAATTGATCTTTATCCGATCTGAAGCAGATAGGATTTTCGCCCGTATTGAAAAATAAAAATGAATAGCGGCTGCCCCGTTCGTGGCGATGCAAAAGGGAATCTCTGCAAATTATATCGCTGCTATAATATCCTATCTCTCCGCCCGTATAAAAAGAGCTAAAGTCGAATTTTATACTTTCGCTTTCAAGCTCGGTTTTGTTATACCCGCATTGCTTGGACGGCTCAATGTCGTTAGATATTTTTTGCAAAAAATCGTCTAAACTTATCTCTTTACTCATCTTATCCCTTTAGCGTTTAAAATAATCCCTCTGCCGTTTAGTATTTCTTGATAATGCATATCTTATTATAGTAAAATGAGTTTAAATTTTAATAAGAAGAGGGGCGTTTGTGCGCGCAATATATAAATTATCACTGATCGTTGCTATAGCGACAGCTGGGATATCGGGCGAGATAGAAAAACAGGACAAAAGCGTAAATTTGGGTGAAATTACCGTAGTCAGTGCTACGGGCTATCGGCAAAATATCCAAGACGCACCCGCTTCCATCTCCGTTCTTACGCAAAAAGAGATACAAAAGCGCAACTACCAAGATATCTCCGCAATGGTAGAGGATTTGCCGAGTGCCTTTACCGCAACGCTAGGCGCTGCATCGAGAAAAGGCATAAGCCTAAGAGGTCTATCTCAAAAATATACGAAAATTTTAATCGATGGCAAGCCTGCGACCAGCGATAGCGCTTATAAAGGATTAAGAAGCATTGGCAATAGCCAGAATTTCTTGCCTCCCGCAAATACGATAGAGCGCATAGAGGTCATCCGTGGGCCTATGAGCTCGCTTTACGGCAGCGACGCTATGGGCGGAGTAATAAATATCATCACTAAGGGCTTTTCAAATGAGCTTAGCGGCAATGTAAACGGATACTATACTTTCGCTAAAAAATCGCAAATAAAAGGTGATTATCAAACGGGCTTTTATCTAAACGGAGCTATCGTCCCGGACGTACTAGGTATCGCACTTTACGGCAGATTTTTTGAAAAGATAGAGGACAAAGAGCCTTATGCGAATAGAAATAATGAAGAGACGAATATGGGCGCAAAACTGATGTATAACGTAACGCAAAACGATGAGGTAGCGCTTGATTATCGTAAAGTAAATAATAAATTTAGGCGTACATACGGGCGTACGCGAACAACCTCGGGAGGCAATAACGATATTGCGAAAGAGGATATGAAAGGCTACACCGCAAGCCTGTCTCATCAGGGAAAATATGATAAGTTTATGATAGATAGCTACGCAAATTACGATAGCATGAAAGAAAGCGGCGCCCAGGATCTACGTCTTAGAACGACTACGCTAAATTCTAAAGGCTCATATTTTTTCGATTCAAATGCTTTGAGTTTGGGCGTGCAATACCGAAGCGAGAGATTAAACGAAGCTGCTACTACCGCAGATGAGGCAAATGTCAAAAGATGGGATTATTCGATCTACGGCGAGGATGATTTTTATCTAACTGACGATTTAACACTAACCGGCGGAATCAGATATAACCGCGATAAAGACTACGGCGGCCATATATCTCCGCGCGCTTATGCCGTTTATCGTTTAAACGAAAGCTTTTCTATTAAAGGTGGCGTTTCGACGGGATATTCAACTCCGGATATTAAGCAGCGTAGCGAGGGCCTTGCCCTGCCATTTGCAGGAGGCCAGGGAGCGCAGATAGGCAGAAGCTCTCTAAAGCCTGAAAGCAGCATAAGCTACGAAGGCGGATTTTCTTACGACGATAACGATAAATTTAAATTTAGCGCTACCGCATTTTATACCAAAATCAAAGATGGAATTTCTACCAAATTAATTTGCCGCCCAAGACCGGGAAATCCTTGCGTACATAACGGCAAAACTTACAGGCGCGGTATTTGGGACACTATAAATGTCGGAGAAGCCGAGGTTAGGGGTCTAGAGCTAAGTAGCGATTATCAAATTTTAGATAATTTGAAGCTGCATGCAAACTACGCCTATACGAAATCCGAGCAAAAAACGGGTAGCGAGAAGGGTAAAACCTTAAATAATTTTCCAATCCATTCGGTAAAGCTAGGATTTGATTACGACGTAAGCTCCAAGCTAAACTTATGGTCGCAAATAAATTATTATAGTAGGACGCGCGATAGCCTAAGCTACGATGAGGATATCCGCTCATACACGCTTTTTGATCTGGGCGCGAGCTATAAAGTCACAAAAGACGCAAGTTTAAATTTTACGCTTTATAACATATTCAACGAATTCGTACTAACGCGCTCGGGAAATTATCAAATGATGGTCGTAGACGGGATGAAGGCGCAGGTTGGATTTAACGTGAACTTTTAAATTCGCGGCGCATAAATTTCGTCCGCGGATTTAAAATTTAAGGAAATTAATGGCGATTCTAAAAAGGAAAAAATTTTGGTTCAACGTCCATCTTGTTTTGACGCTTATATGCTGCGTGCCGATCTTAATCATAGCCCTTAGCGGCGCTATTATCTCGTATCACGACGAGATTATAGATGCGTTAAATCAAAGCAAATCTTTCGTAAGCCCGAGCGAAAAAGACGCTCTTAAGCCCGCCGAAATTTTAAATATTTTCAGAAAAGTCAAGCCCGGTTTTACGCTCAGTTATTATAGAATTCCTCAAAATAAAAATGAGGCGATTAGGCTTTCTGGCACAGATTCTAGCGGCGAGTTTAAATCATATTTTATAGATCCTTATAGCGGCGAAATTACTTCGGAAAATATAGGCGATACGTTTATCGGCGTAGCGCTAAATCTACATACTAATCTGGGATTTGGGCTAAGCAAAAACGAAACTCTGCGGCTAATAGGCAAAAATATCGTGGCGCTTAGCACGGTTATATTTATTTTGGTCTTAATTTCAGGCGCAGTGATTTATTATCCTAGCTTTAAAGGGAAAATTTTACGCGCATTTAGGATAAATTTTAAAACTAGAGGTTACACGTTTTTATATAGCTTGCACGGCGCGGTCGGAGTTTTGCTGCTGCCCGTTTTGCTTACGATAAGCGCTAGCGGGCTTTATTGGTCGTATGATTGGATAGCCAAAATCACCAACAGAGCGCTAGGGGAAAAGGAAATTTTTAGAAAAACGAGTTTTACCGAAGTACGAGGATTTTCGCTTGAGGATGAAGATAAAATTTTAAATTTTCAGACGGCATTTGATATTTTTAAGAGTGAACGCGGTGAAAACTACGAATTCTTCAATATTATCGCCCAAAAAGATGGAGAAAATTTTATGATCTTTTATTTCGATAAAGGCGAAGAGGGCGAAGAGCATATGAACACGATGAGTGTAAACGTTAAAAAGGGCATCTTGCGGCATGCTCGCTATGATGATGCGAAAAGCACCATGCCGCGCCCTTTTGCTATACATAAAGCCGTTTTGAGCGTGCATTCGGGCTATATCTTCGGCGAGGCAGGTAAGTTCTTGTTTTGCGTAGCGGCGATTTCAGTGTTATTTTTTATAGTTACGGGATTTTGGATGAGCATAAAAAGAATTTATAAGAAAAGATAAATCTACGAATTCAAAGCGGAGAGATAGCTTGTCCGCGGCGTAAATTTAAAATTTTACCCGAAGCAGGATCGCTTCTTTTCAGTTAATAAAATTTTATATACAGCGCTTTGAAATACTGCGTGCAGAGTCTTTGTGGGCCTTGTGCCGCATCTTGATTTTGTTAAATTTGCTTCGGCGTTTCAACCGCACTTATTTACCGCTCATAAAATCCCTAATGTTTTGCGAGATCATCTTTATCAGCCGTTTGCGGGCCTCTATGCTCGCCCATGCGATGTGAGGCGTGATGACGACGTTGCGGCGATTTTTCACGCGCAGCAGCGGATGATCCGCTCTCATCGGCTCTGTTTGCAGCACGTCAAGTGCCGTGCGCAGGCCTCGTTCGTCCACGGCGCGAGCCAGCGCGTCCTCGTCCACGATGCCGCCGCGGCCGAAATTCATCAAGATTGCCCCCTCTTTCATCTTCGCAAGCTCCGCCTCGCCGATCAATCCCGCCGTTTTTTCATTTAGCGGAGCGTGGATCGAGATGATGTCGCAAGCCCTCAAAAGCGCGTCCAGGCTCACTCTGGCAAACTCGCCGTTATCGTTCGCGCCGCCGGTGGAGTAGTATCTCACATTTGCGCCGAACGCGGCGGCGATGCGGGCGAGCTTTACGCCGATCTGTCCAAGCCCGATGACGCCGAATTCTTTGCCGTAAATTTCGCTGATGGGCGCGTCAATGTGAGTAAAAATTTCGCTCTCGCACCATTTGCCGCTGCTGCCGTAATCCGCGTAGTATCCGAGCGCGTTGGTTAGCGCAAACAGCGACGCGAAGGTCTGCTGCACGACGCTGTTCGTCGAATAGCCGGCCACGTTTTTCACCGCGATGCCGCGAGCCTGCGCGGCCTGCATGTCGATGTTATTCGTGCCCGTGGCGCTTACGCAGATCAGCTTAAGCGCGGTTTGCGCCATGATCTCATCCGTGATTAGGACTTTGTTGGTTATGACGACATCTGCGCCCGCTAGGCGCTGCGTGGTTTGCGCGGGCTCGGTCATCTCGTAGCTTTCAAACTCGCCCAAGCACGCGATCTCGCTAAGATCGGCATCGCTTCCCAGCGTCGCGGCATCCAAACATACGATTTTCATATTTCCCCTTTGCGTTTTAAAATTTTAAGCCATGGCTGCGCGGCTAAATTTAGCCGCTAAATTCCGTCGCGCGGTCGGAGCGCGGCGCTTAAGCGGTAAATTTTAACCTGCGAAATTTAGCTATTGCGTAAATTTGCTCTAGCGAAATTTTACTATTGCAAAATTTAACTATCGCGAATTCTGCCCTCGCAAAATTTAATGCTCGCAGCGCACGCGGCGTTAAATTTTAAAATTCTAACTCGCGCCGAAGCAAGAGATAAATTTTATCGCTGCTACCGTTCGCGTTTAAATTTTAAAATTTTAATGTGCGCAAATCTCGCTCTGCGCGGAATTTTAACTTACGCAAATTTAATTTGCGCGAAATTTTATCCGCACAGAATTCCAGTCATACTGCTGCGTTAAATTTTGCTGCCAAGCGACAAATTTGCCGCTGCCGCCGAGCGATAGAATTTACCGCCGCGAGAGCTTTACCGCCAAAGTTACTGCCAAAATACTCCGCCCTAAAATTTCTCAAATTTTATAAAATTTGCCGCGCCGCTACTGCGTATCCTCGATATAGTGCCCCACAAATTTTGAGAGATTATCAAGTATCTCGCCGCCCTTGCGGAAGCCCAGCGCACAGCCTTCATAGGCGAAAAATACCCCCGCTTGGTAGCTCTGGGCGCGCTCGTCTTTGTTTAGCTCGTAAAATTCCTGATACAAAAATTTCTGATTTTCATACTCGCCGTCGTTTTCCTCTATCTTTTTGCCGTCCGCGTCGAAAATCGCCACGTTCGCTCCCTCGCGCGCCAAAAACGGCTTTTTGATCATCTTTTTACCGATGATCGGCGAAAAGGAGCTTTGCAGCAGCAGCGAGTGGTTTGGATACAGATCCCACAGGATTTTCATAATCCCTTTGCTTTGGAAAAGCAGCGTGTATGCGGGGTTTAGAATGATAGCCTTTTGATTTTGCACGATGTTTTTTAAGATGAGCGCGAGCTCGCCCTCCTCGATCGCGATCGCCTCCCAAGGGATCAGCTTGAACCAATACTCGTAGTTTTCGCCGTCAAAAAACACGCCCTCTTCGTCGTTAAATTCCACCTCGTCTACGTAGGCAAAGCGCGTCTTAAAGCCCGCATCCTCCGCGGTCTGCTGCAAAAGCTTCGTCGTCTTTTCGTCCTCGACGTTGCCCGCGACGCTGCTAAATAAAATTTTCCACCCTTCGTAAAATTTAGAAAAATCCTCCAGCTCGCCGTCAAGCACCACGAGCCGCTTGAAATTATCGCGCAGCGCGTCGTAGAGGTCGTTGAACTGGCTCGCCTCGTCCATGCCGTTTTCTTTGAGCATCGCCCACTGGATGATCGCCGTTTCAAATACCGCCGTAGGCGTGTCGGCGTTAAATTCTATCAGCTTGATAGGCTTGCCGTCCAGCCCGCCCGCGAAATCAAAGCGCCCGTATAGGTGCCAGTGCACCTCGTTTTCCCAGCTTTGCTTGATTAGATCTACGAGGTTGAAGGGGATGCCGAGCTCGTGGAAAAGGTTATTGTCGATGACGTGCTGCGCAGCTGCGACAAACATCTCGTATAGCTCGTTCGCCGCTTCGTAATACGCATCCGCTTCCGCGGCGCTCACGCGCACGATCTCGTCGCTGACGTAAGGGGTCTCGTCGGCGTCCGTGTGCCAGTAAAAGCCGAGCTTTTCGAGGTATTCGTTGCTTAACGGCGTTATCTTTTTTAGTTGCATTTTTATCCTTTTTTAAAATTTAAACTCACTTGCGCCGCGATCTTTGCGGCTTTTGCTAGTTTTGATACGCATACGGCTTCGCGTAAATTTAAAGCGCGCAAGGCGCACGGCAAAATTTAATCAGCGTAGATTATCGCGGCGATTGCGCGTAAATTTTAGCCGCACGAAAAGATGCTCGCGGCTAAATTAAACGGCACGCAGACGGTGTGGACCGGGCGCGGTAGAAGCGGTAAAATTTAGCAGAATTTTACAGCGCGTTTTTGAAAAACCTACGTCAAAGCGCCCTTAAATCTCGCGCAAATTTTAAAATTCTACGCGCTAAATTTAACTCGCCGCGCAGAGCCGCCGTATATTTCAAAGCGCACTTAACCGCCGAAAGATCCGCCGCTTTTGCCGCTCTTGCTTCCGCCGAAAAACCCGCTCTTGCCGCTTCGTGCTTTGGCGTTTTGCTGCTTTGCTTGATTGAAGCTATCGACGCTTCTGGAGTAGGCGCTCGGGCTTTTGTAGGCGGTTTGGCGCTGGCTTTGATAGGCGGGGTTGTTAAACAGCTTGCCGCCGATCCACGAGCCGATGATGGCTCCCGCAGCGCTTGCCAAGATCGCTTCGCCCAGGCTCATGCCGCCGCTGCTAAGCTGCGCGTTTTGGTTCGTCAAATTTGAAGTGCCGGCGTCGATTTTGGCGTTTTCCTCGGCTAGAAGGGCTTTGGTTTCCTCATCGCTTAAAATTCTCTCCGTGCCGTCGAGCGATTTTAAGATGATCTGGGTCTTTTCGCTCGGAAATTCCTCTAAAATTTTATATTTTCCCGGCGCGATCTCTTCGAGCCTAACGAGCGCGCCCTCTTGCAAGCGGACGTTTTGCTCCTGCTCCTTATCGTCGCAGCCCGCTAGCGAGCCCGCCATAACGAGACCGAAGCCTCCTGCTAGCGCGTATGCCGCGATTTTGCGTAGTTTCATTTTTTTCCTTTCAATGATTTTATATCTAAGCTTTGATTTATCAAAAGCTCGTTTCCTTCGACGCGGATAAACTCGCTCTTGCCGATATTTTCGATGATTAGGCTTTGCGCTTTGAGGCGCTTTTTATGTTTGAGCGATTTTACGAATTTTGCAAGGCTCCTCCATTCGCTACGATCGAAGGTTTTTTCTTTGATTTCGACATCGTAGGGTTTGGCTTCGCGGCTTTTGCTCGAAAGCAGCGGTTTGTCGAAAAATGATAAAAAATACCTGAGCTTCTCATCGCGCTCTTTATACATCAGCTTGATTTCATCTTTCGAAGCGATTAAAATTTCCTCTTTTTCTTTGTGAAGTCTGTCCTTATCGCTTTGCAGCGCTTCGATTTTACCTTTTAGCTCGGAGATTTCTTTGATGAGATAGTCGATGAAGCTTTGAGTGCCAGCTGTGCCACTGGTGCGCGGGCTTTTCGCAGAGTTTTGCGAAGTGGGCTCGCTTTGTTGCATTTCATCATCTAAAAGCACGTAGCGTACGCCGCCGCTTTCCTCGGCGCGCAAGGAATTTCTACGGATGCGGTTATAGACGGCTTCTTTTGAAATTCCTAAAATTTCGGCTGCTTCGCCGATCGAGACTTTTTTCATACAAAGATGCCTTTTAGCGTTTTAGGTAATTATTGCTAAATTTGCCTAAAATAGGCATTAAACGCTTCGTTTACAAAGATAGATTCCGCTTTACCGCAGCCGGTGCGCGATAAATTCCGCTCGCTTGCGCCCGCACGATATAAAATTTCGCTTCGCTTGCAAAAGCCGCGTAAAATTATTTTTTGCTGAGCTTTTAGAATTTTAGCCTAATAATGTTGCTTAATTAAGTATATTTTTTATACACTTACAAAAAATTTTAGTATTTCAAAGGAGGCGAAATGCCCGAATCGCCTAAATATAAAAAATCCGAAATTCGCTGTAAGCTCATTTTAGACGCGGCGCTGGAGCTGTTTTTAGCCAAAGGCTACGAGGCTACGAGCTTAAGCGATATCATCGAGCTTAGCGGCGGCTCGCTATCGTCGGTTTATAAGTATTTTGATAACAAAGAAAGCCTATTTTTGCGCATCATCGAACTGCAAAGCAAAAAGCTCGACGAGCGAATGAACGAGCGCATGCGAATCAATAAAGACCTAAAATTGCGTGAGTATCTGCGAGAGTTTGCAGGGATTTATCTGGAGTTTCTTTTCGCTCCGGAGGCTATAAAATTCTACCGGCTGATACTTTTCAGCGGCTTTAACGGCGCGCTTAGCGAGAGCCCAAAAATCTTTTTAAAAAGCGGCGTGCTAGGTTCGCCGAATGCGCTGGATGAGTATTTGGCGGCGCATGCGGACGAGTTTGCGCCCGGGCGCACGGCAAAAAGCCTAGCGCTATATTTTTGCTTTTTGCTTAGAGAGCCGCATTTTAGCAGGCTGCTGTTTTTCGACGAAAAGCTAAATTTCAAAGCGAGCGAGCTAATCAAGGACCGCATCGATATGTTTTTGCTAGGTGTAAAAAAGCGCTAATGGCGGAATTTTACGGCGTAAATTCCGCGCTTTTCGCACCTTTAAATTTTATGAGCGGTTTGGGACTTAGAATTTGATTCTATCTGTTACCAAGCGCTATAAAACGCCGCATATCCCGCGCTTAAAATTTTAATTCTATCGGCGCAGAATTTTTAAAACGATTAGAGCTGAAATTTTTATTTTCTGTATTAAATTCTGTGCCGAAGTTAGAATTTTGCCGTTAAATTTCGCGCCTCTTGCCTGCGCCTTTAAATTTGCGCCGCTTAGATTTTAAATTTAATAAAACCTCTTATAATCCCGCGAAATTTCAGATCAAAAGGATAAAAAATGGATTATGATATCATCGTAATAGGCTTTGGCAAGGCGGGCAAAACCCTTGCCGCAAAATCCGCCGCGCTCGGTAAAAAGGTCGCTCTCATCGAGCGCTCGCCGCAGATGTACGGCGGCACCTGCATCAACGTAGGCTGCATCCCGACCAAGCGACTAGTTACCGCGAGCAAGGAAGCTGGCTTCGTAAATTTCAGCGTGCTCGGAGAGTATTTCGTGCTGAGCATGCAGAAAAAGGACGAGCTCGTAGAGGCGCTGAGGGCGAAAAATTTAGCCATGCTAAAGGGTAACCCGAATATCGATGTAATCGACGGCGAGGGCTCATTTACGAGCGCGAATTCCGTGCGCGTGCTAAGCCCTGACGGACAAACGCGTGAAATTTCGGCAGAAACGATCGTCGTAAATACGGGCTCGAGGGAGGTCGAGCCTAGCTTTGAGGTAAGCTCAGGGCTCGCTTATAGCAGCGAAGAAATTTTAAATTTAAAGATCCTGCCGAAGCACCTAGTAATCATCGGCGGCGGATTTATCGGGCTGGAGTTTGCTTCGATGTTTGCGGGATTTGGCTCGAAAGTAAGCGTGCTGATGCGCTCGAAATTTATGAAAAATGAGGATGAGGACGTGGCTGCCAGCGTCAAATCCGCTCTGCAAGCCCAAGGCGTGGAGATTATCGAGGGCTGCGAGTTTTTGAGTTTAAACGACAGTGAGCTAAAATTTAACCTCGCGGGCGAGAGCAAGGCGGTCGCGGCGGATGCGTTTTTATACGCCCTCGGTCGTCGCGCAAATACGAGCGAGCTAAATTTAGCCGCTGCGGGGGTGCAGACGGACGTGTACGGCAATATCATCACGAATGAGCATCTGCAAAGCTCGACTGCGAGCATCTACGCGGCAGGCGACGTGCGCGGCGGCGAGATGTTTACCTACACGAGCCTGGATGATTTTAGGATCATTTTTAGCGCGCTTTTCGGAGACGGCGCGCGCACTACGAAAAACCGCGCACCGCATGCAAGCGTGCTGTTTACCCGCACGCCGCTAGCTCGCATCGGCCTTAGCGAACGCAAAGCAAGAGCGAGCGGACGCGAGATCAAGGTGCTGAAGCTTTCGATGGCGGCGGTGCCGGGCGCCAAGGTCGTAGCGCATGACGAGGGAATGATGAAAGCGGTCGTGGACGCGGCTAGCGGCGAAATTTTAGGCGCGGCGCTTCACTGCGTAAACGCGCACGAGATCGTTAATGAGCTGGCGATCGCCATGGCGCTGGGCGCGAAGGCGGACTTTTTCAAAAACCAAATTTTTACGCATCCAAGCATCAGCGAGGCACTAAACGATCTTTTCGGACAGTTTTAAATTTGAAATTTAACGGCGCTCGGGCTTGGCGATGCCCGAGCGCCTAGGCGTAAATTTATCGTGAAATTTAATGAGCCCGAGCGGGTTAAATTTGGAGCGGGTTAATAATTTTAGCCCTTGCCGCCCACTTCTTTCTTGGCTACCAAAAGTTAGCTATAAAAGAAATGATTGAAATAGTTAATTGATAAAATATTCGCGTTTAGGAATAGCAAGATCGCAATCTATTTGGCACTCGGTAAGAGTATGTGGATAAAATTTCTTACCGCAATTTATGCAGGCAAAAACGATTTCGTCCGTCGCTTCGTTTAACATAACTCTATAATCGCTAGGCGACCATTGCGGACATTCGCACGCCAAGTCCAAATCCACGCTAACTACCAAGCTGTCAAATACAATCGAGTTTAATTCCTCGTAGACTAGTCTTAAGCTCTTTTGATCTTTCAATGCTCTAATTTTATTTATCAAGCGGTATTTGTCCGATTTGATAATCTTTGCGCCAAAGATATCCTTCGCTTTTCCGTCGCCGTAAATCGATAGCTCGGTCGGATAATCTTTAAAATTTAACTTTAACAGCTCGTCCAAGCCGCAACCGTCGTATTCTTTCATACGAAATAAAATTTTATTTTCAATAAACCATGTCGCTATGCAGCAGCATACTTGCTCGGGATCAAGAGAACGTAAATTTAAAATTTTATTTTCCAGCGATACGCATAAATTTCTAATTTTGGGCTGCATTATTTAATCCTTTATTAATCCCCAAAGATCAAATAGGCTAAATTTTTACTCAAATTCCCATACGCAACTATCCAGTATTCTCTTATGATATTTTTAATTTGTAAGTTATCGTCCAGAAAGTCGGCAAATATTTTAATCCTATCTTTGTCTACTGTGCCTAGCTCTTCATCCTCTTTCTCAAACGAAGCGACAATTAAATGCGACAGAGCAATCTTATCGTGGAAATTTAATGTTTTGTTTTCTAGTAGATTTAGCATTGACGTAATTTTGCCGATGTCTGCTAATTCTATCTCCCAATCTTGCTCATTTCCCGTTGAATCTAACCCCAAAAGCTTATTTAATTTTATCGCGCTTTCTTTTCTTACGAAATAATCGGTCATTTTATTATCCTTTATAATGTTTTTAATTGTGATACTTAGCCGTCCGCGCTATCTAGCAGTTTCCTAGAATTTTGCAAAGCCCATACGAAATTTTCGAGCTCTACGCAGTCTTTTAATTCAAATCCAAAATTTAACAAACCCACCGATAGGGCGTCGCCATCTTTTATGACATGCGCTATTAGATTGCCTTTATGTTCTATACTCCCTTTATTTTCATATCTTGTAAATTTAAAGATATTTTTCGAGCATCTTCCGTTTCTTTTTGAAAGTTTCTCGAATTGCTCCGTAAAATTCGGTGTTTGATTCCCATCTTTTAGCCATAATCCCCCAGCATATAGTGCCCATATAAGCTCGTAAAAATTGATATTATGCCGAGTCTCGGTAGCAGTAACCAAAAGCTTATTCGTTTCATGGTTGATCTGTATTAAAGGCTCTCTGTCCATATGCCAAATCTCGGCTACTACTTTTTCTCTATCCGGCACGGAGGCAATTAAAAATTCAAATTCATTTTCTATCATATTAAAATCCTATTTTTTGTTTTTTACTACCTAATTTAATTTGAATGCTCCATCGTTCGAGCCTAAATCGTATTTATCCCATTCTTTTATAACTTCTTGAGCCATACTCTTTACGCAAAATTCCTGCCCTTTTAAATTAAGCATCTATTTTTTTCCATAAATTTTTCTATTAAGCTTATCGCATCTAAATCAAATTTCTATCCATATCAAATATTTTGGGATAGTTTTTATAGTTTATTTCTATATAGTCACCTTTTTTAAATTTTGCAGCTTGCGTCGATAAAACCTCTAAAACTACAAATTCAAATCCAAAAAATAGCTCATCCCACCCCTCTTCTCCTTCTTCGAGACCTGGATCACAGCATCCCTCAAAGTCGTCATAAAATCTGACTTTGTATATATTATTTTCATCAAACTCAATGATAAACTCTCTTTTGTTTAGTTCATATATATTTCTCGCCAAATTTTTCATAATATCGCGTTCGTTGTCCGAGAATCTTAACAAAAAATTCTCGTAAATTTCTCTTCCGCTTAGCATTGTGCTCCTTTCTATGGTTTAACAAAGATTTGTCCGCTTGAGCCTTTTAATCGGCTTCTTGGCTATTGTATTTCGCACTCTCGATCTCCGCAAGCGTTAATTTTGCTAAAGGATTGATAAGCTTAGCGATACAATATTTATTATCGCATGTAATCACGCTTTGGCGCTTATCTACTTTCATTGCATTAGAGCAATTCGGGCACATTACATATCCTTCGCCCAAATCAACGCCAATCGAAAAATTTAGCCCTCTCTGCTCTTTCAAAAATCTAAAAAATTCCTCTTTTGAAATTTTGATATTAGAAAATAATCGAAAAATTTCTTCTGCCTTTTGCCTTATCTCGCCTTCTTTAAAAAATACGTTAGGAGCCTTTTTAAAATCTTCATCAAACTCAGAAAATCTACCCGCCATCATATCCAATTCTTTTAATGCCTGCTCTTCCACTTTATTGGTTGCGCAATATTGCGATTCCAAATCATACATCTTATAAAATTCATCGCAAAACAGCCCTATATCGCACCAATCGTATATGAATCCAGCTATTAAATAATACAATTCTTCATTTTGCTGCATATTTCACCTCATTTTAAATTTTATCGCTATTTTTATCATTTACGCCTTTTAGAATTTCACGTAATAGATCGTTTTCGGCGGCATTTTTCTCATCTAATATTGATACGCCCATAGTTGTTGGAGTAATCTTAGATAAAAATAGATTTACAAGCTCTGTTTTTTCATCGATTCCGTATGACAATGTAACGATATCCAATAAATCGTGCCGCTCTATAAAACTATCAAAGATATCTTCTAATTGCGACGCTTTCTCTGCGTAGAAGAATATCCACTTTACGCCTATAAGAAAATCCGTTGTGATATTGCTAAAGATATCTATCTTATCCATAAAGTGCGATCCGATAAGCAAATATATATCCGAGCTGCTTTTGGGTAAAGAGTTAAACTCATAAATAGAACCAATATTTTTGTAATTTAGCATTTTATTTCTCGCTCCCTTGTTTTTTTATCATCTTTAGCCACTCTTTTTCAAATTTATAATATTTCTCAAGCTTTTTATTCTTTTCTATTTGATTCCACTTTTCTATCTCAGCATAATCTTGCAGCTCGCCTCCGCACTTAGGGCAAACGCTCCTATCTTTAACATCCGAGAAATTATAAAATTTAAGACACCCTTTGCAGCGCATAAATTTAGGATAATATTTTATGTTTTTTTCAGGGCGAAATGCGAGATATAAAAAGAAAGCGCACGCCGCAAAGCATAAAATCCCTATGATGATACGCAGATACGCGCTTTCAAGCTTTACCGATGCCATAAAGCCGGGTTTTATATCGACTTTCCCCAATAAAGCGGCCGCTAGCCCCCATGTAAAAAAAGCAAAAAATCCGATTAATGCGAAAATTCTATTTAGCATTTTTATATATTCCTCTATAACAAATCAAATTTCATCGCTTTTTAAATTTACGCTTTTTGATCTTCGGAGTTTTAGCGCCTTGATGAGGAGCGTTTCTTTTCCAGTAGTCGCCGTCATTATACTCAGTAAGCTTTTTGCCGCAGTCCGGGCAAATTTGATCCGTATCCTTGACGTCCTCGTATCGGTAAAATTTACCGCAGTCTGCACACCACATATACTCTGGGTATCTTTTTATGCTCTTTTCAGAGCGAAAGGCGAAATAAAAGCCGTAAATACCCGCTATTAAAAATACAGTTGCGGGCAATACCCATAAAATACCAGCATCATCAAATTTAATATATTTCTCGCCTATCTTTACATGTTTATGTACCGTAAAATTTATAAGATATAAGAAGCACATTATGCCCGTTAAACAAGAGGCAATTCTATCTAACATTTTGCTGCTCTTTTTCGTTATGCTTTGCTTTATTCATAGCGTTTTGCGCCATACCGTCCAATCCTTAAATTTAGGCTTTATGGGAGATAAATTTTATTTTTGATCGCTCTAAATTTCTCATATGACAAACCTGGAATATTGTAAAATCAACGTATAATCTTCGCTATAAAATTTTACTCTATTTTTTCTATTGTAGATACTCATACTTAGCAGATATTTAGCGAAATTTATGTAATCCTCCGTATTAGGAAAATAAAATGTAACGCTTTGGTAGAATGTTTTAAAATCCAGCCTAAATTTATACCTGTCCATATCATCCGTTATATAACACTCCGCTTCGTATATTTTAATAAATTCCTCTATATCTATGCATAGTTGAGCGCTATTTTTTGCGAATCGCGCTCCTCCCACCCAATCTTCATAAGGAAAAAGCTCTAGGTATGAGACCCTTTCATTATACGATGATGTTAAAATGTTTTTTGCGAAATAATACATAGCCAAATTCGTAGTAAAACCCAATACCACAAGCTTTTTGTCTTCTAGAATTTTAATATCTAATTTATGATACTCGTGTCCCATAAGTTCCTCATCGATAGTTAGAGGATCGTCTTTAATATAAATTTTATTCGGCAGCACTGGCTTATTCTCCTTTTTTTGCGCACTACGCCGTCATTCATAAAGCGCCGTCAAATATGATCCCATCGCTTCGATTGCGGAGGGCAATAGCTCTTTTCCATCTACATTGATGCTGTTTGTGTTCATATTTTCTCCAATATAAGTTCCGCCGAGCCATCCTCAAGCGAATTATACTCATCCAGATGTATATGCGAATGTTTCGGCACGGAATCTTGCGCTAAAGTAAGCAAATGCCTGGCAAGAGATATAAGTCCGCTTTTATTTGCCCTTATAGTAACTTCGTTTCCTGGAGCATTGACGGAGATCGCGAAGTCCTTTTCCCATTGTAGCTACAGTCCCTTTTCTGCGCAGTAATCTAATGTTTTTATAACATACTGTCCCATATATCGCCGATACTCCTTTCTAAATTTAATTAGTTCAATATAAAATTTACCTCATCGATCGGCTAATCGATCTCGTAGTATTTTGGAAAAATTATATCTAAAATAAAAATGAAAGGGGTCAGAATAACTAAATTTAAGATAAGTGTTGTGCGCAAAAATGAAGTGATTAAAATTTGAAAACAACTTAAGCAGGAATTAAAGAAAAATAGAAAGAAGTGATTGAAACTTAAAAATAGCTTAAATGGTGGTCCCGATTGGACTCGAACCAACGACTTCCACCATGTCAAGGTGACACTCTACCAACTGAGTTACGGGGCCAAAAAGAAACGGCAGTATATCAAAAAAATCTCTCAATAGCAAGCAAATTTTAATTTTTCGTAAAATTCCGCCAAAATTTTATCATCTTATCCTTGCCGAAATTCTATACAAGATTTCGCCGTGACGTCAAATCCCCGTCGAAATTCTACGCGAAATTTCACGATCTTGCCAAAATCCCCATGCCGAAATCCCGCGCAAAATTTCATGATCTTTCCAAAATCCACGTAAAATTTAATGGCGCAAACTCGCGGCGCAGCGTAAATTTACGCCAGATATGGCGCGATTTTGGTGCGTGCCGCTTGGATGTCACCAAATTTTATAGCTACTTACGCGAACCGCACGTTCCATTTGTTCGCCATGCCCTACCTCGTTTCGCCCCGCTTGCCTCGCTCCGCCTTGCGCCCGTTAAGACGTCCAAATTTTCTCATTCAGCTTTAGAATTTTTACGATTTGTAGCATCGCGTCCAGATCGATTTGTATCTTGCTTGCAAGCTTGTCGCCTCGTATCGGCTTACTTAGATCGGGCTCGAAGCTATCGTATCCGCGGGGGATTTTTATATAAATTTTGCTTTTTCTGAAGCTAAGCGCGATCTTCGATTTTGTAAACATTTTTAAAAATAAAATTTTCTCCATCAGCGCGGGCGTAAGCACATACGCTGCGGCGACCGCGTCTTTTGTATATACCGCAAAAGATCTATTAAATTTCGCGTTATCCATATTGCAAAATTTTGCACCACTTTCCAAGACACCGTGCGGTAGCTTTATTTGTCTTGGAAGAATAAAAACGTCGGATCTGATCTTTTTATGAAAATCAGCTGCGAAAAAAAGACCTTGAAATATCTCCATTTCCTTCTTTTCATAAATCAAAGTGAAAAAGCTATCATCTATAGTCTCTTTAGACATCCAAATATCGCAAAAGCTGAAGTCCACACCGTTTATGTTTCCATATATCAAATCATCTCCGCCGGAATTTGCATATTGATTAAAAAGCCCGCTTTGCAGGATATCTTGCTCTTGAGTTACGGCGCCGAATCTGTTGTATTTGTATCCTAGACTTTCGACGTAGGGTGCTATGTAGAGGGCTTTGTATTGTAGCGCGAATTCTCGCGTTTTGACTTTATAGGTTTTTTCGTAAAATAGCTTATAAGTAAAATATAGCGCTATACCCAGACCAAATAAAAGATACGGCATCCCCAAAGGCATACCCTCTTCGCTAGCCATATACCTCATTAGGAAAACCGCAGAGATAAATATCGCACAGGCTTTAAGCAGGCTTATTATTTTCCATTTTATGCGGCTTTGCAGCAGCTTGCGGCGCTCTTTTTCCAAATTTACGATAGTTTGTACGTCTAACAATTTTTGATCCTAAATTTCACCGCTTGCGGCAAGATAGCTCAAATTTAAACTCTAAATTTAAGCAGGCAAAGCTAGGCTTAAAGCTCCCCGTTAAATTTCAGCAGCTCGTTTGCATACGCTCGTACGCTCGCATCCACCGCCACAAGCGCGTCCACATCCGTCACGCTAGGCGAGTTAAATTTCTCCGCGCACTTTAACACCACGCGCGCAATGTCGGTGAAGCGGCACCGCTGCTGCAAAAACGCATTTACGCCCGCTTCGTTTGCGGCGTTGATGACGACGCCGAGATCGGGGTTCGCTAACAGCGCGTCTTTGAGGGTGAAAATTTGAAATTTCATCGCGTCGATCGGCTTAAATTCTATCGGTCGCAGGGCGCACAGATCTACGGGCGCGGTAATCTGCTCCCGTACGTCGCCGCTAAACATCGCGTGCGCGATGGCTAGGCGCATATCGGCCCTGCTAATGTGCGCCGTCGTAGAGCCGTCTGCGAATTCGACTAGCGCGTGGATCTGCGAGGTGCGCTCGATAAGCGCATCGATCTCGCGCGTGCCGTAGAGCCAAAACGCCTCGATCACCTCAAAGAGTTTATTCGCCATCGTGGCGCTGTCGATCGTGATCTTTGCGCCCATCTTCCAGTTGGGGTGCTTTAGGGCGTTTTGCGGCGTGAGCGAGCCCAGCTGCGTTAGCGGAACGTCGTAAAATGCGCCGCCGCTAGCCGTGATGATTAGGCGCGAAACAGGGATTTTGGCGTTGCTAAGTAAAAATTTCAGCCCGAAATGCTCGCTGTCGATCGGGTAAATTTTATCCGTTTGCAGAAATTTCCCGCCGACGACCAGGCTTTCTTTGTTGGCGAGACACAGCCTCTTTCCGAGCTCTTGGGTTTTTAGGCTGGGCATCATGCCCGCAAAGCCTACGAGAGCGTTTACCACGGTCGTGCTTTTGCACTCTGCAAGCATCTGTAAAATTCCATCTGCGCCGCAAAATACGCGCTCGTGATCTACCTCGCTTTTCTGCTGCGCGTCCGCGATGCAGACGAGACGAGGATGAAATTTTGCGATCTGTTCGTTTAAAAGCTTGATATTGCGTCCGCAGCTAAGCGCTTCAATCATACTGCCGCTGCGAGCGGCTACGTCTAGGGTGTTTGTGCCGATAGAGCCCGTAGAGCCTAAAACTACCATGAATAGACTATCGCCATCGCGATTGCGCCGAACATATAGCCGTCGATGCGGTCTAAGATCCCGCCGTGTCCGGGAAAGAGCGCGCCGCTGTCTTTAAGACCCGCCGCGCGTTTTAGGTAGCTTTCAAACAGATCGCCGAATACGCCAAAAATTGCTATGATGATGGTTTTGCCTAAAATTTCAAGCGGCGGCATATTGGTAAAGATGCGCGCATAAATGAGGCTAACGATAAGCGCGAGCGCTAATCCGCCTAGCACGCCCTCTACGGTTTTATTCGGCGAGCTAGCGCTTAGCGGAGTTTTGCCAAAGGCTCTACCGATAAAATATGCGCCACTATCGCTAGCTACGATAATAAAGATCAGCCAAACGAAGTGAAAAACTTCCCCGAAATCATCATAAGCCGCCCACATAAAAAATATCGGCGCAACGGGATAGATAAAAGGAAGCGTGATCTTTAGGCTAGGGCCCTTGGTAAAGGCTACGACAGAGGCGACGCATAGGATCATCAGGATGCTAACTTTTAGCGCTGAGACGAATGGCTCATCGGTCTGCGTAAATGGTAGCAGCGCAAAAAACGCGATTGCTAGCGCGAGCCACTTTTTGCTAGTTTCCTCTAGACCCCATAACTTGAGGCTTTCAAAAAACGCAAGCACGAGTATCAGCGCAAATACGGCGAAATTTAGCCACCTGGCGTTTATGAGAATTAGAGCCAAAAATACGGCGAGTAAAATTCCTGCCGTGATTATTCTTTGCTTCATAAAATTTCCTTAAAATTTATTTTACGAATTATACATCAAGCTCGCTTATTACGGCTTTAAAACGCTGATTGTTTTAAAATTTACGTAGTTTACGAAAGCACCTTCGTTGATTTTGACATTTTGACGTTTGGTGTAATCGACGAGATATTTTCCGCTGCCGCTTGCACTGAAGCTAACGCAAATTTTAGCAGCAAATTCGATCACCTCTTCGCTTAGACTTTGTTTATTTGTCTTTACGATGACGTGTGCGCTTGGAATGTCCTTAAGATGAAACCAATAGTCGGATTTGGAGCTATTTTTTAGTAAAAACTCATTGCCTTTTTCGTTTTTACCGACGCTGATTTTAAAATCCCCGAGATAAAAGCTCGCTACATATTCGCTATTTTTTTCCTTGCTTTTTTGCCTAATTTGCGTGCGCTTGGGTATTAGAATTTCGATCTCGTGTGTATCCTGTGCGGCAAGGACGAGCGATTTTAAATTCTCATAAAACGCGAGTTTCTCCTTTAAATTTTGCTCTTCGATATGGATATTAGCAGCCTTTTGGCGCATACGCTTTGCCTCAGAGTAAAGCTCGCCCAAAGCGGCGCTTGCAGGCTTTTGCAGCTTAAATTCTATCGCTTCGGCGTCTTCTTTTTGCAGCGTAAATTCTCGCGCGCTGGTTGGAATTTTATAGATATTTTCTTTTAGCAAGGCAGCTTTCGCACCTAAAAGCTCGGCGCTTCGCAGTAGTTCGGCGCTGCTTTGCAAAGAGCCTAAAGCCTCGCGCACCGAGTCTAGCTTTTTATTTAGCGCCGTGATTTTTGCGGATTTGAGCGAGTTTAAGCGATCCGCATTTAGTGCGTTAAATTCCGCGCGAAAAAATGCTTTAAAGTCCGAAATTTTTGGCACGGGGGCTTCTTTAATATTTGCAGGCGGCAGATGGCGGAGCTTTCTTCCTACCTTGATCTGTCTAAATTCCGTCTCGAAGTGCCGCAGTGCCTCTAAAATCACATCATTTTCGTCGGTGATTATTACGTTTGTAAAACGCCCGGTAAATTCGAAGTAGATATTTGAGCTTTGGGTTTTGTAGCTTGCGTTTTGGCTTACGCTAAGGCATAGAATTCTATTATTTTCTGGCACGCTAACGGAAGTGATGCGCGATTTTACGAAGCGCTTGGCAAGTAGCACGTCAAAGGGCGCCGCGTAAACCTTACTTTCGGTAAAAGCGTCATTTTCGTGGATATTGCAGCCTGATTTATTCATATCGAAAAACAGCGTCTCATTGCCGTCAAAGCAAACTTTTAAAAGGTTATCTCCTACGCGCTTAATGTGCGAAAGGAAGCGTTTGGCGCGTAGATACTCGCAAATTTGAATTAAGTTTTGATACTTCATACGCGTTAAAATTTCTCTTTATGGATTTTGCTTAAATTTAGCTTCTGCAGATCGTGCGGACTCGGGCGCTGCTGCGGCACGCCGAGGGCTAGTATCGCTTCTGCTTTGAAATTTGTCGGAAAGCCCAGCGCCTCGCGCAAAAACTCCTCGCAGCTGCGTCCGTCCGCAGCGGCACGCAGCCTTACCTGCACCCAGCAGCTGCCGAGATTTAGCGCGCTTGCGGCAAGGTGCATGTAGCCTAGCGCTACCGAGCAGTCCTCGATCCAGACGTCCTGCTTCTGCTCATCTGCGATCACGACGATCGCAGCCGCAGCCTGTTTTAGCATATTCGCTCCGCTGCTGCGGCATCCGCTTAGTCGCTCAAGCATCTGTTTGTCGCGCACGAGGATGAACTCCCACGGGCGGCGTGCATGCCCCGACGGCGCAAGCAGGCCCGCTTTTAAAATTTTATCCAGCGCCTCGTCCTCAAGCGGCCCCTGCGCGTATTTTCTTACGCTTCTGCGGTTTGCAAAAATATCTAAAATTTCCATCGTCTCGCTCCTTGCGGCTCAATTATACATAAAATTGCAAAAATTTATGATTTTTTAGCTAAAATCGCGCAAATTTAACCGATACGAAGGAGATTTTATGAAGCAGACGATCACGGAGAAAATTTTTAGCGAGCACGTGGGCGAGGCGGTTTTTGCGGGACAGATCATCGAAAGCGCCATCGATATGGTCATCGGCAACGACATCACGACGCCGATTTCGATCAAGCAGTTCGAGCTTAGCGGCGCAAAAAAGCTCGCCAACCCGGACGGCTTTGCGATCGTGATGGATCACTACATCCCTACGAAAGACATTTTAAGCGCAAACCAAGCTAAAATTTCACGCGAGTTTGCTTATAAGCACGATTTGAAAAATTATTTCGACGAAAAAGATATGGGTATCGAGCACGCGCTGATGCCTGAAAAAGGGCTCGTAGTGCCCGGCGACGTCATCATCGGCGCGGATAGCCACACCTGTACCCACGGCGCGCTGGGGGCATTTGCGACCGGTATGGGCAGCACCGATCTAGCTTTTGCGATGATAACGGGCAGGAATTGGTTCAAAGTGCCGCCTACTATCAAAGTAATTTTTCACGGCAAGCCCGCACCGCACATCTACGGCAAGGATCTGATCCTGGAAGTGATCCGCCTCATCGGCGTGGACGGCGCGCGCTATAAGGCTTTGGAGTTCTGCGGCGACGCGCTGAAGCATCTGGATATGGATAGCAGATTTTCGCTTTGCAATATGGCGATCGAAGCGGGCGGCAAGAGCGGTATCGTCGCAGTCGATGAGATCACGAAGGAATTTTTGGCGGATAAAAGCTTGCGCGCCGAGCCGAAATTTCACTACTCAGACGAGGGCGCGAATTATGAGCAAATTTTGCAGATCGACGTAAGCAAGCTTGATCCGGTGATTGCATATCCGTTCCTACCTAGCAACGGCAAGAGTGTGCGCGAGGCGGTGCGCGATGACATCGCCGTCGATCAGGTCTTTATCGGCAGCTGCACCAACGGCAGGCTCTCCGATCTGCGGATCGCTGCGCAAATTTTAAAAGGTCGCAAAGTTGCGCGCAAAACCCGCCTCATCATCACGCCTGCGACGCAAAAGATCGCTCTGGCCGCGCAAAAAGAGGGGCTGTGGGATATTTTCGTAGAAGCGGGCGCAGTCGTCAGCAACCCGACCTGCGGCGCGTGCTTGGGCGGATATATGGGGATTTTGGGCGTGGGCGAGCGCTGCGTAAGCACGACTAATCGAAATTTCGTCGGCCGTATGGGCGATAGAACGAGCGAAGTATATCTAGCAAACTCCGCCGTCGCCGCAGCCAGCGCCGTCGTAGGAAAGATCGCCGATCCGAGGGATTTATAGGTTTAGGAAGCCGCCTTTTATTTTTAATTTGCTCGCATCGTAAATTTTAGTATAGATGGAAGAATTTAAGTAGTACTCTAGAGCTTAGCGAGTATAAAGTGCAGATAGCAAGGATGGCTTTGCTATTAAAATCCTGCGGATTTTAAATGCCACTATCGGCGTAATCACGTAAATTTTGAAATTCTACTTGGCAGAGTTTTACTTTAACAAGTGCGTTAGAGTAAAATTTATGCTTAAAAAATGCCGACGTGCAGAGTTTAAATTTAGGTTTCCGCTTCGCTCGGCTTGTTTGCGTAATAAGTAAAATTTCAAACAAATATCCCATTGGCGCCTACATTGATACGCACCAAGCGTTCGCCTAGGTTAAATTTTAAAATTTAGAGCCGAAAGCCTACGCGTAAATTTAACAAAACCGCCGCAAATTTGCTCAACTTTACGGCGGTATGTTTAAAATTTAAGGCGCCTTACGCCTCCAAAATCGCTCCGTTGCTAGCGTTCGTTACCAGCTTGCGATACATTCGCAGCCAGCGATACGGCAGCGGTTTTTCGATCGGCTTAAATTTAGCCCTTCGCGCGGCGATCTCCTCCTCGCTTAGGCGCACGTTGATCGCGTATGTGTCCACGTCGATGTCGATGATATCGCCGTCCTCTAGCAGCCCGATCATGCCGCCCTCGGCAGCTTCGGGGCTCACGTGCCCGACGCTTAGCCCCCTCGTAGCACCGCTAAACCTGCCGTCCGTGATCAGCGCTACGTCCGCGCCCAGCCCTCGCCCCATGATTAGGCTCGTTGGACTTAGCATCTCCTGCATACCCGGGCCTCCGCGCGGCCCTTCGTAGCGGATGACGACCACGTCGCCTTTGTTTACCTTGCCGCTTGAGATGCCCTCTATCGCCTCGTCTTGACTGTTAAAGCAGACCGCCTTGCCGCTAAATTTGCGCTCGCCGATGATGCCCGCGGTCTTGATGACGCAGCCCTGCTCGGCTAAATTTCCAAACAAAATCGCCAGCCCGCCGACCTGCGAGTAGGCGTTTTCGACCTTACGGATGACTGATTCGTCTTTTATGGCGCTAGCTCCGACACGCTCGCCTAGGCTTTCGCCGCTTACGGTTAGCGCGTCTAGACCCAGCAGCCCGTTGTCGCGGCGCGAAATTTCATTTATCACGGCGCTTAGTCCGCCCGCGCGGTCGATGTCCTCCATGTGGATATTAGGCAGGCTTGGGCTGATTTTGGCGATATGCGCGATCTTGCGGCTGATCTCGTTGAGCCCCGCGATCTGTAAATTTACCCCCGCTTCGCGCGCGATAGCTAGGATGTGCAGCACGGTGTTGCTGCTGCCGCCCATCGCCATGTCGACGACTAGGGCGTTTTGGATCGATTTTTCGTTCACGATGTTGCGGATTTTGTATTTTTCATCTAGCGCGATCTCGCAAATTCGTCGCCCCGCCTGCCTGATGAGCTCTTCGCGCTCGGGCGTGAGCGCCGGCACGGTGCCGTTGCCTTTTAGCGCGATACCCATAGCTTCGCATAGCGTATTCATCGAGTTTGCCGTAAACATCCCCGAGCAGCTGCCGCCGCTTGGACAGGCTTTGCACTCGATCTCTTTTAGCTCCTCGGCGCTGATCTCTTTGGTTTCAAATTTACCCACCGCCTCAAACGCTGTGGATAGGTCGATCGGCTCGCCTTTTTTAGTGTAGCCCTTTTTCATCGGGCCGCCGCTGACGAAAACCGTCGGCACGTTCACGCGAAGCGCGCCCATCACCATGCCGGGCACGATTTTATCGCAGTTTGGCATACATACGAGCGCGTCTAGAGCGTGCGCGTTCATCACCGTTTCGATCGAGTTTGCGATGAGCTCTCGGCTAGGCAAGCTATAGAGCATACCGCTATGCCCCATCGCGATGCCGTCGTCCACGCCGATGCAGTTAAACTCAAAGGGCACGCAGCCGTTTTTGCGGATCTCGTCTTTTAAAATTTCGGAATATTTGTTGAGGAAAAAGTGCCCCGGTATGATCTCTATGAAGCTATTTGCCACGCCGATAAATGGCTTTTCAAAGTCTTCGTCCTTTAACCCGGTCGCTCTTAGCAAGCTTCTGTGCGGCGCGCGCGTATAGCCTTTTTTGATGATGTCGCTTCTCATTTTGTGTCCTTGAATTGAAATTTTCTCCATTTTAGCATAAAATTTTACCGCTGCGGGGCGTTTTAAATTTTAGCGCATTAAAATTTAAAACCGGACTATTGAGCTTAATCAAACCGAATCACTCCTATTTTTGATATAATTGCACATCGATTATCAAAATCTTGCCGTTTGGCAGGAATGAAAAGAGGAGAAGATGCAAAGAAGAAATTTCTTAAAACTAACGTCTGCGTTGGCGGCTAGCGGGCTTGCTAGCCCTCTTTTTGCAAAGGAAGCCTTCACTATCTATGGCGCGCCCGCGATGCCTAGCCTCATCATCGGCGTTGCGTGCATGCAGGGGCAGATCGGCAAAAAATACGATGCAAAGCTTGAGCTTTGGCGCGATCCCGATCAGTTGCGCGCGGGCGTGGCAAACGGCGAGTACAAGGTCATGATGAGCCCTAGTAACGTGGGGGTTAACCTCGCAAATCAGGGGCGCAAGATCGGTATGGTAAATATCCTCACCGAGGGGCTAAATTTCGTGATGAGTAAGGGCGAGAAGATAACGGAATTTGCGCAGCTGAAGGGCAAAAAGATCGTCATGCCTTTTAAAAACGACATGCTAGACATCATCGTGCGAGCCATAGCGAAAAAGCAGGGTATTAGCGGGCTAAATATCGACTACACCGCCAGCCCCGCAGAGAGCGCGCAGCTGTTTTTGGCTAAGGACTACGACGTCGCGATCACGGTCGAGCCGCTAGCAAGCGCCATGATCTTAAAGGGCAAAGTATCGGGCATCGCCGTGCAGCGAGGGGCAAATTTAAGCGATATGTGGGCTCAGGCGTTTTCGGTAAAGCCCATAATCCCACAAGCAGGCATCATCGCTGATACCGATTTTTACGCCGCAAAAAAGGCGGATTTTGAAATTTTAAATGCCGATTTAGCAGACGCGCTTGCGTGGATCAAAGCGAACAAACAAAGCGCCGCGGCGATCGGGACGAATTTCTTTCCTGCGCCGCCGCCCGCGATATTTATGAGTATCGATACGTCGAATTTGTGCGTCAAAAAGCCTAGTGAGATCAAGGACGAGCTTTTGAAATTTTATGAAATTTTGATGGAATTTAACCCCAAGCTCATCGGCGGCGCGATGCCTAAGGACGAGTTTTTTCTATGCTAAAAATCGATAAAATTCGCAAAGCTCAAAACCCCGCGTTTTACGTCATAGACTATCTGTGGGGCGGTTTTGCGAGCCTGGGCGCGGTGTGCTTTTTCATAGCCCTTTGGCAGGTGGCGAGCGAGGCTTACGGGCCGCTTATTCTGCCCGAACCCGCGGCTGTTTTTTCTAAGGCGTGCGAAATTTTAAGAAATTTCGCCGCAAACGATCTAGCCCTGTCGCTTAAGCGCGCGCTTGTGGGCACCTTTCTCGCGCTTTTTGCGGGGATTTGCAGCGGGCTTGCGGCCGGGTATTTCAAAAGCCTGCGAGCCTTTTTAAACCCGCTAATTACCGTGCTTCTTTCGACTCCGCCTATCGTTTGGATCGTGCTTGCGATATTTTGGTTTCATTTCGGCGATAAAAGCGTGCTTTTTACCGTCGTTATCGTCGTCGCGCCGATGACTTTTGCGTCCGCGGCGCAGGCGATGGCTAGCGTGAGTACCGAATACACCGAGCTTTTCGACAGCTACAAAAGCTCAATTTTAAAAAAACTGCGCTACCTCTACGCGCCGCACCTAATCGAGCGGCTGCTCCCCGCGATCTACGTCGCGGTCAGCAACGGCGCGAAGGTGCTTGTGATGGCGGAGCTTTTGGGCGCGAACGACGGCATCGGCGCAAAGATCGCTGAAGCGCGCGTCAATATCGATACGGTCGAAGTCATGGCGTATGTGTGCCTAGTGATAGCCTTTACGGCGCTTTTTGATTATCTCGTGACCAAGCCGCTTCAAATTTTACTGATGCCGTGGAGCAGATGATGCTAAAAATTTCAAATCTGCGCTACGAAATTCTGCGCGACATTATAATTTCAGATTTTTCGCTGCAGCTACGCTCGGGCGAAGTAAAGACGCTTTTTGGCCCCAGCGGCTGCGGCAAGACCTCGCTTTTGCGGCTGGTCTGCGGGCTGGAGGATAAAAAAAGCGGGCAGATCGAAAACGGCTTTAAGAAAATCAGCTTTTTATTTCAAGAAAACCGCCTGCTGCCGAACCTCACGGCACTTAAAAATATCGAAATTTTTAGCCCCGCGGGCGTGAACGAAATTTACGCCCTCGCCGCAAAGATCGGGCTAAGCCCGAGCGATCTGAATAAATTCCCGCGCGAGCTAAGCGGCGGCATGCAAAAGCGCACGGCGTTTTTACGCACGATCCTTAGCGGCTGCGATCTGGCGCTGCTTGATGAGCCGTTTGTAGGTCTGGATCGCGATCTGCGCGGCGTGCTGATCGAAATTTTAGTTTCAAAGATCGAGCGCGAGGGGCTTGCCTGCCTTTTGGTGACCCACGACCGCTTCGAAGCCGCGCGCCTAAGCCACGAGATCATCGAGCTTGAGCCCAAAGGGATGGGGCTTAGACGCGTCGTGAGCCTAGATGAGCCGCTAGGCGCGCGCGACGATCGGTACGAAGAGCGCGTGGTAAGCGAGCAATTCGGGGGAGTGAGCTATTATGAGTAGAAATTTTATCTTTAATGCGCGCAAACATAGAGGTTTCGCACGAAATTTGAACTTACGTTGCGGCCTAGGTGCGAACAAGCGAAGCTTTGGCGCGCATCGCGATCCGGGCGCGTGCGGACGCGGGCTCTTGCGGAGCGCCGAATACTGCGATTTAGGCGCACGCAGGCATGGGTACTTACGAAGTACTAAATGTCGCGATGTCGGTGCGGGCGGGTACAGGCTCTTGCGAGATGCTAAATGTTATGATTTCGTTGCTTGCATAGACAGGCCCTTTCGGGACATCGGATGCTGCGATCTTAGCGTAAGCGGATATAGCCTTTCGCAGGACATCGGGCGCCGTGGTTTTATCGCACCGAAATACGAACTGTGCAGCCGTGCGAACTGCGATTATATCGTGGGCGTGCTCTTGAACGGCGCAGTGCACTGCGGCTTTGCTGCGCGAAATTCGGCGCTATTATGCGGCGATACATACCGCGGCTCTAGCGCGAGTACTTACTTATGGCGTAGCTCTAGCGTGGGCGCTTGTTTACAGCGCGTTGACGCGAACCGAGATGTCCACTCGCGCCGCGATCCCATCGAGAGCGGTCGTTTGCAATCTAGTATGAACGGACGCTCGCAGCGCAATTTCAATGCAGGCATTTGCTTGCGTCGCATTGGCGCGAAGCGGGGTGTCCATTTGTACTGCAAATTTGGCGCGAACCGAGACGCCTTTTCGCGTTGCAGTTTTGATGTATGCGGATTAAGCGCGCAGTTCAGCGCTCAAAAAGCCGTTTTTAGCACCTACCGCTCGCTGTTTTGCGATGCAAGTGGGCTAGGCGGCGAGCAAAATCCCACTCTAGGCACGTTTTGTGCGGTGCGGAATTTTTTGAATTTACACGACGCGCGCGATTTTAAGAATTTTGGCCCCGTAAATTTGAAGAAATTTAACCTCGCCGCCTCGCAATTTGTAAATTTAAAAAAGCAAATCCGCGCCGGCAAAGGTGCCGACAAGAGCGCCGAGCCGCACAATTTGACGAGTTTTGGGCGCGACGAGACCCGCACACCGCGCAGATTGGACTTTGAAAGTAAAATTCTCGCACCGCGTAGATCTTGTTTCAAGAGCGCGGCCGACACGCCGTGTGGACCCGACCTCGGATACAAAAATTGCGATTTTGCGCAAAATTCTAAAGTTTGTACCTCGGATTTTACACAAAATTTTAAAAATTTTGACCGGGACTTGGAAGCCGAGCCCGTGCAAAATTGTAAAATTTCCGCTTTAAATTTTATACAAAATTTTTGGAATTCCGCTCGCGGCAGGGAAGCCGGGTCTATGCAAGGCTTCGGAAATTTGGGTCGAAATTTTGAGCCGAAATTCCCGCAGAGCATTAAAAATTCCGAACGGAATTTATTGCTAAGCTTCTTGCAAAGCGTTAAAAGCTCCGATCAAAGTCAAAATTTCAAACCCGCCCGCGCGCAAAGCTTCAAATATCGAAATTTCGCGCAGGATTTCTTGCAAAGCGGCGGAAGCGCCGCGCCGAGTTCTGTTCAAAACTTCTCGCAAAGCACTAAAAATTCCGATCGGAATTTTAAGGCTAATTCCATGCAAAATCAAACCGAGCCCGTTTCGCCGCAGGAGCTCAAAAATCCGGAGCCATGCCCGGCACAGCGGCAAGAGCTAGGCTTTTACGCGCCTAAATTTAAAGACGAGCGCGCGAGGAATTTTTTTTCCCATCCGATGCGCGCCTTCGTTCTTTGCGCCTGCTTTTTTGCGGCGCTGGGCGCGCTTAGCTTTTTAGCGCCCGATGCGCTTGAAATCGATTATGTCGGCGCTCATAAGTTTTACTTTCTATTTTTGGCGCCTTCGTGCATCTACGCGGCGTTTTTGCTTACCGCGCTGCCCGATTGGACGAACTTCGAGGGCTCGCTAAAGCCCGTCTCGCTCGCCTTTGCCGCCTGCCTGATCGCGGCTTTTATCGCGAGCTTTTTAAATTTACGGCTTGCGGCGGCGATTGTGGGGCTGTTTTGGGCGATATTTTTCATCTTTGCGGCGCGGCTTTTGTGGCTAGATAAAAACTCGAATAATTTTAGCATCCTAGCGGTCCTTGCGGCGTTTTGCGCCTGCTCTGCGGCCTACGGCGCGAGCGGCAATGAGAAGTTTTTACTTAGCTTCGTGCATATCAACGTCGCGGCAATCGCCGTCGTAAGCTACCGCATAAGCGTCGTCATCGGCAACGAAGCGCTAAGAGAGGGCGGGCTGAAGGACGCCGTTTTTATTCCAAATTTTATCTACAAAAATTTAGCCGCTTTCCTCGCCTTCGCTTTGGCGCTCGCGACGCCCTTTTTAAGCGATGCGGCATGCGGATTTATCGCGCTTGGCATCGGGTTTTTGTTTTTGGCGAAGCTTCGCGAGCTACACTACGCCGAAATTCTAAGCCGCCACTATATGGCGTTTTACTACACGTTGCAGGCTGCGTGCGCGGCGGGATACCTGTGGCTGGGCGCGGCGCTGATCCGCGGGCAGTACGCTGCCGCGCCGCTGCACGTCATCGCGATCTGCTATATCTACGGAGCGATACTTTTCGTAGGAATGATCGCAGGCCAGCGCCACAGCGGAATTTCGCCGCTAAACTTCCCGCGCCTAAGCCGCGCAGCGCTCGTTTTGGCTCTGCTCGCGGGAGGTTTAAGAGCCGTTTTTGCGGGCGAGAGCTTTGTTTTATACGTGATGATCCCATCGGCGCTTTTCATCGCCGCGGTCGCGCTATATCTGATAAATTTCATCCCGATCTTTCTGAAAAATCCTTTCAGCGCGGATCCGGATTGATAATCATCAAAGCGGGCTTGCTAAATTTTAGCTACAATCGATTCAATTTCATTTCAAGGAGAACTTATGCAACACATCAAAAATATCGACGCCGCTAAGGCCGTAGAGCTTGCTTCGCTAGTCGAAGTAGCCCCTCACAAGGTGATTTCGCGCACCCTTGCGCAAAATCCTGCGCTGAATATGACGCTTTTCGCTTTCGACGGCGGCGAGGAGATCAGCTCGCACAAATCCGACGGCGACGCGTTCGTTTACGTGCTTGAGGGCGAGGGCGATTTCACGATCGACGGGCAGAAGCACCGCGTAAAAGCGGGGCAAAGCATCGTTATGCCTGCGGGCTTGCCGCACGCGATCTTCGCGCCAGTGCCGTTTAAGTGGTTTTTAGTGGTGGTTTTTTAGCCTCTAAGTTTAAGGGTGGGTCAAATTTTAAAATTTAGCCCGCCCGCCGCTTCATAAAAATTTTATCCGAAATTCCATTCGCAGGGTCGTTCTGTTTGTATCCGCCTGCCCCGATTACCCTCGCAAAATTTTAAAATTTAGAAACGTTTAAATTTTACTTTTACCGCGCCCAAAAATTTCGTCTGTTTTGCAAACCGTGCGGGAGCTGAAAATAACGCATCACGTTTGCGCGCTGTGTCTAGCCCCGAAATCGCGCGCTTGAGCTCGCATCGCAAGTCAAATCCATAGCTCGCGCGTTAAATTTCAAAGTCGCGCCGAGCATGCAAATGCGCGCCAAGCTAGTCGAGCAGATAGGCGCTGTAATAGGGCAATGCGCCGGGCGTGCAATACATATCGGGCGAGTAGAGTAGATGGACGCTGTAGTAGGGCGACCCTGCCGAGTGCGCAATGCGCGGCCTAGCTCATAGATCGAGAGTTAAATTTAAAGGCTGTGCCCGGCGCGAAACGCACGCCAGACCGGCCTAAATTTTAAAATTTAGCTCTCGCTCGGAGTCAGCTCCTTGATGATGAGCTCAGGCGTGATCGTGCCGCGGAAGTTGTTTTTGCTAATCGTAAAGATCGCGTCCACCCGCTCGCCCGCGCGCGGCAAAAAGTCGTAGTTGAAAAACAGCGCCTCGACGCTGCCGCCGTTTTTGTCAAGCGCCATTTTGATATGCTTGCCCTCCTTGCCGATCTCCCTGATATTGCGGGCACGCGCGCCTTTAATGCAAAAGAGCGGGCGCGGATTTTTCTGCCCGTAGGGCTCGTAAAATTCTAAAATTTCAAGCAGCTCGAAGTCTATCTGCGACGCGTCCAGCTCGCCCAGCAGATCGTCTTGCGCGCTAAAATCACTCAGATCCTTAGGCGTAATGCGCTCATTTACGCGCCGCTTAAACTCCTGCAGCAGCGCAGGATCGATCCCCACGCCCGCAGCGCCCTTGTGCCCGCCGAAGGTCGTTAAAATTTCGCTTTGCGAGGAGATCAGCTCTAAAATGTCGAATTTACCGATGCTGCGCGCGCTTCCTTTGGCGCGCGAGTCGCTTACGCTAAAGACGATCGCGGGCTTTTTGTAGGTCTTGCTTAGGCGGCTTGCGACGATGCCGATGATACCTTCGTGCCACTGCGGACCCCAGACAACGATGACGTTGTCGCTCGGATCGACGCTTTTTACGATCTCATCGTAGAGGCTTTTCTCCTCCTCTTTGCGCGAGTTGTTGATAGAATTTATCGTCTCTAGGTAGTGGTTTGCCTCTCTGATATTTTTGGCGCATAGGAAGTTATACGACATCGTCGCATCGTCCATCCGCCCCGTGCAGTTGATTAGCGGCGCGATCGTGTAGCTAATATCGTCGAATTCGAAGTGTTTTTTAAAATAATGCTCCTTAATCGCCTTGAAGCAGGCACGGTTCGAGCTATTTAGCCGCTTGATGCCGAAACGCAGCAGTGCGCGGTTCATATCGCGCAGCTCCATCATATCGGCGATTATGGCGATGATGAGAATATCCATCGAACTTGCCATATCGTAGTTCACGCCGAGGGTTTCTTTTAGCGCACCCACGAGATACCACGCTACCTGCGCGCCGCAAATTTCGATATTTGGGAAGGTGCAATCGGGCTGCTTCGGATTGATTATCGCGTAAGCGCGCGGCAGCACGGGCGGGGGCATGTGATGATCGGTGATGATGAGATCGATCCCCTTTTGAGCGCAAATTTCGGCAGCTTCCGTCGCGGAGGTGCCGTTATCTACGGTAATGATGAGATCCACATCCTCAAGCTCTTCTATAATCTCGCTGTTTAGCCCGTATCCGTCGGTGAAGCGGTTCGGGATCTTAATGACGTACTCCGCGCCTATTTGATTGAAAAAATCGCTCATTATGACGGTGCTTACGATACCGTCGACGTCGTAATCGCCGACTACGGCTATGCGCTGGTTTTCTTCGATGGCAGTTTTTATGCGCAAAGCCGCCTTATAGGTATCCTTCAGATCGCAGGGTAAGGGAATTTCAGAAATTTTAGTATGCCGATCGTTCGCAAATCTCGATTTTAGAATTTCCCTTATCTCATTTTTACCTAGCATTTTTTATAGATGCTTCGATAAAGCCCAAGATAGCGGGATTTGGGCGCACTAGACGACTGGTAAATTCCGGGTGAAACTGCACGCCCAGAAAAAACGGATGGTTTTTTAGCTCGACCGCTTCGATAAGCCCGTCGCTCTCGCCGCAGACGATAAGCCCGTGCTTTTCAAACTCGGCGCGGTACTTCGGATTGGCTTCGTAGCGGTGGCGGTGGCGCTCGCGGATGGTTTTTTGCTCGCCGTAAATTTTACCCAAAAGCGAGCCTTTTTTGACGTCGCAGTCATAGCCGCCCAGCCGCATAGTACCGCCCATAGGGGATTTGTGCGTGCGGATCTGCTTTTTGCCGCTTGCGTCGATAAAGCTGTCGATGAGGTAGATCACCGGATCTTCGGTCTGCGGGTCAAATTCCGAGGAGTTAGCGTTTTTCAGTTTTAAGACATTGCGCGCAAACTCCACCATCGCAAGCTGCATCCCCAGGCAGATGCCCAAAAACGGCACCTTATGCACCCGCGCGTAGTTTATGGCTAAAATTTTACCCTCTATCCCGCGCGAGCCGAAGCCGCCTGCGACTAAAATTCCGTTTACGTCGCGGAAAATTTCATCCACATTGCTCGCTTCAATTTTTTCACTATCTACCCACTTTAAGTTTATCCGCGTATCAAGCGTCGCGCCAGCGTGGATGATCCCCTCGGTGAGGGATTTATAGCTTTCTTTCAGATCGATATATTTGCCGACGAAGGCGATCGTGGTTTCGTTCGTAGGCACGATGACGCGCTTAACGAGGCTGTCCCAGTTGCTCATATCGACTTCGAGCTTGTTTAAGCTTAAAGTCTCTGCGATCGGCGTTAAAATATCCTGCTTCAAAAACGCAAGCGGGATCTGATAGATGCTCGCGCTATCGGGGCTTTCGATGACGCAGTTTTTATCTACGCCGCAGCTTAGCGCGATCTTATCTTTAAGCGCGCGATTTAGCGGCATTTCGGAGCGGCAGATTATCATATCGGGGCTGATACCGATGCGGCGCAGCTCGCCTACGCTGTGCTGCGTGGGCTTGGTTTTGAGCTCGCCTGCTACCTTGATGAAAGGCACGAGCGTGAGGTGGATATTCATCGTATTTACTCTGCCAAGCTCCACTCTCATTGCGCGGATCGCCTCTAAAAACGGCAGTCCCTCAATGTCGCCTACGGTGCCTCCGATCTCGACGATCAGCACGTCGTTGCCCTCGCCCGCCTTTTTTATGCGGCGTACGATTTCGCCTACGATGTGAGGGATCACCTGTATCGTCTTGCCCAGATAATCGCCCCTGCGCTCCTTCTCGATGACGGAGCTGTAGACTTTGCCCGTGGTGAAGTTGTTGTCTTGGCTTAAATTTTCATCCAAGAACCGCTCATAGTGCCCCAAATCCAGGTCAGTCTCCGCGCCGTCGTCGGTGACGAAAACCTCTCCGTGCTCCAGCGGGCTCATAGTGCCGGGATCGACGTTGATATAAGGATCCGCCTTTAATATTCGCACTTTAAGCCCCGCGTGCTTTAAAAGCGTCGCGATCGACGCCGCCGCAATACCCTTACCCAGCGAGCTCAGCACTCCGCCGGTGACGAAAATATATTTCGTTTGTTTTGCCATAAGTTTTCCTAAATTTTGATATTAATGTCGCGATTATAACTTCTTTTAGGTTAAAGCACACTAAGCTAGAATTTGAAAATTTTAGAAATTTACGGCAAAATACGACCCAAATAAATTTTAAATTTAAAGGAGAGATGATGAAAAAGATCATCGCGGCTTTAGTGGTCATCGTAGCGCTTATAGTGGGCGTTTTTGTAGCGACAAAGGACGCTAAAACGGGCGTAGCTAAAAGTGTAAACGATAGCATAACCAAAACGGTTGACGGTGCGGTCGGCAAGAGTGCCAGCGCGGCGATTGAGCAGCAGATTGCGGAATCTATCGCTAGAAACAAAATTTTCGAGACTAAAAGCGCTAAATTTTATCCGGGAGATAGCAACTCAAGCGGCTTTATCGAAGGCGTAGTAAAAAAAGAGAAACTACAAAAAAGCCTTGCCGAGGGCTTTAGCAAGCTAAAGGAAAAAGCAGGCGCGCAAGATAGCAACGATACGGACGAGCCGGATCCTGCTAAAATTTTCCCGGAAGATTTTGCTTTTCGCTACGACTACACTATCAAGCATAGCGTAAAAAACATTGCGGATGGATTTGAGAGCGACGGAATTTTAACGATTAAGACGCCATATTACGCAGAGCCTTGCAAGAAGCTGTTTAAGACTGACGCGCCGCTTAGCACGCATCTAAACTACGGACCTACAGAGGTTAAATTTAGCGCAAAGCTAGCCGATATAAATGTGCTCGAAGATGGCGGAATAGGACGTCTTGCAGGCCTTAGTCTAAACGGCACGAGCGATATGAGCGGTAAAACGATAAAAGCCTTGGGCTTTAAAATCGGTGAAATTTTTATAGACGACGGCAAGGATTCGGGTCTTGATATAAAGGATCTTATCTATGAGGCAAACTTTAAAAACGGTATCCAAGATCTAGACGATAATATAACTAAGCTCTTTTTGAATGACATAGATTTTGCAGGCAGCACAAAAGAGCTCGTCGTAACTGTAGATAAACAGCGCTTCGTCGTAGTTACGGATATGAGCACGGAAGGTAGCTACCGCGTAAAAGATGGAATTTTAAATTTCAACGAAAGCGATAAAGCCCAAAGCCTAAAAATCGCCGATGTGCTAGTGCGAAACATCCATTTAGGTGTCGATACCAGCTTTAGCGCCGCACTTTTCGAAAAATATCTGTCTGTTATCTCAAATCCGCAAGAAGGCGAAAAATTAGCGGAAAATAAAGAGCTTTTTATGAAGCTGCTAAAAGATGATATGAAAATCAACGTGAATGATTTTTCGTTTGAAAATAGCCTCGGCAAGAAATTTGCTTTTAACGCAAGCGCGCTAGTAGGCGGCTACATCGACGAGACGCAGCTTTTTAAGCGCATGAGCTTGGACGGCAAAGCTACGATAAATACGACTATCACGGACTTCCTATCGCCTTATGACAGCCTGCGCGATTTTGCGCCGATGGCGGAAGTTTACGGCTCGCAGTTTCTTAAGCCTGATGGAGATGGAGTTAAGATGGAGTTTAGCTTCGATAAGGCAAGCAACTCTATGATCTTAAACGGCAAGCCTATCCCACTACCGCACAACTAAATTTTTAAGCTTTGCGAGCAAATTTTAAACCTATTCGCAAAGCTTTTTTTGTTTCTTACTTTTTCGGCGCAGAATTTCGCAAAACTCCGCGCAAATTTTTACCTGCAGAATTCCGCAGCGGCGCCATAAAATTCCGCTCGAATTTTACCGTATCTTTTCCGCCCGCTTCATTAAATTTTAAAATCTATAAGCCAAAATAATGACAGATAGACTTAAGCAATTTTGGCTATAATGCGCGCTTTTGCAGCGCAGCTAGCGTAAATTTAAAAGACGGCGGAGATGAGCGGCATTTATTACGCCGCCTCTTTTGACGACGTATTTTATATTGGGAAACTAACGCTAAATTTGCATTTTTAAATTTCAAGGAACGATATGAAAGTAATCAAACGCAACGGCAGAACCGAGGAACTTGACGTAAGCAAGATCAAAAAATACACGAGCGAGGCGGTAGAAGGGCTGGAAAACGTAAGCCTTAGCGAGCTTGAGGTGGACGCAAAGATCCAGTTTCGCGATATGATCACCACGGAGGAGATCCAACAAACCCTCATCAAAACCGCAGTCGAAAAGATCGACGTGGACCGCCCGAACTGGACCTTCGTCGCAGCGCGGTTATTTTTATACGATCTGTATCACAAAGTAACGGGCTTTAGCGGCTACAACAGCCTAAAAGATTACTTCGCTCGCGGCGAGGCGGCAGGCCGCATAATGCTCGGGCTTAAGGAAAAATACGATCTTGAGGATCTAAATTCCTATCTACAGCCGCAGCGCGATTTGCAGTTTAACTACCTAGGCATCAAGACGCTTTACGATCGCTACCTCATCAAGGATAAAAGCGGCGCGCCGATTGAGCTTCCGCAACAGATGTTTATGGCGATCGCGATGTTCCTTGCGCAAAACGAGCTTGACTGCCAGAGCTGGGCGAAGAAATTTTACGATCTCATATCTAAATTTGAAGTCATGCTCGCCACTCCGACGCTCTCAAACGCCCGCACGACGCGCCATCAGCTAAGCAGCTGCTACGTGGGAAGCACGCCTGATAATATCGAAGGGATTTTTGATAGCTACAAGGAGATGGCGTTACTGAGCAAATTCGGCGGCGGTATCGGCTGGGACTGGTGCAAGGTGCGCGCGATGGGCGGCAGCATCGACGGACATAAAAACGCTGCGGGCGGCATCATCCCGTTTTTAAAGATCACGAACGACATCGCCGTCGCCGTCGATCAGCTGGGCACGCGCAAGGGCGCTATCGCCGTGTATATCGAGCCGTGGCATATGGACGTGAGCGACTTTTTAGATCTGCGCAAAAACTCGGGCGAGGAGAGGCGCCGCGCGCATGAAATTTTCCCCGCGCTGTGGATAAACGATCTGTTTATGAAAAGGCTTCAAAGCGGTGGCAAGTGGACGCTCTTCGATCCTGCAGAAGTAAGCGATCTGAGTGATCTATATGGCGCGGAATTTGAGGCGCGCTACGAGCAGTACGAGGCCGACGATAAAATTTCAAAATCCACCATCCTGGCAAAGGAGCTTTGGAAGAAAATTTTAACGAGCTATTTTGAGACGGGTATGCCATTTTTATGCTTCAAAGATAACGCCAACCGCATTAATCCAAACGCGCATCAAGGCTTAATCAGGAGCTCAAATTTATGCACGGAGATCTTTCAAAACACGGCGCCGAACCACTATAAAATTAAGGTCGTTTTCACTGACGGCAGCGAGAGGTTGTTTGAGGAAAACGAAGAGGTAAGAACCGACGCGGGCATCGTAAAAAAGGCGAAAAAGATCACCGCGCTAGACACGCTGGGCGGCAAAGAAATTTTTATCGTAGAAAAAGGCTGCGACGAGGGCGCGACGGCGGTTTGTAACCTCGCAAGCGTAAATTTAAGCAAAATCAACAGCCGCGAGGAGATAGCTCGCGTGATGCCGATCGCCGTGCGAATGCTCGATAACGTCATCGATCTAAATTTTTACCCGCACGCCAAGGTCAAACACACCAATCTAAAAACCCGCGCGATAGGGCTCGGCGTAATGGGCGAGGCGCAGATGCTGGCCGAGCGCGGCGTGAAGTGGGGCAGCTACGAGCACTTCGAGCTGATCGATAGGATAATGGAAAACGTGAGTTTTAACGCGATCAAAGCAAGCTCAAATTTAGCCGTAGAAAAGGGCAAATACCCTGATTTTGCGGGCTCAAAATGGAGCGAAGGAATTTTCCCGATCGATTTGGCGAACGAAAACGCTAAGGCGCTCGTTAAGCGCGGTGGGCTTTTTGAGCAGAGCAGCTGCGATTGGGACGGACTGCGCGAGAAAGTAAAGCGCGACGGCATGCGAAACGGCTACCTGATGGCGATCGCGCCGACATCGAGTATCAGCATACTCGTAGGCACCACGCAGACGATCGAGCCGGTGTATAAGCGCAAGTGGTTCGAGCACAATCTAAGCGGCATGATCCCGGTCGTCGTACCGAATTTAAGCCCGAAAACGTGGCAGGCGTACGTACCTGCATACGAGCTCGATCAGCGCCTACTCGTAAAGGCGGGCGCCATCCGCCAAAAATGGATCGATCAAGGCCAGAGCCTAAATATTTTCATGAGCCTAGACAAAGCTAGCGGCGGCTATCTGAGCGAAATTTACACGCTCGCGTGGCAGCTGGGGCTAAAATCGACCTACTATCTACGCTCCGAAAGCCCCGATAGCGAGAAGCTAAACAACGTCGCGGACCGCTCGATCGAGTGCGAAGGGTGTCAATAGGATACGGCGGCGCTATGGTTGAATATAAAATTTGAAAAATTTTGAAATTTTTAAGAGCCGCTATAAAATTTTTGTAAAATTTAAGCGGCTCGGGTCGATAGCAAAGCGAAATTGCTTATTAAAGAATTCCTTGCCTTTCGAAGTAGTTTGATTTAATAACGGACGAGCAAAAAAGCGCAGCCTTGGCAAGAACTAAATTGTTTCAATGGCGCTCGCTCAAATTTAAAGCGTAGATTATTCCACCTGCCCGAGCTTTTTGAGATAGGCAAAAATTTTAGCGATCTCGATCATTTTGTTTAGGCTTTCGAGCAGCTTCGCGCTTTGCGAGCTCGGCGCGGATTTGAAAATTTCGCCATTTTCAACGCCGATTACGAGGCTGTTTTCGCCCAGATAAAGCTCGGTTTTACCAAATAAATTTACGGTGATCGTCTGCATATTTTCTAAAATTTTTTTGTTTTGCAAAAATGCAGCGGCGGCGGGATTGTTGAGATAAACATCAAACGACGCGCTTAGGTGCGGGCTGTCTTTAAGTAGCTTCAGATCCGATGCGCCGAAGATAAACTCCCCGCGCGGCACGACTAAAATTTGGCTATCGAAAGTCTCACTAAAATCAAATTTTGCAAAAAGCCCGTCGAAGATCGCAGTATCATCCTTTTTTTTAAGATGCAAAATTTTATCCAGCTCAAATACCCGATTTTCTCTGTTTTTATCGAAATCGCGACTTAGGCAGATGTCGCCGATTTTTATGCCAAATTCGGGTGTCTTGCCCACTATCGCGTGCTTGCAAGTGCATAGATTTGCCTCTTTACGGAGCGGATTTTTGTAAATTTCATCGAGTAAAAATGCGCCGAAAGGCTGAAAGGTAAGACGCAGCTCCTTTGCGATCCAAAGCAGAAATTCATTCTTAAAAGCCTCTTCGCTGAGTGTTTCAAATTTACGCGAAATGCGCACGGCTAGGTATCTGTAAGTAGGATAAGCAAGAGCCAGAAGCACTAATAAAAATACAAATGAGAAATCTCCGAAATCCTTGCGCATAGCAATAAACAGCGCCAGCACTACCGCCGCCACGCCGCCACGTACCTTCCAAAGCGCTAAATCGCGCGCTCCATCCAGCTTCTGCTTTTTTAATTCGTAAGAAACAAGGCTCATCGCTATCCCCGTGAGTGAAATTTGACGCTCATTATAGCGAAAAATGGGATTAAATCAAGCCATATGATAAGTGTGTCGCTATTTATAAGGTACGTTTTTTATAAATAGCTCAAAAGCATAGAAATCGCCGTCTTTTTCTCTGCATTTTACAATATCGCCCTGTTTGAATTCTAAAGTTTCATCCAGTTCGGATTCAAATTTCGTCGTATCGGTAATTTTAAAAATATATTGCGCGATTTGAGCAGCCTTTACCGGGCGCCATACGTTAATATCTTCATTCAAAATTTTTATAAAAATTTCTTTATCGATCGCGCTCGCCATATTAAACCTTTCTGCCCGGTTATCTAAAATTCTTTCTGCCTAACCACAATTTAAGATATTTTAATACGGGTCTTAAATAATCATTTGTAAAGTTGGCTTTAAAGGTGTTCGCGTCTGATTCTATCAAATACCAGCTATATCCGTCATCCTTTAAAATATTCATTTTGCGATGTTTGGCCTTGGCGTTTGCATCTGATATCTCTATATCCAATACTTTATTTGCAATATTCATCTGTACCGATAGATTAGGGCTTAGATCATATATGAAACGGTTAAGATCCTTGATGATATGCGTATTATATACATCATCGATCATCTCATCTCTTCTCTTCCTAAAAATTTCCTCTTCTATTGGGTCTCCGTCAATAAGCTTTCCATAATGATCTTCATCGGCTACGAGCTCTTTGTAAGATGCGGTAAAACATTCAAAAAACCCCCTATGCATCCCAAATTTCCAATTCGTAGGCACCGTTTCATCGATTACTTGAAAATATTCGCTATTAAATCTATAGTAATCTATATCATCTACAAATGGTAATATGCAATAATAAACCTGTCTCTCTTCATATTGGATACCATAAACAAAATAGGTTCTGTTTAATCCCAGATACTCATGCTCGTCTTCTTTTATACATTTTACAATCATTTAAAATCATCCTTAAATTTGAAATCATCTACGGCCTCTATGATGGGCGGTTCGTTTTTATCGCCTATTATACTATTTTTAACAAGTTCTGTAAAAAATTCTTTATTTTTGGATTTGTTGATTGTCTCTTTTATAGCGCTAAAGGATAATTTTAAATTATTTAAACTACCGTCTATAATGCAAAAACCGTTTTTCTCACACAATGATATTATGCCCCTTAATACGGCCTTATATTTGGATCTAAAATCGATACGAAACGTAACGGACTCTATTATATTATTAGCATCAAAAAGTACCTCTAAGCGGTTGCCATTTTCGCTTCCGTATAGATCGATTTCGTTAGACCAAGATTTTTCGGGCTTTAATAGGTGCGAAATTTCAGAAAATATCTCTTTTTTGATCTTTGCTTTTTTCCAATACTTATCGTCTTCAAAGAGCTTTATATTGCCATATTGCCGGTCGTATTGCAGATCGTATGTATCGCTTTTAGGTAGAATAAAAAACTCACATTGCCAAATTGCCATATCCTCTTTCCTCAAATATTTTCATTATAAAATTTTAAAAGTAATACGCATAGCAGCCTCGGTCATCGTATATATCAAATAAAATCGAAAATTTCTCTTTATTGTTTACGGCTAACTGAACTCTAATGTTCAAAGAGGGCTCTTTTGCCAGCTCAAGATTAAAATGGCGCAGCAGTACGGATCTCAAAAAATTTGGCTCAAGCGTCTTTTCTTCTATAAAGATAACGCCCGCTCTGGCGCCGTTTTTATAAGGCTTGGCTTTTATGTATTGCCCCTTCATATTTTTAAGAAGATATTCTTCTATTTTCTCATCTCTTTCCCAAAAAAGAATTTTATAAACTACGCTATCTAAGTGGCTTGCTTTTGAAATTAAAAACATAACTAGCCTTATTTTAGCCTCGACATCGATATTTTCAAAATCTATTCTCGATCTGGCTACGCCTCTTTTATTTCTACTTATTTTTCTAAATTCTATATCGAAATTAGTTGAGTCTATAATGCTTTTTATCATTGTCGTACCTTTCAAAACCCTTTCGCTGCGTGATACTATGCAAGCTCGCTTTAAAATCCTTATCTACTTTTTCCATTTAAATTTTAATCTCTTTCGCTTTATTTTTATGAAATTTTCCAGCTGTTTATCGGTAAAATTTAAAACCTCTTTTCGGTTTTGTAAATTTACATAAGTGTGCCTTATATCACAGCACCTATAAAAAATATATTTCCAATTTTTAATTAGCCAGTCTGCCTCTATTGTGTTTTTATCCGTTTTAAATAAAAACGGCAAAACCCATAAACCCGCTTTGTAGCCGCTAATTACGATCAATTTTATAAAATTTACTCCATCATCGTCTTTTGCTTTTACTACGATAAAGCTTACATTTTTCTCGTATGGATAGCAGGATTTTCTACATTCGATAATATCTCCGACCTTGATCTTTCCGAGGAATTTCAAGAGAGGAATACTAAGCTTTTCTATCAAATTTGTCTTTATGCGTCTATTGCGTCCGAATTTATCCCTAGGTTTTATCAGTCTGAAACCAGGGATTGTTTCGTCGCAATCTTCTAGTTCATTGCTACTAAGGTAATTATCGGAGCATATAAATACCTCCCGGGGGCTCGCATTGATGCCGAAATTTGCTAAATTACGAATCAATTGCTCCTTGTCCACGACAAACCCCGCTTTGCTTGATAACATCTCGCTAGGAAGCTCAAAGTATCTGGTATCTTTTAAATTTAAAAGGCAAGGATTTTCTGTCCAGAAACAGCGCTCATCGCAGACCATAAGCTCATCGTCGTTAAATTTAAAATTTGAAAGGTTATATTTGTCAAAATGGAACAAGGAGATTGCGGGTATAACCATCTACACGCTCACGTAGTTATTTTTATGGACGGATAAAGCAGTAGAGAGCAAACAGTACCAATAATAGCCAAGCGTCTTTGCGATTACCGGGATAACAATATCACAAATGTAAAGGATGTTCTCATAATTGTAATTTAGGGAAATATAAGCATGATGGACTAGGCAGGATTTGCTACAATGATAAAGAAAAAATACAGATTTTAAAAGAGAAGGTGCTACCTTATTTGTACAAAGGTAAACAAAACATAGTCAGTTAAGACAGGAAAAGCTTTAGAGCTTTGAGGCGCGGTCTTATGCAAAGAAAAATAAAAGAGGTAGGCCTAGAAAACATTAGTCACATTAATGTATTTTATGCCAATTTTTACACCAGTAATGTTATAATTTCGTTCAAAATTTAAAACTTAGGTAATAGATATGGCACTCAAAAAGACAGAACTTTATTCATCGCTTTGGGCTAGTTGCGATGAACTGCGCGGCGGCATGGACGCAAGCCTTTACAAAAACTATGTTCTAACGCTCTTATTTTTAAAATATATTTCAGACCGCAAGGATAGCACGCTTATAGAACTGCCTACAGGCACTGACTATGCAAGCATTGTCACACTTAAACACAAACCAAACATAGGCGATGAGCTAAACAAAAAGATAGCCTCTATCGCAGAAGCAAATGACCTTCAAGGCGTTATAAATCAAGCTGATTTTAACGACGAGGATAAATTAGGCAAAGGCAAAGAGCTGGTTGATAGGCTTAGTACGCTAGTATCGATTTTTGAGAACCTTGACTTTTCGTCAAACAGCTCTGAGGGCGATGACTTGCTGGGCGATGCATACGAGTATCTCATGCGCCATTTTGCGACGGAATCCGGCAAATCAAAAGGACAGTTCTATACCCCCGCTGAGGTATCGCGCATCATGGCGCAAATCATAGGCATTCCGCCTACCGGCAACCGTTCTATAACGGTTTACGACCCAACTTGTGGATCCGGCTCACTCCTGCTTAAAGCCGCCAATCAGTCAAAATTGGGACTTAGTATCTATGGTCAAGAGATGGATGTAGCCACCTATGCGCTTGCTCGTATGAATATGATACTCCACGGCAATGACACCGCCGAAATTCGCCAAGGAAATACTATAGCTCAACCTGCATTTACAGATAAAAATATGCTAAAACGTTTTGATTTTGCCGTGGCAAATCCGCCGTTTTCTAACAAAAACTGGACAAACGGCATAGTTCCAACAACAGACATCTACAACCGTTTTAAAATAGGCATTCCGCCAGAAAAAAATGGCGATTACGCATTCTTGCTCCATCTTATTGCAAGCCTTAAAACCACTGGTAAAGGCACTATCATCTTGCCTCACGGAGTGCTATTTCGCGGAGATGCAGAGGCTCGTATCCGCACAGAGCTACTTCGCCAAGGCATTATAAAAGGCATCATCGGACTACCGACAAACCTATTTTATGGCACCGGTATACCGGCATGTATTATAGTTATAGATAAACAAAATTCATTTGACGCTACATTTAACGAAAAAGGCCAAGTTTTAAGCGGTCGGGGCGTCTTTATGATAGATGCATCAAAAGGCTTTATAAAAGATGGCAACAAAAATCGCCTTCGCGAGCAAGACATACATAAGATAGTAGATACTTTTACGACGCAAAAAGAGCTAAAACGCTACAGCCGTTTGGTCTCGTTGGATGAAATTTCTCGCAACGATTACAATCTAAACATCCCACGTTATATCGATAGTGCCGACAAAGCAGATATGCAAGACCTGCATGCGCATTTATACGGCGGTGGTATCCCAAAAAGTAATATTGATGACTTGGGCGAATTTTGGAGTATTTTTGCACAAACAAAAACTAAAATTTTTACCCCCAACGGCTCGCTTTATTTGCCAAATTTTGCCCCAAGCGAGCTAAAAGCAACGATACAAGTATCAAGCGAATATGCAAAATTTGAGAGCGAAATTTTATCGCACTTTAATAATTGGCACGATGAAAACGATTTAAAATCCATAAAACAAAAAGACCATCCAAAAGAGCTTATTAAAACATACGGCGAAAGCCTTCTAAAACACTTTAAAGAAACTAAGCTAGTGAGCGACTATGACATTTACCAGGTCTTTATGGACTATGTCGCAGATACATTAAGCGACGACGTTTATGCTATCGCGCAAAACGGATGGCTAACGGCGCGCATTCTAACCAAACTAGAAAAAGGCGACAAACAAACACCAAATCTAATCCTAGGCTCAGGAAGAAATACAAAGAAATTTATAAGCGAGATCATACCGCCGGCGCTTGTTGCAAAGCGTTATTTTTCACAAATTTTAGCTCGAATTTCGCTCCTTGAAACCCAAATTAGTAAAAAGCAAGATGAATTAGATGAGCTTGGAGAGGACGAGCTATCAAACGCCTATGACGATAAAGATAAGATAACCCTAAAAAGCCTAAAAGAAGCTATAAAGCAAACTAGCGATAAAAATGAGCAAGAAATTTATAACAAAGCACTTCAAATTCTAACCAAGAAAAAAGAACTCGAAAGCACGCTAAAGGCCGCCACTGGAGAGCTAAATCAAAAAGTATTTGACAAATTTAAAACCCTTGACGAGAACGAGATAAAAACTTTAGTCGTCGATGGTAAATGGCTAAGCGAACTCAAAGAGCAAATTTTATCCACCGTAGAACGCGCAGTGCAAGAGCGCATAACTCGTATAAGCACGCTTGCATCTCGCTACGATAAGACACTAGATGAGCTTACGGCGCGCACCAACGATCTATCGCTTCGCGTCAAAACCCACCTTGAAGCTATGGATAAAGCAAGATGAGTAGTCAAATTTATGAAGGTCAAATCCCAGACGGGTGGGAAGTTGCAAAGCTTGGTGAAATTTCGCTTATAAAAACAGGCTCCCGCAACAACCAAGACAAGAGTAATGATGGAGAATTTCCGTTTTTTGTTCGTTCGGCAACCGTAGAGCGGATAAATACTTATTCCTACGACTGTGAGGCGATTTTGATACCCGGTGAAGGTGGAATAGGAAGCATTTATCACTATATAAATTGTAAATTTGACGCTCATCAGCGTGTTTATGTAATTAGAGGTTTTAATAAAAATATAGATGCAAAATTTGTGTTTTTTGCACTAAAAGAGTTTTTTGGGAAATACGCCCTACAAAATACAGTAAAAGCAACTGTTGATTCTTTAAGATTGCCGACATTTCAAAATTTTGAATTTTTAATACCAAGTGATAAGGCAGAGCAGGAAAGGATAGCGCAGGTGCTAAGCGATATGGACGATCTTATAAGCGCCAAGTACGAACTTTTAGACAAAAAACGCGCTATAAAACAAGCCGCCGCCCAGCAACTTCTCACCCCCAAATCCCACTGGCACACTGCAACGCTTGGTGAAATACTACAATATGAACAGCCGACGAATTATATTATTCAAGATATTGAAATTTTAGAAAAAGGCAGTGTACCCGTTTTAACGGCTGGAAAAAGTTTTATTCTTGGCTATACAGAGGAGGAATTTAATTGTTACAAAAATTTTCCTGTAATTATCTTTGACGATTTTACCACCGATAGTAAATTTGTAAATTTTCGCTTTAAAGTCAAATCATCTGCAATGAAAATGTTAAAACCAAAAAATGACAAAATTTCAATCAAATTTGCCTTTATGCTTTTACAGAATATCAATTTTTTTGTTGGAGATCATAAAAGGCATTGGATAAGCGAGTTTTCAAAATTTGAAATTTCATATCCAAAAGACAAAACAGAGCAAGAAAAAATAGCTCAAATTTTAAGCGATATGGACGATGAAATTTCGGCTTTGCAAGATGAGATAGAAAAACTAAAGATGATAAAACAAGGCGCTATGGACGAACTGTTAAGCGGCAAAACAAGGCTAAAAGGGTGAGTTATGCAAGAAAATACGGTAGAAAAAGAGATAAAAACGCAAGAGAGAGTTATAAAATTTTTTAAAGATGAGCTTGGCTACGAATATATCGGCGATCTGCAAGGACTAGATAATAAAAATATAAGAGAGGACGAGCTTAGGTCGCGGCTGCAAGGTCGCGGCTATAGCGATATCCTCATAGATAAAGCCCTAAAAAAACTAGAAGATGAAAACCACACAAGCGGCGGTCGAAAACTATACGATGCAAATGAAACCATATACTCACTTTTAAGATACGGCGTAAAAGTAATAGAAGAAGTAGGCGAAAATAATCAGAGCGTCTGGCTCATCGACTGGGGTAATCCGCTGGCAAATAAATTTAGCATAGCTGAGGAAGTAAGCGTAAAAACTACAAACGGCGAATTTGACAAACGCCCCGATATAGTGCTTTATATAAACGGTATAGCCGTTTGCGTGCTAGAGCTAAAGCGTTCAAACGTGTCGGTGAGCGAAGGTATAAGGCAAAATTTATCAAGCCAAAATAAGAGGTTTATAGAGAGCTTTTTTACTACCGTGCAGCTTGTAATGGCCGGAAACGAGAGCGAAGGACTAAGATACGGCGTGATAAAGACGTCTGAAAAATACTTCTTAGAATTTAAAGAAAACGGCGAAAAACTAAGTTTGTATGGCGGACTTAAAGCGATTTGCGGGCGAGAGAGACTGGTTGAAATTTTACACGACTTTATCATATACGACTGTGGGGAAAAAAAGACTTGTCGGCACAATCAATATTTCGGTATAAAGCGTGCACAGGAGTTTTTACGCGCTAAAAAAGGCGGTATCATCTGGCATACGCAAGGTAGCGGCAAAAGCCTAAGTATGGTCTGGCTTGCAAAATGGATAAAAGAAAATCTAAACTCTAGGGTGCTTATCATCACGGATAGAACCGAGCTTGACGAGCAGATAGAAAAGGTCTTTAACGGCGTAAAAGAAAGCATTTACAGAACAAAAAGCGGAGCTGATTTGCTAGAAAAATTAAGCAACTCCGAGCATTCACTCATATGCTCGTTGGTGCATAAATTTGGCAGAAACGGCGCGGAAGACGAAAGCGATGACGGTGCCATGAGCGCGTATCTGGACGATATCAACCGCAGAGCCGGAAATTTTAAGGTAAATGGCGATGTAGTTGTATTTGTAGATGAGTGCCACAGAACGCAATCCGGAAAGCTACACGAAGCTATGAAAGTGTTAATGCCTGATGCGATTTTTATCGGCTTTACGGGAACGCCGCTTTTAAAAACGACAAAAAAAGCTCGGTGCAAGTATTCGGCGAGTTTATACATACATATAAATTTGACGAAGCAGTGCGTGACGGCGTGGTGCTAGACCTTGTATATGAAGCTAGGGATATCGAGCAGTGGCTAGGCTCAAAAGATAAACTAGACAAAGAATTTGAAAATAAAACAAGAGGACTAAGCGACCTAGCTAAGGGTGAAGTAAAGGCTAGATGGGCGACTTTACAAAAGCTGATGAGCTCAAAACAAAGGCTTGAGAAAATCGCAGGCGATATACTTTTTGATATGGAAAATAAAACTAGGCTAAGAGAGCGTGGAAATGCGATATTTGTCTGCTCTAGCGTATATGAGGCATGCGAGGCGTATAAGATTTTTAGCGATAACGGATTTGAACAAAAATGCGCCGTGATATCTAGCTACAGACCGACTGCGTCAGCGATAAGAAACGAAATAACTCCAGATGGTATGAGCGACGGCGAATATAAGTATAAAATTTACAAGCAGATGATAGCTAACTACTACGATATAAACACTAAAGACGTAGATGATGCTAAAGCTGATAAGTTTGAGCTAGACGTAAAAAAAGAGTTTAAAGAAAAACCTGAACAAATGAAGCTCTTAATCGTTGTCGATAAACTCTTAACTGGTTTTGATGCGCCAAGCGCAACATATCTGTATATAGATAAACCCATGCGCGATCACGGTCTTTTTCAAGCTATATGCCGCGTAAACAGGCTAGACGGAGAGAGTAAAGAGTATGGATATATCGTGGATTATCGCGATCTTTTTAAGAGCTTAGAAAAAGCGTATAGCAACTATACAAAAGAGGCATTTGATGGGTACGACAAGAGCGATATTGCCGGACTTTTAAAAGATAGACTCGAAAAAGGTAAAGAAGACCTAGAAAATACATGGGAAATCTTGGACGCAATATGCGAGGGTGCAAAGTCGCCAAAAAGCGAAAAAGAATTTATAGAGTATTTTTGCGGCGATAGCATGGAGAATTTAAAAGATGAAATGCAGACCAGAAGACTTAGCTTTTATCGCGCGGTTGTAAGTTTTATTCGAGCTTATGATAGGGTAGCAAACGAACTTTTAAAGCTAGGGTATAGCAAAGAACAAGAACTTCAGTGGGCTAATCGCGTAAAGAACTTCTCTACGCTAAGAGATGCCGTCAAACTAGCAAGCGGAGATTATGTAGATATGCGAAAATGGGATAATGATATGCGTATACTCATCAATAGATATGTAAATGCCGGCGACAGTAAGGTCTTAGCAGAATTTGAAGACAAAGGTTTGCTTGAAATTTTAATCCAAAATGAGGGTATCAGCGAAGAAGAAAATGGGGCACTAGGTGGCAATGAGGCGGTTGCCGAGGCGATAGAAAATAACATAAGGCGTATAATAGTCGATAATAATCCCCTAAATCCAAAATTTTACGAAAATTTATCCCAAATACTAGACGAACTGATAGAACAACGTAAAAAGGGCGCGTTGGACTATGAAAAGTATCTAAAAGAGGTTATAAACCTAGCAAAACAGCTACAAACAAAAAATACAAACAACATATATCCGCCAGAGATAAACAGCGACGGCAAACGAGCGATATATGATAACTTTAGTCAAGATATAGACTGGATCGCCAGACTAGATGAGACAATCAAAACATATAAATCAGACGGATATATCGGTAACAAAATGAAAGAACGCGAACTAAAACGCGCCATAAAGCCCCTATCTGATGAAAAAAATTTGGACATAGACGAACTTTTTGAGCTTATTAAACTGCAAGAAGGCTACCAATGAAAATAGGCTCGATTGATGTTGCGGTAGCGCGAAAAGACATAAAAAACCTACACATCTCCGTAATGCCGCCAAATGGCGAAGTAAGAGTAAGTGCGCCGTTTGATGCGAGTGATGATAGAATTCGCATGGCTGTGGCTGGCAGGCTAGCATGGATACGTAAACATCAAAACATTTATAACTCGCAAGAGCGCATAGGCACAAGAGAGATAGTAAGCGGCGAAAGTCACTATCTGTGGGGCGAGCGGTATCTAATGCAGGTAATAAACGGGGTCGGCGGCGTGACGGTAAAGCATAATAAAATGGTATTAAGCGTGCGAGATGGTGGAAATTTTGAAAGTAAAAAGCGAGTTTTAGAAAAATTCTACCGAAACGAACTAAGGATAAAAATCGCAAAGATGCTAGAAATTTGGGAAACAAAAATCGGAGTAAAATCAAGCTCCATAAGAATCCTAAAAATGAAAACCAAATGGGGAAGTTGTCATATAAAAGATGGTAATATTGTTATCAACTACGAACTCGCAAAAAAACCGCTAGAATGCCTAGAATACATAGTCGTTCATGAGCTTGTGCATATGCTAGAAAGACACCATAATAAAAATTTCATAGCATATATGGATAGGTTTTTACCAAACTGGAGAATAGCCAAAAGCATATTAAATTCTTTGCCGTTAGAAAATTTAAAATAGTATAATCTTAATATTTTGGCTCAATTAAACTTAATCAGATTCTCTCTTATCAATTTTAATAGTTTCTGATATAAGTTTTCCTGTGTAGTTTTAGTATTATATCTAAATTCGCACTCCTTGAAATGAAGCAAGAAATTCTCTTTCTTTATCCCTTTAAATTTAGATAATCTATGTTTGGCGTATCCCCAGAAGTTTTCTATACCGTTTATATGATTTTTACCATTAGCAAATTCATTCTTGGAATGCTTTACTCTGTAGTGTGCTTAGGCTCCATAATCTACCAAACCGTCATAAGCTTTCCAGCAATCAGAATAGATAGTAGAGCTATCAAGCTCGCTATATTGCGATAGTATTGGTATTAGTTCATTTGCAGAACAGTTCTTTACTACTTGGGTATAGACCTTACCATCTCTTTTAAACATACCGAATACCGGTTGCTTTCCGCTTGCGCCTCTACCTCTCTTACCTCTTACTCTTTTAGATCCGAAGTAGCTTTCGTCTATTTCTATTTCGCCTGAAAACTTAGATATCTTTTCACACTCTTTAGACATAAGAATTCTTATTTCTCTAAAGATTTTACATAGGGTTGCTTCTGAAATTTTAGTTAAATTCGATATCTTTGATGCTTCTATATCCTCCGTGAAGTACTTTAGAATTTCTCTAAATTTCTTTTCTGAAATTCGGGAACGGGCTATATACCTGTTTTTCATCAAACTCATCGTAACTTACTGCTCCTTTGTGTGAGCTTAAGTTAAAGAGAGCCATTTTATAATATCGCCTCTTTGTAAATTATTGTCGAAGGTTGATATTAGTAAGATAGTCATATAAAGTCCTTTTTAATTAAATTTATAATCGAAAATTTCCTTCTACCTCTTACGGGTATTATCTTTTTATAATTTCTTTTCATGGTCTTTCTTTTGTTTTATTATTAAATCGCCGCGCACTTGCTAAATTCCTAGATGCAAAATATATAAATCATTTTTAATTGCCGAATCGATTAGTTCCAATAGACCGTCTAATTGCTCGATAACCGAGGATTTATTTAACACGCAATTTTTATCAAAAACAATCTGCTCATCCGCGCTCAATAAAAGCGACCTCCAAGAGCATATTATATCTCTAAATTTAGCTTTATCTTCTATCCAGCTATAGCCATAGTAATTTAGACCTTTTTTCAAATTTGCCTCATCGTTCCATGTGGTTTGTACCCACTCAAGAGAGTACGAAATATGAAGTATCAGATCATCGCTAATTACTACGCAATGCTCTTTAGAGAAAATATTTTCTTTTGTCTTTTTGAGCAAAAATTCATGTTTAGGCATATGGCTCCTTATTGTTTTAAAATATGACTTTAATAAAGCTCGATCTAGCTATTCGCCAAATTTCATCCAAGCGGCGGCGTATTCTAGCGTTTCGTTTCTAAAATATTTGCTAATTATCTTATATTCGTCTTCTTTCGCAATATTTACAATTGTTTCAACAAAGCCGGTGCAAAACGCCGTGCCGATATATTCGTCTTCATTTGCCGCTCCCTTTTCCACAAAATCAAAAATTTCATTTCTTGTCTTTTCGTCTAAATCATCAAAAATTTTAATCGTAGTTTCTGCAAAAGATGCAAGCAACCACAATAAGCTAGGTATGTACTCCATATCGAAAGGAAATATCTGCTCTTGATAGGCCTTAAAATATGCCCTGTTTTTCTTTATAAAGAAATAGATATATTCCTCATATTTGCCCAAATCGGTCTCTATTAAACACATTTGCCAATCCTTATAAATTTTTACCCTTATAATACTTCTCCCAAAATTTTATCGCATTTTTCATCTCTTTTTCAAAATGTTTGAATGGTATATAAATTTCATCTTGCTCATAGAGTTTTAACTTTTTATATTTCTTGGTATGCGTAATTCTTGTAATATTTTCATAGTGTTTTTGTAAAAAATCTATGATTATTTTTACCTCATCCCTGCTAAATTGTTTCGCTCGCGCCCGCCGCATAGGCGGTGCAAGTGCTTGAATGAACATATCTTCTATAATCGCCTCATCGCCGAAGCGCTCATAAAAATCTATAAAATCCAGGATATAATACCTAAAAGCATAGTCATTGAAAACCTGCAAATCTCCCGATAAAAGTTTGATCGTGCCATGGTCTAAATCGCACAGATCTTTACCGCACAGATCTTGTTCGACAAGCTCATCCTTTTGTACAGGATTTGTTATAATTTCCGGCTTTTGCAGTTTAAGCCGCGCCTTTAGCGCTTTTATTCTATTCGATAAGTTCATTTTGTCCTCCTTTTTAGAAAGCGTAAAATTTGAGCTTGGCTTATAATACTCTTTTACTCTTATCAGATATATCAAATACAGGATCAATCCTATGATAAGTAGTAGTTGCATAATGACGGATTGGGTTGTGGCTACGACATAGACTTTCCCTCCGCGATAACCGCCCTCCGTCAATAGCTTATGAAAATTTAAAGACGATAGGATAATAAAAAATATCGTCATTACAATTCTTACCGGTTTCATGGTTTTAAATTATCCTTATATGAAATTCCAAGGACAGCTTGTCATCTTTCGCCCAATCAAAGTCCAAGAATTTCATCGATAAATACGCCTTGCTCAAGATTCAAATTTATTCATCTAAAAAATACACGTCATTATCTAAATTTATATCGTTATCCGCTAATAGTTTCAGTAAATTTACATCATAATATAGACCCGACAAGCTACCGTAGCTGTAAATCACGACTCTTAGCAGCTTTTTCACGCTTTGTAATTTTATACTCCTAGCGACATTTATATCTGCCAAGAATTTTTTAATTAGATCTCCCGCAGAAGGTATATCATAAAATTTTTCCTCTATGCTAAAGCCAAAATTTCTGTATTTTAAAATAGAACCTTTTAGTTTCAAATCTCCTTTTTGCCAGACTTTTGTTGCAGATATGCCGTTGCTGCTTATTGTCTCGGATAGATCTCTATCGCTTTCGATCGATAGTATTAAAACTACTTCGTTGCCTTTCAAAGCTACTCCTAAAATCTTTTATATCCCATCTACGCACATATTGTCATTCAGTTTGACACACATTTTATATTTATCAGAATATGAGCAAAACCAGCATATTCTGCATTGGAAGTTAAAATTTTCATTTGGACACCCGCCCGGGGCAAATGACCGGGCAATATGCAAAATCATCTCCGTTTCTAGCGCGATAATTGGTGATATATTGGATCGCCACTTCGAATTCTTTGTCGTCTTCCGCTTTGGTATCCCAGCTATTGATCATTTTTCTGTTTGTTCATTTGGCTCCTGTAGGATGGTATATGGACCGATAGCCGGGCAGTATGCAAAGTCATCTCCGTTTCTGGCGCGATAATTAGTGATGTATCGAACCGCTAGTTCGAATGCATCGTCACCGTCATCTCCATCTTTAATGCTCCAGCTATCGTATGTGATGATGGGCTCATTACCGCTTAGGCGATATACCTCTCCTCCGACGATAACCATATCTTTGCTTTTTGCGATTTTAAGCACCTCCATTACATCGTCGAATCTCCAAGCGATATCATAAATTCCGTACTCCTCTCTTAGGCGTATACCGCGTTCTAGCAGATCTTGCGGCACGATATTTACGTAATCTTCATCTATAAATAACCTCGCATCTTCATCTTTATTTATAAACATAATCTCTCCTTTTCAATATTGGAAGCTAAAATTTTCATTTGGACACCCGCCCGGGGCAAATGACTGGGCAATATGCAAAGTCATCTCCGTTTCTAGCGCGATAATTGGTGATATATTCGATCGCTACTTCAAATGCATCGTCATCTTCCGATTTAATACTCCAGCTATCGTATGTGATTATGGGCTTATTGCCGCTTAGGCGATATACATCCCCTCCGACGATAAGCATATCTCTATCTCTTGCGATTTTTAGCACCTCCATTACATCGTCAAATCTCCAAGCGATTCCATAAATTCCGTACTCCTCCCTTAAGCGTATACCGCGCTCTAGCAGATCCTGCGGCACGATATTTACGTAATCTTCATCTATAAATGACATAATCTCTCCTTTCACTTTACTTTTGGGTTAAAAAATCTATGTTTGACGGTTTGGTGCCGTTTGATACCTATTTTTCGGAAAAATTATATCCAAACGAATATAAAAGGAAGGAAAATGATCAAAATCCAAGGCAGGCGGCTACGCGTAGGAATTAAAAGAGAGCAAAAAGGATCGCTTTTAAGATTTTTTGCCGCAATACATTAAAATTTGCGGCGTATCGGGATTAAGGCGCCCACTCTTTACACACGAACATCGCGCAGCGCTTAATAACTCAAAGCCTCCGAAAGCTCTAAAAATTTAGGACACTCTTTGATGTTTTCAAAATCGCCGAAGAAAATTTGCTTTCCTTTTTCGAGCAGCAAAACCTTGTCTGTAACCCTTCTCGCGCTCATCAAATCGTGAGTTATAAATATGATATTTATGTTTTTATTAAGCGTCAAAAGCATATCCAAAAGCCTCTCTTTCGCCTCGAAATCAAGCCCGCTCGTTATCTCATCGAGGATTAGGAGTTTCGGGTTTGAGAGCATAGCTATTAGCATGCCTACGCGCTCAGCCTCGCCGCCGCTAATTTGATGCGGGAGCTTAGCTAGAATTTCCGCGGGCAAATTTAGCGTTTTTAAAAGCGTGCCTACAAGCTCATCATCAAAATTTAGTTTAAGATAATTCTTTATGTTTTTAATCTGAGTTTTGATTTTAAGAGCCGGATTTAGACATAATTTTTGATTTTGCATCACGAGGCGGATCCGGCTTCTGCATCGTAAAATCTCATTTTGGTTTAAATTTGATAGATTTTTGCCCTCAAAAAATATCTCGCCTCCGCTTTGTTTTATAACTAGAGCCAAAATTTTAGCCAGAGTGCTTTTGCCGCTTCCGCTTTGCCCTAGGATGGATAAATTCTCGCCGCTTTCGAGATTAAAGCTGATATTATTTAGCACCTCTAAGCAGATCTGTTTGTGCCCGAAATGCTCTCTAAATTCGAAATTTTTCGATATGTTTTTAACCTCTAATATCATTGAAATTTTCCGTTTTTAAGGTTTAAAATTCTACCCGTCAGATGCGAGATAAGCCCGAGCTCATGGGTGATAAATATAATGCCGATCTCGCGCTTAAGGGAATTTAGCATATTTATAATATTTCTTTTGTTTAGAGTATCGAGCGAGCTTGTTATCTCATCGCATATTAAAATTTTGGGCTTCAGGCAAAGCGCCAAGACTATCTGAACCCTGCTCGCTTCTCCGCCGCTTAGCTCGTAAGAAAATTTATGCCAAAGCGTGTTCGCGTCGTCAAAGCCGAATTTCGCAAAATACTCGAAAGCCGTTTTTTTAATAAGGCCTATTTCCATAGTTTTTTTAAGATAGAGATTGAAATGATCGCCTACGTTTAGCATGGGATGAAAGGAGCCGTGGCTGTTTTGAAAGATCAGAGCGCAGCTATTTCGCCTGTGCTCTCTAAGCTCGCCTTGGTCAAGAGCCAAAATATCTCTGCCGCAAATTTTAAATTTATCGGCGCTAAGGCTAAAATCGTCATCAAAAAGCCTTATCATCGCCTTTGCAAACATCGACTTTCCGCAGCCGCTATTTCCGGTGATCGCGACGCATTCGTTTTGAGCGAGGGCAAAATCAAGATTTGATAAAATCGGCTTATTTTTAAAATTTAGATTTAAATTTTCTATCTCGATCATATTTTTATACCCTTGCCGTTTGAGCTCGTGCTTAAAATCGCAAAAGAGAGTATGAGCAAAAACAGCACCGCCCCGGGGAAAAGTACGACCCACCAAGAGCCCATAAATAGAGCCTGCGTGCTTTCGTTTAGCATAAGCCCGAGACTGATCGCGGATAGATCGCTTCCTACTCCAAAAAAGCTAAGCGTCGCTTCCATAGCGATCGCGTGCGCGGCGTTGATACCAAAAAGCGTAAAAAGCAGAGCCTTTAAATTTGGAAGCGCTTCAAAAAATATAAGTTTAAAATGCGTCGCTCCGTTTATTTTAGCTTGAGCTATAAAATCGCTCTTAAGCATCGTTTTAAGAGCGCCCAAAATAACCTTTGCGCTTTGCATCCATGAGCAAAGCCCGATTATAAGGATAATCGTAAATAGTCTGCCGCCGGAAATCGATGAAAAGATCATAATAAATATAATGCTAGGCAGGGACAAAAACGCATCTATCAACCTGTCGAAAAGCTCTTTTATAAAATTTGAATTAAGCGTTGCGATGTAGGCGTAAAAGGAGGCAATGAGGGTGGTTATGAAACTTGCTCCGACCCCTACGATAAGCGATGTTCTAAGAGCGTAAAATACGCGACTTAGTAGATCTCTACCCATAAAATCCGTTCCAAAAATATGAGTTTGATTTGGGGCTAAATTTACGTTTTGAAAATCGCTAAAATTTGGATCAAACGGCGCAAAAAACGGAGCGAAAACCGCCAAGATAACAAAAAATACAAAAACCGCTAAGAAAAATTTATAAATTTTCATAAATTCCTCTTATCGAGCATAATCGCGATGATCTGCGCCAGTAAATTTGACAATATAACAAAAACGGCGCTAAGCAGCACCACGCTAATGACTACCGGATAGTCTTTTGAAACGACCGAGCTTATCGCAAGTTCGCCGATGCCGGGGTATGAAAATACGCTCTCGACTACGTACGATCCTGCAAAAATACCTCCCATTAGGGTTCCTAGATACTGCACTATAACGGGCAGCGCGTCCTGAAATGCCAGAAGATAAATTCTACTTTTTTCAAGCCCTCTTGCGTAAGATGCTTGGATAAAATCCTTACCTAAGCTCTCTAAAAAAGTGTCCTTGATAAATTTAATATTAAGCCCAAGATGTGGCAAAACTACGCTTAAAAGCGGCAAAAATAGGTGTTTGAGAGAAATTCCGCTTTGGCTGATCTCATTTACTCCCGAGCTTGGAAAAAGCCCGAGAATCAGGCTAAAAACAAGAATAAAAGCAAGTCCGACCCAAAAATGCGGCAAGCAGGCAAGCAAAAAAGTTGTGACATTTATAAAAATATCTATAAATTTATTCTTATAAATAGCGCAAATAAAGCCCAGGATAAGCGAAAACAGACTTATGAAAAAAAATGATGCGAGCGACAGAACGATAGTGTTTGGAAGCCTTTTTGCGATAATCGCGGAAATGCTTTCGCCGCTTATCAAAGATAGCCCGAAATCTCCCTGCAAAAACGCAAAGATCCACGAGAAATATTGTAAAAATACGTTTTTATCTAAGCCTAAATTTATCTCGATCTGTTTTTTTACGCTCTCGCTCACCGCCTCCGGGCGCGAAAACATAGCGTCCGTAACGCTTCCGGGCAGGATAAAAATCAGCAAAAAAACGATTAAAGATAGAAAAAAGAGCAGCGCCAAACTCGACGCCACTCTTTTAAAGATTAAATTTTTCAACTATTTAACTTGCTTTTGCCATTCGTGGATATTCCACAAAAATCCGGCGCCGTGATGCCCCAATTTTCTTGTTTTAATGCCTGAAATTTCGTTGTTATAAACAAGTGGAAAATCAAGATAAGCTATGAAAACAAAAGGAGGATTATCGTGGATCGCTTTTAGAAATTCTTTGTAGAATTTCTTTCTCTCATCCATATTTTGAGTGCTTCTTGCGCTTTTTAGAGCCTTATCGACATTCTCGTCGCTATAGTGGCTATAGTTCCAGCCGTTTTCATTCTTATCTACGTCGGCAAAACTCCCGAAAATTCTATACGTATGAAAATCTGGATCAAAAGGGCTGCCCCAGCCGATTACGAAACTCTGCACTTTAGAAATTTCAAAAGCGGTTTTAGGCTTGCCGTATGCTTTGGCGTCGATTCCAAATTTTACCAGCTCGCTGCTAAGAGCTTTTGCTAGCGATACTCTAAGCGGGTCGGTATTAAAAGCTAAAATTTCAAAACCGAGAGTTTTACCATCTTTTTCATAAAAGCCTTTTTTGTTTTTGCTCCAGCCGCTCTGCTTTAAAAGCTCATCCGCTTTTTTCGGGTCGTATTTAAACATAAGCTCCTTATCGTCGCTATTTGCCCAGCTCGTTTGAATCGGGTTATGCGCCTCAAAGCCGTATCCGTGGAGTAAAACATTGACGAAGCTCGACTTATCCACGGCGTAATTTATCGCTTTTCTTACATTTTTATCTTTGAAAAGCTCGTCGTTCATATTAAACATCAATGCCCTATAATCGGCGCTCGCAAAACGAAGAACTTTGAGGGTCTTGCTTTTTTCCACCGATTTTACGCCGCTTGGATCGATTAGCGCAGCATCGATTTCGCCGCTTTTTAACTGAAGCAGCCTGATATTCGCATCGGCTAGAACTTTTAAGAAGATATTTTTGGTTTTTGGAGCGCCTTTATAAAATTTATCGTTGGCGACGAATTTTATATACTCTCCCTTTTTCCACTCGGTAACCTTATAGGCTCCGGTTCCTATCGGCTTGTTGTTAAACTCGTCGCTGTTGATGTCTTTGCCCTCTAAGATATGCTTCGGCAGCATACCGAAACTAAGCGTATCTAAAAATGGAGGAAACGGTTCGCTTAACGTAATCTTTACGCTATTTGGGCTCGTTATCTCAACGCTTTTTACCATCTCGTAGTTTGATATCGCAGGGGCGTTTAGCTTCTCATCTTTTGCCGCCTCGATCGTAAATTTAACATCTTCCGGGCCGAATTTTACCCCGTCGTGCCACAAAACATCCTCTCTAAGCACGAATTCATAAACCTTGCCGTCCTCGCTAACCTTCCACGAGGTCGCAAGCTCCGGGACTAAATTTGAGTTTTCGTCGTGGTTCGTAAGACCGGAAAACACAAGCGAAAGCGTCGGATCGTGATCCTCGTCATAAAGCGGATTTATCCGCGGCGTCTCGGCTTCGATCCCCACGATAATTGTATCTTGTGGAATTTTGGCGCCAAAAGCGGTGCTTAAAAAAAGCAAACTCAAGATTAAAATTTTAAAAAAATTCTTCATCATCGCTCCTTGAAAAAATTTTCGGTATTGTAATACAAAAATTATAAAAGTATTATTATAAAAGCAAAACCGTGCTGGAGTAAAATCAATTTATTTTTAAGAAATGGGAAATTTTTTAATCAGAATTTTACATTTGCATTCGCTTTGTGGTTTTTATTGCAAGTATGTTTTTTAGGTACTACCAAATGCTCCTAAATGCGCTATTTGGTTAAATTGAATACGAGGATGCGCTTTTGTTTTGGCATTCAAATAGCATATCAAAAAGTTTAAAAACTGACCTAATAGGTTTTAACTAACCTAATAACTAACTGAATTATTCTAAAATAATTATAACACAAAAAGAAACAAAAATAATCAAAAATTACTAAAAAGCCCTAAATATCGGTATTTAAAGGAAGTAAAAGAGATTTAAAAGAAGTGACTAAAATTTAAAAATAGCTTAAGTGGTGGAGTTAAGCGGGATCGAACCGCCGACCTCTTGAATGCCATTCAAGCGCTCTCCCAGCTGAGCTATAACCCCAATAAAGATTTTGTAATTTTACATTATTTTACTTACAAAATTTTTAAATTCCGGCGCTACGCCAAAATTTTCTCCGCAAAAGCCGCTATAAAATGAAATTTTAAGCTTGCATTGGGTAATATTTCATTTCTTTGCGCGGGAATAGCTCAGTGGTAGAGCGCAACCTTGCCATGGTTGATGTCGCGAGTTCGACTCTCGTTTCCCGCTCCATTTTACATTCTGTTTTTGTATTAAACGTGCCCGGATGGCGGAATCGGTAGACGCAAGGGACTTAAAATCCCTCGGAATTTTTTCCGTGCCGGTTCAAGTCCGGCTCCGGGCACCACCTAATAAGCCGGCGTGGCGACATAGCCAAGTGGTAAGGCATGAGCCTGCAAAGCTTTGATCCCCGGTTCGAATCCGGGTGTCGCCTCCAGATCCTAAAAAGGAGTTATTATGAGATATATACTAGCGGCTCTTTTGGCATTGATGGTTTTTAGCGGGTGCTCTAATACTTGGCACGGCGTAAAAGAGGATTCACACAATGCGGCTCAATGGACCAAAGAAAAGGTTCACAACGGCGCCGAGTGGGTCGGAGAAAAAACCGAATAAATTTCACGCGCAGGTCCTGGCCTGCGCGAACTTTCGGCGGGGTCTACCCGCCCTTAATCGGGAGATGGCTGAGCGGTCGAAAGCGGCGGTCTTGAAAACCGTTGAGGTGAAAGCCTCCTGGGGTTCGAATCCCTATCTCCCGGCCATTTTAATCTAATCCGAAATTCCATTTTAACTTCAAAATTTCACATTTTATTTATACTAATTTTCATTTAATGCTCTTTAGGCTAAAATTTTATCTCGTAGCAAATGACAGTTTGGGGCGGTGCGTTTATAAGCGGAGCACCAAAACGTTATGCGGCGAAGAAGCCAAGATTGTGCGTCAGTGGCTTGTTTGATCGATCCGTGTTAAAACAGCGCGTAGCGAGAGTAGGGCGATGTAAAATTAAATGTTCGTCCGTCTCGCTATGAAAGCGCGTGGGCTCTGTTGCGGAATTTGGCTATAGAATTTCAAAGCTTAGCAGCCCGCCGCGCTTGGCGTAAAATTTTAAAATTTACCGATTCGCGCTTTTTAAATTTAGCCCGGGTGCAAGTAAATTTTAAAATTTGCGTCCGTGCCGCCGGGCAGCTATGTCGCCGCCTCAGCGCGCAGACCAAGATCGATGCATTTGCCAATTTGGGTGATGCGCCAAACGAGAGCAGCCGCGTGGTATGGAGTTAGAGTCGGTAAACTCGCGAAGCGGACCAAAGATCGGCGCGCGAGCATGCGGCTTAAAAGTTGGCAAATTTAAGAAATATCGCAGGCTGACGGGTCAAAGCGAATAAATCTAAAAAATAGCGCAGAATGGCGCAGACGGGCAGCTTGATAAGCCGAAAGAGAAAAGCTCGCCGAAATATCTGCGAGGCGGAATTTTACTAGAAATAAATGAAAGGCTTAAATGCGAAAAATTTTACTATTTTTACTACTCTGCGCGGGAGCTTTTGCGCTTGAGTGGGACGAAGCCGTCCTGCGAGGATCGCTGCCAAACGGGCTTAAATACTATATTTTAGAAAATTCCGTACCTAAAAATTCCGCCGTTTTCTATCTGGTCGTGGATGCGGGCTCGATCGACGAGAGCCCTAATGAGCGCGGGCTTGTGCACTTCATCGAGCATATGTCCTTTAACGGAAGTCGCGATTTTAGCAAAAACGAACTCATCAAAAAATTGCAGAGCCTGGGCGTGAAATTCGGCGCCGACGTAAATGCGCAGACGGGCTACGACAGCACGATCTACACGCTTAACATCGCCGTTAGCGAAGAAAATTTAAAGGACGTTTTTAAAATTTTTGCTTCGATTGTGGACGGAGTGGAGTTTAATCCGCTCGAGCTCGTAAAAGAAAGAGGCGTCATAATCGAGGAGGCGCGTAGCCGCGATACGCCGATCGCGAGGCTTTACGAGCGGATGGATGAGGAGCTTTACGGCGGCAGCGCGTATTTTAATCGTGCGCCGATCGGCGATATGGCGGTCGTAAAATCCGTAAGCGCGCAGCGAATCAAGGAGCTTTATCAAAAAATTTACCAGCCCAGGTCTATGAAATTTATAGCCGTGGGCGATTTTAAAAGGGATAAAATTTTAAAACTGCTAGAGCAAAATTTTTCGCCTCTTAAAAATACAAGCTCCTATGCTCGCCAGGATATGGGCATTCCGTCTAGGCAGGGTTTGAAAATTTACAATTACGATACGAACGAAACATCGCTAAATTCCGTCAAAATTTCGTTTTGGGAGGAATTCGCGCCCCCAGGCAGCGAGGCGAATGCGAGAAAAATTTTAAAAAGCGAGCTTATCTCTAGCCTCATCTCTACGATTTATGAGCGAGCAAAAGCTAGCGAAGGCGCGCTGCTGCGAGTTAATTTTTCCAGGTCGAATTTGCAGTTTCAAAAAACGATCTATAGCTTTGACGTCGCCGTTTTAGGCGGAGACTTTGACGGCGCGATCTCGCAGGCGCTCGGGCTAATCAAAGGCTTGCGAGATAGCGGCTTTGATGCGCGCGATTTCGCCCTAGCAAAGGATGCCTTGATCAGCTCGCGGCACAGCGCCTTTAAGCGCAAAAAAAGCGCGAATTCCGCGTTTTTTGCAAGAGAGATTCTTCATGCCGTAAAATCAGGAGCCGTTCTGCCTAGCGCCGCAAAACAGCGTGATTTGGAGGTAAAACTGCTGCGTGAGATCAGCCTAGAGGAGCTAAATTTAGAATTTAGGCGCCTGACGGATCTAAGCGAGGTGCACGCAAGCGTTTTTAGCGGCTCCGGATATAATCTGGATGAGGCTAAATTTAAGAAGCTGCAAAGCGGCGCTAAAGCGATAAATACGCATGCCGCGCATAAAAAGCTGCCGGATAGTCTGGTTTCTAAAAACCTACCCGAGGGCAAAATTTTAAGCAAGAGTTTTGATCCGCGATTTAAATTTTATACCTATCTGCTTGAAAATAACGCGACCGTGATCTTAAAGCCGCTTAAGACGCGCAAGGATTTCATCTCGTTTGCCGCGGTAAGCAGAGGCGGAATGTCCAATCTAGCGCATCCCGGGCTTGGCAGTTTTGCCGCGATGCTTTCAAACGAAAGCGGCGCAGGCGATTTTAACAATTATGAAATTTCGCAAATTTTAAGCGGGCGGCAGGTGAATTACCGCAAAAACATCTCCGCATTCTCACACGGATTTTACGGAAGCTGCGGCTCGCAGGATCTAAAATGGTTGCTGGAAGCGATAAACTTAGAGCTTAGCTCTCCGCGCGTGGACGAGAAGGCGCTGCAAAATTTAAAGATCAAATCGCTCGACGAGCTTGTGCGAAACGAGAAACTGCCCGGATATAAATTTAGCAGGGAATTTAGCGAGTTTTTTTACGGCGGCAATGCGCGAATGCGCCATCTAAGCGCTGCGCAGATCAAAGCTCTTAACGAGGAAGAGTTAAAAAAGATCGTCTATGATAAATTTAGCAACGCCGCATCCTACACTTTCGTGCTTAGCGGCGATTTTGAGTTAAAAGACGCCGAAGCCCTCATAAAAAAATATCTGGCGAGCCTGCCCGTTCGCGGCGAACGCGAGGATTTTAAAGACGACGGAATTCGCAGCTTAAGCGGACGGCACGTTTTTATGCGCAACTATCAAAACTCCCCTAGAAGCGACGTCGCGCTTACCGCGATAAACAGATCCGCTCCGTACTCGCTTGAAAATGCAATTAAAATTTCAGCTCTAGCTTCGGTGCTTCAGGAAGCGCTTAGGGAGCACATCAGAGAGGATGAGGGACGCACTTACGGCTTTTCGGTCGCTTCGAGCCTAAGCCGCATCCCGTATGAGCACTCGAGCCTTCATATTTCGTTTTCCTGCGCGCCACAAAACACGGATCAAATTCTATCCGCAATCAGGGAAATTTTTGCAGAAATCGCAGGCGGCGGATCGGACGTAGCGCGGCATCTTGAAAATTTTAAAAAATCTCAGATAATCACGGCTCGCATCGCTCGCGAAAGCCCCGAGTTTTGGAACGATGCGCTCGTAAAATACGCGCTTTGGAATGAGGAGATCGCCGATTTTAAGACCTTTGAAACGATCGTAAATTCCATCTCGCCGAAGGATATTGCGGAGGCGGCGCAGACATATATTTTTGACACCGATGAAACCGTGAGGATAAATGCGCCGAAATTTTAACGGGCTCGGCGTCTTTAAATTTTACTCGGGAAAATTTACTAAGCGCGTTTAAATTTAACGGCGCTTGCACGGCAAATTTCGGCTTCGTAAATTTATGCAGTTTAAAAACGAACTCAAGAATAAAGCTCAATTAAACCTATCTGTGCCGCACATAGATTTTAGATAAATTTTATTTTGGAATAGATTTATCTCGCCGATATATCGCTATTTTGTTACATTTTTTCTATTGATTGCATAAGTCGTATAATTGTTATCACTTTTATTGAAATTTAAAATATTATTGGCTAAATTTCCTAAGTCTTAATTTTTATTTTCAAAAAAGGAGAAAAGATGATTGTCGGTTTTTGGGCCTGTAAGCCATGTAAAAGCGGCGCAGGCCGCAATTATTCCGCTTCCGTAAAAGGCGAGAAATTTACTCAAAATCGCTGCGGGGGGGGGCTTGCACGCTCCTTAATAGTCGCGGCGTGCCTTTGCAGTCTAAGCATCGCGCAGGGTTCGTCTGAAAATAACGCAACCAGAAGCGTTGTTACCAAAGAAGGCTCGGAGGCACGAAGCTCGGCTGCTACGACAAATAGTTATAAATTTCCCGAAATAGTAGTTGTCGGCAACATTGACTCTAGCCTGACGAGCGTCGGCGATAGCTATGGCGGTACGCAAAAAATAAGCAGGACGATGATCGAGTCGATGCCTAGCGGCAACGGCGACTTCGTGCAGCTTTTGCGTACCAATCCAAATGTGCAATTCAGCTCCACAAACCGCCAGAGCACGACGCTAGGCGAGATCAGCCCCGCAAATATCAGTATCAACGGCGCGAAGTATTGGCAAAACAACTTTATGCTTGACGGCGCGAATATGAATAACGATCTTGATCCCGCTAGAAATCCGGGCGGCAATCCTACGCGCTTTTCGGCGTTTGATACGATGAATTCCGTCTCGCAAGGTATGGCGATCGATAGCGATTTTTTACGGAGCGTCGAGGTGCACGATAGCGGCATCTCCGCCAAATACGGCGGATTTACCGGCGGCGTAGTGGAGGCTAAGACGCGAGATCCGCGCGCGGGCTTTCACGGCAAGTTTTCAATGCAGCACACCGAGGATAGCTGGACTAGGTACCATATCTACGGCGATGAACAGAGCTTTGAAAACTCCGCTACTCCGCTAAATCAGCCGAGATTCGATAAGTGGATCACTAGGTTAAATTTAGAGGGCACCGTTACCGAAGATCTAGGTTTGATGTTCGGCTACACAAATACTAGAAGTAAAATTCCGCTCAAGGCCTACGACAGAAGATACAACGCAGATACGACCATCACCGAGCGAGTTCAGAGGCGAAATATAGACAACTATTTCCTAAAAGCGCTTTGGTATGCAAGCGACCGCTTAACTATCACGCCTAGCGTAACCTACGCGCCCGAGCGAAACAAGATGTTTAACGACCACGTCAAGGATTCATACGCAGATATGAAATCGGGCGGTTTAAATTTAGCGCTTAAAGCCGACTACGATGGCGATTTTGCTAGATTTAATCAAATTTTATCCTACAGCAAGCTGGAGAGTTCGCGTGATGCCGAGAATGAATATTATAGGGCTTGGCAATACTCAAACGTAAAGAATTGGGGTAGTAAAATTTTATCCGCTTCGGCGATAGAGGGCGGCTTTGGGGATCTGGATCAAACTCAAAAGAGCTTTTCGTACAACGCGGATCTGGAGTTTAATGAATTTGATCTCGGCGGCAGTAAGCATAGATTTATCACAGGCTTTGAGTTTAAAAAGCAAGAGGCTAAATTTAACGTAAAAAAGGAGTTTATGACCGCTGGCGGAATAGCACCGCTACCTGCGGGCGTAAATGCTTGCGATCCGAATGACGAGCTCTGCTCGATAGACGATTCTTTTGCGAGGCGTGGTAGAAGCGGCCAGTTTTTTACGCGAAAAAGCTATTACAAGGGCAATACTAAGGTGGATATGAAGAGCTTGGCGGTTTATCTGGAAGATGAGATAAAAATCGGTGATCTTACTTTACGACCGGGCGTAAGATTAAATAGGGACGATTATATGAAGCAAACGACTGCGGCGCCGAGATTTAACAGCTACTACGATATTTTCGGCGACGGAGATTCGATTCTTAGCTTCGGTGCAAACCGCTACTACGGACGCAATCTCTTTACCTACAAATTAAGAGAAGGTCGAGAGGGTCTCGCCACTACCTACACGCGCCCGCGCAATGCCTATACGCAAAACTGGACGCAACTGCCAAAAGACCCGTCTCTAACTAAATTTAACGAGCTAAAGGTGCCTTATGAGGATGAGCTGGTATTCGGGGCAAAGCAAAAGCTTGGGAATTTTGAGTTTTTCGGCAAATATGTAAGCCGCAAGGGCAGGGATCAGATCATCAAATCTACGAGAAGAGATCTAGGTCTAGCGCCGGATCCGAACTACCAAAACAACTATCAAACCTTTACTAATGACGGCAGAAGCGAAAATAAAATTTTAACATTCGGCGTTAAAACGATCGATGATTATGAGGCCTTCGGTACGCTAAATGGCTTTGAGCTGGGCTTTGAGCACATCAAGATGAAAACGAACAACACCCTTTATGACATATCGCTTGATAGAGAAACGCTCGAAGATGAAAAGATCGTCGAATACGACGGCAGGTTGATGAGGCTATCGGAGCTTCCGGCGCAGGACTATGCTAGGCCTTGGACTGCAAGCCTAAACATCATCACTAAAATTCCAAGCTACGGCATTAGCGTGAATAACTTTCTATCATTTAAAGGCTCGCAAGAAGCGATCGCTCGCACGGGCAGGACGCCTGCTGGCAAGTATCCCGCCAGATACGACAAATACGAAAAGGTAAATCTCGGCAAAAGCTACAGCTGGGATACGCGCATCGGATACGCTAAAAAGATGGCGGGCGAGGTGGAATTTTTTACGAATTTAGATATCTACAACGTTCTAAATAAGCGCAACAAAGCAAGACTTAGCAGCGACACCTCGCTCGATCTGGTCTATGAGGCGGGCAGGCAGTTTTGGCTGGAAGCGGGCATTCGGTGGTAGCGTGAGCTAAATTTGCGGAGCTTTTAAAATTTCACGGCTCCGCAAAATTTCGTGAAATTTTTTAAAATTTAGGGCATTTTGCGGAATTTCAAATTTCACGCCGCGCTCCTTAAAATTTCGTACCGCACTCTATAAAATTTTAGTGCGTGCGCGCCGTAAAATTTTAACGCATGCGAAATTATAAAATTTACGCCAAATTTAACTTGCAACCAATTTAAGGAGCCGAAACGACTTTTTAAATTTTAACGCCGATATCGCTTAATAAGCCTTTTCATTGAAATATCACAAATTGCTTTTGAAATTTTGACGGGCTGATCCGCCGCTCTTTTAGCATGCAGTGGCAAACCCTTTCAAAATCTGCCGCGCTCATCATAAAACTGATAAATCCGCCCTTGCCGTCATAGATGATCAAAATATCGATCGCGCGGAAGCTAAATTTCCCCTCCGTGATCTTTGAAAAAATCAGTTTGGAGATGAAAAACGGCAAAACCAATGCCGTCAGGCTCATAATAAAAATTATAGATCCTCTAAGGCTTTGTAAAAATCCGGCGAACACGACGGCTATTACGATGAACGAAAGCACAATACCTGTGGAATTTCTAGCGGGCACGATATGTTCGAATAGCGGCGTGGCGGTGAGCTTTATGAGCGATATCTCATCAAATTTTATAGATTTCGTGATTTTGCCTTTATTGACGTAGTTGATACTCCTGTCCGTCAAATGAACAAAGCGCGTATGGGCGCTGTTGAGATAGGACACGACGGCGAATGCTACGGAAACAAACGGCGTATAGTATGGGAAAATATCCCCTATATACAGAAACACCGGTACCGCCAAGGGGGCGAAGAATAGATTATAAATAAAGAATACTATTATGTTGTAGTCTTTGACGACGAGGGGTTTATTGCCAAATTGCGGCGAATTTCGGCGCTCGGCGCCGTTTTATTCAGGCTGCTGCGACTTCTGCGATTCGCCTTTTAAATTTTGCATTAAATTTACCCCCGTTTTTAAAATTTATCGTTAGCGGCTCGGGTATTTTGCGCTGTTAAATTTAGCTTTTGATTTCATCGTCAAACAGTGCGCTTTCATTCGCGTTATCGCTTCCGTTGCGCTTGAAATTTTAAATCATTCGGCAGCACTTATGCCTCTGTATCGCCATCAAAGCCGCTGCGAAAATTTAAATTGCCCTCTCGCAAAAGCTCCGCGCTCGCACAAAGCCGCAGCCTGCCTAGGCTTGGCGCGTCCATCGCCATCTCATGACCTTCAAATCTCGCACTAAATTTGCCGTCCTCGTCGTACGCTTTAGCGACACAATCCCAAGCAGAGCTCATTTGCGCCCTTTTAAAATTTGATTTCGTTTAAATTTGTCCGTGCTTTCATCTGTGTCGCGCATCGGTACCGCATGTGTTTACCGCACTGCCGCATGAAATTTCGAGGTCTTATAGTTCAAAATCAAAGCAGTAAAAATCATCCGTCTCGCTCCAAAGCTCCTCTAGCGAGCGTCCGTCTATCTGCGGCGCGGCGTAGAGTTCTCGTAGCGTGGCGAAATACCGCTCGCCGCTCGCGTTTGCGCCCGTCTCATCCGCGCACCTTTGAAACGAGTAGCGATGCGCATAGGTGATGATCATGTATAGCGCGCCGCGCAGGCGAAAGCTGGGCTATGGCTCGCCGCCCTCAGCTACGCATTTTAGCAGCATTTGTTCTATGGTTTCAAATGAGTATTTCGGCATTTCGCTCCGATCTTAAAATTTTATCTCTTCCGCCGCATATCGCGAGCCGTTTTACTCCGCCAAAAACCCGAAGCGCTCGATCATATCCAAAAGCATATCGGCTCTGCAAATTTCATCGTCCAGCAGATCGTCGTATTGATCTCGTAGTCGCTCGGCATTTTGCGCCACGGGCTCCAGATACTCCTTAGCCTGCGCGAAATCCCCTTTCATCACGTAGTATTCGCCTAATATCACGCGAGCTTGCATCTTGCTAACCTCGTCGCCTTCGCCCTCAAGTGCTGCTTTTAGGCTCTGCACGCCGCCCTCCTCAAGCCCTCGCGAGAGCTGCGTTACCTTCTGTAAAGCTTCGCATCCATTTTCGCTCCTTAGCTAAATTTCATTTGAAATAATAGAACAAATTTCCGCCGTACTCAAGATCCACGGACTCCTTGCTGTCAAAAAACAGCTTAAATTCCATGTGGCTCAGATATTTGGCGTCCTGCGCTTTCTCTATAAATTTTCTTATCAGCCGCTCTATCTTTCCGCCCCCTTCGCGGCGCGCCGCGTCCTGCCTCGTGAAATAAAAAACTACGGGCACGTCGGACGCCGCCGCGATATACCAAATTTTAAGCGGCGCCAAAAGCTCGTTTCGGTTTCGCAGCAGCTCCGCTACGGCGCCTTGGATCAGATCGGTGCGGATCTGCGACTCGAAGGACTCGACTGAGATATAAAAATTCTTTAGCTCGTTTAGCTTCGCGTAAAGCGGCGTGCGGGCGAGATAGCGCTCGATGCACTTTTTATCGGTGATTTTTGCGGCATCTTTATCGAAGCGAAGCACGATCTTAAGCCACGCCGAGTCCCTGCCCGCGCCGTAAAACGCGCTGATCGCTCGAGTTTTAAATTTAGCGTCTATGAACTCTATCAGACCCCTGACGTTTTCACTATTTTTGACTTTGCCCTCTATGATCTCTTTGCAGCGCCTGCTCTGATACGGGCTTAGATCGCAAAACATCGCGCGCCTTTAAATTTAAAGCTAAATTTACTCTGCGCTATAAGCCTGCAGCATATCGAAGGTCGGAGCGAAAAAGAGCGCGCCCGTCTTTGCGACGCTGAAATCTAGCAGGCGGTCGTAGTTGCCTCGCGGGCGGCCGATAAACATACTTTCAAGCATCAACTCCAGCGTGCTAAAGGTACTTGCGTAGGCGATGAAGTAGGTTCCCGTCTCGCTGCCCTGCATAAACGGCATATTGCCGCGCACGACCTTTTTATCGTCGCCGACGTTGGCTGCGGCGGAGTGCGAGTTGCTAGGCTTGATCTCCTCGCTCATTTCGATGTCGTTTTGTTTGGATCTGCCGATGACGCGCTCCTGCTCGGCGACGCCCGCGGCGTTCCATGCGCTCATATCGTGGATATATTTTTGCACGAAAAGATAGCTGCCGCCCTTGTACGCCGCATCTTCGTCGCCTACCTTGGCGAAAAAGTCGCGATCTGCGCCCTGCGGATTTTCGGTGCCGTCCACAAAGCCGATGATGGCGCGCCCGTCGTAGTATTTAAAGCCGCAGATCTCCTCCTCGCACGTCGCGACATCCTTTAGCGCGGCTCTGATCTCGCTTGCCATATCGTAGCAAACGGCCTGATTTGCGGCTCTGATATGGATATGAATATCGCCTCCGGTGGCGGGCGCGATGTGTTTGTCCCCTCTAATCTCTTCGAAATTTTTTAGCTCCTTCGGCAAAGGCTTCGGCAAGCCGAGCATTTTCCACGCCTCAAAGCCCACGCCCAGCACGCAGCTTGTTTCGCTAGCTGCACCGAATCTCGTAACGGCGGTTTTGTTTAAATTTATCACCAGAGCGCAAAGACCCTCGAAAGCCTTTTTACAGGCGGCTTTGTTCGCGTTAAAGCGCCAGGTCATAAACACGGTGTTGTTGCCGGGCGCGTCGGTTACGTTTTGGGATTTGACATGCGCACAAGCGCAACTTTTTTCTTCACTCATTTTTTCTCCTTCAAAGTAAAATTTAAAAGGAATTTTAGCGCAATATCGGTAAACAGCAGGCGCAGAGATAGAATTCAGGCAGCTTTTGGGTTTGATTTTTCGGCGGAGGAAATTTTGTATTTGATCGTTAAATTTGCGGCAAGGGTGGAATTTTGGCTTTAAATTTATAAAATTTACGCCGAGTGGGAAACGAAATTTTAGAGCTTTGCGGGGATGAAATTTTAAAGTAGTGGCAGATGGGAAGGGATTCGAACCCTCGAAAGCTTGCACTTTACACGCGTTCCAGGCGTGCTCCTTCAACCGCTCGGACACCCATCTAAATTTAAAAGTCGCGATTATAGCGAAAATCTAAAATTTTGCCAAATTCCGTTTCGGCGCGCAACCGCTCGCCTTTAAATTTAAAACTCGGCACTTGGAATTTCGCCGCAGCGTTTGGAATTCTATCGCAACGCTTGGAATTTTTCTGTAGCGATTAGAATTCCGCTGTGCTGCTTGGAAATTTTACCGCAGCGCTTGGAATTCTACCGTTCCGCGAAGCCTGGCCGCCTTAAGCTTCCTAGCCGAGCGGCGATTTTACCTTGCTGCCGCTATTTTAAAATTTGGATTACTTTTTAAATTTAGACTTGTCGTCTGATGCAGGGTTAAATTTAAAAGGCGCAAGCAGATTTTACTTTCATATAGTCCGCTTGCGCCGTAAAAACTGGACGGCGCTTTAAATTTACGGGTATTTTAAAATTTCGCGCCGCCCGTAAATTTAGAAAGCTAATTAAAAATTCTATCCTTCGGGAAGGTGGACATATCGGGCTGCACGTCCTGCTCCGCGCCGATAAGTGCCTTGATTTCGCTATCCTCGATGCTAAAGCCGCCACCGAGCGCCTTGTATGCATTCACCGTCGCGTTTAAGACGTCAAGATCGGTCTGCACTTTGTTTAGCTGCGCGTTAAGCAGGTTCCGCTGCGAATCCAAAAACTCCAGATGGTCGCTGTAGCCCGCCTGATACCTGCTTGAGGCGTTTGAATAAATTTTGCTCTGCGAAACGACGAGATCGGCGAGGCTTGCCTGCCTTAGTTTAGCGTTTTGCACGCCTACAAGCGCGTCGCGAACGTCGCCGAAAGCGGTTTTAAGCGCCTTGTCGTATGCGATGAAGCTCGCGTTTTGCTCTAAATTCGCAAGCTCTACGCGCCTTTTTTGGCGGCCGAAGTCAAGCAGCGGTCCTACGAGCGAGCCGCCTATATTCCACGTGCTTGCGCTTGCTGTAAACAGCCTGTCAAACTCGCCGCTTGCGTATCCCGCCGAGCCCGTAAGCGAGAAGGTAGGGAAGTAGCCTGCCTTGGCGACGCCCACTAAGAAGTTGCTTGCGCGCAGATTTTCGAGCGAGCTTGCGACATCCGGGCGGTGCAAGATCACGTCGCTTGGGATTCCGCTTGGGATCTGCGGTGCGCTAGGCATTTTCGCGGCGGTCTGCGGCGCGCCGCGTAAAATTTCATCATAGCTCTTGCCCGTTAGGATATTTAGCGAGGTCTGCGCCGCAGAGAGCTGATTTTGCACGCTTATGAGGCTTGCCTCGGCGCTTTGGACCGCGGCTTTGGCCTGATAAAATACGATCTCGCTAACCGCACCCGCATCGAGCTGCTTTTTGCGGTAGTTTTGCGTATCTTGATAACTTTTTAGGCTGTCTTTTAAAATTTTCTCCTGCTGCTTTAATGCTAGTAGCGTAAAATAGGTCGTCGCAACCGTGCTAGTAATCGTATTTTTGGCGGTTTCGTAGTCGTATTTCGTCGCATTAAATCGCGATCGCGCCGAATCTACGCTGTTGCGCACGCGTCCCCAAAAATCGATCTCGTAGCTTAGCACGGCGCCGATCTGATACGAGCCGTGGGAGTTGCGATCGGGTTGGTTGCCGAAATTATTTTGGCGCACCGCACTGCCGCTTAAATTTACGTTCGGCAGGTACTCAAGCTTGTTCAGCCCTAAATTTACCCGCGCGTACTCGACGTTATTTAGCGCGGTTTGCAAGTCGGAATTTTGCTCCAGCGCGCTTTGGATCAGGGCGTTTAGCTGCGGATCGTTAAAGCTTTTCCACCACTGCGTGCTAACGTTAGTGCTTGCGTAATCCGCCTTAAAGCCGGTCTGTTTCTGCGGCGTGACGGGCTTGAAGTTGCAGCCGCAGAGTAAAATTCCAAGCGTCAAGGCGCTTAAAAGAGCATTATTTATTTTCATCGTTCACCTCGTTAGTTTGGACTTTTTTGCCGCGTCTATCAAGCCAAGCGTTGAAGCTTTCGAGCAGGTAGAAAAACAGCGGCACGAAAAAGATCGCGATTGTAGATGCCGCGAGCATTCCGCCTACGACGCCGGTTCCTAGCGCATGGCGGCTAGCAGCGCCTGCGCCGGTAGCGATAACCATCGGAAGCACGCCGAGGCCGAACGCAAGGCTCGTCATCACGATAGGGCGAAACCTCATCTTGGCGGCCTCTACGGCGGCCTCGGCGATAGGGCGGTGGTTGTTTAGGTGCTCGTTCATCGCAAATTCTACGATCAAAATCGCATTTTTCGCCGCCAGACCGATTAGAAGCAAAAGTCCTATCTGAAAATATATGTCGTTATTCAGCCCGCGGAAATATGTAAACACGAGCGCGCCGAATACCGAAAACGGCACGGCGGTAAGTACGGCAAGCGGCATGAGCCACCTTTCGTATTGAGCCGCCAGGATCAAAAACACGAAGATCATTCCAAATACAAATGCCTGCGCGCCCTTGCCCGTCTCGCTGACCTCTTGATACGCGGAGCCCGCCCAGCCGATAGAATATCCGCTAGGAAGCTCCTCTTTTATAACCTCTTGGATCGCTGCAATCGCCTGACCCGAAGTGTAGCCGGTATTTGGCTCGCCCATAATCTGCGCTGCTGGGAAGGCGTTAAATCTATTAACGGAATCAGGACCCAGCGAGCGCTCAAGTCTAACTAAAGAATTTAACGCGATCAGATCGCCACTAGCATTGCGGACGTAGAGCGATTTTAGATCGTTAGGATCGTCTCTGTAGTTTTGCGTAGCGCGGATATAGACCTTGAACGTGCGCCCCATAAGGTTAAAGTCGTTGATATAATACTGCCCGATGGTGGAATTTAGCACGGTGAAAATGTCGGCTATCTTAACGCCTAGCATCTTTACCTTCTCTTTATCGACGTAGAGCTTATACTGCGGGAAATCGGTATCCAGCGTCGTTCGCACGAGTTTTAAAGCGGGATGTTGGTTAGCTTTGGCGGTTACGCGATCCATATCGGCGCGAATTTCATCGTAGCTCTTGCCCGTCGTGCTTTGCGCGTAGAGCTCAAATCCACCCGTAAGCGAAAGCCCCATAATAGGCGGCGGCGTGACGACGTAAGTCATAGAGTTGCGATCCGCGCCGTAGAGCTGCCCGTTTAGCGCGGCAGCTAAGGCGAAGTTGGAATTTTCATCGCCCGGGCGATCTTTCCAGTCTTTTAGCTTCATAAAAAAAGCTCCCGCATTTTCTCTGAGCGCTCCGGCTAGCATATCGTATCCCGTGATTTGGGTTATATCTTTTACGTTTGGATACTTTTTAGCGATACTTGCGATGAAATCCTGATCGGCTTCCGTCCTAGGTAGAGTAGATGCCGACGGAAGCGTAGTCATCGCCATAATCGAGCCTTTGTCCTCGTTAGGCACCAGGCCGCTAGGAGTGAGCACAAGAAGCTTCACCATCGCATAGATGATGATGCCTACAAAAACGAGGCTGATTAGTACGTGGCGAAGAACCATGCCGACGCCTGCGGCGTAAATTTTAGTTGAGATGCTAAAAAGATTATTAAACCATCTTATAAAGAAAAAAGGCTCAGATTCCTTTTTTTGCAAGATTAGAGCGCAAAGTGCGGGCGTTAGCGTAAGGGCTACGAAGCCTGAAAAACATACCGAGGCTACGAGCGTTAATGCAAATTGCCTCTGCATAACCCCAGTAAAGCCTTCCATAAACGCAACCGGCACGAAAACCGCCGAAAGCACGAGCACGATAGAGATGACGGGCGCTACGATCTCGCCCATCGCCTTCGTGGTGGCCTCTTTGACGCTAAGATTCGGCTCTTCGTGTAAAATTCTCTCTACGTTTTCGATCACGATAATGGCGTCGTCCACGACGATGCCGATAGCTAAAATAAGCGCAAAAAGAGTGATTAAATTTATAGAAAATCCGAAGGCGTAAATTCCGATAAACGCGCCGCAGATCGATACGGGCGCAGCAAGCGTCGGAATGATCGTCGCTCTAAGGTTCCCTAAGAACATATACATAACGATGATGACTAGGATTAACGCTTCAATGAAAGTATGAATGACCTCTTCGATCGATACTTTTACGAAGCTCGTCGTATCGTAGGCGACGTCGTAGGTCAGCTCGCCTGGGAAATTTGGTTTAAGCTCGTCTATGCGCTTATTTACCGCTTCAACTACGGCTAGGGCGTTGGCACCACTTTGCATGAAGATAAGCACAGGCACCATCTCTTTACCGTTAAATTTCGCCGAGATATTGTAGCTTGCGCCGCCAAGTTTGACCTCGGCGACATCTTTTACGCGCAAGAAATTCCCATCTTTTTGCGCGCGTATGATGATATTTTCAAACTCTTCGACGGTTTTTAAACGACCCTCGGGCTTGATCGCATAGACGTAGGGATTGCCTAAGTTCATCGGCTGCTCGCCCATCTTACCCGCCGCGTATTGGCTATTTTGCTCGCTTATTGCGGCGATTATCTCGGCGGTCGTAACGTTAAATTTCTTAAGTAGCTCAGGCTTTACCCAGATCCTCATCGCATAATCTTTCGTGCCCAGCGCTTGAGCTTCGCCGACGCCCGGCACGCGCTTTAGCTCATCTACGACGTTGATAGCTACGTAGTTTTGCATCTCTACGACGTCCATCTGCTCGCTAGGATCGTAAAAGGCAAGCACTTCCAGCATCGTGCTGCTGCGCTCGGTGACGGTTACGCCGTAGCGGCGCACTTCATCGGGAAGTAGCGTAAGAGCTGGCGTGACGCGGTTGTTTACATTGACTTTCGCATCTGCTGGATTTGTGCCGATTTGAAAATATACGTTGATACGAACGTCGCCGGAGGAGCTTGCTGAGCTTTCCATATAGATCATATTTTCAACGCCATTGATTGCGTTTTCAAGAGGGGCTGCGACGACGTCGGCGATCGTCTGCGCATCCGCGCCGCTATACGTAGCGCTTACGACGATTTGTGGCGGCGTGAGCTGCGGATACTCCTCGACGGAGGAATTTTTAAGAGCCAAAACGCCCGCGATTACGATGATGATCGAAACGACGCAGGCAAAAACGGGGCGGTTGATGAAAAATTTAGAAAACATTATTTCCCGCTTTCCGCATTGCTCTGAGATGCTTCAGGCTGTCCCGCTACGTAAGGATCGGTGCTTGCGGGTACGGGAGTGACCTTGGAGCCCACATTGATCTTTTTAAAATTATCCAAAATGATCTGATCGCCGTCTTGCAGTCCGCTTGAGATCGTCGCCGTGCGGGTATCTTGAGCTGCGATTTTGACCACTTTTTTTGCTACCTTTCCGTCTTGCACGACATAGACTATGGTGTTGCTAAGATCTTGCTTGAGCGCAACTTGCGGAATTTTAAAGCCGTTTTTCTGATAAAAGCCATCGACGCTTACTTTAGTAAAAATTCCAGGGCGAATTTCTAAGTTTGGATTTGGAATTTGAGCCTTGGCGCTGACTGACGCTGTGTTTGTATTGATGACGCTATCGATGAAGCTTAGCGTGCCGTTGTAGTCCTTGCCGCCGAGATTTATGCTTACCTGACGCCCTAGCTGCTTCCACTGCCCGTTTCTTAAATTTGCATCAAGCTCTAGCCTATCGACGTCCGCGATGCCGAATTCCACGTCGATCGGATCAAATTTGCTAAGGCGCACCAGATCCTCGCCCACGTTTACGTACGCGCCCACGTCCTTTTGCGTATCGCCCGCCATGCCGTCAAAAGGCGCGGTCACGAGCGAGTGATCAAAATCTATCTTTGCACTTTTAAAATTTGCTTCAGCCACCATAAACGCGGCCTTTGCGGTGTCGAAATCCTTTTGAGAGATCGTGTTGCCGGCTTTTAGCGCTTTTGCTCTTTTGTAGTCCGCCGAGGCGCTTTGAAGCGTAGCGTTTGCGCTGTCAAACGCCGCTTGGTAGCGCGAGCGGTCGATCTCGTAGAGCACGTCGCCCTTTTTGACGCTATGACCGGGCTCAAAAAGCTGCTTTTCGATAGTGCCCGAAACCTGCGGTTTTAGCATTATCTCAAGCTCGCTTACGGTCTGCCCGTTAAATTTTAAAATTATCGGCACGTCGGCGGATTTGGCGGTAAATACGCCTACCGGCAGCGCGGGAGCCTCGCCGCCTTGCTTCGCGCCTTTATCTTCCTTTTTTTCAAAATAGGAGCAGCCCAAAACCAAAAACGCTGCGAAAATCAAACTGGCGACTTTTTTCATGTAATTTCCTCTAATTGGATTAAAATTTTGTATTTGTAATAGTTATTACGAAACGAACGTAGATTATATTAAAAACTATATAAAGAAAACTTAAATTTAGCCCATAAAATAATCTACCGAGTGGAATTATAGCGGAATTTCGATATAATCGCGCTAAAATTTTAAAGGCTTTTTATGAGAAAAATTCTTACTATCGCGGGTTCTGATAGTGGCGGCGGCGCGGGCATCCAAGCCGATATCAAGACGATCAGCGCGCATAAGATGTTTGCAATGAGCGCTATTACGGCGCTTACGGCGCAAAATTCGCGCGGTGTATTCGGCGTACTGGACGTTCCGCCGCATTTTGTGGAGGCGCAGCTCGATGCGATTTTTAGCGACATCTTTCCGGACGCCGTTAAAATCGGAATGATCTCCAATGAGGGGGTTGCCGAGGCTATCGCAAAGAGCCTGGGCAAGCACGGCGCGAAAAACGTCGTCTTAGATCCCGTGATGGTCGCCACCAGCGGCGGAGTTTTGATGAAACAAAGCGCGCTGCATGCGCTAAAATATAAGCTCGCTCCCGCCGCGGAGATCATCACGCCCAACGTACGCGAGGCTGAGGTCTTGGCAGAGATGAAAATTTCAAGTTTAGCAGGTATGCGCGCCGCTGCGGTTAAAATTTCGCAGTTTTTCGGCGGCGCGATTTTGATTAAAGGTGGCGATCTTGCGGGCGCGGGCGCGGTTTGCAGCGCGGCGGGAGCGGATACAGCGCAAAATTTTAAAGCTTTTGGGCACGAAGTGAGCGAAAATGGCGCATGCGAAAATTCTGCGAGCTCGACGAAGAGCGCAAATTTCGCGGATGAAAATTTTACTAGCGAATGCAAAAATTTAACTGCGGACGCGAAGCCCTCTTTTGAAAAAAATTTATCCACAGCGCCTTTAGATGCAGGTTTTAAACCAAATAGCGAGGGCGCGGATTTGACAAATTTAGCGGTCGATATTTTGTATGAAAACGGCAAATTTTATGAGTTTTACGCGCCTAAAATTGCTACGCGCAACACCCACGGTACGGGCTGCACGCTCTCAAGCGCGATCGCGTGCGCGCTGGCGGCGGGACTTAGCCTGCCCGCAGCCGTCGCCCATGCCAAGGGCTTCGTGCGCAGGGCGCTGGGCTGGGGTGAGCAGATCGGGCACGGATGCGGCGCGATAGATCATTATTTCACGGTCCAAGATCCCTTCGGCGCGGACTTTGGCGGATCTTGCGCGGATGAAATCAAAATCATCGTCCCGGATTAAAATTTCAAGCGCTCGTTGAAATCCCCGCATTCGTAAAATTCCAAAATTCCGCTGCTATTAAATTTAACCTAGCGGCACAAGATCGTACAAATGGCTCGTCGCGACTTGTGATAAACGGCGGAATTGCGCGACTAAAAAGCGTGCGCTACGGGGATATGCGCACTTAAAATTTTAGTTGATTTTTAGGCATCATAATCCGCGTAGAATTCTAAAGAATTTTTGAATTTTATTGTAGGGTTCGCGTTGCAAGTTAGGGCTTTTCTTATTTGCCTTATGCTACAGCTCTGCTTCGTGGCATTGTTAAATTTGCGTTATTTCTCATAAGGCTTTATACGCGAAAAAAGAGAGTTAGAAATACATGCACTCACTGCTCACGTTGCTCAAGGTAGACGCATCATTGTATGCCGACCATAGCGCTGTGCCTGCCGCATTGTGTCCTCTAGCTGCGAACTTAGCGATCTATGCCCGCCGCCTCATATTCACAGGGCTTGCTAAAATTCCAAATTTTCTAGCAAAAGAGTTATAATGGCTAAAATTACGTAAATTTAGGAATTTAAAATGCACTGCAAAAAAGGACTACTACTCTTAATCATCGTCTCAGGGATAATCTCTGCCGCAGATAACTGGATCGCATCGCTACTGCTACCTAGCATCGCAGATACGTTTGGGGTGCAGGTAAGCGCCGCCTCCGCAGTTTTGACGGCATATCTGATCCCATACGGCTTACTTCAGCCGGTATACGGACATCTTAGCGATCGCTACGGCAGAGGTAAAATTTTAATTCTGCTAATGCTCTTTTTGGCGATATTTACGCTTCTTTGCTCCACTGCAAAAAGTTTAGCGTGGCTTGTTTTATTTCGCTTTTGCACGGGATGCGCGGCGGCGGGTATAATCGCCGTCTGCCTCGGCGTTATAGGCGATGCATATGACGAGAAGGATAGACAAAAAATCGTAGCAATATTTCTGGGCTCGGTATTTTTAGGGCAGGGGCTGAGTGCGGCTTTAGGCGGATGGGCGGTGGCTAGATTTTCTTGGAAGGAGATATTTTTAGCCTTTTCTGCGCTGTCTGCGGTATCTTTCGTATCACTATTTACGCTAAATTTCAAAGACGCTCCGAAAAGCGAAGGTGAAAGTTTCGTAAAATCCCTAGCTAGCTTGCGCGGCGATGCTGCGCTTTTGAGAAGCTATTTTTTGGCTTTATGTAACGGAGTAATCGTGCTTGGGGCGTATTCATTCATAGGCGCTTATCTGCTTAAAAAACTATGCTTGAGCTCAAATTTTGCCGGAGCCTGCCTTATGCTTTACGGCGTCGCTTGCTTTTTGGCAGGAAATACTGCCAGATATTTAAAAGAGAAGTTGCCGCCAAAAGAAATTCTATCCCTCGGCTTTTTGGCGTCCGCTTCGGCGCTGTGCCTTTTGGCGAGTTGCTTTGCTGCCACTGCATATGTAGGAACATTTTTGTTGGGATTTGGCTATGTTTGCGCGCAGTCCGTCCTAGCAAGTGCAGCGCTTCGTTGTGGCTCCGCCAAAGGTCTATCCTCTGGGATCATAGGCACGGCGATATTTTTCGGAGGCGGCATCGGTACTGCCGTAGGTGGCAAGACGCTTGAATATTTAAGCTATCAAGGGCTATTTTGCGGCTTTGCCGCGTTAGCCGCCGTACTGCTTTTTTTACCGTGCAAGCTTTAATGGCACGCGTGAAATTTAATGCTCTGCAACAATAGCAGAATTTAAAATTAAGCATACTTCGCTGCCGCTTTTTCAGCTTTCGTGGTATGAGTTCATTTCGGGATTTTTTTGGCACGCGGTTTGGTTTTGGGCGATCGAAGTATTCCGTTGCGATTTGCGAAATTGCGCGACGGGTTAGTCAGATCGATCCTGTGGATTGTCCGAGCGCTTCGTCCTTTTAATTAACATTTGAAATTCCGCATGACTTCGCTAGGAATTCCATAATTTCTCAAATACGCTTGAAATTCACGATAAATTTTTATGTTAGAATTACGTTTAATAAAATTTCAAAAGGAGCGGCAATGAAAGAGAAAATTTTAGTTGCAACCTTTGCGGCTGCTTTGGGCTTACAGGGAGCGCTTGCGAGCGATTTTGACGAGCGGGCTTGCGCGGCGCTAAAGAGTACGACAATTTACGATACAAAGATCAGTGAAGCGATCTGGAATCAAAGCGGCGAAATCGGCGCTGATAAGATGTCTGCGCTAACGGGAGGCGCCAAAAAGACGCTAAAAGCCGCGCCGCACTGCATAATTCACGGCGAGATAGCCTCGCGCACGGGCTCGGACGGCAAGCATTACGGCATAAAATTTGAGCTTCGCTTGCCAGGCGACTGGAACGGCAAGCTGCTATTTCAGGGCGGAGGCGGTTTGGACGGCTTTGTAGCGCCGGCTCTTGGCGCCGTATCTATCCGCACTAGCACCGCAACGCCCGCGCTTATGAGGGGCTATGCGGTCGTTACGACCGATTCGGGACATCCTACGCCTACGCCCGAGTTTGGGCTTGAGCAACAGGCGCGGCTAGATTATGCGTATCAGGCCATCGGCAAGGTCGCGAGCGTCTCAAAGCAGCTGATTTTTTCGGCGTATAAAAAAGCACCCGCGCACAGCTACTTTATGGGCTGCTCAAACGGCGGGCGCTCGGCTCTGATGGCGGCGCAGAGGTATCCGCTGGAATTTGACGGCGTAATCGCAGCAAATCCGGGCTTTAGGCTTTCGCGCGCGGCGATCGCGGAGCAGTGGGATAACCGGCAGCTTATGAAGATCTCGCCTAAAAATGCCGCTGGGGAGAAAATTTTTGCAAACGCCCTTACGCAGGAGGATTTGGATAAGCTAAGCATGGCGGTTTTGGATAAATGCGATGCGCTAGACGGCCTAAAAGACGGAATCATAGGCGCTTGGGAGCGTTGCGAGTTTGATCCTAGCGGACTTGATCTGCCTAAAGATAAAATTTCTGCGATAAAGGCGATATTTGACGGCGCAAAAAACAGCAAGGGCGAGCAAATTTACAGCGGCTGGTTTTACGATGCCGGGGTAAATCAGCCCGGCTGGCGTATGTGGAAGCTTGGCGACTCGCAAACGGCAGAGCCAAATGCTAGAAATATCGTGCTCTCAAAGGGCTCGATGAATTATTATTTCTTGACGCCGCCGCAACCGGAGTTTGATCTGATGAACTTTGATTTCGATAAAGACGTAGAGCGAACGTTCGAGACCGCGGCGATAAACGATGCGATTTCGACCAAACTAGATAGCTTCCGCGCTAACGGCGGTAAACTCATCATCGTAACGGGCGTTTCAGATCCCGTATTTTCGGCAATGGATCAGCGCGATTGGTTCAAAAAGCTAGTGGAAACGAATGCGAACGCGGACGAATTTGCGCGATTTTTTGCACTTCCTGGGATGAATCACTGCGGCGGCGGTAACGGCATCGATGACGTCGATCCGCTAAGCGCGCTTGAAGCGTGGCGCGAGCAGGCAACGGCTCCATCTAGCCTGCTGGGCAAAAGCACGAGCCGCGCCGGCAAGCAGATCCCTATTTGCGCGTATCCAAAAGTGGCTACCTACGTAGGCGGCGACGAAAATAGCGCGAGTAGCTTTGAATGCAGATAAAATTTATTTAAAGGAGTAAAGATGAGAGGTAAGATTTTAATCGCAGCCTTTGCGGCGGCGCTTTTGTGCGGCTGCGCGGCGCACGATGCAAAGATAGGCAAGGAAGCGGATAAGAGGAGTGAAAGCGCGGCTACGGATTGCAGCACGAGTGAGGACGTCTGCAAGGTACCCGCCGTGCAGGGGCCGATGGTAGGCGGCGGCACGGATGAGCACGGCTGCTTAGTAGCCGCAGGGCAAAGCTTTTCAAAGATCAAGAATGGCTGCGTGCAGGTCTTTGACGTCGCGGACGTGAGGCTGCACGACCCGGATAACGCTACGCTTGCGATTTACGGGATATTTTCCGCGGATAAAAGCAGGGTAGAAATCTTTTGGGCGAGCTTGCCGCAGAGCGAAATTTTAAGCAAAGTTAAGGGTGGTTACTATGTCTCGAAGGACGGCAAAATTTCGCTGCTAAAAAGCGGCAAAGACTATAATATCCGCAGAAAATAGCAGGTGAAATTTTAAGCCCACTAAATTTCGCGCGCTGCGGAGAAATTTAATCCAAGCGCACCGAGGCTTAGGCTCGCTCAGTAGGCTGAGACGTAAATTTAGAACAAATTAATACCGAGCCGATTCGGTTATTTGCGGTATCTGCCGTCTATAAAAATTTAATCAAAGGAGCAAAAATGGCGATCATAAAAGTAGGTCTACAAAAATCATATCGCATCCTAAACCCAGGCGCGACCACGCTCGTATCGGCCAAATACGATGGCGATGTCAATGCGATGGCGATAACGTAGGCGCAGGCGCTTGACTACGACAAGGTTACCATCGTGCCGCACAACGGCTCGTACACGAGGACGCTCATCGAAAAGAGCGGGTATTTCGCCGTGCAGATCCCCACGGTAGCGCAGGCGGAGCTGGTTAGCGAGCTGGGCGCCGAAAACAACTCGCGCTTTGATAACGCGGACAAGATGAAAAACGTGGAAATTTTTTATAAAGATGAGTTCGATGTGCCGCTGATCGCGGGCTGCGCGGCGTGGCTCGTTTGCAAGCGTATCCCCGAGCCTCATAACGAGCAGAGCTATGATCTTTTCATCGGCGAGGTCGTCGCGGCGTATGCGGACGAGCGGATATTTGACGGCAGACACTGGCTGTTTGAAAAAGATCCCTGACGAGTTAAAAACGCTCCACTACGTCGCCGGCGGTCGGTATTATCCTGACAGCAAAGCGGTAGATATCAAGCGCACGCCCATAAGCGACGAATAAAATGCCCCACAAAACGCGGGCAAATTTGTAAATTTAAGATGAGTTCGCACGTGAATACGCGGCGGGCTTTAGTAAAATTTTAAACTGAAAAAACCAAGAAAGGATAGAAAATGAAAAAATATATCGTCATCACCGGCGCAAGTTCGGGTATCGGAGCGGCTGCGGCAAAGGCATTTGCAAGGCGCGGAGAAAATTTGATCCTAATCGCGCGCAGAGTGGAGCTTCTGCAAAACTTAAAGGACGAGATCGCTAAAATTTCGCCTGAATCAGACGTCGTGATTAAAATTTGCGACCTTGCGCGCAGCGAGAATGTCTTGGCACTTTGGGACGAGCTAAAAAGCTACGAACTAAAGGCGCTCATAAACAATGCGGGCTTCGGGGATTGCGGCGCGGTCGGCGAGCGCGATCTCGCCAAAATCTCGCAGATGCTACGTCTCAACGTCATTTCGCTCACGCTGCTAAGCCATCTCTTCGTGCGCGACTACAAGCGTAAGCCCGCCCAGCTCATCAATACCTCCTCCGTGGGCGGCTACAGCATCGTACCAAACGTCGTTACCTACTGCGCGAGCAAGTTTTTCGTAAGCGCCTTTACCGAGGGCTTGCACCGCGAGCTGGCGCAGGATAAAGAGGCCAAAATGCAGGCTAAAGTTCTAGCGCCCGCCGCGACTAGGACGGAGTTCGGTCTCATGGCGACGGATGACGCGGGCTACGACTACGACGCGGCCTTTAAACGCTATCACTCAAGCGAGGAGATGGCGGAATTTTTGCTCGCGCTTTACGATAGCGACGCGTGCGTGGGCGCGGTTAATCGCGATAGTTTCGAATTTAGCCTAAGCAAGCCGAGATTTGACTACGCGGGCAAACGCTAAATTATGCATTACGCATCGCGCGACGAGGCGTAAAATTTGAGTAACGTAGCCTCGGAGTTAAATTTGACCGCAAAGCGCGATAAAATTTAAAGAAAATCAGGGAACGAAAATGGGAAAATCCGCCTTGTTGCTAGGCGCTACGGGCGTCGTGGGCAGGGAACTGGTGCGCGAGCTTTGCGAGAGCCCGGGTTACGATGAGGTAGAGGTATGGACGCGCCGCGAGATAGGCTTTTGCCACCCTAAGCTTCGCGCGCGGATCATTGATTTTGAGGGTATCTCGGATATCGCGCCGCATAAATTTGATGAAATTTTTTGCGCGCTGGGCACGACGATGAAGCAGGCGGGCTCGCGCGAGGCGTTTTTACGCGTGGATGTGGACTACGTCTATGCAGCGGCGAAGTGGGGTAAAGCAGCGGGCGTGCGGCGCTTCGTGCTCGTATCATCTCCGGGTGCGAGCGAAGGTTCGCTAAGCTTTTATCTGCGCGCTAAAGGGCAGATCGAGCGGCGCGTGAGCGAGCTCGGCTTTGACAGCCTTCAGATCGTCCGCCCGCCGATAATCTTGGGCGAGAGATCGGATTCTCGTCCGCTAGAACGGCTTGCGGCGGCGGTTTTTAAACTGCTGCCCGCCTGCGTGTTCGGTAAATTTAGACCGCTTAGCGGCGCAAGTAGTGTCCGCTGCGAGCGTGATTTTTGGCTTCAAATCCTATAAAAATTCACTCATTTTTTCTCTTTATTTTGTTTGATCTCCTCAAGACTTAGACCGCTTTTACCGATGCTGTCCGTACCGAGTGTTTCGATCATCACGAGTATTGCGGCTGGGTCTTTGTCTAATACGCGTGCTAGCGTGTCCGTAATCTCGGCGATGATTTGCTTTTTTTGCTCTTTTGTAGGCTCTGGAGCGGCTACTTTTATATTTACGAATGGCATTTTCTCTCCTTAAATTTGATAAAGCAGGGCTAATTATATCAAATTTTAGCCTGTTACCCGTCTCGCTTGCGTTCTAAAATTTAAGTAGATATATTAGAATTTAACTTTAAATTTGATTTAAAGCTAGTATGATTATTATGTGATTTGGTAGTAGTAAAATTAGATAAATTTACCCAAAAGGAGCGAATATGCGTAAGAATTTTTTCGGTTCTATCGTTTTGGCTGCGGCCTTGGCAAGCGGCGCGCTTATAGCGGTGCCGCAGACTGCGAGTGCGGGCGTTTTGGCGCATCAAGTAAAAACCCAGGGCGAGCTTGGCTCGGTGTTTATCAACCCCTACGACGTGGCGCCTTTAACCGCCGTCATCGATAGGGCGGGCAAGGACGTCAAGGATATCCACGTGCGGGTGCTCGGTAAGCCGAACGGCGGCATCGACATCGCCTATAACGTCTCCGAGCATGCGCTACTGACGCACGACGGCGTGCCGATCTGGGGGCTGTATCCAGACTATCTAAACGAGGTTGAGGTAAGCTACGTTTTTAACGGCGAAAAGAAGGTCGAAAAGTATAAAATTTACGCTCAGCCGATCGTGACGTATAGCCGCGATTTTAGATTTAGCCACATGCAAAAGATGAAGGTCAAAAAGGTCGATCCCGCGTTTAAAAACAGGCTCTATCTCATCAACAACACGATCACGAGCGTTTATAAGCCGCTTGATTGGAAAAACGGCGGTGCCGCTAGCTGGAACGATTTCACCGAAAATTTCGTCGTCGATACGCAGGGCGAGGTCAGATGGTATCTGGACTATCAGAAATTTTACGACCGCAGCGAGCGCAGAGTGATGGACGGCGGCATGATGATGGGCTTTCATCAGCTGCCAAACGGCGATCTTAGCTGGGGTATGGCGCAGCGATATATGCGCTACGATATGATGGGCAAGGAGGTGTATAATCGCGAGCTACCGCGCGGCTACATCGACCTTAGCCACGAGGTGATGCCGCTAAAAGGCGATCACTTGCTGCTTCGCGTTGCCAAATATAACTACCATCATCCTGACGGCAGAATTTCACACACGATCAGAGATCATATCATCGAAGTGGACGGCAGCGGCAAGGTCGTGGACGAGTGGGATCTGAATGAAATTTTCGGAAAAAACGTCTACCGCAGCAACCTCATCAAGGCTCTTGACGCTCGCGCCGTGTGCCTAAATATCGACATGGACGCCAAAGAGATCAAAATCAGCGACGATCTGCCATTCGGCGACGTGACCTCGACCGGCACGGGACGCAACTGGGCGCACGTAAATTCCATCTCATATGACCCTAGCGACGACGGCATCATCCTTTCGCTTCGTCATCAAGGCATCGTTAAGATCGGCAGAGACAAAAAGGTAAAATGGATCCTCGCATCGCCTGAGGGCTGGAGCGCGGACTTTAAAGAAAAAGTGCTAGTGCCCGTGGATAAAAATGGCAACAAGATCAAATGCGAAAACTCAAGGTGCGAGGGCGATTTCGACTGGTCGTGGACGCAGCACACCGCGTGGCTCACTCCGCGCTACGACAACAAGGGCTCCGTAAAGCACATCAGCGTATTTGACAACGGCGACGGCCGTGGCATGGAGCAGCCTGCGTTAAAAGAGCAAAAATACTCTCGCGCGGTCGAGTACAAGATCGACGAGCAAAAGGGCACGGTAGAACAGACGTGGGAGTTTGGCAAGGAGCGCGGATTTGACTTCTATAGCGCGGTTACTAGCAACGTGGAGTGGCAAAAGGATAAAAGCACGTACTTCATCTCAAGCTCTAACGTCTATCTGCTAAAGCCCGATAAGACGATCAAAATGGTGCTCGTGGAGATCGATCCGAAAACAAACGACATTAAATTTGAGATGGACGTGGAGTCTGCGTCTAGGGACGACGTAGCCTACCGCGCGATGGTGATCGATCCGAATATCTTTGATTATTAAAATTTCGCGATAGGTTGGAATTTGGCTTTTAAATTCCACCTGTCGCTTTGGTGCGGATAGAATTTTGCGACTTAAGCGCGAAATTTTAAATTTTTATATAAGATGAATTTTTTTAGCAAAGGAGCTAAAATGGAATTTGTAAGCTTAAACGACGGCAACAAAATGCCGATTTTGGGATTTGGCGTATTTCAGGTAGATCCGAAAGAGACGCAAAGATGCGTCGAGGATGCGATCTCGGTCGGCTACCGCAGCATTGATACGGCAAAGGCGTATTTTAATGAAGAAAGCGTTGGCGCAGCAATTAAGACGGCTCTTGCAGGCGGCGTCAAGCGCGAGGAGCTGTTTATCACTACTAAGCTTTGGATCAGCGACGCAGGTAAGGAGCGCGCGCTAAAGGCCTTTGATGCGTCTATGAAAAAGCTAGGACTTGACTACCTCGACCTTTATCTCATTCATCAGCCATATGGCGATATTTACGGCTCGTGGCGAGCGATGAAACGTTTGCGCGATGAGGGCCTTGTTCGCTCTATCGGCGTTAGCAACTTCTACGCTGATCGGATCGTCGATCTGTGCGAAAACAGCGGCGTCATCCCTGCGGTAAATCAGCTTGAGTGCCATCCGTTTTATCAGCGAGAAGCTCTAAAGCGCACGCTTGATGGTTATGACATCGCGTTTGAATCGTGGGCTAGCTTCGCCGAGGGTAAAAACAATATATTTAAAAACACCGTGCTAAGCGGTATCGGTGAAAAATATGGCAAAAGCTCAGCTCAGGTTATTTTGCGCTGGTTAATTCAGCGAGGCATCATCGTCATTCCAAAAAGCGTTAAAATCGAGAGGATGAAGCAAAATTTCGACATTTTTGATTTTGCGCTTGCGCCTGATGATATGGCTGCCATCGCTGCGCTTGATACTGATAAGACGCTGTTTTTCGACCACAGAGATCCCGAGCGCGTAAAGTGGATAATACATGCTTTTGATAAGTAAAATTTATTGAATTAAAGCGATTGCATGCTTTAAAATTAAGCTGCGAGCGTGCAATCCTTGCTATTAAATTTGAGCTTGAGCGAGATCAGAGATAGAGCTTGTAGCGATAAATTAGCCCGCTTGCTCAAGCGGTGTTGATGGTGTAGTCTGCTTTTATATATTTTCTGTGGGAGCCGCCTTGCCTTTGTCCGCTTTAATCTCAAATTTACCCTTTATTTTATACAATCTTTAAAATTTACCGTAAAGGAAATTCGATGAAAACGATCTCCAAGATTATACTAGCTCTAGCCGCCGTTTGCTTGATTAGCGTAGGTGCAAACGCGCTAGAGGAGGGCGTTAATTATCAAGTGTTGCAAAAGCCGCTAAACGTGCCGAAAAACAGCGTCGTCAAAATTTTTAACTACGAGTGCCCGCACTGCTATGCGTTCGACAGGACGGTCACGCCGCAGCTGATGAAAAAGCTTGAGGGGACGGAGTTTTTGCCATGGCATCTAAAGACCAAGGGTGTGTTCGGACAGACGGCGAGCGGCGTATTCGCAGCCCTCATCGTGCTTGATGAAAAGGACGATGTGAGCCCGCTAAGCGACGAATCGAAATTTAAAAAGGCAAAATTTGCGATTTACAAAGCGATCCACGACAAAAAGGATGATTTCGGCGGCGGTAGCGATAAACAAAGGTTCATCAAAACCGCGCTGGATGCCGCTGGCGTGAGCATGAGCGAATATGAAGCCGCGCTTGCCAGCAAAAAGGCACAGGCTCTGCTCGCGCAGTGGGACGCGGGTTACGAAGTCGCGGTGATTTCAGGCGTGCCGGCATTTGTCGTGAGCGGCAAGTATCTCTTAAACACCTCCTCGTTCGGCTCGCTAGATGAAATGGCCGCCGCAGTAAAGGAGCTGCTAGCGAAATAGGCTTCGCCGCGCCAAAGCAAGCTTTGTTTTATGCACCGCGTTAAATTTGGCCGCAGGGCTTCTAGTAAATTTTATCGCTAAGCCGTACGGCACGATAGCGACTAAATTTTATGTTTTCAAGGCATGGGTCTCGGCGAGTAAAATTTGAGCTAAAATTTATAAATTTGACTTCAAATTTGAACATAAAAAATTAAGGTGAAGTATTTTTACGTCAGACGAGGCAGCGGCGAACGAGGCGAGGGAGCGGGATTCCGTCGTCCGTAACAGATTTGACATTTTCAAGATGCAGGTCTCGGTGAATAAAATTTGAAGTAGAAATTTGCAAATTTGACTTCAAATTTAAATGTAAAATTTCAAGGCGAAGTATTTTTGTCATAGACGAGGCGGATGAGCAAGGGCAAAGGAGCGTATAATATAATACGTGACTGCAGCCCGTAGCGAAATCGGGCGCCGTATAGGGCAAAAAGCTAAGCCGCAAAGTTAAATTTGATCGCCGCTTAGCATTATGTACCCGCTTTCGCTAATGTTTTTAAATTTAACTCCCAGCTCCCGCTTCAGCCTCAGCACGACGTTTTGTATCGCACCCTTGCTCGTTTGCTCGCCCTCGTAGACGAACTCCTCGATCATCTCGTAGCTCACGAGCTTGTTTAGATTGTACGCAAATAGCCAAAATAGCTTGTTTTGTAAAAATGATAGATAGATCTCCTCGCCGTTTTTGTAGATCTTTTCTTTGGCGAGATTTATGCTAGTTTGCGGGCCCAGACGTACGAGCTTCTCGTCCTTTTCGTAGGTTAGAGCCACGAGCAGGCGGCAGAGCGCGGCGATATCGACGGGCTTTTTTAGAAACGACGCCGCGCCGTGCTCGATGCTTTTGATGAGGTTGTCGTCGGTGTCGTAGGAGGTAAAGACGATAAATTTTTGCGCGGGTTTTATGCGCATCATCTCCTTCATCATCTCAAAGCCGTTCATCGCGGGCATGTGGATGTCGGTGATGACGACGGCGGGGGCTAGCTTTTTAAAGCGCTCCAGCCCCTCTAGCCCGTCGCCCGCGCCCCAGACGCTAAGGCAGTAGGGCTTTAGCCCGCCTATTAGCAGCTCCCTTGCGATCTCGTCGTCCTCGACGATGAGGACGCTCAGGTCTTTAAGTAGCTTCAAATGCTCTTGCATCTCACTCCTTTAAATTTATCTCAAAGCCGAGCTCAAACGTCGTCGGATCGCCCGCGCTTAGCAGTCTGATGTCGCCTGCGAGCTTCTCGTTTGCGAGCTTTTTGCCAAAATACAGCCCGATACCGCTTCCTTGCTTTTTGGTGGTTTTTGGCTGGGTTAAAATTTTATCCCGAAGCCCCTTGCTCACGCCGCTGCCGTAGTCTGTGACGGATATTTTGCACATGCCGTTTTCAAATTTGACGTCCAAAAAAACTTGCCGCTTGGCGATCTCATCTTTGTATCGCTCCACGACCGCGTCCTTGGCGTTGTGTATGAGGATGAGTAAAATTTGCTGTACGATGCCCATCCGCTGGGTGGCCTCTTCGTCTTGAAACTCGCGCAAGCTTACCGCGACGTTTGCTTTGCTAAGCTCGGTATGCATTAGCTTTAGCAGGTCTTTTATGCAGCGCTGCACGCTAAATTTTTGCGGGCTGTCACTTGTTTTATAAAAATTTCTAAAAATTTCGATCGTATCGCTTAAAAGCACGGTCGCAGCCTGGCCTTTTTGCAGCATACTTTGTAGCGTCGCGGCGTCTAGTTTGCCGTCTTTTTGCAGCATGAGTAGGCTTGATATCATCAAATTTAGCGAATTAACCGGCTGAATAAACTGATGATTTATGCCGCTGATTAGCTCGCCCGCCTCGCTCATACGGGCTTTGTGCTTGAGCAGTGCTTCGTAGTCGTCTTGCAGATTTTTGATTTTTGAGTACATAAAGTTATGTAAGAAATTTGCCACGAGCGCCAGCGCCGCGAACGCAAAAAGCAAGATGAGGGCGTTTTTTAGCACGGAGTTAAGCAGCGCGGCAAGTTCCTTTTCGTTATCCGTACCTGCGCCGATGAACCAGTTTAGCGTGGGGATCTCGGCGACGGAGATAAAATTTGAGCCGATTTTTATGCTCGTGATATCTTCGCCCCGCAGAAAAAGCTCTTTAAATTTATCCTCGATCTGCTTTTTTAGCGCCGCATCCTTCATCGGCGTTAAAATTTCGCCGCCGTGCGTGACGATAAAGGCGTATGAATCTGGCGCGAGCTTAAATTTTTCCATATTTTTTAGTATGTTTTGCAGCTTCACGACGCCGCAAAACACCCCCGCAAACGAGTCGCCGTCCAGCACCGGCACGCATAAATTTAGCGTCGGCTCGCCTAAAATTTTATGGCGCTGCATAAAATTTACCGTGGGTGCGAGCGTGTTTTTGGTCTCCTCAAACCAAACAAGCCCCGTGCGCAGGCTCTTTGGCATCGCTTCATCATCGCCTAGCTCCTTGCCGTCCACGAAGATTTCTCCATCCTCGCGCAAAAACTGCAAGGCGTCGAATTCCGCGGAGTTTTCTTTAAAAAGACGTATGAAACCGCCGAGCTTTTCGTCGTCTCGTATCGCGTCCGCGTTTTGCATAAATTTAGCCGCGCGCACCAGCGAGTGCAGCCGCTCGTCCAGCCAAAACGAGAAATTCCCGACCATATTTTCGCTCGCGGCGATCTTGTTTTTATCCGCGAGCGTCGTGATCTGCGCCTTGGCGTCCTCGTAGTTTTTCACGCCCAAAAGCACCACGAAAAGGCTTGCGAAAATGATGATGAAGTAAATTTTAAAATTATGTTCGCGTAAGGCTTTCATGCGGCGAGTATAGCAAAATCGGTCTAAATTTAGACCGATTTAAGCTTTTTTGAGGGTTAAAATTTTGCAAATAAACATCGCGGCGAGCACGACGAAGCAGACGCCAAAGCCCACGAGTGTGCAGTCGGCCATCGACATAAATTTGCTTGATGGGATCAGGTACCAGCCGTCCTCGTAAAGATCGACGAGATATTTTTGAAATCCGCTTAGCGTGACGCCCTCAGGCACCAGCGGATTATCGTAGCCGCAGTCGCCCGTAGGCAAGAACCAATCAGGCGCCCACCGCTCAAGCGGCAAACCGAACGGATAGTGCGGCTCGGTCGAGCAGCCCTGCACGCCGAACGGATCGTCTCCGTGCACGGCGTCGTGGATCTTGGCGAGCTTTACGCTATACATTATGCCCTGGATCGCGCCCCAAAAGGCTAGCAGATAGCCAAGTGCGGCGAGAAGCAAATTTTTGGGATTTACGATCGCGACTAGCCCTCCTAGCGCCATGCACAAAAATGCAAAGCGGATATAGACGCACTGCTCGCAAGGCGGCATATAGACGTAGTTTTGAAACAGCGAGTGCGCGAGGATAACAAGCCCTACGCTCACTACTATGAGGATCGCCCACGGCAGGCGGCTGTCTGCGAATTTTGCTATTTTTTCCGCAAATTTCATACCCGCGCCCTATTTTTTGAGCAGCTCTTCGACTAGCTGCGCCATGCCGTCGATGGAGCTGATAGACTTCGTCATGATGAGGTATTTGCCGTTTACGACAAACGCCGGTACGCCTTGGATTTTCGCTACGTCGTAGCTCTCGTCCCATTTTTTAAGCAGTTCGGCGACTTTGGGATCCTCTAGCTTTTTTTGATAGTCCGTTTCGCTAATGCCCGCCGCGTCAAGCCCCGTCTTTAAAAACGCGGCCTCGTCCTTGCCGTCGCTCCAGCGTTGCTTTTGATCGTGATAGGCCTTGTAGTAGGCAAATTTCGCCTTTTTAAACAGCGAGTTTTCATCTAGCAGGCTCACGCCCTTTTCTTCGTCCATCACGGCTAAAACGGCAAAAATTTTACTCGCTGCCTCGCCGTATTCGCCCTTGGTTTTTAGATGAAACGGTACGTATTTTAGCCCCGCGACCTTTTCGACGACCTTCGGAGTGACGGTTTTGTCGTATTTGTAGCAAAACGGGCATGCGTAGCTAAAGACCTTAACTAGCGTGTTTTGTTCTACCGATAGCGGTTTTTCGAGCTTTACGTAGTCCTCACCCTCGGTAAATGCGGACGCGCTAAGGGCGCCGAACATCGCTACGGCTAAAAAGCCTTTGCTAAATTTAGAAAGTAGGTTCATGGAGTGCTCCTTAAAATGATTTCGTTTGCGTTAATTTTATATCCTCTCGCCGCCGCAGAACTCACGCTAAGATAAATTTTAGATTAAATTCGTAAAATTTGGGCTAAATTTTAGCGGAAAATATAAAAATTTGAATTATTTTTTGGATTTAAGCTATTTATAATAATAGCGTGATTTTCACGTTAGAAATATTCACTAAAATTACGGCAATGAAACGATTTATCATTATAAAGGAGAAAAGATGAAAAGAACTCTCTCGTCAGTCGCCCTAGCTGCGGCGTTACTCGGCGGTCTAAGCACGGCAGCACTTGCTATCGGCGGACCTAGCGGCGCGCACATCGACTACGCCGTCCCAGGCAAGATCGGCGAAGTGGTCGTAAACCCGTACGATATCGCGCCTCTAACGGCGGTGATCAAAAACGGCGGCTACACGCTAGCAAACGCGAAAGTCACTATCGTACCAAAGCCGGACGGTCAGACGATCAGCTACAAAGTCGCCGACAAGCATCTGCGTACGCACGGCGGAATTCCGGTTTTCGGACTATATCCCGACTATCAAAACACCGTCGAGGTCGAGTACGATAAAATTTATAAAGGTGGGACCGAGCACGTAAAAGAAACCTATAAAATTTACGCTCCCGCGATTTATCTAGAGAGCTCGGGCATGCCATCTCAAAAGGGCGCGCTGTTTGATAAAATCGAGGTCGTGAAGGCTCCGAGCGCTAAATTTGCTAACCGCCTTTACTACGTAAATAACTTCGTAAACAAAACCGGCAAAGGCACCAAAGTCGTGTGGAACAACCCCGCAGGCGGCGCGATCGAGTGGAACTACAGCCCGAACAACTTCATCCTAGACACCAAAGGCGAAGTGCGCTGGTATCTGGAGCCGAGTAAAATTTACGACCTCAAGCAGCCTTTTTCTGCGGGCGTCATGATGGGCTTTAAGCAAAACGACGACGGCGCGATGACGTGGGGATATGGTCAAAGATACGCGAAATACGACATAATGGGACGCGAAATCTTTAACCGCGAGCTGCCTGCGGGCTACAACGACTTCTCGCACTCGCTAGACGTAGCGCAAAACGGACACTATTTCCTCCGCGCGGCAAACGCCAACTATAAACGAGCCGACGGTAAAAACGTCCGCACCGTGCGCGACGTCATCGTCGAGGTCGATAGAGACGGCAACGTCGTGGATGATTTTAGGCTGTATGAAATTTTAGATCCGTACCGCGACATCGTACTAAAAACGCTCGATCAGGGCGCGGTGTGCCTAAACATCGACGCTAGCAAGGCGGGGCACACCGCGAGCGCGGACGAGCTAGCCGCGATGGATACGAACGAAAAATGGGGCGACATCGTGGGCTCGGGCCCTGGACGCAACTGGGCGCACGTAAATAGCGTGGATTATGATCCAAGCGACGATAGCATCATCATCTCCAGCCGCCACCAAGACGCCGTCATCAAGATCGGACGCGACAAAAAAGTCAAATGGATAATGGGCGCGCACAAGGGTTGGAAGGACGAATTTAAAGGCTATTTGCTCCAGCCCGTCGATAAAAACGGCAAAAAGATCGTCTGCGAGGACGAGTACTCAAAATGCCCGGGCTACGAGAGCGAGAGGGGCGGATTTGACTGGCAGTGGACGCAGCATACGGCCTTCCGTATCGATAGCAAGTCTAAAAAGGGCGTCGTGTATCTAACCGTCTTTGACAACGGCGACACTCGCGGCATGGAGCAACCTGCGATGGCGGGTATGAAATACTCCCGCGCGGTCGTTTATAAAATCGACGAAAAAGCTAAAACCGTCGAGCAGGTCTGGGAGTACGGCAAACAGCGCGGCAGCGAGTGGTACAGCTCTGTCACTTCGCTAGCGCAGTATCAAGACGACCTTGATAGCGTGATGGTTTACTCGGCGGTTGCGGGCATGCAGTTTGACATCGCCAAAGGTCGTCCGGTCGGCGTACCTAGCCCGCATATCAACGAGTTTGAATGGGGCGCAAAAGAGCCGTCAATCGAAATCAAAATGACCAATGCGATGGGCTATCAGGCGTTTCCGTTTAGCCTAGAAAAGGCGTTTGAGAAGTAAAATTTTAAAATTTAGCGGCCGTGTTTCGAGCGCGGCCGCTTTTGTTTTAGTTTATGGTCAAATTCTACACATCTACTCGATAGAATTTCATCCGAATTCGGCAAATTTTATCCCTCGGTACGGCAAAATTTAGCCGAAAACATAGCTCTTTATTCTAGATAAAATTTAATCATCGGATTTGCGATTTCGCGCTCTGCTTTTGCTATAATTTCGCTCTGCTAAAATTAATAAGCGTTATTTCGGTATAGACGAGCTAGTGCACGGTTTGGATGAAATTTGCATTCCGCTTGAGGGCGGGGGACGACGGGTATGAGGTTAATGCGCCCAAAGGATATTCGTGCGGCAAGGCGGCGCAGCAAAGGAGAAAGAGTGGAAAAATCTAGAAAAAAGGAACTCAAAAAGCTCGCGGCGTAGCGGCAGCGAGATGCATTTGAAAAGAGCCTGTCTATGAATAGGGCGGAGTTTGAGGGGCTATTTGAGTTCTTGGGCTAGAGCTTGGCGCATCGCGACTGCGACGGCACGCATAGGCTCATACTGGATTTTGCGAGCTCGCCGCGTGCCGAATGAGGCGGCGGTTTTGGACTTTTGCGAGCAAAATGGCGGGTATTGCGATTGCGAGGTTTTAAATAATGTGCAGGATCGCTTCGAATTTTAGGGCGCCGCACCGCGGAGAGACCCTGCGCCGTAAGCGTCATTTCAAAGAAGCGGTGCGTAAAATTTAGTAAAATTTTAGCGGCGCGAGGGCTCAAAAGTAGGGCTAAAGCAACGTTTGCGGTGCGAACTGCCGCCGTGCAATAAGCACAAAGCCCACCGCGCCAAACACGCGGGCCTTTTGTAGAATTAATGCTCTAGTTTTTAAATTTGACGCAAAAGGCGGGCAACTCGCCGTCAAAACGGCAATTAAAGCGTGGTGTGACGGGGCTTGTATGGACTTAAGAGCGGTATTACCCCCTTAAATTTTATTGCGGTAGCCATCAGGCGGACAGAGATATGCTATGGACGTTTTCATTGAGCGAGCTTGCCGCAGACGCTTTGCTGTGCGACAAGCAGGTTGATTGCAAGATTAGGAGAACTCGCACAAAGCGCTTTTGCGCGAGAGGACTTTGCTGCGGTGCCGACGTAAATTTTATCTGCGCGGCATTTAAATTTAGGCCAAAATTTCCCCGACGAAAAACAGCGCCGACATCGCAAACGTGCAGAGCGCGACGACCTTTAGCTGTCCGTCGAAGTCGCGACACTCCCGCACCCGCGAAACGAAAAATAGGTGCCTAATAAGCGGCGCAAAGCTAATTATGTAGAGTAGTTTTACGCCAGGCTCGCCGCGCAAAAACGAGTAGCAGAGCATTAGCCCCGCTCCGCCCGCGATCAGCGCGTAGTGGTAGCGTTTAGCCGCGCGCAGTCCGATACGAACGGGGATCGTATGCTTGCCCTTGAGCGCGTCGTTTTGGATGTCGCGCATGTTGTTTAGATTTAACACGGCGGTGCTTAGCATGCCGCATGCGCATGCAGGTAGCAGCAGTGCCGTATCAAGCGATCGCGCGTATAAAAAGTACGAGCCCAGCACGCTTAGTAGTCCAAAAAACAAAAATACGAAAACGTCGCCAAGTCCCTTATATCCGTATGCACCGGCGCCCACGGTATAGCGGATCGCAGCAAATATCGACGCGCCGCCTAGCGCCAAAAATAGAGCCACGAGATAAAACCGCTCGCCAAACGCCAAAACGCTTAGCGCGAGGCTGCAAAGCGCCGAAAGCAGAGCCGTAACGACTATGACGCGCTTCATCTGCTCGGCGCTCATCTGCCCAGTTTGGATCGCGCGGCGCGGCCCCAATCTGCCCTCGTCGTCCGTGCCTTTTACCGCGTCGCCGTAGTCGTTGGCGTAGTCGCTTAGCACCTGAAACAGTAGCGTCGTAAGTAGCGCCAGCGCGAAAATATCCGCTCTAAATACGCCCGCGCTGTATGCCGTGCCGCTACCGAGCAACACGCCCGAGACGCTAAGAGGTAGCGATCTAAGCCGAGCGGATGCGTAAAGAGCCTTTGCGGTTATCATTTTTTGCCTTTTTTGATTTTTTGAGTGCCGAATTTACGGCAAACCCAGCTTAAAATTTAGCGGAAAAACGCCAAAAATATTATAAATTTAGACTATTCGTAGAGTAAATTTTATTTAAATTCGCCTTTTTAATATAAATAGCGGTAAAATAGAACCAAAAATTTTAGGAATTGTGATGAAAAAAATTCTTACCGTTCAAGATATATCCTGCGTGGGCAAGGTTTCGCTGACCGTTGCATTGCCGATACTTAGCGCGATGGGGATGAGCACGAGTGTGATCCCTACGGCGGTTTTATCGATGCATACGGGCTTTTCGGGCTACACCTTTTGCGATCTAAGCTCGCAGATACGCGCGATCATGGCGCACTGGAAAGACCGCGGAGTGGTGTTTGACGGCATCTACACGGGCTTTTTGGGCTCGGCAGCACAGATCGAGATTATGGGCGAGCTATTTGCGAGCTTCGGCGGCGCGGGCAAGACCATTTTGGTCGATCCGTGTATGGGCGATAACGGCGTGTTTTATCCGGGCTTTAACGAGGATTTTGCTCGTATGATGGCGCTTCTGTGCGCCCAGGCCGACGTCATCACGCCTAATATCACCGAGGCCTGCGCGATCACGGGCGTGCCGTACCGAGAGGACGCAGATAGGGATTTCATCATGGATCTGCTTGCGCGCCTTAGAGAGCTGGGCGCTAGACAGGTTATTTTAAAGGGCATCGGCTACATCGCCGATCAGTGCGGAGTTTTCAGCTACGACGCGCGCACGGGCAGGACGAATGAATATTTTCACGAGCTGCTGCCGGTTAAATTTAACGGCACCGGCGATATTTTCGCAGCCGTAGCCTTCGGCGCGATAATGCGTGGCAAGTCGCTGGAAACGGCGGTTCGCATCGCTGCGGACTTCGTCGTCAGCACTATCAAAGAAACGATGAGCGACGAGGAGCGCAACGGATACGAAGGGGTCGATTTCGAAGCGATAATTCCTGAGCTGGTGAGGAAAATCTAAGTTTTAGACGGATTTGGAACTCGCCGCGCGGACAGAGGATTTGTGGTAGAGCTTTAAAATTTTACCATAAAAAATTCCTAAATTTTATCTGCTGCGTGAAATTTTAAAATTTCAAAATTTATGTGTCGTGTGAGGCGTGGAATTCTATAGGCGATGTGGAATTTTAGAATTCATGCATTGCGCGGGCTTATAATTTTATCTCCTGCATAAAATTTTAAAATTTTCACCGACGTAAAGATGCGAAATTTATCACTAGTGCTGAATTCTAAACGCAAGGCTACAGCGAATTTATCTGTTTGCGAGTTTGAGCTACATTTTGAAGTTTTGCACAAAATCTGCTTAAAATTTTATTCCTGCGAACCGTGCGCCATGCGCTTATAAAATAATCTTAAAATTTATGAGTAAAATTTAGATTAAAATCCGTATTGATGTCGCGCAGTTATGGTTTTTTGGTATAGAATTCACGCGATGGTTTATGGCACGAATTTTATTTGAAATTTCGCTTTAAAAATCCGAACTTTTTAAAATTTGCGCGGTGAAATTCCATCTGCGGTGGAAAGCTGCCGCGTGAAATTTTGCGGCTGCTGCGTTTTGTGATATAGGCAAAATGCGCACCGAGCGTGAAATTTTACAGCAAATATTGTGAAAAATTCTATTATTTATCGCGTAGCGGTAGAATTTTACTGCGCGAAATCAAGCAGAACTCCGTGCATAATTCCGTAGGCGAAATTTAGGCCGTGGCGAATGAGCTTACCCGCGCAAAAGGGCGCTAGCGCAAAATTCCATAGCCGAAATTTCCTGGGCAGAGCTTTACTTTTTAAATTTTAAAACTAAATTCCGCCTCGAGCATTAAAATTCTAAGTTTACTTAGCGGGCGAGATTTAGACGATAAATTCCACCCGCTGCGTAAATAGCAAACGCCTTGAATTTCACTCTACAGGTGCCTTGCTTTGCAAAAATCGCACGAGCGTCTCGTATTCGTCGGGCTGCAACCCCGAGTTTTGTATCATCGTCTCGACCACGCTGGGCCAGACATTGACGTTAAACTCGTCGTATCCGTGCAGCGCGTGACAGCTGCCGCATCGCTCTTTGAATAGATTTTCGCCCGCGTCGTAAATTTTAGCCGCGTCGTCCGTCACGGCGAGCTTCGCGACGTAGCCGTCGATAGTGACGTTCGCCCATTCGTTATCGTAGTCGTCCTTCACGGTCTTTAGTGTCTTTAGGCTCTTTGCATTTTGCGCTTGCAAATCCTGCTCCAAAATTCCAAGCCTCGCGTAGCTTACGTTGCTTCCCTCGGGCACGAAGCCCGCGTATCGCACCTGCACGTAGTCCTTGCCGTCCTTTAGCACTTGCAGCTTCGCGCCTACGTGCAGCTTGGCGATCTCCTTGCCGCCCGCTTTGTTTAGAAGCGGGGTTTGAGCCGCGACGAAAAGATCCGCCGCGCCCAAATGGCAAGCTGCTGCGAGTAAAAACGCCGCTAGCGCTTTGGATAAAATTTTACCTCGCTCGGGTGCGCAAATTTTATCCGTTTCGCATGAAATTCTATCTGCACCGGACGATGAAATTCTAACTGAGTGAGGCGATGAAATTTGACCTCGCCCGAGCGCGTAAATTTTAAAATTTTGTCTCATCGCTAGCTCCTTTTGCCGAATTTCGGCTGTGAAAATACCGCAAGCGGCGGAAGCTCGCCCTGGAATTTCTCGATCTGAACTAGCGCGGTGGCTTGGTTGCCGCACGCAAGCTTCGAGCTGGGCTCGTTTGGCACCAGCACGTTTACGTTGCCGTGAACGCACATATCGCCGCTAGAGCTAAAGAGCGGATCCCACCAGCCGCCCTCTTGCATCCTCACGACGCTTTGCTTTATGTTTTCGGTGACGATGAGCCCCGCAAGCGTGGCGCCGCGATCGTTGAAAACCCTAACTACGTCGCCGTTTTTAAGTCCTCTTGCTTCGGCATCTTTTGGGTGCATCCACACGGGCTCGCGACCGTCGATTTCTTCTAGACTTCGTAGCCAAGTGTTGTTTAGCTGCCCGTGCAGGCGGTATTTCGGATGCGGGGTTATTAAATTTAGCGGATACTTTTGCGTCTTTTGCGCGTTTCCCAGCCACTCCATCGGCTCCATCCAAGTTGGATGGCTCGGGCAGTCGTCTAGCGCTGCTTTGGCGATCTTTTTCGAGACGACCTCGATCCTTCCCGACGGCGTTCCGAGACGATTTATGATAGGATTTTTTCTAAATTCCTCCATCGCTACGTATTCGTAGGCGTGCTTTGGAATTTCAAATTTCACGAAGCCCTTTTTCCAAAACTCCTCAAATTCCGGCATCTTTATCTTCGATGCGTCCGCTTTTTTCTTCGAAGCGTCGTAAAATTGCTTGATCCACTCCATCTCGCTCTTGCCCTCGCTAAACGCCATATATTCCTTCTCGCCGAACTGCTTTAGAATTTCGCAGTAAATTTTATAGTCGTTTTGCGCCTGCTCGTAAGGTTCGGCGATCTTATGCATAGCGATGATAAATTTATTAGTATGCGACTTGGTTATGTCGTCGCGCTCCTGCTCGGTAGTAGCGGGCAGAACGATATCGGCCATGCGCGCGCTAGCCGTCCAGAAACATTCTTGGACTATGAAGGTGTCGAGCTTTTCAAACGTGCGCGCGAGCAAATTCGTATCAGGGTGGTGCAGATACGGGTTGCCGCCCGCCCAGTAAGCAAGCTTGATGTCGGGATAGGTTATCTTTTTGCAGTTGAAATCTATCTCCTTGCCGGGATTGTTGATGCAATCGACGATGCGCGAGACGGGGATTGCGATGTTGTCGCGGTTTTTCCACTCGCCCTCGCTAGCAGGCACGATACTCATGCTGCCTAAGCCCGGGAAAGCCGAAGAGGTAGTCGCCGCGCCGCTTGTGAGGCTTAGCGCGCTTCCTACAGGAGCTGCGGGGCTAGGGCAGCCGCCGTCGCTGTAATGATAGCCAAAGCCGTATCCGCCGCCCGCAAGCCCGATTTGGCCCACGAAAGCGGCAAGCACCGTCGCCATCCAGTGAAACTGCTCGCCGTGATGAGCGCGCTGCGGACCCCAGCCGCACATTATCATAGTGCGCTTGCTGCCTAAAATTTTAGCCAAGCCTTTGATCTCATCCTCGCTCACGCCGCAAATTTTAGACGCCCACGCCGCGTCTTTTTTGAGCCCATCTTCGCTTTCGCCTCTAAGATAGGCTTTAAATTCCTCCGCACCGTGAGTGTATTTTTTAAGAAATTTCTCATCAGCAAGCCCTTGCACCATCATCTCATAACATATCGCCATCATCATCGCAACATCGGTGGTAGGGTTGATAGAGATGTGCTCAGAACCTAAAAATTTAGCGGTGTTATTATAGACCGGATCGATCGTGATCACCTTTACGCCGCGCTTTTGCATCTGCTCTTTTAGCTTTGCGAAATACAAATAGCTCTCGTGATCGGGCACCGCCCACGCGATCTGATTGGTATTGATCGGATCGGCACCCCAGATGAGCACCGCTTCGCTATGCTTTAGGATCGTAGGCCACGCGGTTTGCAAGGCGTTGGCCTCGTCCGTTCCGCTGATGTGCGGGGTTATCGCGCTTATACAGTGGCACGAGTAGTTAAGCTTTCTCGTAGTGTAGCCGCCGATGATATTTAGCATGCGACCGAGCAGGGTTTGCGGGTTATTTACGCTGCCGACGCTGTACCAGCCGTAGCTGCCGCCGTAAATCGAGCTTGCGCCGTGGTCTTTAAGTACGCGCTTTAGCTCGTCCGCTACGAGTTTATACGCTTCATCCCAGCTAATCTCGATCCACTCGTCCTTGCCGCGCATGCTTTTGTCGCTCTGCCAGCCTTTTTCTAGATAGCCTTTTCGTACGCAGGGTCGCGCGATGCGCGTAGCGTCGTATGTGCGCGCCGCAAGCCCCTGAGTAAGGCTGATCGGGAAAAAATCGATCTCGCTTGCGCTTAAAACGCCTTCAAATTTACCGTTTCGCCTAAGAGCCCTAACCGCGCCGAAATGCGAGGCGGTGATCGGCGCATCCTCGCTATTCATCAGATCGTCGCTGATGACGCTAGTAGCGTTTGCACTCGCCGCACCTGCCGCACTCGCGGCAACGCCTTTTAAAAATTCGCGTCTTTTCATTTTCTCTCATTTAATGTGAAATGAATGAAAGATTTATGGAATTTTAGCATTAAAAATTGCGAATTTTTCGGTCTTAAAATGAAATTACAAGTTACAGAGCGAAATTTTATTTTTCTATTTTTAAAAGAGCGTTCAAATTTCGTGGCTTTAAAAAGCTTAAATTATAAATTAAGTTTTTAAAATAATTTTACTTTAAAAATTAGCTTTTTAAATTTCGCACATCGACTCTTAAAAAATTTTAGAATTTTTGAGTATATCAAGAGCTCGTCGGTATTAGGCGCTATAAAATTTCATAGCGCCAGTAAGTCATAGATTGAAAATTAGATATTGATGCGACTACCGTACGCAGGCTGTAAAACATGGCAATCGTATATTTTTGCGCTTATTAAGGAGGAGGTATACTTTCGGCTAAATTTTTAAAAACAAATAGAGCAATAAAATTTAATGCCATTAAATGACAGTATCTGGCAACGAAAAATGAAATAATACGAAAAATTTTAAGGAGGAAGAAATGAAAAAAATCATTTTAGCTTTAGCTTTTTTAAGCTCATTTATGTTTGCCGAGGAGGTAAAAGAGCTTACGGATGAGCAAATAAATACATTGGTAAAGGTCTGCGAAAGCGGTAAAGATTTCACGAATGAAAATGGAACCGTGAAGTATGAGGAAGCCTGCGCTACTCTCGGTATGATATATGAAAATATCCCTGTATTAGGCGATCTCGGCGTAAAGCAAGATTTGGCAAAAGCCTTTAAATTTTATAAAAAAGCGTGCGACGGCGGCTATGCTCGTGGCTGCTTTGGATTAGGAGGGTTTTATTTTGAAGGAAAAGAGGTAACAAAAGATGATAAAAAAGCTCTCGAGTTCTTTAAAAAGGCATGCGATATGGGCGATAAAGAGAGCTGCACTTTGGCGGCTGTTATGGACGGCGATAACGCGAATTTAGCAAAGGCGTCCGAGCAACACAAGAAAGATTGCGATAGCAAGGGCGATATACTCGCTTGCGGGTTATTTGCCTTATTTATGGAGGGAAAGGATAATAAAGAAGCGGCGAAATACTATAAAAAGGCCTGCGAGCTTGGCAAAAATATCTCGGATCCCGCATTGCAAAATAACCCCGCATTTAACGATGGGATAAAGCAATTTTGCAGCAGACCTGCTGAGCTTGAAGCGCAAAATTTAAGAGCTGTGCAGGACGTAATTAAAGCGAAAATCGCCGAAGAGTATAGAATATCTTGTGATTCTGAGGAGAACTGGGTGTCTTGCGCGATATACGCCTCTAATAGAGAGCGACGATCAAAGAGCGGCGATGCGATACTACGACAAGGCGTGCAAATTGGGCAAAAAAAATCATAAGTATCGATTCTAACAAGATACTGCAAAAATCTTGCGAAAAAGCTGCCCGCTGAGGTGATTTTAAATTTATATGAGGAGTTGTAATGAAAAAGATGATTTTAACTTTAGTGCTGTTGGGCTATGCAGCGTTCGGCGGTTTGGGAACTAAAATAGATGAAATCGCCTGCGAAGCAGGACGCGCCGACTCCTGCGCCTCCGCCGCCGCATCGTATCTGAAAGAAGCCGAGCGATCAGATAATCTGACGCCTGAGATTTATCTAGGCAAAGCTGCAGAATTCCTAGGCAAAGCTTGCACAGGCAAGCATAAAGAGAGTTGCTTGCAACTTGGTATGATGTATCAAGAGGGAAAGGGCGCCAAACAAAATATGGCGCAAGCCGCGCAGCTTTATAAAAAGGGATGCGATGGCATAGGTGGAGAATGGGCGGCTTGCGGATTGTATGCAGAGTATCAAATCGGTATAGAGGAAATGCAGGAAGCGGCACTCTATTACGAAAAAGCCTGCAGGCTCGGCGACCGGGCGCGTCTTGGTACGACGGACGAAAAAGTAGGAGATATCGTAAATCATTTATGTGAAGCGTCCGAATCGCTAAAATCGTTCCGACCTAAAGAGTCTGCGGCGCAAAGACTTCTACGCGATGCCGCACGACCTTAATTATGTGGCAAAGCTATAAAGTGAGTGCTTTTGCTAGGCGTAATTTTCACAATATATCACTCGTCACCGCTTGCATAATCGTGAGTATTTTGAAATTTAACGGCGAAAATTTAAAGCCGTTTGATTAACTTCTGCGAAGCATTTAGTGAGATTATATAATTTTAAAATTTAAATTAAGAAGGACGGCATAGTCGTGAAATTTAAATATGAGCGTCGGGCGCAAAATAGCCGCGGAGCGGATCGCTAGCTCCGCTAAAAGCGCTATATAAAGGGTAAATTTAAAACGGAGCTTTGCCGAATTAAATTTACCCGATTTGCCTCTCTATGAAATTTATTCGCCCAGGAAGTATTTCAGATCCGCCTGCGCGTCGCCGCTTATTAGGCGAAGGCCGAAATTTTGCACCAAAAAGCCCAAAATTTCGTCGTTAAAAAACTCAGGCACCGTAGGGCCCACGTTGATATTCTTAACGCCCAGGCTAAATAGCGCAAGCAGGATGATGACCGCCTTTTGCTCCATCCACATCAGCACGATCGAGACCGGCAGGTCGTTTACCGCAATGCCCGTAGCCTCGCTAAGCGCCAGAGCGATCTTGACCGCGCCGTTGCTGTCGTTGCACTGGCCTAGATCGATATAGCGCGGAAGCTCGGTGCCGGGCACGGTTCCAAAATCCACGTCATTGAAGCGGAATTTGCCGCAGCTGGAGGTCAAAATCACGCAGTCTTTCGGCAGGCTAAGCGCTAGCTCGCGGTAATACTCTCGTCCTTTGCCAGGCGCGTCGCAGCCCGCGATGACGAAAAAGCGGCGGATTTTGCCAGATTTGATCGCGTCTAAAATTTGCGGCGCGAGGCTTAAAATCGTCTTGTAGTGTCCGCCCGTCACCAAGCTCTCGTCGCTGTCCATACTCACGTCGCCGCACGCAAGCGCGCACTCGATAAGCGGCGTAAAATCGTCGTTTTGGATATGTTTGACGCCGTCCGTGCCCGCGATAGAGTAGCCAAACAGCCTGTCTGCGTAGCTACAGGACGAGCGAAGCGGCACGATGCAATTCGTGGTCATCAAAATAGCGCCCTTAAATTCGTTAAAAAGCTTGGTCTGATCGAACCACGCCTTGCCGACGTTGCCCTTTAGATGCGGATACTTGCGAAGCTCCGGGTAACCGTGCGCAGGAAGCATCTCGGAGTGGGTGTAGATATTGATGCCCCTGCCCTCAGTCGCTTTTAGTAGCGCCTCAAGAGCGTGTAGGTTGTGTCCGCTAACCAAAATCGCCTTGCCCTCGACCTTGTTTTGGCTTACCTTAACCGGGGTTGGTACGCCGAATTTTGCGGTATGCGCCTCGCTTAAGATATCCATCATCTGCACGCCTGCGCTTCCGACGGCCATCAGCTGCGCGATATGCTCGTCAAAGTTAAAATTTGAGTTCGTCAGCGTGAAATACAGCGTGTCCGCCATAACGGTATCGACCGCGCTAGTATCGGCGCCGAGCTCGTGCGCGTGGTGGCGGTAGGCGCTAAGCCCCTTAAGTCCGAAAACCATAGTGTCTTGAAGTAACGCTAGCGTCGAGGTTTTGCCGCAGGTGCCTTTGCTTTGGCCCTTTGCGCCGCAGCCCTCGGGCGCGCTCATTTGACACTGATGACAGAACATCTCTAGATTGTCGCTCATAGAAATCCTTTGTAAAAAAATTTAGTTGATAATTTTAAGATTTTATTTAGGCAAAAAAATTGATTATAATCAAGAAATGGCTAAATTTTATCAAATTTATTTACAAAATGAGAATTTTAAATTTTATAATAAGGTATTCTAGATTGCTTAGAAAGCATAACGAGAAATTAGAATATTAAAAAATTTCTGAAACAAATTTTTATAAAGCCAAGAAAACTTAAAGCTCTTTAAACATCGATAAAATCAGGGGTCTAAAGGAATTTTTGAGTATATATGGCTCCGGATGCTGGATTCGAACCAGCGACCAAGCGGTTAACAGCCGCCTACTCTACCGCTGAGCTAATCCGGAACACGTAGAATGTGGATGGTGCGGATGAAAGGACTTGAACCTTCATGCCGTGAGGCGCCAGATCCTAAGTCTGGTGTGTCTGCCAATTTCACCACATCCGCAAAAAAGAAAACGCATATTAGCCAAAAACCTCTTAATATGAGCTTAATATGGTACGCCCAAGAGGATTCGAACCTCTGACCTACGGCTTAGAAGGCCGTTGCTCTATCCAACTGAGCTATGAGCGCAAAATATCAAATCAGTGGTACGCTCGAAAGGAGTCGAACCTTCAACCTACAGATCCGAAGTCTGTTGCTCTATCCAATTGAGCTACGAGCGCATAAAGTGGGGTGAGTTGTGGGAATCGAACCCACGACCCTCAGGACCACAATCTGATGCTCTAACCTACTGAGCTAAACTCACCACAATGGTCGGAGCGAAAGGATTCGAACCTTCGACCCTCTGGTCCCAAACCAGATGCGCTACCAGCCTGCGCTACGCTCCGAAGATTTTCGTGGATTGAATGAAAAGCGTATTATATATATTTTTTCTTAAATTCCGCTTTTTACGGCTCTAAATTTAATGAAATTTAGCGAATCTCATCTGTTTTTCTAAATTTTTCAATAAAATTTGCATCAGCGCCAGCCCCTTCGTGCGATGCGAAATTTTAAATTTCACCTCAGCGGGCAGCTCCCCGATCGTGCAGTCAAATCCGCGCGGAATAAACATAAAGTCGTATCCGAAGCCGTTTTGCCCGCGCTGCTGCGTTATCGCCGTGCCGTGCATGAAGCCGTGCGTACAAAACTCGCCCAGAGCGCATTTTAGCGCGATCGCCGCGGTATAATGCGCAGGGCTCTCCTCTAGCCCTAGCGCGCGTAGGCTAGCGGCTAATTTCTCGCGATTGCTCGCATCCGTTGCACTCGCTCCACTAAAGCGCGCCGAAAATATCCCCGGAGCTCCGCCCAGCGCGTCCACGCAGATACCGCTATCATCGCTTAGCACAAAAAATTCGCTCTGCAAATTTTTACTTTTTAGCGCTTCATACACGGCGCGGGCCTTAATCAGCGCGTTTTGTTTGAAGCTCGTGCCGCACTCGTCGATCTCAAAAGGATCCAGCACCTCGCGGAGCGCACACACGTCGTATTCCGTGAAAAATTCTTTTATCTCTTTTACTTTATTTTTGTTGCTCGTCGCAAGTAAAATTTTCATCCTCGCTCCTTAAATTTAAGCCGCCATTTTACCCAAAATCAAAGAATTCGTTACGATTTTTGGCTATAATCGGCACAAATTTCATATTATTTGAGGTCTAAGATTATGCTAAAAAGCGTCCTTCCGCTTAGTTTTATCATCGCTACGAGGTTTTTTGGATTATTTATTTTGCTGCCCGTGCTTAGCCTGTATGCGTTGAGCTTGCACGGCGCAAACGAAAGCCTAGTGGGGCTACTTTTTGGAATTTATGCGATTATGCAAGTGATTTTGCAAACGCCATTTGGAGTGCTAAGCGATAAGATCGGACGTAAAAAAACCCTTGCGATAGGACTGGCACTTTTTATCGTGGGCGCTTGCGTTTGCGCGGCTAGCGAGAGCATTTATACGATGATTTTTGGGCGTTTTTTGCAAGGCTGCGGTGCTGTAGGAGCCGTAGCTACCGCACTAATTAGCGATTTTACGCGGGAGGAAGAGCGCGGTAAGGCGATGGCGGTAATGGGCGCGATGATAGGCGTGAGCTTTGGTGTCGCAATGATTTTAAGTCCGCTTTTAAGCGCCAAATTTGGGCTTGCCAGCCTATTTCATCTAAGTTCGGCGCTTACGCTTTTATGTTTGATGCTGCTTTTTTTCGTAGTACCTACCGAACCGCATATCCGCTCCCTGCGCCAAAAGGTCCCGCTCGGCTCACTTTTGAGTGACAAAAATTTAATGCTTATGAATTTAACGAATTTTTTTCAAAAAGCTTTCATGACGGCAGCATTTTTTCTAATTCCAATTTTGCTCGTGCAAAAATTCGGACTTTCCAAAAGTGATTTGACCAAAATTTATGCTCTAGGCGCTATTTTCGGCTTTACCGCGATGGGCGCGAGCGGTGCTTTAGGCGAAAAGCGCGCGCTAGCTAAGCAAATTCTACTTATCGGCATTTGCTTTTTCATCGCTTCGTATTTGATTTTTGCGTTTGCTAGCGGGGCGAGCGCTTTCGTGGTGGGTGTGATGCTCTTTTTCGTGGGATTTAACGCGCATGAGCCCATTATGCAAAGCCTTGCGTCCAAATTTGCCAAAGTCGCTCAAAAAGGCGCCGCGCTTGGAATTTTTAATTCGTTCGGATTTTTTGGCAGTTTTTTGGGCGGGCTATGCGGCGGCGCACTTTTTGGCAAAATTGGCATCGAAGCGCTAGGCATTGGCGTCGCGGTTTTGGGTGTGATCTGGCTTGTGCTACTTTCTAGGCTGAGCGATCCAAAACTTTTTAAGAATTTATACTTTCCTAAAGGCGGCGATTTTTCCACACTACAGGGCGTAAAGGGCATTATTGAAATTTACGAGACCGATGGCGAACTCGTTGTGAAATTTAACTCGAAACTGATAAATGAAGATCAAATTTATAAAATCGTAGGAGGCAAATGATGGAATTTGAAAAATTTGAAAGCGCGATGGAGCGCTTCGCAAACACGGTGCAAAAGTCCTCGCGCATCGAAAAAGTCGCGATCACGCAGGCGCTGGGGCGTATTTTGGCAAGCGACGTCGCAGCGCCTTTTAGCACCCCGCGCCGCCCGACTGCCGCGATGGACGGCTACGCGCTAAAGGGCGCGGATCTGAGCGAGGGAGCTAAATTTAAGATCGTCGGCACGACGCCTGCAGGCAAAATGCCTGGCGCCGCGGCAAAGGCGGGCGAGTGCGTCAAAACCTTCACCGGCGGGCTCATGTGCGAGGGCAGCGACACGCTTCTGCCGATCGAAAACGTGCAGGTGCAAGGCAGCGAAATTATCGTCGCAAAGCCTGTCGCGGCGGGCTTTGCCGTGCGCGCGGCGGGCGAGAGCTACCGCGAGGGCGAGCTTTTGCTTCGTAGCGGCACGAAGCTCGGATTTTCACAGATCGCGCTGCTAGCAGAGCTAGGGCTATTTCACATAAGCGTATTCGTCCGCCCAAAAGTAGCGATCCTTGCCACTGGTAGCGAGATTAAGGATCTGGGCGAGAGGCTCGAAAACGACGCTCAAATTTACAGCTCCAACCACATCGCGCTTGCAAATTTAGTAACGCAGCTAGGCTGCGAAGCGATGATAATGCCTCTAGTACGCGATGACGAAAAAGAGCTGGAAGGCGCGATATTATCGGCTTTACAGAGCACCGACATACTTCTAACCAGCGGCGGAGTGAGCGTCGGGGACTATGACTTCGTGCAAAGCACGCTACAATCAAAATTTGAGCTCATCGTAAAGGGCGCGGCGATCAAACCGGGCCGCCACGTGCGCGTAGCCAAAACCGGCGAAAAATATATCTTCGCATTCCCGGGCTTCCCGCTCTCAGCGCTTATTACGTGCATTTTGTTTTTGCGCATATATTTGCAAAGATCCTTCGGCGTGCGCGAAAACACCGAATTTAGCGCAATCTTGGATCACGACTACGTAAAAAAGACGCCGTGGCTTGAGTTTATGCCCGCCGTCTTGCAAAACAGAGACGGGCAGCTTTTTGTTAGCCTGCAAAGCAAAAAGCAAGGCTCCAGCGCGATTTTGAACAATTTAGACGACGATAGCGTCCTGCTCGTCGCGCCGCTCGAAGTAAAAGAGCTCAAAAAAGGCGAGCTCGTGCGCGTAATCTCGGTACCTAAAATTTAGCGCGTAGCGTTTCGGCGGTAGTTGCGGCGGCGGACGGAATTTTAACTGCCGCGAGGGTTAAAATTTTGCCGCTGCGAGACTTTAAATTTAGTCGCGAAGGCTCTGATTTGGGATTTTGGGAAGCTGAAATTTAGACCCAAGTCGAGCGTCGCGGCAGGCTCAGTAGAATTTTTACCGCGCGGCGCTATGCAGCGAGTGCGCCAAATCTTTGCCGCCGTGCAACTTCGGTTCCAAGCTGCTTTACGGGCGAAATTCGGGTATTTGGGGGATATAAAGCGAAAATGAAAGATAAATTTATGGCGCTCCGGCGGGCGTTTTCGGCGAATACAAAGCAGGCGTAAAATGAGCCAGAGCCACCCTTTTAAGCCGATTTTTGATAAAAATTCTAAAATTTTAATCCTCGGCTCCTTTCCCTCCGTCGTTTCTCGTAAATTTGGCTTTTACTACGCAAATCCGCAAAATCGCTTCTGGCGGGTGCTGGCGCAAATTTTAAACGCGCCGCCGCCTGCGAGCACGGATGAAAAGATAAAATTCCTGCTCGCCCACGGCATCGCCATCTACGACGCGGCGATCTGCTGCGAGATAAAGGGCTCGAGCGACGCCAAAATGACCGCCGTCGAGCCCGCAAATTTAGAACCGATCTTTAGCGGAGCGCGCATCGTGCAGGTGTTCGCAAACGGCGGCAAGGCGCATGAAATCTGCGAAAAACATCTAAAAACTCAAATTTTAAACGCAACCGGCAAAGAGCCCGTCAAGCTGCCATCCACAAGCCCCGCGAATGCAAATTTTAGTTTTGAAAGGCTAGTGCTCGAGTGGACGATCGTCGCAGATGTGTTAAAAATGACTTAATTTGGCAAATTTATTAATTTTATATAGCACTCAAAAGAAATGTATAATTAAAATGGTGCTAAAATTTTAGGTATAACTATTATCACAAGGAAAATAAATGTCAAAAATCAGTAATTCTTTAGATAGTTTCAAGCAGTTAAAAGAAGCGGTTAATACATTAGATATTAAATCTATATCAGAAAACGAAACGCAAGAATTTGCTAGAAATAAAGAAGCGTTAATTTATATAGAAAGATATGTAAATTTATTGGATGAAAATCTACTTCCGAATGCTTTTTTCGGAGAATTTCAAAACTGCTTTGTCGATTGGAATAGAAGTATGGGGCATTTGACTACCATTGTAGACAATGCCTTAATAATATTAGCTAAATATTCAACCATATATATTCCAAAAGATCAAGCAGAATCAACCATTATGGGGATGATTGCGGGATACAATGATGCCATAAAGACATCATTGGATGATTTAAAATTAGATGAGATAAAAAATAAAATAGCAGATGTTGAGAATTCTATACAAAAATTCAGTATTGCCAATGACAAATTTGCACAAAAATATGATGAAATTTGCGGATACTGTAATGAGATAGAAAATTTTAGAACTCATTTGGTGGTTAGACAAGAAAATAAAGATATATCTATACAGCAAGAAATAGAAAATGCAAGAAATAAAATAACCCAGGATATGGAAGCAACTAAAGAAAAAATTATCGAAAATTCGCAAAAATTAGAAGAAATAGGAAAATTTCATATAAGGATTTTCGGCGAACTAAATGATAATGTTCGCAGTGGAGGCTTAGAACAAAAACTTGACAATATGTTTGAAAATTTAGATGAATATGAAAATACCATGAAACAACGCTTCGATGAATATGATAAAATCATTAAAGATTTAAACGAAAAAGCTACAAATGCAAGCTTATCATCTTCATATAAACAACAAGGAGATGCAATTAGCAAAACTGTTAGAAGGTGGGATATTGGGTTTATTTTAAGTATAATTGCGATAGCCGCTGTTGCCGCATGGACTTTTATTGGAGTAAATGAAATTTTAAATAAGGATATTAGCGCAGTAATTACAGAACTATCCCAAATAAAAGGCGGAGTAAATAAAACTTATAATGTATCCATAATACCTAGTGATAAAATTTACATTATGATTTTTGGATTTTTTTCAAAAATAACTATGGCTTTACCTTTTATCTGGCTTGCCATCTTTTGCTCAAATAGACGCAAAGAAGCCATGAGGCTAGAGCAAGAATATGCTCATAAGGTTGCAGTTGCGAGTTCCTATGCTAGCTATAAAGAGCAAATATCTAATCTAAATGAAACTAATCCAGAATTACTAAAGGAATTAATGGCCTCTACAATTAATATTATTTCTAAAAATCCGAGTGATTTTTTAGATAAATCAAAAAGCTCTGATAAATTGATAGACTGCGATGGAATTATAACCAAAATGAAGCAACTACCAGAATGGTTGATTGATTTTATAAAACAAAAGAATAAAAATTAATTCAAAATAGCTTTAATTGGCAGTAATTTATAAAATATAAAGGCTAAAGTTGTGAAATTTTTAAATATAAGCGCATTAAAGCTCCTGCTTCCGTTTTTAGCGCTAGGCGCGCAAGCTCTGGAGCCAAAAATCGTAATGAAGCCCGAGCCGGTCCTAAAAAACGGTCTGTATTTCGTAGCGGACAAGCCATATAGCGGGACGCTCAAGGTGCTGTACTACAGCGTAGAAGACCTCTACGACGTAAACTTTATGGGCGTCGTCTATCCCAGGGCAAAGCCGCTACCGCCCACGCTAATCCGCGAGATCGACGTAAAGGAAGGCACTGCAGTGCGCGAGCGCGATTACTTTGACGGCAGAGATAAGCCCTCAAACGAATATCCGCTAAAAAACGGCCTGTACGACGGCGTCGCGAAGAGCTACTACGCGGACGGCGGCAAGCTGAGATCACAGAGCGAATACAAAGCCGGCAAGCGCGAGGGTTTTTACAAGCTGTATTATCAGGGAAGCGGCAAGCTAAAGCAGCAGGGCGCGTATAAAAATGATAGGCGCGAGGGTGTTTTCACCGACTACTACGAAAGCGGCGAAGTAAGCGCGCGCCATCCGTATAAGGGCGGGCTGCGAAACGGCAAGGACGTGGATTATTACAAAAGCGGCAAAGTGCGCGGGGAGCGGAGCTACAAAGGGGGCAAGCGCCAAGGCACGGAAAAATGGTATTACGAAAGCGGCGCGCTAAAGCAGACTGGCGCATACAAGGACGACAGCAAACAGGGCGTTTGGAAGTTATTTTACGAGGACGGCAAGACGCGCGTAGTCGAAAATTTCAAAGACGGCGAGCGCGACGGCGCCGTACGCGAATACTACGCAAGCGGCGCGCTGCAGGGCGAATACGAGTTCAAGCGCGACAGCCAAACGGGCGAGGCGCGGCAGTACTACGCAAACGGTGCGCTTGCGGCGAAGGTGATGTTCAGAGACGGGCGCAAACACGGGCTATACGAAACATATCACGAAAACGGCGCGCTCAAGTCTAGAGTGACGTTCAAGGATGGGCTCGAGACGGGTACGGCGAAGCACTACTACGCAGACGGGAAACTCGAAGCCGAGGGCGAGTTTGAGCGCGGCAGGCTCGTGCGCGCCAAAAAATACGACGAAGCGGGCAAGCTAATCAGCGACAAATCCAATAAAAACGGGCTAACAAGGGAGTAAAGCGGGCTAAATTTTAAAATTTTAAGCGGCTGAGTTTTTGTGTTTTGCGTTTCGGGCAGATGCGGCTTTGAATTTTGATTGAGCTTTGTACTTTGGGCAAGTGTAACTTTATACAGTGCGCGAATACGGCTTGACTCTTTAAACGAGCGGGACTTCGTGCAACGCAGCCAGCTGCCCGATTTTAGTCGATGCGGTTAAAATTCCACGCTGTATTTTGGCACACATAGCGCGCATGTATCGCCTGACGCGGCATAGCTTTTCTTTTCGACATAGCGAGTTATTTTCTAGGAGTAGCGCAAATTTTTAAAAATTTAAAGCGAAATTTCAAGCCGAAACGACACTAAAAATTTTAACCGCCAAAAAGTAAAATTTAACGATCAAATTTTGTTAAATTTAGCCCACGGTTCGCAAGCCGTGCTATTCGGGCGTTAAATTTCAATGTGCGTGCAGTGCAGTATCTGAGGGCGGAATGCGGGCGCCGAGAGGCAATGGACGCTTATAAATTTAGCGCGTAGTAAGCGGAAGCGATATGGACTCCAGATAAAAAATCTTAAATTTTAATCCGCGGACGCCAAATGGGTTCAAAATTAAATTTACGTAAATTTAGAGCGCGGTAGACCGTGAGTGCTCGCAGAGCACCGCAGGCTGTATGGCGCAGTATCCGTGCGGCAAAATACGGGCATTGAAAGACGTAGCCGTTTGAAATTTAGCGCGCGGCGTAATTAATGAACCTAACGTTTTACAACTCTCTAATCTACTCGGCAAAAGCTCAAATCTATCCGCAGCAGCCGCAATCGCAGCGCGAGGAGGCAGAGGGATGAAGCTCGCTGATGTAGAGCCTCACGGAGTCAAGTCCTTGCTCTTTCGCCTGAAAGTAGGCATCGCTTGCAAAACCGAAGTCGGCAAAGCGTAAGAAACTCTCCACGTAGGATTTGCGCGCATTTTGATAATCTATGTAGTAGGCGTGCTCCCAAAGGTCGCAGGCTAAAAGCGGAATTTTACCACGCACGATCGGCGTGTCCGCATTTTGCGTCGTGATGATTTCTAAATTCGCGCCGCGCTCGTCGCACGCAAGCCAGCACCAGCCGCTACCGAAAAGCCCCAGCGCGCGCTTTAGAAACTCGCTTTTAAAATTTTCCATCTCGCCGAAAGTCTGCGCTAAAGCGTCCGCGAGCTCGCCGCTAGGCTCGCTTGGCTGCGCGATACAGTCGAAGTAAAAATCGTGGTTGTAAATTTCAGAGGCGTTGTTAAAAATATGGCTAAAACCTAGGCAAATTTGATAAAGCTTTGAAATTTGCGAAAACTCGCACTCCTCGTCGCGCGCGGCCTTGAACGACTGCGTAATTATCGTAAAAAGATCTGCGTTTTGTATCGGCGTGTCCGCTATATCTCGATTTAGAGCGGAGACGTAGTCCTCGCAAAGCCCGCCGTGATGAAATTTTAAGCTTTGCAAGCTCGCGATTTTATTCGTGCGCGGATCGAAAGGCAGCGCCCTGGATCTAAACACTAATAATCCTCGCTGTCCAAATCGCTATAATCGTTGAAACCATCGTCGTCTTCGTAGCTGTAATCGTCCTCGTCGTAGTTGTAGTTGTAACTCTCATCGCCTCCGATTAGATCATCGTCCTCGTATTCGTCCTCATCGAACTCTTCGTCTTCGAAGTCATCGAAATCAGCCATTTTGCTCTCCTTTGTCGTTGGAATTTACTTTTGATTTTACGCATTCGCTTGCTATTTCCGGGATATTTTCGATATAAACGCTCTGCGATGGGAAGGCAAACGATAGTCCGTTTTGCTCCACGATCTCCATTATTTTAAATAAAACATCCTCTTTAGTTTGGATGAAATTTGCCCATATTACGGTTTTTGTGAAGCAGTAAACTAAAATATTAATAGACGAATCACCAAAGCTATCTAGCGCCACGAACATGGTGCTTTTATAGCCCGCTAAATCGTCGATAGAGACCATATTTTGTCTATAACGCATACGAAAATCTTTAGAATTTAGCGCCGTATCGGCAGACTGAGCGATGCCCGGGTGAGATTTTAGCATCTCTTTGATATCGTTTACGCACTTTCGCAGTTGATCCGTGCTCGCGCCGTATTCGACGCCTACGGTAAGCTTTAAATTCCGCCCTACCTTCCTACGGCTCCAGTTTTTGATATTTTGCGCCATTATGTTGGAATTCGGCACAAAAACAAGAGCGTTATCAAAGGTTCTGATCGTCGTCTTTCTAAAGCCCGTTTCTACGACGTTTCCTTCTATGTCGCCTAATACGACCCAGTCTCCTTGCGAGAATGAATTATCAAATAATAGCATCACGGATGAGAAGAAATTTGCGATGATGTCCTTAGTCGCAAATGCGATCGCAAGTCCGCCGATTCCAAGCGATGCCATAAGCGCCGAGATGTCAAAGCCTAGACGCTTTAGCACCAAAAGTGCGGCGATGATGATTACGATGACGTATAGAATTTTAACAACCAGATTTATGATGTCTTTTCTGACGCCTTTTTTCGTGATGTTTCCAAGCACGACAATGCCGTAGCCATCGATGATTTCGATGATGAGCCATGCCCAAAGTACCACGTAAACGATCGAGAATAAATTTGCAAATTTTATCGGCACGGGCGCCGGATAATAAAAGATACTAAGACAGATATCGACCGAATAAGCGATCAGCAAAATACCCATCGGACGCTTGATGATGCCTACTACTTGCGTTTTTAGAGTTTCGCTATCCAGCGAAAAGCTTTTATTAAAGAATTTAAATACGAAATAGATGATGTTGGCAAGCAGCCTGCGAAGCGAGTAGAAAAATAGCGTAATTAGCGTGATTAGAATGAGCTTGCCGAAATTTACGTGGCTGAGCTTAAACGGAATTTTATCGTTGATATAATCGATCACCGATTTAAAATTTAAGCTCGTAAAAACCACGCTGCTTGCGAGCAGATCGCTATTTCGAGACAGATACGTAAGCACCTCGTCGTAGGTCTGCTTGTCGTTTTTCAAATCGTTGATTTTAGACTCTAAGGCGTCTATCTGCTCTTGACTGCTTAGATTATTTTTCAAATCATTAAGTTTACTAAAATCCCTAGTTTGGATATTTAGTAGCGTGCTACTTAGCTCGCTTTCAAGCGCGCTTCTGCTTGCGCCGTTTACAAACATATCCTCAATTTTCATAAGTGAGGTATAAAAGATCTCTGCCATCTCCATCTTTTCTAAATCCGCGCTTGCATTTACGTATTCGGGAGAGCTCTGCTTTTTGGCGTATTTTTTTAGCGTAGTTTGGATGTTCTTTTTATTTTGCGCATACGACATTATGCTTTCGATATCCATATCCTGCTGCGTAATCGCGAAAGGTAAGCGATCAAAGAGCTTAGCTTTATTGCGATCGATGGCGTCCAGCTCGTTTTTGCTCGCGTTGGCATCGCCGCCGTTAAGCAGGGAGCTACGCTGCAAATTTAGCTTTTTAATCTCTTTGATTACAGAGATAAGCGTCTCTCCATTAGGAGCTTTTTTCTGCGAAGTCTCCGTTTTAGCGACCTTTTCTGCGATCATATTTATTACTTCAGTTTTATTACCATCCTCTGCACCGAGAGATTTGGATAGAATTTTAGCGACTTCTTTTTTGATCTCGGTTTTGTTATTTTCTAAAGTAAGATTTGCCTCGGGCGCGGAAGAATTTGTCTCTACAAAGCTTCCCTCGCCGGTCGTGTTGAGATCTGCAAATGCTAAAGTGGTGCTAAAAAGACTAATCGTTAAAAAGCTGATTATAGATTTTTTCATAATCCATTCCCTTATTTAATAGCGTAAAATGCGCGCCTTCGTCGTCGTAGTTGAATAGCTCGCCCGTTTCGATGACGTAGTGCCAGCCGTAAATTTTAATCTCGCCGTTTTTGTAGGCGTCTTTGATGCCAGGAAAGCTAAGTAAATTTTGCATGGAATTTATAATATTTAGCCGCTCGGCGATCCACTCGCGCTTGTCGGCGCCGAGATCTTTTAGCTTTTCGACCTCGTCTTTTACAGGCTGCATTAAATTTAGCCAGCGCCTTACGTTTGGAATTTTTTCAAGTTTTTTTGCGTCATAAAACAGCGCCGCGCAGCCCCCGCAGTTGCTGTGCCCGCAAACGATGATATTTTTGATATTTAGCGAATATAGCGCGTATTCAATCGCTGAGGTAGTTGCTAAAAATTCCTCGCTAATTCGGTATGGAGGAACGACGTTTGCAATATTTCGTACAACAAAAAGCTCTCCTGGAAGCGTCGAAGTAATTAGATTTGGCACCACGCGCGAGTCGGAGCAGCCGATAAAAAGCGTATGGGGCTTTTGATGATTTGCCAGACTTCCGAAAAGCTCGGCATGCTCGGCAAAATTTTCTTCCATAAATTTAATAGCTCCATTTATTAACTGGCTGGGCATACTTTCTCCTTAAAAAAGTCGGGAATTATATATTACTTTCATAAATAGATAGAATTCTAGGAATTTTTAATGATATATTTACCAAATTTTCGCTAAACTCCCCGCTCATAAATCAAAAGAAGGAGAAAAATATGGGTCTATACGACAGACGAAATTACGCGGACGGCTATGAGCTATCGGACGCATCACTGGAACAAGGACGAATCTCTCAGACTATCAAACAAACCTACGCGCTTTTAACCGCTTCGATGATAGCTGCAGCGGCAGGGGCTTTTGTGGCGATGAGTTTCGGTGTGAGCTTGGCTATTCATCCGATTTTATATCTGGTAGTTTTAATGGGGCTGATCTTCGGTATGCAAGCAGCCGTAAATCGCGGCGCCAACACGATCGCGCTGGTTTTGCTTTTTGCATTTACCTTTATTACCGGTCTTACTCTAGGTAAATTGATCGCTATTTATATCGCAGCAGGCGCTGGAGACGTAGTAACGCATGCGTTCGTGGCTACGGCGATTACTTTCGGTGCTCTTACCGTTTATGCGATGAATACAAAGACAAATTTCGACTCTTGGGGCAAACCGCTATTGGTATCGCTTGTGGCTATTATCGTGCTAAGCCTTTTGAACTACTTCTTTTTCAAAAGCACCATGCTTGATATAGCGATTTCTGCTTTTTCGGCTTTAATCTTTTCGATGTATATTATCTATGATACTAAAAACATCATCAACGGCACTTACACTTCACCGATAATGGCTGCCGTAGATATGTATCTAAACATCTACAACCTCTTCCTTTCGTTGCTAAGAATTTTCGGCGCAAGTAGAGACTAAATTTTACGCACCGCTTCGCGCGGTGCACTCTTAACTTAAAATTTATAAATCTTTTATTATAATCGCAAATTCAATTTTTTAAAAAGGTTTTTATAGTGACTACGTTATTTTTGGTTTTACAAGTCGTTTTTGCCGTGATAATTACGATCTCCGTTCTACTACAAAAGAGCTCTTCTATCGGACTTGGCGCATACAGCGGAAGCAACGAAAGCTTATTCGGAGCGAAGGGGCCTGCGGGGTTTTTAGCTAAATTTACCGCCGCAATGGGAATTTTATTCGTGATAAATACACTCGTGCTTGCGTATTTCTATCAGCAAGATGCTAAATCTTCCGTAGTTGATCGCGTCAAGATCGAAGCGAATGCTACTAAATCCGTGCCAAACGCCGTTCCGGGCGTGCCGTCCATTCCTAATTCCGGTGCAAAGCCTAATTTTACTCCGGCAAGCACCGAGTCAAATTCTATAATTAGCGGCGAGACCAATGCGACGGATACGAAAATCGAAGCGCCCGCAGCTCCTGCGACCGATACCGCCGCAGCTAGCGCGTCTGCTCGGTCGCAAGCATCAAGCGATACCAATGCCAGCGCTGCTTCCGCAGATCAAAACACAACCAAATAAACTCTAAATTTTAAAATTTAAAAGCGCAAAATCCGCGCTTTTAAATGCTATTCTTATTTTTTTAACGCTATAATTTCGCAAATTTTATTTAAAGGATTTGAATGCTAGAAGCTATCTACAAAGAGCAAAGAGCAAACGGCGATCGAGCTATCGAGGCTTTGAAAAAGGACTTTACGACGCTACGCACCGGCAAAGTGAGCGTGGCGATCCTGGATCATATTTTCGTGGATTATTACGGCTCGCAAACTCCGCTAAATCAAGTCGCGACCGTCCTTTCGACCGATGCGGTCACGATCTTGATCACGCCGTGGGAAAAGCCGATGCTAAAGGCGATCGAAAGCGCTATCGCAGCGGCAAATATCGGCGTCAATCCGACTAACGACGGCGAGAGCGTAAAGCTCTTTTTCCCGCCGATGACGATCGAGCAACGCCAAGAAAACGCTAAAAAAGCAAAAGCAATGGGCGAGAAAGCTAAAATCGGCATTCGCAACGTCCGCAAAGACGCCAACGACGAGATTAAAAAGCTCGAAAAAGACAAAGCTATCTCCGAAGACGACGCCAAAAAGGGCTACGACGAGGTTCAAAAGATCACCGACTCCTACTCAAGCAAGATCGACGACGCAGTCAAGGCCAAAGAAGCCGAGCTTTTGAAGGTTTGAGCTGTGGATATAGAAAAAATCTATCGCGACTGCGGCGCATATCTGCGAGGGCATTTTCTGCTTTCAAGCGGCAACCACTCGGAATTCTATCTGCAAAGTGCCAAAGTGCTTGAAGATCCGCAGCTCGCGGGGCAGCTCGCAGATGAGCTCGCCGCTATCATCGAAAAAGCGGGCGTGGAGTTTGATAGCGTCTGCTCGCCCGCGCTGGGCGGAATTTTAGCGGGCTACGAGCTAGCTCGCGCGGCAAAAAAACGCTTCATCTTTACTGAGCGCGTAGATCGCGTGATGAGTCTGCGCCGCGGCTTTGAAGTGCATAAGGGCGAAAGATTTATCGTCTGCGAAGACATCGTCACGACGGGCGGCTCGGCGCTTGAGAGCGCGAGGCTCATCGAAAACCTCAGCGGCGAGGTCGTGGGCTTTGCCGCGCTTGCCAATCGCGGATTTTGCAAGGTCGCAAATTTAGCGGACAGCAGTGCAAAGAGCGGCGCCAAGCTGCCTGCAGATAAGCCGTTTTTTGCGCTAGGCAATTTCGAGTTTGAAATTTACGAGCCCGCGACCTGCCCGCTTTGCGCCGCAGGAAGCAAGGCGATCAAGCCTGGCAGTCGCGGAAACTAGGCGCCGATTGCCGCTAACAAACTGCAACGAGATTAAATTTTATCCTCTCGGCTCTAAATTTAGCGCGCCGAAATTTTAAAATTTAATCTAAAACGGATCAAAATGGCAAAACAAAAAGCTAAAATTTCACCGATTTTTCTGCGCGTAAAGGCCTTCATCGTCGATCTTTTCATCATCGCGATACCCCTATTCTACGGCGTTACCTATCTCGTCTTGGGCTCAAAGGAAGCTCTGTGGCGTAACCAAGCCGCGATCGCACTTATCTGGCTCGCATACGGCGCGATTTGCGCGGCATTTTACGCCCGCAGCGCCCAAACGCCGGGCTATAAGCTCGCAGGGCTTTACCTCATCGACGTTCGCAGCGGACGCAAAGTAAGCTTTTTTAGGGCGCTAGCTCGCTTTGGATGCTTCGTGTTTGCAGGCTTTAGCGTCATCGGGCTTTTGATCTGCTTCTTTCGCAAAGATAGATTAAATTTACACGACCTACTAAGCGGCGCCGCGCCAGTCGTGCGAAAGGACGCGCAGTGAGCGGGCAAATTTGCGGCATCGACGAGGCGGGGCGCGGCTGTCTTGCGGGTCCGCTTTGCGTCGCAGGCTGCGTGCTAGCGCGCGAGATCGCGGGACTTGCCGATAGCAAAAAGCTAAGCGAAAAGCACCGCGAAGAGCTTTACGCCCAGATCATCGAAAACTCGCGCTACAAAATCGTCGAAATTTCAAGCGCACAGGTCGATGAGATCGGACTCAGCGCATGTCTAAGATCGGCGCTTGAGCAGATTCTCGCGTATTTTGCGGATTTTAGCGGACAGATCATCTACGACGGCAACGCAAACTTCGGCGTACGCGGGCTTCAGACGCTCGTAAAGGCCGACGCGCAAATCGCCGAAGTAAGCGCGGCGAGCATCCTCGCCAAGGTCACGCGCGACCGCACGATGCATGAGCTCGCGCGGTGCTACCCGCAATACGGCTTTGCGCAAAACAAAGGCTACGGCTCGCGCGCGCACATCGCGGCGATCGAGCGGTACGGGCTCACGCCTTTTCACCGCGCAAGCTATAAGATCAAATCGCTGCAACCCTCGCTATTTGATTAACGCGACAGCAAGCTTGTTTGATCGGCGAGGCAAAAACCGCCGATTTTGGCCGATACTCCGTAGGCAAACGGCGCCGAAACTCATACCCAAAGGCACAAACTTCCAATTTTGGTTAATACGGCGAGTCGCTAGTTTCGGCGGGCGGAATCCGCTTTTTGGCTAGCTCGTCGGAATTTTAACCGCACCTCCCGCCCCGCAATCGCGGCTAGAGCCTACTCTATACCGCTCGTAGGAATTTTGACTGCACGCATTCATATCTCGCAGGAGTCCGTATAAGGTCGAAATTTTATCTAAAACCGCAAGCTCGGCTCGTTCGCTTATCCATGCCCGAATAAAATTTCAAATTCCGCGCAGCGAAAATTCAGCCCGCGCGCCGCAATAAAGCTTAAATTTAAATTTAGCCTTGGCGACGAGAAGGCATTGTGCTTTAAATTTAAAACCGCGCGTAAAATTTTGAATGAAATTTTGATATAAAAAAGCGGCTAAATTTTAAAATTTCATCAAATTTAGCCGCGAGATGAGGTGCTTACTTTCTTTCGTAGAAGAGCGCGAGAAGATTTCGTGATTTCATTTTATTATTAGCATCCTCTTTTCCGTCTGCGGTAAGTGCGGTAAATTTAAATTTATCCGATAGACTTGCACTCTTATCATTATTTACGATGAAATTTAGCTCGATAGTAGCCTTTGACGGCGCTTTACTATCAAAACTTGCGTAATATTGTTTTGCGGTTAGCTGCGAGTAATAAACGGATTGCTTTAAATTTTTCATAACGTAGTTAATATCGCTTTCAATACTGTCTTTTTTCAATATCTCTTCTAATTTACTATCACAATCTACTAGCTTTTCTTCATCGTCAGATTTTATTTCGCCCTTAGCTTTGAGTACCTCTTGAAATTTGGCTTCGTTTAATTTGCAGTGCTCTTTTGCTAGCTTAAACAGACCTTGCGCGTCATAAGTCTTGCCTTTGTAAAAGATCTTAACGGTGTCTAAATATATGTCTATTAGCTTTTTTTGAGGTGATTTAAACTCATCTGCTTTTATGAGTTCCATATCCACGTCGCAGACCATCTTGACCGTCTTTAATCCGCCGTTTTCTTCTTTGCTCCAGGTGACACTTTTGCAGATTTTCGAACCCTCTATCGCCGTACCGATACTCATAGACTTAAAATCAGGCAAAGTGTAGTTTTTCACGAGCTCTACTTCGTCCTCGCCGCATCCTGCTAAAAACAATGCCGCAAGCGCGACACCTAGTGCATATTTCATCTTTAACTCCTTGAGGTGAATTTTCTAGAAAATAATGCTACCCCCCCTGCTTAAAAACGGGTAAATTTATAGCCTAAATTTTAAAATTTCGCCGCCAAAATTCCGTTCTCTCAATCCACGAAATTCCGCCCGCGAAATTCCGCGCACCGCAATTTTGCCGCGCATGCCGCGCTTTGCGCCTTTTAGCGAAATAGTTTTGCGGTAAAATTCCAAGATAAACCGTCCGCATCGCATCGCCTAAATCTGCGCGCAGTTTCGCGCACGAAGGCGGTAAAATTTAGAAATTTTAACCAAACTTTCGCTATCATCACCGCTCAAATTTTCACCCAAAGGAAACCGATGTTTGAATGGATCGCCTCACCCGAGGCATGGATCAGCCTGGCGACGCTCACGGGGCTTGAGATCGTGCTTGGCATCGACAATATCATCTTTATCGCGATTTTATGCGGCCGCCTGCCCGAGGCGCAGCGCGGGCGCGCCCGTATAATGGGGCTCGCGCTTGCGATGTTCACGCGCATACTGCTACTTCTTAGCCTAAGCTGGATCATGGGGCTAACTAAGCCGCTATTTAGTGTGCTCGCGCGCGATTTTAGCGGACGCGACCTCGTGCTGATCGGCGGCGGATTGTTTCTGCTCGTCAAATCCACGCTCGAGATCCACTCCAGCGCCACGGGCGAGGCACACGAGCGCAGCGCTAGCAGCGGCAAGGCAAGCTTCGGCGGCACGCTCGTGCAGATCGCCGTTTTGGACATCATCTTTTCGCTCGACAGCGTCATCACCGCCGTGGGCATGGCGCAGCACCTGCCCGTGATGATTCTCGCGGTCGTCATCGCCGTGGGCGTGATGATGCTCGCTAGCGGCGCGATCGCGCGCTTTGTGGACGCAAACCCGACGATCAAAATTTTGGCGCTTGCATTTTTGATCCTAGTGGGCGTCTCGCTGATCGCCGACGGGCTGGGCTTTCACATACCTAAGGGCTACATCTACTTCTCGATGGCGTTTTCGCTGCTAGTAGAACTCATCAATATCCAGGTCCGTAAAAAATCCGCCGCGAAATAGGAAGAGCGGAATTTTGCGAGATCTCAAAGGCGCGCATGGGCTTTTCTAAATTTCTTTCACCGCGACGTATCAAGCTTGCTCGCGGCACGGCCAGGGATTTAAAGCTGGAGTCAGCGGCTGCAGATACGGCGAAATTTAGCTTTACGCTGGAGGGTTTGCGCTTTGCGGGAATTTTGGACTTAAGGCGCGACGGGCTTTATCTGCCGATACGCGAGGACGACGAGCTGGCGGTGATATATGAGGTTTCGAGCTCAAATTCCGACCGCAGCGCTTTAAACGGCGCCGATTTAAGCGGCGCAAATTCCGTGCCGCGCCCTAGCTGCGAAGCTCTAAACAGCGGAAATTTCACTGCTGTAAATTCAAACTGCGACGCACATAGCGATACCGCAGCAAGTGCGCGCCAAAATTCTGCGGTATCTGATTTATCAGACAAAGATTGCAGCGGCATAAATTCCGCCGCTTTGGGTTTAAACTGCAAAGATTTAAGCGGTTCCCTCTCTTTAAATTCTGCTCGCGAGAGCCGTGGCGGCGTTTCGGTAAACTCCACTGCTTCCGCCCTTCCGATAGATTTCGTTAATCTAAGCCTAGGCGCGCAGCGCTGGAAGGACGCCGGTAGCACGGCGCTCGCCGCGATATTTGCAGCCTTCGGCGTAGTGCTAGCTGCGATGAGCATCTACTGCATAATCTTTATTTTTGAAAAGAGCGATCCTGCGGTGACTATAGCCCTACCCGTCCTCGCGCCTTTTGCGTATTGCAGCTTTAGGTTTATGCGAAGAAACTGGCGCGCCGCAAAGTTCGGGCGCATATTCGCAGCGCTTCCGCACTCCAAAGAGCTCAAGCGAAGCGGCGAAGCGGAGGGCTATGCTAGCGGCGTGCGCGTGCTGCGAAGCGGCGATGTTTATTACTATGGCTTCGCGCTGGGCGGGCTATATTTATCGGGCGACAGCAAGCGGCGTATCGTCTCTGACGCGCTACGTGCGGATCAAAATTTAGCGGAGCTCGCAGGCGGCGAAAATTGTATGAAATTTAAGAATTTAGACGCAAAAGATTCCGCAAATTCTACTAGCGTTAAGAATTTTGCGAAATCAGCGAATTCCACAAGCTCTGTAAATTCTACTAACGCAAGAAATTCTATAAATTTCGCCCGCTCCGCCGAAGCCACGGCACCCGCCAAGGCGAAGGACGCCTCGCAGAGCTTCGAGCTGCAAAACGGCGATATTCTCCGCGCTCGCTATAAAGACTACCGCGTAAGCGGGCTTTGGAATCAAAGCCGCGGCATGAAGCTCGGCGATACGCGCAGCGGACTTCGGCGCGCAGCGGATTTTATCGCGAGCGTGGCGCTACAAATAGGTCTGCGTCTAGGCGGCGCGCTCGTGTTGACGCGGCTCGGCGATCACATCGGCGGCTCCTTCGGCAACGCCCTGAGCTTCATCGGATTTTTGCTGCTGCTTAGCCTTATGCTTTGAAAGGCGAATTTCAAACGGCATCCTCGCGGAATTTTGCAACTTCAAGGAATTTTAAATTTCGCAATTTCGCAGAATTCCGCAGCGGGCGGATTTGGATTTTAAATTTCAAGGCTTTGGAGCTGTAAATTTAAAGGCGTGGCAAAATTTTAAATTTCAGGCGTGTAAGATTTCGGCCGCGGAATTTTAAAATTCTAAATTTCAAAGCGTAAAATTTCAAGGCGCGGATTTTAATTTCAGAATTTTAAATTTTACGGTGCAGAATTCCTCGGCGTGGATTAAAATTTTAAATTCAAAGCGTGCGGGATTTCAAGGCGCGTGAAATTCCAAAGCACGAAATCAAAAAGCAAAATTTTAAAATTTTAAATTTCAAGGCGCGCAGAGCTGTAGCATGTGGAGCAGCAGCACGGCGTGTGAAGTTATAGTGCGCGAGGCTGTGACACGCAAAGCTGCGGCGAACCGCCCGCTAGCTAGCTCCAAATTTTTTCGTTTAGTTTTAGGTTTTTTACGATCGCTAAAAAGTGCGAAAGCTCGCGCTTGATTAGCGCGGCAGGGTCGCGGCGTAGCACGCTTTCGTCGATGTCGGGCTCGAAATTATCGCGCCCCGTATTTACGAAAATATAAATTTTGCTATCTAAAAAGCTAAGGCTAACGGGCGCGGCTACGGCGCCTGCGAAGCGCAAGAGCCTCCGCATAAAGGCGGGCGTTAGAATATACATCGCGCCCGCCGCATCCTCGCAATACACGGCGAAGGCGGTATTAAACTCCGCATCGTCCATATCGATCCTCTTTAGCCCGAGAGTGTTCGGCGCGCCGGCGCAAGCGGGGAAGATCAGGGTTTTGGAGCTTATGCGTTTGTTAAATTCCGCGTAGAAAAAGGTGCCGAGGATTTCACTTTCCAAAATTTTATTAAACAATTTCACATCGCAAAATGCAAACCTCACGCCGTCATAAACGCCCGAGACCCTGTCGTTGCCGCCTAGGTATCTGTCTAGTCGAAAAAAGAGCCCAGAGAGCTTGAGTTTGGTGGGATCGATATCGCCTGAAATTTCATATCGGTAGCCGAATGCCTTAAAATAGGGCATTAGATAGTGCTCTTTAAAAGCCCGCCGAAATTTTACCGAATAGTCTTGCTTAAAGTCTCTAAACAATACAAACAAGCTCGAAGCGGCCAAGATTAAAGTTATAATCGCGAGTAAGATATATTTGGAAGTCGTGGGGCGATTTTGTAAATCATCTAGAAATAGGCAAATTATAAAAAGACCCGCGGCTTGGATTATCGTAGCTTTTATAGAGGCCTGATCGCACAAAACGGCTACTATAAGAACAACCGTGAATAATCCGATAAACGGCAACAAATCCGCCATGCCTCCTCCGTCGCGTAGCTTGTATAACAAAAACGCGCCGTAGCCGAGCATGCACGCCGCCGCGAAGATCGTATTTCTTTTCGCCTTATACAAAAGCCCTAGCCTGATCTGCTCCAGCTCGCTCGCGCTCAATCGCCCCTCCTAAAATTTAAATCCGATTATGGCGCTAGCGAGCTTTAAATTCGCTTAGGAACGGCGGCGAAATTTTAAAATTTCGACTTGGATAAATTTACGGTTAAATTTTAGCGGCGGATCGTCTAAATGGAGCGAAGGCGGAATCTTGGTAGAAGTTTAAGCGGCACGAAATTTTAAAAATTCCATGCCGTAAGAGAGATAAAACTTTACGGGCGCACTTTAAATTTCGCTATAAAATTTCACTGCGCCGAGCCGTAAAATTTCGCGAAACAAACGCCACAAATTATGCTGCGAAATTTAGGGCGCCCGAGCAACGCCGATAAATTTACGAACGCTCGCGCCGCAAAAAAGCGCCGCGCGGACGCCGCTAGCAAAATTTAAATTTTTCTATAAGGCGCCTGTCCGACTTCGTAGAAGTTATTGCCCTCGCTGTCGATCGCTACGATAGCCGGGAAATCCTCTACGGTAAGTCGCGCGACCGCCTCGGGGCCGAGCTCGGGATAGGCTAGTACTTCATATTTTTTGATACTTTGGCTGATTAGCGCGCCCGCACCGCCGATAGCGACCATATAGACGCAGCCAGATTTTTTCATCGCCTCGACGACGGCATCGCTGCGGTAGCCCTTGCCGATCATGCCGTTTATGCCCACTTCGTTTATCATCGTCGGAGTGTATTTGTCCATTCGTCCGCTAGTCGTAGGTCCCGCAGCACCGATAGCCTGTCCCGGTTTTGCAGGGGTCGGCCCCAGATAATATATCGTCTCGCCGGCTAAGCTTACGGGTAGTTTCTCGCCGCGAGCGAGGGTTTCGGTTAGCGCCTTGTGTGCGGCATCGCGGGCTGCGATGATGGTGCCGCTGATTAGGACGTTATCGCCCGCCTTTAGGCTTTTTACTACGCTTTTATCGAAAGGTGCGGTAATTCTTTTAACTTCTGACATGATTTCCTCCTTATAGTTCAGCATCGGCATGGCGAGCCGCGTGGCAGTTGATATTAACAGCGACCGGAAGCCCTGCTATGTGGGTCGGATACCACTCTACATTTACCTTAACGGCGGTGTTTATGCCGCCCAAACCCTGCGGACCGACGCCCGTAGCGCGCGCCATCTCCAGTAGTTCATCCTCTAGCTTGGCGTAGCGCTCGTCGGGATTTCTGCTGTCGATCGAGCGAACCGCGGCTTGCTTGGCCAAAAGCGCCGCCTTATCCATCGTGCCGCCGATACCGACGCCTACGACCATAGGAGGGCAAGCGTTAGGACCAGCGTATTTGACCGCCTCTAAAAATACCTTTTTTACCCCCTCGATGCCGTCTGCCGGTACGAGCATTTTTAACACCGATTTGTTTTCGCTGCCAAAGCCCTTTGGGGCTACTTTAATCTTAAGTTTGTCGCCGGGGACGATGCGGGTATTAATGACTGCAGGGGTATTATTTGTGGTATTTTTACGCTCAAAAAGTGGCTCTGCGACCACGGATTTACGCAGATAGCCGCCTACGTAGCCGTCCGCGACGCCTGCGTTGATAGCGTCCTCCAGATATCCGCCCTCGATATGCACATCCTGACCGAGTTCGACAAAAACCACCGTCATACCGGTATCTTGGCAGATCGGCGCGACCTCTTTTGCCGCCAAATCGGCATTTTGCAAGAGCTTGCCTAAGATATCTTTGCCGATGGGCGAAATTTCATTTTCGCGCGCTTTCTCAAACGCCGCGCGCATATCTGGCGTGACGTGATAACAGGCTTTTTTGCAAAGCTCGCTGACTACTTTTGTAATCTCAGCCGCTTGGATCGTTTTCATGATCTCTCCTTGTATTGAAATTTTAATGGATTATATTCCGTTAAACTAAAAACTTAGTTTAAAATTTTATATTCATTTAATAAATTTTAACAAAAGGCTAGAAAATAAGCGGTTTTTAATCTTTTTATAATAAAATACCACTTTTCGAATTATCAAATACTAAAAATTTTGCGAAGAAATTTTAAAATCAAGGAAACCTATGAAAAAGAAAACTCTTGTGCTGCTCGTGGGCGCTTGTGTGCTTATAGGAATGATACTTTCTCTTGGGATTGCGGAGATGGTTCACCTTACGGGCACCGATAAATTCTGCGTATCCTGTCATACGATGCAGCCGATGGCAAACGCCTTTCACAATGACGTTCATGGCGGCAATAACCCGCAAGGCTTCAAAGCTGATTGCGTCGCCTGTCATGTCTCCCATGAAAATACCTTTATGTATCTTTGGACCAAGGCTCTAACCTCTGCAAATGATGTCTACAAGACGGTCTTTACCGACGCAGATAAGATCGACTGGCAAGAAAAACGTAAGGAGCGAAATCATTTCGTTTATGAAAGCGGCTGTCTAAGCTGCCATCGAAATTTAAAAGAGCAGAATAATCAAGTAAATAAAGCCTGGCTCGCGCATAGGGATTATTTCGCGGGCACTACCGGCAAAACCTGCGTGCAGTGCCACGAAAACGTCGGCCACAAAAATATGGGTATAGAGATTACCAAATATTGGGATAAATACAACCGAGAAAATAACAAAACCAAATAAAGGAGAAGCAATGCTAAAAAAAGTCGCTATTTTAATAGCCTGTATCGCATCGTTTGCATTCGCAGAAATGCCCGCGCAGCATGCGAATATGTCCGCGTCGGACGCGAACGTAAGCAATTCCGTAAACGTTAGTCTTACGAAGAATTTAAAGGTAAATAGGCAGCTTACGCCGCTAGCTAGACGCTGTGTCGAGTGCCATGCCGAAAAAACTCCGGGCGTCGTTGCGGATTGGAAGATGAGTCGCCACGCTCACGTAGGCGTTAGCTGTACCGACTGCCACTCGCAGCCAGCAGATAGCCCTATGGCAGCTAAAGAGCCGCATCCGAAAGACACAGACAATCATATTTCGGTGCTAGTTAGCCCAAAAACCTGTGCCAAATGCCACAGCAACGAGGTTAAAGAGTTTGAAAACAGCGGTCACGCAAGAGGCGCTATGCAAATGCAAGCCAACAAAGGAATGGTTGATCTAATGTATCACTATGAAGGACGTGATATCCCTGATCTTACACACGCGCCTGATATTACCGGCTGCTCTCAATGCCACGGTAGCGTCGTTAAAATGGATGAGCATAACAAGCCTACCAAAGAGACCTGGCCCGTTTACGGCATCGGTACGGTTTATCCGGACGGTAGCGTAGGCGGATGCAAATCATGCCACTCGGGTCATAAATTTTCGATCGCCGAAGCTCGTAAGCCTGCTGCTTGCGCATCTTGCCACTTAGGACCTGATCATCCGGATATCGAAATTTACAACAACTCAATGCATGGGCACGTATTTAACGCTGAAGGCAATGAGTGGAAATTTGACAGCGCTCCTGGTACTTGGGCAGTTCCTGACTACCGCGCTCCTACATGCGCGACCTGCCATATTAGCGGCGGTGTGGGCGATCTAAACTCCACTCACAACGTATCTCAACGCTTGAAGTGGAATTTGTGGCTGCCTAAGAGCAATCTACGCACCGGCGGTAATGAGACCGCGGTAAGCGAGTTTTTAAATACCGGCAAGTTAAACATTGGTAATCCTTTGGCGGGTAACCTAAACGGTCCTGAGGCAGCGCGTGCCGAGATGAAGCAAGTCTGCAAAGAGTGCCACGCAAGTACCCACACGAATAATTTCTTTGAGATGGGCGATAAGCAGGTACTTCTATATAACGTTTACAACGACGAAGCGACTAAGATGCTAAAAGAGCTTAAGGAAAAGAAACTTCTAAAAGACGATCCTTGGGCGGATGCGTTCCAGCGAATCTACTATGTTTCATGGCACCACGAGGGTCGCAGAATGCGCCAAGGCGCGCTAATGGGCGGACCTGATTATTCGCATTGGCACGGCGTATTCGAGGTCAAAAATGACATCAGAGAGATGCGCGAAATCTACGAGCGCCGCATCAAAACCGGCAAGATCGAGGAATAATCCTTTTTAGTCTGCCAAATTCTGCCAGACTAAACAGATCAAGCTTGTAAGCCCCTGCACTTCGCAGGGGCTTTTTTATTTGGATAAAATTTTGGAATTTTATTTTGTAATCCGCGCAAAGCCCATCGAAAATCGCCCCTAAAAGCCACTACAAAATCACTATCTAATTATTTAAGATTATTGAGAATTTATGACGGAAGTAGCTTATAAATTAGAGTAAATTTATCTCTTTGCAATCCAAAATTAGCTACAATCGCGCATATCATTTAAAAGGAATTTTATGGACAAGCAAACGGCATTAGACTTTTTGAGACTTCATCAGCCGATGCCTGCGCAGCTTTCAGATCAGCTCGCGGCAGAGTTTCGCGCGGTACGGGAGTTTTTGCGTGATAATCCCTGCGACGAGGCGCTTGAGCCGCTTTTGCGCTCGCTAAACGAGGGCGACGGCGCAGGTGAATATCCGCTCGTGGACGAGGTATTGGGCGCGGCGGACGATGCTGCTGCGGTAGCTGCGATTAGAGCGGTCTTGGAAGATCCGAGCACGGGCAGCGGAGCGCGATTTTGGGCGACGCTTTTTAGCGTGAGCTTCGTCCGTAAGGAGCTCATCGCAAGCCTAGGGACATCGCTTAAATACGCAAACGATGATTTGATCGAGCTTACGAAGGAACAGATCGAAATGTTTAAGCAGCTGACGTAAAGCTAGCTGCGTAACTTATAGTTGCGCCTTGCTCACCAGATTGCGCTGCTACAAAGCAAATCCAAATTTATAAAAATCGGCTTAATCAAAGGCTGCTTTTAAATTTTAAAATTTTGCGGTCGCTTAAAATTTTTTAGAGGCTACGATTACGAAAGAGACACACTTTATTTTCTATGCGCTGTGGTAGGCGCCCTGTGCGATGGTTGCTATCGGCAAAGATATAGCGTCGCCGCTAAGTGTGAGCGGCGCAGGCACCGAGAGAGAGATATGTGCCTAGGCAAGGGTAGAAATTTCACGGCGTCGTTTGAAGTAAAATTTTAAATCTGCGGGCTTGTGATAGAATTTAAGTCGTAATAATGAAGCAGAATTTAATATGCGGCGAGCACGACGCTGAAATTTTAAGCTTGCGTTGCGCAGTGGCAAGATTTTGCTCAGTGCGATCCGTACGAAATTTTAAGCCGTAAAGATAAAGCGGAATTTCTCATACGCGATTTTTTGAGACTAAATTTTAAGCAATGAGTTTGAGGCGGAATTCTGAGGTGTGAGTTAGATTATAAACTAGCACCGCCAGTAGAGGATACCGCGCCTTTTTTGCTTCGAGAACTCCTACCGCACGGCAAAGAATTTCACGCTTTTAGCACTGCAGCTACAGACCTCGGCTATGCAGCGAGTAAGGCTGTGATACGCTATGCGACTAAGGATACTGCGCCATTTCGTAAGCGATCTTGTAGCGAGATTAGATTATGAGTCTCGGCGTATGGTATAGGAATTTGGGCGGGTGTGATCCGTGCAGGATTACACGGCGCAGATTTTGCGCCCCCCATCTGCACCGCCAAAAATTCTACTGAGCGGAGTTGCGATCTAGAAATTTTGCAGCGGCACAAAATTGCCTGGCGCGGATTTTGAGCTTGCGCGAAATTTCGCACCGGCTAGCATTTGAGAGGCGTAAAATTTTAAATTGCATGTCGCTTTAAAATTTTAAACTTTGAAATTTGACCTGCGTTTACTTTTAAATCCTAATTACGCGCCGTGCTTGGTGATGAAATTTTAAAATTTCATCGCTCTAAGAGCAGCTCGATCAATCGGCGGGCGCAGCTAAAATAAGATAGATAAAATGCATCAGTGCGTGAAGCGGGGCTAAATTTAAACTGCTGGCGAAATTTTAAAGCGCGACCTAGACCGCTTTGAGAGCGCTCGATCTTGGCTTTAAAATAGTTAAATTTAGCGCTGGCGCCCGCAAGACGCTTCGGCTACCTGATTTTTGCGGTGCCGAAGCAAAGTCCGTTTTTGTCGCACTGCATATTTTCTATCTGCGGATCCTCGCTTTCGCCGCAGATTTGGATCATTTGATGCGACGCCTCGTCCATTTTGGGCTCGCTGCAATGCGAAACGCCTGGCTTTGGCTGCTCAGGATTGGAGCAGCCGCATACAAACAGCGCTGCGCAGGCGAATAAAAGAGCATTTTTCATTTTAAATCCTTTTAAAAAAATTTCGTAATTTTATCTTTGTAAAACTGAAATTTTACGGAATTTAAAGCGTTTTGGCTAAATTTAATGCAGCTGCATCTGCAAATATAAATTTTCTAAATTTCGCGTTAGATACGAAGAGGCGGCGTGTAAAGCGAGATAAATTTAATATTTGTGGGCGAGTTTTAAGACGCAGCTCAAATCGTTTTGCGGAAAGACGTAAGATTAAAGATTTGCCTAATCCTTTTATATATTGTTTTAAATTTTTTTACCGAAAGCCGCTATAATTGCGCCCTTTAAACTAAAATAAGGAGAAAACATGGCAATGACGAATTACATGGAACTTTTGATGGCAAATCAGCCGTGGAATTTGATTTTATTTATGGCGGTGCCGATGGGCTTAGCAGAAGCGATAGTAGCGAGCGAATTTTTTAGCTTGTACCGCGCAAAGGAGGGCTCTTTGGCTCTAAAAATCAATAAATGCCTTAGCATCATTCTCGGCGCATATTTTACGATATTAATTATTTACGTAGCGGTTAAAATTTTGCCCGCTATTCATTTACGTGGCGCTGCGGACACCTTAGCTTTGGCGGCATACGTAGCGGCGGCGCTGCCTGCGCTGGTGCTGCTACTTTTGGAGCTCGGAGTTATCGCAAAAGGAGCGGAATTTAGAGCTAGGCTTAAATTTCATTTCTTGGCGCTGATTGTATTTTTGGTGCTAGGACACGTCGCGATGATTTTTGGAATGACCGATCCAGGTGTGAGTGGCATGGATCATTCTATGATGGATCATGGCTCGATGAGTGGGATGAGCCACGATATGGGTTCGATGGAGGGGATGGATCATTCGCGTATGAATCATGGCTCGATGGAGAACATGGATCACGGCGGTATGGATCACTCAAAGATGGAGCATTCACATTAACTTTAGTATGCCCGGCTTGGGCTAAATTTTAAAATTCTATTCCGCCGAGCTGCGGATTTGATAGATCTTTATGATTTGATTGCCTTTGTCTGCGAAATGCATATGCAAGCACCTCTCAAATAAAATTTTACCGCCTTTCATCTGCTGCCTGCGAGGCGGTAAAATTTAATATCAAGCTTATCGCCCCGTCTTTTTATGTTCTTGCGATATTTTTATCCAACTTATGCAGGCGCAAAGCTCACGTATAGATAGTTTTCAGTTTAAATTTGCGCGCAAACCGCTTTGGTATATTTTTTTAACGTTAGTTTAATGCTAAATTTATATAATTTAAGCTAGTTATATTTTAAGAGACGATTAAGAATGAAATGCGCTAAGCTTGGAGGCGGATAGAGTATGCAAGATTACGAATTATTGGACGTTTTGTCCAATAAAAGGGTTCTTTGCCTAGAGGACGAGCCCGGGATTTTAAAAAATATAATCGAATCGCTGCAGCTGTTTTTCGGCGAAGTAGTGGGGGTTAAGGACGGGCTGGAGGCGCTCGATGAGGCGATGAGCGGCTCGTACGACGCGCTGGTTTTTGATATCGGCGTGCCGCATATGGATGGGCTTGAGGTCGTTAAAAAGATCCGTGCTGCCGGTATCTCAGTGCCGATCGTGATACTTTCGAGCCACACCGAGCAGGAGTATCTGTGGCGGGCGGTGGAGCTTAAGATCACTAGGTATCTGCCTAAGCCGTACGACAAAAACGCCTTTATAAAGGCGTTGCAAGACGTCGCTGCGGAGCTGATAAATCACGCGCCGATATTTAGCATAAGCGGCGAGCTGAAGTATGATTTTGCCAAAAAGATCATCTACGTCAAAGACAGCGCCTGTCATCTTTCCAAAAGCGAGAGCAAGCTTTTGGAGTATTTCTTAGCGCGCAAAAATCAAACCGTAACCTACGAGCAGCTATTCGACTATATGTGGGAGTTCGAGCAGCCCAGCAAAGAGGCGATCAAGGCGATCGTCAAAGAGCTACGCCGCAAGATCGGCAAGGACGTGATCAAAAATTTATATGCGGTGGGGTATCTCTTTGAAGTATAAATTTAAATTTATCGTAGCGCTTTTCGTGCTGCTATATATCGTAATTACGGCTTTGGTTTTTAACTTCTACCGCGAGCTTGCGCTAAAGGACACGAGGCGCGAGGCGTTTTATATCCTAGATACGATGAATGCGGTGCGCGATTACGTCTCGACCGTGCAGCGCCCGCTAATAAACGAGCTTAAAGAAAAAAAGCTTCTAAGCGAAGATTTTTTCGATCCGAGGCTGATGTCCTCGACCTACATAACGCGCGAAATTTATAAAATTCAGCTCGCCAAAGAAAACATCAACTACGACTACAAGCTCGTCGCCACCGATCCGCTCAATCCCGAGCACGAAGGAAGCGAGTTTGAGAATGAAATTTTAGAGGGCTTTAAAGAAAACAAATATAAAGAATACTCCAGAGTCATCTATGATAAAAGTGGCGCTTCGTATCTTTTGAGTCTGCCGATAACAAACTCTCAGCCTTCGTGCACCGAGTGCCACAGCATCAACGCAGCACCTAAAAAGATGCAAGAGCTCTACGGAGATGTGGGAAATTTCAAAGGCGACCTGGGCGATACGATCGCGATGATAAGCTTTAAAATTCCGATAAAAAGCATTCTGCTCTACCACACTAAAGAGTTCGTCGTTAGCGGCCTAAGCTTGCTTGTAGTGTTTTTGATCTGTATATTTTGCATCTATAAAATTCACAAAAAAAACGCGACTTTAAAGATGCAAACGCAGCTTTTGCTGATAAATCAAAGCCGCCTCGCGCTCATGGGCGAGATGATCGGCAATATCTCGCACCAGTGGCGCCAGCCGCTATCGCAGATCAGCTCCACGCTCATAAATTTAGAGCTTTACAACGAGCGGGGCAAGCTCTCAAAAGAAAGGCTCGAAGGCGGCATCAGGGATGCGGGCGAGCAGGTGAAATTTATGAGCGATACGATCGAGGATTTTAAAAATTTCTTCAATCCGAACATGCCAAAGAAAGAATTTAGCGCCGGCGAAGCGATCGAGCAGGCGCGTAAAATTTTAAACGCCTCGCTTAAAAAGCATGTCATCGACATAAGCGTGCGGATAGAGGAAAATTTCACCCTTTACGGCAACGTAAACGAGCTAATTCAGGTGCTCATAAACATCATAAATAACGCAAAGGAGGCGTTTTTGGACGTGCCGCTTAAACGGCGCGAGATTAAAATCCGCTCGTTTTTAAAACAGGGCGAGCGGGTAATCACGATCGAAAATAACGCAAGCCGCATCGACGAAGCGCAGTTAGATAAAATTTTTGAGCCGCACTTTACGACAAAACAGCAGGGCAGCGGACTAGGGCTATATATGAGCAAGATGATAATCGAAAAAAATGGAGGGAGCATAAGCGCTGCAAATTCTGACGAAGGCGCGATATTTACGATCTCTTTTCGTTAAATTTAGACTTCATTAAATTTCTCCCTTTTTCACCCTTTTTTGTTGATATTATTTTGAGCGTAGAACTTTGCTAATTTAAAATTTCGATTTTCAAAGGAGGAGCCATGAAAAAATGGAATAAGATGCTACTAGGCGCGCTAGCCTGTATTAGCATTTTTGCCGCAGGAGCCTGTGCTGATGAAGGCATGGGGCATGAGATGGAAATGTCGCAAAAATCGCGCGACGTCATCGCAAATCCTAAGGGCACGTTGCAAAGCAGAGGCGTCATATCCTTGCAGGACTACGTCGTAGAAGAGCGAGAGATGTATGACTGGCTATTTAAAAATCACCCGATTTTTACCAAATACGGCGGTAAGACGGTCGGTAAGATGGATGTACATGACCGAGGTTTGGAGTGGCTTGCGGAAGGGCATGGATTTGACTTTTCAAAGGCGAGTAAAAGAGATGACGGCAAGGGCTATAGCTCTATGATGTATAGAATCCCTGCGGGCTCTTCTTTGCAATTTCCGAATAAATTCATAGGTCCTGAAAAATGCGGCGAGTGCCACCCTGCACAGTATGAGACATGGAGCAGATCGCGCCACGCCACTACTATCCGCTTCCCGGGCGAGCACCCGGAGGTTAATAACAACCTAACCGATCCGGTATTTAGCCCAGATACGGCGTCGATCCTTCCAAAAGGTATTACCCCTGACGTAATTTATGCGACCGTGGGACACTTAAGGACAAAATTCGGCTACGTAGATGCATGGCTTCTACGCGGAACCTATCACGTAGAGGGCGGCTTGCTAAGGGATGGTACCGGTCAAATCGTAGCCGGTGGCAACCAATTCCAAAGGACTTGGGCGTTAAATTTAGATGATGAGACGGTCAAAAAGATCAAAAAGATCGTTCCGGAATTCCCGGAAACTCTAGCCGATTATGGCGATAACGGCGGTTACGTAAGAGGTCTTGCGTCGTATGCTGCGAAATACAAAAAATCGATGTTTTTCCAAGCAAACAGCTCGTATTGCGAAGTCTGCCACCCATTCAAATTCGATTTTAAAACTAAGAAAGAATTCTATGCTGCTTTGGGTAACGCAAAAGAGCTTCAAAAGCACACTATCTCCAAGGGTATCACCTGTGAAGAGTGTCATGGAGCGGGCGGTCACCTTGACGGCGCTACAAATTTTAGAACCTCAAACTGCGAACGCTGCCACCAAAGATTTAACTATAGCCCTGATTTAGCTCGTGCTAATCCGCTAAACAACGGAAATCCCGATCTATCTCTTAGCTCTAAATTTAAATCTATGGGACCAGGATGTGGCTCTGAAGGCTCTCAGTCCTACTTCACCGCTCACTACGAGAAGGGTATGCGCTGCGTAACCTGCCACGATCCGCACGATAACACCGGACCGGTAGTTGGCGATAAAACCGTCAAGGGTGTAAATTACAACTCCGAGCAGGGCTATTTGAGCGCGTTTTATACGAAGCCTAAGATCACAAAAGAGTGCAAAGATTGCCACCAAGAGCAAGCTTATATCGCTGCAAGAGCCGATACGCATAAAGACAACACTTGCGCATCTTGCCATATGCCGTTTATGATGAGCTGCGAGAACTTCTATGCTATTCAGTTCCAAGACAACGCGGGATTTGATACTCAAAGAAGATCGCACATCTGGAAGATCGACATCGATCCTGCTAGAAAATCTCTAGTCGCAGGCGATGCCGCCAAAGGTCCAAGAGATGCGAAAGATTGGCACTTCCAAAGAAATAAAGATGGACGAAATTTCGTCGATCTTATGTGGTCGTGCGCACGAACATCTTGGGCGGATAAAGATATGCAAGATACCAAAGGCTGCCATAGCCCAGTCGTTTCCGAGCTAAAAGAGACGCTTCACTTCAAGAACCAAAAGCAGGTTTACGATGAGGTTATGGGCTGGCAAACTCCAATTAAGAGCGATTTCTCGCAGGTTAAGATCGGTATTCAAGGAATTTACTCTATCCTTGAGACTAAAAAGCTTAACTCCAGCGATAAAACTCGCGTTTACGAGCTAATCGAAAAAGCTCAAGATACCGTCGATCTTATCGAAAAAGATGGCTCATGGGGTATGCACGGCTTTAAATATACTAAGCAAAGGCTAGAAGCCGCTAAAGAGTATATTAAAGAGGCTCAAAGAATTCTAAATAATAATTTATAATTCTTTCGGGGTCGCGTAAGTTCGCGGCCCCGAAATTTAAAAGGCAAATGTATGCAAAAAAGACTAAAAATTTTCTTGCCTATCGTTTTGGCAAGCTGCGCGTTGGGCGCGAATTTAACTACGCAAGAACAAAAAGAATCTTATAGCATCGGAGCTTCTACCGGAAGCTATGTTTCAAACCAGCTGCATTCACAAGCCGCGTTAGGTGTCAAATACGACTTAGATGCGGTGATAGAGGGGTTTTTGGACGCTCTTAAAAAGCAGCAGAAGCTAAAAGATGAGGAAATTATTGCGCTTTTGAATCAAAGAGCCGATAAGCTAAATAAGATCGTAGAAACAAATTCCAAAGCGGAGCTTGATAAAAATTTAAAAGCAGGCAAGGAATTTATGGCGAAAAATGCCAAAAATCCGGACGTTAAAACCACAAAATCCGGTCTTCAATATGAAATTCTAAAGCTAGGCATGGGCGAAAAGCCAAAGCCCGAGAGCGTAGTAGTGATGAACTACAAGGCGTATTTGACGAACGGTAGCGTATTTGACGATACTTTCGCATCTAAAATTCCGGCGCATCTTTCTATGATAGGCTTAATCGACGGATTGCGCGAGGGGCTGCTTTTGATGAATACAGGCTCGAAATATAAATTTACAATCCCTAGTAATTTAGCCTACGGCAACGTGGACGTAGATAGAATTCCTGCGGGTTCTGTGGTGATTTTTGAAGCCGAATTACTAAAGGTTTTAAAGCCCGGTGAGCTTGCCGATGCAGCCAAAAAGCTTAGCGAGAGCGAGGCTAAAAGCTTTCACGACGCGAACAAAACGAAGTAGTTTTGCTTAAATTTAGTCGGAGGAGAATATGCAAAAGCAAAGAAGAAAATTTATAAAATCCGCCGCACTCGGCTCTTTGGGGCTCGGCGCAATCGCCTCAAGCTTGCTCGCACAAAACGGCACAGATAAAAGTGCGCAAGATGTAAACGCAAGTGCTAAAAAGCAAGAGCCGAAAAAGCCGCACTACGGCATTATATTCGATCAGAACAAATGCGTGGGCTGTACCGATTGCGAGATCGCCTGTAAAAAGGTAAATTTGGTTCCGAAAGGTCAAATGAGGCTTTTTATCCAGGATAAAACCGATCCGCTAAATTTGAAAGAAAAGCGCTATGTTAGGGTATCTTGTCAGCAGTGCGAGGACGCGCCGTGCGTAAAAGTTTGTCCGACGAAAGCCTGCCACAAGGATGAAAAAACCGGCATCACGACTATGAACACCGATGATTGCATCGCCTGTAAATACTGCATCGTGGCCTGTCCTTACGACGTGCGCTTCATAAACCACGAAACAAGAGCCGCAGAGAGCTGCAACTTCTGCTTGGATACAAATTTAAAGGACGGTCACGAGCCTGCCTGCATCGAGGCGTGCAGATACGAGGCGATCGTATTCGGCGATCTAAACGACGAAAGCTCGCACATCAGCAAGCTACTGCGCGTAAAAGACAGCCTGCGTATGCATCCAGAGTGCGGCACGAAGCCGAGCCTGCGCTATATTCCTGCGGTAAAACTAGGGGTATGATATGAACGGAGCTATAAATTTCACTGCGACCTTCTCGCACGGCGTTGAGTGGGGCTGGCCGATCGCGATTTATCTTTTGCTAGCGGGTATGAGCGGCGGCGCTTTGGTAGTCGCGATCCTCGTCAAATTTTATAAAAAACAGACCGAAAGCACGCCGCTATTTAAGGCCGCGTCGCTACTATCTTTCGTAGCGATCCTTCTGGGTATGGTCTGCCTGGTAGCCGACCTTGAGCGACCGCTTCTTTTTTGGAAAATTTTGATTAATTATAACTTCACCTCGGTTATGTCCGTGGGCGTAGCGGCGCTTTGCGTCTATATCCCGCTTAGCTTCGTAGCCTGCCTTTATGCGTTTGAGGCGGATTTGAGCGGATTTTTATCACGCAGACTTACTTTTTTAAAAGGGCTTTTTGCGCTCGTAATGAAAATTTTAAACGCGCTTCGCCCACTGCTTCTTGCGCTTACGCTTGTTTTTGCGGTCGCGATCTGCGCCTATACGGGATTTTTGATCTCGGTTTTAGTTAGATTTCCTATCCTTAATACCGCCGTTTTACCTGCGCTTTTCGTGGCATCTGGCTTATCTGCCGGTATCGCGGGATCTAGCCTGATAGCCGCGCTTTTCTTTAAAGCAGACCCGCACGGCGGCGATCTAAAAACCTTACACGCCGTCGAGTGGCCGGTTTTAGCGATGGAAATTTTACTAATCGGCATGATTTTCGTTTCACTCATAACGGGCAGCGACGTGCAAAAAGCCGCGAGCGTTGCCTTTAGCGAGGGAATTTACGCGCGTCTTTTTTGGCTAGGCGTCGTGGGCGTTGGTTTTTGCGTACCGCTCGTTTTAAATTTCGCACTGGGCAAAAAGATCGCTCACACCGCGTTTGCGTTCTACGTTAGCGCGCTTGCCAGCGTGGTCGGAGTATTGCTTCTTAGAATGTTTATACTATACGCAGGTCAAACTTACGATATAATAATGTAAAACTGCGGAGGGTTAATGAGCGCGCTAAAAATATTAAAATTTTTCATCTCTTACAAGTTTGCGCTCTGCCTCCTTTTCATTCTAGCCGCAGGTGCCGGCGTCGCAACCTTTTTAGAGAGCATTTACGATACGCAAACTGCTAAAATTTTAGTCTATGAGGCGCGCTGGTACGAGTGCGTCATGGGTGCGGCGACGCTGAGCCTGCTCGGCATTATAATTAAAACCAAAATGTGGCGCCGCTTCGGCTCCTTCGTCCTGCACGCTGCTTTTATCGTCATCTTTATCGGCGCGGCGCTGACGCGCTATTTTGGCACCGAGGGCGTGCTGCACGTAAGGGCGGGCGAGAGCGAAAGCGAGATGGTGAGCGTCAGACCATACTTGCAAATCCGCACGCAAGACGCGCTATTTGAGCATCCGCTAAGTTTGTCTCAGATCGGCGATAACGATTTTAGCTTCACACAAAGTATAAATTCTAAAAACTTCACCGTCAAATTTAGCTCCTACAAACCCGCGCCCAAAGGCGAGCAGGGCACGCTTGCGGTAAAAGCGGGCTTTGAGGGCGGAAGCGAGCAAGAAGCGGAGCTGCGCGGCGGCGCGGGCTGGCTGGGTGAGCCCAAAATTTTAAGCTTTGACGGCGAGGAGATAATGCTAAGCTGGGGCTCGAAACTGATAGAGCTTCCGTTTGCGGTAAAGCTTTTGAAATTTAAGCTCGAGCGCTACCCAGGCTCGCAAAGCCCGTCATCCTACGCCAGCGATGTTGAAATTTTAAAAGAGGGCAAGAGCGCGGGGGAGCATGAAATTTATATGAACCATCCGCTAAACTTTGACGGTTTCAAGCTCTTTCAATCCTCCTACGACACGGACGAGCTGGGTACGGTGCTGGAACTTAACCGTGATCCGGGTAAAATCCCCACTTACTTCGGTTATTTCTTGCTTTGCGTCGGATTTATCGGAAATCTTTTTACCGCAGGCAGCAGGTTTAAAAAGCTAGCTAAATTTATCAAAAATAACGCACCCGCCGCGCTTCTTTTGATCGCGCCGCTTTTTTTCAGCATTGAGCTTCGCGCCGCGGATGAAAACTATCTAGCAAACCTTAAAGCCAACTCACGTATTCATGCAAACGGCGCATTTGCGGAGCTTTTGGTGCAAGATTACATGGGCAGGATCAAGCCGCTTAGCACCGAAGCAGGCGAGATCGTAAATAAAATTTCAGGCACGGATTCGCTTTACGGCTTAAGCGCCGAGCAGATGATCCTAGGAATGAGCCTAAATCCCGCGTTTTGGCGCGATCAGAAGATCATCAAGATCAAAAACGACGAGATCAAAAAGATGCTAGGCTTGGCGCCACAGGAGCGATATGCGAGCTTTAATTCGGTCTTTGATGAAAACGGCAACTACAAGCTCGCCCACGCCCTGGACGAGGCGAATGAAAAAAGCGCCTCGCGCCGTGGCGTGCTTGATAACGAGCTGATTAAATTCGACGAGCGGCTGAACATCGCGTATCTGACCTTTAGAGGGGTGTTTTTTAAATTTATCCCCGTGCCGAACGACCCGCAAAACGCGTGGCTCTCGCCGAACGACGCCTTTGCGGATTATAGTATCGCTCCGCAGATCAAAGGCGTGCTAAACGACTATCTAAACGGCTTACAAGACGGAATTTCGGATAATGATTGGGCTAAAGCGGATGCGGCACTTGCGGAGCTGAAAAACTACCAAAGAGCCACCTCCGCGGCTATTCTTCCAAGCGAAAGCCGCGTCAAAGCCGAGGTGTTTTACAACAAAGCTTCGGTTTTTAAAAAGCTCGTTTATTGCTATATGATCCTAGGCGGCGTGGCTCTAATATTGGCGCTTTTGGGCGCACTTTGCGGCAAGAGCTTCATGCTCGCGCAAAAAATTTTATTCGCAGCCTTTGCCGCAAGCTTTGCGGCGCATACTCTCGCGCTTGCGCTGCGCTGGTACGTCGCGGCTCACGCGCCTTGGAGCGATAGCTATGAGTCGATGATCTACATCGGCTGGTCGGCGGCGCTTGCGGGGATCATATTTTTTAGAAAGTCCCTACTTACGCTAAGCGCGAGCTGCTTACTAGCTAGCATCGTGATGCTAGTAGCGCATATGAGCTTCGTAAATCCGCAGATTACCAATCTCGTGCCGGTGCTAAAATCGTATTGGCTTAGCATCCACGTCTCGGTTATCACGGCTAGCTACGGATTTTTAGGGCTTAGCTGTCTGCTCGGTCTTTTGGCTCTTGTTTTGATGGCGCTTAAAAACAGCGCCAATCGCGAGCGGCTAGGCGCACAGATCAGATATATAACGGCGATCAACGAGATCAGCCTCATCGTGGGGCTTTCGATGTTGACGCTCGGAAATTTCTTCGGCGGCGTGTGGGCGAATGAGAGCTGGGGGCGATATTGGGGCTGGGACAGCAAAGAGACCTGGTCGTATGTCTCGATCATCGTCTATGCGATCGTGCTGCATCTAAAGCTTATTCCGAAGCTCGGCTCGATCTATGTTTATTGCGTGAGCTCGACGCTCGCGTATAGCTCGATCATAATGACCTATTTCGGCGTAAATTTTTACCTCACCGGCATGCACTCTTACGCCGCGGGCGATGCGCCGCAGATACCCGCGCCGTTTTATTGTATAATAGCGGCGATAATTTTAATAATCGCTCTTGCTTTCAGGGGCAGGGACGTAAAAACGATATAAAGGAGTAAATTTGAAAAAATTTCTAATAGCGTTAGCCTTGGCTGCCGCGGCAAACGCGGGCTTTATCAGCGAGGGCATTCAGGCACAACAAAGCGGCGATCATAAAAAACTCGCAGAAATTTACGAGCGAGCGTGCGGTTTGGAAAATAAAGCTTCGGGCTGCTATAATCTAGCCGTTTTGTATTTTGAGGGCACCGGCAACGTAGAGAAAAATTTCGAAAAAGCGATCAGCCTCTACGAGAAGGCGTGCGGCGCTAAATTTGCGCTTGCATGCAATAATCTAGGCTATATCTACGAAAGCGGCAACGGCGCGGATCAAAATTTTACCAGAGCCGCGGCTTATTATGAAAAAGCCTGCAAAGATAACGAAGGTTGCACCTCGCTCGGGCTTTTATACGCAAACGGCGCAGGGCTCGCAAAGGACGTCGCCAAGGCGGCGAGCCTTTATGAGAAGGCCTGCACCTACGGCGATATGATGGGCTGCAACAACCTGGGCTATCTGTATCTGAAGGGCGAGGGCGTGCAGCAAAGCTTCGCAAAGGCTAAAATTTTTTACGAAAAAGCCTGCGGCGGCGACATCGGCATCGGCTGCAACAATCTAGGCTATCTATACGCCTTCGGGCAGGGGGTAAGCCAGGATTATAAGCAGGCAAAGCAGCAGTATGAAAAGGCGTGCAACCTCGGTCACTTCGACGGCTGCAATAACCTAGCCATAATGTATGCCGAAGGAAAAGGAGTGAAGTCCGATAACGCCAAAGCAAAAGAGCTTTTCAAAAAAAGCTGCGACGGCGGCATCAAGATAGGATGCGAGAATTTGGAATTTTTAAATTCGATTAGTAAGTAGATTTAAAACATCAAATTTTTAAGGAGACAGTATGATTTTACGTTCGTTTTTAGCTTCGGCTGCGCTCGTCGCGTTCGTTTGCGGTGCCTCGATGGACGGGGCCAATAAACCGGCAAAGCCTATGTTTCAAAGCGTGGATCCAAGCAAGGCTACGCTTGTAGGAAGCGGAGAGGGCAAAGAATACTGCGCCGTTTGCGGAATGAGCCTGGTAAAATTTTATAAAACCAACCATGTTGTAAACGGCAAGCAAGTAGCTTCTCTGCACTGCTTGTACGAGATTACGGGTGGCAAAATTCCAAGCGATGCGCAGGTCGTCGATACGAAAAATCTAAATTTAATCGACGTGAATAAAGCCTTTTACGTCGTGGGCAGCAAGATCAAAGGCACGATGACGCGCAATAGCAAATACGCCTTCTCAACCGAAGCCGACGCGAAGGAATTTCAAGCCGAAAACGGCGGCGAGATAGTGAACTTTGCCAAAGCCTACGAGATTGCGGGGCAGGATTTTGAGGGCGATAATAAGATGATTAAAGCCAAGCGTGAGGGCGGCGTTTACGCGCACGGTAAGGAATTTTACGAAACAAACTGCGCTAAAACCGAAGCGAAAAACTTCAAAGCCATCTCCGAGCTTAAAGCTCATCTCAAAAATGTTTGCGACGCAAAAGGCGCGAGCAAGGAGCCTGAGTACGACAAACACCTGCAAGCCGCGGCGCTGTATCTATGGGATGCGCCGGCAAATTTAGGCAGCAGCGGTAAAGATGCAAAAGCGAAAAAGCCTGAAAAGATCGTCGTGCCGGAAGGCGCTAAATGCCCGGTCTGCGGCATGCTAGTGGGTAAAAACCCTAACTGGGCGGCGATGATAGAGGTTCAGGGCGGCGAGAACCTGTATTTCGACGGCGTAAAAGACCTGATGAAATATTACCTCCAAAAGGGCAAGGGCTTTGATAAAATTTATGTAACCGACTACTACAAGCTACATAAGATCGACGCTAAAAGCGCTTTTTACGTGCTCGGCTCCAACGTCCTAGGACCGATGGGCGACGAGCTCATTCCATTTGAGAGCGAGAGCGCGGCTAAGACCTTCGCTAAAGATCACGGAGGCAAGAGCGTACTTAAATTCGACGAAATTCAAGAGAGCGTAATAGAAGGGCTATGAGGCTCATTTGCGCTTTAATGATCTTTTTTGCCGCCCTTTACGCGCTCATCGCGGTGCATTATGTGAGCTTTGATAGCGCAAAGGGCGAGCAGTGCCTGCAAAAGCTCGCACGCGAGATAAAGGACGTGCGGCTCTCGAGCAGCTTTAAGAGCAAGGCCTATGCGGAGTTCGTCTATGATAAGTAAAAGCTTCATCGACTACTCCGTAACTTTGCTGCGAAAAGACAGAGCCGATCACTCCTTTAGCTTCGCGATCTTCGCCTTTATCGTTTTTATTTTAAGCTCGGTGCTTTTCATCTCAGGCTCCATTCAAAACGATCTCGAAAAGGTCATCAAGCTCAGACCCGACATCGTAGTAGAGGCTCTACGCGCGGGCAAACGCGACCTGATGCACGACGGCTATATCTACGACGTCTCTAAAATCGCGGGCGTCAGCGAAGTGCAGGGCGCCGTGGACGGGATGTATTACTTCGCTCAAAAGCGCGTTTGGTTTCATATCGTAGGCGACGAAAGCCTGAGCGAAAATGAAATGATCGTAGGCGAGGGGGTAAAGGCGGCGATGGGTGAGTGGTACTACGAGGACGAGTTTCACTTCTTGACCGAACAGCGCCTAATCGCGATTAAGATTAATAAAATTTCGCCGCACGAAAGCAGCATCGTCTCAAACGACGTGATCTATCTAAACCCCGATACCGCGCGCGAGGTACTGAGCCTGAAGGAGGGCGAATACACCAAGCTCTACGTAAGCGTACCCAACCCCAACGAAGTAAGCGAAGTAGCGCTTAAGATCGTAAATTTATACCCCAACACGCAAGCCCTTAGCGCCGAGGATGCGGTAGCCGAAGTGAGGCATCTGTATTATTACAAGGGCGGGATCTTTATGGTGCTTTACGCCGTGGCGATGATCTCGTTTTTTATCTTGCTGAAAAATCAAATTTCGCTCGCATACGGCGAGAAGAAAAAGGAGATCGCGATCTTGCGCAGCATCGGCTTTTGTATAAAGGACATCATCGCGATGAAATTTATTCAAAATTTCATCGTCTCGCTAAGTGCTTATCTGCTCGGCGTCGCGGGCGCTTATGCTTATGTTTTTGTTCTAGACGCGCCGCTTTTGCGCGATATATTCTTAGGCGGCGAGCTGCGAAATTTCATCACCTTCACGCCCGCGATAAATTTCAATATGCTCTTTTTGATCTTCGTCTTTAGCGTGATCCCGTTTTTGGCGTTCGTCATCATCCCATCCTGGCGCATCGCTATAGGCGATATGAGCGAGGCGGTCAAATGAGCAAGATAGAGATCAAGCAGCTTTTTAAAATTTATAACGAGGGCAGGGCGAATGAATTTCGCGCTTTGAAAAATATAAGCTTAAGCGTCGAAGAGGGGCAGATCGTAATCTTAAAAGGGGTCAGCGGCAGCGGCAAAAGCACGCTTCTATCCATCATAGGCGCGCTTTCTAAGCCGAGCAGCGGCGAGGTTTTAGTAGACGGCGCAAACGTCTCTAAGCTCGCCGATATCGAAAGCTCCGCGTATCGCCATAAAAAAATCGGCTTTATCTTTCAGTCATTCAATCTGCTTGAGGCGCTTAGCGTCTATAAAAACGTCCTTGCACCGCTTAGCCTTGAGCGGCTGAGCAGGGATGAGCTTGGCGCGCGCATAGATGAAGCGATGCAGATTGCTAATATCGCGCATAAAAAAGATCAGATCGTCTCTAGCCTCAGCGGCGGCGAGAAGCAGCGCTGCGCCATCGCTAGGGCGCTCGTGATGGGGCCGCAGATCATCTTAGCCGACGAGCCGACGGCAAATTTAGACAAACAAAACTCGCTCGGTTTTATCGAGATGCTCTCAAAGCTCAAAGAGCTTAAAAAGACCGTTTTGATCGCGACGCACGACATACTCTTCGACGAGCTAAGCTTCGTAGATCAATACGTGTTTTTAAAAGACGGAGAAATTTCAGCATGAGCGTATTTTTATCGGGTAGCGTGATCGCGTTTTTGGCCGTAGAGCTGATCGTAATAGTGCTGATGGCGATCTCGCAGTTTTATATCGTGCGGATCATGCGCCGTTGGGACTTTAACGCCACCTCAAATTTACAATACGCCCTGGAGAAAAGAAACTATCTCATCAACACCATTTTGTTCTTCACGATAGCGTGCAAGATCATTTTGTTTATATTTTTTGCGCTCTGCCTAAATGAGCTCTCTTCGATCGTGCCCGGCGCGATGTGCTCCGCAGGCGTCGTTGGCTCGAACCGCTACGGCAATATCCTGCTGCTTTTAAAAATTTTACTGATCTTCGGCTTTGGGCTCTGGCTTATTTTAAACAGCCTCGATCTTAAAGCGGGCAAATTTCCCTATCTGCGGCGCAAATACCTGATCTTTACTATTCTTTTTACGGGCGTTTTAGTGGAGTTTATTTTAGAAATTCTATTTTTTACCAATATCCCGCTGCGCGTGCCGGTGTTTTGCTGCTCGGTCGTATTTCGCGCGCCGAAGCTCCCGTTCGGCTACACGCAGGCGCTTTTGGCGACTTTTTTCTACGCGATATTGGGCGCCATTTTGATCTTAAATTTCTTAAAGCAGTCGATGGCGAGCTTTGCTCTGAATTTGCTCTTTTTGTTCGTCGCATACTACGCGATCACCTATTTTTTCGGGCTTTACGTTTACGAGCAGCCCAATCACAAATGCCCGTATTGCATGCTTTTGAAGGATTATTACTTCGTCGGCTATGCGATCTGGGGCTCGCTGTTTTTGGGTATATTTTTCGGCATCGTGCCGTTTTTAACGGAGCTCATCACTAAGCGCGCCTACACCCACCTGCTTAAATACTCCTCGTTCTGGCTTATTCTAAACGCGCTCATCTGCAGCGCCTACGTCGTCAAATACTACTTCGTGCGGGGCGCGCTGCTATGATTAAGAAAATTTTTGCCGCAGTTTTGCTCGCCTGCGTGATGGGGCTGCTCATATCGTCCATGGATATAGCGGAATCCAAAATTTCCGTTCGCCACGGCAACACGGATAAGCAGCCGCTGCAGATCGAATTCGGCAAATACCTATGCCACGAGAGCGGCACGGTGATAAACGATCTGTACAACACCGCTCAGGCCGTTATGCCAAACGGCGATACATATTTTTTCAACGACATCGCAAACGTCTTTATGTGGCTGATGCGGCAAAAAAACAAAGATGAGATCGTGGTGTGGGTTTATTCGCAAGACACCGAAAAATACATCATCGCTAAGGACGCCTGGTACTCGCGCGTCGAGATCACGCCGATGGGATATGGCTTTGGCGCGTATGAGTTTCACAACTACGGCAGGAGCGACTACTACTACGACGAGATCGTGCTGTGCGCCGCTCGCGGCGAGACGCTGCTAAATCCGCTCATCAATATCCTGCTATCTGAAAATAAAATTTAGCCTCGCGACATATCGGAAAATGAAATTTAGTCCTGCGATGGATCGGAAATAAAATTTAATCGCACGGCGGATATGAAATAAAATTTAACTCCGCACCAGAACCCTCGCTTGTTAAAATTTTAAATTTAACCGCACGCTTTAAATTTAAGGATTGCCTACAAAATTTCAAGCCGCGCTCGTCCGCTACATAAAATTTTATCTCGCTCTCGCCGTTTGCGTTAAATTTGGCTCGCGTCTGCTTGGATGTCGCCGCTCGCGCGATCAATAAATTTATATCAATACGGGCGCCGAAATTTTAAGCTATAATGGCGCTAAATTCCACATTAAAGGAGCGAAAATGAGCGAAATTTTAGATCAGACGCTGGAGTGCGCGAAAGAAATTTTAGGAGCGGAGGCGCTAGATCTTAAGATCGAGCGCGCGGTCGTGGGGCTGTTTTTTAGCGGCGTGAAGCTGAGCGGAGGCGCGTGCGGGCTTAGCTATACACCGCTAAAGTCCCTATCGGGCGCCGTTTGCTGCCCCTCGCAAGCAAGCGCGATGCCCGATTCGGGCAATATCGCGGGCAAGAGCGTGCGCTATCTGCTGCGCGACCTAAACTCCGCCGCGCCGCTTAAAAAGACGCTCGCGCTCGCCGCGCTAAATGCGCTAGGCAGGGCGTGTTTCGATAAAATCCGCGCGGATTACGACGTGAAATTCGGCACCGATCCCTTTGAGCAGCTGCGGATCGAGCGCGGCAGCTTTAGCGTCGTCGTGGGCGCGCTAGTGCCCTACATCAAGACGCTGATGAAAAATGGCGCGGATTTTAAAATTTTAGAGCTTGATAAAAGCACGCTCAAGCAGGCGGAGCTGCCGTTTTATTTGCCCGCAAGCGAGGCCGCAAGCGTCGTGCCGCGCGCCGATAACGTGATAATCACGGCTACGACGCTCATCAACGACACGCTGGATGGGCTTTTGCGCCTGAAAAAAAGCGGCGCCAAGCTCGTGCTCGTAGGGCCTACCACGCCGCTACTGCCGCGGGCGCTGTTTGAGCGCGGCGTGGACTTTGCGGGCGGCACGCTCGTGCGGGATGCCGACGCGGTGCTCGATATCATCGCGCAGGCGGGCTCGGGGTATCATTTTTTGGGTAAATTTGCCGATAAAATCACGATCTGTAAGGGCTAGCGCGCGGATTGAAATTTTAAAATTTGCGCGCAAAGGGTTTAAATTTAAAGGAGAGAAATATGCAAAAGTGCGTCTATATCGTGCACGGCTACGACGCTTCGCCTAAAAGCCATTGGTTTGCTTGGCTTAAAGGCGAGGTCGAAAAATCGGGCGCGAGAGCGGAAATTTTAGCGATGCCTACGCCTGCGCATCCGAGGCTTGATGAGTGGCTGAAAACCTTGCGAGAAAGCGTGAAATTTGAAGGCGAAGTTTATCTGGTCGGACACAGCCTCGGCTGCCCTACGATCTTAAATTTTTTGCAAAGTAGCGCCGCAAGCGGCGCAGTAGAGGGTGTCGTGCTGGTCTCGGGGCTTGCAAAGCCGCTTAGCGATCCGCAATTTAAAATTTTAGACGAGTTTATGGATAAAGGCTTTGATTTTGAGCGCATAAAAGCCGCCGCAAAACAGCGCGCGGTGGTTGCCGCAAAGGACGATTATATCGTGCCGTTTAGTTTCAGCCGCGAGTTAGCGGAACAGATCGATGCTAAGTTTTACGAGGTGCAAAAGGGCGGGCATTTTTTAGATAGGGACGGCTTTACAAGGCTTGATCTCGTGTATGAAATTTTAGAAAAAATGATGAAATTAAAGGGCTAGGCTTTAGGCAAACGCACCCGCACCCGCGCCCGCTAGCCCGGTTTTTTTGCATTTGAGTTCGCCGCTTGCGCTTTTCTATGCTAAAGCTCGGATTTGCTTTGCGGCTAATATAAGGGTTTCGTATTTAGCTAGAAGGCTTCGCTGCCCGCATAAATAAATAGATAAGCCCGCGGTGCAATCGCCGTTTGTGAGGCGAGCTCCGCGCCGTTCTAAAATTTTGTAAACGCCGCAGCGACATAAGTGTGTATCGTACGAGTGCTAAAGCACGGCGTGTTGTAGTGGCAGCAAGTAGGTTTCGAATTGCGGCGAGATAAAATTTAAAGCCCGCGGCGGAGCTTTTGCGATGATAGAATTTTAAAATTTTAAGGCAAGCGGAATGAGCTAAATTTTAAATAGCACCCAGCTCGCATGTGTTAAATCCGCGCCCAAACCCGTGCCGCGCGAGAGATAAAATTTGGCGGGCGCGAAAGGCGCATAGGCTTAGCTTTTATTTTCGTTAAACATGTATGAGATCGCGAAAACGAGCAAACAAACGGGCGCAACGATAACAAACGCTATACTCCAGACTGCCGCACGCTCGCCCCAAAAATACCCCGCCGCTAGGCATGCCGAAAACCCGCCGTAAAAAGCGCCGAGCGATAAATTTTCTACCGCAAAAAGCAGTAAACTAAGATTTGGTTTTTTACAAACAGCTTGCTTAGCTTAAAATTTTTATACCTTTTGAACAAATACCAAAGCAGCGCGCAAGCCAAAATCGCAAATATTGCGGCAAAAACGGCGATTTTTGGCGCGCCCGCCAAAGGCAAAACTGCTAAAATCAAAGCCGCCGCCCACCAATCAAGCAAGAAAACTATCGGCACCGCCAGCAAATATCTCGCTGCCCTATGAAATTTATACCTTTGTTCTACACTCATCGCATTTTATTTCTTTTAAATTTTATAATCAAGCTTGTTTCAGCCACCTTTAAACAAATCCTCTCTTACCAGGCGATCCGCTATTTCTTCGGCATTGTTTTTATAAATTTTAAAATCGCTATTGCCACATGTGTCGATTTTAAAGTCATCTTCGCTATATGATCTGGTTTGAATCTCTCTTTCATAATATTGCTTTCTATCCAATAAATCTTTGGGAGTATATCCTTCAGGAACTCTAACCAAAATAGCACTGAATTTAAAATCATCATAAAGAATAAAGCTTTTATCAAGATATAAAAGATATTTATTTAATCCTTTGTATTCAATTACTGGCATATCAAAGCCCGCAAAGCCCTCCGCTAAATTTATCTTTAGCCTTTCTGCTATATTTACGGGTTTCATTTGAAATTTCTCGACAAAAATATTTCTATACAGCAGCCAAGCGTCTTGATTTTTACGTTTTTCTATCTCATACTCTTTGGATAAAACTTCCAACCAATCATCGTTATTAAATTTATTCGTTTCGTAAAAACCTATTTTAACGGCAAATTCTCTATTGCCATAGTTGCAAGTCTTGCTGCCATATACATAGTAGCACCTGTCTGTGATAGCTGCACGAAACAATACATGTCTTGCTAAAGTATCTAAAATTCCGCGCTTAAATCGCTCCTCTCTCGGTAAAATTCTATCCTCTTTCAGGCAGTATCCTTGCTTGTATTTATTGTAATCAGGGAGAGAAACTATCGCGAAGCCTCGTGAAGTGGAATAATCGGGGATGATGCGGATAAATGAGGCGCAGAGTATTATTATAAGAAGCAGCGTACCAGCTAGGGCTTTAAATTTAATAGACCTGTAGAATTTCATATCGTTTCTTTTCTATCCATCCATTCGTTAGAGGCTAATTCTTTCGGGCCAGGAGGAGTTTTCTTTCCCCATAAATAATAACTCAATATATCGGCGCCGTAATTACCCTCTAATTCTAATCTCAAATCAGTTTCTTTTTTGCCCATCTCTTATCCTTTTTCGGTTACATTCGTTAAGATAAAATTTCAACCAATCTTATCCACCGTGAATCCACATATCCAGTTCCTGTTCCGCCGGAGCTTTGATATCAAAATTTATATTTCCGCAATTATCGTATGAGAATTTACGTCTATAATGTTTCATATGAGTATAAGCCAAGACTTTGTTAAAGTTTTCTAAACTCTCATATCCGCTTTTTATTGCCATTAAATTTTTAATAACATTATATTCAATGTAAAAACTTATATCATCGACATCAACATAATTCACAAAAAATTGATTCTCTTTAATTAAAAATGATTTTTCTAAAAACATTTTTCCGTTATGAAATGGATTTTTCTCTTCCGATAAGATAATAGGCTGTCTAAAGCCCAAAATTTCATCCTTATATACAAAGTATTTGGATAGATCGGAGATATCTATTTGCGTCTTGTCTTTTATCTCATAATCAAAACTCTTTCTGTCGGTATTTTCAACTAAAAAATCAAACCAGTTTTCTTCATTGAAATCGCCGATTAGATAGAGCTTGGAGATGTGCGCCGTATAAAAACTATGGCCGAAATTTTTTATATCGTGCTCATCGATAATGGTATTTCGCAGAACCTCATAGTCGTAATATCTTTTAAAATAATTTATAGCGGCATTTTGAAGCAATTCTTCGTTGCTTAAAGCTCTATTCTCTTTTAGGCAGTATCCTTGCTTGTATTTGTTGTAGTCAAAAATAGTAACTAAA
>CAURUZ010000005.1:0-136914 GCA_963528355.1 uncultured Campylobacter sp.
ATTATTACCTTGATCCCTACTACGGCTGCACGCTGGCGCATGAGAGCGAAATTTTTGCCCTTTTGCAGGAGCTACTTCTGAGCGAGCGCTCGCAAGCTATTAGAGACGATATTTTGCAGCTTCTGGGCGATTACTGCGGCGATTTTAGCGTGCTGCGAAGCAGGATTTGCGAGGCGTCCGGCGAGCTTTTGCCGGGTATCAAGCGCTTGATCGAAAGATAAATTTAACGACCGGCGCGCTTTTGCGCACGGTAATTGCGTCGCGGCGAGCGATAGCGAAATTTGCCGCTTCCGCACGTACCCCTTTTTTTGCTGCGAAAATACGGCAACGTAAAATTTTAAGATTGGAAGCGGCGATGAGAACCTCGGATGAGCGAGGAGCTCTATTAGGCGCATACCTAAAAACGGTATGGAGATAGAGGGTTGTTTCAGAGCCGTTTTTGAAAAAAGCGGTAAAAACCGCCAGGAAGGAGCTTGATGAAAAAGGATTATATTTGCGTATTTGATTGCGAGACGATCCCCGACGTAGCGACGCTGGTGCGGGTGCTGGATGAGGATGCGATCGCGAGCTGCTTTGAGCCTTTCGATAAAAAAAGCTTCGCAAAGCTTCTTGACGCGCAGCTCTCGCAAAAGATCGGCGGCGAGAAGCAAAGCGCGTCTTTAAATTTTGCTGTAAATTCGACGGAGCAGAATTTTAAAATAGAAAATTCCGAGCAAAATTCTGCATCTCAAAGCTTTACGCAACAAGACGTCGCACCTCAAAGCTTTGAGAGTGAAAATTCCGCTGAAAATCCAATGCAGGGAAATTTTACGAGCGAAAATTCCATGTCGCAAAATACGGCGCTCAAAAATTCCGCATCGCTAAATTTAACCTACGAGGATACCGCGCCTCAAAGCTCCGCTGTAGAAAATTCCGCGCTCCGAAGCCCTGCGCCTCAGAATTCCGCGGCGGAAAGCTCTACGCTCCAAAACTCAAAGAGCGAAAATCTCGCTTCAAATTCTGCGCAAGATTCCGCGTTAAACGCGCTAAATTTTAAAATTTACGGCGAGCAATTGATCTTTAACGCGGATAAAAGCAAAATTTTAAACCACAAATTGCTCTCGCTTAGGGCGATGGAGATTTTTAAAGAAAAAACCGGCAGCGAGTTCCTGCCCGTCTGCTTCCACCGCGTCGTTAGCATTAGCGCCGTGATGGCGGACGGATTCGGCAGATTTTTGCGCGTCTCGACGCTTGATGGCGAGAGCGAGCGCGATAAAATCGCAAAATTCCTGACCTTCATCGAGGATTTTAATCCGCGGCTCGTGAGCTTCAACGGGCGCGGGTTCGATCTGCCGATGATTATGGCGCGCGCGATGTGCTATGATCTAAGCGCCGCGGCGTATTTTGAGACGAACGATCGAGATAACAACAAGAGCAAATGGGAGAACTACCGCAGCCGCTACGACGGGCGGTTTCATCTGGATCTGCTTGATCACATCAGCGATTTTGGCGCCGTTCGCGGGCTCAAGCTCGATCATATCTGCGCTAGCGTGGGCCTTCCCGGCAAATACGACGTGCACGGCGATCAGGTTCTGCAGTTGTATTACGCAGGCGAGCAGGCCAAGATCGACGAGTACTGCAGATCCGACGTGCTCAACACCTACTGGCTGTTTTTGAAATACGAGCTTTTGCGCGGCAAGATCACCAAGGACGACTATCTGAATTACATCGCGGTGATGGGCGAATTCTTGCAAAAAGAGTGCGCTGGCATGAGCTACACGCCCGTTTTTTGCGACTTCATAGAAAGGGAGCTAGCAGCATATGCGAAGTGAAATTTTTAAAATTTTAAAAGGCGCGGTTTTGGGTGCGCTGTTTTTGGTTTGCGGCGCGATTGCGGATGAGGCTAAATTTAAACCGATGCTGCTTAAAGAGTACGTCCCTGGCATGAATATCACGGGCTGGGTCGTTAGCGAGAAGCTAGACGGCGTGCGCGCGATCTGGGACGGCAAAAATCTGCGCTCCAGGCGCGGCAAGATCATAAACGCCCCTGAGGGCTGGAGCGCGGGCTTTCCGCCGTTTTTCGTCGACGGCGAGCTATACACGGCGCGCGGGGAGTTTGAGCAGCTCGTCTCGATAGTATCGGCAAGCGTGCCCGATGAGCGGTGGAGTAGGGTGAAATTTTACGCGTTTGACCTGCCGAAGGAGCAGAAAAACCTAAGCGCGAAGATGGAAATTTTAAGAAATTTTATCGCCTCAAGCGGCGCGCAAAATTTACTCATCGTGCAGCAAACCCCGGTAAGCACGCACGCCGACGTGCAGGCGTATTTTGATCGCGTCATCGCTGCAGGCGGCGAAGGCGTCGTGCTGCGCGATCCAAACGCGCTTTATGAGAGCGGGCGCAGCGATAAAATTTTAAAATACAAAAAGACGCACGATAGCGATTGCAAGGTCGTAAAAATCAATCCGGGCTACGGCAAAAACGAGGGCAAGATGGGCTCGCTTAGCTGCGTGGATCTACGTAGCGGAGCGAAATTTAAAGTAGGCACGGGCTTTAGCGACGAGATGCGGGCAAATCCGCCTAAGGTGGGCACGATCATCACCTATCAATACCAAAACCTAACCCGCGAGAAAAAGCCGCGCTTCCCCGTATTTTTGCGCGTGCGACCAGCGATTTAATCTAAGGGGCTATAATCGCATATTTTGATAAATTTGATCCGAAGGAGAATAGATGAAAATTTTAATCACTGGCGGCGCGGGATACATCGGCAGCCACGTCGCAAAGGCGCTTTTAGAAGCGAACCGCCACGACGTCGTCATACTGGATAATCTTTGCAAAGGTTCGATGCGTGCGATCGAGGCGCTTCGCGACGCGGGCGAGTTTGAGTTCGTGCAGGAAAGCCTGGAAAACACCCCTGCGATCGAGAAGCTTTTTAAGCGCGAGAAGTTTGACGCGATCATTCACTTTGCGGCGTTTATCGAGGTTTTTGAAAGCACGCAAAATCCGCTAAAATACTATCTAAACAACACCGCCAACGCGATGAATTTGATCGCGCTTGCGAACAAATACGGCGTGAAAGACTTTATCTTTAGCTCCACTGCGGCGACCTACGGCGAGCCGGACATCCCGCAAGTAAGCGAGGAAACTCCGCAAAATCCGATCAATCCGTACGGCAGAAGCAAGCTGATGGTCGAGTGGGTGCTAAAAGACGCGGCAGCGGCAAATCCGAATTTTAAATATGGAATTTTGCGCTACTTCAACGTCGCAGGTGCGGCTAGCGACGGCACGATCGGGCAAAACTACCCGAACGCGACGCATCTAATTAAGGTAGCGACCCAAACGATCGTCGGCAAGCGCGATAAGATGAGCATTTTCGGCGATGATTACGACACCAAGGACGGCACCTGCATACGCGACTATATCCACGTAGAGGATCTCGCAAGCGCGCATCTGGCGGTGCTTGATTATCTGCAAAGTAACGACAGCGCGGTCTTTAACGTAGGATATGGCACGGGCTTTAGTGTAAAAGAGGTCGTTAATGAAGCTAAAAAAGTAAGCGGCGTGGATTTTAAAGTGCAGATCGCTCCGCGCAGAGCCGGCGATCCTGCCTGCCTCATCTCAAACGCGGATAAAATTCGCACCAAAACCTCTTGGCAGCCTGAGCACGAGAGCCTGGATGAGATCATCCTAAGCGCGCTTAATTGGGAAAAGAAACTCTAGGTTCTAGCGTGAAAGTGCGATTTGAAATTTTAAAATTTTACTCTGCCGTGTTTAATAGCGGCGAGCAAAAGGAAGCCTTGTTTGCTTAAAATTCTAAACGCCCCCGAAGCCGCGCAGCGTAAGCTCGGCGTCGTGCTATCGTATGTGAATATCTTTGTTTCTACGATACTTACTTTGGTTTATACGCCGTTTTTCCTGCGGGCGCTGGGGCAGAGCGAGTTTGGGCTGTATTCTTTAGCTAGCAGCGTTATCGGCTATTTGGCGATTTTAGATTTGGGTTTCGGTAATGCTGTGACGGTCTATACCGCCAAATACGTCTCAAGCGGCGAAGTGGAGCGCATGCATAAGCTGCACGGAACGATCTTTAGTGTGTATTTAGTGGTGAGCGCGGTGATCGTGCTTGCAGGAGCTGCGCTGTTAGCCAATCTGCACGCGATTTTTGGCGCTAAGCTAAGCGCTAGTGAGATGGGCGAAATTCGCATTATGCTAATGCTACTAACTGCAAATTTAGCGATTAGTTTTCCTTTTAGCATCTATTCGTCGATCCTTACAGCGCATGAGAATTTCGTATTTATCAAGCTAATTGGGATCTTTCGTACGATCGCTCTGCCGCTAGCTGCGGTGCCTGCGCTACTTTTGGGATATAAGGCTATCGCGATCGTAATCATCGCTACGGCGGTAAATTTAATCTGCGTCGCGGCAGATTTCATCTACTGCAAGCGTAAAGTCTCGCCCGTGATAAGCGTGCGAAATTTCGACACCCCCACGCTTAAGCAAATTTTTGGCTACTCGTTTTTTATATTTTTAGGCATCGTAGTCGATCAAGTAAACTGGAATGTCGATAATTTTATCTTAGGCGCTGTAGCAGGCGCTACGGCAGTCTCCACGTATGCCGTAGCAAGCACGATAAATGCCACTTTCGTCACGCTTTCGCTCACCATTAGCGGCGTAATGCTTCCTAAAATCGCCAAAATGGTCTCTGCCAACTCCACCGATTCCGAGCTTAGCGCGGAATTTATCAAGATAGGCAGGCTGCAATTTTACGTGATATTTTTTATCGCGTCGCTTTTGGTGATTTTTGGGCGGGAGTTTATCGTGCTATGGGCTGGCGCAAATTATGAAATTTCATACGCAATCGCGCTTATTTTGGTGCTTCCAGTAAGCGTGCCGTTGATTCAAAATTTAGGCCTAGCCGTGCTTCAGGCAAAAAACAAAGTCAAATTTCGCTCAATCGCCGCGTTTTGCGTCACGCTCGTAAATATCGCTATTTCTATTCCGCTAGCTAAGGCTTACGGTGGCGTGGGCGCTGCGTGCGGCACGGCTTTTGCGATTACCTTGCTAAATATCTGCGTGATGAATATCTACTATGCTCGTGTAATCGGACTTGACATCGCTAAATTTTGGCGAAATATCGGCGCGATGGTAGTAAAATTTGCTCCTGCAATCGCAGCAAGCCTAGTGACAAATTACGCATTAGGTTTACATGGAGTGAGCTTTTTGCTAATTTGCGGCGGGCTTTATTCGGCTATGTTTGTGCTAAGCGCGTATTTTTGGGCGATGAACGACTATGAGCGCGCGATTTTTGGCGGAATTGCGGCAAAGATAAGGAGGCGGGCTTGAGCTTCAATGTAATTAGCGAAGTGGTTACGAAAGACCGCTGTATCGGCTGCGGCGTCTGCGCGAGCAGCTGCCCTTTTAGCGTGCTAAAAATGCGGCTTGGAGGCAATGGATTTTACGCACCCGAGGAGGGCGAAGGGTGTCGCGACAAATGCGATATCTGCCTAAAAGTCTGCCCGTTTTACGAAAAAGACATGCTTGAGAATGAGCTAAATTCTAAATCATACTCAGAGCTGGAAAGCTTTAGTCCTGATTTTGGCAGATTTTTAGCCACTTACAAATTCTACAAAAAAGATGAAGCGCAGCGCCTAAGCAGTGCAAGCGGCGGCGCGGGAGATTATATTTTTCGCGAGCTTTTTGCGCGCGGGCTCATTGATTACGCGATTTGCGCCGTGCCTGCGAACGAGGGGGATTTTATAGCCCAAAATTCCAAGCGAAATTCTGTCTGCAATAATTTAGCGATGGCGCAGAATTTGCAAAATTCCACAACCGAAAATTTCACGCAGAATTCCGCAATTCCGAATTTAACGCAGAATTTGGCGGACGATGATTCTATAAATTTTACGAGTGCGCAAAATTCTTTTTGCGAAAATTTTACGCAGAATTCTGCGCATAATTTTACAAATGAAAATTCCGTGCAGAATTCTAAAGCTTCTTGTAAAAATTCCGTATCAACGCAGAATTTTGCCTGCGAGAATTCCAAAAACGCGCGAAATTATGCGGGCGAAAATTTCGTGCCGCTATTTAAATTTAGCGTGATAAAAAATGCTGATGAGCTTACTCGCGCTCGCTCATCCGCTTACTATCCGCTCACGCTTGAAGCGGTGTTAAACGAGATGTCGCGCCGCGAGGGTAGATATGCGATCAGCGCGCTGCCGTGCTTTGCTAAAGCTTTAAGGCTTGCTGCGAGCAAAAATCCGCGCATTAAATCCCGCATAAGCTTTATTATCGGGCTGGTTTGCGGACAGGGCAAGGGTGCTGGTTTTACGCATAAGCTGGCAGATCTTGCGTTTAAAGAGCGTAAGCAGCTCGCGGCGGTTAATTACAGATATAAAATCGCGGGCAAAAGTGCGATGAGCTTTGGTTTTAAATTCCGCGCTGCAGACGGCAGTGAGGCGATAGACGATCGCAGTAGTAGCGCCTTTGCCTACTGGAGTTCGCGCGCTTTTACGCCGCTTGCATGCAACGCCTGCACCGACGTTTTTGCCAAATGCGCCGATGTCGTGCTGATGGATGCGTGGCTGCAAAGCGAAATGAGCGAGTGGCGCGGCACATCGCTCGTAATTACGCGCACAGCTCAGATCGACGCGCTATTTTCGCAGCCTACGAAGCAGGCGCGCGAGGCGATTTTTTGCGAGCGGATATCCGCAGCAGAGGTGCAGCGCTCGCAGAAAAGCCAGGTGGAGTGCAAAAACGAAATTTTCTATGGCGTGAAAAACCCGCTTAGGCGTTACATCTTGCGCCAGAAGCTTCAGATCCAGCGATATAGTGCTACGCATTTTGATTGTGATGATTTCATCGCTGCTAGGCTTAAAAAAATTGCCGCTGCGAATAAAGTGCTAGCGCTTTTGGCGCTACCAAAGATCGCGGCATATAAAATTTATAGGAAGTTTGCATGAAGATCGGGATTTTTACCCTGCCGCTAGTAAATAATTACGGCGGAATTTTACAAGCTTATGCGCTAAGCCGCGTGCTAGTGGAGCTTGGGCATGAGCCACGTCTCATAAACTTGCGCCTGCAAAGAAGTAAACTATCGATTGCGTATCTTAAATTTTTAGTGGTATGCGCGCTTAAAAAGGAGCTTTGCGGCGCGAAATTTAATCCCTCTTACGAGCGCGATACTAGCGAGTTTGTGGCTGAAAATATCCCTTTAACCGTGCCTGTTTGCACGCCTGCGGATTTAAAGGCGCTGTGCGAGAAAGAGCGCTTTGAAGCGGTGATTTTAGGAAGCGATCAGGTTTTTCGTCCTAGCTATTTTGCGGATTTTGCAGATTGCTTTAGCCTTGGATTTTTGCCGCCTAACTGCACGCGGATCGCCTATGCCGCAAGCTTCGGCGGAGATAGGCTCTGTGGGCTTAAAAACCCCGCAGATTTAAAAGCTCACGTTGCAAATTTGGCTAAATTTAAAGCTATTTCGGTGCGCGAGTGCGATGGTGTAAAGCTTGCGAGTGAATGCTTTGGTGTAAATGCGCATTGGGTACTGGATCCTACGCTTTTAGCTAACAAAGAGATTTACGATAAATTTTTAAGCCATGCACCAAAGCGCAAGGGCTTTGCCTATATCCTAGATCCATCGCCTCGCTCAGAAGCGGTGATAGAGCTACTAAAGAAGCAAAGCGGACTAGAGATAGATGAGGTGAACGACCGCGGCAACCGCATCGGCATAAAAGCGTGGCTAAGCGCTATTGCGGGCGCGGAGTTTGTGCTAACCGATTCATTTCACGGCTGCGTATTTTCCATAATCTTTAATAAGCCGTTTTTTGTGCTCGTTAACGCTAGTCGCGGTGCGTCGCGCTTTAGCTCGCTTTTGGGCTTATTCGGGCTTGAAGATAGGGCTTTGCAAGATCCCAAAGACGCGCGCTTTAACGCTACTATCGATTGGGATGGCGTAAATGAGGCGTTGCGCCGTAAAAGAGAGGATTCGATGAAATTTTTAAAAATAAGTTTAGGCTCATAAAATGAAAATAGCTATGGTAATTTCTGCTTTAGGCAAGGGTGGTGCCGAGCGCGTGCTAAGCGTGCTGGCAAATTTTTTCTGCCGCGAGAATGAGGTCTGTGTGATAAAATTTGACGCAGATGAGCCGTTTTACGCGCTGGATCATAAGATCGAGCTTATTAGCTTGGATTTAGGAGTAGGCGATTTAGGAGTATTTGGCAATATAAAAAAGCGCTACGATAAAATTTTAGCCTTGCACAGGCTTCTAAAAAATCGTAAATTTGACGTAGTAATCTCGTTTTTAGATAATACCAATGTCCTTACGCTTATCGCAAATCTTGGAGTTGGGCAGAAAATCATCGTCTCCGAACACACCAATCATCGTTTTTTAAAAAGTCCGATCTGGCGCGCGCTAAAGCGGATCTTTTATCCGCAAGCTGCAGGTCTTAGTGTGCTTAGTAAATTTGATCTGGATCATTACACATATGTGCAAAATCGAGTGATTATGCCTAATCCGATGTTTGAGATCAGCCATGCTAAAGACGCTCGCCCGCCTAAAGAAAATATCATCCTAGCAGCCGGCCGGCTCAATGTCTATAAGGGCTTTGATGTCCTTCTTAAGGCGCTTGCGCTTATGGATTTTAATCTTTTAAAAGAGTGGAAGGTGGTGATCGCAGGCGACGGAGAGGAGCGAAAGAGCCTTGAGAGCCTAGCTGCGAAGCTGCGCTTAAACGTGCAGTTCATCGGCTTTGTACGCGATATCGAAAGCTTATATGAACGCGCTAAAATCGTAGTCGTAACCTCCAAGATGGAGGGCTTTTGTAATATTTTGATGGAGAGTATATTTTTCGGCACCGCTAGAATTTCTACGGATTGCATCGCAGGTCCTAGCGAGCTTATAAGCGACGGCGTAGATGGGTTTTTGTGTCCGGTGGGCGATAGCGCAAGTATCGCTAAAAAGCTTGAAATTCTAATGAGCGACGAAAAGCTGCGCGAGCGACTCGTACAAAATGCCTCCAAGCGCGAGGAGAGCTTTAAAATTGAAACGATCGGGCAACGCTGGCTGGATTTCATAGCCGCTACGATACACAGGGAGGAATAATGAGCGAAAATCCCCTAATCTCGGTCATCATCCCCGTTTATAATGTCAAAGAATTTCTGCACGCTTGCGTGGAGCGTATCACGGCTCAGACCTATACGAATTTAGAAATTTTGCTCGTAGATGATGGATCAAATGATGGCAGCGAGGCGATTTGCGACGAATACGCTGCGCGTGATCCCCGTGTGTGCGTGCTGCATAAACCAAACGGCGGGCAGGCTAGCGCGCGAAACGCTGCTTTGGATGTCGCTCGCGGGGAGTTTATCAGTTTCGTAGATAGCGACGACTTGATAAGCTTTGATTTGATTGAGACGCTTTTTCGCCTGACGCAGAAATTTTGCACCAAAATCGCTATGTGCGGCTACACAGCATTTAGCGACGAGAGCGAAATAAATAATTTCAAGGCGGCTTTAAATTCTAAAGAAAATCAAAATTCTAAAGAGATTAGCGATCTAGGAGGAGCTGCAAATTCGAATGCCAACGCAGGTGAATATAAAATATCGCCGCAAGAGCTTTTTAGACGCAGCTGCACGCAGGATCCGTATTTTAGCACCGCGGTTTGGCGCGCGCTGTTTGCTCGCGAAATTTTCGCTGCTTTGCGATTTCCTGCGGGGCAGATCTATGAGGATGTAGCGATATTTTTTGATATTTTTAATGCTTCTATTGCGGCGTGCACGGATGAAATTTTATATTTTTATCGCGTAAGGGCGGGCTCGACCGTAAACTCATTCGCGCGCAGGCATCTTGCGGTCATCGCTGCGGTGCGCCGCTATACTGAGGCGATCGCTGTGAATTATCCAAGCTTGGCGCGTGAGGCTAATTTTACTCGCTGCGAGTCCGCGCTGAATACGGCGTTTTTAATTATCAAATCGAGCTTTGACGCTGCAGGCTTGGATGGAGACGCAACTTCTCCTTCCGAGGCTAATACGTGCAGCTTGGCAAACGAAGCGGATTTGCATAGCGCTGGTAGTTTATCTTGCGCATGCGGTAAAAATTCCGCATTTAAAAATTCCGCCAAGCAAAATTATATGCGGAATTCCGAGCAAAATTCTGCGTCGCAAAGAAAGACCGCAGATCCCCGCTCTCCTTTAAGCGCTGCAGAAGCTGCGGATCAGATCCGCTCACTGCACGCTTTGGTGCGCGAGCGGCTGGATTTTAGATTTTTCGCGGCACATGCAAGCCGCACGCAGACGCTGATGATGGTTTTGTTTTACACAAGTCCCGCTCTGTTGCGGTTTTTATATAAAATTTACAAGGGGCTTAGATGAAAATTTTATTCGTCATCGCGGCTCTTAGAAACGGCGGCGCCGAGCGCGTGCTGCAGGTCTTGGCAAACCATTTTGCGCGCGCAAACGACGTTACGATCGCGATTTTGGAAAACGACGAGGGCAGGTATAAATTTAGCGAAAAGATAAAATTTTTGCATCTGGATGTTTATAAAAACGGCGGCAGGTTCGATAAATACAGAATTTTGCGCGAGTGTTTCAAGCGCGAGCGCCCAAGCGTCATCATCAGCTTTATGGACTGGACGAACGTAGCGTGCGTGATCGCAAGCTTCGGACTAGGCATCCCGCTCATCGCGACCGAGCACAACGCGCACGATTATCTGCGAAGCGGGCTTTTTAGCCGCGTGCGCGATCTGTGCTATAAAAAAGCGGACGCGCTTACGGTGCTTACGCGCTCGGACTTTGAGTACTATTCGCGATTTGTCAAAAACTGCTTCGTCGTGCACAACCCCTTTTTCGGCGAGATCTGTGATACTAAAGGCGCCAAGCGAAACGTGATCTTAAGTGTCGGTAGGCTCGAGCCCGTAAAGGGGTATGAAATTTACTTTGACGCGCTAAGTAGGATCGATAAAAGCCTGCTTGCGAAGTGGGAAATTTTAATCGCGGGCGACGGCTCGCTGCGCGAAAGCTTGCGCGAGCTCGTGGCGCGACTCGGGCTTGAAGTGCGATTTTTAGGGCACAAGCAGGACGTGAGCGAGTTGTATAAAGAAGCCAAAATTTTTGTGCTAAGCTCGCTTAATGAAGGGCTTTCAAACGTGCTGATCGAATCTGCGTTTTACGGCTGCGCACGGCTTAGCAGCGACACGGCGGGTGCAAAAGAGCTCATAAAGGACGGCTTTAGCGGCATTTTGTTTAAATGCGGCGATGCGAATGAACTTGCGAGCAAGCTTGAAAATTTAATGCGTGATGAGGCGCTGCGAGACGCTCTCGTGCAAAATGCAAATGAAAGCTTAGACGAGTTTTCGCAAGAGCGCATCATTAAGCTCTGGCAGGGCTTGATCGATCGGTTTGCGCGCAAATAGCAGCCGCTTATCGATGCCCTAGCGGCGCGCAGGGATTAAATTTAAACTTCGGTGTGCTAAGATAGGCTCTTGCGCCCAAGCAAAACGGCGCGTTTAAATTTACAAAGCGCATCGCGCGATGAAATTTAGCCGCTTAGAGCGGCGTAAAATGCGCTAAATTTAAACGGCGCGGCGCATGCTCGCGTAAAAAGGCGTGAGTAAAGCTCAAATTTAGGGCGCGGCAGCGATATTTAAAAGGTAAATGATGAAGAAATTAAGCGTTTTTATATATTCGATGGCAGGAGGCGGCGCCGAACGCGTCGTAAGCAACCTCTTAGGCGAGCTTGCGGCACGCTACGAAGTGCATCTGGTGCTGATGAACGAGAGGATTTTTTATGAAATTCCAAGCGACGTGCAGATCCATTTCATCGAAAAATCAGCCCCTTTTGAAAACGGATTGCTGAAGCTTGCAAAGCTACCGTTTTTGGCGCTGCGCTACAAAAAGCTATGCGAGAGGCTGGGAATCGACATCCACTTCGTTTGGATGAACCGCCCTTGTTACGTAGCGGCACTGGCGCGAGTTTACGGGCTTCGCGGAACGATGATTTTTAACGAATGCTCGACGCCGTCGGTGCTGTATAAAGAGCCGAGCTTTAAATCCAAAATTTCAAAGCTTTTGCTGCGCAAGCTCTATCCGAAGGCCGATTTTATCTTTCCAAACTCGCTTGGAAATTTGCGCGATCTGGCGGATAATTTCGGAATTGACGAGCGCAAGATGAGCGTGCTATACAACGCGATCGATTTGGATGAGATCAGTCGCAAAGCAAGCGAGCAGATCGCGCAGGAGCGGCCGTTTTTCCTAAGCGTCGGCAGGCTCGATGCGGGCAAAAACCACGCACTTTTGATCCGCGCATATGCAAATTTAAAAAATAACGACAAAGACCTGCTGATCTTGGGCGACGGCGTGCTGCGAGCCGAGCTTGAGGCCCTGATAGAGGAGCTGGGCTTAATCGGTCGCGTAAAACTTTTGGGCTTTGACGCAAATCCGTATAAATATATGGTTAGATGCTATGCGTTCGTCTTCGTAAGCCTTTTTGAGGGGTTTTCAAACGCCCTCATCGAAGCGCTTGCGTGCGGCAAGCTCGTGATTTCAAGCGATCATCAAAGCGGCGCGCGCGAGCTTATGGGGCAGAGCGAATGGGGCGTGCTGGTGGGCGTAAACGATCTAGAAAGCACCCAAGCGGCGATGCAAAAAGCGCTGGATGATGAAAATTATGTAAAATTTTATGAGAAAAAGGCTAAAATTAGAGCCTCGTTTTTCGATAAAAAACGGATAGCAAGCGAGCTGATCGCAAAAATAGAACAAATCGACGAAGGAAAATAGGCGTGGGTGAAGAAAAAAAGGCTTTTAGCGTTAGAGAGATCGACGAAGGATCATCCGATCAAAAAGGCGCGCAATCAATGGGTGCCGACAAAGCTGCCTTAAGCGAAAATTTCGCTAGTGAGGGAAATTTTGACGCAGAGTATTCCGCAAGCGGCGGAGAGAATTTTAGCGGCGAAAATGCCGAGCTTAAGGGTAGCGAGGATACCGCGCCTCAGAGCGATAAAAATTCCGCGCTTGATGCAAAAAATTCTGCGAGCAAAAATTCCGCGCACGCCGGCGTTAAAAATTTAAGCGACGATCAAGCGCGCGCTGTTTCTGCAAAAATGCGAGCACAAAAAAAATCCAAAAAGGCTAAAAAATCAAGCGGACGAAATTCTACCTCGGTAAATTCTGAAAATTCCGCAGGCGCAAATTCTACAAACTCAAATTTGAAAGGCACTGCGAATTCCACGAGCAAAAATTCTACAAATAAAAATTCCGCAAAAGCCGCTAATTTGGCTAAATTTAAAAATGCGAATTCCGCAAGTGCTTTAAATTCTACAAACGGCATAAATTCTGATAATTCTAAAAGCCCCACAGCAGAAAATTCCCAAAATTCTAAAAATCAGTCAGCTGGTGCGCTTCCTGCTAGGCGCAGAATTTTTGGCTTCATAAAAAATTATGAGTTTTCAAAGCATATTTTGCTGATGATTGTGTTTGCATTTGCCTTTAGCGTGGCGTTTCGTATGTGGTGGGTGTATTGGGCGAGCGGATTTCCGAACTACTTTTTTTGGGAGGGCGAGCTGATGATAAACACCAACGACGGCTACGCCTTTGCAGAGGGCGCGCGCGATCGTCTTGCGGGCTTTCATCAGCCCAACGATCTTAGTTATTTTAGCGCGCCGCTTTCGATCGTGACGGCGTTTTTGGCTGAAATTTTGCCCTTTAAAATCGAGACGATCTTCGTTTATCTGCCGGCTTTGTTTAGCTCGCTCATCGTAGTGCCGATCTTGCTTATCTCAAGTGAGTTTCGCTGCATGCGCGCGGGCTTCATCGGCGCGCTTGTCGCGAGCGTGGCGAATAGCTACTATAACCGCACTATGGCGGGGTATTACGACACCGATATGCTAAATATCGTGCTTGCGATGTGTATTTTGTGGGCGCTCATCCGTATCTGCACGCGCGGTTCGCGCAGCACGCTGTTTTGGCTGGGCGCATTTGTGATATTTTATATGTGGTGGTATCCCTCCAGCTTCTCGCTAAATTCCATGATGCTCGCCGTATTTTTCGCCTACACGCTGATTTTTAAGCGAAAAAGTGCGATAAATTACGAAGCGATGATCATCTTTTTGATTGCGCTTTGCTCCACGCCTTTGGTGGCAAAAATTTTAATCTCGCTTACGCTATTTTGGCTCTTTGCGTTTAGAGGAAAGCTATTAAATTTTAAAATTTTAGCGATTATCGGCGCGCTTGCCGTAGTCTTTTTCATCGCAAACGGAGGTCTTAGCCCGATCATCTTTCAGGCGAAATTTTATATCTTCCGTTCCTTTGCGGACAACGCCGATACGGCATTTCATTTTTTCAACGTCAATCAAACGATCCAAGAATCAGGCATCGTGCCGCCTAAGATCTTTATGGAGCGCATCAGCTCGCACGTCGCGGTTTTCGTGATCGCGGCAATCGGATATTTGGTGCTTTGCTTTAGGCATAAGGAATTTTTGCTCTCGATCCCGCTTCTGCTTTTGGGCTTTGCGGCAAACAAAGCGGGTCTTAGATTTACGATCTATGCCGTGGGTGTGATGGGACTGAGCTTCGGATATATTTTGTATTTTTGCGTAAAGCGCTTGGATCTGCCAAAGATCGCGGGACGCGCGATACTGCTTATTTTAACGGCGCTTGCCATTTACCCCGCATGGCAGCACATCGTCTCGTACAAGGTCGATACGGTCTTTTATCAAAGCGAAGTGCGGGTGCTCGATGAGCTTAAAGATAAAGCGAAGCGCGAGGATTACGCGCTTTCGTGGTGGGACTACGGATACGGCATACGCTATTACAGCGATGTAAAGACCCTCATCGACGGCGGCAAACACCTCGGTAACGATAATTTCCCTGTTAGCTTCGCGCTTTTTAGAGATCAGATGAGCTCTGCAAATATGGCGCGCCTGGATGTCGAATACACCGAGCGCGGATATGGCGAAAAAATTCCAAACAAGCTAAAGCAAATTTTAAAAGACTACAACGCGACCGACGTAAATGATTTTATCTTAAGCTTGGGACTGGCTGATTTTAAGCCACCGAAGCCTACGCGCGACATCTACTACATCCTGCCCGATCGCATGATGAATATCTTCCCCGTCGTCACGCAGTTTTCAAATATCGACATCACCGACGGCAAGCAGCTGGGCGAGCTATTTTTCATAACGAGCGATAGGTTCGTTCAGGATCAAAGCGGCGTGCATATGGACAACGGCTTTTCGATCTCTCCGAATTTGCTTAGTTTAGAATTTAGCGGCAGAAAATTTGCGATCAATACCTTTTACGAAACGAGCTACGACGCGAATGGCAAGCTTTCGGTAAAAGAGTTGAATATGGACAGCAGCGCGCAATTTTACGTGATTTTCATGCGCGATTACGGGCGATTTTTGCTGCTAGATAAGACGATGCTAAACTCGAGCTACATTCAGCTTTTTGTATTTGAAAGATATAGACCAGAGCTATTCGAGCCTGTGATCTTAAGCCCTGCTGTGAAAGTTTATAAATTAAAGCGCTAGATAAAATTTTGCCGCAAGCTAAGGAGAAATTTATGAAATTTAATCTCGCAACGCCAAGCAAGGAATGCAGCAGATGGCTCGCATAGGGTTTTTAAGCCATGCCGATATGAGCTTACATTTCTTTCGCCGCCCGATAATGCAGGCTTTAAAAGAGCGCGGGCACGAGGTTTTTGCAATTGCTCCTCGTGGCGCTTATATGCAGGATTTGGCACGCGATTTTAATGCCGTAACCTACGATCTTGATCGAGCTAGCCTAAATCCGCTTACCGTATTTAGCAACACCAAAGCCCTTGCGCGCGAGCTAAAGAGGTTAAATTTGGACCTGCTGCAAACAGCTGCGCACAAATCAAACGTGTTCGGTACGCTGGCGGCTCGAGAGGCGGGTATAAAATATGTGATAAACTTAGTCGAGGGGCTGGGCAGCTTTTATATCGACGAAGATATTAAAACAAGGCTCGTGCGAGTGGTATTGGAGAAGCTTTATAAATTTTCATTTTCGCAGGCGGATGCTTGCGTATTTGTAAACGATGCCGATCCCGATTATATGCTATCTCGCGGGCTTATTGCGAAGCAAAAGGTCATAAGGATTAAAAGTGTAGGCGTAGATGCTGAAAGGTTCAACCCCCAAATCGTTAATGCGGCGGATCTGGGCGAGGATTTGCACGGCAAAAAAATCGTGCTGATGATAGCTCGCGCGATGTGGCATAAGGGCGTGAGAGAATTCTACGAAGCAGCAGAAATTTTAAAAGATCGATCGGATGCAAAATTTGTCTTTGTGGGCGAGGGTTTTGCGGGCAATAAAAGCACCGCTGATCCTGCGTTTTTGCGAAGCGGTGCGGTGCATTATCTGGGTGCCAGAAATGATGTACCAGAGCTTTTGAAGGCTAGTTACTTGCTGGCACTTCCTAGTTACAAGGAGGGCTTTCCGCGCACGGTTTTAGAGGCGATGAGCATGGCGCGAGCCTGCGTGGTAAGCAATTGCAGCGGCTGCGTCGAAGCCGTGCAAGAAGGCGTCAACGGCTTAATATGCCGCACTCGCGACGCAGTGGATCTTGCGCGAAAGATCGAAATTTTGCTAGATGATGAGCCGCTTTGCGAGAGGCTCGGGCGAAACGGGCGGGAGATGGTGCTTGCAAATTACGACGAAAAGATCGTCACGGAAAAATATTTAGAGGTTTATAGGAAATTTATCGATGTATAGGTGTTTTTTAAAGCGCGCGCTCGATTTTACCGCGGCTTTGGTTTTGATTATTTTGGTTTTGCCCGTGATGGCGCTTACGTGGTTCTTGATCCGCAAGCACATTAGCAAAAGCGCGATTTTTACGCAATCTCGCCCTGGGCTTGATGAGCAAATTTTTAAAATTTACAAATTTAAAACGATGAGCGACGAGCGCGGCGCGGACGGCGAGCTTCTGCCCGACGAAGCGCGGCTGAACGATTACGGCAAAAAAATCCGCGCGCTAAGCCTGGATGAGTTGCCGCAGCTTTTCAACGTGCTAAAGGGCGATATGAGCTTCATCGGGCCGCGCCCGCTGCTGATCGAATATTTGCCGCTTTATTCGCCGCAGCAGCGTCTGCGACACAGCGTGCGCCCTGGCATCACGGGGCTTGCGCAGGTAAACGGACGCAACGCGATCAGCTGGGAGAAAAAATTTGAGTTCGACACGTATTACGCGCAGAATTTAAGTTTCGCGCTCGATCTTAAGATCGCGCTTTTGACGATTAAAAAAGTGCTTGCGAAAGAGGGCGTGAATAAAGAGGGCATGGCGACTACGGAGAAATTTAATGGGCACAACTAAAATTTACGTTTACGGCGCAAGCGGACACGGGCTGGTGGTCGCGGACGTCGCGCTAGCCGCGCGCGGGGCTAAATTTAGCGAGGTCGTTTTTTTAGACGACGCGGCGGGGCTGAAATTTAGCGAGGATCTACCGAAGCATCCCGTAATAATCGCAATCGGAGATAACAAAACTCGCGCAAAGATCCAAGAGAAAGTAGCACGCGCGGGTTTTGAGATAGCGACGCTAATTCATCAAAGCGCCATCGTTAGCCCAAGCGCCGCTATCGGCGAGGGCGCGGTCGTAATGCCCGGCGCCGTGATAAACGCGCGAGCCAAAATCGGTCGCGGCGCGATAATCAATTCAGGCGTCGTAATCGAGCATGAGTGCGAGATCGGCGAGTTTGCGCACATTAGCCCAAACGCGGCGCTTGCGGGCGGCGTGAAGGTGGGGGCGTTTTCGCACATCGGAATCGGTGCCAGCGTCATTCAGAGGCTAAGTATCGGGCAGCGCTGCATCATCGGCGCGGGCGCTGCGGTCGTGCGCGACATAGCTAGCGACAGCGTAGCCGTAGGCGTGCCCGCTCGCGTGATTAAAAAAAATGGCTGAATTTAAAATTTATAGCATTAAAAGTGATAAAATCCGAGCATTTAAATTTAATGCCGAAAGCTAAATTTAGCCTTGCATCGCGCGAGGTTAAATTTAAAGATCAAGGAAGGATAGAGATGGCAAGAGTATTTTTAAGCCCGCCGAATATGGGCGGCGATGAGCTTGAGTATATAAAAAAGGTATTTGAGAGTAACTATATCGCGCCTTTGGGCGAATATGTCAATCGCTTTGAAGACGCAGTGAAGTCCTATACTGGCACGCGCGGCGCGCTAGCGTTAAACGCAGGCACGGCGGCGCTTCATCTAGCGCTTCGCTGCAGCGGCGTAAAGGACGGCGACGTGGTGCTTGGCTCCACGTTTACCTTCATGGCATCGCTAAATCCGATATTTTACGAGCGCTGCGTGCCGGTGCTGATAGACAGCGACGAGAGTTGGAATTTAAGCCCGAAGCTGCTTAAAGAAGCGATCAAAAAATCGCCGAAAAAGCCGAAGGTGCTCGTCGTTACGCATCTTTACGGACAGGCTGCGAAGATGGATGAGATATGCGAAATTTGCGCGAACGAAGGCATTGATGTTATCGAGGATGCCGCAGAGGCGCTGGGGGGATTTTATAAGGGCAAAGCACTTGGTGGTATCGGAAAATGCGGCGCACTAAGCTTCAATGGCAACAAAATTATCACTACCTCAGGCGGCGGAATGCTGATCTCAAACGACGAGGAGCTAGTGGCTAAGGCTAGATTTTTAAGCACCCAGGCGCGCGAGCCGCTGCTTCACTACGAGCACAAGGACTACGGCTACAACTACCGCTTAAGCAACGTCTTAGGCGCTATCGGCGTAGGCCAGATGGAGGTATTGCCGCAGCGCGTAAAGAGAAAGCGCGAAATTTTTAAAATTTATGAGGATCTGTTTAGGGGCACCGACGTGGAGTTTATGCCTGAAGTCGAAGGCGGCGAGGGCAACAGATGGCTTACAACGCTTCTATTTAAGAAAAAGAATGCCCATCTAAAGGTAATCGACGCCCTAAATAAAGCCGATATCGAATCTCGCCCGCTTTGGAAACCGATGCATCTGCAAAGTATCTTCGCAGGCGCGCTTAGCGTAGTTGACGGCACGAGCGAGGATATGTTTGAGCGCGGAATTTGCCTGCCTAGCGGCACAGATATGAGCGACGAGACGATCGAGCGCGTCGTAAAAATCGTAAAAGAAAACATCTGATGCTGTTAAAACCCACTAAATTTAGCCGCTTTGCGTTTTTTTTGCTGGGAGATATTTTTATCTCGATCCTCTCCGTTTATATCGCGTTTTTGTTGCGATTTAGCGGAGATATACCGAACGAATTCTATAAAGGCGCGCTGCTTAGCGCCTCGAGCCTTACTGCGATTAAAATTTTCTACTTTTGGTTTTTGCGGATCTATTTAGTTCCGTGGAGATTTTTCGGGCTATACGAAGCGAGGAAGCTTTTCTACGCGCATGTGATGGCGGCGCTTACTTTTTTAATCCTATTCTTTCTAGCGAGTAAAATTTTTAACCCATTCCCGCGCTCGGTCATCATCATCGACGCGGCGATCTCGTTTATTTTAATTGGTGGGATTAGAATTTCAAAGCGGATGTTTTTAAGTGAGAAGAAAAATATCACGAATAATGAGCCCTGCATCGTCGTGGGCGCTACAAGCAAGACCTTTCACGTCCTAAAAGGTATGCGGCAAAAATATATTAACTACTATCCGGTGGGCGTCGTGGACGGGCGGCCTGAGCTAGTAGGGACGTATTGCGAAAATTACGTCGTCAGGGCTAAGAGCGAAATTCCGCAGATGATCAAAGATAGCGGCGCCAAAACCGCGATCATCGCGCTGGCGCTGTATCCGGACGAGCTAAAAGAGCTCTACGACGAGCTTTTCGCATACGGGCTAAAGGATATCAAGCTCTTTTCGCTTTTGGAGGATGAGAGCAAAAAGATCCGCGACGTATCGATCGAGGATCTGCTCGCGCGCAAGCCGAAGGACCTCGACACCAAGGCGATCGAAAATTTTATCAAAGATAAGATCGTGCTAGTAACGGGCGCGGGCGGCACGATAGGAAGCGAAATTTGTAAGCAATGCTTGAAATTCGGCGCAAAGCGTCTTATCATGGTCGAACACAGCGAGTTTAATCTCTACTCGATCAACGAAACTACGGGCGCGGACGCGCGCAACGAGTTAAAGATGATAAACGTCGTTTATCGCCATGAGCTGGAGGAGGTTTTTGCAGAATTTCATCCCGAGGTAGTCGTGCACGCAGCGGCGTATAAGCACGTGCCGCTATGCGAGTTTAACCCGCATCTAGCGGTCAAAAATAATGTCGTCGGCACAAAAAATGTAATCGATCTATCCAAAAAATATGGCGCGAAAAAGGTCGTTTTGATCTCGACTGATAAGGCGGTGCGACCGACGAACATTATGGGCACGACGAAGCGTATCTGCGAGCTTTACGCGCTAAATTCCAACGACGCGGCAAGCGACACGCAGATCGTCGCGGTGCGCTTCGGAAACGTGCTCGGCTCAAGCGGTAGCGTCATCCCTAAATTTAAACGCCAGATCGAAGCGAACGAGCCGCTTACTGTTACGCACCCCGAGATTACGAGATATTTTATGCTCGTTAGCGAGGCGTGCCAGCTCGTGCTTCAAGCCGCCTCCATCGCGCAGGGCGGCGAGCTTTTCGTGCTGGATATGGGCGAGCCCGTAAAGATAGCCGATCTTGCCAAGCGAATGCTGCAGCTTGCCGGCAAGGAGGAGCTGGGCATTAAATTTGTTGGCCTGCGTCCCGGCGAGAAGCTTTACGAGGAGCTTTTGATCGAAGAAAACGACAAGAGCACGAAGTATCAATCCATCTTCGTAACCCACTCCGCAAAATACGACCTGCAAGAGCTAAGCTCGCAGATCGAGGAGCTTTCGGAGTGCGAGGACGCGCAGGTCGCGGATAAGTTAAAACGTATCGTGCCCGAGTTTTCGCACCGATTGAACGATATGAAGGGTACGGCTTGATCGGTATCGTGGATTACGGCGCGGGCAATATCCAAAGCGTGATGAACGCGCTTGACTTCTGCGGCGCTAAATTTTGCCTCGCGCGCAGCCCTGAGAAGCTTTTGAGCTGTGATAAAGCCCTGCTTCCCGGCGTGGGCGCATTCGGCGAGGCGATGGATAAGCTTTACGCAAGCGGTATGGACGACGCGATTAAAGAATTCGTCGCAAGCGGCAGATATTTTTTAGGCATCTGCCTAGGGATGCAGCTTCTATTTGAGCAAAGCGAGGAATTTGGCGCGCGCAGCGGGCTTGGAATTTTGCCCGGTCGCGTCGTGAAATTTGACAAAACGAAATTCAATATTCGGGGGGCGGAATCTGGGTCCGAAAATATAAAATTTAGATCGGACGAGGCGGAATTTAATCCAGACGGGGCAGAGCCGAGCGAGCGCAGCGGGCAAAATTTTACCTGTGCCGAAAGCCTAAAGATCCCACACGTCGGCTGGAACAGCGCGCATTTTATCAAGCGCTCGCCGATAAATGCGGGCCTAGGCGAGTTTGAGTATCTGTATTTCGTGCACTCCTATCACGTCCTTTGCGCGCGCGAGATCACGCTTGCGAGCACGTTTTACGGCTATGAGTTTGCAAGCGCGATCTGGCGCGAAAACGTATTTGCCTTTCAGCCGCATCCCGAAAAAAGCCACGATGCGGGCATAAAAATCATTAAAAATTTTACGGAGCTGTGATGGAGATTTTCCCTGCGATCGATCTAAAACAAGGATGCGCCGTGCGCCTTAGCAAGGGCGAGATGCAAAGCGCAAAAATTTATTCCAAGGACCCCTGCGAGCTAGCCAAAAAATTTGAAGATCTCGGCGCTAAATGGCTGCATTTAGTTGATCTCGACGGCGCGTTTGCGGGTGAGGCGGTAAATTTCAAAGCGATCGAGCGGATCGTAAAAAGCACGCGCCTGCGCGTAGAAGTGGGCGGCGGCATCCGCGACGAAGCGCGCATAAAGCAGTATTTGAACTTAGGCGTCGATAGATTTATCCTGGGCTCGGCGGCGCTAAAAAACCCGGATTTCGTAAAGCAAATGGCGAAGCTTTACCGCATCGTCGTGGGCATAGACGCGAAAGAGGGGCTCGTAGCGACCGAGGGCTGGGCGGAGCTAAGCCGCGTAAAAGCGACCGATCTGGCGCGAGACTACGCGGATGCGGGCGTTTGCGCGATCATCTGCACCGACATATCGCGCGACGGGATGTTAAGCGGCGTGAACGTAGAATTTAGCCGCTCTATCGCGAAAGCTTGCGGCATCGACACTATCGCAAGCGGCGGCGTAAAGGATATGAGCGACATAATCGCGCTTAAAAACGCAGAGCTCATAGCAGGCGTTATCGTCGGCAAGGCGTATTACGAGGGCACGCTCGATCTTAAAAAGGCATTTGAAGCTCTATAAAAACGCCCGAGCGTAAGCAAAGTTTGAACTAAATTTTAGTAATATGCAAATTTTAAAATTTAAAGGCGATGTGAGGCGATGAAAGATTTTTTTTATGAGATGATCGTAAAAAGCGCGAATGCAAGCGAGCTTTTCAAGAGCTTTGCGTTTGAGCTCGGCGTTACCTGCGTCGAAGAACGCGGCGAGTACTTCATAATCCGCGAAGAAGAGGATCCGCAAAATTTAAAATTTGCGTTTGAAGAGTTTAAAAAGGCGCTCGCGCGATCTCTCAATTTAGACGCCGATCTGCAGATCGAAATTTCAAAAAAGCAAAACAAAGACTGGCTCGATGAGTATAAAAAAGGCGTCGCGCCCGTGGCGGTCGGTAAATTTTACGTCCGTCCGAGCTGGTGCGAAAGATCGCAAGATCCTGCGCTAATCGATCTGCTGATCGATCCTGCGTTGGCATTCGGCTCGGGCCATCACGAAAGCACCAATATGTGCCTAGCGCTACTTAGCGAGCTCGCTCGCGATGGCATGAGCGCGCTTGACGTGGGCTGCGGCAGCGGAATTTTAAGTATCGCGATGAAAAAACTGGGCGCAAAAGTAAGCGCCTGCGATACCGACGAGCAGGCGGTGACCGCTACGCAGCAAAACGCCGAGAAAAACGGCGTGCAGATCGATAAAATTTGGCTCGGCAGCGTTTCAAGCTTAAACGAGCAAGGTTCAAGCAAGAGCGCGCAGCCGCAGTTTGATCTAATCGTCGCAAATATAATCGCCGACGTGATTTTGATCCTAAGCGCAGATCTGAAAAAAGCGCTGAAACCGGGCGGCAAGCTCGTGCTGTCGGGAATTTTAGAAAAATATAAAGATAGGATAGAGCAGGCCTTTTCGGATCTAAGCTTCGTCTGTATGAAGCAAGAAAACGAATGGCTCAGCTTCGTTTATGAAAGGAAGATATGAACAACAACCAAAACAATCAACCCCCTCAAAACGGCGGCGGAAACAATTTTTTCAATAAAAATCCGATCGGCGTTTTTATAATTTTTGCGCTTATTTTGATAGTCGTGTTTAAAGCGATATCCCCAAGTGGCGGATTTGATAGCGGCGGAGTGCTAGGCTCCGTTTCAGGCGAGAGTAGAAACGTAACTTACTCCGAGCTAAAATCGCAGATCAAAAACTCTCAAGTAAGCATGGTTTCTATCGGGAGCTCCACGATTAAAGCTCAAGTCGGCAACGTAATCTACACCGCCAAGCGCGTGGATGACCCCGAGCTAGTTCAAATTTTAGAATCGCGCAAAATTCCATACGGCGCGTATAATGAGAGCAACTTTTTGACCGATCTGCTTTTTAGCTGGGTCTTGCCGCTCGTGATTTTCTTTGGAATTTGGATGTTTTTAGCCAATCGCATGCAGCGCAATATGGGCGGCGGCGTGCTCGGCATCGGAAGCTCTAAAAACCTAGTAAGCGCCGAAAAGCCGAAGGTTAAATTTAGCGATGTCGCGGGCGTCGAAGAGGCGAAAGAGGAGGTTAAGGAGATCGTAGATTTCTTAAAAAACCCCGAGCGATATATAAGTCTCGGGGCTAAAATTCCAAAAGGCGTGCTTTTAGTGGGTCCTCCCGGCACGGGCAAGACGCTGCTAGCCAAAGCGGTCGCGGGTGAAGCAGATGTGCCGTTTTTTTCGGTATCGGGTTCAAGCTTCATCGAGATGTTCGTAGGCGTGGGCGCTAGCAGGGTGCGCGATCTATTTGATAACGCTAAGAAGCAGGCTCCGGCGATCGTTTTCATCGACGAGATCGATGCGATCGGCAAAAGCAGAACCGCAGGCGGTATCGGCGGAGGCAACGACGAGCGCGAGCAGACACTAAATCAGCTGCTTGCCGAGATGGACGGTTTCGGCTCGGAATCAAGCCCGGTAATCGTCCTTGCGGCTACCAACCGCCCGGAGACGCTGGATGCGGCACTTCTGCGTCCGGGCAGATTCGATAGGCAGGTTCTAGTCGATAGACCTGACTTTGACGGCAGAATGGCGATTTTGAAGGTGCATATGCGCGACGTTAAATTTGCTCGCGATATCGATATCGAAGAGATCGCGCGCCTTACCGTGGGCTTTGCGGGAGCCGATCTTGCAAACATCATCAACGAAGCCGCGCTTTTGGCGGGTCGCGAGGCAAAGGCGGAGGTCGAGCAAAAAGACCTGCTCGAAGCGATCGAGCGCGTCGGTATCGGACTGGCTAAAAAATCGCGCCGCGTAAGCCCGATCGAAAAGCGAATCGTCGCCTATCACGAAAGCGGCCATGCACTCATCGCCGAGCTTACCAAAGGCGCGATGCCCGTATCTAAAGTAACTATCATACCGCGCGGATTGAGCGCTGCCGGATACACGTTAAATTCGCCGTTTGAAAATAGATACCTGCATCAGCGCCATGAAATTTTTGCCGAGATCGATACGTTTTTGGCGGGACGCGCGGCGGAGGATGTGTTTTTAGGCGAGATCACCGACGGCGCGGGCAACGACCTACAGCGCGCTACCGATATGCTTAAATTTATGGCCACTCGGGTCGGAATGACCGATGCGTTGGGGCTTGCGGTGCTAGAAAAACAGCAGTATTCCTTCCTAAACGGGGGGCAGAGCATCAAGGATTACAGCGAGGTAACGGCGGTTAAGATCGACGAATATGTCCGCAAGACTCTGGACGAGCGCTACGCGGCGGTAAAAGAGACGCTAAGAACCTACGCTCCGGCGATTGAGGAGATGGTAAAGGCGCTGTATGAGAAGGAGACTGTCTCGGGCGAGCAGATCGTAGAGATCATCTCTAAATTTGAAAAAGATAACGGCATGCCTACCCGTTTGGTGCGAAATTTAGGCGCCAACGACGATATAGAAAGCGCAAAGAGCGAGGCGTAAATTTAAAGCCTCGCGCGGAGCAGGAGCTTAGGGCTAAATTTTAAAGCGATCGCGCGCCAAAGTACTTTGCGCGCGATCCGCGGCGCCGGAGAAAAAGCGGTGCGAAAATAAAATTTAAAGAGTGAGAGATGGAAGAGGAAAAGGGAAAATTAATCTACATATTGCCGAATCTTTTTACGGCGGCAAGCGTATTTTTGGCGGTCATCAGCATAATTTCTACGATCAAAGGCAACTTTAGCGCCGCGATCTTTTATATCATTTTATCCTTGATCTGCGACGGGCTTGACGGCCGCGTGGCGAGGCTAACGCATGCGACATCGAAATTCGGCGTGGAATTTGACAGCCTTGCGGATATCGTTGCTTTCGGCGTCGCGCCGGCGCTGCTATTTTATTGCGCGGTCGGGCACGATTACGGTAAGGTCGGCTCGCTTGTAGCTGCGCTTTACGTGGTTTTTGGCGCGATCAGGCTGGCGCGATTCAACGTCACCACGGGCACCTACGAGCCTAGCGTTTTTATCGGGCTGCCGATACCAACGGCGGCGATTACGATGGCGTTTTGGATCGGAATTTATCTAAAATATGAGCTCTCCAAAGGATTTGGCGTATTTTTAATCATCGCAATGGCGGCACTGTCGTTTTTGATGGTAAGTAACATCCGCTTTCCGAGCTTTAAAAAGATCAGCCTAAAGCGCCCCAACGCGATTAAAATTTTAGTGCTTCTAATCGTCGTGTTTTTCTCGCTTTTATATCTTTTCAGGCTGGAATTTCCGGCGGTGCTCACTTTGGTTTATATCGTTTACGGTTTGGTTCGCGGAGCTTTAAATTTAAGCGCGGCTAAATTTCATAAAAAAGACAAACCCGAGGAAACGGCGAAATAATCTCAGATATGTTTATCGCCGCGATTGTTTTAAGCTTGCACGGCTATAATTTCGCCAAATTTTAACGATTTGAAAGGATCTGTAATGGATAAAAATAAAATTATAATCTTCGATACTACGCTTCGTGACGGCGAGCAAAGCCCTGGAGCATCGATGAATACGGACGAAAAGATCCATCTTGCGTTGCAGCTTGAAAAGCTGGGCGTAGATGTTATCGAGGCGGGTTTTGCAGCGGCAAGCCCCGGGGACTTTGACGCGATAGAAAAGATCGCGGGCGCCGTTAGCAAGGCTCGCGTATGCTCTCTTGCGCGCGCTTTAGAAAAAGATATCAAGGCCGCAGGCGAAGCGATAAAGGGCGCAAAGCTCGGGCGCATCCATACCTTCATCGCTACAAGCCCTATCCATATGGAATTTAAACTCAAAATGCAGCCGCAAGAGGTCATAAAACGCGCCGTAGAGTCTGTGCAATACGCAAAAAGCCTATGCGATGACGTGGAGTTTAGTTGCGAGGATGCGTGCAGAAGCGATATGGGTTTTTTAAAAGAGATCTGCGACGCCGCGATAAGCGCCGGAGCCTCCACCATAAATATCCCCGATACGGTGGGTTATCTCTATCCAGATGAGATCACCGCCCGAATAGGTGAAATCGTTAAGCTTATCGGCGAGCGCGCCGTAGTTTCGGTGCACAATCACAATGATTTGGGAATGGCTACCGTAAATTCCTTAGCCGCTATTTTAGCAGGAGCCAGACAGGTCGAGTGCACAATAAACGGCATCGGCGAGCGCGCAGGCAATGCGGCGCTAGAGGAGATCGTAATGGCGATAAAGACGCGCAGGGATAAATTTGCGCCGCTTTATACCGATATAAATTTGAAAGAAATTTATCCATCCAGCCGCCTAGTCGCGAGCATCACCGGCATCGAGCCGCAGCCCAATAAAGCGATCGTGGGCAAAAACGCCTTTGCACATGAAAGCGGCATCCACCAAGACGGCGTGTTAAAACACAAAGAAACTTACGAGATCATGCACGCCGAGGATATCGGGCTTGATAAAAACTCCCTCGTGCTGGGCAAGCACAGCGGCCGTCACGCCTTCAAAGACAAGCTGGTATCTTTGGGCTATGAGCTTAGTAACGAGCAGATTGAGATCGCGTTTAATAAATTTAAAGCGCTCGCCGATAGCAAAAAGGACGTTTTCGACGAGGATATTAGAGAGCTCGTAAACGATGAGTTTGTGGGAGCTGAAAAGACCTACGAAGTGCTTGTTTTAAGCTCCAATAGCTGCAACAAAGGACACGCTAGCACCGCGCTTACGCTAAGGTATAAGGATGAAATTTTAAGTGATAGCGCGCTTGGAAACGGCGGCGTGGATGCGATATTTAAGGCGATAGACCGCATCAGCGGCATCAGCGGTAGCCTGAAAGAATACCAAGTAAAAGCGGTCTCGCAGGGCAAAGACGCGCTGGCGAAAGTAACCGTTAAGGTGGAATTTGCGGGCGAGGGCGCCATTATCGGCAGAGGACTTGACGTAGATACGATGCTGGCGTCTGCAAAGGCCTACGTTGCGGCGCTAAATACGTATCTGGACGCTAAGCGTTAAGATGTTGGCGTGTACGGCGGGATTTGTTAAATTTAACGCAAATTCCGCCAGATTAAACAAATCAAAAGCAAAATTTTAATAATATTTCACACTTAAAACGTTGGAGTAGGGGGTATTGAGCCGAAACTCGTTTTAAAATTTATTTATGGAGACTTTTATGAAAAAAGTTCTTGTATTGTTATTTGCGCTTTGCGGCGCGGCTTTCGCTAGCGAGCAGCTAAGTGCTTACACTCAGATCGTTTCTTTTTCTGCAATTACTGTTGCAGTCGTTTTAGGTCTAGCCGCTTTAGGTGGCGCATTAGGTATGGGAAATGCCGCTAGTGCGACGCTTAACGGCATCGCTAGAAATCCGAGCGTAGCTAGCAAGCTATCGAATACGATGTATATTTCGCTTGCGATGATCGAAGCGCAGGTTATCTATGCATTAGTTATTTCATTTATCTTGCTTTTCGTAAATCCTTTTTTGACAGCGGGTTTAAAGGCTGCTGCAAATTAATCAAAAGCCCGAGAAATCGGGCTTTAAACTTATATAACTCAAGGCTTGAGATTAAGCTTTAAAATTTATGCGACCGTGGTGGAATTGGTAGACACGCTATCTTGAGGGGGTAGTGCCGCAAGGTGTACGAGTTCAAGTCTCGTCGGTCGCACCACGAAATTTTGTCTACTTTAAGTCTCTTTTAATCTAAGAATCCGGAGATAAAAAATCATTAGTAAATTTTAACATCCCTTTTAAACTCATCTTTTTGATTTTCAATAAATTTAACGTAACGATTAAAAACCATTTCCGTACTACTATGACCCAAAAGCCTTGAAAGCTCATAAGGGCTGATATCCGTATTTTTTAAAACATTCGTTGCATATGTATGACGCATAACATATAGCTTACGATATGGGATATTCAAAGACTTAAGTAAGGGTTTCCAACAATAACGAGTGAATGAAAAATCGGTATTATAAGGCTCGCGGTATTGATTTACGAATAGATAAGAATGAAAAACGTGAAATAAAACATATTTCTCAAGATCGCAATATAAAGCATCAACTATAGGCACTTGCCTTATACTACCTGCAGTTTTAGGGCTATTCTCACCAAATTTAGACCTGGAAAGCTTAACATATATAAACCTTTTGTTAAAATCGATATTTTCCTTTTTAAGAGCCAAAATCTCACCCGTGCGCATACCGGTGTAAAAGCCAATTTTCAGAAATATTTGGAACTTTAAGCTGTAAGCCTTTGAAGATCCTAAAATTTGTTTAACTTCAGAATCGGTAAAAGGCTGGATTTTGGGCTTTATAAGATTAAAATTTCGTATATAATCAATCGGATTATTTCTAATAAACTCATCATACTTAGCAAGCTGAAAAATTTGATTTAAGCAGCTTTTATAATCCCTTAGAGTTTTGGCGCTCACTTCCTTATTCATCTGAGAAAACCATAGCTTAAGCTCGCTAGCCTTAATACTCTCGATCTCTCTATCGTATAAAAAATTTAGCCTTTTAACAACGATACTTTCATACTTAAAGACAGTAGAGGGTTTCCAGCTATTAGAGCCTATTTGCAAAAATAGATCAGCAAAGTATTTAAATTTCATCACTTACCCTTTTAAAACGGATACCGCATAACGCCATTGTTAGAATATTTGAATTCCAACTCCCTGATATCCTCAAGAGCGTGCTGCGTAAAATATCTGATATGATTTTTATACCTCTGCAGAAACCCGCGCTCGATCATCTCATTCTCAAGCATAGCGTAATCTTGAACGCTTAGAATATCATCGGTCATTTCTTTGCAATTATCGCGCCAGTATAATTTTAGACGCTCGTCGCTCATATCTTTCCAGGCGGTGCGAAATATTTTATATGGATTATAAGAAACTGGCTTAATACCGCTATTATAGAAAGATTGAACTGATTTAAGCTCGTGAGATTGGATTTTACCGCAAGGATTAAAAGCTTGTGTCTTTTTCTTAACCCATAAATCCCCAAAATCGTTATCATAAATTAAAACGGGCTTTTTGCTTTCAGTATCACAAAGAACCGTAAGTAAACCCAAGCTATAATTCTTAGTAAGCTCAATAAGGCTAAATTTGCCACCAACCTTGCGATAAATTTCAAGACTGATAAAAGTCTTTGACATAGTCACGCGACGAATACGATGCTTTAGATACCAAAACGAAATATCGCTTAAATTTTCGATAGACGGATTATCTCGCAGATCGTCTAAGGTTTTAAAAATATATTTCATAATATAGCCTGTAGCGTTACGGATATCCGTTTCAATCCTATTTTCATCAGAAATGAAACGCCTTTTTATAGCGTATATTACGCGTTCTTTAAAACTACCAGGAACAAAAAGCAATAAATTTAAATGACAAGTGCCGTCTTTATGAGGCTCTTTAGTAGTAATATAACATCTATCCTCGACGGGAATTTCGCGAACCACGACAGAATTCATAATGCTACGAATAAGCATTTGAAGTTTATGCGCTCCCGCACAAACACTATGCTCCTCATCATCGATAAAATTTTCATTACGCACAAGCCTATATCCGCCGTTTTTAAGCTTTATAGACCTTTTACAATGATAGGCACTAGAAAGCGTAAAAACGCAAAATATAGGCTCTAAATTACGATCAGAAGCATATTGTTCCATAGACGAAACGCGAGTATTAAGCTCCGCAATATAACGTGCAGGATTATGCCAAGAGCTAAAATAGAACGACGACAACGGCAAGGCAACATCATCAAACGAAACAAAATTCTCATCGAGAAATTTCTGCTGGAGTTTTAAACGCTCCGAAAGAAAAATTTTATCTTCTTTAGTTATACCATACATTATCAAAATCCCTAAAATATGAAAGCTACACATATCTATTATATTTAGTCAAGAGGCACGCCTTTCGCTCGGCGCGGAGCGCCTCGCTAGGCGTGCACCTGCCTCATCAAAACGCTTCGATTGTAAGCGTAATAACGGACTTCTGGATAACCTTTTGTTTGATTGAAAACAAATACTGGATAATCGGGATATCTTTTAAAAGCGGAATACCATTGCGATACTCGTAAGCTGTTTCTTTATTGATCCCACTTAATACTAAAATTTCGCCCTTGTTGATTGAGTAATTAGATTTTAACTCTTTCTTTGACGTTTGAGGAGTTAAAGTTGTTTCATCTAAAATATCCTCAACGACAAGATCTAAATCAAAATCAATATGGTCTTTCAATATAGTTGGAGTAATAGAAACTTTCAAACCTACATCGCGATAATCATAAGTGTTTTGCGTAGTAGTAGAAGCATTAGAATAGGTAGAAGTATTTTTAAGATAAGGAATATTCTTAACAGATGAGAAATAAACGGGAGTACCATTTTTGGCAACTAAATAAGGCGATTGCTTAACGGAAGTAACATCATTTTTAACAAGTAAATTTAAAACCCCATAAAATCCTTTTTTCTTATCTCTGACAACGTTAGTTTCGGCAGTGTAAGGCATAGTTATCAAATTTACAAAATAATTAAAGTCGGCACGGGTAACAACATCGGCAAGAGAATTTAGATTTGTGCCTATATTTTCGGCATTATTGAGATTAGTTTCTAAAATAGTAAGCTTAAAATTTACCTGCTCAAGCCTTTTATCAGAGCGCTGCGCAAAATCTATAATATCATTGTAATCGTCGTCATTAGCCTTAAAAACAACAGAATTAGTAGATTTTATATATTCGACCTTGGACGAAGTAGAATTAAAATCGTTTGAATCAGTAGTCGATTTAATAATCTTGGATACATCGTCAAAGGTATTATTCTTAAGCTCAAGATAACGAAGCTTAGCCTTAGGAGTTAAAGTGCCGTTATTATCAAGAGCTTTATTTTCTACGTAGTAAAAATCACTATTTCGCACAAGCCTAAGCCCCTTGATCTCTATCGCCTTACGAAAATGCGATATAGAAACGCGAGAGCCCTTATTCGTATAAAAATAAAACTCATTAGGATTAATATCGTCTGATATAAGAATATCAGTGTTTGAATTTACGCTAGCAAGATTGGCGAATTCTAATAAATTTAACTTAACCTCACTTGCCAAAAGCAGATTTAACGACAGAACTAGTGCTAAAAGAATCCTTTTCATTTTTCACTTCCTTTTTTAAATTTTCAAAAATAGGCTTATCAAAATAAGCATAAATTTCTAAAAAGCCTTTAGTATCGCTTTTGTATTCGATATAAATAGGCTCAATTTGAGAGATCATAAGCGAAAAGTATTTATAAGTGAAAGGAGCATAACCATCTATCACGCAATCAGTGTATATGCACCTTATAAAATATGAATACTGAATTTGAGCCATAGAAACATTTTTATCAACCGAAACCGCAGTATTTCCATAAATTTGATTAACAACAACAGGGGAAGTAGAAATCGAACTAACTTTATGAGTGCTTTTATCGCTAGTATTAAAATAATCTTTGAAAAATAAAAATAATACAACAATTAAAAAAATAAGGAAAAAAGATACTAAAAAATAATACTTAATAAGACTTTTATGTTTCGTTTCATCACCACTATGGTAAAGTTTATAAATTTCAGGGTTAAATTTAAGACTTATACCGCCACCCACGACTATATCACGCTTTTGATACATTGTAGGGCTGTTAAACAATACATAACGTAAACGACTAGAAAAAAGACGTTTAGAGCCGTCAACTGCCTTATAAAAAAATTCTGCAATCTTTTTATAAGCACTATCGACGAGGCTTAAATTTTGGGTAATAAGATAAATATCTTGATAAAGATGACGATGGTAAGTAAGCCACCAAATCAAGACCTTATCGCCTTTCTGACTAAAAATAGTTGAATGACATTCATCGATAACGATTAAAACATTACATAAATTTAGCTCCTTTGCATATTTTATAAGCTCACTATCGGTTACTTTAGCCTTATAGTAAGAATAAAGGACTGAAAGATTAGATTTAAATTCATCGATATCAAGCTTCTTAATTTTATCTGACTTAGAAAAATCAAATTCATTAATATTTGTATAAGCAAACCGATAATTTTTCTTATTAGTTTTAGTATCACTGATAAAACATTCATATAGCTTATTAACAGCCAAATAGGTTTTACCGGAACCGGGATTGCCGACAATATAAGTTAAGCTCATTTCTTAAAGAACCTTTTGCCGTTTTTAGACTTAGAATTTGAGCTATACAAAAGCGCCGTTTTAAAAACAGAATCATATTTAATAAAGGCAATTTTAGAAAGAGCCTTAAGAGCATAAATCGCAAAGACACCAAATAAAAAAGGAGCAAAAACGTTAAAAGTAGAGGCAAGAGCCTCAAAAAAGCCGATAGTTTTTAAAACCGCGAAAGCAACGCCTAAAAGCTCACCATTTGGATTAACAATAGCGTTATTCAAAGTATTTATACCACTAGATAGGAAAGAATATACGCTATAAGCAAAACGGAAAAAAGCACCTATAAATGCAATAAAAGCAAGAAAAAAAGCAACTTGATAAGCACGAACGATAGGTATAGTCCAATTTTTAGAAAAAAGATTAAAAAAATACAAAAAAACATCTACCAAACCTGAAAATAACCAACCAAGAATAGCGGGCATATCTAACTCCTAAAGGCATAAAGTAAAATTTTATAGGCAGACCACATAAAACCCACAAGGAAAGCCAAATAAAACATAAAATACAAAGGATCACGCATAGGGGCTAAGACAGCACATAAATCCCAAGTAACATCTTTCGCTTCGATATTTGTGCCACTAAATTTACGAGTAACAGGGCAAGTTTTAGGAACAGAAGGACTATTAAGCTTAGGAATAGACTTGCCACCTTCAAACATATCTTTAAAACCTTTAAGATCGCCGATAAGACCGTCAAAAGCTTTAAATTCACCCTCTAAAGAACCAAAATAGTCCTCATTGTCGCCATCGCCTATGCCAGCTTGAAAATCACCTTTACCTACACCATCATTGTTATTACCGCTACCACTATGACCCTTATCGCCTTTACTACCATCGTCCTTACCCTTACCATTATTATTGGGATCATCTTTAGAATGATTAGAGCCCGGTTTATCAGGATTTTTAGTTTTGTTATTATCCCCTATAGTGATATTGCCGCTAGAACCCTTTGAATTATCATCACCGGTAGTAGAACCATTACCCTTACCATCACCTTTACCAGAACCGCCGCCTTTATCTTTATCCTTGTCCTTATTTTTATCTTCCTCTTTTTCTTTATCAGTCTTAGCACTATCAGGATTTGACATACTTTTATCCAGGGCGTCCAAATCAATCTGAGTGAAATCATCAAGATTTAAGCCAGAGCACATAGCATCGCCAGCAGCGCTTTTATTAACTCGAATAATACCGACGGTGCATTTTGCGACACAAGAATAATTTGCAACAATAGTATCAGGTGCTTGATTTATGCCGACAATAGTGTCACCTTTGTCATAAAATCCCTCAAATTTACCCGAAATTTTACCGCTAGATTGAGTAACCTTAATTTTTTTATCGCCCTCGCCGTGGGAGCAAACGCAATTAAAGCGCTGTTGCAATATCTCAAAATCAGCGCAAGTAGAAACACATCGATTTTCAAAATTGAAAGTGCCACTTTTGCATACGCAAGATTTTGTTTCAGAATCATATTGAGTATTTTCAGAGCAAGGCTTGCAGGTATTAGTTAGCTTGTCCAAAACCTCGGGAGCAGCACAAATAATTTCATCGCAAGTTTTGCGATCAGGATCATAAATTTTACCCGCAGGGCAACCGGTTATGCACTTGTTTTGTGATTTATCCCAAACTTCGCCTTGAAAACAAACCTGACACTGCTCGGTAGAGGTATTAAAATTACTTCCCTCAGGACAAGATTTAAGAGTAGAAACAATCGAATAACTGGTATAAACAGCGCTTTTAAAAGTATCAAAGCTAACATTGCCGGGAATTTTACTTTTATCGAGCGTGTAATAATCGACGCCATTTTTAAAAGTATAAACAGCAGGTAAAGCATATTCATAAGAATAAAAAGAGTTGCCAGAAACAAAACTAAAACGAGGGACATCTTTACGATCATCATTTGTATATATCATTTTTTTTACGGGGTCAGATAGTTTATATATACCGCTGCCGACATCATAATAGGCAAGACCATTATCGGATTTTAGGAAAGTGAAAGTAGCGGGAGAAACTTTATCGGCAGTAGGCTCATAAAAACGGCTAGTAGATGGAATATCGGGCTCGGCAATAGAAAAATAATCGAAAGCATTTTTAAATGGAACAAGGGGGTTATCATCGGCAAAAAGGCAGCAAAACGAAAGCGACAATAATAAAAGAGCTTTAAATTTAAGCATTTCACTTCCTTTCAGATGAATAAAAGCGGCTAGACAGACGCCAAACGCTACGCGATACACGCCTTGGAGGCGTGAGCTACACGCGTGCGAAACATCATTTTTTAAAAAATCGTAAAGCGATTTTTAAAAAATAATTCGCGCGTGTAGCCTAAATTCCTACTTAGAAAGCTCATTAGAAATAACACCAGCAGCTAACAATACAGGAACAACCGCAGCAATAATATAAACATATATACTAAAAAATAAATCAAAACTCATTATGCCCGTAACATCTAAAACTGAACCCATCTTCTCAACCTGAAATTTTTACACAAATTAAAACGACAAACAAAAGCAACGCAAAACCAATTAACACAGCACTTAGGGCAAATAGTGCGTTTAAAGTTTCTGAGCTAAGCCCAAGCTGCGTAACATCTATCGAAAGCATTTCTAAGCCCGTCTAAAAACTTTTATGCCCAATAAAACCGCTTTCACTACAAAAAGCGAAGCAGTAAAAATGCCTAGCAAAGTTTGACACGCCAGAATAAGCGCGGACAAATCGAACGAAACCATACGACACCTTTTTTCTATTCAAAAACATACCTCCCGAACACACGGGAGGTAGGAGCAAAGACGCTAAATTTTGCGGAACTGACGCAAAGCTAAACCGATAGCGGCAACGATAGCAATCGCGGTAACGATAATGCCGATAGCAGAGTAGAAATACGTAAGATCAAACGTTCCAGTAAATCCATTGTCCTTGGAAAACGTAACGTCCGCGGAAGCGGTATCCACGCAAACAATCGAAGCAGCAGCAACGACACCTAAAACCTTAGCTTTTGAAGTTTGCAAAAACCCTTTAAATTTACTTGCAAATCCCATAACAAGCTCCTTTTTTGAAATTTGCGCCTAAAAGACACATAAAAACTTATAAGCGAAGCTTTTATGTGTTTTCTAGGTTTTAGTGCGGGCGGGAAAGGAAGTGAAAACCTAACCGCCCTAGTAGTTTTTTGACTTGCCTAGGTCAGAACCTTTGAAAGTCCTATTTTTTAGAAGCAGCAACCGTAGGAGCCGCAAAAGGCGACTTATCAAAAATTTCAACTTGGATATCCTCGGCAACGATAAGAAAATTACCCCTTTGACCAGCAGAAATAAAGCGATATGGAATTCCGACAAATTTATCTTTAAAAGCTTGCCATTTTTCACGCTCCGTAATAGGTAAACGCAAAATTTCAGTATCTTTAACTTTATAACCCTCAAGATCGTGAGAGGAGTAAGTAACGGTAACTTCAAGCGTTTGAGTAATTTCGCCAGTTTGGCGATTTGTATTTTTAACGGGGCGAACTTCGTCAACAAGCCCAATAAGGTAGGTAATCATAATAAAGCTCCTTTAAGGAAAATTTCGTCAAGCTTTTGGATTTAACGGGGGCGGAGCTTATAACCACCCCCCAAACAGTTTAAAGACGTGCTCGGGTCTGAAACTCTAAAAAGAATTTCGCAAATATTTAGCAAAAATAAGCTAAAATATTTTTGGACTTTTAAAATATATTAAACATTCTGTTTATATGTCTAAAATATTTAAACACATTATACAAAATAATTTAGACATTGTCAATAGAAAAAAGGAAAAATTTTGACAATACGAGAAATTTGCGAATATATAAATATCACGACACCCACACTTTATAATTGGAAAAGAGAAAAACCAAATTTATACAATATAGTAATGAATTTTAAAAATGAAAATTCAAATAATTTTAGCAAAGCAGAACAAGAAATAATAAAACTATTTAGAAGCCTAAACGAATTAGAAAAAGAATTTTACCTAAGCGATATAAAAGCTAGAGTATTAAAAAAGCAATTGGAAAAATAAAATGTGGCTTTTTATAATCCTTCTTATGATAATAATACCATTTTTGCTACTTTCTTTAATAGCAGACCAATACTCGAAAACAGATCATAAGAATTTTGAATATAAAAAAGACTGGAAACCTAAATATAAAAAAGATTACCAAGAACAAACAAATAAAGAAAAAGGCGATGAATATGAATTTTATATAGGTAGATTATTCAAAGAACACGGTTATAAGGTATATTACAAAGGAATAAACGAGGGATACTTTGACGAGGGAATAGATCTAATATGCTATAAAGGAATTGAAGTAGTATTAGTTCAATGCAAAAACTGGAAAAAGCAAGCCGATCTAAATAGCATTAAAAAATTTGTATATAATTGCAGAGAATACGAACAAAAAAACTATATAAAACTAAGACGAAAAAGCATAAGAAAAATTTTCGTAATATCAAATCACTATAAAAATAAAGAAATACTCGAGTATCTAAAGCAAATAAATAACGAAATAGAATTTTTTAATGTCGCACTGCAACATTATAGAAAAATCTACTAAATCCCATTAAGCTTCAAATTCGCAGCTTCACTTAAAAATTGTGATCTGTTGCTCGTAACCTTGTCGATAGCATCAAGCAAAGATTGCGAAAGGCTTACATTTACACGAATTTTCTTATCAGAAGCAGGCTCGGGAATAAAATCATTATGCTCTAACATACTCTCAAGCGTAGATTTAAAAGCGGCATCAAGATCGTTTAATGCTTCCTCTTTTGTATCGCCATCGCCCCAAAACAAAGCATAACCTTTAAATTCGGGCATAAATGCACCCCAGCCGCCGCCTTCATCGTCCGCTATCTTTCTAAGCTCGATTTTATAAGGCAAATTTAGATAATAATTTAAATCCTTTTTCATTTCTGCTCCTCTATAGATTTTAGCACAAGCTTAACGTAAAAAATTTTCATAGGCTTATGCTTAGGTAAGGTTATCAAATAGCCGTTTTTGACAAAATTATGGTGAGAGCCCTTAATGCTTTGCAAAGTAAAACCTCTGCTAAGCAAAATCTTTTCTAGCGTTTTAAACCTTACATTCTTAGGATTATTTTCCAAATCCTTGATTAATTTGTCGTCTTTACTCATTTTTTAAACTTTCGTGTGTAATTATACACAAATAAATTTAATGTAAATTTAAATGCGTAGTAAAATTTCAAATCTCGTCGGTCGCACCATCTATCAAAATTTTCTCCTATTTTTTCGTTTTTTGAATTTTTAAATAATTTTTTGAGCCCTATTTTTGGGAATTTTAAAATTATTCTTAAAAAATTCTTAGCACCGAAAATCATCGATTCATACATATATTTTAAGAAAAACTACTATATATTAAAAAATTGTATAGTAGCTTTTTTTGCGCTCCTGCCTTGTTAACCCTTTGAGGAAATTCTATAATCTGCCTAAAATTACTATACAAAGGAAGAAAGATGACGGAAGTTTTTACCAAAATCAAGGATAATCCAATTTTCAAATCAGACCCCGACAAAGTAGTCAGGAATTTTATTTTGCGGCAATATAAACGCACTATGGTCGAAGTTTTAGACGATTTCATAGCCGTTAAATTTTATAGCTCGCTAGCTAGAGACGGAACGGTTAAAATACATAGACACTATCACTATACGCAAGGCGGCAAGCTAATCAAAGCTCTAGGCAATGCCGATGAAATAATATTCGAAGGGGCTAGAATATTGTTAATATTCATAATTTGTGCTACCAAATACATGCTCTATGCTGCTCCTAGCGTATAGTTTGGGTTGCTATGGTGCATAAACATATAAGTTTTTGCTTCATTGCCGTTTATGGCAGGTATGGTTACTTTTACGAATTCACCTTCTTTTAACTCTCTACTAAGCGAGATTGTAAAATTCATCTTTCCTGCTTTTTCTACCGCATTTGCATTTGATACATTTACAGCTATCTCATCTGCTTTGTGTAGGGTTATGTCAAGATACTCTTGGTATGGATTAAAGTCTTCTATAATAAGGCTATCATTTACTATAAGCTTATTATCAATTAGTTCATATTTTATATTGTCTTTTGTTTTATATATGTTTGAGCCTTTTTCTATTTGAGTGCCGTCTGTTAGTTTGCGACCATAAAAATATACCTGACCTTTTCCATCCTCATCTCTTATAGTGTCTTTGCCGTCGGTAAAGTATGTATCATAGCCGGCTCCGCCTAATAGTAAATCATTTCCGCTTCTGCCTTGAAGCAAGTCATCTCCACTACTGCCGAACAATACATCGCCTTTCCTGTCGCCAAATATAGAACCACTTGGCTCACCATTAATGTTTAAAATTTTTCTAGCTTGTGTCGATAATGGTCTTGTATAAATAGAACCATCATTATTCCTAACTTCTATAAAGCCATTTGAGGTAATATTTATATTATCGTTATCTTCTCCATATATTTTCTTAAATATACTTCCCAAATCCCAATCAACAAGAGATAATGCCAAATTTACACCAGTAATTATCCAACCTTGCGGTGTCAATAATGCCGCACCAGCAATAATTGCATCTCCTAACGCTCCAACCATTTGTTTCATTTTGCTTTCACCCATAGTGCTATCAATTAACACATTTCCTGCTGCGGTTTCTACAAACAAAACAATAGCCCTAGCTTTGCTTTTTAAAATCTTTTCGGGTATATCAGTGAAATTTTCAGCAATACTATAACCACTGCTTGCACTATTCCACATTTTACGAATATTTTCTAAATTATCTTTACTATTTTCAGAAAGATTGAATTTAGTAAATTTTTCAATAATAATTTTTTCAGCTTTATCCAAAGCAACTCTTGCTTTCGCTTCCCTGCTACCTGTTGAATTCATCGTTCGCTCCTTGTGTTATAAAAATTTTTATCAAAAATTCCAAAGCTAGTTTTAGCATTTGAAATATTTAATTTCACATTTTCTAAAAAGTATTTTTTAAATTCTTTAAATTCTTTGTCGTTGCAAATCATAATATTCATCACTTTTCCATTTTTGCTGTAAATGGTAAGACAATCATAAACGCTATCATTGATTTTGCCACCATTTATTGTATGAGTTATGATTTTTGGAATTGTATAAAATACAACGATAAGTGCAAAAATAAAAAACAAAATAATAGGCTCATTAAATGCAAAAATTGCATATATGTATGTAGAAATAATAATCAAAAGTAAAATTTTGGCAACTAGTGAAATTTGTTCGCTTCCATCTCTAAAATCAACGCTAAATTTAACATTTTTAATATTTTTTACTTGCATAAAATCAAAAGATTTATCATTTTTAATTTGGCTTATCATTTCATTTTTCAGAATAAAATAATTTTTGCCCAAAAATTTCATAATGTAAGGAATTGCTACCATAAGAGATAAAATCGTAAAACCATTGACTTTTTCTGGTTTTGCGATACACAAAATAATAAAAGCTAAAATCATTAAAAATATACCAATCAAATTTACTTGTGGTTTGTAATCTTTTATAATAATCGGCTCTTTATCATAATCCCTTAAATTTTTGTTTTTATTAAAAACATCGTTTACCAAATTTGATCCTTTTTATAAAATTTCCTAGTAAATTCAATCTCGGTCAGTATCGTTTGATACTGAATTTTATGAATTTACAAATTTAAACTTGCTATTACTTTTAAATTCAAGCAACAAGTAAATTTAAATTTGCAAATTTGATATTTGGATCTATTTGATCTGAATTGGCCCTCGGTTAAACCCAAAGAATATAGCAGTCTTTTTTCTGCTTTATCCAACTCGTTTGTTGCCTTATTAATTCTGCTAGAATTACTCATTTTTTGTCTCCTTATTAGAAAATCTTTATTTTAAATTATTGTCAATATCTCTGTTAAATATAGTTAAAATATACTGCCTCAACTCGTCGTGGTTCTTTTGATTGAAATAAAACATATTGATAGTCGGATTAATTTTCCATCTTTCAATCGAAGCCCACTCTATGTTTATTTGAAATTTCCTAGCATATTTCCAAAAATTTTTAAGAGTTTTGTTTGATTTTTTATAAATTCCCATGAAAACTAAAATTTCTAAAAATTCAGCTAAAAATAATATAAATATTGTAATAAGCACACATAACAAGAATAGTCCGAAACTATGCCTAGAACCAAGATTTATTATCGTAAATGCGCTCAAAAATCCCCAACCAAAACCTGTTGTTGTAATTATTCGCATAAAAGAACAAAAAACCATTTTGCCTTCTTCTTTTTTTACATGCGAAATATCGTAACCAATTGGATTGTCAAATGGATTATGAAGCACAATTCTATCTCCCATAACTTGGAAATGTATTGTTTCATCAATTTTATTGTTATGATTATAAAACACAACTTTTGAATTGTAAAAATGAGTATAATGTGGCTTTATTGATAAAATATTTTTAAAATCTAATATTAAAATAAGAGTTGTTATAAAACCAAAAGAAATGGCTGTTTGTATAGCTATTCCGATTTCTAAATTTCCATCTTCAAATTCATCAAATTTATTCAAAACGAATGCTGAAACAATCACCCAAAATGCAAAAATTAATAAAAAATGGATAAATAAAGCCCAACTAGTATAATTCCGTAAAATTAATGGTTCTTTATCATAATCTCGTTGGTTTTTGTTTTTATCAAAAATATCGTTTTTGAAATTTAAATTTTCCAATTTTACTTCCTTTTTGCGAGTCTGCATTATACAACAAATCAATCTTAAAATTTGATTTGTTTTAACCTTAAATTAGCTATTCTTATAAATTCAAAGTCATATCGTTTAAATACGATACAAAATTCTTAAATTTATAAATTTAAACTTACGCAACAAGTAAATTTAAATTTGCGAATTCTTTTAGAGCTTCAAAGTCGTTATTAGCCAAGCTTCCATCTCTTAGTAAAGTATGATTTCCAAATAGTTCGCTTCCGTTTGTTATGTTATTTGTGATTAAGGTTTTATTGATTAAAATTCCATCATTTTTGTCTATCCAAGAGGTATTTTCTGCGAATTTGTTATTATCCAGGTCAAAGTATGTTTTACTGTTTTTTCTTGATATTGTTTTTGCTCCACCACTGTTTAAATCAATTTTTGGCATTGCCGTCTCCTTGTAAATTTAGATTTTTATTGAAATTGCTATTTTTTTTAAAGTTTGGTATTGCTCTAAAATCGCATTATAATAGTAATCACCATTATATGAAAAATCATTAAAAACGATATTTTGGAGTGTAGGTCTATTAGTAGGAATATATTTAAAATAATATTCTCTCCTATATGTTTTTTCAAAAAATCTTTTTTTGTTAGTTGTCAGTAGATTATGGGTAACGCAAAATTCTGATATTTCGTTATTGACAATGGCATTTGCTAAAAGCCAAGAAAACATAATATTTGATACAATGACTATGTCGTTTTTTGTATCGTGATATTTTAAGACTTTTTTATTTATAAATACAAAATCTGAAAAAAGTATATGCTTATTTTCGCCAATATAAACGAAATTTTCCAAAAATTTACCATTTTCATCAATAATGTATTTTTCATTGAACGGATAAAAAGGTTCTATTTTTAAAATTTCATCATTATCAATTATCTCTTGTGCGTTTTGCATAGGCGTGTCGGCATTACAAATTTTAGAACCTAAATTTAGTAAATATTCTAAATTTAATCTTTTATCAAGCTTGAAAAATTCGCATTTGTCATCAGGGTATTTGTCTCCATTGCAAAAATAAAATCTTGTTTCAGCAAAGTCATTTATATCTCTATGGATATTTTTCATCTTTTTTATATCTTTTGCTGGATAATTATCTAAATAGTGAATTTTTTGTAGAAAATCTTTTATATAAAAATTAATTTTTTCATGCTCGGTTGCTGTTTTAAAATCTATCTTGTTTTCCAAATATTTTACTTTATCGTATTTGTCAAACATAGCTTCTAATTCGGCAGTATGTCTTTTATCGTCTTTATAAAGTTGATAAGCAAATGAAATAATAAGACACAAAATAAATAAAATAAATATTATAAATAAAATTTTAAATACTTTTTTCATATTTTTCCTTTCAAATTTAAAGTTTAACTTTCGAATTTAAACTCGTCAGTATCGCTGATACTGAATTTTATGAATTCACAAATTTAAACTTGCTATTGCTTTTGAATTCAAAAAACAAGTAAATTTAAATTTGCAAATTTGATATTTGGATCTATTTGATCTGAATTAGCCCTCAGTTAACCCAAAATCCATGGCAGTCTTTTTTGTACCACAGCTTGTTAATTGTTCAATCCCCTATACCCCGCCCATGCTAGCTCCGCATATGTTTTTAGCGCCTCAAACTTTCTCATTTTTTATCCTTTATCAAAAAAATGTTATTTGCTTAAATTTTTATTTATATCTATATTAAAGACTGTAAAAATATAATCTCTTACCTTATCGTAATTTTCTTCATTGAAAGAAAATATATGTATAGAATAAAGTCTTTCGTTATTTCGCCTATAATCAGACCAATGTATGTCTTCTGCGTATTCAAGATTTATTTGAAATTTTGGAAATATTTTCCAAAAATTTTTAAAACTTTTATTTTCATATCTATAAATTACCAAAAAAACTATAATTTCTAAAAATTCCGCAAACAATAATATAAATATTAAAAGTAATACACCTATTAAAGATATGCCAAAAGTTCCTTTAATAAAGCTAATTATGAAAAAACTAACCAAAAATACCTTACCAAAAATACTTGAAAATATCATATCTAAAAACCAGATTGCCTTAAAAGTTGTGTCGTTGTTAAATATTATATCTTCACTGCTAATTTCTTTAAAATTTTGATCATAATATGCAACTTTTGAATTATAAAAATAGATATATTTTTTCTTTAAATTTATAATATTAAAACAATCAAATATCAAAAATACAACTATCGCAAAGCCAAATTTTATTATCGTTTGTTTTGTGTCGTCAAAATCTAAAATACCGCTTTCAAAATCGTCTAAGCAACTAATGCAAAATCCAGAAGCAGTAATCCAAAATATTAAAATAATCAAATGGTGTAAAATTAAAGGAAAACCAGAATAATCCCGCAAAACTAGTGGCTCTTTGTCGTAGTCCCTAGTCTCTTCTTTCCTTAGCGCAGCACCGGCTTTAAATTTATCCAAATTTAGCTCTTTATAAACGGAATTTCGATGCATTCTATACGAAAGGGGATTAAAATTTTATAAAACGGCGCTTGAAATTTCGGTTTTGCCGCCGCGATAAACGGGCGGTTTGATCCGCGATTTTTTAGCGCAAAAAAAGCACTTCAAAAGCCCGCGAGCCGAAGTGGAATTTAGACGCAATGGTGGCGTTTTGCTTTACAATTTGGGCTAAAATTTGATATGATTGTGCGAAATTTTTATTGAACGGCTTTTTAAAATGAATAAATTTATAACCCAAAAAATAGGCGCTCTTGCGGGCTTTAGCGATGAAATTTTAAAAATTTTAGCATCGTTTGACGCGGACGTTTCGGACGTCAGGCTCGCTTTGCAAATTTCAAACAACGCTCCCCTCTCGGATAAAATTTTAGATTTAGCCTTTTGCGGTTTGTCTAAATTTAGCGCCGAAGAGCTCGCGAGGCAAAATTTCGCCGCTACAGATGAGCAGTGCGATCTCCAAAGCATGGAGCCTGTGAAGTCCATAGGATGCGGCTTGCAAGGCGCCGAGAGCGAGCAAAAAGGCGCAGACTTAGCAGAGCAGGGCGATAGTCTTAAATTTAATCACCCAAATGACGCAAGCGGCGTGAACTACAGCGACGAGAATTTTAAATTTAACCCCTCGCAAGCAGCGAGCGATACACAGCGGCAAAATCAGCACGTCGCCGCGAGGGTTGATTGCACGCTAGGTTCGGGCATTTCCGCGCAAGCCGAACGAGCGCATGGACGAGAGCCGATACAAGAGCGGGGGCAAGCGCAGCAACAAAAACAGGAGCAAGAATGGGGAACGGCGCAGGAGCAGGGACAAGAGCAAGGCGCCGCGGCATTAAAGACGCTAAATTTACAGCGAGCGTTCGAGCTTTACGGGCGCGAACAGATGCGGGCGTTTTTTCTATTCGCCGTATTTGACGCGATGCTAAAGCCGAGCCTACAGGCGTATCGCATCGACAGCGAAAAGCTCACGCAGGTCTCGCTGCTGCGAAATCTGCTTATGTTTTCGTGGATCAAATCCTACCCGCAGATCGAGCAAAGCATCCTCTCAAGCGTGATTTTAGTGGAGTTCGGACGGGTTTTTATCGACGAGCAGGTGTGCGCGGCAGGCAAGGCGGAGGAATTTTACCATGCCATCAAAGGCTCGATCTTTCCGCAGGATTTTACCGATGTGGAGATAAAATTTTGCGGCACGAACCGCGAAAGCGTCTCGCACGCGCTATTTGCGCATTTCGGGTTAGAGCAGATCGCGCAGGACGCGCTGTATTCAAACGCCCCGGACGACGCGCCTTTTGAGAACAAATCCCGCTACGCGATGCTAAAAATCGCCAAAACCGCGGTCAATATCTACCATCACTTCGACGAGCTTAGCATCGACAACGCTTTAAATTTACTAGTCGAGTTCGGCTTCGAGCAGGAGGCGTTTTTAGAGGCTAAAGGCGAAATTTCGATATGAAAGAGCTCCTGCGCGCCTTTAACTCGGGCGTATTTGAAAAGGATCTTAGCGGCGAGCAAAAGGAGCTCGCGCGCAACCTCCTAAATATCGGCGCTATTAGCGCGCATAAAGGCAAGCTCTATCTAAACGACGGCTATGTTTTCGGCAGGCTCGACATCGCGCGCGACGGCACGGGCTATCTGCAAAGCTTCGACGATCGCTTCAAAGCTGATCTCATCATCGAAAACAGATATTTAAGCGGCGTGCATCTGGGCGATCTGATCCTAGCAAAAATTTTAAGCTCAAAAAAGTCTCGCCTGCACGCAAAGGTGCTGATGTGCGTTAAGCCCGCGTTTTTAACGAGCGTGGTTTATACCAAAAGCTTCGGGCGCGAAATTTTAGGCGTGAACGTCAAAACCGGCCTCGCAAATCCGCTCAAAGCCACGCAGAAATCGCTCAAGCAGCTGCCGTCAGGCACCCTTTTAAAGATCGATAATCTAACGAACGAGATCACCGAGGTGATCGGAAGCCTAGCCGATCCCTTCGTCGATGAGAAAATTTCTTTAGCGATCTACGATAAAAACGACGAATTTAACGAAGCGTGCAAGCAGCAAGCCGCGAGCTTCGGCAGCGAAGTGGACGAGGCGCTGTATCCGCAGCGCGTAGATTTGCAGCATCTGCCCTTTTGCACTATCGATCCTATCGACGCCAAGGACTTCGACGACGCGATCTATTTTGACGTAAAAGAGCGCACGCTTTACGTCGCGATCGCCGATGTGAGCGAATATGTGAGCGAATACTCGCCGATCGATAAGGAGGCAAAATTTCGCGGCTTTTCGATATATTTTCCGCACAGATCCGTGCCGATGCTGCCGCGCGAGCTTAGCGAAAATATCTGCTCGCTGATGCCAGATCTGCCGAGACTAGCATTTGTTTTTAAAATCGCTTTGGACGAAAATTTAAACCCGCAAAAGCAGGAGCTTTTCGAAGCAATTATAAGATCAAAACGCCGCTACGATTACGACGAAGTCGATGAAATTTTACGCACCCGCAAGGCGTGCGAGCCTGAAATTTTAAGCTGGCTCTTGCCGCTTAATGAAATTTGCGAGCGCCTACGCCGCGCGAGGCTAAAGCGCGGATTTGATTTTCGCACCAAGGAGCTTCGCATCACGCTTGATGAGCGCGGCCTAATAAGCTCCACTCGCTTTGAGACCGACACTCCGTCGCACAAACTCATAGAGGATTGTATGCTACTAGCCAACAAAGCCGCTGCGGCGCGCATCGAGCGGGGCGTTTTTAGAAATCACGGCTCGGCGGAGCTTAAAAAAATTTACGCTCTGCTTGACGATCTGGCGCTGTTCGGCATCGACGCGCCGTATCAGAGCAACCTTGCTAAGATGATCGGCGAAATCCAAGCGCAAGCCGATACCATGGGGATCCGCGAGGAGGTCGATAAGCTCATCATCAAGGCTCAAAAGCGCGCCGAGTACGCATCCGAATCGCGCGGGCATTTCGGGCTCGGATTTGATAACTACACGCACTTCACAAGCCCGATCAGACGCTATTCCGATCTCATTTTGCACCGCCTGCTAAAGGCGCAGATGAGGGGCGATGAGAAATTTTATAATTACCTGCTTTTAAACATCGACGCTACGTGCTCGCGGCTAAACGAGCTCGAGCGCGAGGCGGATAAGGTCGCGTTTGATTTTATGGACCGAAAATTTGCGCGCTGGGCGGCTGAAAATTTGGGCAAAAAATTCCGCTGCTACATCGACGAAAACGGAAATTCCGTCACCGCAAAGCTAGACGACAAGCTAAAGGGGGCTAAAATTTTAGTTTCAAATTTCGCCGGCGACATTTTAACGCCCGTGCTAGTTGAGCTTACGGACGCAAACATCGCTAGCGGAGTGATCTTAGGCAGGGTGGTAAAGAAGATCTGATGTATAGGAAAGAATTTGACGGGCTTATTGCAAGCGGCAGGGTACCGAATTTCGTGCTTTTGCGCGGCGGAGACGATTTTTCAAACGAGCTTTACGCGCAGCGCCTGAAGCAAATTTACGCCGCGGAAAATTTTTTGAGTTTGTATTTTTTGGAGTATGATTTTGAGCAGGCGCGAAGCTTCTTGGAGCCCTCGCTTTTCGGCGGCAGCAACACGCTTCACATCAAAATCGCCTCGCTCATCAAAAAGGAGGAGCTGCGAAGGCTCATCGCGCTGTGTAAGTCGGACGCGAACAATCATCTAATTTATGAGCTAAACGATAGCGAAATTTCTGTGAGCGCGGATTTTATCAAAGAATTTGAACGAAACGAGGTTAGATTTTTCAAACCATCGGGCGTAAACGAAGCCATAGCGCTGCTTGCGCAAAAATGCGAGATGTGCGGGCTTTTTGCAAACACCGCCGCGCTTAGCAGGATCTACGCCATCCACAACGAAAGCCTGAGCCTAAGCGCGAGCGAGATAGAGAAATTCGCAAGTTTAGGGCTTGAGCTTAGCCTGCAAAACGTAAATTTAATGGTTTATGGTCTTAGCGAGGTGAGCTACGACGAGCTTTTTGATAAAATTTTCAGCCTTTGCGACTTTCGCGTAGATTTTTACAAAATGGCTCTGGGCGGCGGATACAACGAGATGGAGCTGATAAATTATTTCTATCGCTTGATTTATAGAATTTTTCGCCTGCATGCTTACGTGAAAATAAACGGCAGATTTGATTTTAAGGCGGTTTTAGGCTATCAGCCGCCACCTTCCGTGGCCGCACAGATGCAGCGCTACGCCACCAGCTTTTCTACGCAGACGTTTTATAAAATTTTCGCTCACTTAAACGATTTGGAATTTGAACTCAAAAGCGAAAAGAACGCGGCGAAGGATGAGCTTTTGCTCGCGTCGTTTTTGAGGTTGCAGCGCATGCTGCTAAGTTCGCTCGGACAAAAAGCAAATATTAAGTGAAATTTTAGTAATATCCTCTCGCATTTTTTGCAAAATCCTTGCCCGCAGACCCCGTTTGCGAGCTAAAATCCATAAGGAGAATTTATGAGAAACTACGAGGTTTTATTCATCGTTAAGCCCACGCTTACCGACGATGAAGTTAAAACAAAAGTCGATTTCGTCAAAGAAATCATAACCAAAAACGGCGGAGAGATCGCTTCCGTAATCGAAATGGGCGCTAGAAAGCTGGCCTATAAGATCGACAAATATGAGCGCGGAGTTTATTTCGTAATCTATTTTGAGGCCGAGCCGAGCTTGATCTCCGAACTTGTTAGAAATCTGCGCATCAACGAAGATATCATTAGATTTTTGACCGTCAAATATGAGACTAAGCGTGAAATTTCCGCTTGGGACAAGCTAAGCAAAGGCATCAAACTAAGCCCTGCGAAAAAAGAGCGCGAGCCAAAAGCGCCGGTAGAGCCAAAAGAGCCTGAAGAAGCAGCCAAAGAGGGCGAATAAAGGATAAAATATGTTCAATAAAGTAGTTTTGGTAGGTAATTTGACCCGAGATATCGAGCTTAGATATCTGCAAACGGGCACCGCCGTAGGTAAAACCGGCATCGCCGTCACGCGCAGATACAATAGCTCAAACGGCGAGAAACGCGAAGAGACATGCTTTATAGACATAGATTTTTTCGGTCGCACGGCCGAAATCGCAAATCAATACTTGCGAAAAGGCAGTAAAATTTTGATCGAAGGCCGCTTAAAGCTAGATCAGTGGCAAGATCAGAACGGACAGAACCGAAGCAAGCACTCCATTAGCGTAGATACGATGGAGATGCTAGGAAGCAATCAAGGTGGAAGCGGCGGCTATAATCAAGGCGGCAATTACGAGGGCGGCAATTATGGCGGAAGCTCCGGCGGCTACGGCGGAGGAAATTCTAACTATAGCGGCGGTAATTACGGCGGCGGAAATAGCTATGCTAATAGACAAAACTCAAATTCTAGAGGCGCAAAAAACGATTACGACGCGCCTAAACAAAAAGAGCAGAGTTACGAAAGCACGATTCCGGAAGTCGACGTCGATGCCGATAAATACGATGACGGCAACGACACGATCCCATTTTAATTAAGGAAAAATCATGGCAGATAAGAGAAAATATACTAGGAAGTATTGCAAATTTACGGAAGCAAAGATTGAATTTATCGATTATAAGGATACGGCGCTGCTAAAGCACTGCCTAAGCGAGCGCTTTAAGATCATGCCGCGCCGCTTAACCGGCACCAGCAAAAAATACCAAGAGATGGTAGAAAAGGCTATCAAGCGCGCGCGCCAAGCAGCCCTTATACCTTACATCGTTGATCGCAAAGACGTGGTCACAAATCCATTCGAAAATCTTTAAATTTTAGCGGCGTAGAGCCGCTAAAATTCCCCCTATTTTAAACTCTAAATTTTAAAATTTAAGCCCGCTCTATATATATAATCCACCTATATTTTTTCAAAGGAGAAATTATGGCAGAGAATGAGCGGGCGGAATATTTGGAATGTCCTTTTTGCGGCAAAGATGACATCAAATACGGTGCGGTCGTATGCGGTGGGTTCCAGGCGGAGATCCATTATGGTAGAGCTTGGGTTAAATTGTTCGTGGGCGGCGCGATACTTATCTTTATCGGTATTTACGGTTTGGTAAAAGGATTCATAGTCGCAAGTGCGGTAATAATAGGCACCGGCGCAGTATGTTTAGTCTCAGCGCGCAAAGATTCCGAGGATCATGAACCGAGATTTGTTAGAGACTTTTAGCATCAATAAAATTTATGCCTTTCAATCTAATTGGAGCGTTTATAAAAAGGATATATCGTGAATAATTTCCTGATAAGCTATTATTTAACAAGTCGCTTGGGCGGCGAGCTCATTATCGGTATTTTAATCATAATAGCGGGGTTTATGTTCGGCATAAATAACATAATCGCTTTTATTATAGGCTGCTTTGTGTTTTTTCTTTCAAAAGAAATTTTAAACGAACTTGCCAAGGACTCGAGCAGCATCATGGTATCAACCTTCGTGCCGTTGATAGGTGCGGCGGCATTGGGCTATTTGGCGGGTGCTTTGAATTATGAAGAGGAGCAGCCAAAAGAGCCTAAGCCCCAGGTACAGGTGCAACAAGCGCAGCAGAATTTGACGCAGCAAGATAAGATCTATTATATTCAGAACAGCTTGATGTTTAAAAGCGCGGCGCTCGACGGTAAATTTGGCAAAAAGACTATGCAAGCGGCGCAGAAATATTCGGGCTCATCCGCGACCTCGATCGACGAACTTTACGAGGCGGTCAAGGCTAAAAAAGAGAGCGAAAGATAAAATTTAAATCGCAAGCCAAACCCCGCACTAAATTCTTAAATTTACTCGCTTTATATACGACTTATCGGGCGCCTCAAAACATATTGCACCGCTTGTAAAATTTCTTAAGTTTGCTTGGGGCGTAAATTTTAAAAATGGAGCTTGAGCGTTTTTGAGGTAAGCGGACGAAATAAACTTGCTTGTGCGCGGACTATGTTAAATTTAATAAATTTAGCTGCAAGGCGCGACGGAATTTACGCTGTTTGCGGCTTGCAAGCGGGATAAATTTAAGCGCGCGATCTTTACGGGCAAAATTTTATGCGCGACCGATGAGGCGCGCGGTTTTCTATGAAAGTTTAAATTTCTTATGCTCAAAGTGGTATTTTTTCTGTGAAATCGCGTTAAATTTAAGGCTATCTATACTGGAAAAATTAACGGCGTATTCCTTCAGGCAGGTAAGGATGAAAGAGAAGCGGTAATTGCCATTTTGGTAAAATATCTCGCTCGTTATTATTTCGCCGGGCGCCGCATCGCATCTTTGATCCGAGCTCATAACGCATTTTAGTTCATAATATCCATTTTGCAAATCTCCGATGTAAAATTTCAAATATAGCTTTTCATTGATTTGTTTTTTGGGTAGCAATAGCGCATCGTTGAAGCTTATGCCCGCAAAAATTCTTTCTAGCGTATGCATATTTTTATGCAGCCCTGCCAAATACGCCTCGTACCGCCGCTGCCTTAAGGCATATTCGCTATCTTTTATATTGCCCTTGATCCAGTCTAGGTCAAAATATAGCACTTCAATCTCTTAGGTTTTAAATTTATCGCTACCTGTTCGTTACAGCCCCAAGAAATTCTCATCGTTTTTGATCTTTTCGATGAGATCAAGCGTGGCGTAAAATTCGTCGTAGAAATATGGCATCTCGAGCTTAAAAAATTTGAAATTTAGCCCCTCCAGCACCTTGAGCGAGTGTTTGTTTTTAAGCAAAAATATGAAAAATGTCCCGTCTTTTTCCAGCGCGTTGAGGTAGTTTATTTCGCTTATATTGGCGCGTAGGATCTCGGCGTCAAGGATGACGACGTCGGCTACGTAGATGAAGTCGTTTAGATGTCTCTTCGCGCTCTCCCAGTTGGAGTTTGGCATCACGTCGCAACCAAGCCCGCTCAAAAAATCTCTCAGCTCCTCGAAGATCGCGCGGTTTTTATGCGTGATTATGACGTTGTAGTCGTATTTTTTGGCGCTAAAGCTCTGCTGCGCGAAGCAGCTAAGCACGGCATCCATTTTGATAAAGGTTCCGCGCCCGTCGGCTCCAATACTTGGATGCGAACCGAGTGCACGCAAATGGGTCTGCGCCGAAGTAAGATACTCATCATCCGTGCTAGCAGCGCTTTCTAGTGCACTTTTAAGCGCATAGGTACGCGGATCCTTTAGCTCGCGATCGATGCCTACGCGAACGTCGAGCTTGATAGAGCTCATATTTGCTCTAAGTTCCTTACTGCTAAATTCTACGCTTACGCGGATTGGTTCAGCGATATTTTGCAGGAAAAACTCGCATGCGTCAAAGACCGCGCTAGTGAGATTTAGCACCTCGCCGCCGTAGATACGCGGTAGCTGCGGCGGGAAGCTAAGATAGAGCGTGCTATCGTATTTCGTGCACTCCTCAAATAAAATTTCGCTTTGGAATTTTAAAATTTTTAAAATATCGATCTGCGCGATATCCTCGCGTCTAGGCACGACGGAATCACTTTCTTTGGCTTTAGGCGCAGCGGAGAAAATTTTGCCGCTTACGGCGGGCTTTTTAGCAAAAAATTTTCTTGCCGCAAAGCCTGCCGTCGCAGCCAATATTGCTAGCGCGCCTAAAACCACGGCTTTCATAGCACAAGCATCCCATCGCCATAGGAGTAGAAGCGGTATCTTTGCTCCACTGCGATACGGTAGAGCTCAAGCGTGCGCTCAAGCCCGATGAAGCTCGCTACGAGCATTATCAGCGTGGATTTGGGCAGGTGAAAGTTAGTAAGCAAAAAATTCTGTCTTATCGGCGGATTGCCCGGGTGCAAAAACAGCTCGCAGATTCCGCTATTTTGCCCGTTACGTGCAAAATTTTCGATCGTTCGCGTAACGGTCGTGCCCACGCCTAAAATTTTTCGCTCGCTTTTTAAAATTTGCGCGGTCTGCGGCGGGATAGAGTAGAGCTCGCCGTGCATCTTGTGCTCGCGCAGATCCTCGCATTCCACGGGCTTGAAGGTGCCCGCGCCCACGTGCAGCGTGATGAAGTGGATATCGTGATTTCGGCGCAAATCCGCAATCATCTCGCTATCAAAGTGCAAGCTCGCGGTGGGTGCGGCGACGGCGCCTTGCTCGCGCGCGAAGATGCTTTGGTACCAGCTCGCATCCTCCTTCGTATCGGTGCGCTTGATATACGGCGGCAGCGGCACATGGCCGATACGTTCACAAATTTCAAAAACATCGTGGGTGTTTAAAGCTTTGCTGCCGCGCTCAAACTGCACGATGCGAAGCCCGCCTTCCATCAGCTCGCAAACGCGCGCTTCAAGACCGCTTTGAAATTTTAATTCACTGCCCGCTTTGACGCTGCCGCGAATATAGGCGCTAAATTTATTGCCCTCAAGCGGCGAGTTTAGCAGAAGCTCGATCTTGCCGCCGCTGTTTTTATGACCGAAAAGGCGCGCCTTAATCACCCGCGTGTCGTTAAAAATAATATCGCAGGGCGGCAGGGCGTCCGCCAGATCGCCGAAGTGCGCGTGAGTGATCTGCTCTTTAGCGCGGTCATAGATCAGCAGTCGCGCGCTTTGTTTGGGCATAACGGGCGCGCTTGCGATGAGCTCGCTAGGAAGCTCGTAATCGTAGCTGCCAACTAAATTTAGATCCGCCATCTCACGCCTGCGCTACGTCCGTGGAATTTTCGCTTTCGTCATCCTCAGGCTTATACGGATTTATCATTTTGGCGATAAAGATCGAAAGCAGATAAAGCGCAATTAGCGGAGTTGCGAGCATAAACTGACTAAGCACGTCCGGCGGCGTCATGACCGCTGCAAAGATGAAAATAATGACGATTGCGTAGCGGAAAAAATCGCTCAGGCTTTTGTTTGTCACAAGCCCGATCTTGGCGAGAAAAAAGGTCACCACCGGAAGCTCGAAGCTGATGCCGAATGCGACGACGAGCTTAGCGAAAAAGCCTACATATTCGCCGATCGTAGGCATCGCAGTAAATTGCTTGGCGCCAAAATTTACCAAGAAATTAAACGCGACGGGGATTACGAAAAAATAGCAAAACGCCGCGCCTAAAAAGAACATAACGCTTGCGCCGCTAACAAAGGGGATGACGTATTTTTTCTCGTTATCGTAAAGCCCAGGCGCTACGAAAAGCCACGCCTGCCAGAAAATTATCGGCATCGCTAGAAGTAACGAGGTGAAAAACGATACCTTCATCGCGGTAAAAAACGTTTCGCCAAGCTGGGTAAAGATGATCTCACTGCCTTTAGGAAGCACGCGCACCAGCGGACGGGTCATAAAGCCTAAAATATCTTCCCAAAAGCCGAAGCACGCGATGAAAAGGACGATGACGGAAAGCACGGAGATAACTAGGCGCTTGCGAAGCTCGGCTAGATGGGGTTTTAGCTCTTCAAACATTAAATTTCTCTCTCATTATGATTTTTGCGTATCGTTATTTTGCGCGGAATTTTGCGTAGAATTTCGCGCATCGCCGTTTAAATTTGCATTCAAATTTTGCGCGGCGCCTTTCGCTTCGCCGCTTGCTTTCGTATTTTGTGCGGAATTTCCTGCGCTACCCGCGCTCGGTATGGAATTTTTGCCTTTGTTTCCAGCGCCAGAATTCGCGCTTTTGCTTTCAGCGCCGGAATTCATTGCGCCGTCGGCGGAGTCTTGCGTAGAGTTTGCGGCGCGGGTAGAGCTTTGCGCGGAATTTTCTCCGCCCGAATTTGCCTTTAAATTTGCCGTCTCATTCTGTTTTTGTGCCGAGACCTCTGCAGAGTTTAGCACGTCTTTGGCGGCATCCGAGCTAAGCGTTTCTTTAAGCGAGCTTTCCGCGTCTTTTAGCCCAGCATTTAGCGTCTCTTTGACCGAGTCTATGCCGCCTTTTATCTCGTCGAGCTCCTCAAACGTGAGCTTTTTGCGCACGCCTTCGCTTGCTTGCGTAATACTCTCTTTATATTTTTTTGCGTCCTCTTTTAGCTCGGCGATGCGAAGCTCCTGATCGAAGCTCGATTTTGCGTCGTTGATGGTTTTTTTGATGACTTTGAAGTATTTCGCGAGCTCGACCAGCACTTTTGGGAGTTTTTCGGGCCCCAGCACGATTATCGCGATGATTAAAATGACCGTAATTTCAGGCATACTGATACCAAACATAAAATTTCCTAACGTAAAAAGTGGCGTATTGTAACTAAAATTTCATTAATCTTAAATTTAGCGCCCGCGGCGGCTTTCTTGCGTGATAAAAAGCGCGATCTCGTCGGCGAGCAAAAAGTTAGGATTATAAAATTTACCCTCGCCGAATTTCAGCTTTTTTTCGCGCACGAGCAGCTGCGCGTTGCTTAGCTCCGCAGCGTCTAAAATTTGCGCCTCAAATCCCAAAACGCAGCGCAGCCCAAGAAATATGCGCTCGAGCTTTTTATCCTGCGCGCTTAGGGCTTCGCGCTGTTTTTGCAGCGGATCTGCAATGTAGTCTTGCAAATTTTTAGGCGAGCTAAGGCGCACCTGCCCGCTAGTTCCGACCGCAAATGCCCCAAATCCCGCGTAATCCTCGCCGCGCCAGTAAGCCAGATTGTGCTTACAGCGTAGTCCGCGCGCGGCAAAATTTGAAATTTCATACTGACTAAAGCCGCTATCCGTCGCAAGGGCAAAGAGAAATTTAGCTAGAGCCGCGCTTTCCCTTTTGAAGCTTTCGCGCCCAAAAAAGGGCGTGTTTTCCTCAAGGCTTAGCGCATAGGCGCTTAGATGCGGCACTTCACAGCGCGCAAGCTCAGCCATTTCAAATTTTAAATTCCTTTTATCGTCAAATTTGCTTGCATAGATTAGATCCAAATTTATATTGTCAAAGCCCGCCGCTTTGGCATTTTGCACCGCCAGAAAAATCTGCGCCGCACTGTGCGCGCGACCAAGGAATTTTAGCTTGGCGTCGTTGAAGCTTTGCGCGCCGAAGCTGATGCGATTTACGCCGAGCCCCTGCATCGCCCTAAGCCAAGCGGGGCTAGCGGAGTTTGGGTTAGCTTCCGAGCTGATTTCGGCTTTAGCGGCGAAATGCGGCGCAAGTAGCGCAAAAATTTCGTCGTAAAGCCCCGCATATACGGCACTTGGCGTACCTCCGCCGATAAAAAGCGTAGAGATTTGCGCGTGCGGATTTTTCGCCAAAAAGTCGCGCACTTCAAACTCTAGCGCGCGAAAGTAGCTTTTTGCAAGGCTAAATTTGTCGCTAAAAGAGCCAAAGGCGCAATACGGGCATTTGGAGGTGCAAAACGGCACGTGGATGTAGATGTGCAAGGGCGGTCCTATGGGCTAAATTTACGTCGCAAAATTTAGCGAATTAATTTGAAAATTTATATAAATTTTAAGCCTCTTAACGCAAATTTTAATATTTTTAGGTAGAATTTTGAGAAATTTTTTGTGAGAAAACGAGATGGAAAAAGAGAAAAATTACAGACCAAATGTCGCTGCAATCGTACTTTCGCCCTCGTATCCGTTTAATTGCGAAATTTTAATCGCGCAACGAAGCGACATCAAAGGCGCTTGGCAGTTTCCTCAGGGCGGTATCGACGATGGTGAGACGCCTAAGATGGCGATCCGCAGAGAGCTCGGTGAGGAGATCGGAACAAACAAAGTCGATATCATCGCTGAGTGCCCGAAGTGGCTCAGCTATGACTTTCCCGATGGGGTAGCTCAAAAGATGCGCCCATACGACGGGCAAATTCAAAGGTATTTTTTGGTGAGATTGCGAAGCTTAGCCGATATAAACATTAATACTAAACTTCCGGAGTTCGACGCATTTAAATTCGTAGGTGCAAATGAGGTTTTAAGGCACGTAAATCACTTCAAAAAGCCGATTTACGCGACGGTTTTAAAATATTTTAAGGAGGAGGGTTACATTTAATGCTGATCGTTCAAAAATACGGCGGTACGAGCGTCGGTACGCTAGAGCGGATCGAGGCGGTCGCGCAGCGCGTGATAAAGACTAAAAACGAAGGACACGATGTCGCGGTAATCGTCTCTGCGATGAGCGGCGTTACCAATCAGCTCATCGAGCAGGCGGAATTTTTTTCTAAAACTCCCGTAGGCAGAGAGATGGACGTGCTGCTAAGCTCTGGCGAGCGCGTTACGAGCGCACTTTTAGCTATCGCGCTAAATGCCAAGGGCTATGCTGCGATCGCGTTTAGCGGACGTGGTGCTGGCATCGTGACGGATAATTTTCACACCAAAGCTCGCATCGTCTCTATCGATCCAAAAAGTATGCAAGAGGCGCTAAAGCAGGGAAAAATCGTCGTCGTCGCGGGCTTTCAGGGCATTAGTACCGCAGGCGAAGTAACTACGCTCGGGCGAGGAGGAAGCGATCTTAGCGCTGTCGCCGTCGCAGGAGCGCTGAATGCCGATCTGTGCGAAATTTACACCGACGTGGACGGCGTATATACGACCGATCCGCGCATCGAGCCCAAAGCTAAGAAGCTTGATCGCATCAGCTACGACGAGATGCTTGAGCTTGCGAGCTTAGGGGCGAAGGTTTTGCAAAATCGAAGCGTTGAGCTTGCGAAGAAATTAAACGTAAATTTGGTGACGCGAAGCAGTTTTAACGATCATGAAGGAACACTCATAACAGGAGAAGAAAAGATGGAAGATGCGGTAATTAGCGGCATTGCACTGGATAAAAATCAAGCAAGAATCACGATTAGAAACGTAGAGGATCGCCCCGGCGTCGCGGCTGAAATTTTCTCCGCGCTCGCGAGCAAAGAGATCAACGTCGATATGATCGTGCAAAATATCGGACGAAACGGCGAGACGAATTTAGGCTTTACCGTGCCGCAAAACGAGCTGGAAACGGCCTATAAAGTAATGAAAGAGGTAAATCCAAATCCGAATTCCATCATCGAATCGGATGCCGATATCGTAAAGGTTTCTTTAGTAGGCGTTGGTATGAAAAGCCACAGCGGTATAGCCAGCAAGGCGTTTAAGACGCTTGCGGATGAAGGGATAAATATCCAGATGATCTCTACGAGCGAGATTAAAATTTCGATGATCGTAGAGGCCAAATACGGCGAGCTCGCCGTGCGCGCGCTGCATAAAGCCTACGATTTGGATAAATAATGCAGGATCTGCACACTTGGAGCGTTACGGCGATGCGCTCCGAGCCCGGACTTGAGTGGCTCGAGGATCGCAAGGAGGACTGGACGCCGCTTTTAGCATCAAAGCTAAAATTCCTCCACGACGGCTTTGCTTTCATCGTCATCTGCGACGATGAGCGAAGCTGGTTTAGCGAATACATCATCAAAAAGATCAACTCCTCGACCAACTCTCGCCCGCTGCTGCCGTTTTTTTCGCTGCGCTCGCTCTACCGCGGCGGCGTAAATAGCCTCGAGGACGCGCTGCTGCTAAACGATATGCTAAGCCTCGCGTTTGCCAACGGCTTTATATATTTTTATATCGGCAACGGCAACCATCCGCTAGCCAAAATCGCCAAAAGCCACGAAGATAGCTATCTGTGGCTCATAGACGAGAGGCTGCAAAACAGCTTCTACATGAGCGAGAGCGATCCGAGCCTGGATCTCAAACTGATCCAGCTTTTTAAAATTTTAGATAAAAGCATCGACGCCGTGCTTTTTGACGAAGTGGTGCTTTGAAAATCATAAATCAGATCGTTTTAACGGGCGATTATGAGGGCTTTAAAGATAAAATTTTAGCCGAAATTCCACGCAAAAATTTAAGGTTTTTCGAAAGCGTCGAGCTTAAGATTGACGAGGCGCGAAAGATAATTGACGAAGCCTACGTCGCCGAGCGCGAGGATAAGATCATCGTCATCGCCGCTACGAAATTCGGCGAGGAGGCGCAAAACGCTCTGCTTAAAATTTTAGAGGAGCCGCCTAAAAACACGGTGTTTTTCCTGATCACCCCCTTCATCAACGCCCTGCTGCCCACCATTCGCTCGCGCCTGATCGTGCAAAACCTCTGCGTGCGAAAGCCCAGATACCGCACCGGGCTAAACTTAACCAGGCTCAGCCTAAAGGAAGCGGTGGAGTTTATCGACGCGCAGATTGCGCTGGAGCGTAAGGGCGAGCTGGATAAAACGGCGCTAAAAGCACTCATCGGCGAGATCGCGCTAGAGTGTTTCGAGGCGGGCGTTAGGCTAAGCGGCGATGAATTGCAGCGCATTGACCGCTTGAGTTACCTCGCCGAGCACAACGCCAAAGCCCACGCCGTGCTTACTCCGCTGCTGTTGATGATCGAGGAGAAAAGATGAAAATTTATAAAATTTCAAATGATGCCGACTTTGCGCTGATTTGCGAGCGCATCGGTGTGCGAAATGCGGGGCGGGCGATAATGCAGAAAAAATCGCGCCTAAACTTTTTCTATCTAAAAGATCTGCGAGCGCCCGCGGCGAATATTTTAAAGCAGGATGCCCTTAGCATCGGCGCTGAGCTTGCGTGTAACGAAGGAGTGATCCTGGGGCGGGACGATACGGACGCGGTTTTGATTGCAAACGACCGCCAGATCGAGGCTTTGGCGCAAAAGGAAGCTCTGCAGGATTTCGGGCTAAAAGAGGTCGCGAAATTTCTAAGCGAGAAATTTGCTAAGCCGCAAAGCTGCGAAATAATGGGCGTAGTAAACATCAACTCCGATAGCTTCAACCCCGCAAGCCGCGCGGCAAGCTTAAAAGAGGCGACCAATAAGATTGAAAAGATGATCGAGCAGGGCGCTGCTATCATCGACATCGGCGGCGTGAGCTCGCGCCCGGGCAGCCAGTACTGCGGCAGGGATGAGGAGTTTGCGCGCATAAAGGACATCGTGAACGAAATTTATCGCCTGCGTCTGCACGAAAAGGCTAAATTTAGCCTCGATAGCTTCGATGAGTATTGTTTGGAATTTGCGCTAGATCGGGGCTTTAGTATCATTAACGACATCAGCGCAAATCTCGCTCTTGCCCCACTTGCGCTTCGCTATGACGCCGCTTACGTGCTGATGCATATGCAAGGAAATCCGCAAAATATGCAGCTTGCGCCAAAATATGACGATCTGATGGGCGAGATAGATGAGTTTTTTGCGCAAAATCTGCAGCAGCTGCGAAGCGAGGGGCTTAAAAAAATCATCCTTGACGTGGGCATCGGCTTTGGCAAGACCGCCGAGCAAAATTTGGTGCTGATTAAAAATTTGCAGCATTTCTTGCACTTCGGCTGCCCGCTGCTCGTGGGTGCGAGCAGAAAGAGCGTTATCGATTTTTACAGCCCCTCTGCGGTCGCGGATAGGCTTGCAGGCTCGCTGTACCTGCACCAGATCGCCGCCTTAAACGGCGCCGCGATCATCCGCACGCACGATGTTTTCGAACACGCTCAAATGCTGCGGTTAATGCGCGCGATGGATCGGATTCTGCTATAGTAAAATTTCAAAAAACTTATCGGAATTCTGTGGAATTTTCTTGAAATTTCATGGCTTGGCAAGATTTTGATAAAACCCGCTTTTTATAGAATTTTAAAATTTGTCCGAGTCAAATCTTTATAATTTTTATAAATTCTACCAAAGAGCGTTTTGCAAAATTTCATTAGAATTCTTTCGTGCTTGGTTTTTTTCTTGGAATTTATTGCGTGTCCGCTTCTAAAATTTTATCAAATTATGCGTTGGTGCTTAAATCTTAACAAATCTCGCGCCGAGGATTATTGTGGCCGATAAAAATTCTACGTAGCGAGCCTATGTATGCGAACAGGCACAGCGCGTGAAATTTGCAAGCGGTGTGTATATTTTATAAAAAACGCCCACGCTGATCTACATTGCAAGCGAATCACGTGCATAAACAAAATCCTAAATCGCGCCACTATAATTTGCACCGCAAGCTTGCAATTTGATCAAATTTAGCGCGTACCAGCGGAACGACAAAACTGAACGAAAAGCGTGCGGCGCGGCAAATTTTAAATTTATTTTACGCGGCGTAGAATTTTAAAATTTATTTTCCTCGATGGCGCAAAATTTCAAATTTATCTGTCGCAAAAACAGAGGCCTACCGCTTAAGTCGCAAATTTTAGTAGCGGTAAAAACAGAGACCGCTACCGCTTAAAGTCGTGGATTTCGATATTTGCGCCGTATTTTTTGCAAAGCTCGCTTACCTTTTCTTTCAATTTCTCCTCGTCATAGCAGATGAGATCGATGTATGCGTGCCTCTGCCCGGTTGCGCCGCCGATTATTTCCAAAAACGAGCCGCAGCCTTCCAGCTCTTCGTCCTCGATTTTGTTTCGCAGATCAAAGCCCGCCTGCACGTCGCCTCCGTTATCAATGCTAAGAAAGCAAAATTTGATGCCAAGCTCGAAGGCTTCGTTGTAGATGTCGCGCTCGCCGTTTAGGTACTGATTTACGATATTGGTCAGGCAGGTGGTGCCTACGACCACGTCCTCGCGCACCTCGCTTCCGCGCGGCTCCATCTCGTAGCTGAAAAAATTCTTTAGCGGTTCGCGCGCGGCTTTTTCGCCGAATTTCTCATCAATCAGATCGGCAAATTCGCTTAGCGGCACGCCGTTTTCTTTGGGCTGGGCTAGTACCTCAAGCTCGCCTAGCGTATTTATGATCGCCGTTTCGCCGATCATATTGTCAAGCAGGATAAAGCTAAGGTTATAGGCCTTGCCATCGTCCTGCGCGAGCAGAGCCGCTAGATTTTCGTTGTAAATTTTAATATCCACGTCGCTTTCGTTAAACTGCGCGTAGATCATCGAGTCCTCGGCGTTTACGCGGGTACCATACATCTCGATCCCGCCGATACCTCGCGGCGCACGCGGCTTTCCTAGCGTACAGAGCATTTTGGATTCGAGCTGTTTTGGCATAGCGTTTTTGATAAAGCTTAGCCAAAATAGGCGGTGCCTCATACCCTCCGGAGTTAGCACCAGATCGAGCTTATCGCCCACGAGTCCCGTCATAAAATAGGGCTCGGCAAGGCAGATACGAAGCTTCTCGTCGGTCTTTTGCATCGCCTTTTCAAACTCCTTTGCCGCCAAATCAGCCTTGATCTCGTCTACCATGCCGCTAAATTCCGCCCAAAATTTATCCACTCTGCCCGCGAACGTGCTCGGCTCCTGCGCTTTTTCAGATTTTTTTCCTGAGCCAAATAGCCCCATAATCTCTCCTTTAATTAAATTTAAACGCAATTATAGCTAATTTTTGCGCAGGCTCGGAGCCAAATTTTAAAAGCCCGCCCTCACGTGCACTGAAAGCAGCCGCCCAAAACCTCGCATTTCTCGCAGATCTGCACGTATATGACCCCCTCGCCCTGCACCAGCTCGCCGAATGGGATCTGCGCTAGGTGCTTCATCGTCCCGCCGCAGCTAGGGCAGCTCAGATACTCGGCGTCCTGTACCCACTGCGGATAGCCGCCCACGGTCACGTCAAGCTCGTCAAAATAGCCGTAAAACGGGGGAACTTCGCCGCCTAGCTTAAATTTCATACCGCTCAGCCGCGCAAGATCTTGCTGCGAAAAGTAGCTTTTCTCCATCCCTTCGCCCTCATAGCTTAGCTCTATCTCACCGTCCGCGCCGCGTTTGCAAAAATATCTGACTGAGCCAACGCAGGTCGGGCAGCAGCGAAAGATCGCATCGCGCTTTAAATTCAGAAACGCAAGCCGCGGCTCATCGGCCTTAAGGCGCAGCATATCGAGCATCTCGCAGCCGCAAAACTCGCACTTTTGACCCGTAGGCTCGCCGATCTGCACGGACTCGTCCGCGTTTTGGTTTGCGCCTTCGCGAGCAGCCTTTGCATTTTCGCTTAAATTTAAACCGCTGCCAGCGTCTTTTTGCGCGTCTGATTTGAAATTTACGCGCTCGTTCTGCAAGCTCGCTTCTTCGTCCATGCTTGCGCGAGCACTCTGCGCGCCCGCGTGCAGATTTGAAGTTTTATCCGCGCCGTTTTGCGCGTTTTGTTCGTAATTTTCGCCGCCCGCGCCGCCTTTGAAATTTACGCGCTCGTTCTGCAAGCTAGTGCTCACACCTTCATTTGTGCCGCCATTTTGTGTGCTCTCTCTTTTGCCTTGCGCGCCGCCGCTTTCATCTCCGCGCCCGCTCGTGCGCTCGCCGTTTTTCTCCGCGCCATCTTTTACGCGCACTGCCGTAAGGCATTTATCGAAAACTAACGATTTACGGCCCGTCTCGTCAAAGCCCCAGCCGCCTATTTGCGCGTAAACTTCGGTGCCTGCGTAGAGCTTTTGACGCCACGGCTTCGGGTTTTGATACAGCTCGTAAAAAAGCTGCGTCGTCTGCTCGTCGCCCTGCCACGCAAGCGCGCACAGTAGGTCGTTTAGAGTGTTTTTGGCATTGTCCTGCAGCGAGGCGAGCTTGCGGACGAGCGCGTCTCTCACGTCCTTCGGCGCGCTGAAGTAGAGCTCGGGCGGATAGTAGATCTGCTTCGCCGCAGCGGCTCGCGCGATCCTTGGATCGTGGATGCCCAGTAGGCTAAAAAGCGCCCAAAAATCGTTGTAAATCTCATCCCATTTTTCGATCTCGTCGATTCGACCCGCGATTTTTAGGATCATCGCCTCCACTTCGTCCGCGCTTAGGTTTAAAATTTCGTCCCGCCTCTGCCTTTGGCTGCATGAGTGGCAGATGCCGTCGAAATAGATCGTGTTTTCGCCGCATTTTGGGCATAGATGGGCTTTGATTTGCATCTTATCTCCTTAAATTTGGATTTAAATTTCGTCAAATTTTAGCTAAATTTTACTGTTTTGTAGCGATAAAGCGCGGTTTAGAATTTATGTCGCATTGAACGAGAGGCTTTGTAATACAGCTAAATGCGTCATTTACAAATGAAATCTAAGCTGAAAAGAGATGTAAATTTTAAATTACAATAGAAGTAGGGTGGGTTTGCGAGATAAAGTGGAATTCATCTTCGAAAAGATAAATTCCACTTTTGTGCGCTTAGGCACAAATCACTTTTCAATGTGATGTTTGACCAGATACTCGATGATATTTACCGCATTATCGATGCCGCAATACGACGTGTCGATGCAGATATTGTAGTTTGCGGACGCGCCCCAGACTTGGTTGGTGTAGTATTGATGAAAGCTCATCCTGCCTGCGTCGCTGTTTTCCATATACTCGCGCGCGTCGGTATGGCCCTCTTTTTCTAATCTGGCGAGCTTAAACTCATCACTCGCGCGTAAAAATACCGTCAGCAGATCCGGATGTCCGCGCAAGAAAAACCCCGCGCAGCGTCCAAGCACTATAACGTTGCCGCCCGAGACGATCTTTTCGTAGATTGCTACGATGCGATCGCGCTTTTGCTCATTGGCTAGCTCGTTGTGCGATATTGCTTGAAGTAGCGTATTTACGGGCATTTCGTTGTAGAACTCATACATCTGCTCGAAGCAGCCAAGCTCGTCTGCTTTGCGGAGCAGATCCGCCTTGGCTAGATAGGTGTAGCCTAAGCGCTCGGCTAGTTTGCGCGCAGTTTCACGCCCGCCTGCGCCCGTTTGTCTAGCGATCGAGATTATCATATTTTCTCCTTAGATGAAATGTGCAAATATACCGGCACCGATGACGGTAAGAAGTCCCGTAACTGCCATTGCTAAAGACGCCATCGCACCTTCTACGTCACCGATCTCAAGAGCGCGCGCCGTTCCCATCGCGTGGCTCGCGCAGCCTAGGGCGATACCTTTTGCCATCGCCTTTTTGATGCCAAAAATTTTAAGTAGCGCTTCGCCAAATACGCTACCGATGATGCCCGTAGCGATGATGCAGGCTACCGTTAGTGTCACGATGCCGCCTAAGCTTTCGCTGATACCCATACCGATCGGTGCCGTGACGGATTTCGGTAGTAGCGTGACATACATTGTGTGATTTAGCCCAAATATCACCGACATCGCGTAGATGCTGCCTAGTCCTGCGATCATACCCGAAATCAGTCCTGCAAAAATAGCTAAAAAATTACTTCGTAAAAGCGCCAGCTGCTCGTATAGCGGTACGGCTAGACAGACGGTAATCGGCGTTAAGAAAAAGCTAATGTGCGAGGCGCTCGCGTTAAATTTTTCGTATGGAATTTTAAAGAGTAAAAGCACGCAGACGGTAAGCACGATACCGATTAGAAGCGGATTGAAAATAGTTAGCTTAAAGCGCTTTTTTAGATAAAGTCCCAGCTCAAACGAGCCTAGGCACAAAAATACGCCGAAAAAAGCGGAGTTCATTAAAATTTCCCTCATTTTTTGTCGTCTCCGGATAAAATTTCGCGCTCCAGCTTCGCATCCACGCCCTTTGTATTCACGCCGTCTTGTTCGTGCGCGGCTGCGTAAAGCCTGCGCTTAACGCGGGCGAGGGCGATTTTATAAAAAATTTGCGTTACTGCGCCACTTGCACCGATGACTACTACCGTAGAGACCGCCGTAATCGCGATGATTGCGAAAAGATGCTGGCGTAGCGCGTCGCCTGCGATGATGATCGCGGCGCCCGCAGGGATGAAAATCACCGGCATAATCTGCATAAAAAACGACACGGTTTCTCTAATCTGCGATACTTTTATGAGTTTGAAGATCAGAGCTAAAAGCATAATGACTAGCCCATAGATGCTAGCGGGGATCGGCACAGGCACGAGCGCCACCAAAATCTCCGCAACAAAAGATATTCCTAAAATCACGCTGAATTGGATTAAGTAGTTCAAAGTTTACCTCGGATTAAAATTTAGGGCTAAATTTAGCACTTTGCAGTTAAAATAGATATTAATCTTGCTAGGTTTGGGCGAAATTTTGCGGAAAAATTTAAAATTTTGATCGCAAGCAGGAGCGCGGGATTTCACTTCTAAAATTTCAAATTTTAATCGCTAATTTATCGCCACTTGAGTGAATTTTGATTGGGATTTAAAATTTGGAGCCGCCGATTAAGTTATCTGTGAGCCAGCTGCGTGAATGAAATTTTATACACAATTCTGCGCCGAACTCTGCTACCGACTTCACGGCGCAAAAACACATCGCGTGGAGTAGCCAGGCGCACATTGGGTAGTACGAGTCACGTGGAAGCTGTGCGAGCTGATGTAATCGTGCGGTAAATTTTAAAATTCCTGCGAGCGAGCGTTTAAATTTGAGTTAAATTTCGGCGAATAAACAAGCGCGCTTAATTTTAAAGAACGGGCAAGCGGGTGCTTAAATTACGAAGTTCGCGCCGCTCGAGTTTAAATTTCACGATCCGCATCTCGCGGATATGGGTGCCGTCGTTACTAAATTTTACGGCTCCGTTAAAATTTAATGCCGCGTAAGACACGCTGCTAGCAAATTTTGCGGCGGGCGCGGTCGTATGAGCGACGGCTCGTTTTAGCCGGCTCGAAATCCACGTGTAGCAAATGACAAGTGCGGCGCGAATGCCATGCGCAGCGTATTTTAAAGGCTGGGAGCGGTGTCGCGGCTCCCGATACGATCAGCGTCGCAGTGCAAAGCCGAATTAAATAAAATTTCAAAAACCGATTTAGCGCCGCCGCTCGAGCAAAAAGCGCAGGCAAATCCCACGCAAAGCCCTACCCTAGCTCGATTTTGACGTCTAGAACCTTGCAGACTAGATCAAAAATTTCAATATCGACATTGGGCGCGTATTCGTCCAAGACGGTGTAAACTTCGGCTCGCATATCCTCGTCGTGGTCCGGGTGCGAGCGCGAATACAGCTCGTCCGTGCGGCGCACGAGCGTGAGATTGTCGATATCTCGCTCGCGCATCGCCTGCTTGAGCCGCTTTGAAATTTGCCATTTGAAACTTTGCATTTTCCATCCTTTAAATTTGTGCGATACTAGCTAAAAGAGCTTTAAAATTTAATTTCTTAAATCCGGTGGCGCGTTTCGGCGCGATCAGCGAGCTTGCGTCGCTCGGTCTTGCGCTTGCAAATATAAACGAGCCGGGTTTAGATTAAGGCTTTACCGGCTAAATAGAAGATTATCTTTGCGTAAATAGCGCTAAATCTTGCAAAGCCAATGGGATTACTTCGCCGTGCGAAGCGCCTTCGTAGAGCTTAAACTCGCAAGAAAGCCCCTTTGTTTTTAAAATTTCAGCTAGATCGGCTACTTTTAAAATTCCCGCTTTATCGGTTTTTCCTTTACGTATTTCACGCGAGCCAGCAACGAGCATTATGAATTTCGCTTTTAAATTTGATCTAAGCTTTCCCTCGTCTAGGGCATCTCTGATTAGTTGTGATTCACCCCACCACAACGAAGGCGAGGCGATAAAAAACTCGTCGAAAATCCCATCGTCGCGCAGCAAAGCATAAATCCCGAATAGCCCACCAAAAGAATGTCCGAAGTAAATTTTATCGCTTTTTGCCGTAGAGTATTTTTTATCCACGAGCGGAAATAGTTCATCTTTTACGAAATCGTAAAATTCTGCTGCGCCGCCGCCGTTTGCATATTATTCGCCGCTCGCCGTAGGCGTTAAATCTCTCGTGCGACGCTTAGTATCATACGCTAGCGGGCTGTCGTATCCGATGCCTACTATAAGGACGGTTTTGCTTAATTTCGGCACCGCTTTTGCGTTTTGCTTTGCGCCATTCGCATAAATTTTCGCATAGGAGTTTAAAAGTATCGGAAACTGCGCGTTCGCATCAACCATAAAAACTACCCTATCGTAGCGAGCGACATTTTTTTGGCGAGCTATAAAAATTTTATATTTTTCGCCGTTCTTACTTTTTAGAATAAAATCGCTCACATTAAACATTTCGTGCGCAGCTCCACTTACCTGCTCAATCTTTTGCGGCGGTTTTGCTCCCAGATCGCAAGCGAATAAGCATACTAAAAAAAGTGCGTCGAATACCACAAGGAAGCTCTTTAGGCTTACCATTTAGCGTTTACCTTAAACCAAAACCTCCTGCCCTCCTCGGGGTACCAATAGTAATTGCCGTCGTCTGCGAGACCCTCGTCGTATCGGACGTTATCAAAGATATTATAAGCGGTTAAATTTAGGCTCAAATTATCGTTTAAATCGTATTGTGCGCCCAAATCCGTAGTAAAAAGCTTTTTGTCGTTTTTGCTGACTCTATTGCCCGGACCGAATTGCACGCTTGTAAGCTCGCTTTCGTAATTAAGACCGATAAAGGTAGAAAGCGGAGCGATAGGCCTATAGCTAAGTGTCGCATGTGCGGCATGCTTCGGAGTAGCGGTAAGGGATTTGCCATCTAGCCTACTAAGATTGGTTTGACTAAATTTAACGGCGCCGTTTGGCGTATTGATCGTAGGATCCCCGGTTTCGATCTCGGAGTGGCTATAGGTGTAGTTCGCCTTGAAATTTAGCTTTTTAGTAATATCGTAATCGCCACTCAGCTCAACGCCGTAAACCTCGGCTCCTTCTATATTAAAATACGTTCCCCAACCCGGGCAATTAACGCTCGGCGCGCCGGCGCAGCCTCCGTAAGCGGGAATCCTATTAATATTGCTGCCATCGGTATCTAAAATTTTATCTTTGAAGTCGTTTTTAAATAGCGTGATATTGCCGCGCAGATCGTCTGCATTGTCGTAATAAAGCCCGATCTCGTAGGTCGTGCTTTTCTCGGGCTTTAAATCCTTGTTACCGAAATCTATAATCCTCCAGCCGCCCTGAATCGTGCCTACTTCCGGCGAAATTTGATTGACGTTGGGAGTTTTATAACCGGTTGCGACGCCGCCTTTGATCGTCCAAGTGTCGTCTATATTAAACGTCGCGTAGGCTCTAGGTGAAAAGTGGTTGCCGAAGTATTCGTTGTGCGTGAGCCTGCCGCCGAACGTTAAAAATAGCGTATTTTCCAAAATTTCGATCTCATCCTCTAAAAATCCCGCATGCTCGTTCATAGAAAATCGCTGCGGAGAGCGTAAATTTTGCCTACTCGCGTTTGAAACGATGAAAGTCGTTTGCACATCCTGTTTGCTAAAATCATAGCCGAAGGTAAGCGTATTTATACCGAGATAAGTCGTAAATTTGGAATTAAAATTTCTATTTTTTACGATTGCGGGAGAAAGGCTATCAAAAATGCTCGTACGGCGAGTCTTGTCCCAAAAATAACTTATATCAGCGCTTAAGCTTTCAAACTCACCCAAATATCCGACGCCGTGATTTTCTCTTTTATATTTATAGTGATTTAATCCGCGCGCGTTGGGATAAACGGCGGTTTTACCAAGAGTCCTTGAATAATCGTGATTTTGCCTTCCGGTTTGAACGTAAAATTTATTATTTTCATCCGGCGTTAGCCAAAGCTTGGCGTTAGAATCCGATTTATCGCTCTTCTGATAGCCTCCCTTATAGCCGTCCTCGTCGCGCAGCTTTTTATATCCCCACAGCTGAAGCGCCGCATACTGCCCGAAGGGAATATTGACGTAAGCTTCGCCCATCTTACCGTTTCCGATACCCTCGTGATCTTGGATAGTTGTAGATATAGCGGCGCTTCCGCTAAATTTAGAAAAATTCTTTTTCGTAATGATATTTATCACGCCGCCTACCGCATCGCTTCCGTAAAGCGAGCTCATAGGTCCTCTAATCACTTCGATACGCTCGATCGCTCCTGCGGGCGGGATAAAATTCGAGTTCATATCGCCCGCTCCGCCTTTTGGGTTCGCCGCCGCGGAACTTACACGTTTACCGTCGATAAGCACAAGGGTTTGAGAGCTTTCCATTCCTCTGATGGATATCCCGCTTGCCGGGCCGTCATCGCCTGCAATAACGCTGACGCCCGGCATTTTATTCGCAATATCGTGTAGCGAAGTGAATCTGCCGCTTGATATCTCTTTATTATCCAAGGTAGAGATGGAGGCCGGCGCCTGCCTAATATCTTGGCGAAAGCCGCTCGCACTTACTACGATTTCGCCAAGATTCGTGCTATTTGCGTCACTGCTTAGGTGTGAGCCTTCGACGCCGCATAAAATCGAAACGCTCGCGCATATCGATAATGCGATAAATTTCGCCTTTTTAAAATACATATCTTTTTGCATTTTTGTTCCTCTATTTTGAAATTTAATCGCGGATTATAACTCAAGGCGGATAAATTTAATATTAATTATTAAAGTATTTTTATAGAATTAGATTTGACTAATAATCCCCCATTCCATCGATATTTTTATAAAAATTATTTTAAATAAAGTACAACATATAATCAAGAAATTGCTGTAAATAAGTAAAATTTTATAACGCTCGGTCTTAATTATCAAATCGTTTTGAAGAAATTTTGCACAGTTTTTGATTTTATCTGCTTTAAGAATCATTTTCGCTTTTGTGGACGTGTATATTTTAAACTATCGAAGGCATTACAAGCGGCAACGCGAAAACGGCTTTGCTCTATTGATTTCGTGCATCCTGCGGCTTGCGATAATTATAGACTAGCATAGGATTAATATGCGATGTTTTTTAACACAGTAGCTTCGTATGAATAAATTTAAGGAGCATAATAGCTTCGGCGCAATTTAAAATTTGAGTACTTTATATAGGCGGATTTAAATTTAAACTAGATTTATCAGCACGGCAAAATCTGTCAAGGTTTTAAATTTAGAAGTAAAGAATCGATCCAAATTTAAAATCCTGGCGCAAAAATGCAAAGTAAGAAGATAAATTTAATAAGACCCCGCAAATTTATCTTAAAATTTAGCGGGATCAAATTTAGATTTACGCCGCAGGCGCACTATTTTCGGCGTGCGTATCGTCCGAGTCCTTAGGCCTTAAAAACCACTGCTTTGCAAAGATCAGCGCGTAGATCGCTGCGCCGATGCCGTAGCTAACGTATTCGCTCGGAATGAATTCTATAAATTTCGCGCAGATATTAGGCACCAGCATTAACGGCGTTACTAGCAGTAATAGCAGGCGCTCTAGCGGATTACATTTTGTAACAAACCAGCCTTGTAGCGAGGAGCTGAAGGCAAACATGCCCACGATCGCCGTGGCAAAAATCAGCACGATTTGCAGTGGATCGCTGATCCAAACGATGCTTTTTGAATCCATCGGATCGCCGATGCTTTGGATCAAAAGCAGCTTATTATTGAAGAAAAACGCAAACGGAAGTACGGCGGTGCGCAGATCATACACGAAGCCCTGAAGTCCCACGGTTACCGGATTTGCCTTTGCGATACCCGCCGCAGCGTATGCGGCAATACCCACCGGAGGGGTATCATCGGCTAAAATTCCAAAATAAAATACGAAAAGATGCACTGCGATCGCAGGGATCAAAAAGCCGTTTTTGCCCGCTAGTATCAAAATCACCGGTGCAATAAGGCTTGAAACGACGATATAATTCGCCGTAGTAGGAAGTCCCATGCCCAAAATAAGGCTCATTATCGCAGTCATCAGAAGTATCAGTACTATGCTGTTTCCTGCGACTGCTTCTACGAGCTCTGAAAGAACCTGTCCCAGCCCGGTAAGCGAGATCGAGCCGATGATGATGCCCGCTAGTGCGGTGGCAACGGCTACCGTGACCATATTTTTAGCAGCGCCCACCATAGCCCAAAAAATATCGACAAAACCGACGATAAAATCGGACTTGCCAACCTTTTCGCCAAATATCGTTTTTTTAGCGGGCTCCTGTACGATCATTATTAAAAATAGCACGCAAATCGAGTTAAATGCTGCAGAGATCGCGCTTTCTTTTAGAATCAATAGAGTAAAAAGAAGCACCAAAATCGGTATTATGTAATGAATGCCGCTAAATATAATTTTTAGCTTTGAAACCTTGGCGTAATCGCGGCTGCCGTGAAGCCCCAACTTGCAGCTTTCCAGATGCACGATAAAAAATAGCCCCGCGTAGCAGACGAAGGCAGGAATCACCGCTGCGATCATTACGTTGGTGTAGCTCATACCTAAAAATTCTGCGATGATAAACGCCGCAGCGCCCATGATAGGCGGCATAAGCTGCCCGTTTACGCCTGCTGCGACCTCGATAGCGCCCGCTTTAGTGGCGGTAAGCCCCGCTTTTTTCATAAGCGGGATCGTAAAGGTGCCCACCGTCACGACGTTTGCAGTCGAGCTACCGCTTACCATACCGGTTAGTCCGCTGGCGATTACGCTAGCCTTAGCAGGTCCTCCGCGGAAGCGCCCCAAAATCGCAAACGCTACGTTTATAAAATACTGCCCCGCTCCGGCTCGCTCCAAAAGCGCGCCGAATAGCACGAACAGATAGATGAAGCTGGTGCTGACCCCTACCGGCACGCCGAATACGCCCTCTGTCGTTAAAAACATATGCCCTGCAAGCAGTTCAAAGCTTGCGCCGCGGTGCGCGATGATATCTGGCATATAAGGGCCGAAGTAACAATATAGAAGAAAGGTAAAAGCGATAATGCCAAGCGCGGGCCCCATCATACGACGACCCGCCTCAAAAAGGATAAAAATACCTATAAAGGCTGCTACAATATCTCTGGTTAGATAATTTCCCGGGCGCTGCGCTAGCCCGTTAAATTCTATCGCAGGATACAAGATTGCGGCGACTCCGACGATTAATAAAATATAATCGTAAAACGGGATATAAAAATGCGCCTTAGAGCGCGGGCGAAATGGAAAAAGCGAAAAAATTATAAAAACAGCGAACGCCAAGTGGATCGAGCGCGCGATATTCGTATTTAGCGTAAAATACGCGATATAAAGCTGAAAGACCGACCACGCGAAGCAGACCAGCGTCACGAGCCAGAAGAGCTTTTTAGAGGTAAATTCTCTACTTTTTACCTCTAAAACCTGCTCGTCGTTTTGTGTAGATTTCTCCATCAACTAGCCTATTTCAGCAGTCCGGCTTCTTTATACACCGCCTCTGCCGCAGGATGAAGCGGCGCACTAAGCCCCTCTAAAAGAGATTCTTTGCTTACCAAATTTAGCGCAGGATGTAGCTTTTTATACTCGTCAAAATTATCAAGTATAGCTTTAACTACCGCCCTAACCGCTTCGTCGCTTTGGCTAGCGTCAGTTACGAGTACAGCCTTTACGCCGATAGTCTGCGTATCGTGATCTACCCCGTCATACATTTTTGCAGGTATCACGCCTTTGGCAAAATATGGATATTTTTCTAGAATTTTTTTAATATGCTCATCGTCGATGCTAACTAAGTCGATAGGAAGCGAAGTCGCCGCATCAGTGATATTTGCGGTCGGATGTCCTACGACGTAGAAGTATCCGTCGATCTTCTTATCTTTTAGCGCCATAGGGCATTCTTGCGCGGTTAAGACACCGTGCTGGGCGAGCTTTTTAAGATCGAAGTCGTAGTTTTCAAAAACTATCGTGCTGGTTAACTCGTTGCCGCTGCCTGGGTTTCCGATATTGATCTTTTTGCCCGCAGCGTCGCCGTAGGCTTTGATACCGCTCTCCTTAGAGACGACGAAAGCCAAAAGCTCCGGATAAATCGAAATTACGGAGCGTAAATTTTTATCCGCCGCGCCTTGGAATTTGCCCGTACCGTTGTATTTATCATAGACGACGTCGCTTTGAACGAAGCCGAAATTTAGCTCTTTTTTAAGCACGTTATTGACGTTATACGTCGAGCCGCCCGTCGATTGCACGGAGCATTTCATATTTTTATCCATATTTACCAAGCGGCAAATCGCGCCGCCTACTGGATAATAGGTGCCGGTCATACCGCCGGTGCCGATATTGATGAACTCCTTAGCGCCCGAAACGCTAGCTAGTAAGGCCAAACCGGCCAAAGCAACAGAAAATTTTTTCATCTTTGCTCCTTTTTGAGTTAAAAGTTTGAAAGTATTGCTAAATTTCTATAAAATTCTAATAAAAACAGATCGAATTTCGCGCAAATTTACGATTTTACACATCGTGGTGCAGGTGATTTAATATCAAAGTAGGGTGGCGATCTGCTCTGATATGCGGAATTTTACCGCGATAAAATTCTAAGCTTGAAATCCAAACGCCCGTGGATAAAATTTAACGCTATAAATTTCAAGTCTTAATAACTCACGCCGCTAAGATACAACCCGTTCGGCGGAAAGGGGATTCTACTAAGCGCTCGCGAGAAGCTGATCTTGCGCCCGCTCTGCACGGACTTTAGGGCGTTTGCGACCATCAGCCGCACCTGCGCTCGCAAAAATCCGTTGGCTTTAAAATTTATCAAGGTCAAATTTCTAAAAGAGTAGGCGCGCGCGACATAGAGCTCGCGCACAGGGCTTTTTATGTCGCTGCCGCTTTTCATAAACTCGCTAAAATCATGCTCGCCGACGAAATTCGCAAGCGCAGCATTGAGCGCGGCAAGATCCACGCGCGGATAAAACACGCAAAAATCGCTAAGAAAGGGGCTTGGACGTCCATGGTTCAAGACGTAGCGATAGCAGCGCGCTACGGCATCGTAACGCGGATGAAAATCGCGCGGCACCGGGCTGATGTGTTGCACAAAAATATAGGGCGCGCAGTGGCGGTTTATGAGCTCTTTTAGGCGCGGCAGCTCCCAGTGCACGGTGCATTCGACGCAGCTTACCTGGCGCAGCGCGTGCACCCCTTTATCGGTGCGCGAGCTGCTTATCAGCGGCGCAAAGATCCCCACGCGCCCCAAAGCCGAGCGCAGCACGTCCTCGACGCCGCGCCCGTGAGGCTGAGACTGCGAGCCGCTAAATTTCGAGCCGTCATAGGAATAGACGAGCTTGAGCTTTACGCGCTCGGAGTTTGCGCTCGCTGCAAAGGTACACGCATCTGCGGGAGTATTTGGCAGGGCGCTTATTTTGCCGATGTGCGCAAGCTCGCTCGCTGCGAAGTCGCTTGCAGGCGCGCTTTCGAGAATATTTTTTAGTTCGGACGCGCTTGCGAGGGTGTTTGCGGAAATACCCGCTTTGTAGGCGGCATTTGCTTTGCGAGAGTTTGCGGTGTGGGCGGACGCGGGAAGGGTAGTGTAAAATTTTGCGACGGGCGACATATAGATTTTTAAAGCGTCGCCACTTGCCACATTAGCTTTTGCAGCGTTTGCCGCGCAAATATCGGAAGCGGTGGAATTTTTACGGGCGGAATTTAAATTTGCCGCGCGCGTAGTCTTTTTGGCGCAAACGGCGCTAGAGCTTTGCTCGGCGCTTTCGTGATTCAAACCGCAAGTAGGCGCAGCATGGGTAGCCGTATCGCTCACCGAGCTTGCGAGAGCAGAATTTTTAAAATTTGAAAACCCGTCGTTTAATATCAAAGCCTGCTCGCCGTTTCGCGCTTCATGCTTTAAATTTACGCCACGCAAAATTTTAGACGCACTAGGCTCGCTCGCCGAAATTTTATCCGCTGAATTTCGAGCGGACGAGCTTTTGTTTAAAATTTCGCCGCCGCAAAGCTCGGAGCCTTTTTCAGTACCTCGGGGCAATTTTGATCCTGTAGTAAAGCAGCGAGCCGATAAGCGTAACGCCAAATGTCACGGGAAGCGCGATGCTTGGGTATTTAGAGAGCAGCATGATCATCGCGAAGTAGCTAAAAAGCACGCCGAAGATCCCCGCGTAAACGAAGCCCTTTTCGTAGCGATAGGTCACGATACCGAGGCTTAGCGCAAACAGAAAGCTCGCCAGCGGAAAGAGCGAGACGAGGGTGTAGATGCTAAATTCTTTCCTGCGCTTTTCGCTGCCGCCCATCTCGCTCCAGTATCCGATCACGCCGCCTCCGCCGCGAATATTGCGGTCGCTTTGCGTACGCAGAGTTAGGCTTTCAAATTCGCTTATGTGCCACTGATCGCCGCCCATCGTGTAAATTTTGCCGTCGTGCAGCATCGCAGAAAAGCTCGCATTTTCGTTTTTAAACTCGCCGCTGCGCGCTACGATCATCCGCTCGTGATCCTGCGAGCCACCTGGATTATACAGCACGAGATCCTTATACAGCGTGCTTGTGCCGTTGTTTTCCTGCGAATCGATAAAAACGAGCCAGTCGGAGAATTTCTGCCCGAATTCGTTGGATTTGATATTTAGCGTCGCGCTAATTTTTTTGTAATCGATGAAATTGTCCTTTAAATTTTCGGCTATCGGCATCATAAAAAGCGATACGAAAAGTAGCGCTAAGGAGCACAGCGCGGCGCTTATGCCGAAAAACAGCGCGATCTTGCGCGTGGCGTAGCCGATGGTAAAGATGACGATGGTTTCGTTCTCTTTAGAGAGCCTAAAAAGCGAGATGCTAAGCGCTACGAAAAACGCGATCGGCACCGTAAATATGAGTATACGCGGTAGCATGAAAAGATAGAGCTTGACTAGCTCTAAAAAATTTATCTCAATAAACGACGTAATGCGCGCGATCTGAAGAAAAAATACGATCGACATTATGATAAAAAGCGTGCTGAAAAGCGACGCGAACGAGCTAACGAAGTTGCTAAATAAATAGCGCTGCACCCTATCCATAAATGACGTCCAAGAGCCTTAAAATTTGATCTCTAAAAATAAAAGTAAGAAGCAGCCCCATCGATAAAAACGGCACGAAAGGCAGCTCGTAGCCCTTTTTATGCGCGATGAGATACGCAGGCAGCGTCAAAATCGCGCCGATGTAGATCGAGATGCCGCCCAGTTTCCAGCCCAAAATCGCCCCCATAACTCCCGCGATAAAAATATCCGCGCTTCCCATCGCTTCGCGTTTTAGCACGAAGGTGACGATGAGGCGCAGCACGAAAAATATCGCCGCGTATCCCGCCGCCGCGCCCACGCCGCTGAGATCAAAATCGTACATAAGCGTATAAGCAAGCGAAAGCGCTGTAACTACGTAAAGAAGGCTCTCAGGTACGGCTTTATACTCAAAATCGATCGCCGAAAGCGCCATAAGCAAGATAAAGCAAAGCCCAAGTATCGCGGCTTTTGCAAGATCGGGCTCGCCGAAATACGCCGCAAGCGCAAGCGCGCCACCTAAAAGCTCGACGATCGGGTAGCGGATCGAAATTTTGGTTTTGCAAAAGGCGCATTTGCCGCCCAAAAAGAGCCACGAAAGCAGCGGAATGTTGTGGTAAAATTTTAAAGCGTGAGAGCATTTGGGGCAGTGCGATGCGGGGAAATTTACGCTCTGTCCGCGCGGCAGGCGGTAGATCAGGACGTTGCAAAACGAGCCTACGCAGGTGCCGAATACCGCAAAAATCACGCCGTAAACGATATTTAAATCCATCTTTTTCCTTTAGAGCTTTAACTTTTTAAAATTTAATCAAACGCTCTATGGTAGCGAGAAATTTCTTAGTTTTCATTGATTTTTTGCCTCTCGTAAGGGAAAAATTTTACGAAAATCGCCGCCGCGCCCACGCAAAATAAAATGGCTATGAGCCCCGCGATTAGGGGCTCGCCCCATGCCTCATATAATCCGCCGAAAATCAAAAATCCCGCCACCAGTATCACGGCGTCCAAAAGATCGAAGTTTAAAGTATCTACGATCCATAAAAACATAATATATGCGCCTATCCCGCTGCCTGCGGATGCCAAAATCCCCATTTTATCGGGGATGAAGGCAAACGCTAGCATAAAAAACACAAGCAGGCAAATGTAGACCGCCAGTATAAATTTCTTAGGTTTTTTATACACGCTGCCGCATCTTGGGCATCTTAGAGATTTCATCGGCTTTTTGGTAAGTTTTTTGCCGCAACCACATTGTATGTAGTAGCTCATGGCCCTCCTTTCGCTCTTTGCGCGAACGCGCGGCGTGATTTTTAAAATTCTGCCGCGTTAAATTTACCGCGCCGCGCAACGCGGCCCGCGCTAGAGCTTTAAATTTAAAAGGGCGAAATTTAAAATTTCTATAGCGTCGCGCGCCTACGTATTAAAATTTTAAATTTTACGATGCCGTAAATTAAAATTTCAGGGTATCGCGAGCGCCCGCGGATTAAATTTTAAAATTTACCGCGTCGCAGGCGGTTCTGCAAAATAAAATTTTAAAATTTAAAGCGACTTCGCCGCAGCTCAAAGACCGCCGAAGCGGCGCTGTTTGCGGCGGAAATCATCCACTATGCGCGCAAGCTCCTCGCGCGTGAAATCGGGCCACAGCGTCGGCGTAAACGCAAGCTCGGCGTAGCTTGCTTGCCAGAGTAAGAAATTCGACAGCCGCTGCTCGCCGCCGGTGCGCACCAGCAGATCCACGTCGCCGCTGTGCGCGGTATCCAGATGCGCGCCGATGCCTGCTTCGCTTAGTCGCTCGCCGCTTGCAAGCAGCCGCTCGCACGCTCGCACGATCTCGTCTCGCGAGCCGTAGTTGATCGCTAGGTTAAAATTTAGCGCTCGCCCGTTTTGAGTTAAATTTGAAAGATATTCTATCTCGCTTCGCAGATCGCCCTCAAAAGCCGATATATCGCCGATCGGATAGAATTTTATCCCATTTTGGATAAATTTTTCGCGGCGTGAGATTAGGAATTTTTGAAGCAGTTTCATCAAAAATTCCACTTCGCTTTTCGGGCGTTTCCAATTTTCGGTGCTAAAGGCGTAGAGCGTGAGGTTTGCGATGCCTTCGTCGATGCAAAACTCGCAGATCTGCTCCACGACCTCCGCACCCGCTTCGTGCCCGCCGGTGCGCAGCAGACCGCGCTTTTTCGCCCAGCGCCCATTGCCGTCCATCACAAGAGCGAGATGATTTAGGCTATTCACGGATCAGATTTTTTTCAGTTCAGCCGCGATTTTTAGGGCGACTTCGTCCTTCGGCGCGGTGTCGATCACGACCTGATCGTTTTTCGTGATGAAGGTGACCTTAAGGACGTCGCCGCCGAGCCTAACGATGTCGTCCAGTACGTTTAGGCATACGGCGTCTAGATGCTTTTCGTTTAGCATGCGTTTAGCCTCGCCGACGGCGTTTTCGCGGTCGGTTTCGAGTTTAAAGCCTACTTTTTTGATATTTCCGCGCACGGAGCTTAAGATATCCTCGTTTTCGCCCAGGCGTAAATTCCAAATTTCGCCGATCTCCGCTTTTTTCACCTTATCTTTGTAGCGCACCTTCGGCGAGTAGTCGCTTACCGCGGCAGCCATTATCAAATATGAGCCGTCGGGGAATTTTGTGCTGTCAAGCGCCGATTTTAGCCCGATAGTGCTTTCAAATTTAACGAGCTTGTACGGTAAATTTTCATATTCGTTGCTAGAGATCAGCGTCACGTCTGCGCCTAGGTAAAACAGCGCGTCGGCAATCGCTTTGGAGGTTTTGCCGCTGGAGAAATTCGTAATGCCGCGCACGCTGTCGATCTTTTCGATCGTCGCGCCTCCGGTGATGATGACGGTTTTATCCTCCCAAAATTTATCGTTGTAAAGCGCGCGCTTTAGCGTCTGCATGATCGCCTCGGTGCTCGCTAGCCCGCCCTTGCCGGTATCGCCACAAGCTAGGGTTTTTTCTATCGGATCCACAAAATACGCATTGACGCTCGCTTTTAGCATATCGATGCAGTTTTTCGTGATGTTGTTTTCAAGTAGCGCGGGGTTCGCGGCGGGCGCAATAACCACCTTGGCATGGGCGAAAGCCGCGTTTAGCACCTCTAAAAATACGTTGTCGCAGACGCCCCACGCGAGCTTGTTTATCGTATTTGCCGTCGCAGGCGCGATCAAAACTAAATCCACCTTGGAATAAGCGATATGGTTGATGCCCGCCTGCCAGTTTTCGTTGGCTTTGCAAAGCACGGGGTGATCGCACAGCGCCTCGAACGCCTTGTAGCTGACAAACTCCTGCACGCCGTCGCTGAGCGCGACATAGACGTCGAAATTCGACTTTTTCAGAGCGGATAAAATTTCAAACGCTTTGTAAAAACTGATACTCCCGCAAACCGCCAGTAAAACCTTTTTCTTACTCATCTTCGCTCCTAAAAAATTTATGGAAAAACCCATCTTTGTTGATTTGTTTGCTTCGACTGATCGCCAGCGCGCCGCTCGGAACATCGCTCGTAATCGTCGTGCCCGCGGCGATTATGACGTCGTCGGCTATCCGCACGGGCGCTACTAGCTGCGTGTCCGAACCGATAAAGACGTTTTTGCCGATTATCGTTTTGTATTTTTTCTTGCCGTCGTAGTTGCACGTAATCGTGCCGCAGCCGATATTACTGCCCTCATCGATCTCGCAATCCCCAAGATAGCTTAAATGCCCCGCCTTGATTTTGTTTACTTTCGCGTTTTTAAGCTCGACGAAATTTCCGATATGAGTGCCTATAACTTCGCATTTTGGACGCAGATGCGCCATCGGACCGATGTCGGAGTTTTTTACGACGCTATCTTCGATGACGCAGCCGCTTTTGATGAGCGAGCTTTCGATCACGCAAGGACCGATGATACTTACGTTTTCTTGCAGCTCGCATTCGCCGATAAATTTTGCTCTACTGTCGATGTAGATACTTTGCGGCAGGCGCATCAAAACGCCTTGCTTCATCAAATTTTCTTTGATCTCGTTTTGCATTAAATTTTCGGCGATGCTAAGGGCGAGCTTATCGTTTATGCCCATGAAGCTTTGCTCGTCCACCCACACGGCAGCGCATTTTAAGCCCATATCTTTGGCGATTTTGATCGCGTCTGTGAGGTAGTATTCTTTTTGCGCGTTATTTGGTTTGATCTGCGGTAGGATCTGTTTCAATGCCTCGCTTTTGAAGCAGTAGCAGCCGGCGTTTGCGTCTTTTACCGCCTTTTCTTCCTCGCTTGCGTCCTTTTGCTCGACGATCTTTAAAATTTCGCCGCCGCGGGTGATTACGCGGCCGTATCCGAAAGGATCGCGTGCGCTAAAAACGCTTAGATTTACTTCCGCGTCCCCCTCGCAGAGTTTGCGAAGCTCGGCGCTTTTTACCAAAGGCATATCGCCGCAGATTATGAGCGTTTTGGCTCCGCTGATTTCGACCTCTTTTAGCCCGCCCGCAGTGCCCGGGAAATGCTCGTGGTCTTGTTTGTAAATTTTAGCGTTTGGAAAGTGCGCTAGAATTGCGCTTTTAACCTCGTCGAATTGATAATGTAAAATCACGCTCACGTCGTTTGAAATTTCGTAAGCTTTCTTTAAGATGTGGATTATCATCGGCTCGCCGCAAAGCTCGAAAAGAACCTTAGCTTTTTGCGACTTCATCCGAGTGCCCAGCCCTGCGGCAAGAACTATAACCGAAACGTCGTTCATTTTTACCCTTAAATTTCAAAAATCGGATAATTTTAACACATTTAAAATAAATAAAAACCTAAATTTATGCCGCGCGGGCGAAATTTAAATCTCAAATTCAACTAAAATTTTATAAAATTCCGCCTAAATTTTAAAGCTTAGGCGGACGTTTTGAAAAAACTGATTTTGGTTACTTGTATTTGGGCGTTTAGCTTCTCGCTGATAGGCGAGTTTTTGCGCGGCATAGACAGCGCGTATTTGGCGTTTTCGCGCGTATCATTGGCGCTAATTTGCTTCCTGCCGTTTATGAAATTTCGCGGCGTAAATCCCGCTTTGGCGCTTAAAATTTGCGCCGTGGGCGCCGTGCAGATCGGCGTGATGTATATCTTCTACTACCGCAGCTTTGCGTATTTGAAGGTCTATGAAGTGGCACTTTTTACGATATTTACTCCGTTTTACGTGACGCTGCTTTACGACGCGCTTAAGCTTAGATTTCGCGCGCTATATCTTTTCAGCGTCGCAGTTGCGGTGCTTGGGGCTTTGGTGATAAAATTCGGCGCGATAAATTCCGAGTTTTTGACGGGCTTTTTGCTAGTCCAAGGCGCAAATTTATGCTTCGGGCTCGGACAGAGCGCGTATAAATTTATGCTGGAGCGCCACGGTTTTAGCGAACAAAAGGAGCTTTTCGGCTATTTTTTCGTCGGAGCTACCGCGGTTACGGCGATTGCCGCGATCGTGCTCGGAGATTTTTCTAAATTTAATCCCAGCTTCTCGCAGGGCGCCGTGATCGTGTATCTGGGCACGGTAGCTAGCGCTTTGGGGTATTTTTTGTGGAATAAAGGCGCGTGCGAAGTCGATAGCGGCGTGCTTGCGATTATGAATAACGCACTCATTCCCGCAGCGATCGTCGTAAATTTAGTGTTTTGGCAAAAGGACGCCGATATAGCGCGCCTACTTGCGGGCTCGGCGCTGATCTACGTTTCGCTAATTTTACATAAAAAGATTATGAAATTTTACGCCCTGCGTGAGCAAAGAATTTAGTATTTAACTAAAATTTTATATTTTTACATTAGAATTAGCCCTTACTTTATTCGAAGTTGGCAAAATGAAAAAAACCTTGAAATTTATCGTTTATATCGTACTTATTTTTATTGCGATATATTTTTTATACGGTAAATTTTTTAAGCAAAAAGAGGTGCCGAAGGCGCTTACCACAAGGCTTGAGAAAGGCAGTATCAGAGGTACGGTGACGGCTGCGGGAGAGGTTTATGCTAGGGATTTGGTCGACGTGGGCGCGCAGGTAAGCGGTCAGATCAAAAAGCTCTACGTCAAAGTAGGCGATAAGGTTCAAAAAGGCGATATGATCGCGCAGATCGACTCGGTCACTCAAGAAAACGAGATCGCGCAGCAAAAGGCGCAGCTTCTGATCCACGAAGCAAATTTGGCTTCTGCAAAGATCGCCGCGGCGAACGCTAAAACGCAGTATAACCGCGAGCTTGAGCTGTATAAAAGAAACGCTGCTTCCAAAGAGGCGGTGGAAAACGCCAAAAATAGCGCCGCTTTAAAAGAGGCCGAGCAGAAGCAGATCGAGGCGCAGATCGAGCAGACCAAACTTCAGCTAAGCACGGCGGAGACGAATTTCGGCTACACTAAAATCACGGCTCCGATAAGCGGCACGATCGTTTCCATGCCGGTAGAGGAGGGCAAAACGGTAAATTCCAACCAAACTACGCCTACGATCGTAAAGATCGCCGATCTGAGCAAGATGGAGATCAAGATGCAAATCGCAGAGGGCGATATATCCAAAGTAAAGGTCGGAATGGACGTAGAATACTCCATACTATCGGATCTGGATAATATCAAAAAGGCTAAAATTTACAAGATCGATCCGGGTCTTACCACGCTTAGCGACGGGACGTATGATAAAACCTCTAGCGGTTCGTCCTATTCTTCCAGTAGCAGCGACAGCGCGATCTATTTTTACGCAAAGATGCTCGTAGACAATGAAAATGATTTTTTAAAGATCGGAATGACAACCGAAAACAACATAATCGTAAGCGAAGCGAACAATACGAGCTACCTGCCTACCTCGGTTATCAAGCGCGACGGGGGAGGCGATTACGTCGCTGTGCTTAACGGCAAAGAGCCCGAGCAGCGATACGTGAAAACGGGCGTCAGCGACGATCTGAATACCGAAATTTTAAGCGGTTTAGATGAAAAAGATGAGGTGCTCATCGCCGACGGAAAAGCCGCACCGTTAAATATGGACGGGCCTCCGATGGTGTTTTAGTTAAAATTTTATGGTGTGAAAATGCTAGAGCTTAAAGATATAAACAAAAAATTCATTCTCGGCGATAACGAAATCCACGTATTAAAGGACGTAAGCTTAAATATCGAAGCGGGCGAGTTTATATCGATAATCGGGCAATCGGGAAGCGGAAAATCGACTCTGATGAATATAATCGGCTGCATCGATACGCCAAGCAGCGGAAGCTACAAGATCGAGGGCCGCGAGACTGCGAATTTAAGCGGCGACGAGCTTGCGGCGCTTAGAAGCAAAAAATTCGGCTTCGTCTTTCAAAAATACAATCTCATCGCTACGATGGATGCGACCGCAAACGTCTCGCTGCCTGCGGTGTATGCAGGCGTAGGGGCGAGCGAACGGACGAAACGGGCGGTGGAGCTTTTGGATAAGCTGGAGCTTGGCGATCGCATCAAAAATTTACCGAGCAAGCTTAGCGGCGGGCAGCAGCAGCGAGTAAGTATCGCTCGCGCGCTAATTAACGGCGGCGAAGTGATTTTGGCGGACGAACCTACCGGCGCGCTTGATAGCAAAAGCGGCGAGACGGTGATGCAAATTTTAACGGCGCTGCACAAAGAGGGGCACACCATCATCATAGTCACGCACGATGCGCATATTGCGGAATTTGCGGATCGTATCATCGAGATCAAAGACGGTAGAATTTTAAGCGATAAAAGAAAGGCGGAGCGGGTTTTTGAGCGCAAAAAAGAGCAGATTAAAACGAAAAATTCCTTTATATTTTGCAAAGATCAGCTCATCGAAAGCTTTAAAATGTCGATTAGCGCTATATTTTCGCATAAACTAAGATCGATTTTGACGATGCTGGGTATCATCATCGGCATTGCGTCGGTTATCTGCGTAGTAGCTCTCGGTAAGGGTTCGGAGGAGAAAATTTTATCCGAGATCCGTAAAATTGGCACCAATACGATCGATATCTTTCCCGGTAAAAATTTCGGTGACGTGCGTGCGGGCTTCGTGAGCACCCTTACGATAAGCGATTCTAAGGTTTTGGCGCGCCAGCCCTACGTCGATTATGCCACACCAAATGCTTCTGCAAGCGGTACGGCAACATATGCTAATTTAAGCTCCAAGGCTCAACTGCGCGGCGGCGGCGTGAATTCTTTGGCGGTTAATGGCATAGATATAGAAGATGGTAGAAATTTTAGCGACGACGATATTAAAAATTCTGCCTCTGTCGCGATTATCGATCCAAACACTAAAAAAACATTTTTTAAAAATTCAGATCCGATCGGCAAGACGATTTTATTTTCGGGTAAGCCACTTAAGATCATAGGAGTTTCGGGCAAGGATAAAAACGCCTTCGGAAGCAACGAAAATTTAAGAATTTACGCGCCGTACTCAACTGTGATGAATAAAATCACGGGCAATCGAAAAATCAGCTCTATCACCATCAAAATAAAAGACGATGTCAATACTCAAGTAGCCGAAGAGAGCCTAACTCAGCTACTTATCCAAAGACACGGCTCGCGAGATTTTCATACTATGAATGCGGATACTATTAAGCAAACGGTTGAAAGCACCGTAGGCACGATGACGATTCTGATCTCATCGATCGCGGTTATCTCGCTCGTCGTCGGCGGCATCGGCGTGATGAATATCATGCTCGTAAGCGTCACCGAGCGCACGCGCGAAATCGGCATCAGAATGGCGATCGGCGCGAAGCAATCCAATATCTTGCAGCAGTTTTTGATAGAGGCGATCTTGCTTTGCTCGCTCGGCGGAGCTTTAGGAATTTTAATCGCTTTAGCGCTTGGATTTGCGTTTAATACCATAAGCCCCGATTTTGCGATGAAATTTACTACGGCGCCTTTCGTGATCGCCTTTGCGGCGTCGTCCGCGATCGGTATAGTTTTCGGCTATCTGCCGGCAAGAAACGCCAGCAGATTAAATCCGATAGATGCTTTAGCACAAGAATAAACAAGGAGAGAAAATGATAAATTCCAAAGTAATTTTAAGCAGCATTTTAGCTGTTTTTATTGGCGGTTGCGCCTCAAATCAAAGTGAGGTCGAATTTAAGCCTGTAGAGCATTTCAAGGACGAAAATGCAAGCTATGAAATCGATACGCTGTGGTATAAAAAATACGGTGAATCATACCTAAATAAGCTTGTAGATCAAGCCCTTGCGAATAACTACGATCTAAAAACAGCGGCTTTAAACGTTGAGAGTGCTTATGCAAATTTAGGGCTAAGTAGGGCTGATCTTTTTCCTACGCTAAGTAGCTCGTGGAGTGCGGGCGCTAATCGCGACATAAGCACCGGCTCGAACTGGAACAAAACCTATAGCTCTGGTTTTAACGTAAGCTATGAGCTTGATCTTTTCGGCAAGATCCGCTCGGCGGTAAATGCCGAGGGCTGGAACGCTAAAGCCAGCGAGTTTGACCTTGAAAATACTCGCCTGACTCTTATAAATTCCGTCGTAAGCGGCTACTTCGAGATGCTTTATCTAAACGATTCACTAAAATGGACAAAACAGAATTTAAGCGATTACCGAGAGATCGAAAAGATAATCAAGGCAAAATACGATTACGGCAAGTCCGAGCAGCTAGATTACAGGCAGATTCAAAATTCTATTCTAGGGCTTGAAAACAAGGTATTAAGCATTCAAAAAAATATTGAGGATAATCATAAATATATGAGAAATCTCATCTCCTCCAGCTTGCAATTTGATGATAACACAGATTCGATAAATTCCATAGAATTCCAAGGCGTTGATCTAAATGTGCCTTACACGGCGCTTGCTAATCGCCCCGACATTAGAGCTGCGATCGCTAGGTTAAATTCCAGCTTTTACGACGAACAGACCGCTAAGTTAAATTTTTTTCCTAGCGTAAATTTAGGCGCAGGGCTTACTAATGGGCAAGGCGTGAGCGCTAATGATAGCTTCAAGCTAAATTTTTTAAGTGGCAACGTAAGCATAAGTCTGCCGTTTTTGGATTATGCGAGGGTTGAAAACCGCCTTAAAATTTCGGAAATCGCTTTTCGTAAAAACGTCGTAAATTACGAACAGACGCTCTCTAACGCTACGAATGAGGTGCTAAATTTATATAGAATTTATCAGATCAATCTGGCTAGCCTTAAAAATTTAAGTGCCGCTTATGACGAAAAGGCGCGTATTGCCGATCTTTACGCTGCGAAATACGAAGCTGGCTCAAGTGAGCTGAAGGATATGCTAGAAGCCCGCACCGACGCCGTAAATGCCAAGATAAACGAGCTAAATCAGAGATATTTGACGCTTCAAAACGAGGCGGCGATCTATCGCGCGATGGCAGGTAAATTTAAACGCAAATGAAAAAGGCTTTGATATTTTGGTTGCTTTGCGGCGCGATATTTGCTGATTCCACGGCACTAAGCGCGCAAGATGGTGCAGTAAGCCTTAGCTCCAGCGCTTACGTTGCGAACGATAAACAATCAGAATTTGAGAAAAACCATAGTGAAATTCTGCTAAATCGTCAAAAAAATGAACTAGATAGGCAAAGCCTGCAAAATAATTTGCAATGTGAATCAAAAGGCGTAGGCGATCACGATGATTTTTCGATGAAAAAACAGCCGATGCAAGACATCAAAGAGCGAAACAATAAAAATGAGAAGGACTTAAAACTGCGCCGTAAAAAGCTGCAAGGCGACGCTTATCGGCGCTAGGGCTGCTTTTGTTTATCGGTTTTTAAGTAAAGTTTCTATAAAATCTCCGCTTTACATTTTCTTAAAGGAACAGTTATGAAAAGAACGTACCAACCCCACAATACCCCTAAAAAGCGTACTCACGGCTTTCGCGTCCGTATGAAAACAAAAAACGGCCGCAGAGTTTTAAGTGCAAGACGCGCTAAAGGCAGAAGAAGATTGGCTGCGTAGGCGAATTTGCTGCAATAAGCGATAGCAGCGTTTTTTCGGAGGTTTATAAAAGTGCGGCGAAGTGGCATTGCGAATGCGCTGTCGTGTATTTTTTGGCTAGCGAAGAGCGTAAATTTAGCGCAGTCGCCAGTAAAAAAATAGGCAACGCAGTCGTGCGAAATCGCGCCAAAAGGCTTCTGCGCGCAGCGTTTTATAATCAGCAGAATTCCATCGATAGCGGCATTTTTATACTGATCGCGAAAAAACAGATGAATGATATGAGTTTTAGCGAGCTGGAACGAAATTTAAAATGGGCGCTTAAAAAGATCGGCGCAGTAAAATGAAGAGATTTTTTATAGCCGCGATCGGGTTTTATCGAAAATTTATTTCGCCTTTGCTACCGCGCTGTTGCCGTTATTATCCGAGCTGTTCGGAATACGCGCTTTATGAGTTTAAGTTTAACGGCGCCTTTGGCGCGCTCTGTGCTGTAACGGCTAGAATTTTAAGATGCAATCCGCTCTTTAGCGGCGGCATAGATTATCCGATAATCGCGCGAAATTTCAAATTTTGCGTATTTTCTAAAATCCGCAGCAGCAATGCCTCTGCGGATAAATTTAAGCTTTGGTTCATACCATATAAAAAAAATAGATATTACGTCATACGACTAGGAGAAAAATAGTGCTAGATAAACTACCTCAATCAAAACGCCTTGCTATCGCAATAGCAACTGCGCTCATATTTTTTGTAGCTTACGATCATTTTTATTTATCAAAAATTCGCGCCGCAATGGAGGCAAATGCAACCGCAGCGCAAATAGCGCAAAAAAATGCCGCCAAGTCTGCTCCGCAAACTACCGCCACTGGTGTGAGCGCGCAGGGAGCGAATTTAAATACCGTAAATTCCATCTCTGCACCGTTAGTGCGCGTGATAGGCAAAGAGGCAAATTTTACAATCGACGGGCTCGGTCGCATAAGCTCGTATGTGTTAAACGATGCGAAATTCCGTGACGAAAACGGCGATGCGATAAATTTGATCGATCCTAAATCGCATTCTAAACCGCTTGAGATGCGCTTCGAGGACGCGGCGTTGAATGCGATGGCTTTCGATACTCCTTACAGCGCCTCATCTAATGAGCTTGACGCACGAAATGGAGAGGCTAGCGTTACGTTAAGTCAAAGTTTAGGCGCCGTTAGCATAAATAAAATTCTTACCTTTTATCCAAATGGTAGTTATAAATTGGATCTGAAGTTAAGCGGAAATGCGCGTTATTTCATCAGTCCTGGCTCGCGCCCGAACGTAGAAGTAGATAGCTATACGGTTCACGGCGTCATCGTTGGAAAACCGGGCGAAGCGGGAATTTCAGATAAAATCGCTTCATTTTTTACTGGCTCGCAAGCTATAAGCGAAAGCGTAGAAATTTTTAAAGATGGCGATGTGGATAAAAACGAGCGAATAAGTGGCGCAAATATCGCTGCAAGCTCCGATCGCTATTATACGACGCTATTTTACGGAGAGAGCTTGAACGCGACCGTGACTGACGCAGATAAAATTTCGCAGGTTTTCATAGGCTCAGACGGCGATCTTAGTCTTACGGGCTATATCGGCGCGAAAGATCACGCGACGCTAAGCTCGATAAATCCTGCTCTTACGCACATTATCGAATATGGCTGGTTCACCTTCATCGCCCGCCCGATGTTTAAATTTCTAAACTGGCTGCACGGCTATATTGGTAACTGGGGCTGGTCGATCGTCGTGCTTACGCTCATCATCCGCCTAATCTTATTCCCACTAAGCTACAAGGGAATGCTATCTATGAATAAGCTAAAAGATCTGGCGCCTAAGATGAAAGAGCTTCAAGAAAAATACAAGGACGATAAGCAAAAGCTGCAGATGCATATGATGGATCTGTATAAGAAAAACGGTGCCAATCCAATGGGCGGCTGCTTGCCGATCCTGCTTCAGATACCGGTATTTTTCGCGATCTACCGCGTTTTGCTTAACGCGATCGAGCTAAAGGGCGCTGAATGGGCGCTGTGGATCCACGATCTGTCGCTTAAAGATCCATATTACATCCTGCCGATTACGATGGGAATTTTGATGTTTTTGCAGCAAAAGATTACGCCGACTACGTTTACCGATCCAATGCAAGAGAAGATGATGAAATTCTTGCCTCTTATTTTTACGGTATTTTTCGTAATGTTTCCTGCGGGTCTTACGCTATATTGGACGGTCAATAACTTCTGCTCCATTATCCAGCAATATGTCATCAATAAAGCCTTTGCTAGGCATAAACAAGCTCAAATAGCGGAGAAAAAGTCATGATAATCGAAGCAGAAAATTTAAAAGACGCATATAATAAAGCAGCAGCTGAGCTTGGATGCTCAGTAACGCAGCTTAACGTGCGTGTCTTGCAGCATCCAAGCGGCGGATTTTTGGGCTTCTTTAAAAAAAATGCTATTATAGAAGCGGTTTTGGAAGGGGAGAAATTTAGCGAAAATCCGGAATTTAACGCCTCGCAAAATAAAGCCGGCAAAGCAGAGAAAAAGCAGGGCGACAAATCAGAGTCTCAAAGTCCTCGCACCACGCATTCTAAACATCGCAAAGAAAAGCAAAAGGGCGCTGTGACGGATGAAATTCTATCCGATATCAAAGAGAAGCTATCTGCACTTTTTAGATCAAGTGAGTTTAATATCGAAGTTAGCGATGTTAGCAAAATCGACGAAAATACCGTCTATATCAAGCTGCAAGGCGAGGATAGCGCGCTTTTGATAGGCAAAGAGGGGCACCGCTACAAGGCGCTCTCGTATATGATTTATAACTGGATCAGCATCAGATATGATCTTGCTGTGGTTTTTGAAATCGCGGAATTTTTACAAAATCAAGAACGATTTATCGATTCTTATGTAAATGCGCTCGTGGAGCGCTCTGGAAATGAGCGTATCGTCACGAAGGCTTTTGACGGCGCATTTATCAAAATCGTAGCCGACAAGCTAAAACAAGCATATCCAGATCGTTTCGTGGGCATCAAATCCACGCGTAGCGGCAAAATCGTCATCGTAGACGAAAAAAGCTAATCGTGAGCGAGACTATCGCCGCTATCGCTACGGCTCACGGCATCGGTGGAATTTGCATAGTTAGAATTTCAGGCGAGGAAGCGCTATCTATCGCTCTAGGCCTTTCACATCGCAGTTTTTTGCGCCCTCGCTATGCCACGCTTGTGAATCTTTTTGACGCGAGCGGCGAAGCGTTCGGTGAGGCGATTTTGATATATTTCAAGGCTCCGCATAGCTTTACCGGCGAGGATGTCGTAGAAGTGCAGACCCACGGCGGCTTTACGGCTTCGTCCTTGGCGTTAGATGCCGTGCTGGCTCTAGGTGCGCGCATAGCAAATCCGGGCGAGTTTAGTAAGCGAGCGTTTTTAAACGGCAAAATGGATCTTAGTAAAGCCGAAGCCATAAGCGATCTTATAAATTCGCGCTCGCAAAGTGCGGCTAAAATTTTAGCTAAAAACCTGCGCGGCGAGCTAGCAGACTTCGTCGCAAATCTGCGCGCGGCTCTGGTTAAGACGCTAGCTTTTGTCGAGGTTTGCATCGACTACGCAGAGGACGATCTGCCTTCTGATGTGCTGCAAAACTCGCAAGAAATGCTTAGCCAAAATATCGCTTCTCTAGAAAAAATCACTCGCATCAGCCGCAGCCGAAGAGGGCTAATCGAGGGCTTTAAAGTAGCGATTGTGGGTAAGCCTAATGTCGGTAAATCAAGCATTTTAAATTCTACGCTGAGCTTTAGTCGCGCTATCGTGAGCGACGAAGCGGGCACTACGCGCGATCTCATCGAAGAAAGCCTGCAGATAGGCACTCATCTAATCCGTATAGTCGATACCGCAGGTATCAGACACAGCGGCTCAAAGCTTGAAAGTATCGGCATTTCATATTCGCTTCGCGCTGCAAGCGAGGCAGACGTGATTTTGGCAGTGTTTGATGCAAGTCGCGAATGGGATGCTGAGGACGCGCAGATCCTAAAAATACTGCGCGAACAAAAAAGCAAAAAAATCATCTACATTTTAAATAAATGCGACTTGCCGCGTAAATTTCATCCTAGCGCGGAGGATCTTGACGAGGATTTAGAGGCTTTTTCTGCAAAAAATTTCGCAGTCAAAAATCCCATACCAGAGAATTCCGCAGCCGAAAATTTAAATCAAAGTCGGACCTGCGACGCTTCTTTAAATTCCTGCGCGCAGAATTTAAAAGCTAAAAATTTAAAGCGTGACTTAAGCGCGCAAAATTCTACTTCCACAAATTCCGCGCCTACAAGCCAAATAGCTCTTGCGAATTTTATAAATCCAAAGGAACAGAATTCCGCCGCAAAAGCGGGATTAGTGGCACCAAATACCGAGCGCGCTACTGCAAGCTGTGCTGCGGAGAATTTCACGAAAGATGATTCCAAACAAAATTCTGCAAATTCCATCGCGCCTAATAGCTCTGCAATAAATTCCGCTGGGCAAACTACCCAAACAAATTCCATTTTTACGCCGCTTGAAATTTCTGCAAACGAGGGCGTGGATCAAATTTTAACTGCGCTTGAGAGCTACTTAAATTCTCAAAATTTCGATGGCCTTATGCTAAGCAATGAGCGGCAAATTCTATCTTGCGAGAGCGCGCTTGCGGCTCTTAAAAATGCGAGCGAGCGCCTAGCTTGCGGCGAGCTTGAGCTTTTTGCATTTGAGATAAATCGCGCGATTGAGGCGATTGCACGTATTTCGCGTCCATTTGAGCGAGATGAAATTTTAGATGAAATGTTTAGCAATTTTTGCCTCGGCAAATAGCGTTTTAGCTACTAATTAGCCAAAATTCAATATAATCTCGCATTTAAAACGAGGTCTTTATGAAGGAAAAAATCCAATATTTTTTGGCGCTGGGTCTGATAAAATTTGCAAAATTCGCGCCGAAAAGCTTCATATTCGCATTTTTCGATAAGCTCGCACTTTTTGCATCGTGGAAGCTTAGCAGGCGCGTTAAAGTCGCGCAGGATAACCTTCGCGCCGCCTATCCGCAAAAAAGCGAAAGTGAGCTTCACGCTCTTGCGATCGAGAATTTTCGCAGTATCGCTAGGACGCTTACCGACACGCTTTTATTTTACAATGGCAGACTAAAATTTGATGATCTGATTTCAAACGGCGAGCAGGCGCTAGAGCGCGTCCGAAAGCTAAAAGGCGATAATCCGCACGGGATTTTATTTTTTACCGCGCATTTTGGAAATTGGGAAATTTTAGCTAATTTTTTCGGCGCCAATGGCTTTCCCGTCTCGGTAGTCGGGCGTCGCAGCGATAATGAGTTGATCGAAGAGCGGCTCGTGGCGCCGTTTCGCGAGCGCTACGGCAACGACCTTATTTACAAGGACGATGCGATGCGCAGGCTCGTGCAGGCGCTAAAGCAGGGGCGTAACGTAGGCATTCTGCCCGATCAAAAGCCGGGCCCTAAAAATAGCCTGATTACGACTTTTTTTGGACGGCAGTGCTACACCACAAAGACCATCGCGTCGCTTTATTTGAAATTTCGTCCCGTGCTGATCCCGATCTTTGCGCGACGCGACGCGGATAATCGCTACGAGATCGTGATTAAGGATTTTCCGCCACTACCTGAGGGGTTAGATAAGGACGAGGCCGAGTTATTTATCACGCAAAAGTGCAACGACATTTTCGAAGAGGTTGTGCGAACTGCGCCACAGCAGTGGTTTTGGATACATAAACGATGGAAGATGGACTGATGGCGCGGCAAATTTCAAGAGGCGAGAGCAGACAGGGCATCGCGAGAAATTTATCCGCGCCGCAGAGCTCGCGCCTTTTTGCAAAAGAGCAAAGCGCCGTAAATTTAGGCAGTGCCGCGCGAGAAGGTAAAATTTTAAATCGCGAAAGCTCTATGGCGATCGCTGTCGCGCGAGCAGGTAAAAATTCGAACTTCAAAAATTTTATATCGTTTTGCGGTCACACGTCTTGCACTTTGCGGCGTGAAAGCTTTAGCGATAAAAATTTAAGATCAAGTGCTCCAAGCTGGGCGTGGCGCGCAGGCGACGGATCTCTAAATTTAAACAGCGAAAACTCCGCTGCAAATCCGCCCGCCGCTAAAAATCCGTATCGAAAAGCGCTCATCTTAAGCGACGGCCGCAAGGGGCACGAGAACCAAAGTATTGCATTTTGCGAGCTAAAAGGGCTTGATTTTTGCATTTGTAAGATCGCTTACGCAAACAAGCTTCTTAAACTCTGCTCCTACGCGCTTGATTTTTTCGGGCTTTATTTTAAAATTTTTAAGTGCGACCTCGGAGGGGGCGGCACGGCGGCAGACTACAAAAACGGATCAAATTTAAATAGTCCCGCTTTAAACAGCCCCGCCGCGTCAGATAGCGCAAATTTAGATGCCGCGCCGAATGGTGCCAATTCAGACGCCGTATCATATAGCGCAAATTTAGACGCTGCATCAGATCGTAATTTAAATTTCGCAGATTTCGATCTGTTCGTAGGCGCGGGCTCTACTACCTATTACGCGCTGAAATTTTACGCGCGCAGATATACAAAGCCAAGTATAGCGCTAATGTATCCGAAGGGCTACCGCAAGGATTTTAGCGTCATCATCGCAGGCGCGCATGACTGCCCAAAGCCGCGCGCAAATCTAAAAATTTCGCCAGTCTCGCTTAGTTTTTCGCGCCCGCAGGGGCTGTACCGGCCGCAGCGCAAATCCATCGGATTTATCATCGGCGGGCCGAATTCCTGCTTTGAGATGGGGGATGAAATTTTAAAGCAGATCGAGGGCGTAAGGACGCAGTTTGCGGACTGCGAGTTTGCGCTAACGACCTCTCCGCGCACGCCGAGGGCTACCGAGAGCTCGCTAGAAAAGCTCAGCTGGGATTACAGCGTGATTTACGGCCGCGAGCCCGTAAATCCGATCGGCGATTTTTTGGCGCAGTGCGAGTGGGTCTTTATCAGCGAGGATAGCGTCTCGATGATAAGCGAGGCTGCATCTAACGGGAGTGCGAACGTGGCTATTTTGAGCTTAAAACGCAAAGATGCTCATAATAAATTTGACGATTTTATAAACGCTCTCGTTTCTACGGGTCACGCTAGGCGCTATGACGAAACGTTAAAAAAGACCGCGAAGTATGATCTTAAGGCATTTGTGAGGGAGATAAAAATATGAGGGTCGTGCAAATTCTGCCCGAGCTTAACGAAGGCGGCGTCGAGCGCGGCGTAGTCGAGCTAAATAGAGAGTTTGCGCGGCGCGGCATCGAAAATTTCGTTATCAGTAACGGCGGTAAATTGGCGCCAAGGATAGAAAACGAGGGCGGCGTGCACGTACAGCTCGACGTTTGCTCCAAAAATATCCTAAGCGTTGCGGCGCGCGTTTTAAAGCTGCGTAAAATTTTAGACGGCATAGCCCCCGACATCGTGCATGTCCGCTCCCGAGTGCCGGCGTGGCTGGTTAAATTTGCTCGCCCCAAAGCAAAGATCGTAAGCACCGTGCACGGGATAAATTCCGTAAATTTCTACAGCAAAATCATGACGGATGCGGACGCGATCATCTGCCCAAGCGGCTATGCGCGCGATCACGTAGTGCGAAGCTACGGCGTAGACGCAGCCAAGATCACGATCATTCCGCGCGGCATCGATCTAGAAAAATTTAATCCCAAAAATTTAGACGAGCGCTTCATCGCGGAATTTAGGCAGAATTTTAACCTTGCGCAGGATGATTTCATCGTCTCAAGCATTGGGCGCATCACGCAGATTAAGGATTACAAAACCCTGATTCGCGCTGCGGCTTTAGCAAGCGAACAAAATCTTAAAATTTTAATCGTAGGCGGCGTAAGAGCGGGTCGCGACGAGTATTTTTCCGAGCTAAAATCGCTCGTAGAGGGGCTTGGACTGGGCGAGCGCGTAATTTTTACGGGCTCGCAGAGCAAGGTAGCCGAGATTTACTCGCTCTCGTCGGTCACGGTAAGCGCCTCAAGCAAGCCCGAGAGCTTCGGGCGCTCGATGGCTGAGGCGATCGCGTTAAATTGCCCGGTGATCGCGACCCGCCACGGCGGCGCGCTGGATATCATAAAAGAGGGCGAAAACGGCTATTTTTTTGACGTAGGCGACGCGCAGGCGCTGGCGGGGCTGTTTGCCCCCGCGCGCGAGTTGAAATTTGACGGCTACGGCTACGTTTCGCAAAACTTCAGCCTAGAGCAGATGGTAGAAAAAACGATAAAGGTTTATGAGAGTTTAATATGAAAAAATTTTTTTACGAAAACGGCGCGCCTAGCGGCTGGAGGATCACATTTTTAACGCTGCTGCTTCTTTGGTGCGCGTCGCTATTTTTTAAAAACGCGGTCTATCAGATCTCCTTTGCGGCGCTAAATTTATTCTTTTTGGCGCATCTATTGTATTTCAAAAACTACGAAATTTTAAGCGAAATTTTGAAAAAAACGAGATTTGTCGCGATTTGCTTCCTCTGCCTGGTAGCGACGCTAGCGATCTCAAACCTCCTAAACGAGGCTGTGATCTCAAAAAAAGCGTGGCAGAGCACGCTATTTTTCGTGCTTCGATACGGCGCGATATTTTTGGCGCTTTGTTATTTTTACAAGCTCAAATTTTTTGATCAAAACGCCGTTTTTGCCTTTTTGTTCGTGGGGCTTGGAATTTTATCGGTAAGCGTGATCTATCAGCTTGTAAGCAGCACCGATGCGATCGTCTTTTCAAGCGACTCTGTTCGCGGCGGTCTTAGCGGATCGCTTTCGAACCGCAATATCTTAGGGCTTTTTATGGGCTTTGGGCTCTGCCTTAGCGCGGTGGCGATACGGCGGCCTTTGGCGCTTAAATTTGCAGCTCTATTTTTATTTGCATTTTTTATGATCTTTTCATTTTCCAGAGCGGCGTGGGTCGGCGCGTTTTGTGCGCTTGCGTTTTACGGCGCGCTAAATTTAAAGAGTCTAAACAAAAAATACCTACTTTTCACGGTGGGTTTCATCGCACTTTTTGCTGTTTTACTTGCGCTTTCGCCGTCGTTTGAGCAAAGGCTAGCCGCGCTATTTAGCGGCGATTCTTCTGGTAGGACCGTGATTTGGAGCTATATTTTAGAAATGGCGCAGCAAAAGCCTATCTTGGGCTACGGGCTGGGCTCATATATAAATTTGCCGGGCTCCCCGGTTCTTGAGCATCCCGAATACAACGCGCCGCACAATCTATTTTTAGAAATTTTACTTTATAGCGGCGCGCTCGGCCTCATCTTTTACGGCGCGATCCTATTTAGCGTTTTTAAGGAGTGCATTCAAAGCAGGCAGTTTGGGGTTCTCACGCTTCTGATCTATCTTTTGATAGATTGCCAGTTCGATCACGGCGCGTATCTGTCGAAAGAAGCGCTAAGCCTGGCTACGATACTAAGCTTTTTGGCATATCGCGCGAGGGTCGAGCGATGATCTACGCGGCGGTTTTGGCTTTTGCGGCGGTAGCACTTTTTACGTGGTTTTGCCTGCGCTTTGCGTGGTGGGCGAAGGACTTGCCTTACGAGTATCCGCGCGTGCTGATGTATCATATGATCTGCGCGCATCTGCCAAAGCATGCCTCTAAATTTAACCGCTTGCGCGTGACCCCCGCCGCGTTTGAAAAACAGCTTGCGTGGCTGAAACGAAACGGTTTTACGAGCTACACTTTAAGCGAGCTTGCAAGCTTGGATAAAAAGCCTGCAAAGGCTGTTTGCATTACCTTCGACGACGGGTATCGCGATAATCTCACGGGCGCTCTGCCGATACTTCAAAAATACGGCTTTAAGGCGACGATTTTCATCGTGAACCGGCGCTTTGACGGGGATTGGGCGACCGATAAAGATCTGAAAAAATCAAGCGATGAGCTAAATCGCGAGGAGATGCTAAGCGACGAGGAGGTCCGCGAGCTTTTGCGAAGCGGGCTTATCGAGATCGGCTCGCATACGCTCGATCACGCAAACTTGCCTAGCTTGGACGCGGCAGAGCAGCTGCGCCAGATGAGCGAATCAAAGCGCGAAATAGAGGCGAAATTTGATATTTCTTGCAGCGCTTTTGCCTATCCGTTCGGCTTTTACGACGAGATTAGCGTGCGCTGTGCGCGCGAGGCGGGCTTTAGCTGCGCCGTTACGACGCAAAACGACGTATTGCGCCCTCACTACTCAAATTTTGAAATTCCGCGTATCATGGTTAGCGGCAGGCAGGGGCTTTTTAGCTTCATTTTGAAGATGAAGAAGGGCAGAAATAGATGAAAATTGCCTATCTTTGCTGCTCCAGATTTTACGGCGGCGTCGAAAAGATCGTTATCGACTCGCTAAATGAGCTTTGCAAAAGCGAACAGACGGCGCTCATCGTGCCCGATAGATGCGAGTTTTTGCAGCGCTTGGATGCTCGCGTGCAAATTTATCAGTACAAAAGCCGCGACAAGCGCTACAATCCATTTTTGTTCGCTGAAATTTATCGGTTTTTACGCTCGGGCGGATTTGAAATTTTACATTCGCATGGCGCTAAAGCCGCGCAGATCGGCTTCGTGGTCGAAAAATTTTTAAGCCTTAAGCTTGTCGCGACCAAACACAACGACCGCAAGGCGCCCGTTTTCGATCGCGTGCGAAACGTCATCGCAGCCTCGCGCAAGGTCGCAACCACGATAAATCACGCCGCGAAGGTGATATATTTCGGCATAGAGCCGCGGCGGGAGTTTGCAAATCATGAAATTCTCGCACGCTGCAAGGATGTGGATGACACCGCAAATATGGCGCCCAAGGAAACAAAGGATGCGCGCGGCGACTCGGCTGGTACTGCGGACACGTCGCAAAATATGACTGGCGCTGCATTTGCGTCGCAAGATACGCCTTTGGATGCGGACGCATCGCAAAATAAAACTGGCAGCGTATTCGTATCGCAAAAAGGCGCAAACGCGGTGGCGGAAAATTTTAAATTTAGCATCGTCGCGGTCGGCAGGCTCGATAAGATCAAGGGCTTTGATCTTTTGATCCACGCCGCAAGCGAGCTGAAATTTGATTTCGAGCTTAAAATTTACGGGCAGGGCGGCGAGAGGCAAAATTTGCAAAATTTAATCGATTCGCTAAATTTGCAGGACCGCGTGCGGCTATGCGGCTTTTGCGACGACGTTGCGGCGGCCCTGAGCGCGTCGCACCTGCACGTCATCAGCTCGCGTAAGGAGGGCTTTCCGGTGATTTTGATCGAAGGTATTTTTTATTCGCCCGTGCTGATCTCTACTCGCGCGGGCGGAATTTCGGAAATTTTAAGCGAAGAATTTTTGTATGAGGCGGCGGATCTAGGCGTCAAAATCGATGAAATTTACCGCACTTACGGCAAATCCGCCCGAGCTTTTGCGCAAAAACACGCCAAGTTCAAGCAAACTTTAACGCTGCAAAATTATATTAGCTCGCTTAAAAATTACTACGAGGAGCTGTTATGCGAAGCCTAAAGATCGTGCATTGCGGCATTTTCAACGAATACGACGACGGCAGTTTTTTCTACGGCATGGAGCGCAAGATCAGCCACGGTCTCGTTCGCGGCTGGCACTTCGTCTATGATTTTAGCTACCGCGATTGGGAGCGGAGCCTGCGCTTTTGCGGGCTGAAAAATAGCGGGCTAGAGAAGATGAACGCCAAGCTCGTGCGTATCTGCGAAAACATCGGCGCCGATCTGCTTCTAATCGGCAAGGGCGAAAAGATCGGTCTTAGCGCGCTGCGGGCGATAAAATCGGCGCTTCCTAAGATCAAAATCGCGATCTGGTACGTCGATCATCTTCAAGAAAAACGGGAATTTTTCGAAAAGCTAAGCTTCATCGACGTGTTTTTTTGGGCGAATGCGCTGAAGCTACGCGATCTTTCGGCGAGATACGGCGCGAAATTCGCCTTTTTCCCAAACATCTCCGACGTGGCGTTTGATAGACGTCTAGACGCCGCTAAAACGACCGACGTGATCTACATAGCGCGTGATTATAAAGAGGACGTGAGGTATAAATTTGCGCTTTTGCTGCGCGATTTCTGCGAAAAAGAGGGGCTTAGGCTTAAAATTTTTGCGAGCCTCGGCGCGCCTGCCGTATTCGGCGATAAATTTCATCGCGAGATCGCGGCTGCGAAGATCGCGATAAATTTTAATCGCGACGACGAACTTGAGTGCGCGCGCGCTCATAAATTGCTCGGCGCGAGCGACCGCATGGCACAGTTTTTAGGATGCGGCGTCTGCACTTTTAGCCCCAAGATCGCGGGGTTTGAGCGGCTTTACGAGGATGGCTCGGAGATAGTTTATTTTGACGATCCTGCGGATTGCTTTTCAAAGATCAAATGCCTCCTTTCTAGCGGCGAATACGCGCACATCGCGCAGCGCGGCAGAGCCAAGACGCTAAGGATCGCAAATGCCGCCCGAGTGGCAAAATTTATGCTTGAGACGATCTTCGAAGAGAGCTTTGGCGCAGATGCCTGCGGTGAAATTTCTGATGAAAAATGCAGCGAGAGCGGCGGCGAACGTCACGACGCACCAAACGGAAGAGATAAAAACGAGCGGAGCGATTTTTACAGCGAGCCTTACGAGTGGCGCGAGTTCGTCTATAAAAACGGAGAAAAATTCAGATGATTTATTTTGCGGCTTTTCTGATCTTTGCCGCCGCGGTAGGCGTTTCGCTGCGGTATAACTGGTGGCGGATCCCGCAAGGCTGGCATAAGGCGCGGGTGCTGATGTATCATAGCGTAGAGGAGCACAAGGGCGATAAATTCGACAAATGGCGGCTAAGACCTGCGGATTTTGAAAGAGAGATCGCGTGGCTTGCGAAAAACGGCTTTAAAAGCTTTAAATTTAGCGAGCTAATTGCGCTAGAGCATCTGCCTAAAAAGGCGGTTTGCATCACATTCGACGACGGGTTTGAAAATAATTTTACCAGCGCCTTTGAAATTTTGAAAAAATACGATTTCAAAGCGAGCATATTTTTGGTGCCGGACGCCGTGCAAAACGACTGGGAGCGCGCTAACACGACCCATCTTGCGCGGATGCTGAGCGAGGAGCAAATTTTAAAAATGCAAGCAAGCGGGCTGGTGGAGTTTGGCGCGCATACGATGCACCACGTAAATTTAGACCTTACCTATGCGAGCGATCCCAAGCTTGCCGCAGACGAGATCATCGCGTCCAAAGCTCGCGTAGCACGCATTTGCGCTCAGCCTTGCGAGGTGTTTGCCTACCCCTACGGTAAATTTAACGACGAAATTTTAAATATCGCCAGATCAAATTTCAAAGGCGCGGTGGTCGTCAAGCGCGGGCTTTACGAGGCGGGCGACGACAGGTACGCCGTAAAGCGTATCGGCATTTTAGGCACGGAGGGGTTTTTTGATTTTTGGCTTAAATTTACGAGGATAAGGAACAAACTATGATTAAAGCATCCGTTTATGCGATAGTGATGAATGAGGAGCGCCACATCGAGCGTATGCTGCGTAGCGTGGCGGATTTTGCCGAGATCATAATCGTCGATAGCGGCAGCACCGATGCCACGCTGCAAATCGCGCGTAAATTTACCGATAAAATTTACCATCACGATTGGCAGGGCGAGGGGGTGCAGAAAAACTACGCATTTTCGCTATGTAGCAACGAATGGGTGCTAAATCTCGACGGCGACGAGGAGGTGAGCCCTGAGCTAAAGGGCGAGATAGAGGAGTTTATGAGCCAGAGCGATTACTCGGCGCTGGATATTAAATTTCATGAATACTCGCTAGGGCGCAAGTGCTCGGATCTAGTGCGCAAAAATACTCACATCCGCTTCTTTCGTAAGGAGTGCGGCGAGTATAAAAATATGGGGGTGCACGCGCAAATTTCGATCATAAAAGGCGCGGTGAAAAAGAGCAAATTTTGCATCAACCATTTTAGCGAAAAGCCGATTGCAGAGCTCGTTATGAAAAATAACAACTACTCCACGTTGCGCGCGCAGGGGGATTTTGAAAAGGGCAAAAAGCCGAGCCTTGCGAAGCTTTTGCTGATCTATCCGTTTGCGTTTTTTAAATCGTACATTTTGCGCAGATCACTTTTTGACGGGCGCAAGGGATTTATCACGGCAAATATTAACGCATTTTACGCGTTTTTAAAAGAGGCGAAACTTTACGAGAAGTATCTTAAAAAGGGCGAAGATTAATCGAAATGATAGAAAATTTTAGCTATCATAAGGGCCTAAATTTAACGGCGAAAAGGGCGAAAAAATGGATAAAAAAACGATAGCGGCACATAAAATTTCAGACGAAGAATATGAAAAAATTTTAAAAATTTTAGGTCGCGAGCCGAATCTGCTCGAGCTTGGGATTTTTAGCGCGATGTGGAGCGAGCACTGTAGCTATAAATCGAGCAAAAAATATTTAAGCGGCTTCCCGACCAAGGCGCCTTGGGTCATCCAGGGCCCGGGCGAAAACGCAGGCGTTATCGACATCGGCGGCGGCATGGCTGCGGTTTTTAAGATGGAAAGCCACAACCACCCTAGCTTCATAGAGCCGTTTCAAGGGGCTGCGACCGGCGTAGGCGGGATACTGCGCGATATCTTTACGATGGGCGCGCGCGTCGAGGCCAATATGAACTCGCTTCGTTTCGGCGAGGTGCGAGGAAGAAGCGAGAATGCACGAAAGCAGCGATATTTGCTAAAAGGCGCGGTCGCAGGCATCGCGCACTACGGCAACTGCATGGGCATCCCTACGATAGGCGGTGAGACGAGCTTCGATAAGAGCTTTGACGGCAATATTTTGGTTAATGCCTTTGCTCTGGGTATCGTTAAAAAGGATGAAATTTTCTACGGCAGGGCCGAAGGCGTGGGCAACAGTGTGATCTACGTGGGCTCTAAGACCGGTCGCGACGGGCTCGGCGGAGCCGTGATGGCGAGCGATAGCTTTAACGACGCGAACAAATCTCTGCGCCCGACGGTGCAGGTGGGTGATCCGTTCGCCGAAAAGCTGCTGATGGAGGCGTGCTTGGAGCTTTTTAAAACAGATTACGTCGTGGGTATCCAGGATATGGGCGCGGCGGGACTTACTTCAAGCAGCTTTGAGATGGCGGGGCGCAGCGGCAGCGGAATGAGGTTAAATTTGGACCTTGTGCCGATGCGCGAGGAGGGGATGAGCCCGTATGAGCTGATGCTAAGCGAGAGCCAAGAGCGTATGCTGATCTGCGCCAAAAAGGGCTGCGAGGAGAAAATCAAAGAAATTTTTGCCAAATGGGATCTCGACGCCGCCGTAATTGGCGAGGTGACGGATAGCGGCAAGATGGAGCTTTTTTGGCACGGCGAGCTGGCGGGCGTCATCCCGATCGAGCCGCTTAGCGAGGCGGCTCCCGTGCTGGATCGCCCGATAAAAGAGCCTGCATATATGGCGCAGATCGCGCGGCAAAATTTATGCGGCTGCGGCGCGAGCGAGCGCGAGCTGGACGCGGCGTTTGATAAAATTTTTGAGGACCCTGAAGTACTAAATAAATCCTACATCTACGATCAATACGACGCCAACGTAGGGCTAAACTCCGCCAAGCGCCCCGGCATGCTGGGTGCTGCGGTGCTGCGAGTTAAGCAAAACGGCGTAAAGCTCGCGATGGCTGCGGACTGCAACACGCGGATGAATTACGTCCATCCTCGCATAGGTGCGGCGCTTGCGGTAGCATTGGCTGGGCGAAAGGTCGCTATGAGCGGCGCGACGCCTTTAGCCATCACCGACTGCCTAAACTACGGCAATCCGCAAAATCCTGAGGTTATGTGGCAGTTCGCGCAGGGTTGCGAGGGAATTAAGCAGGCTTGCGCCGCGCTAAATACCCCGGTCATCAGCGGCAACGTAAGCCTATATAATGAAACGGGCGGCGTTAGCATCCAGCCCACTCCCGCGATCGTGTGCGTGGGCACAAACGAGGGCGAGATCATCCCTAGCGATTTTTGCGCTAGCGGCGTGAGCGTCTATCTGGTAGGCGATACGAAGGGCGTTTTTGCGGGCTCGCTTTATATGAAAGCGGTGGAAAACCGCGTCGCAGGCAGCTTGCCCGAGCTAAATTTCAAAGCCGAGCGCGCTCTGTGGGACTTCGCGATAGAAGCAGGCAAGAGCGGGATTTTGGAATTTGCAAACTCCGTAGGAATCGGCGGCGTGGCGATCACGCTTGCTAAGATGGCGTGCGTAGGCGGCGTAGGCGGCGAGTTTGAGATGAGCTGCGACGATAGCAGAGATATTTTCGACGAGAGCTTTTCGCGCGCGATTTTCGGCGTGCGCGACGAGGCGAAATTTAAAGAGCTGGCCGCAAAATACAGGCTAAGCTTAATGCGTCTAGGCACCAGCGGCGGTGAAACGTTTCGCATAAATTCCGTCCGTAAAGACATAAACGCGCTAAAAGAAATTTACTTCGGCGAGTTTGCCAAGATCGTAAAGAGCGAAGATTAGCGCGTGCTTAGCGTCATATTTCTTTTAATCGCGCTGTATATTTTCGCGCAGATCGGCGGGGCTTTCGGCAACTCGGGCTATCGCGGCAAGGCGCGAATGCAGCTAGGAGAGGCTAAAATTTTAGTGGCGCTTCTAGCCAAGGTCGCCAAAAGCGACGGACACGTAAGCGAGTCTGAAGCCGCGATGATAAGCGAAATTTTAGACGATTTGGTGCGCCAAATGGGCGCCGGCGAACGCGAACGCCAGGCGCTGAAGCTCGTCTATAAGCTCGAGAAAGAAAACCTCGCAAACGTGCGCGAGCTCGCCGAAAAATATAACCAAACCTACCGCCCGAGCCCGAGCCGCAAAACAGGGCTAATCTATTTCTTTTTAAATTTAGCCTACGTCGATCGCGGTTTTAGCGCGGCAGAGCGGCGCACAATCTCGCAGATTTGCGATGGATTGGGCATTGCAGAGCATATCCAAAGCCAGATATTCGCGACCTTTGAGCGCAGTTTTTACGGCACATATTACGAAAACGGCGGTGCGCAAAACGATACGGCTTACGACGAATACGACGGCTATAGCACAAGAAGCGGCGGGTATTGGGACAAATACGGCGGCAGAAGCACGGGCGGCTACGGAAGTAGCAGTTACGGCGGCGGCACCGGCTACGGATATGGCGGCACGGCGGGTTCGGGCTACGGAGGCTCGCAAAGTTCGGGCGGTTCATACAGCGGGTATTCGGGTGGCTCGCAAGGCTCCGCCAAAAGTAAAAGAGATCCGTATGAAATTTTGGGACTCTCCAAGGACGCTACGTTTAACGAGATCAAGAAAAAATACCGCGAGCTCGTGAAAAAATACCATCCCGACATCCTGATGGGCAAGGGTGCGGACGAGGAGATCGTCCAGGAGGGCACGAAGAAGCTTCAGGAGATCAACGAGGCGTATAAAATTTTAAAGGAGCGCTTCGGCGAGAAGTAGGGCGAGCAAATTTTAAAATTTGAGGGCGCAAAACGCCTTGAAATTTTAAGGTAGGGCTTGCGATACGGCGACAAGGTGCGGCGAAGGATCATAATTTGAGGAAAGATAAATGAAAAATTTTATAATTTTTGCCGTTTTGGCGGCACTACTTGGGGGATGCGCGGGCAAAAAAGATCAAAACGGAATTGCCGACTCGGAAGATATCGTAATGTTAAGCTTTGACAAAAATATTTCCACCAGATACCGAGCCCATAACGGAAAACTCTATAAAAATGGCAAAGTGTTAGGCAAATATCTTACGGCACCGGGACTTGGTATGCACATTTATACGGATGAAATGGGAAATGGTTATATAGATCTCAGTGCGATAAAGGAACATAATTCTAAAAAAATTACGGAGATAATATTCGTTCCGAACGAATTTATTAAAGTGATCTCTTATAGCCATAATGACGGCGTTTGTAAAGCATTGTCCGCAGGAAAATATATACATATAAAGGAGTATATTACTATGTATTCACGAGGCGAGCCGATCGTGGCATATAGTTATGATGTTTTGATGTCAAGAAAAGGAATGGGGAAAATTTCATCCAGGTATGATTTCGTTAATGAAAAGTTATCTTATGTGGATAAAAAAATTTTAGAAAAACTAAATTCGACAGTAGCAGATCATGTGCAAGCATCCGTCGTGCTTAGCGGTGCTACGCTTCTTGGTCTGCTTTGTAGAGAAAAGTCTAAAAGGTTGGATTAAATTTGAGGAGTGATAAATGAAAAATTTTATAATTTTTGCCGTTTTGGCGGCACTACTTGGAGGATGCGGGATATTGAGCCCAGCTAAAAGCGATAAGGAATTTAAATTTTACGACGGCAACAAAACCGTGATCTATAAATTTGCGGGCGAGGATCTGTATGAAAACGGCAGAAGCTTGGGCGTGTATTCTATGGATAGAAGCGAGTTTAGGATGCTTGTGCTTGATGAGGCGGGCAAGTCTTACGGCAATAACTATAAGTCTGCGCTGAATGCCAAGCGGATGAAATTCTATCTTTTTAACGACGAAAGAGCTATGGTATTTAGCATTTGGCACAAAGATGGGATTTGCAGCGTCTATAATGCAGGCAGATACGTAAATTTCGACTATACTTCAAATATGTTTAAAGACGGCGATTGGCTTTATGCGGACGGTAGAATTTCAAAAAGCGAGAGCTCGGTGCAAAATATGAGCTCGAAAGGACTAAGCGCATATAAAAATATGAATTTTGAAAAAGCGGTCGATCGCAAAGATACGAAATATATTGCGGAGGAGTTGGCTGTGGCCGGATTTTTCAAAAAGACGATCGAAGGTCTTAAAACCATGATCTTAGACGATTTTTGCAGATAAACTTCGAGGGAGTTATGGATAAAATTAAAATTTTAACGCTGTTTGCGGCGGCCATGCTGCTTACAGGCTGTATGAAGGTAAAGTATTCGCAAACCGAGCTGCATCCGGAAAATTCCGTGATGATGAGCTATGACGGGCAGACCGTCACCGAGTATAAAATTTCAGGCGGCGTGCTTTTTAAAGATGACGCGATCTTAGGAAAATACGAAGAGGTGGGCTCCAATCTCTATCTATTTACGGACGAAAGAGGGATGAATGTGGCTGGGGATCAAATTTTGCAAAGAGCTCTAAATAAATTTACGATCTACGTTTTTACGCCCAATAAAGAGCTGCGAATCGCCGAGTATTCCGCGAGCGGCGGCGTTTGCAAGGCCTTTGCGGAGGGCAAATTCGTAAGCCTAAAAGAGCACTTTGGCGGCTATGCTTCCTCCGCGCCGCTTTATTCATACTCGTTTTCGGCTTCGGTGTCGCAAAACGCGAGCGCAAACGTGATCTCGCGCTATGAATACGTGGGCTCAAGACTAAAAAATAATAGGGCATTTTTGCAAAGCCCGCATACGGCTCTAGGCAATACGGTGAAAGAGAGCATCGAGTGGCACCGGGACAAATTGCGCGATATTTGTAAGATAAAATTTTAAAAACCAAACCAACATGAAAGGAAAAACATGGGATTTTTATCCAAAGACGAAGAGCCGCAGAAGCAGGGCGTCAAAAAGGCGGCGAAGCAACCGCCGATCTTGATGAAGCAAACGCAAGAGGTGATCACCAATATCGAGAAATATCTGGGCGCGCCGCTGCTTACCTACTTCAATTCGGGCGCGGGCAGCGTCTGCGGCAACGACGCGATCAGCATCAACGACCACCTAAAGGGCAAGCATTTCGAAAAGCTCTACCTTTACATCAAATCTGACGGCGGCAGCGGTATCGCCTCGCTTAAGATCGTCTCGATTTTGCGCAACCACTGCGACGAGCTGATCGCTCTAGTGCCCGCAAACTGCGCTTCGGCGGCTACGATGATGGCGCTTGGGGCGAATAAAATTTTAATGGGGCCGCTAGGCTATCTCACGTCAGTCGATACCTCGCTACGACACGAGCTTTCGCCCGTTACGAACACCAACGATCAAGCCAACGTATCGATGGACGAGCTAAGCCGCGTGGTGAAGCTTTGGAAAAATAACGAGCGCCCGAACGACGAGAACCCGTACAAGGAGCTTTATAAATATATCCATCCGCTCGTTTTCGGCGCCGTCGATCGCGCAAGCAGCCTGTCGCTTAAAATTTGCCGCGAAATTCTGCGCTATCACTTCGAAGATGAGCAAAAGATCGCCTTTATCAGCGACAAGCTAAACAGCGGCTATCCGTCGCACGACTATCCGATCTTATTCAGAGAGGCTAACGAGCTTGGGCTTCAGGTCGAGAAGATGGATACGCGCCTAAGCGAGATGCTTCAAATTTTAAACGAGCTCTACGCCGAGATGGGGCAGCGCACATTCACCGACTTCGACGAGAACAACTATCACGACAACAATATCGCCAATATCATCGAAATTTCGGGATGTCAGATCTACTATCAGATCGACAAGGACTGGTTTTATCGCGAGGAGGAGAAGCGCTGGATCGTACTAAACGACGAGAGCTCGTGGCGCAAAAACGAGATCGACGGCAAAAATATCAAAAACAGCATCTATTATATTTAGTGCTGTTTTGGATTTCGCGCCGCTTTAAATTTGCGGCTTATAAAATTTAAATCGGCGCGCAAAATTTAAACGAGCGCGCAAAATTTAAATAGGCGGCGCGTAGGGTTTTTGCAAACATGGCGCGCTTGTTTATCAAACGGTGCGGTTTTAAATTTAATCGATTGAGCGGCGCGTCCGCGGCTTTAAATTTAGCCCGGCGCCTTTAAATTTATGGCGCGCAATGCGGAATTTACCGCGCATAATTTAAATTTATCGCGCTTGTGCGTTTAGATTACGGCGCGCTTGATGCGCTTTAAATTTTACCGATTTTGCGGCGTGCGCGAGATACCGCGCGCCTTAAAATTTTAAAAGGGGAAAAATGAAAAATTTGATTTTAATCTTTTCTGGGTTTTTGCTTGCGGGCTGCTTCGCTACGCCTTCAAAGGCCGGGAGCGGCGACGCTTTAAAAATTTTCGACCGCAACCAAACGAAGGTCTATGAGGTGCGCGCGGATCAGGTGTATGAAAACGGCAAGCTACTGGGCAAATACGAAAAGATAGGCGAGGCGGAGTTCGGCGTCGCGACCGACGGGCAGGGAGGCTCCTACGCCTACACCGACGATAGCGCGGTTAAAAGTAAAAATTTAAAGAGCTACAACAAGTATCTTTTCGATCCAAGAAGCGGCGTGAAGGTGGTGAAGCTTTACCACGAGGGCGGCATTTGCGAGGCTTACAAATCGGGCTATTTGGTGGATATTACGATTTATCGAAGCGTTTACGACGGCGAGGCGTTCGTCAGCTCCTATAGCGCCAAGGTCTATATTTCAAACTCGCGCGTACTAAGCAGCGATGAAAAATATGAATATCTAAGCCCTGCGCTTGCAAAAAATATGAGCGAGCAGCAGCGACAAACGGCGTTAATGGAGCTCGTAGGCGACGATATAGCTGCGCTTATGGATGAGCTGAAAAACAAAATGTGCAGGTAAATTTAAAATTTTAAAAAGCGGCAAGAGGAGGCGCCAACCTAGCTTGGCGATAAAAGTTGCGCCGCGAAATTTTAAATTTAGCCGATTTGCGCAGGCCCTTGCGGCTAAATTCGCGCTGCGATTTAAATTTACGTTTCGCGTCGCGGCTTTTAATTTAGCCTTTGCAAGCGGCGCAGAATTTTAAAATTTACGTCCGCGCGAGCAAAGAGGCGGCATTTGAAAAGTAAATTTAAAATTGCGCGCGGTAAATGCGGTAAATTTAGCAAATTTCGCTTTGCCGATTCCGCTTCATAAATTAGGCAAAATTTTAAAATTTAAAGGATTTTTGCGATGAAATTTTTTATCTCGTCTCTGTTTTTGGCTCTGTCGCTGCTCGGCTGCGCTGGCAAAAACTCGCCTGCAAGCGATAAAACCTACGTTCTTTCGGACGAGCTTGGCGATACGAAATACGCTTTTTACGGCGGCAATCTCTACGAAAACGGCACGATTTTAGGCCCTTACGAAACGCGAGGCGATGCGAAGCTTGCGATTTTAGGCGGTAGCGGCGCAAATTTAGACAAAAATGCAAAGCTCATAAAACTATATTTTTTCGAGCGCAGATACGGCGCGATCTACGCCGTAAGCGACAAAAACGGGGTCTGCGCCGAGTACAATAAGGGGAATTTCGTAGATTTTCAAATTTTATTTAATATTTTTCAAAGTAAAGAGTGGTTTAATTATAGCGGCGGCATTTCTTCGGGCGGCGAGAGGCTAAAAGAGCTGAGTTCGGCGCGTATGGCGAAATTTAACGGCGCAAAGCTCGGCGCAGCAGATGAAAAAACGAGGCGCGAGTATCAAAAGGCTCGCCGCGAGGCGATTTTGTATTTTCAGCTTAACGCAAACGACATGCGCGAGCTGATTTTTAAAAAATTATGCGAATAAATTAAAAGGAGAAAAGATGAGAGCGTTAATCAGCGTCAGCGATAAAGAGGGCGTCGTAGAGTTTGCTCGCGGGCTACAGAAGCTCGGATTTGAAATTTTAAGCACGGGCGGCACGTTTAAGCTTCTGCGCGAAAATGGTGTCGCGACGCTCGAGGTTAGCGAATACTCGGGCTCGCCCGAGATGTTTGAGGGGCGGGTTAAAACCCTGCATCCCAAAATCCACGGCGGAATTTTATATAAGCGAAACGACGCAAATCACGCAAGCCAAGCCGCGCAGCACGACATCGGCGGCATCGATCTCGTGTGCGTAAATTTATATCCTTTTAAAGCGACCGTAGCCCGCACCGACGATTTTTCCGAGATTATCGAAAATATCGATATCGGCGGCCCCGCGATGGTGCGCTCGGCAGCTAAGAATTTCGCAAGCGTCTATGTCGTTACTAGCCCGCTTGATTACGGCGCGGTTTTGCAAAATTTAAGCGGCGCGGACGAGAGCGAGAAGCTGAAATTTAGGCAAAATTTAATGATTAAAGCTTATGAGCACACCGCAGCCTACGACGCGATGATCGCAAACTATATGAACGAGCGCTTTAACGGAGGCTTCGGCGCGAAAAAATTTATCACGGGCAGCAAGGTCTTCGATACTCGCTACGGCGAAAATCCGCACCAAAAGGGCGCGCTGTACGAGTTCGAGGACTTTTTTAGCAAGCACTTTAAGAGCCTAAAGGGCGAGGCGAGCTTTAACAATATGACCGATATGCACGGCGCGCTGATGCTCGCTAGCAGCTTTGGGGAGGCGCCTGCGGTAGCGATCTGCAAGCACGCTAATCCATGCGGCTTCGCCGTAAAGGGGAGCCTGCTTGAAAGCTACACCGAGGCGCTAAAATGCGACCCCGTTTCGGCATACGGCGGCGTCGTGGCGATAAACGGCGTTTTGGACGAGGAGCTGGCGTATAAGATCAATGAAATTTTTGTCGAAGTTATCCTTGCCGCTCGCGTCACGCCCGCGGCGCTTGCGGTATTTGAAAAGAAAAAGCGCATTAAAATTTTCGAGCAGGGCGGGGAGTTTTTGATTCGCGAAAACGACAAGTATGATTTTAAATTCATTGGCGGCGGCTTTGTATATCAGCAGCGCGACTACGTGGGCGCGGGCGAGGTCGCAAATGCCCGCTGCGTCACCAAGCGCGCGGCGAGCGAGAGCGAGCTTAGCGATCTAAAAATCGCGTGGCAGATCGCCGCGCTTACGAAGAGCAACTGCGTGGTTTACGTCAAAAATCGCGCGATGGTCGCGATCGGCATGGGTATGACGAGCCGCGTGGACGCCGCGCGTGCGGCAGTGGCCAAGGCTCGCGACGTGGGCGTCGATCTGAGCGGTTGCGCGCTTGCCAGCGAGGCGTTTTTCCCGTTTAAAGACAGCATCGAGATCGCCCATGCCGCGGGCGTCGCGGCGGTGGTGCAGCCCGGCGGCAGCATCCGCGACGATGAGGTGATCGCAAGCGCCGACGAATTCGGCATGGCGATGTATTTTACGGGAGTGCGCCACTTTTTGCACTAAATTTTGCTCGCCTGCGTCGGGGCGGATTTATTGCGATAGCTTCGTAACTTTTTATGCCGTTGCAAATCTTGAAAACCGTGCCGGAGCGGATCTCGTCGCTCGTTTTGTAGCGGGCGCGGTGCGGACCTGGCTGCCTCCGCTACGCAGCCGTGCGCGATGTAAATTTGGCTGTACTCTCCGCTACGTGGCGGAGGCAGTGCGAATCCGACTGTTCGCGCTTCGTTATACTACTGCACGGCGCGGGTTTTTGGCTACGCGACATACCGCTACGTATCGGTGCGCGCAGTTTAAATTTAATCACTCGCCACTCCTGAATAGTCGCGAAATTTTATCTCGCGGCGGCGGCGCGTAAATTTTAAATTTAATCGGCAGAATGCTAGGTTTGCCGCTATGTCCGTGCAGTTTGATATAAATTTATCGGTTTAAATTTACAAAGGTCGCTCGGCTGTGTTTTGTTAGGAATTTTAAAATTTACGCAAGTTCACGGACTTTGGTGTGCTCTAAATTTTAAAATTTACGTAGAATAGCGCGGCGCACGCGGCTTGGGCGAATGTTTTATTGCGACGCGCGATTTCGGCGCAGCCTTGTTGCGGTTTTATTGCAGCGCGCAACTTAACGTAAATTTTGCCGTAGCCTCAAAATTTTGAGGCAAATTTTACCGCGCCGCGCTCGCGCGTCTTTAAATTTCGCCGTTTGTGGCAAATATCAAACTCGGCAAAATTTCACTCTCATTTCATTTATGGATTGTAAAATTGCGCAAAATTCAAAACGAAAGGATCAAAATGAAAATTTCTAAAGTTTTAATCTGCCTCTTTGCTTTGGCGGCAGGTTATTTAGTCGCGCTCAATGCTGCAGGCGGCGGCAACAGCGCCGGTGCGTCGGACGCAAATTTTAAAGTTAAAGGAGGCGGCGTGAACGCAAACGTAAAAGAAATTTATCTAGCAGGCGGCTGCTTTTGGGGCATGGAGGCGTATTACAAACAGCTCGACGGCATAGTCGCGACGCAGGTGGGCTACGCCAACGGCAAGAGCGATAAAGCAAGCTACGAAGGCTTACATAGCAGCGATCATGCCGAGACGCTACACTTAAAATACGACGCCAACGTCATCAGCGAGCCTGAAATTTTGGCGCATTATTTCCGCATCATCGATCCGTTCTCGATCGACAAGCAGGGTAACGACCGCGGTCGCCAGTATCGCACGGGCATCTACTACACCGATGAGGCGAGCGGCGAGACGGCGCGTAAATTCGTAGCCTTTAAGCAGAGCAAATATGATGAAAAGATAGCGGTCGAGGTTATGCCGCTTAAAAACTACGCCAAGGCGGAGAATTACCACCAAGACTATTTAGACAAGAACCCGGGCGGCTACTGCCATATCGATCTGCGCCTCGCTAAAAAGCCGCTTGAGGACGATGAAAAATTTAAAGTGCAAAGCAAGGAGGAGCTGAAGAAAAATTTGACCGAGCTTCAGTATCAAGTCACGCAGGAAAAGGCGACCGAGCAGCCGTTTTCTAGCGAATACGACAAGAATTATAAAAAGGGTATCTACGTCGACATCGTGTCGAAAAAACCGCTCTTTTCCTCTACCGACAAATACAACTCCGGCACCGGCTGGCCGAGCTTTTCAAAGCCGATAACGACCGATGCGATCGCGTATGAGAGGGACGACAGCCACGGTATGCAGCGCGTCGAGGTCTCTAGCCGCGTAGGAGGCAGCCATTTAGGACACGTCTTCGAGGACGGACCGAGAGATAAGGGCGGTATGAGATACTGCATCAACGGCGCGAGTTTGGAATTTATACCACTTGAGGAGATGGACGCACGCGGCTACGGGGATTATAAAATTTACGTAGAGTAAGCGGCGGTTTCGGGATTAGCCTGCTTATTGTGCGACTTCTAGTTTAGCTTGCAACCAAGTAGTTTCGGGACTGGCTTGCGGCTTGGGCGATTTTGAGGCTAGCCCGCTTGCCGGGCGGCTTTGAGATCGGCTTACGACCGGACCGGACGGCTTCGGGTTATGCTTACGGCTTGGGTAGGTTCAGAATTAACCTGCGGCAGGGCGGCTTGAAAGCGGGTCTGTGACCGGGCGGCTTAGCGGCTCGGCTCGCAATTAGTCGGCAATTTGCGGCTAGATCGTCTAGCTCGTTAGCCCGTCTGCTTATTTGCGGATCAGTTCGCTCGGATTGCAATCGGTCGGGGATTTGCGGCTCGGATTGTTAATCGGCCTGCTCATTTGGCGTACCAAGCGGTTTTGAAACCAAACCGACGACCGATCTGGTGCTTCGGCGATCCGTCTGCTTCGACGATCCCTTGGTTTGACGACAGGTTTATCTGCGGTCGTTTTCATCGGTTTTGCTAGATCGTTTGCTCTGGCGAGCTGCTTCGGTTTTGCGCGATCGGTCCTGTAAGTGAGCTGGTAACCGATCCTGCGGCTGGTCGGCGATCGGTCGGTGCGGCGGAATTTAAACAAAGTAAAGGCGGTTCATCCTCCGCCTTAGCACTCGGCAAAATTTGTGCGATAGAATTTAAACAAGGCGAGAACGGCTCCGAATAGAATTTAATAGAGTGCGGCTGCGGTCGCACTGCTGCCAGAATGAACGCGCCACGGAGGAGCCGTGCCGTGGATGGAATTTGAGCTCGCATTGCTTAAATTCCATCGCCGCAAGCCGTTTCGGTTTTGCGGTCGGTCGGCAGTTTGATGATTTATCGGCAGATAAATTGGCTTAGCAGCTACGGATGGAATTTTAAAATTCCAAATACGATAAAAATTTAGTGGTAGTGGAATTTTAAAAATTTATCGATACGGAATTTCATGCGGCGTAGCCGCAATAGAAAGAATTTAACGCGAGCGCAGCTCGCCCGTATAGCGTCGTCGGAGGTTAGGTGGGGTTTGCGGGCGAGCAGAGCAATGCGGTACTGCGGAGGCGGCGCCCGCGAGAAGTGCGGCCTCGCAATGGGGGCCCCCTTCCCGCCCCAAGAAACAGAAAATACGGCATAAATTTCACAAGCCGTGGATTCGGCGATAAAATTTTGAAATTTTATCTCTTAAAATATAATAAGTGTAGCATGCTTAGCAAGAGATGCGGCGTAAAATTTGAAATTCTGCAACGAAAACGGCGTCTATGCAATGCCCGCTCTGCATCCGTGTCGCAAATTTTAAATTTAGGATAAAATTTTAATGGCTAGCCCTGCGCAAAATAGAAAAATCCCCGCATATATCGCTAAAAATGGCGCAATTATCGCATAATGGATGATAAACTCGAAGAAATTGTAGATTATGTGCTTGCTTTTGGGCTCTTTGAATTTTAATTCTAGCGGCTCGCTCGAATCAAACGGGGTGTTGGAGCGCAAAATGTGCCTCGGGCTAAACATCCAGCGCACCAAGTCTATTCTATTGCGCTGCATATAGTCTTTGCCGATGCCCAATACGCCGTTTATATAGCATACAAAGCCAAAGCCGCCGAAAAACAAAATGAGCCCGATGTTGATCAGCTTATCGCCTATAAGGTAACCCATTCTTCAAATCTTTTGATTAATATTTTTTCAAATTTTTAAAACCACAGATTGTAAAGATCAAACCCCAAGAACCAACGCCGCAACCGGCAATAAACCATAGAGAGAAAAATGTAATCCAAAAATACATCTTAATTTTCGAGGTAAAATATAGGTTGAAGCTTTTTAGTCCGAAGCTTATTTCTCCGGTAGCCATTTCGCCTAGATAATAATACGTAGTTCCCAGATATCCTAAGAAAAACGTAAATATAATAGCGGGAATTCCTTTTGGAAAAACTTTTAAATCATAGATATTTGGCATATTGTAAAAACTAAGATAAATCATCAAAGCTGAGCAAACAATCACCCAAATCCACATAAAACTTACGTAAAAAGCTGTAACCTGGGGCATTGCGCTAATAGCTTCAAAGGCTTCGATATTCGGAAAAATTCCTTTCATAAATTTAACGAAACTAGCGCAGGCTTCGCTTTTATCTAAAACTTTTATCGGTATAAAAAACACCGATAAAGATATAAGCGCATAAATAGGCATCGAATATTCTGCGAATTTAGAAAGCTTGGATTTTTCGCGGATTTTCGTAGGTCTCGAATCCCATTCGCGCAATTCGGGCTTTGGCGAATTTTTGTTTTCTAAATCGCTCATACAATCGATCCTTTTATTCATTGCAGATTAAATTTTTTAATCTCATACTTCGATGATAAAATTTAACTCAAAACGAAATATGCATGCTTAGCGCGATTATGCAAAGCAGTAGCGCCAGCGGCACGTATAAAAAGCGCCCCGTGTTGTACCAAAACGCGCCGTATCGTTTGGATGCGCCCGAATTTACTTCGTCCAGAATTTCATCTTTTTTAATCACCCAAAACCACGAAACCGCGCCGATGACCGCGCCGATCGGGATGATGTAGATCGATACGAAGTCCATCCACGGCCCCCATTTGACGATCGCTTCCATATTCACGCCCACGCCGAAGCAGATCACGCACAAAAGTACGAGCGTGCAGGTGCGGTTTAGGCGCGGAAATTTATGCATCAAGGACTCGGCGACGACTTCAAACATATTTTGAAGCGATGAAATTCCGCCGAAGATCACTGCCGTAAAGAGGATAATCGCAAAAATTTGCCCGCCGATCATATCTTGTAAAATTTTAGGTAGCGTCACAAAAAGTAGCCCCGGACCCGCGGCGGGATCGGTGTGATACGCAAAGACCGCAGGGATCATCACTAGCGCGGCCACCATCGCCGCAAGCGTATCGAAAAACGCCGTATTTTTCGCAGCCGAGACGACGTCTTCGTTTTTAGGCAGATACGCGCCGTAAACGATCATACCCGAGCCTGTGATCGAAAGCGAGAAAAACGCCTGTCCCATCGCAGAGATCCACACCATCGGATCGCCGAGCTTGCCGAAATCGGGCGTGAATAGAAATTTATACCCCGCGCCCGAGCCCGGTAGCATGGCGACCTTGACCGCAAGCACCGCAAAAAGGATGAAAAATAGCGGCATCATGATTTTGTTGGTTTTTTCGATACTGTGCGCGCCGAAAAACAGCGTAAAAAGCGTGCCCGCAAGCGGCAGCCAACCGATGATCTTGCCGACGGTGCCGAGTCCGCGGCTTTTCCACGCGTATTCGTAAGAGCCTAATGTGCCCGTTCTGGCGCGGCGTCTGATGGCGTACTCGGCGCTAAGCCCCGCGTAGGAAAACAGTGCGATAAAAAATAGATAGATCAGCAGAAACGCGCCACCGCCGTTCGTGCCGAGTTTGTAGGGGAAGCCCCAAACGTTTGCCATACCCACGGCAGAGCCCACGCAGGCGATGATGAAAGCCCAGCGCGACGAGAAACTTCGTTTATTCATTTGCATACCCCTATTTAAATTTGCGTTATGGTAGCAAAAAAGTATTTAAATTTTATTTATTGTGCGCGGGATTCGGCTTATTTTTCGTGATTGCGTGATTTTATATTCGATTCGCGCGCGAGGCGACCGCGAGTTTTTAAATTTTGAATGTTTTAATGGAGCGGATTTCTTAAATTTAGACGTTTTTGGCGAAACGGATTTTTAAATTTGAACGTTTTGCGAAGCGGATTAAATTTATGCGCTGCTTGCGAGGTGGCTTTTTGGCCGCAATCGAGTACATTGCGCTACTGCCGCGCCCTTGCATTTTAAATAATAGTATTGATTCATACTGCCGATCTTTGCGGCGGCGAATCTTATTTGGGCATATCAAGGCGAGGTTTTGGCTCGATAATGCCGGCGCCGTTTAGATCGCATCTCGTTTATCGTGATAGGCGCGTGCAGCTTGCGATTTTTGGTTGCGCCTGCCGTCTTGCGTCGTCGCTGTGCCGCTGCATAAAATTTAAAAGCAGCGTAAAATTTTAAAATTTAATCTCGCGGCGCGAATTATACGGCGATCCGTAGCAGATGCTCGATTTAAGAATTTTATGCGGTCGTACAGCCGACCCGTGATCGCGCTCGAGCCGTCGTGCTTGTGCTGGATTTGCCGCCGCGTTAAAATTTAAAATTTACTTCGGTTTTTGGCTAAATTTAAGCTAAAAACGCTATAATCCCGTTTTCTTTTTATTCGTGCGCTCGTAGCTCAGCTGGATAGAGCATTTGATTGCGGTTCAAAAGGTCGGGGATTCGAATTCCTCCGGGCGCACCATCTACAAATATTTTTTTCGCTATAATCCGTGAAATTTTAATCTTGGAGCAAAAATGAGAGCATTCGCCGAATGGGAAGAGCAAGAGGCGCTTTTGGTATCTTTGCCGCACGCGGGCACCGACTGGGCGCCGTATTTGGGCGAGATACGGGCGGCTTATCGCGACTTTATCGCCGCTGCAGCGAGGTTTGAGCCGATCGTCGCGATCGCGCCGAGCCGCGAGGATTTTGAGCAAATTTGCGGCGGCTTAGCAAACGCGAGCTTCGCGCAAATCGATACCGACGATACGTGGATCCGCGATTACGGCGCGATCGACGTAGAGGAGGGCGGTAAAATCATGGGGCTAAATTTTCGTTTCAACGCCTGGGGCGGCAAGTTTGCAAGTGCCAAGGACGATGCGTTAAATTCTAAGCTTTACGCCGCGAGCGCCCGCCCGCTGCGAGACGTGGATCTGATCTTAGAAGGCGGCAGCGTCGATTTTGACGGCGCGGGCACGATGCTGACTACGAGCGCGTGTTTGCTAAACGAAAATCGTAACTCCCTAAGCAAGGCCGAGCTGGACGCGCGGCTGCGTGAAATTTTCGGGCTGAAAAACATAATCTGGCTGGGACGCGGCTTTATAAAGGGCGACGACACCGATAGCCACGTAGATACCCTCGCACGCTTTCTAAGCCCGCGTGTCGTGGCGATAAGCTCGTGCGACGATCCGAGTGATCTGCATTACGCAGAGCTTGGCGCGATGAAAGATGAAATTTCATCGCTCGGATACGACGTGATCGAACTGCCGATCCCGCGCGCGATCTTTTATCGGGGGCGCAGGCTGCCCGCGACTTACGCAAATTTCGTCTTTTTAAACGGCGCGCTCATCGTGCCCACCTACGCGGACCCCGCAGATCCGCACGATCCAAATCGCGCGGCGGACGAGCTGGCGCTGTCGCGTCTGCGTGCGGCGTGTGCGGATCGCGAAGTAGTGGGGGTGAATGCGCGCGTTTTCATCCGTCAAAACGGCTCGCTGCACTGCTCGTGCATGAATAAATTCAGGCTTTAAATTTAGACCGAAGGAAAAATATGAAAATTTTAAAAGTTGGGCTGATTTCGCATAAATTTGAAGGCACCAAGGCGCGCACGATAGCGCGCAGTATCGAACTCATCGCGCGCGCAGCGGCGAAGGGCGCGCAATTAATCGTTTTGCAAGAGCTTCATCAGACGCATTATTTTTGCCAGCGCGAAAATACCGAAAATTTCGATTACGCGCAGGATTTCGAGCGCGATTTGCGGCTGTGGAGCGAGGTGGCGAAGAGATTTGGCGTCGTGCTGGTAAGCTCGCTTTTCGAGCGTCGCGCCGCAGGGCTGTATCACAACACCGCCGTGGTCTTCGAGCGCGACGGCAGGATCGCCGGCAAGTACCGCAAGATGCACATACCCGACGATCCGCAGTTTTACGAAAAATTTTATTTCACGCCGGGCGATCTGGGCTTTGAGCCCATAGATACGAGCGTGGGACGGCTCGGCGTGCTCGTGTGCTGGGATCAGTGGTATCCCGAGGCGGCGCGCGCGATGGCGCTACGGGGCGCGGAGCTACTCATATATCCGACTGCGATCGGGTGGTTCGACGGCGACGGTGAGGACGAAAAAGCACGCCAACTGGAGGCTTGGGTGGCGGTACAGCGCGGGCATGCGGTGGCAAACTCCCTGCCCGTAATCGCCGTAAATCGCGTGGGCTTTGAAAGCACTGCGCTTAGCGAAGTCTCGCCGGATGAAATTTTATCCGGGGGAAATGAAATTTCGGTAGCAAACGACGGCAGAGCAGCCAGCGATAAAATTTTACGCTCTATGGATGCGAGCGGCGAGAGTAAAATTTTAAGCGAGGGTGGAATTTTATCTTTTAATAACGGGGCGTTAACGGGCAGCGACAAAATGGCGATCGGCGGCGAAATTTTGCCCGCGAAAAATGAGGCGGCGCGAGGGAATTTAAAGATTTCGATAGAGATAAAATTTAACGGCGAAACTTTAGAGGTGCTGCCGAATAAACAGCGCGTAGATCAGCTTGCCAGCGAAGAGGGGATTAGATTTTGGGGCAATAGCTTTGTTTTTGGCGCACAGGGCGAACAGCTGTTTCGCGCAAATAGCACCGATGAGCTATGTGAAGTCGTAACCATCGATATGCAAAGATGCGAAAATGTGCGCCGCTGGTGGCCGTTTCTGCGCGATAGACGCGTAGAGGAGTATGGAATTCTTACGAAGAGATACGGGTTGTAGTATCCTGTATATCGAATAGTCATTTGGTTTATCGTGACGTACGATAATGAAAGCAAATAATTTTTTATAGTATCAATGTGCAGAGGCGCCACTATAATACATTAATAGATCAAATGAGCTTGAAATTTTGATTTTGAAATGCCCGCAGAATCGGACTTTGTAAATAAATTGTAAAAAATTTGCTAAAAACTATTGACAATTTTTAAATTTTTCTCTATAATTCCGCCAAGTTTCGCATATAGGTATGCGGGATGAATTTTATTTAAGGAGTAAACCATGAAAAAAGGTTTTACTATGATCGAGTTGATCTTCGTTATCGTTATTTTAGGTATTTTGGCAGCTGTTGCTATCCCAAGACTTGCAGCTACTCGTGATGATGCTGAGGTTTCTAAGGCAGCTTCTAACATTCAGACTATGGTAACAGATTTGGGTGCTTATTATACATCTCAAGGTAATTTTTCGACCGATGTTAGTGCTATGACAAATGTTGCTAATCCAGTAAAAGTTAAATCACTAAGCTGCTTTGAAGCTCATTCTCCTACTACTGGAAATGATACAATCTCTGTAACTGTTAATAGTACTGGTGGTCTATGCGCACAAGTATGGAGCATGCCTGGTCTATCACAAATTAATGCCAGAATTAGTAAGGATACTGGTCTTAAGTTCGGTGGTAAAAACGTTAACTATAACTAATATTTTAGTATAGATATTTTTTTAAGGCTCTAGCTTCAGCTAGAGCCTTTTTTTGTTTATATAAATATAATTTATTCGTTGAGTCTTGCTGATTTTCATTAATCCGCTAATAGAGCTTAAGACTAATCTTGACTTTTGGTTAAAGTTTTTGTATAATTAAAGTCCTTTTTCTTGGGGTATAGCCAAGCGGCAAGGCAATTGGTTTTGGTCCAATCATTCGGAGGTTCGAATCCTCCTACCCCATCCACTTTCGTGAATGCTATTTAAAATTCATTTGCGCTTCTCATATCGCAGAGTAGAGCAGTGGTAGCTCGTCGGGCTCATAACCCGAAGGTCGGTGGTTCAAATCCACCCTCTGCAACCAATATCTTTAAATTTATATCACAGCATCGTGGCTTTAAAATTTTACTCTTGTCTTCATTGCGGTATAAGAAAAATGTGTTTTATCTAAATCAGAGGATTTTATCTACTAAATTTATTTTTAAACTAATAGCTTAAAATTCATAAAGTCATCAAATAAGATACATTAAACTCTTTAAACTGTAAAATTTGCCGATTTATCTAAAATCTATGATTCACATATATTGCACACTAATCTTGTTAATAGCACTATCAAGTATTGGAAGGACTTAAATTTACACAGAGTTTCTATCGTGATGTTAAAATTTTAAAGGTTCAAGATAAGTTAAAAATTCCTTGAAAGTTTTTAACTTTTCTTGAGTCAAATTTTATTTACCCGCTCGCCTGCTCGCAAAAACGGAGCTATAGAGGCTACCCCTCATCTATAATTACCCATCTTTTTCTAGTTTCCTCATCGTATTGCTTTAAAATTTCTATTATTCTATTCTGCAATATTTGCAAAGTTTCCATATATTTTGTAGGAATTAGCTCAAAAATATCCTCTAATTCGCAGCATTCGATTATTATATCTATAACGCGTTCATTAACCTTATTTTTTTCCAAATGCGTTGAGATATAGGGTGAAAAAAATTCTTTGGCTTTCATCTATGGTAATCGCCTGGTGCTCCAATGCCTGTAATGAGCCCAGTGCCATTAGTAAAATAGCCCTCTCGCCCACAATATCAATATTTTTCTCTAATATCATTCGTCTCGCTCTGCCCGCATTTAATTTTATCTAAAATCATACAAATCTTCTCTTCGTCTATCTCTCCATAAAGGCAAGGGTTTGCCAGCTCAAATATGATCTCTTGCAAAATTTCATCCTCATATCCTATATCCTCGCGACACTCTATTAAATTTGCCCATTCCTCAAGGAGATCATATGAAATTTCTTTATCGATGACCCTATTTAAGATGTTTACAATAGTATTTTTAGTTATTGTTACAAGCTCCGATTCGCTATTAAAGCCTATCTTTGCCAAGTCGCTTTTTATCGCGCTTATATCTTTGGTGAAATTTATCAAATTTAATAAAATATCTATTTTGGCCATCAATGCCGTATTCACCCTTTCGTCCTCGCGCTTCTATAACCATATCCTTATATCTTTCATAAAGCCTCGGTTCTAAAATTTTAAATTTTACAGCGTTTCTCCTTGATCCTTTCCAAATTTAACGCCTTTTCCAATCCTCTTTTTTTACGCCGAATTCAAATTCGACCTGCTTAAATGTGTCCTTATGCTTTTATGAAATTTCCTATACACAATTCAATTAAAATTTTCATTTGGGCACCCGCCCAGGGCTAATGACTGGGCAGTATGCAAAGTCATCTCCGTTTCTAGCGCGATAATTAGTGATATATTCGATCGCCAATTCGAATGCATCGTCATCTTCTGCTTTAATACTCCAGCTGTCGTATGTGATGATGGGCTCATCGCCGCTTAGGCGATATACATCCCCTCCGACGATAAGCATATCTCTATCTCTTGCGATTTTTAGTACCTCCATTACATCGTCAAATCTCCAAGCTATAGCATAAATTCCGTACTCCTCCCTTAGGCGTATACCGCGCTCTAGCAGATCCTGCGGTACGATATTTACGTAATCCTCATCTATAAATGACATAATTCGCTCCTTTTAAGTATAAGATTATTGCCATTGCCATTTTTCTATATCGTTTTTCTTTACGAAATACCCTAATGCGAAAAAAGCCCCTAATAAAACCCCTATTTTTTCAGAAGCAATTATACTACAAACAAAAACAAAAGGAAAGAAAAATAATCGAAATATAAGATAAGCACCTATATACGGGAATTGAAGAGAAGTAAAAAGAAGTGATTGAAACTTAAAGATAACTTAATTGGTGGAGGTGTGCGGGATTGAACCGCAGTCCGAAAACAAACGACCAAAGCCTCTACATGTTTAGCAAAAGTGAAGTTCTCGCGCAGGCTCGCTCACTTTCCAAAACGACCCGCCGGCGCAAAGACTAGGATTTCACCCTACGGTTCGTCACGCCGCAGAGCTACGCTATCAGAGATTACCCGCCGCCGCGCTTAGATAGTATCGGCGCAGAGCAGGGCTCGACTGGACTTACGCAGCTTTAGCGTAAGCAGGAGCAAATTTAACGTTGTTTGCGTTTAAATTTAGTTTGGATTTTATACGCTGTATCCAAAGCGACATGCAGCCTTGACCCATCCGTTCCCGTCGAAGCCAAGTCACCCCCGAAAGAATGCGCGCGCATTTTACTTTAAAATTTTATAAATGTCAAATTCGGCTTATGCTAGAATTGTGTTCAAATTTTAACCAAATCAAGGAGCCAAAATGTCAAAAATCACGCTTTCTAAATTATACGAGATGAAAAAATCCGGCGAAAAGATCGTGATGATCACCGCCTACGACGCGCTTTTTACTAAAATTTTCGACGACGAGGTCGATATGATACTTGTAGGCGACAGCCTAAATATGAGCTTCGGCGGGCACTCCGAGACCCTGGGCGCGAGCGTAGAGCAGATGATCTATCACGCGCGCGCCGTAAGACGGGGGCTCAAGCGAGCGTATATGGTCGTGGATATGCCGTTTTGCTCGTGCGCGACGCCAGAGCTCGCGCTACAAAACTGCGCCAAAGTCTATGAGAGCACCGGCTGTGACGCCGTTAAGATCGAAGGTGGCGCGCATATGGCAGATACCGTGGCGCTGCTTAATCGAAACGGTATCGCCGTGATGAGCCACATCGGGCTTAAGCCGCAGTTTTCGCGCTTTACGGGCGGCTACAAGGTAAACGGACGCGGAGAGGAGGGTGCGCGCGAGGTCTTAAACGACGCTAGAGCGCTTGTCGAGGCGGGCGCAGTGCTGCTGCTGGTGGAGGGGACGATCTGCTCGGTCGCAAATCAAGTGGCGCTTGGTACCGACGTGCCGGTCATCGGCATCGGCGCGGGCGCCGGCATAGACGGACAGGTGCTTGTGTGGAGCGATATGTGCGGATTTTTCACGGAGTTTCGGCCAAAATTCGTTAAGCGCTATTTAGACGGCGCCGAGCTGGTAAAAGGCGCGGTGCGCGAATACGCGCGCGAAGTGAAGGACGAGAGCTTCCCAAGCGAGGAGTTTGAATATAGGCAGTAGCGAGATTTGGGCTAAATTTTAAAATTTACGCGCCGAAATTCTAGCCATAAAGCTCCGCTTGTCTTAAATTAACGCTTCGTTTTCGCGTGCCGCAGGCTATGTAAACAGCTCGCGCCGCTTGAAATTTATTCGGCGAGAGCGATTGCGAGCGCTTTAGCTAGTGCGAGAGATCGCGGGCACTTTGGGCGGATACTCTGCGCGGTATATTTTATACGGGGCGCCGTGCGAGAGTTTGCGCGCTTCTGCATGCGGGCGCTATTTCTGTCGCCGAGCGCAATGCGCGAGCGCTTTTCATGAATGCTCGCGCGCCCGCAGCTCTAAAATACGCTACGAGCGCTAAATTTTACGCACGTAGCCGTAGAGCTCAAACATAAACCAGCCGTCAGGCCTAAACGGCTTATAAAATTTAAGGAGAAAATTTGGCTAAAGCTTTAAAAACCTTCATAGCCGTGGCTCTGGGCTTGCTCTTTTGCGTAAAGGTGCTGCCGATTTTGGCGGTATTTTTTGCGTTTAATTCTTTCTTTGATAAAGATGATATGGAGCTGGATAAAGCCCCGTTAATGCAAAATTACGAGCAAAATCGCGAGAAATTTTTGGATCTGTTAGCTTTTGCCGATCGCAACTTCCCTAAAAATTCGCGCGTCATGATCGAAAGTGCCTACGGCGATGAGTATATTTGGATCTATATGGACGGCAATAAGACGAAATTTTATTCAAATTCCATTTTTAAAGATAATGCGCCGAGCATAGGCGAGGGGTTAAAGCTCATTGGCTGGGACAAAAAGACGTTCGGGGAGCTAAAGTCAAAGCTTGCGGCGATAAATGCCAGAACCATCGTGCTAAATAGAAGCGGCGATAGCGGGGTGCCTTGGGCGAGCATCACCTATAGTTATATGGAGCACTTTGCCGATAGCTATGAGTTTTATGTTCTTGATAGTCCAAAACTCGCCGAGCTATATGCCAAGGGCTGCTCGAGAAAATTTCAAAGCGACGGTGTAGTATTTTTATATGCAATTGAAATATCAGATTATAGAGTGCTTTGTAAGAGTGACGACGACAATAAAAGTGTCTTGATCAAAGAGAGCGATCGATAAGGCGTTGCGAGATTGCACGGCTAAATTTAATCGCCCGAGCCCGCGTTAAGCTTAGCGGTAAATTTTACAATCCGCGCCGAATTCCAAGCAGTCGCGAAAGACAAAACTCCGCGCGAAATTTTATCCAGCCGTGCAAGCGCGCAATGCAAAATTTTGCATAAAATTCTACGCAGAATTTCTTGCGAAATTTTGATCGACTTCATTAGATAGAATTCTAGCCAACTGCGTACCGGGAAGTTTGAAGCGCGGAATTTGAAGTCTCGCTGCCGCAAAAACAAAATTCGTATCAAAGCTCTACGAGACAAAATTACGTTGCAAAATTTCGCTGCAAAATTCCAGACGCCGAATTTAATATCTTAAAATTCCAGCGCCGAATTTCACGTCGTAAAATTCTGTGCGTATTTTTCAAGTGGCTAAATTTCGTCTCTAAATTCTACGCGCTCAAATTTCGCACCGCCGCCCTGCAATCGCTGCTCGCGAACGCCAAAGTCTTAAATTCTACGCGATCAAATTCCACGCATTAAAATTTAGCGCAGTTAGCGACCTGCACGCTGTTTGGGAGCCGCCACAATAAAATTCCGCACTAAGGCATAGTGGGCGCGGCGGCATGAATAGCCTTAAAACGTCACGCTAAAATTTCGCAGTATTTCGCGACGGGTGCTCTGCTTTTTATCCCCCAGTCCTAAGCGCGTACCGTAAAATTCCGCACCGCAAATTTTATTCCGCCCGCAAAGATCCGTCCCTTTAAAATTGTCAAAATTTAGCCATTTTTCGCTACACTTGCTAAAATTTTAAAAACGATTAAAGAGAGATTATGGACAGAATTGTAGAGATCGAAAAGATGCAGCTCGATGAGAGCATGGAGAGCTCGCTGCGCCCGTCGAGCTTCGAGGATTACGTGGGGCAGGAGAAGATCAAATCAAACCTCGCCATCGCGATCGCCGCGGCGAAAAAGCGTGCCGACGTGCTTGATCACGTGCTTTTCTACGGACCGCCGGGGCTTGGCAAAACCACGCTGGCGCACATCATCGCCGCTCAGATGGGCGCCGCTATCAAGGTCACCGCCGCGCCGATGATCGAAAAGGCGGGCGATCTGGCGGCGATTTTGACGAATCTGCAAAGCGGCGACGTGCTTTTCATCGACGAGATACACCGCCTAAGCCCGGCGATCGAGGAGGTGCTGTATTCGGCGATGGAGGACTTCCGCCTCGACATCATCATCGGCTCGGGTCCCGCCGCGCAGACCATCAAGATCGACATTCCGCACTTCACGCTCATCGGCGCTACGACGCGCGCGGGCATGATCTCGGCGCCGCTGCGGGATCGCTTCGGCATGCAGTTTCGCTTGCAGTTTTACACGCACGCCGAGCTTGCGCGGATAGTGCAGATCGCTTCTGTTAAACTCGGAAAAGAAAGCGCAGCCGACGCCAGCGCCGAGATCGCGCGTCGCTCTCGCGGTACTCCGCGTATTGCGTTACGGCTGCTGCGCCGCATACGCGATTTTGCCGAGGTGCGCGACGAGGGCGCTATTTCGCACGATCGAGCGCGCGAAGGACTTGAGGCGCTGGGTGTGGACGAGCAGGGCTTTGACGAGATGGATATAAAATATTTGGAAATTTTATTTGACGCTAAGCGCCGTGCCTTGGGGCTTAGCACGATCGCGGCGGCGCTTAGCGAGGATGAGGGCACGATCGAGGACGTTATCGAGCCCTATCTGCTCGCCAACGGCTACATCGAAAAGACCGCCAAAGGCCGCATCGCAACCGATAAGGCGCGCGAGGCGCTCGGTCGCGTGCTAAAGACTGTGGAGAGAAATCTGTTTGAGGAGTGATCTCGGATTTAAAATTTAATCGGATCCAGTGGGCGTTCAAATATTATTTTATGGGCTGGTCTCCATTTAAACAGGTTTTACGGCTGCCAACTCGTAATGTGTGTGCCAACGCGTCGCCCGAGGATTGTTTTGCTCGGCGAGTGCTTGAGTATGCGCTTTGTCGCTAGCTCGCCGCCTTTAGTCTTTTAAATTTTACTTCGAAATTTCAATAAACATATCCGTTGTATCGTCGCGTGCCGTATGTGAAAACGCGTGAGAACACCGCTCGTAAATTTTATGAAATTTTAAAATTTAATCGAAATCTGATAAAAAAATTTATAAAATAGCTCATCAAATTTCAAAAGGATAAAATTTGCCGACGCCAAAAGACAATGCCGCAAGCTGCAATGAAAACCAGGCCGAAAACGTGGCTCAAAATAACGCTGAGAATAACGCTAAAGGCGAGGCTCAAAATTTCACTGAAAATCAGACTGTAAATAACGCCGAGATTAAAATCAAAGCTGCCGCCGAAAGCGAAGCGGTCGTCAAAAACAAAGCCGAAGCCGCTGCCGAAAATCAAAGCGAAAGCATAGCCGAAACGAGCAAAGCCGCCGGGGCAAATACCGCCGCCGATAAAGCAGGCGCAGTTGCGCTAGACGCCGCGGAAGGCAGGACTAAAACTGCTGCCGAAAATCGAAGCAAAAACCGAGTCGAAACCGACAAAGCCTCGCCTGTCGATACTTCCGCGTTAGGCGACGCCGCTGCTTCGGGAGCCGCTGCGGGCATGAAAGCAGGCCTTGCCAAGGCTAGCGGGCGCGCAAAGACGAATAAGATATTTTTTATCGGCGCAACCTTGCTGATGTTTTGCTGCGTGATCTATCTGTTTTCGCCGTTTTTGATGGTGATCGCAATCGGCGTACTGATGGCGGTGGCGACCTCGGGTCTGCATGCTAAAGTAACGAAGCTGTGCCGCGGCAGGCGCACGCTAGCCTCGGTGCTTAGCCTGTTTTTGCTCTGCGCGCTTTTTTTTGTGCCCTTCATCTACGCGGTGATCGAGATCGCCAAAAACGCTGCGAGCTTCGATATGGCGCGCATAAACGATGCGCTTAGCTACGTTCAGAGCCTAGACATCAGGCTGCCCGGGCCTTTTGAAAAATTTAATGCGCAGGTTCGCTCGTTTCTAGCGAACCTGGATGTCGCGGGCGTGGCGAAGCAGATCATCTCCTATCTCTCGGTCGTCGGAAAGTCCAGCGCGAAATTTATCGTCGATATGGTGCTTATCGTCGTGTTTTGCTTTTTTGCATACCTCTACGGCGAGAGCTTCAAGCGCTTTTTTAAAAAAATTCTACCCGTCGAGCCCGCGCAGATCGATTATATCTTTTCCGAGACGGCAAATACGATGAGCGTCGTGTTTTACTCAACCATCTTCAACGCCGTATTGCAGGGCTTTTTGTTTTCGATCATCGCGGGGATCTTCGGCTTTGACGCGCTGCTGATGGGGGTGCTTTTCGCCTTCTGCTCGCTCATCCCCGCAGTCGGCGGCGCGCTCATCTACGTGCCCACCGCGCTATACGTGCTAGCGGGGGGCAGCACCTCGGGCGCGATCGTGATAATGGCGTATTGCGTGATACTGATCTCGACGCTCGCGGACAGCTTCGTAAAGCCGCTCGTGATCAAATTTATCAATTCGCGCCTAGTCGAAAACCCCGCAAACATCAACGAGATGCTGATCTTCTTCTCGATGCTTTCGGGCATCAGCACGTTTGGGTTCTGGGGCGTGATCTTGGGGCCCGCGATTTTAACGCTATTTATCGCGGTGCTAAATTTATACGATTATCTAAAAAAGATAGAATTCGAGTAGGGCTTGCGCCGCTTGGCGCTTTTAAATTTATGAAAATTTCGCCCGTAAAGCGCAATGCCAAGTATGCCTTGCGGCTCTTGCGCCCTCGCGGCTTTTTATCCGCTCGCGCTTTTGCGCGGGCACAAAGCTTTTAAATTTAAAGGCGAATTTTAATTTCAGCTGCTGCTCGCGCTCTTTGACGAATTTTAGAGCAAAGATCGCGAGTATCGGCGAGGTTATTTTGGGTCGCGTCATGCGGCGGCGCAGTATTTTTAAGCTACACCGCGCGGCGTGGCGAAATTTTATGGATTAGAGTTTAAATTTAAAGTAGTCGATAATAAAAGAAAGAATTTTAACTTCAGCTCTAGCAAGCAATGCCCAGCAACTCAATATCCGCTTTCGTTGCGTTCTCCTTGCGAGTTAAAATTTATCTTATTCTTTTGATTCTTTAAATTTTGGTATTGTTTGAAAAGTATGTCCGTCTCATGTTTATAATCGTATAAATTTTTATTATAAAATATCGTTTTATAATCGAGATTGTTCCCCTTGTCGTATATTGAAATGAAAGAAAATATATATTCTCTATTGCAATCCATATTTTCATCAATTATCTTTTTATAGTTATAGCAAAACGGGTATATGCTCTTTTTTTGTTGATAAAATATATCCCTAAATATAGAGTTTAAAAGCCTTCTATAACATCTATTTTCTAGAGTAATTATGTCAAGTTTTTTAGTTTTTATTTCGTGCATAATTGGTAATTGTATGTCATTTTTACTTATAAATACAAAATCAGTAAATAGGTCGAATGAGTGGTTGGCGCCATCTCCAAACCTCATATATATAAAATTCTCTATAAAATTTCTCCATCTTCGTCAATCAAATGCTCTTGCTCCCAAGGATAAAAGAGGCGTAGCTTTAAAATCTCGTCGTTTTCTACAATCTCTTCGGCGTTTTGTATAGGTTCGCCGTTTTTGCAAATTTTAGAGCCCAGATCCATTAGATAATCAAAATTTAGCCTTTTATCCAGCTTCCAAAATTCGCATCTGTCGTCGGGATATTTATCGCCGTTGCACCATGAAAATCTTGCTCTCTCATAGCCGTTTTTGTCTAAGTGAATATCCGCCATCTTGCCGAAATCTATTTGTGGATAATTATCTAAGTAGTGAAGTTTTTTTAGGTAATCTTTTAAATTTAACTCTACGATCTCTCTTTGCGTCAGGTTTTTATCGCTAAAATCAAGCGCTTCTAAGATTGCCGAAATTCTATATGCAGGTAGCAAGGCAATAAATATACAGAGCCAGATTAGAAAAACTATTATACAAAGGTATTTCAGGCGCAAATTTACTCCTTCGGACAGATTTGCGCTATATTATCTAATGCAAGCTTAACGAGCCCATAATTCGCAGCGCGCTTGCGATTAGGCGGCTTGCTGCAAAAATTCTAAACTTGCTTGCGCAGTTAAATTTAGCGGTAAAATTTTAAATTTTAAAATTTGCGGCGGCGATTTAGACTCGCACTTTACCGCCGTATTTGATCTGGCTCGGGTCTTTTTCGTCCAGCTCTCGCATTATCTGCTCGCCGTTGTCGGAGTTTGCCACGGCGATATTTGCGTCCAGATCGGAGTATGAGTAGATCATCATCGCCTCGCTTACGCCCTCTATGGTTTCTATCGCGCGAAATGCGGCGATCTCGTCCTCGAAGCTCTCCGCGCTAATCGTGGCTACCGCCTTGCCGTCCTCACACGCGACAAACTCGCAGCCGTTTATGCTTTGCAGCTGCTTGCGAAACGCCGCTACGTCGGTATTTGCGCCCAGATAGATCACGACGCTTGAAATATTCATTTTAGCTCCCAAAAGTAGATATATCTATTGTACCCCGAGCCCACGAGATAATCTCCTTCGAAAAGCAGATAGTTGATGATATCGTTATCTAGCTCGATGCTGCGGACGATCTCGCCTGCTTTATCGATTACGCGCACGCCGTTACCAACGGTAAAAGCACCCAGCTCGGGGCTTAGCGCCACGGCAAAAACTGCAAAACGGGCGTTATAAAATTTAGCGAAATCGCCGTTTTCGTAGTAGCACGATCTTTCTTTATCGTTCGAGCCGCTCATCATACGATCGCCAAGTAGCGCCACGGAGTAGATCCCGTCCTTGTGCAAGGACTTTTGGCTCATAAGTTTTTTCGCTTTCGCGTCGAAATAAAACACGATACCGCCTTCGCACGAGATTAGCAGCGTTCCGCTAGCGCGGTCGTAGGCGCTGCCACCCAAAGACGCGATGGTGAGCTTTTGCTCAAAGCTTACCTTGCCGCTAGGTAGGTCGAAATATAAAATTTCGCTACCAAGACCTAGCAAAATCACGGTATTTTCATCGTAGAAATAGACGTTTTTAATCCCCGTCATCGGCAGCTTGTAGTGCGTAATCTCGCCGCCCGCAAAGACGCCCAGCATCTTTTCAAACGCGTCGCCGTTATATAAAAATGCGTATTTTTCGCCTAGTTTATCGACGTCGAATATGGTAGCGCCCATCGGCTCGTCTAGGTAATTTTTGGACGAGGGCAGGGCGAAAATTAGCGTTTTGGATATTGCGCCCGATGCGGAATTTGAGGCGGAATTTAATGTCGTAGAATTCACGGCAGGATTTTGCTTCGCGGAATTTTCTAAAGAATTTACGGCAACGGAATTTGCGGTGGAATCTCCCGTGAAATTTACGCTTGCTTTCGCATTGGAATTCTGCGGCGCAGGCGCATCGGAATTTGTGCTTGCGGCAGAATTTTGATCTGCAAAATTTTGTCCGGCGGCAGAATTTCGCGCGGAATTCTCCGCAGAGTTAATGGTGATTTTATAGAGCTTGCCGTTGTCAAGCCCTGCGTAAATTTCGCCGTCTAGATTTTTTAGCACCGCGACATTTGCGTCAAGCTCTAGTATGAAGCTAGCGTGTTTGGTCTTTGTAGGCGCATCTATGCCTGCAGCGCCACTAGGTGCCGCGATGCCGTTACCAGCATAGATGAAGCAGGCGCAAAGTAGCAGCGGTGGTAAAAATTTCATCGCGCGCTCCTACTCAACCTCGGCGCCTTGATTTAGCGTATCTATGAGATTAGAAGTGGAATTTGCGTCGCTAAACCTGCTAAAATCAGCCTTAAAATTATTTTTCACTAGCGGATTGGTTTGGGCTTGCGGTACGTGGCATTGCGTGCAGTTGAATCGCTGCTCGGCTAGCGTGCCATTTAGATCCGCGCCTGTGCGAAAGTCCACCAAGTGGCTTTTTGGAATCGGCGTAGAACCTACATCCTTAGCGACATCGGGCATATGGCAGGTTACGCACATATTGTTATCCTTTGTGATCGGCACGAGCCCCTCTAGGCTGTGCGGTATGAGCGGCGGAGCGTTTTCGAAGCTGCGCTCGATTTTCGAAGCTGCGCCCGGAGCGTCCTCGCTATATTTGAAATCGGGCAGAGAATTTTTATTTTGTGCCGATTCGTCCACGCTTTTTATAAAGCCCAAGCTGTCGGCGTCTATAGAAGCCGTCTTGTCCGCGGCAAAGAGCGCCGCACAGCATGCAAGAGCCAAGCCTAAAACCATTTTTTTCATTTTTTCACTCCTAATATACTAAAATTTAACGCATCGTCGTCGCATACGTCGATGCAGCGCCCGCAGCTGATACACTCGCTGCTAACGCGCCCGTTTTCGCGCCCGACCATCTTAAGCACCTGAACTTCGGGGCAGACCATTTTGCATTTGCCGCACATCGTGCATTTATCAACCTCGTGGCGAATGCGAATGATGCTAAAATAGCTAAGCGCCGCCCAAAATCCGCCGAGCGGGCATAGCCGCGAACAGATCGTGCGATCGCCTGCAAAAATTTCAAAAACTACGATCAGTAGCGCGATTGCAAACGCACTAGCACTCAGCGATATGACGGCGCGCGCGAAAAGCGAGATAAAGCTTATGCTCTCAAATGCCGCAAAGCCGAAAGCTCCGCTGCAAACAAGCGCTAGCACCGCTAGGACGTAGCGAGCTTTGCGATTTACGCTAACGATCTTAGTCGTTATGCCGAGTCTTTTACGAAGCCACGCGGCAAGATCGGTCAGTAAATTTATCGGGCATACCCAAGAGCAGTATGCTCGCGGCGCTATGAGCGCATAAAATGCGCCTACGATAAGCGCTCCGATAACCGCCGTAGCGCCCAAAGAAAAGCTAGCTAGCAGCATCTGCGCTACTGCGAATGGATCGCTTAGACTGATCGTGCCCAAAAGTTTTGACGAGCTTAAATTGCCCTTTAGAATTCCGGATAAAATTCCATTTTCGCTCGCAGCCTTGAAGGTGAAATTATTTCCTAAAGTAAAAAGGACTAGAATAGAAATTTGACTCAAACGCCTTAAAATAGTGTATTTCATTGTCTAGCCCCTTCCAATAGATCATCCTCGTTTAAGTAGTCCTTGCTCTTTTGCGGATCTAGTTTGATTTTGGTGTCCGCGTCCTTTAGCTTTGCGTCGTCGCCCTTGATCCAGCCCTTGACGTAGTTATCGCTTGAAATTCCTATGACGCGCTCGCGCTCCACGACGCTGATCGACGCCTTTTTCGTGACACAGGCATGCTCGCACTTACCGCAGCCCGTGCAGTAGTTGCTATCTACTACAGGCACTAGCAGAGCGTGTTTTTCGGTGCGGTCGTTGTGGCGGTAGTCAATGCGAAGCGCCTTATCCATTACGGGGCAGTTTCGCACGCACGCGTCGCATTGGATACCCGCGTAAGCGATGCAATGCTCGGCATCTATGACCGCAACGCCCATTTTGGATAGACGCACGTTAAGCTTGGAGTCTTCGCTTACCGAGCTTTTATCTAGCGCGTCGCTAGGACAGGCCGCGACGCAAGGTATATCGTCGCACATATAGCACGGAATTTCGCGCGGGATAAAAAACGGCGTGCCATTTGCAATAGCATGATCGCAAAAGCTCGCAAGCTTAAGTGTATTAAACGGACAGGCTTCCACGCAAAGTCCGCACCTTAGGCATTTGCTAAGAAATTCTTTCTCGCTTATAGCTCCGGGCGGGCGGAGTTTGGCGTGCTCGCTGGAGTTTGCGACTCCGAGCCCCAGAACGCCTACGCCCGCAGCTAAAGAAAGAATACCTAAGACCTCACGCCTATTCATAATTTACGCCTTGTAAATTTTAACCGCGCATTTTTTGTAGTCGGTCTCTTTTGAAAGTGGGCAAGTATGATCGAGCGTGACGCGGTTGATATAAACCTTCTCGTCAAAAAACGGCACGAAAATAAGTCCTTTCGGCGGAATGTTACGTCCGTGAAAGTCCACGCGCGCTTTTACCTTGCCGCGACGCGACTCGATCCAGACAATTTCGTTTTGTTGTACGCCTATTTTGGCACCGTCGACTTCGTTCATATAGCATCTTGCTTCCGGTACGGCGCGATAAAGCTCCGGCACGCGCATAGTCATAGTGCCCGTATGCCAGTGCTCTAGCACGCGACCCGTACATAGCCAGAAAGGATACTCCTCGCTTGGCACTTCTACAGGATCCATATATGGACGGAAGAAAATTTTAGCTTTATTGGCAAGGCTAGTTTTTTCTTCGCCAGAAGTAGCGGATTTCAGATCGCCGCTAGGAAGTGCCGCTTTGGCGTTGCCATAGAAGGCGAAGTCGCTATCCGGAGCCGCTTTTTTGGCATAAGGATCGTATTGAGCGTTAAAGCGCCAAAGCGTTTCTTTGCCGTCTACGACCGGCCACCTAAGACCGCGCACTCGGTGATATGTATCGAAATCAGCTAGGTCGTGTCCGTGACCGGTGCCAAATTTACGGTATTCCTCCCAGAGATATTTTTGAATGAAAAAGCCATATCCTTTAAATTCTTTGCCGTCGCTGCCGATGACGCCACGAGAGTCGCCGTTTACTTCGGAGTTATCGAAGCTTGCCATAATCGGATCTTTTGCAGCGAAAGCCTGAGCGTCTTTGTTTGCAAAGAGCACTTCAAATAGTGTAGTCTCTGGCGTATAGCCGAATTCTGAAATTTTATCCAATACGTTTGGAAGCGTAAGCTTATCATTTACTTTAACCTCGTCCCAGAAATCCTTGAGTTTGAAGCGCTTGGAAAACTCTAGCATCTGCCACGTATCGCTCATCGCGTCGCCCACAGGAAGAACCTGCTGTCTCCACCACTGAGTTCTGCGCTCGGCATTGCCGTATGCGCCCCATTTTTCGTAGATCATCGCGGTTGGCAGGATTAGATCGGCTACCTTTGCGCTTAGTCCCGGATATGGCTCGCTTACTACGATGAAGTTATCCATCTCGCGCGCTGCGGCGATCCAGTGGTTTGCATTGGCGATCTGCTGCCACGGGTTATTTACTTGAACCCACAGCCATTTTATCTTGCCGTCTTCGAGATTGCGTAGAGCCTGTACATAATGTGCGCCCGGTTTTGGATTTATCGTGCCCTCGGGAAGCTTCCAAATTTTTTCGGAAACCTTTCTGTGAGCCGGATTTGCCACGACCATATCAGCAGGTAGGCGGTGAGAAAACGTGCCCACCTCTCTAGCCGTGCCGCAAGCGCTAGGCTGACCGGTAAGCGAAAACGCTCCGCAGCCAGGTTTGGCTTGCTTGCCAAGAAGGAAATGTACCATGTAGCTTTGCTCATTGACCCAAGTTCCTCTTGAGTGCTGATTAAAGCCCATCGTCCAAAAGCTTACTACTTTGCGATCTTTTTCTATATAAAAATCAGCAAGCTGCTTTAGCTTGGTCTTAAACGCCTCTAAATCCTCACTTTCGTCACCCTTAGCTAAAGGCGCTACAAATTCTAACGTGTAAGGCTCCAGTGCTTTTTTAAATTCTTCGAAGCTTATGAGCCAGTGAGCATCCGATTTGTCAGAGTGTTTGTTTTCGAGTACGTCGCCCTCTTTCATACCCAGATATGCTAACGTAACGCCCTCGGATTTGCTTAAAATTTTGGATTTTTGCTTGGCTGCAGTATCGAGCTCGGTCTTGCGGTATTTTTTATGATTTATATCTTCTCGCAAGCCGTAGCCGATATCTACTGGACCGGTAGCGAATACACAGTGCTCTTTAATGAATTTTTCGTCTATCATCTCGGGATGGTTATAAACGATCTCTCGCGCTATGTAGTTCCATATCGCAAGATCGGTATTCGGACGGAATATAATTTCAATATCGGCGATGTTTGAAGTGCGGCTAGAGTAGGTCGAGAGATTTATAACTTTTACGCGGTCCGGGTTGCGAAGCTTGTGGTCGGAGACGCGAGACCAAAGAATCGGGTGCATCTCAGCCATATTCGCGCCCCAGGCGATGATGGTGTCGGTTAGCTCGATATCGTCGAAAACGCCCGCAGGCTCGTCAATACCGAAGGTTTGCATAAAGCCTACGACGGCGCTAGCCATGCACTGGCGAGCATTAGGATCGAGATTATTGGAGCGAAAGCCCGCCTTTACTAGCTTTGCTGCGGCGTAACCTTCCGGGATCGTGTATTGACCGCTACCAAGTACGGCAAAGCCCTCAGGACCGCCTTCGTTATAGGCTCGCCTAAAATACTTCTCCATTTCGTCGAACGCTCTTTGCCAGCTGATCTCGATAAATTTTCCCTTTTTGTCGAATTCGCCCTTGGAATTTACGCGTAAAAGAGGCTTGGTAATGCGATCGGCGCCATACATAATCTTGGCGTTGAAATAGCCTTTGATGCAGTTTAGACCGCGATTTACGGGCGCTAACGGATCGCCTTTGACCGCTACGATTTTGCCGTCTTTGGTGGCTACCATAATGCCGCAGCCGGTGCCGCAGAAGCGACAGGCCGCCTTGTCCCAGCGCCAGCCTTTTTCGGCTTCGTCCGCAGCACTAAGACTGCTAGGCAAGCTAATACCTGCAACGCTACAGGCAGCCGCTGCTGCAGAGCTTTTTATAAAGTCTCGTCTATCCATGAGATTAACCTTTCGTTTAGAATTAATTTCTACTAAGATTTTGAATAATAGCATAAAAAAACAGCTTAGTCTAGATTAAAATCAAGGTTTTTTCTGCATGAATTTCAGATATAAAATAATAATTTTATAAATTTTAAATTTAGTGGCTTAAATTTTATCAGGATAGCTAGTTTTTGATAAATTTTAATATATATTTTCATTTAATTAAATTAATATATTATACCGATAAATTAACATTAAAATTTCATCAAAATTTAATCGTGCTTTGAAATAAAACGGAGCGTAATATAATTTCAAAATTCTATTAAAATTATAGGCTCAAGATAAGTTAAAAACTTTTAAAGGAGTTTTTAACTATGATCCTGCCGATGAAAAACAAGTATATAATTCGTTCCCGAATTTCAGAGAAGAAATTTAAAGAAATTTTAAAGTATTTTGCAGAGGATATAGAGGCTACTAAAATAGCAAATTTTACAGGAATCTCTAGAATTTCCATTAATAAGATTCTAAAAAGTATTAGAGTTTTGATCTCTCAAGAATGTGAAAATATAAGCAAATTTAGCGGTGAAATAGAGATTGACGAAAGTTACTTCGGAGCTAAGAGAGTAAGAGGTAAGAGAGGTAGAGGCGCAAGCGGAAAGCAACCGGTATTCGGTA
>CAURUZ010000006.1:0-128406 GCA_963528355.1 uncultured Campylobacter sp.
GTTACCTCGCAGGCTAGACCGATATTTAAAAGATGGCTGTGAAGGCGCTCGATCTCAAGGCAGATGACGCGGATGGCTTGCGCACGAAGCGGAATTTCAAGCTTGATGGCTTTCTCTGCTGCTTCAATACACGCAATCGCGTGAGCGTAGCCGCAAATTCCGCAGACGCGCTCTGCTAAATAGCCCATCTGATCGTAATTCATTCGGTTTTCAGCTAGCTTCTCCATACCGCGATGCTGATAAAATAAGCGGTAGTCCGCATCGATAATCTCATCGCCGTCGCAAAATAATCTGAAGTGTCCCGGCTCATCGCTCGTTACGTGAAGAGGTCCAAGCGGAACATCCACTACGCCGTCGCCGCTAGGAAATAAAAACTCTGCATTAGGCTCGTCTTTATGATCTACAGGATCGGGCCTATAGCGATAGTCCATTGCATCTTTACGAAGTGGATGAAGCCCATCCGGCCAATCGTCGCTTAGCACCAAGCGGCGTTTATCAGGCAAGCCCTCAGCGATTAAGCCGAACATATCGAAAGCTTCTCTTTCGTACCATACGCAAGCAGGCACTAAAGGAGTAACCGACGGGAATGTCGGATCCGATCCTGGAATTAGCGTCCTAACGGTTATGAAGCATTTATCCTCTGCGGCAAAATCCTCCGCTTCGGTCATCTTGCCACCTTCCATAGATATCGCATAGTAAAGCGCGAAATTTCCGTTTAGCTCGCGCTCATCGTTAGGGATCATCGTGCTGATAAAACCGCCGATGTCATAATATAGCGTCTTAACCGCAAGCGGCAGATCATTTCTATCCACTAAAACGGTGATTTGATCCTCGGCTTGGCGGGTAACTTCTAAGACCTTGACTTTGGTCTTTAAAATTTCTATAAATTTATCGCCTCTCATTTTTAACCTCTCATCATTATTCTAACGCCGTTTTCGACGAGCATCCAAAAATCACCTACGTGCCATACGCCGAAAATTATCACTAAAGCGCAAAGCAAGATTAGCGGTAAATTTTCAAACAAGCTCATCTCTTTAGCATAAACCACTTCACCTTTAGGCGTACCGAAGCTCGCTAGATTAAAGTGCGCGAAGTCCGCAATGAAAATAATTACGAGCGCGATCGCAAATAATGCTACGGCTATGTATTGACCGCTGGCTATCGCGCCTTTGAAAACGTTAAATTCGCTTACAAAGATTGCAAACGCAGGAACGCCTACGAGCGAGCAAACCGCAGCACCAAACATTATTGTAGTAAGCGGAGCGATTTTTACCATACCGCCCATTCTAGTCATATCTTTGTGACCGTAAATTCTAGCGATATTACCGGTAGAGCAGAATGCAAGAGCCTTAGTAAAGCTATGAGCTAAGCAGTGAAAGATCGCGGCAAGCAAGCCGAAATATCCGCCGATACCTAGCGCAAATGCAATAACACCCATATGAACGACCGAGTGGTAAGCAAACATCCTCTTTACGTCGTGTTGGCGAACGAGGAAAATTCCTGCTATAAATAGCGTGATCGTGCCCGAGATCAGCATCACGTGCTTAACGAAGTCTGGCCCTACCGCTTCGGCGCTTACCGCGTAATATCTAAATATCGCTAGCATCGCACATTTTAAAAGCACACCCGAAAGTAGTGCTGAAATAGGAGCCGGACCTTCTGCGTGAACGTCAGGAAGCCAAGTGTGAGTAGGAGCAAGTCCTGCTTTGGTTCCAAAGCCGATTAGAGCGAATATAAAGATAAGTTTAGCGGCATCGCCGTTTAAATTTTTGGCATTATCCATAATGCTCGTCCAAAGCATCGAAGCCTCGCCGTCGCCTGTGATTTTGAATGTAGCCGCATATAGTAAAACGGTCGCATAAAGCGCGAACGCTAAACCGATCGAGCAGATAACGATATATTTGTAACCGCTCTCGGTAGATTTTTTATCTTTGTGAATAGCGACCAAAAATACTGATGCTAACGTAGTAGCCTCTACCGCAGCCCACATAAACGCGACGTTGTTGCAGATAACGCTAAGCGTCATCGTAAAAACGAAAACATGGCAGAGCGCGTAGTATTTTCTAAGATCGCTAAGATCTAAATGACCGCCCTGTATCTCCCACTTCATATAGGTGGTGGAGTATAAATTTACCAAAAAGCCCGTTACAGCGATTAGCACTAAAAATACGCAGCCTAGGCTATCTAGGAATAGGAATTTATCGTATGCGTAAAAAGCCTCAAAGTTGCCGCTGATAAGCTTGCCTACGTTACAGAGTAGCCCTGCGGATGTAACCGCAGAAATCAAAACGTGTAGCGTGCTTAGGAGCTTGAAATTCTTAGGGCATAAGAATAATATCAGCGCTCCGAGCAACGGAAAAATTAATATAAAAGCTAAACTATTCATCATTAACCCCTTAAATTCGAAGCTTTAGACGTATCAAGTCCGTCATAAGCTTTGTAAAATCTAACCGCCAAAACGCTCATAATAATAACCGCAAAGATCGCGTCGGTTAAAATTCCAAGCTCGACTAGCTCGTGAGAGTTGTAAGCCATAAGTGCAAGGCTTAGGTGGATGCCGTTTTCAAAGAGGCAGTAGGCTAGAATTTGCTTGATGAAAGAATTTCTTAGCATGAAGCCGAAAATTCCCATCATAAATACGGTTACCGCCGCTATTAGAACGATTCTTTCTTGAATAAGAGAGAATTTAAGCAAGATCGGATTGATTGTCATCGCAATCGCTAGCGAAAATCCCATCGCAATAACGGGGCTTACGAAAAAGCCGCCTACCGGCTCATCCTCGCTGATCACATCCAGCTTTTTAACTAGCCAAAATAAAATTCCCGGCACGAAAATAACCTTCGTAAAAAACGCCACTATCGCCCAAATTCTAAGTTGCGGCGCATTGAAGTTAGAATACAGCATAAAAAATATGCTTACCAAAAGTAACGTCTGAATCGCGTAAATTCCGATCGAAAGCTTTAAATTTCTAAGTCCGAATACCGCAAGTGACGTTACGATCATACAAATTGCTAAAATATCGATACTATTCATCTTAAAATCCTACTACGTAAAGCGTTAATGCCGCAAAAGCAATGGCAAGAGCGCCGCATGAAATTTTGCGCATGCTCGAAGTCATTCTAAAGCGTGGTCCAAAGTTGTCGATGAAAACGGCTGCTACGTAAAATACGCCAGTTTTTAGCACAAAAATTATGATCGCCAAAAACGGATTGTTAAAATTCCATGGCTCAAATATCGTTAAAAATAATCCGATCATCGCAAATTGCTTCAAAATAAGCGCCGCTTGCACTAAGCCCAAATCGCTACCTGCATATTCGCCCAAAAGTCCTTCTTGAAGCTCTTGCTCGGCTTCGGCAAGATCAAATGGCTTTCTGCCGGTCTCGACATACATACACCATAAAAATGCAATCGAAGCGACGGCAAAGCTTGGAATTTGATAGCCGATCTGACCGCTGCGTACCATCCCCTGAATCTCAACTAAATTTGAAGTTCCCGCAGCCATCATTACTACGATTAGGCACATCATCATCACAGGTTCGACAAAAACGGCAAGCATCTGCTCGCGTCCGCCGCCGGTTGCGGCAAACGGGTTACCGCTATCTATCGAAGCCGCACCGAATACGAAGCGCAAAAGCGCACCTAGATATAAGATAACGAAAATATCCGAATATGCTCCGAAAATTTTATCGGTGGTTGGATCGCTGTATGTAATAGGAATAGCCGCCAAAATCGCTGCCGAAGTAGCGAATAGGAAAAACGGCGCCCACCTAAATACCCAGTGGCTGCACGCAGGAACGGTTCTGCCGCGCTTAAAAAGCTTAATAATATCGCGGTAAGTCTGGAAAAAATCGCTTCCTTGTTTCGACTGAAGCTTGGCTCGAAGTTTTCTCGCCATACCGTCGAAGAGTGGAGCGACTAGGACGATAACCGCGACTTGAAATATCATTAAAAATATAGTTTGTATAGTCTGCATCTTAAACCTCCTAGATCAAGAAAAAGCCCACGCCCAGTATCGCGCAAAGATAGATTAGGATGTAAAGCGTATATAAATTTGCATAGCCGCTTTGAATAATTCCTATCTTATCGGCGACCTTCTTACTCCAATCGATTACCGGTTGATAAATTATCGTCCACCAAATGTCTTGTGGGTGGTTGTGATACTCGATCGGTCCGAAGTAGCCGTTTTGCTCTATTCTGCGTTTATGACCTCTAAATAGCCAGTCCATAATCTTTCTTAAATCGCCGGTAAAAGGACCGCCGGTCATCTGCATGCGAGGGCTATATTTAAAGCCGCACGCCCAAGGATCGGTCTCACGAGGTTTGTCGCGATTTGCTTTCATAACCGCTAGGATGATAAACGGAAGCAACATTGTAGAACACAAAATCACTGCAATAAGAGGAGTTGAAACGATACTTCCCAAAGGCGAAGTGATTGACGAAGCGCCTAGGCTTGCGACATACCCGCTATTGGAAGTGATAGAATTTACCGCCTGCATGATGTAATCGACTATGAAGTGTGCGCCTACGCCAAATCCCACGCAGCCTATCATCAGTATGATCATTCCTAAAACCATTCCAAGAGGACTTTCTTTTGCGTTTTCCCAAATTTTTTCATCTCTTGGGGTTCCTGCAAAGATTACCGCATAAAGCTTAAGGTGCATACCGACCAAAACGCCGGTGAGTGCAAGAGCGACCACCGCTAAAGAGAAGGCGTATCTGATGAAAATTCCGCTTTCCTTAGCACCTTGAAGCATTCCTTGATAGGTAAACCACTCTGAGACGAAGCCGTTTACCGGAGGGAGTGCTGCGATACCCATGATACCGATAAACATACCGATAGCGGTTAGAGGCATTTTTTTAGCTAGCCCTCCTAGCACGTCCATATTTTGCGTATGAGTAGCGTGGATTACAGAGCCTGCACATAAGAATAAGAGGCCTTTGAATATCGCGTGATTTACTACGTGGTAGCAGCCTGCTAAAAATCCAACTGCGGCTAGTGTTACATTGCCTGCTGCGACGCCGTAAATTCCGGTGCCAAGACCTAGTAGGATAATGCCGATATTTTCAACCGAGTGGTACGCAAGAAGCGCTTTAAAGTCGTGCTGGCACAACGCGTATAAAACGCCAAAAAGCGAGCTGGCTGCTCCTAGGATCAAAACTGCAAGCCCAAAATAGATGCTTAGCGGCAAAAATAGCGTAAATTTAACAAGCGTAAAGAGCGCTACTTTAATCATAACGCCGCTCATTAGAGCAGAGACATTCGATGGAGCCGCAGGGTGAGCTTGCGGTAGCCAAACGTGAAAAGGCCACATTCCCGCTTTTGAGCCGAAGCCGACCAAAAACAAGATGAATGCTGCTACAGAAGCACCCATCGGCATATTTACGTTTCCCCACTTCGCAAATTCAAAGCTGCCTGCGTAGTTTGCAATGATAAGTAATCCACAGGTTATACAAAATGCACCGATCTGCGCTATACCTAGATATACCATAACAGCTTTGAGCGTGCCTTTGCCATCGTTTACTATGATTAGAAATGACGAAATTAACGTCATAAGCTCCCATAAAACAGCGAAGCAAAATACATTATCTGCGCTGATGACTAAAAGCATAGATAAGATGAAAGTATTAAATAAACATGCAAAAACGCCGATATTTGCCTTTCCGATATATTCCTCAGCGTAGCTCATGCCGTAAACGCTGCTTGCAAAGCCTATAAAAACGACTACGAAGCTGAAGAAATTTCCAAGCGGGCTTAAAGCAAATTTTGGCGCATATAAGAAAGTGCCGCCCAAAACGAAGCTGTCGCTTACGCCCATATTGGCTACGAAATGGCACATCGCATAAAAACAGCTGATAGCACCTAATCCAAATCCCACCTTAACAGCAGTTTTTGGAGCGCAGTATAAAAGGATACTAATTACTGCACTGACGATAAATAAAGTATAGACGCTTATCATTTTGCGCCTCCTTCTTTTTTGGCGACGCAACTGATTTCGCCGTTTAATACGTCTTTTGCAAAAGCATTAGCCGCATCGTAGTCTATCGCAAAGCCCAATTTATGCTTACCTTCTTTAGGATCTATCATAATGATAGCGCTGGTTGGGCAAACCTCGACGCATGCAGGACCGTTTTCGCGTCCGTTGCATAGATCGCATTTGATGGCGGTGCTTTTGGCACCCGCTTGGCTTTCGATCTCGAGATAATACTTCGGCTCGACCGCATAATTTACTGACGGCATAAGCTCGGCATTCGAGCTGATCGCGCCATAAGGACAGGCGAGCGTACACATCTTACATCCGATGCAAATTTCTTCGTGTAATTCGATATAGTTATTATCGAAGCGAAGCGCACCGGTAGGGCAGACATTTGCGCATGGTCCGTCATCGCACTGCCTGCACTGCGTAGGCATAACGCCGTAAGCCTGTCTAAGCACGGTAAGTCGCGATTTAGCAAGCTTGCCGCGCTCGTAGGCACTTGAGTAACAGGCCGCCATGCACGTCGTGCAACCGATACATCGTTTGTAATCGCAGATTACAAATTTATGTTGTTTCATACCTTTCTCCTTGACTTAAGGAATTTTAAAAATTTTTTACTAAAAATTTTGGTGTAATTATATTTAAGTCCGCAAAAAAATTCCGTCATTTATCTGACGATATTTGGAATTTATTTGATGAATTTGCTTTAAAAGCTTAAATTTAAAAACTAATTTCTTTTTTAAATAGGTTAGTTGATTATTTGCTTTAAAAGTCTAGTATATCAGTATTAAAGTATATTTTAAAATTTAAATTACTATTGAAATTACCCCAACTTACTCCTAATTATAATTGAAAAAATTCTTTTAGCTTAAGGCAAAATTTCAATTTTATTTTAGGTAAGAATTTATATAATTGTGCCGAAATTGCATATATGGTAATTTTGCATGTTTAGTATTTTCGAAAGGAGAAAATATGGCGAATAAAGGCAAGGTCATATGCCCTTATTGTGGCACAGGCTGTCAAATTGAGCTGACTGCGGAAGACAATTATATCAAATCCGCAACCGGTGTAAGCGACAACCCCGTAAATCAAGGTTGTTTATGTTTGAAAGGTTATTACGGATGGAATTACGTAGGCTCTAGAGATAGGCTTACTACTCCGCTAATTCGTAAAAAGAATGGCAAATTTAGTAAAGACGGCGATTTGGTCGAGGCTAGCTGGGACGAAGCGCTTGATTTGGTTGCTAAAAAGATGCTCGAAGTTAAAGAAAAATACGGCGCCGACGCGATAGCCGGAAACTATTCCGCACGCTGTACGCATGAGGATAACTACGTAGCGCAGAAGCTGCTTAGAATTTTAGGCACAAATAATATCGATCACTGCGCGCGCATTTGACACGCTCCGACTGTGGCAGGTCTTGCCAAAACAATCGGTAACGGAGCGGCTACAAATAGCTTTACTGAGATCGGAACTCACAGCAACTGCATTATGATGATCGGCTCAAACCCGGAAAATGGCCACCCGATCGTAGCTATGCACGTTCAAAGAGCGCTAAATAGAGGCGCTAAACTCATCGTAATTGACCCGGTTAAGACGGAATTTGCAAATCGCGCAGATATCCACCTCCAGCTTGAGCCGGAGCACAATATCCCGGTTATCAACGCTTTAATCCACGCTATTATCGACGAAGATTTGGTAAATCACGAATTCGTTGAGAAATACACCAAGGGTTTTGAATATGTAAAAGAGGCGGTTAAAGATTATTCGCCTGAAGCCGTAGCTAAATACACTAGGCTAAACGCTGAAGATATTAGAAAAGCGGCTAGAATTTACGCTACTACGCGACCTGCGGTTATCACGCACGGCATGGGTGTAACTCACTTCAACCACGGCGTGGGTGCGGTTTGTGATATTTCAAATTTAATGCTCGTAACGGGCAACGTAGGCGAGTTAGGCAGTGGCGATCTACCGATCCGTGGACAAGAAAACGTTCAAGGCTGCTGCGATATGGGAATGCTTCCTAATGTATTTACCGGCTATAAAGCCGTAACTGACGAGAGTGCCCGTGATTGGTTTGAGCGCCAGTGGAATTTGCCGAAAGGTCATCTAAATGGCAAGATCGGCATTCATAAAACTGAAGTGCCTGACGCAATTCTTGATGGTAGGGTAAAATTCTTCTGGACGATGGGCGAAAACCCTGTTATGACCGATCCGAACGCAAACCACTTCTTGCGTGCGATTTCGCAGGTAGAGATGTATGTGATTCAAGATATTTTCTTAACTGAGACGAGCCGCAAAGCAGATGTCGTGCTTCCTGGAGCTTGCAGCGGCGAGAAGGAGGGCACTTATGCTAACGCCGAGCGCCGCGTACAGCATAGCGAGATTGTAGTTGCCCCTCCGGGACAAGCTAGACAAGACTGGGCTATCATCTGCGAGCTTGCTAGACGCCTAGGTCTAGGGGATTATTTCACATTCCAATCTCCAGAGCAGATTTGGGAAGAGGTGCGCAGGGTAGCTCCGCACAACTACGGCGGAATGAGCTATTACCGTATCAAAAAATACCACGGACTTCACTGGCCGTGCCCTGATGAGAATTCTATGGGCGGACCTGCATTGTATCTTGATAAGAAATTCTTTACTCCGGACGGTAAAGGAAATTTCGTCCCGGTTCTATTTGTGGATGATAAGAGCAAGATCGAAAGCGCCAAAGAGGAATTTGCAAAGCGTATGAATATGCCGAAAGATTATCCTGTAATGGCGGGCTCTGTGGACGAGAAGACCGACGAGGAGTTCCCAATCCAGCTTCTAACTACGCGTAAGGTTTACGAGTACGCAGGAGGCGCGATGACTAGGCGCTCTAAGACCGTCGAGCAGGGCGGCGACGCGATAGGACCGATTGCGGAAATGAATCCGAAACTCGCCGAGCGATACGGAATTTCACAGGGCGATTTCATCGTCGCGTGGAGCCGCTACGGCTATATCGCGATCAAGGCGGACATCACCGAGTGTATAATGGATGGTATCATTCAGATGTCTTATCACTATTGGGAAAGCTGCTGCAACGAGCTAACCAGCGGCGGCTGGGATCTCATCGCTAAAACGCCTACGTTTAAGGCAGCGATTCAGATTAAAAAGATCGACGAAGAGGAATTTTTGCGTATCCGCGAGCTTAAGCGCATTAAATTTCAAACCAATAAAGTCGTTTACGACGACTTCCACCACCATCCGATTAAATTCTAAGAATTTAATCTTATCCGTAGATTCGGGGGCTATGCTTCCGAATCTATTTTTTAACAATCAATTCAAATAGTATGAACAATCCAAATAATATGAAATTTTGGTGATCTAGCTGTCTTGTGATATTTTAAAGATCAAAGATTTCAAAATTCAATCAACTCAGCGATATTTTAATACGCCTCTTCGCGTAGTCGCACTATTGAATAAGAGGGCATAGAATTTATCTGCTATTGCATTAATAGATGCGGCTGCAGAGACTGGGCATTCGTGATTTATCAAATCCTAATAAATGCAGTCTCTATAAGAGCGGCGCAATGGAGTAAATTTTAAAGATAAGCATGATAATAAGGCTATTTTATCGCGACAAATCTTACCAAATTACATTATTGATTAAATTTTAACGCGCGCAGGCTGATTTTATGCGAATTAGCCTGTATTGTCAAGAAATGCCATAATCTTAATAACGCAAATGCAATTTTGTGATTTTAATATATAAATGCAAAAGGCTCATGGGCTTTTAAAGCGCTAGGCGCGGCTTTTAGTCTTAATGGTCGCAAATGCCGGTTTATGGCATAGCTGAGTAGTTTCGCGCTCCGTCTGAAATCCATAAATTTTGATTTTAAAATTTTAGATTTAAAATTCCGAATTCCGCCGTGCTTGGAGCTCGGAATTTTTAGAATTTTATTTTATCGTGTGTTTTTGGCGTTCTATTTTTCACGCGGGAGCCCTTTGCTGCGCCAGATCGCGCTGCTTGCGATGTTAAAACTATCGCGCCAAAGCTTCTGCCTGCTTGCGGACGAGATTTATGAAACTAGGCTCTGATATTGAAGCTATTGCGCCAAAGCTGCTGCGGCAGAATTCCATCTACTTTATCAAAAGTAGTTAGAATTTCTGCCGCTTGCCGCTCCTGAGCTACTTATTGTGCTGGTCTATTCGTCGCGCCTTATTTTTATCGCTCGCAGCGCCCATTGTTTTACTTTGTCGCGCCTAAATTTTTGCCATCTGTTGCGTTAGAATCGCTTGCAGCGCTGTGATTTTCGCTGCTTGCAGAATCTGAGTTTGCCGTACCGCTAGAGCCTGCGGAGATTGGATTTGCTATGCTTTCGCCCGCGATACCGCTTACGTTATTTATGTAGGCTACGGTGCTTATTTTATTCCATTCTCTACCGATTTTCAAAAATGCGCGCTGGCTGTCTAGGATCTCTTTAAACATCGGATCTTTTGCCGCTTCTTCGTCTAAGATTTCATTCGTTGCTTTTTTAAGCGCGGCTATCACGTCTGCAGGGAAGTCGCGCACCTGCACGTCCGGAAACTGCGCTTTTAGCTCCGCCCAAATGCGAGCGTTTTCGTAAAAGCCCTTATTTTGGAAGTTCTCTCCGGCAAGTCTTGCTGCAGCCTCTAAGATCGCTTGAAGATCCGCAGGTAGCTTCTCTAGCGCCTTTTGATTTACCAGCAGTTGGCAGTCTCCCATAGGCTCTTGCCAGCCTGTGTAGTAGTATTTAGCCACTTTGTGAAATCCAAGTGGCATATCATAGACAGGGCTTACCCACTCGACCGCATCGATCGTACCCATCTCTAACGCCATAAATAGTTCGCCCGTAGGCACCGTGTTTATAGTGGCGCCCAGCTTGCTCATCACCTCTCCGCCTAGCCCCGGTATGCGGAATTTAAGCCCTTGCAGATCTGCGACTGAGTTGATCTCTTTTTTAAACCAGCCGCCCATTTGCATGCCGGTAGATCCCATCAAAAAGGTCTTCATGCCGTATTGTGCGAACATCTTATCGTTAAGCTCTCGCCCACCACCATAGTAATACCACGCGTGCTGCTCATCGGTAGTCATACCGAAAGGCACTGCCGTCCAGAGCATAGTTTTGGCGTCTTTGCCTTTATAATAATAAAGCGAAGTATATCCTAGATCGTATTGACCGCTTTTGACGAAGTCGAATACGCCAAAGCTTGCCTTGTGCTTGCTCGGCGTATCGATGCGGATCTGAAGCCTGCCGCCACTAAGGCTTTCGGCATAGTTTTTAAAATCCTCGGCGGCAGCGCCCAAAACGGGCGTAGTCGCCTCCCACGTACTAGCAAGTCTTAGGCGATATACCTTATCGTCGCCGAAAAGCTGCGAGCCCAAAAGCATGAGACATGCAAACAAAAAAATCTTTTTCATTTCTATCCTTTCATAAAGTTTTAAATTCATAAAATTTCAAAATTTAGCGCATTGCCGGCTTAAAATTTAATCGCGTCCTGCGTTACTGCTACGAAATTATACTTCGCGGTGTCTATTTTATCGACACGTTGCTTTCTATTCTATTTTACGACGCTTCATCTTATAGGCACCTTGCTTTGCAGACGTCTTATTTCGCGATATTTTGTTTCTAAACGCTCAGCCCAAGCTTTTTGATTTTGTGATGCTGGGCTTTGCGACGATAGAGCGCCGCGTTCGTTTTAATTTTGCCGCGTTCAGGCGTACTTACCTACACTTGCGTCATATCTAGCGATAATATCTTATCAAGCGCGCTTATTTAAAAACCTCTGGCGCGGATCTTTTTCGCTTAGAAATAACAAAAATATCTTAAAATGCTATCTTTGCGCTTTTGCAGATAAAATTATCCATTCCTTTCAAAGCGAGCTTTGTCATTATCGGCAAGCTTAGGCGCTATGCCATTTCTTTGATCTTAGACGGCAGAACCGTGCTTTTAAATTTAAAATTCCGCAATCTGCACAATCTTCGCGCCACACTGGCAAGCGGAGAGTGCGCCTTTATATTTGAATTTTGCGCCTTAGTTGAGCGCAAAATTCCGCGCGGAGTTTTGATGCAAATTCCGCGCGAAACCTAGATTAGAATTTTACTCAGAGCCACCCCGCGTTGTCTAAAATTTTTTGCAAAATTCCGTGCCGCAAAATGCACTTAAAATTTTAAATTTGCTATTGCGCGGAATTTCTTAGCGTAAATTCCAGACCTTGAAATTTTGCTCTTGTTTGACAGCATAAAATTTTAAAACAAAATTCTGCAGCCCCATGCCTTAAAATTTTATTCGCAAAGCCTACTTGCTAAATTTTAAAATTTTAAGCCTAAGTCCGCAAAATTCCGTATTTCGCATTCCGTATTTTAGAAATTCTATTTCGCAAAATTTTATCTCGCAGATTTCGCTCCATAAATTTCCGCGCTAAATGAAATTTTACTCCGCATAGTTTGCGCTTCGTAAAATTCTAGCTCGCAAAATTTCGCTTAAAATTTCGCGAGCTAGCCCTTATTTTCGAATAGTTCCGCGTGTTTGCTACGCAAAAACTCGACCACGGCGATTACCTCATCCGCGCCGCTAGCGTCAGAGTTCGCAAGCACTGTGTCGATGTTTTCGATGTAGAGCTGCGCCGCATCGGCGAGCCGATCGCGCCTCACGCCCGCATAAAGCAGCATCGCATCAAGCAGGATGTTGATCTCGTAGATGAGGTCTTGCTCGGCGATTTTTTCGTCATTATTTTTCATCTTCTTCCTTTGAAATTTGAGTTTTTTTCTCGATCAGATCCACGATTTGCGCCTTTACGGCTTCGTACGAGCTCGCGTCCTTAAAGCCCGCAAACATCCCGCCGCTCGCGTTTACGTGCCCGCCGCCGCCGAGGAGCAGCTTTGCCATTTCGCTTACGTCGATTTTGCCGTCTGCGCGGAAGCTGAGTGTTTTCTTGCTCGTTACGTCGATGAAAAAATCGACATCAGGGTTTTGCGTCAAAAAGTCGTTGCCGATGACGCTTACATTGCCGATATTGTAGGTCAAAATACCCTTTTTACCGAGATAGTCGATCTCAAAGCGCTGCTTTTGCGCGCTTAGGCGGGCGACTACGAAATGCGATACGAGATTGCTTAGCGTATCGTCGCGCTCGCTTTTAAAAAATTCTTTCTTTATGCCGTGCAGCGCGCTATCTAGCGCGATGTGTGCGCTCGGCTCGTCTTGAAATTTAAAAATTTTTTCCAGCAAGTAAAAGATATAATCCCTGCTCTCCCGCTCAAACATGATCTTATTGATCTCTTTCGCGCCCGAGACCATGCCGAGGCAGACCTTGCCGAGCTCAAACTCGCTCTCGTCTTTCAGCCAGATATCCACGGCGTTTACGACGCGCACGAGCTTATCTAGCCGCGGCGAGCCGCCGAACATCGCGCTGAAAAAATCATAGGTGATCTTCGTAGCGCAGCGCGACGAGTCCAAAAAATACCACGAGAATTTTTTCGCGCACTCAAGCCCGCTTTGATGATGATCCAAAAGGATCATGCGAACGTTGCGGCGGGCTAGTTCGCCGCTAAATTTCTCGCACTGTGCGGGTAGTAAATTTAGATCGGTAATTAAAACCAGGCTTTTTTCGTCCGCGTCTGCAGCGAGCCTTTCATCGATACGAGCGAGGATGAGATCAAATTTTTCGTTTATCTCCTTGCCGTAGTTGGCGTTGAAAAATTCCACGTCCGTCAAATAGTGCGCCGTGACGAACTGCGCGCCGTAGCCGTCTAGATCGGTGTGGCTTAGGTGATATATTTTCATTTGCGTTCTTTGCCGATGATGTCTGCTAGCGTGATCGTATCCATATACTCATCGACTTTCTCTTGAAGCTCGCCGAACATTAGATTGACGCGGCACAGCGTGCGACCGTTCGGGCAGGCGTCGATCCCCTCGGCGGTACAGTCAAATACCGTCGCCTTGCGTCTTTCGGCACTTTTGATGATCTCGCTAAGCGTGATCTCGTCCGCATTGCGTGCGAGCACGAAGCCGCCCTTGGCGCCTTTGAAGGAATTTAAAAGTCCCGCGCGAGCTAAATTTTGTAAAATTTTAGCCAAAAAGCTGCGTGAAATTCCAAGCTCGCTAGAGATCGAATCTACGTCCATAGACTCATTCTTGCCAGCGATGCAGATCATTGAAAGCAGGGCGTATTCGCTTGCTTTTGTAAAAAGCATTTATTCTCTCCTTTGGTCTGAAAACGCGCATTTTACACAAAGAAAGCAAAAATTTAGGTTAATTAAGTATAATCACTTCCTATTTTACCGATCAGGAGGTCATCATGGCTTTAGACACGGCTCAAAAAGCACAGATAGTTGCGAAATTCGCTAGAAGAGAGAAAGATACAGGTTCTGCGGAGGTGCAAATCGCGCTTCTTACCGAGAGGATCACGCTTCTTACCACTCATTTGCAAGCAAATCCGAAAGATTTTTCATCTCGCTTAGGACTGCTAAAGCTAGTAGGTCAGCGCAAAAGAATGATGAAATATCTTAAAAACAAAGACTACGCAGTTTACTCTAAGCTTGTTAGCGAGTTAAATTTAAGAGATAAATAAGCTCCTTTGCTCGCGGCGGCGTTTATTTTGTCCGTCGCGATTATACACGGCGTCCGCCAAACGGCGGACGCTTTTTTTATGCCTGGAATTTAGACAGCTACACTTTTTCAATTTTTGAATTTTTTGTAAAATTTATGAATTCTGTTTGGATTATGAAATTTTAAAATTTTGCCGAATTCTAATAATTTGCGTAGTTCACATCCGCGACGGAATTTTGAAATTACGAGCGGCGATAAATTTTATCTGCGCCGTCTTGCATACAGCCAGAAAATTATACATTCGCGTTATTTGCATCAAAATTTAATTGTCAAATTCCAAAAATTTGGATGAAGCTTTACTATGCCGCCAAAAATAGGGCGGCTCGTAGAATTCCGTTTTTTTGGAATTTTTTAAAAATAATTTTGCTTCTTGCAATTTGAACTTTTATTTAAACGCCGCGAAGCTCATAAAATTCGCCCATTTAAAAATACTCTCGACGCGCTTAAAGCCTGCGCTTAGCGCCAAGGCGCGGTTTTCCGCTTCGGTGTAAGGTACGAGTACGTTTTCGAGCGCCTCGCGTTTTTGCGCGATCTCGTAGCGCGAATAGCCCTGCGCGCGCTTGTAATCCTCGTAAATTTCGATCATCCGGCGCGCGAGCGCAGGCTCTTCGTAGACGATCTTTTCGCTAAAGATCAAAACCCCGCCCTTGCGCAATCCGTCGTAAATTTTACTCACGAGCGCGGCGCGGCGCGGCGGCCTGATGAACTGCAGGGTGTAGTTTAGGATCACGGCGTCGCAGTCCGCGAAGCTCGCATCCAGCACATCCGATACGCTAAGCTCGAGCTTCGCGCCGAACGCTGTCGCCTTGGCGCGGGCGTTTTGTATCATCGCCTCCGAGCTATCGATGCCGCACAGCCGCAGATCGGGGCGCAGCGCAAACAGCGCTAGTAGCGCGGTCGCAGTCGAGCAGCCAAGATCGATCACGCGCGCCTTTTGCGGCAGTATCCGCGCCAAAAGCTCGCTGCTAAGCCGCGTGCTGGCCTCATAAAACGGCACGCTGCGGCCGATCATATCATCAAAAACCGACGCGACGCTGGCGTCAAACTCAAACTGCTTTTTGATAGGCTCTTTAAAAATTTCGTCTTTCATCCGTTTCCTTTTTAGTTTCGCTATTCGCGCAGCACTCGATTTATATTTTCTGCGCATGCTAAGCGCAGAATTCTCACGCCGTGCTTACTGCGCTTACGAGACACTCGACTTGCGACCGCTACGCATGGAATTTTGTGCTTAGTTTGCCTCGCGCGTAAGCATACCTAAATTTTAAACGCAGCATGGGCACTTTTGATGCAAGCGAGCTGCACCCCCCCCCAGTTTACGCGCCCAACTTCTAGCCCAGATACGCTTGATGCATGATTAAATTTCACGTCTTGCTTGACAGACCCTAAAATTCCGCGCCACGCAAATACATCCTTAAAATTTTGCGCCGTATTTAGTGGGCTTAGAATTTCTCGGCATTAAATTTTACGCCGTAAATCTCGCACTACCAAAACAGCTCCTTTAAATTTTTAATTGCGGACTTAAAATCATAAAACATGTTAAAGCTCCGCTAGTAGAATTTTGCACGCGTTTTGTGATTTTGTGCGCCGCAAAAATAGAGGCGCTTGGCAAAATTTTACGTTTGACTATGCGCATAATTTAGCCGCTCTCGACTCTTACTTAGCGGCGGCCCTGCTAAATTTTAAAGCTTCACAGCGCAACTAAGATTTTTTATCGCCCTCTATTCTCAGTACGGCTTGCACTTGCCTCGTCTTACATAAACCCAAGCTCAAGGTGCATTATCCTGCGGACGGTATGTCGTTAAAATTTAAAGACTTTTTATCGGCTTGCGCGCCGCTTTTGTGTACACTTCCCATATGGCATCGCAGACACAGATGGTGTACCAAGCATTTTCAGTGACACGGGCACACGACTTTTATAGGGACGACGCAGACGGCTCATTTAATGCGCCGTAGATGCAAAACGCGGGCAGACACATCAAATTTCAAGCACACAGCTCACAAATTTCATCTTTAAGCTTACAAGCCGTAGATTAAAATTTGCGGCTTCGTAGTACCGTCTCCGCCTCCGAAGCGTCTTTTAAAATTTGCTCCTTAAGCCGCGCTAGATCGGTAAAATTTTGATTTTCGCGCAGGAACTTTATAAATTTTACGCAAGCAAATTTCGCACCGCTGTTTTTGTCCGCAGCCTCCAAATTTTTATTTTCGGCGTCCAAGCTCTCGCTCGCCGCAAAATTTTGCGTAGAAATTTCAGCCGAATTACGTGCCGAAATTTCATCTAAATTTCGCGCAGAATGTGCGGCTTGCCCCCCGCAGCACGGCGCGCGATCTTGTGCGGAATTTAAACCCGCCTCAAAGCCTGCAAAGTCCCCTAAAATGTGCGTTTCAAGCGCAAAAGCCCTGTCGGTGCTGAGCCTGTGCCCCAAGAAGCTCACGCTTGCAAATTCCTTGCTTCCGGCGCGCGCTAGGCTCACATACACGCCGCTTTTTGGCATAAAATAGCCGCTCGCATCAAGATTTAGCGTCGCTACAAACTCCCGCGCCCCGCGCCCCTGACCGCGCACTACGCGTCCGCAGATCTCGTAATTTCGCCCTAAAAGCTCCGCCGCCTCTTCGCACCGGCCGCGCGATAAAAGCTCCTTGATCCTACTTGAATGCACGCCGCCGCCGCTTAAGCAAAACTCTCCTACGACGCAGGTTTGTCCGTGAAATTCGCGCCTTAAAAACTCCACGCCCCACGCCCGATCGCGTCCAAATCTAAAGTCCTCGCCGACGACGATTTTTTGTAAATTTATGAAATTTTGCTCTAAAAGCTCGATAAATTCGCCTCCGCTAAGACTTTTAATAGCGCGTAGATCGCAATAAAAAATCTTTTTGTTCGTAAATGCCTGCCGCGACGCAAAAGGGGTTAGCTTCGTGCCACCACCTGTTAGGATCACGATTATCGCGCCGTGCTCACCTAAATTTTCAAATAATTTTTGATGCCCCAGATGCATGCCGTCGAAGTTACCGATTGCTACGGCGCACACGTCATCGCGGTTTGCGCCTTGTAGCGTTGCGAAAATCTCGCCACGTGTGAACTGCTCGCTTAGGCGCGCACGCAGCACTTCCGCACAAGCAGGAAGCGTGCCTTGAGCTTGCGCGTCTACGCCATTGCTGCAAGCGTCGTTATAAACCGTTTTACTGCCAAAAGTCGTTTCGTTACTGCAAGCGGCGTCGGTGTCTGCTTCATCTGCGCAGTGCGCATCGCCGGTTTTGTTTCCGCTCAACTCTTGCCTTGGACGTTTGATATTTTGAGATGAATTCTCCCAATTGCTTGTGAAATTCTGTTCCGTAAAATTTTTCAAGCTGGAATTCTGCGCTACGAAATTTTGCTCTTTAAAATTCCGTAGCGAAGCCTCTGTATGGTCTTTACCTGATTTTTGATTAGCCATTACTTCTGCTTTGTCCAGACGATTTTTTTGGTGTCGTAGCCGCTGTGCTTCGCCTTTTTTAGATAGAGGATGCGGATCGGCTCGGGCAGGGTTTTGGTGCGCGAGAGGATATACAGCTCGCTCGTATCGGCGCCGAAAATCAGGGCGTAGCGATAGTCGCCGTCCACCTGCGCCACGCGGTAGAGGGAGTCGGAAATCAGGCCTTTTTGATAGAGCAGGCCTACGTTTTTATCGCCCGCAAACTCCAACACGTGCTGCTCGTTTTCGATTTTTCCCGAGCTTGTTTTGGCGGTTTTTAGAAGATTGATCGTAGAGTTTTTATCGACGAAGCACTCGTATGCGGTGTTTTGCAGCTCGCCGCCGCCCTTCATGCGGGCGATCTCATACCAGCCGCCGCTAAATTTAGCGATGTCGAAATTTTTTACCAGCGGCGCTTTCGGGCTCAGGCTTTTGGCGCATGCGCCCAAAAATAGCGCGCAAAACGCCAATATAATTAAGTTTTTAAATTTCATCGTTCATCCTTTTTAGAAGATAGAAAAATTCCCTATTTCCCTCTTTGCCCGTGATTTTGCAGGCGCTAGTTTGTAACACGACAAGCCCCAGCTCGGCGCATTTCTGCTCAAATTTCGCCCGTGCGGCGCACACCGCTTTTTCATCCTTGAGCACACCTTTTTTATTTCGCTTGATCTCCGCGCCGACCTCAAATTGCGGCTTAAATAGCACGATGAGAGCGCTTTTTGCGAGGCTCGCGAGACTTTTTAGGATTAAATTTAGCGATATGAAGCTCACGTCGCAGGTGATGAGATCGAATTTTTTCTCGCTCGCAAATTCCCTGATGTCGGTGTTTTCGCGCACGATCACGCGAGGGCTGCGCCGCAAAATTTCGCTTAGCTGCGAGCTGCCGACGTCAAGCGCAGTCACGCTCTTTGCGCCGCACTGCAATAAAATTTGCACGAACCCGCCGGTGCTGCTGCCCACGTCCAAAATATTGGCTCCCGCTAAATTTAAAATGTCTTTTTGCGAAGGTTTCATTTGTATCGGCTCCGCGCCGCCTTCGTTGCGGCACGTGCCCGCCTTACCGCCCGATTTGGAGGTCGCCGCATTTAAAATCTCTGCCGTTTCGGCGTCTACGTCCGTTTGCAAATGCCCTGTCGTCTCGACTCCTGCGCTCATCTGTAAAAATTCCACTGTTTGCTTGCCTGCACCGGTTTGTAAAAGCTCCGCCGTATCAGCGTTAGTTTTTGCGGTACGGATCGCCTCGGTAGTCGCTTTCGCGCTCTTTGTCGTCGCGGCAGCCGCGCTTGGAATTTTATCAGCCTCGTTCGCGCCTAAAATTTTATCCGTAGCCGCGAAATCTGCACCTGGAATTTGCGTTGTTACTGCGCCCGCCTTTTGCGTAGCTGCCGCTTTACTATCCGCTCTTTTTGCGGTACTGCGCGGCTTTGAAATTTCTGCCGCCGAGTTAGGCGAATTTGCGCCGCAGCTTGCTAAAAGCCCGTTTTCGGCTAGCTCATCCAAAAAGCCCGCAAGCTTGAGCGCGCCCCTGCTTACGTAAATTTGATCGGTCGCACTGATTTCGTCGCTCTGCTCGGGCGCGATCTGCACAGAGGGCCTGTTTTGCACGGCGCCTCGCAGCAAAATTTTATCCTGCTTTATCAGCGCGGCAGCCTGATTTCTGCTGATTTTAAGCGTATTTGCGACGAGCAGATCAAATCTCATTTTTTCTTTTCTCCGCGCCGCGATGAAATTTTAGAGCTTACGCAGTTTTTGCGCAGCCTTGAGCTTAAAATTTTATCGCGCATAGCAAAGTCGCGTGCAGCAGTGTCGCAAGGCTCAAACTTTAACCCGCGCCGTGCCGCAAATTTAGCCATACTGCGCATTGTAAATTTCCGCTCGCCGTGCGTTGCAAATTTTATTTTGCCGCTAGCGAAAATTTTAAAATTTTTCCTATCGGCGCAGTGTTTTAGTGGTGCAAAATTTGAGATATTCTTGCTTGCAGCCGCACCTGCCGACATCGCGCTAGAGGTTTTGGTGTCGCGGCAGGCGGAACCCGCCCGCCTAGCAGAAATCGCCTCTCGGTCTGCCGCTTTTGCACGCGCCTCGAAGACCTGTGATCTAGCGCCGACCACTCGATTTGTCGCTTTTGCTCTTGCCGCTTGCTCATGCGCTACAAAATTTTTAAAATTCTCGCGCTTCATAAAACACACAAGTGCCGCAGGGTGGAGATTGCTTTTAAAATTTAATCCCGCGCCGTTTGCGTGTGGGTTCGGCGCCGAGCAAAAAACCTTCACTCGCCGCTCCCCGCAAGCGTTTCAGGCTCGCTCTTGCCGGGTAAATTTGCACCGGGCGTCGCCAGGCTCGCAAGCGCTTCAAACTCGCTCTCGTCGATCACCAGCACGCCAAGCGAGCGAGCTTTTTGTAGCTTGGAGCCCGCTTCTGCGCCTGCGAGCACGAAGTCGGTCTTGGCAGATACCGAGCCCTGCACCTTCGCGCCCATCGCCAAAAGCCTGGCCTTAAACTCGTCGCGCGGACGGCTGAGCGTGCCCGTGATGACGACGCTGCGGTCCGTGAAGGCGCTTTTGACGGTCTGAATCTGGGGCGCGCGAGGCGTGATGATTTCGCTTAGATTTAGAATTTTTTCGCGATTTATCTTGCAAAACTCCGCTAGGCTCCTTGCCATCGCCTCTCCAAAGCCCTCCAGGCGCAGGATTTCATCCTCGCTCGCATCCAGCCAATCCTGCCCGAATGCCGCGGCGATCTTGCGCGCGGCCACCTCGCCGATGTGCTCGATCCCCAAAGAAGCGATGAAGCGCTCAAGCGGCGCGTTTTTGCTCGCATTTATCGCGCCCAAAAGATTTGAAATTTTTTTATCCGCAAAGCCCTCGAGCCCCGCCAAATCCTGCGCGCTGAGGGCGTAAATATCGTCGATCTTTGAAATTTTGCCGCTTTCAAAAAGCTGCGTGATCGTCGCATCGCTTAGCCCTTCGATATTCATGCATTTTTTGGAGCAGAAATAGATCAGCGCGCCTATCACGCGCGCCTTGCAATCGAGGTTTTGACACTTTATGAGCGCGCCTTCGTCAAGTAACTTCTCGCCGCAAACCGGGCAGCGATCCGGGCGCGAAATTTCACTCTGCGTGCCATCTCTGCGCTGTTTATAAACGCTCGTGATCTTCGGGATCACGTCGCCGCTGCGGATGATGCCTACGAAGTCGTTTTTCATCAGCCCCAGCCGCGCAATCTCGTCGAAATTATGAAGCGTCGCATTTGAAACGTTCGCGCCGTCGATATTTACGCTATCTACGACGGCTACGGGGGTGACCGCGCCGGTGCGACCGACTTGCAGATTGATCTCGCGCAGCCGCGTTATCTTTTCGATCGCGGGGAATTTGTACGCGACCATAAAGCGCGGGAATTTCACCGTATAGCCCATCTGCGCACACTTTGAAAGCTCATTTACGCGGATTACCATACCGTCAAGCATCAGGTCTTTGCTCGCGCGCATGCTATGCAGCGCCTCGTACGCAGCTCTGATCTCGCTTGCGCTCTTGCAGATGCGGCAAAACTCGTCGCGCAAAAAGCCGAGACTGCGCACGAACTCCATTATCTGCGAGTGCAGCGCAAAGTTTAACGAATGCTCGCCGACCCCCCACGGGATAAATTTTAACTTCCGCTTCGCTACGATCGCGCTATCCAGCTGCCTCAGGCTGCCTGCGGCGGCGTTGCGCGGGTTTGAAAACAGGCTCTCGCCGTTTGCGGCGCGCTCGTCGTTTAGCGCGTCAAAATCGCTCTTTGCGATCAGCGTCTCGCCGCGGATCTCGATCCTTCCGGCGTAGGGGATCTGAAGCGGCACCGATTTGATCGCTCTTGCGTTTTGCGTTACGTCCTCGCCTATAAGCCCGTCGCCGCGCGTCGCCGCGCTTATCAGCACGCCGCCTTCGTAGGTCAAATTTAAGCTCGCTCCGTCAAATTTCGGCTCGACGTAAAACTGCGCGCCGCTCTTCTCGCCGCGAGCTAGCCACGCCAAAAGACCCGCGTCGTCGAAAATATCCTCCATCGACCACATCTGCGCGCCGTGAGCGAGCTTAGAAAAGCCCTCGCTGATCGCGCCTCCGATGCGCCGTGTAGGCGAGTAGGGCAGCGCGAGTGCGGGATTTTGCTGCTCGAATTTCTCCGCTTGCGAATAAAGCTCGTCGTACTCCTCGTCGCTTGCGATCGACCGATCGTCGGTGTAATATGCTCGCGCCCACGCATTTAGCGTATCTACTGCGGATCTGTATTCATCGTAATTCATCTTGCGCTCGCATCTTTAAATTTTAAAATTCCGTGCTCCGTTAAAATTTTACGTCGCGTTAGAATTTTACGCTCCGCGGCAGGCCCCTGCATTCCAAATTCCGCGCCGCGCGGCTCGTTATAGTTAAATTTTATGTCGCGTAGCCTGCTCGCTTTAAATTTCGTGTTTAAAAAGGCGCGATCAATTTCCATTGCCGAATTCCTTTAGCGCGCGCTCATAATCAGCCGGCGTGTCGATGCCGATGCTTTCGGTTTCGATGCCTAGCATTGCGATCTTCTCGCCCGCGCTTATGGCGCGAAGCTGCTCGAGTTTTTCGGTATCTTCCAGCACCGAGGCGGGCAGGGCGCAAAACCGCTTTAAATTCCGCACGCTGTATGCGTAGATGCCGATGTGTCCGAGGTAGCACTCGCATGCCGCGCGCGGGTAGGGGATGAGCGAGCGCGAAAAATAGATCGCAAAGCCAGCATTATCAAGCACTAGCTTGACTAAATTCGGATCCTCCGCCGCCTGCGGGCTTATATATTTATAGCAGCTCGCCATAAATGCGCCCTTTTGCGCGATCATGGCGTTGGCGAAATCTTTAAATTTAATCAAATTTTCGCTCTCAAAGAATGGCTCGTCGGCTTGGATATTGATGATGATCTCGTTCTCCGCAAGCGCTGCGTTTGCGACCGCTTCAGCGATGCGATCGGTGCCGCTTTGATGCTCGCGCGCGGTGAGGACGGCGTCAAAGCCGTAATCTTGCGCGATCTTTAAAATTTGCGGCTCATCCACGGCGATTAGCACGCGGTCTGCCTTGGCGGCATTTTGAGCCGTTTTGATAAACATCGGCACGCCATCAAACTCACATAAAATTTTATTTTTAAAGCGCGTCGAAGCAAGGCGCGCGGGGATTACTATCATTTTTTTATCCACTCCATTATGGCGTTTTTGATCTCGCTTTGTTCCACGACGCTGGAGTGTACCTGCGGCGCGCTAAAAAGGCGCGAGATCTGCGGCGGAATGTCGCTGCGAAATTCCTTCGAAAGCGCGATCATATCGGCTCGCTCGTCCTCGCAAGCCCTGCCTTTGATCGCGCTGATCATCGACGGCGTAAATTTGATCCACTTTGCGGTCGAGATGACGAGATTTAGGCGGCTTTCGTCAAGTAGCTTGAAGCAGGTCGCCGTGTGCGGATCGATCAGCACGCCGTGCTCACTTTCTTGCTTGATAAACTTAGCGCACTGCGCATCGTCGCAAAAATCCGCCTCGAAGACCTCGCGCAGCTTTGCAAGCTCGCTCGCGCTAAGCTTATAAAATTTATCTCGCGCCAGACTTTGCATCAGCTCGCTCGTGCGCGCATCGCCGAATATATCGCTAAGCAGCCGCTCGACGTTGGAGCTAATCAAAATATCCATCGCGGGGCTGATCGTGCGGATGAGCTCGCGCTTTCGCAGATCGTAGATGCCGCGCGTAAAAAGCTCGGTCAGGATATTGTTCGCGTTTGAAGCGATCTTGATTTTACCGATCTTTGCGCCCATTTTTTTTGCGAAATACGCTCCCAGCGCGTTGCCGAAATTCCCGCTAGGCACTATGACGTCGAAGGTGTTAAATTTAGCGCTCTGTTTTACGCTTTCTGCGCCGCTTGCGTCCGCTGCGGCGCCAAAATTTTTGCCGCACGCCGTGCACTGATCGCTTTGGATTAAATTTTGCTCGGGGCCCAATACGCCGTGCTTTGAAAAATATATGCTAGCGTAGACGTAATAGATGATCTGAAATAAAATTCTGCCGAAATTTACGGAGTTTGCGGCGCTTAAATTTAAATTCGCCCGCGCGAGCTCGTTTTTGAAATCCTCGTCTGCCAGCAGCGATTTTAGCGCGCGCTGCGTATCGTCGAAGTTACCGCGCACGCCTAAAATTTTAAGATTTGCCGCGCTTTGTTTGACCATCTGCTGGCGCTGTATCTCGCTCGTGCCGCCCTGCGGGTAGAGGCAGACCGCTCTGATGTTCTCATCGTCCGCAAAAGCCTCCAGCGTCGCAGGCCCCGTGTCGCCGCTCGTGGCGCACATTATTAAAAATTTTTCATTTCTAGCTTTTGCGATGCTTTTTAAAAGCGCGCCGAAGGGCTGCAGCGCCATATCCTTAAACGCGAGCGTCGGGCCGTGGTAAAGCTCCAAAATATAGGCGTTTTCGCTTAGCTTTTTGATCTGGACGGGGCAGGCGGGATTTTCAAATTTATCGTAGCGCTTTAGCGCGTCTTCAAAGACCTCGCTGCTTACGTCAAAATCGAAACTCTCGATGATTTTAAGCGCGATCTGCTTGTAGCTCAGATCCTCGCATTGCTTAAAAAAATCCTCGCTCAAAAGTGGCAGCCGCTCGGGGCTGAAAAGCCCGCCGCCGCTCGCGCTCGGATTTAGCAGCGCGTAGCTAAGATCGGCTTTTTGCGAAAAATCTCTCGTAGAAACCAGTTTCATCTTTTTCCTTTTTAAAATTTACGCCCGCCTAGGCGCTTTAAATTTGATCGTTTGGACTTTGCATGGACTTGCGGCATTATGGTTTTAAACCTACCGCATCCGTGCTCGCGCCTAAATTTCTTCCTTTATCAAACTTCCTATGCCGCCGTCCGTGAAAAGCTCAAGTAGGATCGAGTGCGGAATTTTGCCGTTGATGATATGCGCGGCATTTGCGCCGTTTCGCACGCATTGCAGGCACGCATCGACCTTTGGGATCATGCCGCCTGCGATTGTGCCGTCCTTTTTGAGTTTCGAAATGAGCGCGGCATCTAGCTTGCTGATTAAATTTCCCTCTTTATCGAGCACTCCGTCAATGTCGCTTAAAAATATCGCCTTGCTCGCTTTTAGCGCGGCTGCGATCCTGCTGGCACAGAGATCGGCGTTGATATTAAAGCTCACATTTTCGTCCGTTTCGCCGCCCGCAAGCGGGGCGATTACCGGCAGATAGTCCTTTTGTAGCAGGTCATTTATCAGCTTAGTATTTACCTCGGTGATCTCGCCTACGAAGCCGTATTTTTTCTCATCGAGGAATTTTGCCTTCAAAAGCCCGCCGTCCTTGCCGCTGATGCCGATCGCAGGCGCGCCGTTTTGGTTCAAAAGCGCCGTGATCTCTTTATTCACCGCGCCGCTTAACACCATCTCGGTGATTTCGATCGCGTCTTTATTCGTTACGCGAAGCCCGTCGCAAAACTCGCTCTGCACGCCGATCTTGTCCAGGGTCTGATTGATCTTTTTGCCGCCGCCGTGCACGACGATGATCTTGATGCCGACCATATGCAAAAGCACGATATCGCGGGCAAAATCAAGCTTGAGCGTATCATCTGTTTGCGCCGCTCCGCCGTATTTGACGACGAAAATTTTATCTCTAAATTTACGTATATAGGGCAGTGCGGAGATGATGACTTCGGTGGTTTTGCTCTTTTTTATCATAAAATTCCTTTAAAAACTTTATTTTATCATAGCTTGGTTTATGTAGTTTTGAATTTTGCGGATAAAGTTTTCGCTTAGCTTCAAATTTAATAAAATCACCGAAATTTCCACGCTCAAATCCCTTAATTTCACGTAATCTTTCGCCGTGCATAGGATATGCTCCGCGTCCTCGCGCCTTAGCAGCTCTAAAATCTGCTCTTTTTTGAAATCGTAATGATCCGGAAAGAAGGCGTGCGCTTTTGCGAGCGGTAAAAATCGCTCTAAGCGCCAAGGCTTGGCGATAGCGCTGATTAAGATCGTGCGGGATCTCTCAAAGCTCGCTTCTTTGGGGCTTGAAATTTTATCCTCGGCGGTTTTCAAATTTAAATCCGAAATTTTATCCGCAGCGCGATTTAAATTTAAATCCGAAATTTCATCCGCGGCGGAATTTGAAATCTCATCCGCAGGATTTAAAATTTCATCCGTGCCGTTTAGCTTACTTTGCAGATCCGCTGCCGAAACGATCTTAAAGCTCTGCGCAATATCGCTCGGCACGGGTATGAAATCCGCAAATTTATAAAAAAACGGCGGGTAGCGATACGCGGCGAATGGCAAGCAAAAGGGCAGCTTCGGCGCGCTTTGCGGGCGCAGCAAGATATCAAATTTAGAGATATTAAATTTAGAAAATCCGTCGTCTAAGATCACCAGCTCAAAGCCGAGAGTTTGCGCGCGCAAAATCCCTGCGGCGCGATCTTCGCTGACGATCACGTTTGCACCGCGCAAAAACAGCGCGTATTCCATCGCCTCGTCTCCGCTTTGCCGCGCATCGCAAAGTATCCGTCCGCCGAGAGATACTTCGAGCAAGCCTCTACTTTTGCGCCCGTATCCGCGAAGGATGATGCATGTTTTGAGTCTGGGATTAAATTCTTTAAAAAGCGCTCGCACCAGCGGGGTTTTGCCGCTTCCGCCGAGGGTTAAATTTCCGACGCTGATTATTGGAATTTTAAATTTTTGCGGCTTAGCAAAGAGCCTTTTTAGGCAAACGATAAGCGTATAAAGCAGCGATAACGGCGCTAAAATCACTCCAAGCGCAAGCCATGCGGGGCTCGGATCGTATAAGTTTCGCTCGATTAGGAGTTTAAACACGATTTTGCGCTATCTCTTTAATCTGCTCGCAGATGTAGCTCACATCGTCGTCGCTAAGCGCCGTGTAGATCGGCAGGGATAAAATTTGCTGATAGTTTTTAAGCGCATTCGGGAAGTCATTGACCTTGTAATTATATTTGCTTTTGTAGTAGCTTAGCAGATGTACCGGTACGTAGTGCAGAGAAACGCTCACTCCGCGCGAGATGAGCGCCTTGGCGAAATCGTCGCGGTTTTTATCGATCTTTACGATGAATTGAGTATAGATATGCTCCTCGCTGTCGCTTGGAAGCGTCACGTGAGGGCAGTTTGCGAGCTGCTCGCGATATGCTGCAGCGATCTGCTTGCGGCGCTTTATAAAGGTATCGGTTTTTGCAAACTGGGCGATGGCGTAGGCGGAATTTATAGCGTCAAGATCGTATTTTTGACCGATGCGATCGACGTCGTAGGTAAAGGACATATTGCCGTCTTTGTAAAAGGCATCTCCCACAATGCCGCCGTTTCTTAAAATTTGCGCGGCGCTTGCGATCTCATCATTGTTCGTAACGAAAAAGCCTGCCGTAGAGATCGCGTCTTGCGCTTGAGGATTGATCTGAAAGCACGATATGAGCGAGCTTTTAAGCGCTCCGATTTTTGCGCCCTTATAGGTAGCGCCCATGGCGCGGCACGCATCGTCGATGAGGATGATATTTTCGCTTTTGGCGACCTCGTTGATAGTGTCTATATCCGCAGCAAGCCCCGCGATGTGCGAGATGAAAGCGCATTTTAGTTTCTTGTGGCGGTTTTGATCTATCGTGCGAGCAAGGCTTTCGCTCGTGATATTAAAGCTTATCGGATCGATATCTACGAAAACGGGCTCTGCGTCGAAGTGGCGGATCACTTCGGCGACGTTGGGGAAGGAATTTACGGAGCATAAAATTTTATCTCCGCGCTTAATATCCATCGCGCAAAGCGCCAGATGCAGCGCCGTCGTGCCGCTCGTAGTGGATACGGCATGCTTTACGCCGAAATATTTACAAATATCCTCTTCAAAAATTTCGCTATATCTTATATCGCTATTGTAGAGGGCGCTTTTAATTAAGTCTTCCTCTTTTTTATCGATTTGAGCCTTATAAAACGGTATCTCTTTCATAAATCTCTCCTTAGTGTGCGGGCTCTATGCGAGCGACCGCGGGCGCGCGAAGCTTAAAATTATTTTTAAGAATTCTACGGACGATAAATTTTACCAGCTCTTGATTGTGGCGCGAGTTTTGCAGATATTTTAGATCGTTTGCGGTTATTTGCTCGCCTGAGCGAAATTTCGTCCGCAGCGCTTCGTGCGAAAAAATATCTCTTAGCACACTATCTAAGATCTCGTAGCTGTATCCAAGCTCACGTTCGTCGCTTTGGTTTTCCCATAGATCGGCGCTTGGGGCTTTTTTGATGATCGCATCGTCTATGCATAAAATTTTTGCGAATTTAAACAGATCGGTTTTTAAAATTTCTCCAATCGGATTAAATGCGCAGGCTAAATCTCCGTAAATCGTGCCGTAGCCTAGCATCCTCTCGCTAAGATTGCTCGTGCCTACGACTACGCCGCGTTTAGCCGCGCTATAATCATAAAGCAAGCTCATTCTTACGCGCGCGGCGAAATTTCCGATGCGAAGAGCGCTTGCACCGGGATTTAAAGCGGTAAAATTTTCTACAAATGGTGCGATCTCTTGGATTTCGTAGGGGATATTAAAGGATTCGCAGTGAAAGATGCCGTCTGCCATATTTTCTAAATTTGAACCCGCACTAGGTAGGATAAGCCCGTAAGTAGGGATCTCCGTAAGTGCACAAAGCGCAGAAACTACGGCGCTGTCAAGCCCACCGCTGATACCCACTACAAAGGCGTCCGCGCCCGTTTCATCGAGTCTCTCCGATAAAAAATCGGTCAGTTGCGGCAGCAAATCGTCCAAAAACATAATATTTAGCCTTAAAATTTTACGTTAAATTGTGCGAATTTTAACTATTTTTGGCTAAATTACGGCTTTAATTTAAGCTTAAAAGGAGGATTTAAATGCAAATTTTAAAAAGAGCTTTCGGTGAATACGCGACGAACTGCTACATTCTAAAGGGCGAGCAGGGCGATCTGGTGATCGATCCAGGGCAGGGCAGCTTTGATTGGGTTATGCAAAATACGGGAAAGATCGCGGCGGTTTTGAATACGCATGGGCATTTCGATCATGTTTATGACGACGCGAAGCTGCAAAGAATGGGCGCTAAAATTTATATCCACGAGGATGACGCCTTTATGCTACGGACCGATCCTTTTGAGACGATGCCCGAGCCCATAGAAGCGGACGTGCTCATAAAAGGGCAGGAGCAAAGCCTTGAAATAGCGGGCTTTAACGTTAAATTTAGCCTCTTTGCAGGACACACGCCGGGCAGCTGTATGATTGAAGTGGACGGCGTGATCTTTAGCGGCGATGTCATATTTAAAGGCTCGATCGGCAGATGGGATTTTCCGTTTTCAAGCGGCGCGCAGATGAGAGAGTCTCTGCATAAAATTTTGCAGATAGAGGGCGATTTTACGCTCTATCCGGGACACGGCCCAAATACGAGCCTAGCGGCCGAGAGGCAAAATTTAAAATATTTTTTGCAACTTTTTGAGCGCTGATCGTTTAAATTTAACTGCGTTTCGCCGCACAATAAGCGGTGAAGTGGTGTGAAGCTAGTCGGCGTTTGAAATTTATACCGCTTTGCTCGCAGGCGCCGAAATTTACAGCTTTATTTGCCGCTGCGAGCGTTAAATTCTATGCCGCGTTCGCACGATGCGCGCATTAGCGTGCTCTGCGTAGATAAAATTTTAAAATTTACCGCCGCTTGATTAAATTTAGTAAAATTCCGTGCCGCTGCGCATGCAAGACGCAAAGCGTAGCGCACTAGGCGAAATTTAAATATTTGTGCCGTCGCGCGTGTAAAGCGTAACGCAAAAGCAAAATTTAAAATTTGCGCCGCCGTACCGACCCTGGCCGCTACAATGTGATCTAATCCGACTTGAGCCCGCTAAATTTAGCTAAATTTCACATCCCGCCGAACGTAAAATTTTCCCCCGCGAGCCGATAAATTCGATAAAATTTTGCGAAAATTTTACGCGTTTTTAAAGATGCAGATCACATCCGAAGTTCATTTCATATCGGTGCACGGGTACGCGAAAAATATTTCAAAGACGCGGATCACGCTCTAAGCCGCACATAAATACGCCTCGGGGCGGGGTAGCCCTCGATCGTGCGCGAGCTATCGTGCGGATCTAGGAAATTCTCCAGGCTCTGCCCGTCGATCCATTCCGTTTTGCGCTGCTCGCTAGCATCCGTGGGCTTTTGAGCCAAAATTTCAAAATCTCTAAATTTCGCCCGTTCGCACCAATTCTGCAGTGCGCCGACAGTCGGGACGAAGTAGATATTTGAAATTTTCGAGTAGCTGTTTTTCGGACACAGCGCGAAATCACCCGCTCCTTCGATATACATCGTGTCTAAAAACACTTCGCCACCCGCATTTAGCGAGGCTCGCAGATCTTTTAGCATCTTTACGGGATCGCTGCGATGGTAGATGACGCCGAGGCAGAAGATCGTATCGAATTTGTGCTCGTAAAAGGGCAGATGCTCCACGCCCAAAAGCTCGAATTTCGCGCCGCTGCGGAGGAATTTCTCGATGAAACGAAACTGCAGATAAAATAGCGCGCTCGGGTCAAACCCCACTAGCCGTGCAGGAGCAAGCTCGCTTGCGCGAAACATATAGTAGCCGTTGTTGCAGCCCACGTCGGCGACGGTTTTGCCGCGCAGATCTAAAAACGGCCGCAGCAGGTTAAATTTAACGAAGCTTCGCCACTCGGCATCGATAAAAAGATCATTCAGCGCGAAAGGCCCCTTGCGCCACGGCTTTAGCGTCCGCGCGATACGCAAAATTTCATCTCTCTGCTCCGCGCTTGCGTTAAAGCTTGCACGCACGACGTCGCCGCTCTCGCAGTCGCACTCGTCTATTTGCAGCGCCTCGATCGCGCTTAAAATTTCGCGGTTTTGCCCGCTTTGCAGCTTTTTAAAGTTCTCGTCTCTGATTTTTTGCAGATTCATTTTTAATCCTAAAATTTCAAATTTAGCGCCATTTTAACATAAAATTTTATCCATTTTAAGGCGCAAAGAGATAAAATCGACTTGCAATTCAAGCAAAGGAGCAAAAAAATGCAAGAAGCAAAAACGAGAAAATTTAGTCTCAGGTTTAATCACGAAATTTCAAGTAGTGGCGCAGAGGTGCGGCTTTGGCTGCCGTTAGTGCTGCAAGAGCCCTATCAGAGGTTGCTTGGCGAATATCATGCCCGCTCAAATGCGCAAGAGTCTGCTATCTGTGGAGATCATATAAGCACGTACTACGCGCGCTTCGCACCCGATAAAGAGGCAAGAGCGGGCGTCGGCAAATACGGCGAGCAAGGTGTCGTAGGCGAAGAGGATGATTATTTTGAGCTTAGCTTCGATATTGAAATTTCGGAGCGAAACACCGATTTTAGCAAGGTAAGCTTTAATGAAAATGAGCGCTTGAGCCCCGAGATCGAGGAGTTTTTAAAGCCATCAAAGCTAATTCCAGCAGAAGGCGCTGTAAAACAAAAATCAGACGAGATCACCGGCTCGCTTAAAGGCGATCTGGAAAAGGCGCGCGCGATCTACGAGTGGGTCGCTAAAAATATGAGTCGCGATAATAGCGTGATTGCATGCGGTAGCGGCGATGCAGCGACAATTTTAAGCAGCGGCAAGCTAAGCGGCAAATGCGCCGATATTAATAGCGTGTTCGTATCGCTCTGCAGGGCAGCTGGCATTCCTGCTCGCGCTATTTACGGCATCCGCACGGGCGCGGCGCAGAAATTTTCTCCTGAAATGGGTGTCATGGGCGCCTTAAGCGGTGGTGCGCTTGAAATTTCGGGCGCGCAGCACTGCAGAGCGGAATTTTATCTAAAAGGCCACGGCTGGATCCCTGTCGATCCCGCGGACGTTACAAAGGTGCGATTGGGCGAGAACTTAAGCGAGGATGATTCCAAGCTGGCGCGGGTGCGCGAATATCTTTTCGGTAACTGGGAGCCGTGCTGGCTGGGCTTTAACTACGCTCGCGAAATTGTGCTAAATCCGCGCCCAGTGCATGTCCCGATTGAAATTTTTTCGCATCCGTATTGCGAAGTGGGCGGCACGCCGAAAGATCCGTACTCGCCTAAAAATTTTATCTACGAGTATTTTTCGCGCGAAATTTAGCCTTCTGACGGCTTGCATTTTACCGCCTTACCGCCGCATTTTGCTTAAGCTAAGCTACCGCGCTTCGTCGAAGCTTAACCATTTCATCGAAGCGTACGCTTGGCTTTGCGACAGCGGCGCTTTTTGCGTGGTTTTGCCTACGCCGCCCGATACATACTGCCTACGCGCCTAGTTTGCGGGCTATCATGCCCGCTTTGGCGAAATTTCGCGCTATGTCTTAAAACGGAATTTTGAAATTTTAAAATTCCGCAGCGGGCAAAATTATAAAATTTTAAAGCGAGCGAAATTTTGAAATTTTAAATATGGATAGAATTTTAAAATTTACGGCTTGCGGAATTTTAAAATTTAGCGATTTCAAAGCCGCAAAAGGCTAAAATCAGCGCGTAAATTAGGGCTAAGGCTTAGCCATTTTATTTTGAAGGCATTTCATGCAAAGACGCGATTTTTTAAGAAACACTGCGATTTTAGGCGCCGTTATGGCAACTCCGAGTACCATTTTGGGTGGGGAAAAAGCCATTGGCAAAAAGAGAACTTTCGGGCTATCGCTAAATCACGAAATTTTGGAAGAGGGCAAGCATACTCGGCTTTGGATACCGCTTCCTCTTATCACGGAGTATCAAAAGGTAAGCGACATAAAATTTGACGGCAATTTCAACGATCCGTCCGTGGACTACGGCGAAATTCCGACGCTCTATGCTGGCTACGTCGGGGTGGTAAAGCCCACGCTAAACATTAAATTTAGCGTCGAGACCTTTGAGCGAAATACCGACTTTAGCAAGGTAAAATTTAATCCGAACGAAAAACTTAGCCCAGAAGTAGCGAAGTTTTTAGAACCTAGCACGCAGATTCAAATCGACGGCGTCGTCAAGCAAAAATCAGACGAGATCGCAGGCAGCATAAAAGGCGATCTGGAAAAGGCGCGCGCGATTTATACGTGGGTGGCGAACACTATGCAGCGCGATAACAGCGTGCTAGGCTGCGGGCTAGGGGACGTGAAGCAAATTTTAAGTAGCGGCAAGTTAAGTGGCAAATGCACCGACATAAATAGCGTTTTCGTTGCACTTTGCCGCGCACAGGGCATCGCCGCAAGAGAGATGTTTGGCATCCGCGTCGGCGCGTCAAGATTTAGCGCTCAAATGGGCGCTGCGCCTAAAGACGGCGTCAGCCATATCTCGGGCGCGCAGCACTGCAGGGCGGAATTTTATCTAAAAGGCCACGGCTGGATCCCGGTCGATCCCGCAGACGTTACGAAAGTGCGCCTAGGCGAGAAGCTAAGCAATGACGATAGCAAGCTCGCTAAAATCCGCGAGTATTTATTCGGCAACTGGGAGATGTGCTGGATCGGCTTTAACTACGGCAGGGACTTCACGCTAAGCCCGCGCCCGGCGCAGTTTCCGATCAATAATTTCGGCTATCCTTACGGCGAAGTGGACGGTAACACGCTTAATTACTACTCGCCGAAAGATTTCAGCTACGATTACAGATCGAAGGAGCTGTAGTGGCTCGCGTTTTGCTATGCGATGCGTCGGGTTTGGGCTTTTGAGCAGCATGCAAAGAGCTTGGCTAGGCGACTTTGAAGCGGATACGTAAAGGTGCACCTGATCTGCGCGCTGCCGCTCCTAGTTTGACTATGCGCGCTGGGGCGCGTAAAAGCGCGCCTTGTTTTAGCGCCAAATTTTGGAATTTTTTAGGATTTTGCGAGCGATATAGCGGCGAAATTTTGAAATTTTAAAGCGAGTAAAATTTTGAAATTTTTCGGCGCGTGAAATTTTAAAATTTACGGCTTGTGGAATTTAAATTTTACCGCTCTGCCCCACTCTACGCGAAATTTGGTAGCGATAAAATTTGTAGATAAAATTCCGCGCGCCGGGTTAGCGGCGGCATGGCAATACCTATAACTGAAAGGCAAAATTTGAAAACCGAACTAGAAAATCCCGCGCAAGAAACCTTGGCGCAAAAGCGAGAAGATCCTGGCAAAAATCGCTTCGGTGCGCGCAGTCTCTGGCTGATATTCGCCGCGATTTTTAGCGCGGTCGCGGCGACGTTTTGTTGCCTGCCTGCGCTTTTATTTTTGATTTTCGGCGCGAGCTTTTCCATTTTTTCAGGCGCGGAGGCGCTGGAAGGTTACCGCGCGCCGCTTTCTGCGTTAGCGCTTTTTTGCTTCGCGCTTTCTGCATTTTTCTTTTTCAAAAAGCCGCGCGCATGCTCACTGCAAAGCGGGCGTAAAAAGTGGATTTTAATCTACGCGCTCTTAGGAGCCTTGCTTGCCTTTATGCTTACATATCCCGAAATTTTAGGAGGGCTTTATGCGTAAAATTTTGTTTTTGATGCTTGGATTTACGACGCTTTTTGCCGACAAAGAGGTTAAAATTTACGTGGAAAAAATCCACTGTCCGCTCTGCACTACGATCGTGCGAAAGGCGCTTTTGCAAACGTCAGGCGTGATAAGCGCGAAGGTTTCGCAGCAGAGCAAAACCGCAATCGTCGCGGCAAAGGATGACGCAAACGAGACCGCGATGCTTGAGGCGATCGCAAGAACGGGCTATGAGGGCGTAATCGTAAAATAAAAATCCCCGGCAAAATTCGGACTAAATTTTAAATAAGATTCTTGCTAAATTTCGGTAAAATTCATGCGACTTTGCATAAAATTTCATTTTGCGCGGCTTGCCTGCGGCGTAAGCTAGCGCGATTGATAGAATTCTGCGTGTATTTTGCGGAAGCGCTATGTCGGCGCGATCGCGTTTAAATTTAGCAGAATTTCGTAAGCGCTTAAGCGGGCGCGGGCGCGCTTAAATTTAACGGGCGTGTCGCAATAACGCGCGGATATAATAAATTCAAAAGGAGCAAACATGCAAAAAAACGAGGTTATGAACGATTTTAAGAAGCTGTGCGAGATACCGCACTGCAGCTGCGAAACGGAGCAGATGAGGGAGTTTTTGGCGGATTTTGCGCGCTGCCAGGGCTTTAGCGTGAGCGTCGATGAGGCGGGCAATATCCACGCCGTAAAGGGCGAGCCTAAAATCTGCTTGCAAAGCCACTACGACATGGTTTGCGTGGGTGCGGCACCGAATTTAGAACTTATCGAAGAGGACGGCATCCTAAGGGCGAAAAACTCGACTCTAGGCGCTGATGACGGCATCGGCGTGGCGATGATGATGGGCGCGATGCGGGAGTTTGCGAACCTAGAGTGCCTATTTACCAACGACGAAGAGGTAGGGCTCGTGGGCGCAAATGCCTTTAAAGGTAAAATTTTATCGCCCAATCTGCTAAATTTAGACAGCGAAGAGGATGACCGCGTAACGCTAGGATGCGCCGGCGGCATAAACGTAAGCGCGAAAATCGGCGCCGTGAGCGTCAAAAAGAGCGGCAAAATTTACGAGATCGGCGTTACCGGGCTTAGCGGCGGGCACTCGGGCAATGAGATACACAAAAATATCCCAAACGCGACGAAGCTGCTAGCAAAATTCCTCGCCGAGGAGGGCTGCGAGCTCATCAGCCTAGATTTTGGCGAGAGGAGTAACTCGATCCCCGCAAACGCCGTGTGTAAGGCGCTATGTGCGCATGAACCGAAGCAGCGCGGCCTGGCGTGGGTAAAGAGCCTCGGCGAGGGCGAAGCGGACGTGTTGGTAAACAGCGGCAAAATTTTGGCGCTCATCAACTCATTTGCCCAGGGCGTGCGCAGCTACGACACCGAGCTTGGCATGGTAAATGAAAGCATAAATCTCTCGACCGTTAAGCAAAAAGAGGGCGTGATCGAGTTTGACTTTTTCGGACGCGCGATGAAGCGGGAGGGGCTCGAAAATCTGGGCTTTGAAACCGCTACGCTGGCTAGTGTGCTAGGCTTTGAGGTCAAGGTGGCCGACCGCTCGGCGAACTGGGCGCCGTGCATCAGCGACTTCGCGCATCTGGTGCTCGAAGAACTACAAAAACAAAAGCCGCAGGCTAAATTTGCCGCCGTGCACGCAGGCCTTGAGTGCGGCGTACTGGTCGCAAAACAGCCTGAGCTGCAAGCCTGCTCCATAGGCCCCAATATCCACTCGCCGCACTCCGTGAACGAGCACTGCGAGATAGCGTCGGTGGAGATGATAGCGGAGGTGGTGAGAAACATCGTCACTAGATTGCAATAAATTTAGCGGCTTGTCTTTTGAGCGTCTTTGAATGAGTTTGAAATTTTAAGTCTGCGGCAGACTACCTGTCTAGCCTTGACTTAAAATTTCTGCACAGTATCCAAATCCATCTCAAAAATACTTCGCCTTTAAATTTGCGGTGATTTGCCTCGAGAGTGATTTTAAATGAATTTTTGCCTCGCTTTGCTCGCAACTGCAAGCAGAACGCAAATTTTCGCTCCGCAGGCTATATGACGGAACCGCTTGCCGAAATAGCAATTTAAAAGGAGATAAAAATGGAAAGCCAGATCAAAAATTTTCTGCAAAATTGCGAGCAGATCGTTAAATCACAAGTAAAGCAATACGAAAACCATAGCTCTTTCGCAACCAAAATTCCACCCGTTTTTATACTGCCTTATGATGAATTTGAGAAAAAATACGGCTCAATTTTATATTTGGATAGTAGTTTTGACGTGCTGGTGTTTGACGGCGATCTCAGCCTGTCGGGAGGCACGATAAATTCCGCTTGGCTTAAGGATAAATTTAGCGGGGCAGGCGGTAAAAATAACGCACGAGCGATGTTTGTTAACGGAAATTTATCCATCAGCGGCGATATCATCGATGATGATTATCTGTTTTTGCAGGTCGCTAAAGATACGACGTGTGATTATCTGCATTCGCAGGACGGCGTTATCGCGATCGGCGGCAATCTAACGGCGCTTTGGGGCATAAGCGGCGAATACAACGACGGGATGTTGCAGGTTTTTGGAAAAACGCAAGCGCCGTATATCGTCTCAAACGACCACACAATGCCTGATCACAGTGCTAGCGAGTGCGTCTATGTCCTAGACGGACAGATCGGTCAAAGCTACCTGGGCGCGCTTGAGGGTTGGGAATTTTTCGAAAATAGCGAGCTGATGTTTAAGGACGGAATTTGCGTAGATGAGCATCAGATCGATATTTCTGCCTTTTTTAAATTCGTAAAAAAGGGCGCTAATCCGCTAGTGGATTTTAAAACTTTTGAAGCTAGAAAAGCCGCCATGGATGAAGAGAATGAAGAGCAAGAGCCCGAAGACGTAGGCGATCTGCCCAAAAATTCCGAGACTATCGCCGAGATGATATATTTAGAAAATTTCAGCGGCAGCGATGGGGAGCTATACGAGTATATGGTGAGCGAATTCGAGGCCATAGAAAAAATCGGCGACGAAAGCGAAAAATATGCTTATGGCGGCAGAGCTTTCAAGCTGTCTATCGTCGCGGCGAGAATGGCAGAAAATTGGCGGCTGATTACCGAGCGCTACTCTGCGCAGCAGATAGACGAGCTACGCAAAATCATCATTAAGAGCGCGACTAATTTGGCCGATTATTTTTTAAAGATCGGCGATAAAAAACAGCTTGCGTTCATCTATGAATTTTTAAACGACGATGCGGTAAGCATCGAAAAGGACGAGCCGTTTTTATACGAAACGCTGGTGCGCGCGGGCTTGGAGTTGCAAGATTACGATAGCACTTACGCGCTAGTGTCCGTCATCGATAAAAAGTCCGAATTTTTGCCGCAGGAGATGGCAAAAAGCATCGCGGACGTGATTAAAAGCGAAGGGTACCAGGCTTGGCTGGCAAAGCAGTAAGCTCCGAAAAGTAAAATTTCAAATTTTGCTAAAAGATAAAAATCAAAGAGGCATTTATAAAATTTCAATCTAAATTTTCGCGCCATAATAAGCCGAACGTCTGCCTTAAAGCGGGCTTAAGCAAGGCGTCAAAATTTTAAAATTCCGTCAAATTTAAGCGCGTAAATTTAAGCTTGCATCTACAGGCTGAAATTTTACGGAAAATTCTTATCCTTGCTGCTGCACAGCTCGTTTAAAAAGCACTCCTTGCAATTTGGCTTGATCGCCTTACAGGTGTAGCGGCCAAAAAGCACCATACCTTGGTGCAGCTTGCCAAGATCCGTCTTAAAAGCCTCGCTTAGATCGCGCTCCGTAAGCTCGGGCGTCTTTGCGCGGCTCAGCCCCAGGCGATGCGCGACGCGAAATACGTGCGTATCCACTGCCATCACATTTGCGCCCGCGCCCTCTAAAAGCACGACGTGAGCGGTCTTTTGCCCCACGCCCGCAAGAGATTTTAGCCCCGCTTCATCAAGCGGCACGACGCCGTCAAAGTCGCTAACCACCGCCTGCGCCATTTTGATTAAATTTACCGCTTTGTTGTTGTAGAAATTGCACGAGCTGATTAGCAGCTTTACGCTCGCTAGATTGGCCTTTGCGAGCTCTGCAACGCTAGGGAATTCCGCAAAAAAGCGCGGCGTGATCAAATTTACCCGCTTGTCCGTGCACTGCGCGCTAAGCATCACGCAGACCAAAAGCTGATAGTTGTCTTTAAATTTCAGCTCGCTGCGCTCTTCCGCGAAGTTTTGCAGAATTCTCTTTTTTATCTCTAAAATATCTTTTTTACTTCTCATTTGCATTTCCTCAAGGCGGAATTCTACCCTAAAATTCTAAAGTACAGTTTGATTGTTAACAACTTTGAGTTATAATCGCCATTAAAATTTTTTTAAGGAATCATGATGAAAAAAGTTTTATTTACAGCACTTAGTTTGGCTGCCGCTATCAGCCTTAACGCTACCGTTTACGCTACCGTAAATGGCAAAGACGTAACCGAAAAAGAGCTTGCTCCGCTACTTCAAGGCATAGGCAATGTAGATATCGCTGCTCTTAATGCCGATCAAAAGAAGGAGCTTATCGATAAAGGCATCGATCTGATGCTGCTAACGGATGAAGCTAAAAAATCGGGCGTTATGGACGAGGACGTTTATAAAAAAGAGCTTGAAATCGTAAAAGATAACTTAGCGCTTCGTGTATGGCAGGCTAAAGAAGCCAGCAAAATAAATATCGACGATAAAGAAATAGCCGATTTTTATAACAAAAACAAAGCGCGCTTTACCGAGCCTGCGAGAATCAAAGCGGCTCAGATCGTCGTTAAAACCGAAGCTGAGGCAAACGATATTATTAAGCAGTTAAAAGGGCTTAGCGACAGTGCACTATTTACTAAATTTGCAGAGCTTGCCAAAGCTAAATCTATCGATCCACAGGCTAAACAAACTGGCGGCGAGCTAGGCTGGATGCCTAGTGATCAGGTTAAGCCTTTTGCCGATGCGATCTCTAAGATAAAAGATGGTCAAATCACTACTAAAGCTATTAGAAGCAGGGTCGGATATCACGTAGTGTTAAAAGAGGAGTCTCAAGCTAAAAAGCAGTTAAGCCAAAGCGAGGCAAAGCCTTTTATAGAGCGCGTACTTAGACAGCAAAAAGCGGCGAAAGTAGTCGAGCAAAAAGCGGCAGATCTTCACAAAAACGCTAAAATCGAGTATAAATAATTTAGGAGCTAAAGATGGGCGTTTTAGATATAGTAAAACCGGGCGTTTTAAGCGGCGATGACGTAAGTAAGGTCTATGCGTATGCGAAGCAGCAGGGCTTTGCGATCCCTGCGGTAAACGTAGTAGGGAGCAACTCCATAAACGCCGTCTTGGAAAGCGCTAAAATCGCAAATTCGCCCGTAATAATTCAGTTTAGTAACGGCGGCGCAGCGTTTTACGCAGGTTCTGCCTGCCCAAATGCCGCGGTATTGGGCGCTATCGCGGGTGCGCGCCAGGTGCATGCTCTGGCGGCCCATTACGGCGTTGCGGTAATTTTGCATACCGATCATGCCGCAAGGAAGCTACTTCCGTGGATCGACGAGCTCATCGAAGCTAATGTCGCTCATAAAAAAGCTCACGGCGTGCCGCTATTTAGCTCGCACATGCTCGATCTTAGCGAGGATGATTTGGAGTTAAATTTAGCGACCTGCGAGAAGTATTTGGAAATTTTAAGCGATCTTGGAATTTCGCTTGAGATCGAGCTTGGCGTCACGGGCGGCGAAGAGGATGGCGTCGATAATACGAGCGTCGATAACGCGCGGCTTTACACCCAGCCTGCAGATGTCGCACTCGCCTATGAGCGACTAAGCAAAATCAGCGATAGATTCAGCATCGCGGCGAGCTTCGGCAACGTCCACGGCGTGTATAAACCGGGCAATGTCGTGCTGAGACCTGAAATTTTAAAAAATTCGCAAAAATTCGTGCGCGAGAAATTTAATCTGCAATCCGAAAAGCCCGTAAATTTCGTCTTTCATGGCGGCAGCGGCAGCGATACCTCCGACATCAAGGCAGCCGTAAGCTACGGCGTAGTTAAGATGAATATCGACACCGACACGCAGTGGGCATTTTGGGACGGCGTGCGCGCTTATGAGGCCAAAAATCGCGGCTATTTGCAGGCTCAAATCGGCAATCCGGAAGGTGAGGATAAACCGAATAAAAAATTCTACGATCCTCGCAAGTGGCTGAGAGCAGGCGAGCAGAGTATGGTGGCGCGCTTGCAAGTCGCATTTGACAATCTAAATTGCCTAAATAGGAACTAATATGGATCGCCCAAATAACGAAGTGCTCGATATCACGCTACCTGAGGCGAAGGAGCGCTCGCTAGCGGGCGTTTTTTTTAAGATCGCAGCTCTGCCGATCGCGGTTTTTGTGGTGTTTTTGCTGGGCTATTTGGGGCTTATCGGGCTGAAGGTAGAAACGCACTCGATCCTGATGCTTGCGGTTTTGCTCATTATTGCACTAATTTTAGCTCGTCATAATGCAGAATACGGCTGCTTAAATTTTCAAAATAATATCGATGACTTCAAGCGCGAGCTGAAAAATTACATCGTCGCCAATCTCTTAAGTATCGGCGGTAAAAAAAAATCAGATGCTAGCTTTGATCTTTTTGTGGACGAATACGGCTATTCGCTGCGTAATCAAAACTACGCTTCCGTCGCGTCGGCAGTCTTTCCGATGCTTGGAATTTTAGGAACTTTCATCTCGATTGCGATTTCGATGCCACACTTTTCCTCAAGCAATATCGATGGGCTCGAAACCGAGATCGCGCAGCTTCTAGGCGGCGTAGGTACGGCGTTTTACGTCTCGATCTATGGAATTTTCTTAGCGCTTTGGTGGATATATTTTGAGAAAAAGGGCATCAGCAAATATGAGCGTCTGCTCATCAAATACAAAAATTCCACTAAAAATTTTTTCTGGAACAAAGACGAAATAACACAGGGCTATCTGAGTGAAATTTTAAACGCTAATTCTGAAATTTCGCGCTCATTTGCGATGATGAGCTCTACGAATTTTACCGAAAGGCTAAACCGCCTAATCGATGAAAAAATCGGCGCTTTTGAAAGCGTGATGGAAGCCGAGAAGCGAAGTATGGCGATTACACAAGAAGAGCTTGAAAAAGCAGGCGAGATGATCCAAAGGACAAATCTTGCTCACGGTGAGCTAGATAAGAGCTTCACTCAAATTTTATCTGCGCTCAAGTCCGTGTCTGCAAGCCTAATCGAAATTCAAAACGGAATTTCCGCGCAGTATCTAAGTCAGTCTAAGACTTTAACGGACGGGCAAGGCGAGCTGGCTAACGTTACGAGTGCATTAAGCGCTCAAATCAAGAGCCTAAATGCTTCCTTGGGCGGGTTTGCGGGCGAAATTTCAAGTTCGCAGAATGCTTGCGCCGCTAAAATTGACGCTAGCTTTAAGGGGCTAAGCGCGGATTTGAAGGCACTTTTAGCTGGAGAGGGAGCTGCGCGAACGAGCAACGAAAGCATCATCGAAGAGCTTCGCAAAACGCTTGCGAGCATCGATGAAAAAGCACTTTTAGATGAAAACGAATAACGAAGAAAAAGAGACCTTTTGGATCGCGTACGCCGATTTGATGGCAGGACTGCTTTTTGTTTTCGTGCTTTTAGTAGGCGGCATCATCGTCAAATACTTCCTCACGCAAAGCAACCTGCAGGAGAAAGAAAGCCAAATTTCAAGTGCGCTAGCAAGCCTGCAAAGCCAGGAGAAAAAAAGCGCAGAGCTTGAGGCGCTGAATAAAATTTTTAGCGACCAGCTCGAGAAGCTAAACATCGAAAACACGGACCTTCGCAAGCAAAATTCCATCTATTTCATACAGATCGAAGATCTAACCGAGATGGCGGAGAAGCTGAAAAAAGAAAATTTAGACATCAACTCTCTTCTGCAAAAAACGCGCGACGACGCCAACGCTACGATCAGCCAAAACGAGCTTAAAATCGCCTTTTTGCTCGATCAACTCACGCAGAAGGAGAGCGATTTTAATAAAATTTTACAAGACCTCAACGTCACGAAAAACCGCATTCGTAACCTAACCGGAATGAAGGTCAAGATCATCGCCGATCTGAAGGAGAAGCTGGGGGGCAAGATCCGCATCGACAACGAAAGCGGCGCGATGACGCTAAGCTCGTCGATCCTTTTCGACAAAGGCTCAAGCGAGCTGAAAGAGAGCGCCAAAGAGACGCTTCGCTCGACGCTGCAGAGCTATTTCGCCGCGCTTTTGAATAACGATGAAATTCGCGAAAATTTAGATCAGATCATCATCGAGGGGCACACAGACAGCGACGGCGGGTATTTGTATAACCTCGAGCTCTCGCAAAATAGGGCGTTTGCGGTGATGGATTTCATCAACTCGTGGAATAAGGACGAGCGGCTGCAAAAATATCTCATCGCTAGCGGTCGCAGCTACACGCAGCCCGTGATGCGCAGAGGCGTCGAGGACAAAGACGCCAGCCGCCGCATCGAGATCAAATTTACCCTTTCAAACAAAGAGGCGATGGAGGAGATCAGGAAATTTTTGCAGTTCGATGCGAACGCTACGAATTAGAAGCTCGCTTCTAACGGCTTGCTCGAAATTTTAGCCCGCAAAAAAAGAGGGCTTAAAATTTTAAAATTCTTAAAGAATTAACGGCCCATCTGAAATTTTAACGGTGGCGGAGCGCATCCTTTTATTTTGGTGCGAATGTCGTAATTTGGCGCTTGCTAAATTTTACGCACCGCTTACGCAGCATCTGCCGCGGCGGGAATGGGTTTAAATTTTAAGTCCGCGCATTTTGCGCGCTTTTAGTACCGCCGCGCGGATAATATGGTTTAAATTTAGACCTTTAAATTTAAGCCACAAATTTAAACGGGCTTAACGGGCGGCTTAAAATTTAAATGGATCAAAAACCTTGCTCGTTTAGTTTTTTATAGGTGTAGCAACTGCGTTTAATCCCTAGATCGCAGGCTTTACCATAGTATTTTTTCGCCATACTCTTATCTTTTTTTACCCCTTTGCCGGATTCATATAAATATCCAAGATTATTGCACCCTTCGGCAATTTCTAAATCACAAGCCTTGGAAAATAATTTATTTGCTATTCGGTAATCTTGTTTTACACCTTTACCAGATTCATATAGATGTCCGAGGCCATCACACCCTTCACCGGCTTCTAAATCACAAGCCTTAGAAAACAATTCGCTCGCTTTTTCGTAATCTTGCTTTGTGCCTGCGCCTGAATAATATAAAAATCCAAGATTATGACATCCTATACCATATTCTAAATCACAAGCTTTGGAATATAATTCACTTGCTTTTTTATAGTCTTGGTTTACACCGTAGCCTGAATGATATAAAAATCCTAGATTGTAGCACCCTTCGGCAATTTCTAAATCACAAGCCTTGGAAAATAATTTATTTGCTATTTGGTAATCTTGTTTTACACCTTTTCCTTGTTCATATAAAGCTCCCAAGTTGACACATCCTAGTCCATCTCCAAGATTGCAAGCTTTAGAATACAGGTCTTTTGCTTTTTCAAAGTCTTGTTTTACACCTTTACCAGACTCATATAGAACCCCGAGACTATTGCAACCTTCACCGACATCCAAATCGCAAGCTTTAGAATATAGCTCATTTGCTTTGTTATAGTTTTGCTCTATGACTTCCCCTTGTTCATATAAAACTCCTAGATCACTACATCCTAGCCCGTTCCCCAAATTGCAAGCTTTGGAATATAGTTCGCTCGCTTTCTTATAGTCCCGCTTTACACCTTCGCTGGAACTATACAAAACTCCTAGATTATAGCATCCTGTGTTATGCCCCAAATCGCAAGCTCTAGAATATAAATTTATTGCTTTTTCAAAGTCTTGTTCTATGCCTTCGCCTGAGGCATACCAAAACCCTAGAGCATAGCATCCTATGCTATATCCTAAATCACAAGTCCTAGAAAACAATTCATTTGCTTTCTTATAGTCCTGCTTTGTATGATTGCCTAAATAGTATGAAGCTCCAAGATTGTAACATCCTTCGGCAACTTCTAAATCGCAAGCTTTAGAATAGAATTGATCCGCTTTTTGGTAGCTTTGTTTTACGCCTTCTCCTTTTTCATATAAAATTCCAAGATTATGGCAGCTTTCGCCATGTTTTAAATCGCAAGCTTTAGAATATAGCTCGCTCGCTTTTTTATAATCCTGCTTTACGCCTTCACCCGAGGCATATAAAAGCCCGAGATTGTAGCATCCGTCACCTTCTTGCAAATCACAAGCCTTGGAAAGCGGTTCGGTTGCTTTTTTGTAATCTTGCTTTACTCCCTTGCCTGAGTAGTATAAAACGCCCAGATTGCCGCAAGCTATGCTATTTTTTAAGTCGCAGGCCTTAGAATATAGTTCGGTCGCTTTTTTATAATCTTGTTCTACGCCCTTGCCGTATTCATATGACGCCCCTAAGGTGGTGCAACCCCAGCCGTCTCCCAAATTACAGGCTTTAGAATTTAGCTCTTTTGCTTTCTCATAATCCTGCTTCACGCCATCCCCTGAATAGTATGCCATGGCGAGATTTACGCATGCTAAGGTGTTGTTATTATCGCATTTGCTTCGCAACTTGCTTATACCGGGATCCTCTTGTTCTGTCGATGACAAAGCTGTGGCTTCTGCTAGCGATAAAGCCGCTGTGGCGATCAGCGTCAAAAATATCTTTTTCATACATCGCTCCGTTTAAAATTTCGGCTATTTTATTTCATTTTAGCTTAATCTTTTGAAAATCGGCGAGCTATAAATTTACGCAGCCGCAAGCTTAAAGGCGAAATTTAGCAAAAAGCGTTAAAATTCCAAGCAAAAAAGGAGCAAAAATGAAAATTTTAAGAAGCACGGACGCAAATTTCAAAGAGGAATTTGCGAGGCTAATGTGCCGCGGCGAGACGGACATGAGATCGGTTATGCCCGTCGTAAGCGGCATCATCGAGGAGATCAGAACGCGCGGCGATGAGGCGCTAGCCGAACAGATCGAGAAATTTGACAGATGGCGCGTACAGGGTGATCTGGCTATCACGCAAGAGCAGATGAGCCGTGCCTACGAAGACCTAAGCGCAGAGCTTAAAAACGCGCTACAGGTCGCATACGAGCGCATCTACGCTTATCATGAAAAACAGCTTGAGAGAAGCTGGTTCAGCTTCGATCCAAGCGGCGCGATGCTTGGGCAAAAGATCACGCCCGTGGATCGTGCGGGGCTATATATCCCGGGCGGCAAGGCGGCGTATCCGAGCTCGCTTCTGATGAACGCTATCCCGGCAATCGTCGCGGGCGTGGAGGATATCAGCGTCTGCACCCCTGCCGTGGGCGGCACCGTAAATGAGCTGCTGCTTGCGGCGATGCATGTGCTGGGGATCAAAAAGGCCTACAAAGTAGGCGGCGCCAGCGCGATCGCGGCGATGGCATACGGTACGCGCACGATCGGCAAGGTCGACGTCATCACGGGCCCCGGGAATATCTTCGTCGCAACCGCTAAAAAGCTCGTATTCGGCGACGTAAATATCGATATGATCGCGGGTCCTAGCGAGGTTGGTATCATCGCAAACGCCGCGGCAAATCCGCGTAATATCGCCGTGGATCTGCTTAGCCAAGCCGAGCACGACGAGATCGCGAGCAGCTTTTTGATAAGCGACGATGAAAAATTCGCTCTTGCCGTCGCAGAGCATATCGAGCGCGAGCTGCCTACGCTCGCACGTGAGCCGATCGCTCGCGCCAGCATCCAAAACAAGGGCGCGATCATCATCGCGCGCGATATGAACGAATGCGTGGGGCTAATGAACGAGCTTGCGGTCGAGCACCTCGAGATCGCGACCGAAAACGCCTACGAGCTGCTTCCGCGTATACGCCATGCAGGCGCGATATTTTTGGGCCACTACACGCCCGAAGCGATGGGCGATTACCTCGCAGGCCCTAACCACACGCTACCGACCGGCGGAAGCGCGCGATTTTTCTCGCCTCTTGGGGTTTATAACTTCATCAAACGAAGCTCGATCATAGCGCTAAATAAGCGCGCCATAGACGAGCTCGGAGGCGCGTGCATGGCGCTAGCGGATGCAGAGGGGCTCGGTGCGCACAAAAAATCGGTGCAGATTAGATTTGATGAGAAGTGATTTTGCGCTGTAGCCCCAAGAGGCGTCGTGGGCGGAATTTTAAAAAACGCCACCGGCAGTTGCGAAACCGCGAGCCGAAATTTTAAAATTTAAAGATGAGTTAAATTTTAAAAAATATAAGCGTCGCGGCGAGAGTGAAATTTTAAAATTTCAAAAGCGCTATAAATTTAAAAAAACAGCCGTATTTGATTAAAATTTAAGGCAAATTTACTAAGCGAAATGATATACTTTCGCTGATTTTTTACAAGGAGAGAAAAATGAAAAAATCACTTTTAGTTTTGGCTAGTTTTGGCTTTGCGCTAAGTCTTAGCGCCGCAGATCTTTCAGATAGCTGCAAAGAGTACTTCGCAGATCTTGATAAGATGGTTGATACCTACAAACAAGCGGGTCAAGAGCAGCAGGTCAAGATGTATGAGGATCAAAAAAAGCAGTCTATGGATCAGATCAGCGCACTTCCTAAGGAGCAGCAAGAGGCCACTTGCAAACAAGCTAAAGAGATATTTAAGCAGATGATGGATCAGATGAAACAACAAGGCGCTATGAAATAAATACCTTCGCGGGCACGATGATGCCTTCTTCAGTCGCGGCGATGCAATATCGTCGCGATTAATTCTTTTTAAACTCACACTTTTATTTTAAAAATTTTTAAATTTTAAAATTTGGATGTTTTATCCTCGCTGTTTTCGGGGCTTGCTAAGAATTTCAGATTTGATATTTAGCTTGTTGCAGGAAGTCAAAACCAATAAAGCGCTCACCGTCGTTAAAATGCTCCGCAAGGCGACGCATCTTGGCATGGCGCCTGCAGCACACTGAAGATTTACGAGCCGTTTTGGCGCGGCTCGAAACAGTGCCTCATCAATATGATGAATTCGAGGCTCGGTTTAAGCGTTATTTTATCGCGATTTGAAATAGCTGGGCTCATAGATAGAGCAAATTCGCGTCTCAGTTTGCGGTTCTGCCTATGAAATTTGCGGCTAAAATCATCTCACAAAATCGCCTCAGATTTTAATCCTTAGTAACGATCGCGCCGTTTTTTATTTCGTGCACGCAGACATTTCTGCGCAGCTCCTTACCGGCATCTAAAGTATAGTAGAGCGTTGTTACTATGCAGCGTAAATCGGCGTCGATGACGAACTCCTGCTTGGCGCGAATCGGCGGCTTGCTTTTACCGCAGTGCACGTAATCGGCGTAAATTTCGCGACAATCGCTTATATGAAATGCGTCGTTTAAAAGGCACATAAAAACGTATTCGTGCCCGTGCTTGCTATATTGAAAACCCCTCAGATAAAGCCTTATCAGAATTGTTTTGGCGCTCTTTTTTGGCAAACGACAAGCCCTTATGTCTTTGATCCTCTCCCAATACGCGCTTAGATTGTCGATTAAAAAATTCTCCTTTGCGAACGAAAACAGCTCATTTTTATCAAGTAAATTTTTATCGATAGCTGCTAAGGGCGAAATTTCTCCCGGATAGCGAATCGGCAGTTGCGCGATCGGTAGATCGTCATAAATATCTTTCATACTCTGATAAATCTCTGGCCGCGGCGCATCGTCTTCCTTGGCCGCGGCATTTTCCATGCCGCATAGCGTAAGTAGGCACAGCAAAAATATCCACACCTTCTTCATAGCATTCCCCCTTGTTTCGGTCGTGATCCCTTTTCTCCTAATCATACTGAAAATTTTAAAGCCTTATTAATATGAAGAAAAAAGATCAAAAATCAAAGCGCCGTTTTACAGCCATCCTTAGCCATCTTTTTCTATTCTGCCCTTGCTTTTGGGCTAATTTAATCCGAGTCTTCTTATTGTGCGAAACGGACGATGCGCGACTATTCGCCGTCCTGCGCCTCTTCGGTGAAGCTAACGATGCGCGGAGCTGCGATGCGCGCGTAATCCTGCGCGTTTAGAATGATCGAGTGATCAAGCAAGCCCGCGTTGAAAGCGATCTCTTCAAAGCGTCCGAATAGCGACGGATCGGCGATTAGCAGCAGTTTGTCGTGGAAGCTAAACGGCGGCACCGAGCCGATGACGCAGTCCGTGAGATCGCCCACTTCATCGGGGCTTACGAGCGATGCTTTCGTGCCGCCGAGCCCCTCTGCCAAGCGCTTTAGATCGGTTTTATGATCGGCTGCGAAGACCGCTAGGACGTAGATCCTGCCGTTTCTGCCCGCGGGTTTGTCGCTAGGAAGCTTCAGCTGCTGCGGCACGTTGGCGCAGATTTGATCGGCGGTTAAAGTTAAATTTCCCGCGCAGGCGCCGTTTTCGCAGCCTTGAGCGGTCGCAAGGGGATAAGTGTTGGGGTTTTGCACGCCATCGGCGTTTGCTAAATTTAAATTTTGCGCGAAAGAAATTTGCCCGTCCTTAAAGCCCTTGATCGTGCAAACCAGCGCCTTTGCGCCTTGTCCTAGCTGCGTGCCGCGGATTTTGGCGACTTCGGCGGAAGTGCCCGCGCTTTGGTGAGCTACTACGCGGAAGTGCGCGCCCTGCTGCGTCAAAAGCTCTTTTAAGCTTTCGAAAATTCTCTCTGACATACTCTCTCCTTGTTTTTGCGAAATTATACTGAAATTTTAACCAAACGACGCATCGATGCCGAAATTCCATTCTTCGCCGTAAAATTTATCTCGCCTGCGCGCAAAACCATTGCGCGATGAAAGATCTATTGCGCGGTGGAAATTCCGCTATGCATAAGCTCGGTCTGTCCTGTTTCTTGCGAAATTATTTCATCTTGCGGATTTTAGGCTCTTTGCTCTCTACGAGCTCGTAAATTCTAAGCTCGACCTTGACGTCTTTGGGCGCCAAAATTCTAATTTCGCCGCCATCGTAGGCGAATGGATGCGTGAGCTCGTAATAGATCCGCTTCTTTTGCTTCTTGCCGTCGCACAGCATCAGCGTTTGAGCAAGTTCATTGCCGCCGCTAAACTCGTAATAAAACAGCCCGTCTGCGCCCTCTTTTTGCTCTATTTTGCCGCCGATCAGATACGCGTCGTTGCAGTCGGCTTTGATCTCTTTCGAAAAGATCGCTTCGACTTTAAATTGCTGCGGCGGCATCTTTGACGGCGTTAGCTCAAAGACGTTTAGCTGCTTTTGCGCCTCGCCGCCGAACAAAAACAGCGGCAACAAAAAGAAAAATACGCTTTTTCTCATTTTTTGCTCCTTGAAAAGATATTTTTATTCAAAATTTTAGCGAAATTTTTACTCATTAGTCTGAAATTTCAATCGACTTCGTTTTTGCCTACAATACAGATGATATTTTTTAGCGCCTCCGTCTCTGATTTTAGCGCCTCGCTATCGGTTTTTTGCGCGGTGCCCTTTTTGCTTTTACTAGAGCCTTGCGGCGAGGGCTTTTCGCGCGAGTTTGAAATTTTGGCGGCGTCGCGCGATATTTCGCCCTGCGTCTGCACGGTGGAAATTTCGCCGCTAGCAACCCTACCGGCCCTGCTCGTGCGGCGGCTTAGCACGCTTTTGACGCTTATCTTTTCGCCTGCGTAAAACGCCTCGCAAAGCCCGCTTTGAGCCTCATAGTCCGTTACTTTGACGCTGCCCTCTTGAAATTTATAAAATTTCACCTGTTTCGCTCTGCGCAGCTCCTCGGCTCCGCCCCATACGTCGCTCTGCGCGTCGAGATCTGCGAGCGCGAATGCACCGTCTGCCGCCTTATACATATTGCCGAGCCTTATCGGTATGCGTTCGCCGCTCTTTTTGGTAAGCACGAAGCCGATCTTTTCGCCATCTTTTAGGTGTGGGCGGAACTGCTTGGAGAAAAACGCCGTGAAAAATGCGACCTCCTTGATCTCGCCGTCGGTGCCTAGGTATCTCGTCCAGCCATCTTCGGGCACGTCGATCTCGGCGACGTCTCGCCCGTCTTTTGCGCCGCATTTTAAGCCCGCGCAGCCGCTAAGCGCTAATGCCGCAAGCGCGGCTAGAAATATGTTTTTCATATTTTCCCTTCAAATAAATTTGGCTCAGAGTAGGGTGCTCAGGCACGTAATCCGTAGGGCATTATTTTAGGCTCGCGGGATAGCCGCTAAATTTTTCGATCCAGCCGTCCTCGCCGTAGAGCTCGCCGCAAAGCCCGTCCGAGAGCTCGGCTAGATTTTCGCCCGCCTCGTCCGCAAGACGCCAGCGCTCGTTTTGCTCGAAAAAGCTTAGCGTCTCATGCAGGACGTGATCGGTAAGATGCGCACAGAGCGTCCTTAGTGCCTCCCTCTGCCGCGGCGAAAACTCCGCTATCGATGCATACAGTCGCTCGCACCGCACGCCTTTCATCCGCCCGCTCATGACCGCGTCTAGCCACGCTAGCGGCCCGTCCCTGAGCTGCCGCACATACTCTCGCCCGAAACTCTGCAAAACATCCATTTTTCACTCCTTGCGTTTAAATTTTTAAATTTTTGGCGTCTCGCCTAAATTTAGATCGAAATTTACTTCCTAAGCCCGTTTAAGCTTTTTACGTCCTAAATACGGCGCGCCGCATTCAACTTTTATAAAATTCTACTTAGCGAGCGCCGTTTTTTATCGTTTGCGCTGCTATTTTACCGCGCCGCAAAATTCGCGCTGCACCTCAAAGCTCAGCGCCGTTTAAATTTTAAAATCCGAAAGCTCGCGACCGAAATTTTAAAATTTCAGGCTCGATGAAATGCGTTTCGGCGCGACGGTATGCGCCGCTTGAAACTTTAAATTTTAAAAACTCGCACTTCGCCTCAAAGCCCGCTAGCGGGGCTAAATTTATCAAGCCGACGTCGCCCAGATGCGTAAAAATCGCTGTCCGCTCGCCTCAAACGAGCACTCCTGCCAGTCCCAGTCGTTTTCGCCGCCCATTGCAAAATTTTGAGGTTCGCCTGATAGATCCGCCGCGCTCAAAGCAGCCGTTATCCGCTCTTTCATAAAATCATCGGGCTCGCTCGGCGTAAATTTTTCAAATTTTATCTCGTAAAGGGAGGCGAGCCCAAAGTCCGCGCGCACGAGCTTGCCGCACTGCTGTGCAAACTCCGCCGCGCTATATTCGTGCTTTGGGGCATAGTACCAAACCTCCAGCTCCTCGATGATTTCGCCCCCAAATTTTATGGATTTTATCATTCTGACTCCCATTTCGCTCGTCGCGACGGTTTAAATTTTATCGCTTAAATTTTGTTTGCACTCATACGGCGCAGGTCTTACGCGCAAGATAAAACCTTCGTCATTTGGCGCAAGCGCGCTGCGCAGGCAAATTTTAAATTTAATCCGCCGCGCTTTAAATTCAGACGCCGAAGTCCGCCCGCATCCCCTCTTTGCCTTTCGGCGTAAAATAGCAAACGACGTAGCAGAGTATTCGGTCTTTGCAGTCGTATTTGGCTTCGAGAGCCTCGATAATGCTCGCAAATTCCTGCGGCGGCTTGTCCGCAAAGGCGCCTCGCAGCTCCTCTGCGGCGATATGTCTTGGACTAAGGAGCAGATACGCCGCGCCGCCGTCCTCATCCTCGCTTATCGCGCGTAAAATTTCACCGCTCGCGCGAACCCGCCAGTGCTCCTTGCCGTCCCATTCGCGCAGGCTTAAAAACGTCTCGCCGCCGTCAGCGTCCAAAGCCTTTTCGGTTGGAATTTGAGCGCGTAAGGCGCCTTCATTTAAGCTCTCCTCGCTCGCAACCTCGATAAAAACGTCCGTGCCGAGCAGATAGCTGGTCCGCTCAAACTCGCTTTCGTACTCCCGGCCGTCAAATTTGGCGGTAAATTCGTGCACCCGCTCGTCCGCTTCGCAGCCGAACATCATCGCGTTGCTGCTCGAAATTTTAACGATATAAGGCTCGTTCATGGGATTTTCCAAATTTTATTGCGGCTCGCATTTTCCGTAAACCCACTCGCGAGTTTCGTTTAGCTTAAACTCGCCGTCTTTTAGAAAATACTGCTTGCTGCTTTTGATCGCGTTTTTACCCGTGACTATGTAGTCGCCGATGAAGCCGCGATCCAGGACGTCGTGCGCTAAAATTTCAGGCTCAAAGACGTTTTGCGTCCTTTGCGTCTCGTGCCATTTGCCGCTCTCATCAGGCTCGCGCAGGATGATGGAGATGTTGTTGCCCGCCTCGTCGTAGCCGTAGATATACTCGTACTGCTTGCCATCGGAGGCCGTGCGATTTTTTATCACGTTGCCACGCGTGTCGTAGCTAAACTCGTTTTCAAACACGACCTCCCAGCGCTGCGACTCCTCGCGCCAAAGCGCGGTTTGCTCGCGTAGAGGCCTGCTCTCCTCGGTCTCCTCGTGCACGTTTTTGTAGTACTCTCTCCACTCGTTTTTTGCGGCGTCCCAGCGCGATCTTAGCTCGCTAAAGCGCCTATACTTAGGCTCGATCTTGTGCAAGACTTTTTCATCGCGCTGCCATGTGTCGTCCTTCCATATAAAATTTATCTCGCTGCGCGTCCCGTCCGCCGCCGTAAAGACGGTATGTTTTGTAAGCGGCACCCATTTGCCGCGCCATGCGTAGCCTTCGGAGCCCGCGTAAGCGTCGCCGTTGTAGTGATATATCGATTTTTCGTACGGCATCCATTTTTTCGCTTTGGCGCTCCATTCGTAGGTCGATACGAAATTGTTTCTGTCGCTTTCATCGACAATCCTTTTTGTAAGGTGCGTCGGCGTCCATCTGCCATTTTTTAGCGTGAAATTTTGCAAAATTTCCGTTTTACCCTCGCGCTTTTCGACGGCTTTTTCACCCTCGTATGGCTTGCCGTCCTTTTGCAGACTAAAATAAATTTTCGAGCCGTCCTTTGCGATCTCCTGCTTGCTCATCGCCGTTTCGCGAAATTTGTTTGTATTCGCGTCCCAGTCGTATTCGATATTTTCGATCTCGCGCTCGCCGCTTTCGTCAAATTTGCTAAAGCTTTTCGATACGGACGCTCCCTCTTCGCTGCTCTTTTTGTAGATTTTTTCTAGGCGGCGGGTTTTAGCGTCGTAGTTTTGGCTCACTTCATATTCGTAGCGCGGCGCGACGCCGCCCTCTGTTTTGTAGCTCGTCTTTTGCAGACAAATTTTATCCGCCGCCGCGTGTTTCGCCGCCGTCTCGGTCGCGCCCGCAGGCATCGCAAGCGCTAACGTCGCCGCTAAAATAGAGCCTGCCAAAACTGCCGTCCGCGCTCGAAGCTTGTCTGCCGAAACCGCCGTCTGCGCCCCAAAAGCGCCCGCCGAAATAATCGCTCGCGCTTTTAAATTTGCCGCCGCAAAATCTGCCGCACCCTCGGGTGAAATTTTAAAAACACCTCTCATGACCGCTCCTTTTATCTAAATTTTAAATTGCGTTTACCGCTTTATATCCTCGCTCGAAAAAGCTTTTTCGTCTTCGTAAATTTTCTCATAGCGGCTTAGCTTGCCCTCTTTGAAATAGCCGATGAAATAGCTCGCCGATTTTTCGGCCTGCTCTTGCGAAATTTCATCGTAGAGGCGGGCGGGCTCCTTTGATTTTTTTTTATGCAGACACGAACAGCTGCGAAAATAGCGCCTTTTGGTTTTAAAATTTTGCACCTCGCCGCCTTGCTCGTCTGCGCGCTTTGTTGCGCTTATTTCGCTGCTCTGCTTGTCTGCGGGCGCCTGGTCATCTCTTTCGCCGCCCTGCATCGTCTGTTTTTGTCCGCTTGCCGCGCCGTGATCTTGCGCCTCTACGACGCCGAAACAGATACTCGCTGAAATTAAAGCCGAAATAGCCGCTCTTGTCGCTTTGAGTAAAATCATTTTCCAACCTTTTCTTTTGCCACCGCTGCGTGCGGACCTGCCGCGGCGTAGGATTAAATTTTAAAATTTACGCGGCGCACGAAACATCCGCGCCGTTAAATTTAACTGTAAAGCTCGTGTGACGCCGTGCTAGCTAAATTTAACCGCAACACTCGCACGAATATTGCTCGTCCGCTAAATTTAACTGTAAAGCTCGCGCGACGCCGCGTCTGCATAAATAGCACTGCGCCTGCTAAATTTAACCGCGACGTTCGCGCAAGGCCGCACAGGTAAAATTTAGCCGCGAAATTTTACCTGCGCATCTTCAAACGCTACTTTATCTTTTTATATTTCCACGTCTGCTCCGTTATGAGCTCGGATTTGCCGTCTTTAAGCTTAAATTCCTTAAAGCTCGTTATCGCGTAGATACTAGGCATCTCAAACATCATCAGCGCGGCTCCGTGCCCCACGCTGTCTGACGGGATTTGGGTATCGTAAGTAGCCTCCGAGCGCCCCGTTTGCACCCATTTGCCGCTCGCGTCAAGCTTGTAGATATCCATCGCGGTATTGCTGCCGCGCTCGTCGTAGCTATAGACGTATTTGCCGCTGCTGGAATTTGATTCGTAGCTTTGCTCGAGCAGTCGCTCGCCTGATTTATCGTAAATTTCGCCGTTTGAGTAGCTTTTGACCCACTCTTTAAGTCGCTCATCCCACAGATACGAGGTCATATTAAGATCTGCTCCTTTCTTGATAACGGTTTGTTTGCTCATATTATCCCATGCGCCCTTCTCGTCGTTCCAGATGAAGCTCGTAACGATCCCCTCGCCCTTCGCGGCATCAAGCTCGTGCTTACTCATAGTCGCGTTTTGCCATGCGCCGTCCTTAAAGGTGCTGCGGAGCTGCTCGTAGCTGCCGTTTCGATCGCCGTTAAGCATCTCTCGCTCGCTGTTTTGCCACGCGCCGTTTACAAACTCGTAGCTCACGTATCCGTTCATCTCTCCTGAGCCGTCGTAGAAAATTTCGGTCTTATCTTTGGGCTGCCAGCTCTTGCCGTCCCATTTGAAGCTTATCGTAAGCTCCTCCTTATCCCACGCGTTTCTTACGGATCTGTTCATGCTCTCTTTATGCCATTTGCCCTTTATGAGCTTATATCGCACATCTTCGGTCGCGTTGCCGTCGTAGCTGGAGACGGTTTTGCTCGCATTGCGCGTGCCATCATCCGCTATCGAATTGCTCTCGCGCGTCGTGATGCCGTCTTTGACGCTTTCCGTGTAGTCCTCTATTTTTTTCCACTTGCCGCTTTTAAGATCGAGGTTAAATACTTCAAATTTAACCATATCCCCCTTTTCGTCAAAGTAGCTGATCTCTTTGTAACTAGAGCCTAGGCCGTCCGAGGAGTTCCTGTCTCTTACCTGCTCCAGCTTGCGCGCCGCTGCATCGTAGCTTAGATGCGTGCTTTCTTTGCGCTGTCCGAGCGAGCTGTAGCTCATACTTTGCACCATATACTCATACTCCTTGGCAAACGCCGCCGCACAGAGCAGCGCAAGTATCGTAGCGAGCTTTTTCATCCTCTCTCCTTGGAAAAAATTTTGATAATTATATAATGTTCGTATATAAAAACGGATAAAATTTCGCCGCGCGGCTAAATTTAAAAAACTTCGATTTTTAGGCGGTAGCGGTGAAATTTTACGTCGCCAAACTGCTGGAATTTTAGTAATACTTTGATCTGATTTTGCGTTAGTTGTCGATAGAATTTATGCGAAATAGAATTGCGTGCGAGCTTCTGCTAAATTTTAAACAGATCTAGAGCTGATTTATATCAAAGTTTCACTGCGTGCCGTTAGCGATAAAATTCTACGTAATAAAATTTTAAATTCACGCGCAGATCCGTTTGAGGAGATAAAAATGCAATACTAAATTTTTTGCAGCTCAAAATTTCAAATAATACCGGTTTTTAAAGAGTGCCGCTGATTAGGCGATACTAATCGCAGAAGTGCTTATCCGCGTTATTTGCTTTGCGCTTGGCTAGGAAGTCCGCCTTTTTAGCGGGGTCTGCGAAAAACTCGTCCTGCCTAAGTAGCGCGGCGTCCATTTTGTCCTCGGCTGCCTTGAGCGCGGCGGCGCGATCTGCGAAGCGAGACGGAAATTTCTCATCAAATATCGCTTTATACGGGTGCGCCTTGACCCAGTCCCTAGCGCGTGCCGCCGCATCGCGCTGTTTAGCGAGATCGCAGAATGCGTATGGATTTACCACGTTGCCGACGAGCTGTAAAAACGCCGCATTCGCGGACTCGGTCTCACGAAACATCTCGTCCTTGATGTCGATGACGCGAGCGAAGGTTAAGAAGCGATTTTTGCCCGCGTAGAACCAAAACACCGCGTCGTCCTTAAGCCCCAGATCATAAGCGCGTGCAGCGACGGTCATCAGCGTGGTCGGAGCGACCATATCCGGGGCGTCCTCGATGATTTCGATCGCCTTTTTTAGGCTCGCCACATCGTTTTTCATCAACAGATCGTCGATCGGCTCGTAAACATGCACGTATTCGGGCTTGCCCTCCTTAGCCGAATAAAACGGCGAGACATAGATGTCGATCGAAGTGATTTTTTCCACCTTCTCCTCGCTCTGGGCGCTCAAAGTCGCAGTCGCCGCCGCACACAGCAGCAGTGAACGAAATTTTTTCATGGTCTCTCCTTCGGTTAAATTTTTATAAGTTTCCTCGTAATTATACCTTGAAATTTAAGAGCGCGAGTTTGATTTTTAACGAATATATTTTTGCGGAATTTTAATTTTTGCGGCGGCTCTATTTTCTTTTGATCAGGCTTTAGCGCGATGCTTGAGCGGCTAAATTTAAGCGCCGTTAGTTGCTAAATTTACATTTCAATTTAGCTCGCTCACGCAAATTTTATAAATTTTGGCGCCATTTAAAAGAGCTAAATATTCGCCGTTTCCGTACGAGCCGTAGCCCTCATTTTTATTATTTTTCGAGCCGTCTGCGCCGAGAAAATTTAGGCTGATTTTTCTGTCGAATTGTAGCGTTTCGCCTTTAAATTTAAACAAAAACAGCTCTTCTTTGTCGTTATCAGCCGGGCAAAACAGCACGCTTCGCTCATCTAGCGCGAAGTCGCGGCTCGCAAAAATATAATCGCTCTTTGAAAATTCTAACTCGCACGTTTCGATAGCCGTGGAGCCTAGTTTATAAGAACTGATTTTTGGAGTATACGCCGTGGCTTGCCCGTCCTTGATACGCACGAAATCAAAGCTACTGCAATAGTGCGCGTAGCACGCGCCGCCAAATAGATTTATCGCGTAGCAGTCGTGAATCCGGCTGAGGTCAAATCCATAGAGCTTTTCGCCCGCCTCGTTCCAAACGGCGAGTTCGCACTCGTCTCCGCCGAAGTTGCCGAAGAGCCCGTCGCCAAAATATGAAACGTAGAGCCGCCCGCCCTGCGCTATGATCTTTGCTATGCCGTCGCCCACGCAAATTTTGCCCGTCCGGGCGCCCAGCTCATCGATAAATTTTAAATTTTCCTCGCTGCGTTTTAGCTTCTCATCGTAGCGCGAGCGAGCGTTTAGTAGCGCCCAACGATTTGGAAAATCCACGGACACGGCGAAGTGGTAGCCGTTTTCGTCCGCGCTGATTTTTATCTCGCGCAGCCGCCCATCTTGCATAAATTTTATGACGTATTCGCCCGCATCCTCGCATAGAAAATATATCTCGCCGCGCTCGGTGATGCCGATGCTGACGAGCTCTCGCGCCTCTTTTGGCGCCAGTTCGTAGCAAGGGGTTAAATTTAACCGCGATTCTTTGATTTTAACGGACTTTGACATTTTGATTTTTCAAATTTTATCCTTGAGGCCCGTTTCTGCCGCGTTGCGGTAGAAATCGATCTGATCTTTTTTGATGATGCGGATGTAGTCGGTGCTGCCGGGATGGCCGCTTTGAAAGCCCGCCGTCATCACGTAGGTGCCGCCTTCCTCGATGAGTCCGCGCTGCAGAGCCTCGCTTATGATATGTGCGAGCAGCGAGTTGATGCTCGTTTTTTCCTTAACCATCGCTGGATTTACGCCCCACACGAGACTTAGCGCGTGCGCGGTCTGCTCGTCGTGTGCGATTGCGATGATGTCGATTTTAGCGCGATTACGTGCGAGTTTGATCGCCGAGCGCCCCGAGCCCGTGATCGAAAGTATCGCGCCCGCGCCCAGCCTTGCGGCAAGAGCTGCGGTGCTTGAAGTGATCATATCGGTCTCGTCGTAGAAGTCGTAATCGTTAAATTTATCGTAAGGATAGATTTTTTCGGTCTCGCGGATCGTCTCACCCATCGCGGCGACCACGGCTGCGGGATTTTTGCCGATGGCGCTTTCCTCGCTTAGCATCACGGCGTCGGTGCCGTCTAGCACGGCGTTTGCGACGTCGCTGATCTCGGCTCTGGTGGCGCGCTCGTGCTCGGTCATGCTAAGCATCATCTGCGTGGCGGTAATGACGGGCTTTGAGCGGGCGTTGGCTAACGCGATGATGCGCTTTTGGATGCGCGGGATCTCATAAAACGGCATCTCGATGCCCAGATCTCCGCGCGCGACCATTATGCCGTCGCTTGCCTCGATGATCTGCTCTATATTTTCGACCGCGTCGAATTTCTCGATCTTGGCGTAAATTTTAGCTTTTGAGCCCAGCGAGTTTAAAATTTCGCGCACGCGCAGGATGTCGTTTTGCGACTGCACGAAGGAGATGCCTACGAAATTTACGCCGTGCGCCGCGCCCCAGCGCAGATCTGCGAGGTCCTTTTGCGTGATGACGTCGATATTTAGGCGGGTGTTTGGGAAGTTCACCCCCTTATTCGAGCTTAAAAAGCCGTCGTTTTCGAGCACTGCTTGCACGCCTTGCTCGCTTACCGCGACCACCTTTGCGCGGATCGAGCCGTCGTAGAGGTAGATAAACTCGCCCGTCTTCATCAGCGGCAAAATTTCAGGGTGGTTGATACACAGCTCGTATTCGCTCGGGGCGGTCTTTTTGCCGATGATTTCGCGAGGAAGGAAGGTGATTTTATCGCCCGTTTTTAGTTTAAAATTTTCCTCGAGTTTGCCGACGCGGATCTTTGGGCCGCTGATGTCCTGAAAGACGCCTATGCGCACGCCAAGGCTCTTTTCTACGGCGCGAATTTTGTTTAAATTCGCCTCGTGGTACTCGTGCGTGCCGTGGCTGAAGTTCATCCTAAAGGCATTGCAGCCCGCCTTTACCATCGCGCTCATCATCTCTTCGCTGTCGCTTGCGGGCCCGATGGTCGCTAGGATTTTGGTTTTTTTAAGCATCTTTTCTCCTTTAAATTTAAAATTTATCGCCGCATTAGGCGAAATTTTGCGCGAAATTTTGAAATTTCTAAATTTTAAAATTCGCTAGACGAAGGAATTTTAAAATTCTACTTCACGACTTTACGGCGAAATTTTAAAATTTCATAGCTTGCGGTGCGGGTTAAATTCTAAAAATTCGCGTTTGAATGAAATTTTTTAAAATCTCCTATATACGTAAAGCGCGAGCAAAATTCTGAAATCCTCGCTGAAGTAAAATTTCAAAATTCTTGTCCGAGCGAGATTTAAAAATTCCTCTTTATTGCATCATTTCCGCGTCAAATTTTGCATCATCAAAGCTCGCTCCTAAATATTCGCAGGCACTTTTTGCGTCGCGAAGCGCGTTGCCTAAGCAGCTCGTAGCACCGGGGCTTGGGGTCATATTAAAGATAATCCCCGGATTTTCGCCTATTCTAGCTTCGCCTAAAAGCAGCTTTTTTTGCGAGTGTGAGATTACTTGCGGGCGCACGCCGCCAAAGCCCTTGGCATAATAAATATCCTCCTCGCGGATGCTAGGTATGATCTTGCGCGCATTTTTGACGAAAAGCTTTTTACCTAAAATCGGTATCTCAAAGCCTATATTGCGGATTAAGAAATCCCTTACCTCGCTATCGCCAAAATTTTGCCAAATAACCTTGGCTACATCCATGTCAAAATTTAATGACTGAAAAAATTCCGGCACCGAACGACAGCCCTTGTAGCGCTCAAGCTTCGGCAGTGTAAGTGCGGTAGGGCCAAATCTCGTGCAGCCGTCTGCGAGTAAATCCGGATCGCCGTGAAGCGCGGCAAATGGAAGCTTTGGGTTTTGCACCATGTAAACCTTGCCGTTTAGAAGTTTTTGCTTGGTTAGATAGAAGCTGCCCGCGATGCAGATCGTGCTAAAATCCTGCCCCAGCCCCATTTTGTGCGCTAGCCACAGCGAGTGGGCGCCCGCATCTACGACTACGAAATCAGCGCTTAGCGAGAGTCTATTTGCGGTGCGGATATAGAACTTATCGCCTACTTTAGTGATGTTTTGCACTTCGGTGTTTAGGTACAGATCGCAGGTTTTGCCCTCCACGTTTTTAGCGTTTTGCACGAAGGAATTTGCCATCGCGCCGTAATCGATCGTCGTGTAAACTCCCGATTGTACGCCCATCGCGATGATATCCTCCGCTCGCTCCTCGCCGCGCCCGTCAAAAACTAGCTTGGGCTCGATTTTTTTGAGCTCTTCCTTGTCGAAAAGCTGCAAATACGGATAAAGCTCTTTAAATTTCTCAAAGCGCTCTTTTATGAGCTCTACCTCGCTTTCGCCCACGCCAAGAGCCATTTTCTGCCCCTGAAATAAAAATTTATTCTCATATCCGTGCTTTTGGCAATACTTCACGATCATATCCGCCTTGCGCTTGACTTCTGCTGCTTTTTGCAGATCGTAGTTGGTCTCGATGTCGCCGCAATGAATCGTCTGAGAGTTTGCGCTGGCTTTAGAATTTAGCGTCGCAAGCCCTTCGTATTTTTCAAGTAGAGCGATATTTTTGATTCCGCTAAATTCTGCCAGTACATATGCTAGCGCGCTGCCCGTGATACCGCCGCCTATGATGATTACTTCGTAATGTTTTTCTTGCATGCCCTTTCCTTATCGAATTTGGCTACAATTGTGCGAAAATTTCGCTTAAAAGCTAGTTATAAAAGCGTGAATTTAGATGATTTTATATAAAATTCGCACCATTTCATTTTGGGAGTAGTATATGAAAAAATCGATTCTTGTCGGATTAAGTTTGATTATAGCCACGTCGCTGTGGGGCGCAGATAAGAAAGTTTATCGCCTTAAGCTAGCTCAGACTTACGAGCTTAGTATGCCTATCGTAGGCGATGTCGCCAAGCGGATGGCAGATCTTGCAGATAGTATGTCTGATGGCAGACTAAAAATCAGCATCGACGCGCCTAGCAAACATAAAGCACCTTTTGCGATCTATGATATGGTCAAAAACGGACAATACGATTTAGGCTATACTGCGAGCTACTATTATAAAGGCAAAAATAGCGCGAATATGCTGTTTACGACGGTGCCTTTTGGTATGACGAAAGACGAGCAACATGCTTGGTATTACTTCGGCGGGGGTAAGGAGCTAGCGGATAAATTCTATGCTAAAAGCAATCTAAAGGTCTTTAATATCCTAAATAGCGGCATGCAGATGGGCGGTTGGTTTAAAAAAGAGATTAATACGTTAGACGATCTAAAAGGGCTTAAATTTAGAATTCCAAGCTTTGGCGGGGAGGTTATGAGCCGCCTTGGCGTCGCAGTCGCTACGATACCGGTAGGTGAGCTATATATGGCGCTAGAGATGGGTACTATCGATGCGGTCGAGTGGGCAAGTCCTAGCTTTGATATACCTCTAGGCTTTCATAAAGTCGCAAATTACTATTATACGGGATGGCAAGAACCCGCTAGCGAGCAGCAGATCGTGATAAATCTACAAACTTGGCAGAAGCTTCCTAAAGACTTGCAAAATATCCTAGAGGCTTCGATCGCAAAGGCGCGCGAATACGCAGAAAACGAGACGTTTTATAAAAATGTAATAATTTGGGACGAGATCAAAAAGAAATATCCGAACGTTCAGATCCGCTCTTTTTCGCCTGAAATTATGCGTGCGCTTCGCAAGGCGACGGATGAAATTTTAGCCGAAGAAAGCGAGAAAAATCCCGATTTCAAAGAGATTTGGGAGAGCCAAAAGGCGTTTTTAGCTAAAGCTAGAACGTGGACGAAGATGGGTGATTTTACATATATCGAAAAAACTGGCGATGTTGAAGCCGAGCAGAATTTCACTGCTTCGGTGAAAAAAATCTCTGTTCCTGAGCCCGTAAATAGCGCAGCCAGCGAGATAAATGCAAGCACTGCCGCACCAAAAAACGAGGATAATCAGACGAAATAGCGCTTCGCTTTTAAGTTCGTATCAAAACCTAGCATCAAGTCAAAAAGCGGCTTAAATTCGGTCGCTAATTTAGTAGATTTAGGCGAAGTGCGGGCGATTTACTTATTGCAGCTGTGTAGCTCGGGATATCTTTAAAATTTTAATTTATGAAAGCAGCGATGAAATTTTATCGCTGCTTTAGCATTTAAGTTAAGGCGCGCAATTTGCATCATTGCGTTTAAAGTCCAATTTAAAAGCTGCTCGGTCGCCGCCACACAAAGCCAGAATTTTATCAAGCTCCAAGCCTCCTATCTTTTTGCTTTATTCCTTATACCTTTTACGTTATTTAAGCTTGATATTCCGCCGTGCTTGCTTGCGGGCGACATTGAGCGAGAGAGAATTAATCTTGCTTTTTCATTTCGCGTAGTTAGTGGAGGAGCTTTGGCGAAGCGTGCCAATCTGAGATTTTAAATTAGTAGCGTTCATAAATTCCGCATTTTAAAATTTTAATGTTTTTGTCTTGCCGATATCACTTTTAAATGAAATTTGCTTCGGGTTTTCTTTCTATATAAAAAATCGGCAAACTTCAAATAAAATGGCAAAATTTTAAAATTTACACGCTTAAATATCACAAGTAAGGAGAATTTAAAATTTTTTCCTTCGGAGATTAAGTAAAAAGCGCGTTAGAAAAAATTTTATAGGTTAAATTTCATTTTAAGCGATTGCAGATTTAAAGCTTGTATGCAAATACTTTTAAAGCCTGCTCTAGTTAGAATTTATCACTAAATTAGACGGGCTCAGCCTTGGAATTTCACCGCGTAAATTTTAAAATTCTGCGCGAGCTGGGCTTAAAATTTTAAAATTCAATTCTACCTGCAAAAACTCTTAAATTCCACGGCTTAGAATTTTGATGGAGAATTTTGACGCAACGCTATTTCTTGGGATGCGATAAAACTACATGGCATGCAAAGCCGCGTAGAATATTGAGCTAGGCTCGCTGCTGCAAGCCTAGCGAATGTCGTAAGCTAAAAAGGCGCTATTGCAAAGCGTAAAATTTTATTTCAAAGCCTTAAAAAGCTCCACGCTATCGAGCTGTTCCCACGGATATTCGTCGTTTCCGACCTGTCCGCGTGCGGCGACGTCGGCGTAGAGAAAGCTTCCTTTGCCCGGGCGATCAAGGCCGAATTTATCGATGATCCAGCGCGGCGTGAGCGGGAATTTTTCAAGCACGAAAGCAGATAGCTCATCGTCGCTAGCCGCGCCTAGATTCGTCCCCATACAATCTACGCTGACGCTGACGGGCTTTGCGACGCCGATTGCGTAGCTGAGCTGGACGATGCATTTTTTCGCAAGCCCCGCCGCGACGATATTTTTGGCGATATAGCGCGCCGCATAAAGCCCGCTACGATCGACCTTGGTATAGTCCTTACTGCTTTGAGCGCCGCCGCCGATCGGGCTGTAGCCGCCGAAGCTATCGACGATTAGTTTGCGCCCCGTTAGGCCGCTGTCGTGAAGCGAGCTGTGATTTACGTAGCGGCCGGTCGGGTTGATGTAGATGATCGTTTTGCTTTTGTCGTAAAGCTCCTTCGGAAGCCCCGCCGAATCGATTAAATTTCCGATCAGATCTCGGACGCGTTCGATACTCATACTCTCGACGCATGGCGCGGAAACCACGATCGTATGGATGCTTTGCGGTTTGCACTCCTCAAAATTGCTCTTCGTGCCGTAATCAACCGTAACTTGCGTCTTAATATCGACGCCAAGCTCGTTTGGATGGGATTTTGCGTAGGCATAGACATGATCGCAAAGCGCTCTTGCGTAGGTAATCGCAGCCGGCATAAAATTTTTCGTTTCGCAGCTTGCGAAGCCAAACATTATGCCCTGATCTCCCGCTCCGATCTCGCCGCCCTCTTGATCGACGCCTTGGTTGATGTCGGGGCTTTGCTGATTTAAAAATACGTCCACTTGCAGATCCTGCGGATGCAGGCACTGCGCGCGCGTAAAATGAGGGTTGTCGTTGTAACCGATCTCGCTAAGCGCGCCCTTTACGATGTGGCGGTAATCGTCGTGGGTAAAATCGACCTTGGCGTTTACTTCGCCGCCGATTACTACGTGTTTGCCCGCGATGAAAACCTCTGCTGCGACGCGCCCGTTGGGGTCTTGTTTTAAAATTTCATCCACGATGCTGTCTGCGATAATATCGGCGCACTTATCCGGATGACCGGGGCTTACAACCTCGCTGGTAAATAGATACATATCTGCTCCTAATTAAAATTTCGCGCCATTTTATCGAACGAGGTTTTAAGATTAACTAAAAATTGCGAAATTTCGCCCAAATTTAAATGTGCTTAAATAAAATTTCGATATATTTCAAACAACATTTTATTGAAAGGTAAAAAATGAGTTCAATGCAAAAATTGGTAGCCAGCTACAAAGATAAAAATCTGGTGCTGCGTATAGTTACCGGCTTGATAATAGGCGCCATTTTGGGCTTTGCCGCACGTTCAGCGGCAGGCGATATTGCGGCAGAGCACACTTCGTTTTTAATAAACGTAGTAGCTTTTGCGGAAATTTTAGGAAATTTATTCGTAGGTGCCCTTAAAGCGGTAGCTCCGATTTTAGTTTTTATCTTGATTTTAAGCTCGATCGTGAATAAACAATACGGCAGCGCAAGCGGCTTAAAACGCGTGGTTGTTCTATATATTGTAGGCACCTTTTTAGCCTCGTGCGTGGGGGTAGCAGCTAGCTTTTTATTCCCTACGGAGCTTGCTCTAAGTAATGTCGGCGCGGCGGAAAATACCGCTCCTGCGAGCGTTTGGATCGTGCTAAAAGATCTGCTTTTTAAGGTTGTAGATAATCCGCTAAACGCTATCGCACACGGGAATTACGTAGGAATTTTAACCTGGGCGATAGGTCTTGGAGTCGCGCTTAAATTTTGCACTAATGAAACAAAGAAAATTTTTACCGATCTGAGCGAAGCGGTAACCAAAATCGTGCAGTTCGTAATCCAGCTCGCGCCGTTTGGAATTTTCGGTCTAGTAGCTTCTACCGTGTATCAAACCGGCGTCGATGCGCTGCTTGGATACGTGCGAATAGTAGTCGTGCTAGTAGGTGCGATGGCGTTCGTAGCCCTCGTGGTAAATCCGCTCATCGTCTTTGCGGTGATTAAGAAAAATCCATATCCGCTCGTATTTACCTGCCTGCGCGAAAGCGGCCTCACGGCGTTTTTCACCCGCAGCTCGGCGGCGAATATCCCGGTAAATTTAAATTTATGCAAAAAGCTCGGCATCAGCGACGAGCTAAGCTCGATCTCGATACCTTTGGGAGCTACGATAAATATGGCGGGCGCTGCGGTGGTAATCGCGATCTTAGCGCTTGCTGCGGCTCATACGCTCGGCGTGCGCCCTGATTTTTGGACGGCGCTACTACTTTGCGTGGTCTCGGCGGTCGGTGCGTGCGGCGCTAGCGGCGTGCCCGGCGGCTCATTGATGCTGATACCGCTTGCGTGCTCGCTCTTTAATATCTCAAACGACATCGCAATGCAGGTCGTCGCGATCGGCTTTATCATCGGCGTAATTCAAGACTCGGTAGAAACCGCGATCAATAGCTCCACCGACGTGATTTTTACGGCGATCGCGTCGCAAAGTATGCAAAAATAACTCACCTTAAAATTTACCGCGATTTCCGCTAGGGCGGCGGATCTCGCGGTTTTTAAAATTTTACTTATTCTTTTTTGATAAAATTATCCAAAAATTTTAAAAGGAAATCGATGAATTGGAATTTGGGCGAGCTATTTGCAAACGAAGCGGAATTTAGCGGCGCGATAGATAGCGCCTCCGCGCAGGCTAGGGATTTTGAGCTTAAATTTAAAGATAAGCTGCGCGCTCTTAGCGCGGAGGAATTTTTAGGCGCGCTTGAGCTTTATGAGGGCATCAGCGAGCAGATCGGCAAGATAATGAGCTTTGCGCATCTAAGATTCGCACGAGATACGAGCCTTGGGGCACAGCAAGCCAAGACGGAGCAGGCTTGCAACGACATTTCGCAGAGCCTACTTTTTTTCGAGCTTGAGTTTAACGAGCTTGACGCCGCAAAACAGGACGAGTTTATCGCAGGGGGCGGGAGATTTAGATATTATTTGAGCCTACTTAAGCGGCGCAAGGCCCACCAGCTAAGCCTGCCGCAAGAGAGCGTGCTTTTAAAAACTTCGCCAGTAAGCGGCGAGGCGTTTTCGCGGCTTTTTGACGAGAGCATGGCGCGGATGAGCTTTGATTTTCGCGGGCGCAAGCTTGGCGAGGAGGAAATTTTAAGCCTGCTTCATAGCCCTGATCGCGAGGTGCGAAAGGACGCCGCAGCCTCGCTAAGTGCGGTACTTCAGCAAAATTCCCACCTGCTTGGCTACATCTACAATATGATTAAAACCGATCTTAAAATCCGCTGCGAGCTGCGCGGCTACGATAAGGCCGAGGCGGTGATGCACGAAGAAAATCAGATAAATATCGCAAGCGTTGATGCGCTGATCGTAGAGGCGGAGCGAAGCTTCGCTCTGGTCGGCAAATTTTACGCCAAAAAGCGCGAAATTTTAGGCTACGACGCGCTGTATGATTACGACAGATACGCGCCGCTCGGCGGCGATGAGGGCGAGTTTAGCTTCGAGCAGGCTAGGCAGATCGTGCTTGCGGCGTTTGAAAAATTTAGTCCGAAATTTAAGCAGATCGCGCTGATCGCGTTTGAGCGAAACTGGATCGACGCGATGCCCGCGCAAAATAAGCAAAGCGGCGCGTTTTCGCATTCGGGCTCGCGCGATACGCATCCCTTCGTGCTTTTAAATTTCACGCGCAAGCGCCGCGACGTATTTACACTCGCGCACGAGCTGGGGCACGCGATACATCAGTATCTAAGCTACGGCGTGGGCTATTTTAACTCCTTTACGCCGCTAACGACGGCGGAGACCGCGTCGGTTTTCTGCGAGATGCTGGTGTTTGATTATATGCGCGAAAATTTTTCAAATTTAAACGGCTCGCAAAATTTTAAACGCGAAGCTTTGCAAGAGGCTCAGGGCGGTGAAATTCCAAGCGAACACGCCGTAAAACACGCCGCTTCGCAAAGCTTTGCGGGTTCGTGCGAATACACAGCGCGCGATACGGATACGCCATCGCAGATCGCAAGCGATAAGACCGCGCTAAGAGCGATGCTCGCGGCAAAGATCGAGGATATCTTCGCGACGCTTTACCGCCAGATCGGATTTACGACCTTTGAGCGGCGCGTGCATGCAAGCGCGGATGAGCTAAGCACGGGGCAGATCGATGAGCTTTGGATGGAGGAGTCGCGCAAGATGTTTGCGGGCGAGCTAATCTTGCAGGATCATTACAAAAGCTGGTGGAGCTACATCCCGCACTTCATCCACTCGCCGTTTTACTGCTACTCCTACGCCTACGCGCAGCTTTTGGTGCTCGCGCTTTACGGGCTGTATAAGAGCGGCAGGCTAGAAAATTTCGTTCAAATTTACACCGAGTTTTTAAGCTCGGGCGGCAGCGACGCGCCGCAAAAGCTGGTGGCGAAATTTGGGTTTGACATCAATAAAAGTGAATTTTGGCGCATCGGCATAGAGCAGGTCGCGGCGCTTGTAAATGAGTTTGTGAGGGGTTAGGATGATAGATAAAATTTTAAAAGACGATAAATTTATCGCTGCGAGCAGTGCGAATATAGGCGCGGTTTTGGATTATGTTTTGGCTCTTGGATATGGATTTGGCATCGTTGCGAGGACGGATCAGATAAAATTTGACCCGCCGCTGCCGGAGGAAATTTTAAAAAGCTTCAAAATGCCCGCGATCTTTTTGCAGCTGGAGGAATACACGCTTTCTAGCGCGCATCTTAGCAAGGATGAGCTGGTTTTCGAGGCGGGATTTGGGTCGCAAGATTTTGCAAGCACGCTTAGCGTGCCGTTTTACGCGGTCTTACAGATCGTCGTGGACGGCAAGCCCATCGCGGTAAATTTCTCCCAGCCCGAATCCGAGTGGCTTAAGCGCGAAAAATCGCGTAAAATTTTCTCAAAATGAGTGATATTTTAGAAGGCCTTAATCCCGCTCAGCGCGAGGCCGCGAGCCATGTAGACGGAGCAATGCTAATCTTAGCGGGTGCTGGTAGCGGCAAAACCAAAACGATCACCGCGCGCCTTGCCTATCTGCTATCAATCGGCGTGCCTCCGGGAAATACTCTCACGCTTACGTTTACGAATAAAGCCGCCGCCGAGATGCGCTCGCGAGCGCTTAATCTGATAAGCGGGCTAAATTTAAGCAGCGTGCCGCTTCTGTGCACCTTTCATAAATTCGGGCTTTTGTTTTTGAAATTTCATATTAGCGAGCTTGGACGCAGCGCAAACTTCCAAGTAATCGATACCGACGATAAGAAAAAGATCATCAAGGGCTTTGAGATAAATTTGCCCACGTCGCTATTGGCGGCTAAAATTTCAACCTACAAAAATTCTCTGATCGGCCCCAAAGATATCGACGAGCTTCTAAAGGGCGAGGACGACGAGCTAAGCAGGATGTACAGCGGATTTTACGCGCATTGCGCTAGAGCATATAAACGCTACGAGGCATATTTGGCGGCGAATAATCTTGTGGATTTTGATGATCTGCTGATTTTGCCTTATAAAATTTTAAGCGCGAATGAGCGGCTATGCGATGAAATTTCGCGCCGTTACGCCTACATCACGGTCGATGAGTATCAGGACACCAACGACATTCAATTCAAACTGCTGCAAAAGCTCTGCACCGCGCACGAAAACCTCGTAGTAGTGGGCGATGACGATCAGAGTATCTACGGCTGGCGCGGCGCGCGGATAGAAAATATTCTAAATTTTAAAGATCAGTTCTCAAACGTAAAATTTATCAAACTCGAGCAGAATTACCGCTCCACGGATGAAATTTTAAATGCCGCCAACGAGCTCATTTCGCATAACAAAAACCGCCTCGGCAAGAGCCTTACTAGCATGAACGGCGGCGGCGAAAAGATCGAAATTTTGCGTTCAGACGAGGAGAGTATCGAGGCGGCAAAGATCGCAGAAGCTATCAAAAAGCTGCTTTCAAGCGGCGTAGCGCCCTCTGAAATCGCCGTGCTTTACCGCGTAAACGCTCTTTCGCGCGCGCTGGAGGAGGGGCTAAATCGAGCCAAAATTCCGTACAAAATGGTAGGCGGCGTGAAATTTTACGAGCGCGCCGAGATCAAGGATACGATCGCCTATCTACGCTTAGTAAATGACGAGCACGACGACTTTTCGATGAGGCGGATCATAAACGTGCCCAAGCGCGGCATCGGCAAGGTCTCGCTGGCAAAGCTCGAGGAGCTTTCGCGCCTGCGACTCATCAGTCTATTTGACGCCTTTAGCGAGCCGGACGCAGGGCTTAGCGCCAAGGCGGCGCAGGCTCTAGCGGAGCTTAAAAGCGGCATCGCTTCTATCTCCGCGCTAGCCGATACTATCAAAAAAATAGACGCGCTGGAGCCCGCTTTCGGGTTAAAGGCCTACTATGCTTCTCTTCCGGACGGCGCCGATCGCGTTGCAAACATCGACGAGTTTTTGGCTATGCTAAAGGACGAAGCGAGCAATAAGCCCGATTTTGATCTGGCGGAATTTTTAAACGAGCTGAGCCTTCTTAGCGATCAAGACGCCATCATGGGCGATGCGATAAATATAATGAGCGTGCATGCGAGCAAAGGGCTTGAGTTTTCGCATCTTTTCGTAATCGGACTGGAGGAGGGCTTTTTCCCGCTTTTGGGCGACAGCAATGACATCGAGGAGGAGCGTAGGCTCGCATACGTAGCGATTACGCGCGCCAAACGCACTCTCACGCTTAGTTTTGCCGCTAGCCGCTTTTATCGCGGTAAGCGCGAGAGGCTCGATGCGAGCAGATTTATAGCCGAGGCGGGTTTGGTAGCTAAAGAGCCGCCGCGCGAGCAAAGCAGCGGCTTTAGTAAGGGCGAGCTGATCAAACACAAGCTATTTGGGATCGGACAGATCACGGCGATAAACGGCGATCGGCTCACTATAAATTTCGGCGGAATTTCGCGCGTGATAATGTCGAATTTCGTAGAAAAGATCGGCTCTTATGAATAGATTGTTTTTGGCGGACAAGCCCGCGGGTATCGGGAGCAATAAATTTTTAAGCGCTCTTAAGCGCAAATACGGCGTGAAAAAGGCGGGCTTTAGCGGCACGCTCGATCCCTTCGCAAGCGGCGCGCTGATCGTGGCATTCGGGCAATACGCGCGCTTTTTTAGGTTTTTGAAAAAGGAGCCAAAAGTTTACACTGCGACGCTGTGGCTGGGCGCGCAGAGCCCAAGCGGCGATAACGAAAACATAGGGCGCGTGGAGCAAATTCCGCCGCTTTCGCGCGAGGTTTTAGATGCCGCGATGGCGCAAATGCGCGGCGAGATAAAATTTATCCCACCCGCTTTCAGCGCCAAGAAAATTGACGGCGTGCGCGCATACAAGCTCGCTCGCGCGGGCGAAGAGGTGAGCTTGAAAGAGAGCTCGATGCGGGTTTTTGATGCCGAAATTTTAAGCTACGCTCATCCATTCGTGAGCTTTCGCGTCGCACTCAGTGAGGGCGGCTACGTGCGCTCTTTCGCGCAAATTTTTGCAGAAAAGCTGGGCGTTTGCGGTACGCTAAGCGCGCTTAGGCGAGAAAGCGAGGGGGTTTTTGACCTGCAAGATCCGCGCTTTGCGGACGAGGCGGCGCTAAATCCGCTCGAGTTTTTGAACCTCGCGCCGAACTTTTACGACGGCGACGCGCGCGACGTGATCTTGGGTAAGAAGCTCGCCGCAAAAGATCTGGCGAGCCGCGCGGACGGCCTCTATTTGCTTATCTGCGGCGATTTTTATTCGATCATTGAGATAAGCTCGGGCGAGGTGCGCTATCTTTGGAACGACGTTCCGATCGCAGGCGGTGAGTTTTAAGGCGCGGCTCCAGCCTGCGGCGGAATTTTGATCGGACGGCCCTGGCTTGAAATTTGAGCGGTTATAAACGCGGCGCGTTTTAAATTTACTCGCATAGGACGCTGCTATGTGCGGCTAAATTTTACCGCAGGCGGCGGCGGGGATTGCGTTCTTTCGTTGCGCACGGATCGTAAAATCGGCATCGGGCGGAGTAAATTTAAAATTTAAACATGCGGCTTCTTGGGCGGCGCTCGCTCGTGAAAGACATAAATCCGCAGGGGCTAAATTTAAACGCGGCGGAGCGGCGTTTAAATTCGCTTTTGCCGCGCGATGGCGACGCGCCGCGAGATTAAAATTTAATGATTTAAAAAGCGCGCAGGTCGGAGCTTAGTACCGCGGCAAACGGTCTTTGCCGAATAAAATTCCGGCTTGCGGCGGCGTATAGTATGCTACGATAGACTTGATTTTGCGGCGTACCGCTAAGTTAAATTTATAACTTAGCGCGGCGCGGCTAAAATTTTGCTGGCTTGGAATTTTAATCGCTAAGATAGATTTGCGCCGCGAGTTGAAATTTAGCTGCGTGCGTTGCGGATTAAAATTTAGCGCTTTATAAAATTTACGTATCGGGCGCCGCGATCGCGGGTTAAATTCCACGGCGCGCACTTCACGGCACGCGGTTTTTTGAATTTTGATCGCACTAGACGGGGCGTGCCGCAGGCTGAAATTTAACTCGCGCACGGATTGAAATTTTAATCGCGCTAGATGGACTTGTCGCAGGCTAAATTTAACGCAAGCGCGCTAAGGCGCAAAAGGAGTAAAATTTGAAAGCTTATGCAAAGATCAATGTTTTTTTAAAAGTCGTCGGCACACGCGGCGGCTACCACGAGATCGCCTCGCGCTTCGTGCTGCGCAGGGAGCTGTTTGATGAGATAAGCTTCGAGCGCGCGAGCGGCTTCGCGCTTGAATGTGGCGCCGCGCAGATCGCGGATAACATAATTTTAAAAGCCAAGGCGGCGCTTGAGCAGGCGGGCTTTGCGCGCGAGCTTGCGGAGTTTTTCAGCTCGCACAAGATCGTGCTTAAAAAACGTATTCCGATCGGCGCGGGTCTTGGGGGCGGCAGTAGCGATGCGGCGGCGTTTTTGCGGCTTGCGAACGAGGAATTAAGCTTAAAAATTCCGCGCGAGCGGCTTACCAAAATCGCGCAAAATATCGGCGCAGACGTCGCGTTTTTTGTTAGCGGGCTTGAGGCTGCGAACGTGCGCGGCATCGGCGAGATCATCGAGCCTTTCGAGGACCTCTTGCCTGCGATCGAAATTTTAACGCCAGCGATCTTTTGCTCTACCGGCGCGGTTTATAACGAGTTTCGCGCAAGCTTTATGCAAAATATAAATGCCGCGCAGGCGCAAGAGATGTTGCGTTTAAGCAGCGAGCAGCTGCTAGCGCGATACGGCGGCTTTCAGCTAAACGATCTTTTCGCGCCGTGCATAAAGCTATATCCGCAGATGAGCAAGTATCGCGATATGTTTCTAAGCGGTAGCGGCAGCAGCGTGTTTTTCTTAAAATAAGAATTCCAAGGCGCGCGGTTAAAATTTAAAAGTTAAATTTAAAGATAAAATTTAAAATTCGCTCGCCCGCTTTTAAATTTAAGCAAAAACGAGCTAAGCTTAGGACTAAATTTAGAAGGAAAAAGATGAAAGAACTGAGTAAAAATCGCAAGGCATTTCACGATTTTACGATACTTGAAAGCTTTGAAGCGGGCATCGTGCTAAAGGGTAGCGAGGTCAAAGCTCTGCGCGCGGGCAGAGGCAATCTCAAAGATAGCTTCTGTCGCGTGATCCGCGGCGAGCTGTTTTTGCTAAACGCGCATATCAGCTATCTTGAAAGTACAAACGCCCACTTTCGTCCAGACGAAGGAGCTGCGCGAAAGCTTTTGATGCACCGAAAGCAGATCGACAAGCTTTTAGGCGCGGTTAGTAAAGAGGGCCTTACCATCGTGGTTTTGTCGCTGTATCTGAATGATAAAAACCGCGTAAAGGCGCGTATCGCTTTGGCTAGTGGCAAAAATCTGCACGACAAGCGCGAATCGCTAAAGCGCAAGGAGGCCGACCGCGAAGCGCAAAGCGCGATGAAGCGATACGACAAGCATTCATTTTAAATTCACAAAACTTTGGTTAAAATGCGGGCTTAAATTTAAACCCGAAGGAAATGCAATGAAGAAATTTTTACTATCATGTTTGGCGATTTTTGTTTTAAGTGGCTGCGGAGATGATTCGCAGAAAAAGACGGGCTCTGCTGGCGAGAATCCTGCCGCGAGCGAGAATCAGATGGCAAAAAATTCCGCTCAAGATAAAAATGGCGAGCGTATTGGCGGAGAAAGTGGCGAGGAGGTAGCTTTTACGCCGTTTAAAACGGGCGAGCGATTTACGCTTAAAAGCGTCGTAGGCGGCGAGGTAACGATCGAGCGGACAGAAAAGGGCTTTAAGCTCGCGGACAGCGATAAAATTTTAATGTTTGATATTTTTGGTACGTACTGCCAGCCGTGCCGCATCGAAGCGCCGCATCTGATGGACTTTCAGCTAAAAAATTCAGCAGATTTTCTGATGGTCGGGCTAATCTATTTTGAGGATATTACGGACGCGCAGGTGATCGAAAATTTTACGAAAAAGTTTAACGCATATTATTTCATCTCCAATTCAAAACAAAACGAGCGCATAGTGGGTCAAATTTTAAGCGACATCGGTTATCGCCACGCGCTTTCGATCCCTTTTAAGGTAGTGCTTAAAGATGGAAAATATCAAAGGCTTACCGACATTAATGAAGGCGATGAGCGGGGCAAGCCGTATTACTTAGGCATGGTCGATACCGATGTGATAAAAAGCGATATCGCCAGGATAAAAAATGGCAACTAAAACCGGCGTGCAGATTCGCACTCGCGCCAAAACAAAATCTTTCGTGCCTCGCCCGTATAAGGTGATTTTACTAAACGACGACGTGACGACGATGGATTTCGTGGTTTATATTTTGATGGAGATTTTTGCCAAAAACTTTAACGATGCCGTAGATTTAATGATGAAAGTTCATAGGCAGGGTCGCGCGGTTTGCGGCGCGTATCCCAAAGAGATAGCCGAGTGCAAGCAACAAGCGGTTTTACAAGCGGCAAAGACCGCAGGATTCCCTCTTAGATGTGAGATCGAAGAGGATTAAATTTAAAGGAAAGCAATGATAGGATTTTTTTTAAACAAACATTTTGAACAAGCAATCAGCGTCGCAAACGACGGCGAGGACGAATACATCACCACTTCGCACGTAGTTTATGCGATTTTTAAATACAATAAGCCCTTTCACGGGCTCATTGCCAAAGAAATTCCGGATATTAACTACCTAAATATCTTGGATAATCTGGGCGGGCTTTTGGATATGATGCCTAAATCAAGCGGTAAGGCTCCGGCGCAGACGATAGAATTTAAGCAGTTCTATACTGAATTAAATAACGCTAAAGAGCCTAAAAACGAGCTTGATTTTATGCTTAAAATTTTAAATGATAAGGAAAACGACTGCACCAAAATTTTAAATCACTACGGTATCAATGCCGCGATTTTTGAGCTCATCGTGCGAAAGTACAAATCCGCTTTCGATCACCGTGATGAGGTCGTTTCTCGCGACGAAGCCGCAGCGATTAAGCTAAACTCATACGATATCGATGATATCACGCATGCGATGAATTACGACGAAAGTCGCAGGCAGTGGCAGAATACGGAATTTGAGCCTGCGTTTGAGGGCGAAAAGGACGCCATAAACGAGCGCGATATTAAAAAGGACTCGCCTAGCTCACTTTATACAGCGAATCTCAATAAAATTGCGCTTGAAGGTAAGATCGATCCACTCATCGGACGCGAAAAAGAGATCGAAAAGACGCTGCAAACCCTCTGTCGCCGCAAGAAAAACAATCCGATCTTAGTGGGCGAAGCAGGAGTTGGTAAAACCGCAATCATCGAGGGTATTGCGCTAAAAATCGTCCGCGGCGAAGTGCCAGAGAAGCTAAAAAATAAGGTAATTTACGCCCTCGATGCTGGCGCGCTGATCGCAGGCACTACGCTGCGCGGGGAGTTTGAAGAGAGGCTAAAGGATCTCATAGACGAGTTTAGCGCTAATCAAAACGCGATTTTATTTATCGATGAAATTCACACGATCGTTGGCGCAGGCACGGGCAATCGCAACGAACTTGATATGTCAAACATCCTAAAACCTTCGCTTGCAAGCGGCGAGCTATCGGTCATCGGCGCTACTACATACGGCGAATACCGCTCGTTTTCGCAGGATAAGGCGCTTAGCCGCAGGTTTTGTAAGATCGATGTAAGCGAGCCTAGCATCGACGATAGCGTCGAAATTTTAAAAGGCGTAGCCAAAAAATATGAGGAATTTCACGGCGTAAAATTTAGCGACGAAATTTTGCGAGATAGCGTAACGCTTGCTAAAAAATATCAAAGCGATAAATTCCTTCCCGACAGCGCCATTGATCTCATCGACGAGGTGGGTGCGAGCTTTGCGTTTAAGCCGCACGAAGCTCCGCTTGAAATCAGCAAGGACGATTTGGTAAATACGCTTTCGATTAGCGCAAATATCGCAAATTTAAGCAGTAGTGTCGATAATAAACAGGTACTAAAAAATCTAGAAGCCAATATCAAGCGCGAAATTTTCGGTCAAGACGAAGCGGTTAGCAGTCTTTGTAAGGCGCTTCTACGCTCTTACGCCGGGCTTGGAGGCGCAAGCTCCCCAATCGGCGTATTTTTGTTTGCAGGTAGTAGCGGCGTGGGCAAAAGTGAGCTAGCCAAGGTCTTAGCCGCGCAGCTTGGAGTACATTTTGAGCGCTACGATATGAGTGAATATATGGAAGCTCACAGCGTCTCGAGGCTCATCGGAGCACCTCCCGGATACGTGGGCTTTGAAAACGGTGGAATTTTAACGAATAACATCAAAAAGCACCCTTACAGCGTTATTTTATTTGATGAGGTAGAAAAAGCTCATCCTAGCATGACGAATATTTTTTTAGGAATTTTCGATAACGCAAGTCTTACCGATAACAACGGCGTTACGACCGATTTTAAAAATACGATCATAATAATGACGTCGAATTTAGGCACGAAAGAAGCGCCGCAGGTCGGATTTACAAAAGACGAGAGCTATAAAGTAGATAGCGCCATAAAAAGCTTCTTCGCGCCAGAATTTCGCAATCGTATCGATAAAATCATAAATTTCAACCGCTTAAGCGGCGAAATTTTAGAAAAGATCGTGGATAAAACTATCGGTGAGCTGGAGTCGCAGCTAAAAAACGTAAAGATTAGCCTAAGCAAGGAAGCAAAAGATTTGATTATCTCGCGCGGCTATTCGGACGAGTTTGGAGCGCGAAATTTAAAGCGCGAGATCAGCTCTCAGATCAGCGATCATATAAGCGGCGAGCTGCTTTTTGGCGCGCTGCAAGAGGGTGGCTTAGTTAGCGTGAGCGTAAAAGATGGCGAGCTAAGCTTTAGCTTTGCTTCTACGCCTTTGCCGCAGATAGAAAAAAAGCAACCTGCACTAGCTCAAAGCAGTGTCGTTAAATAATGGCTCGGTTTTACGATTTTCCAGATCCTATGGATGCGCCAGATTTTGCGCCGCTTGCAAGCGGCGGCGATCTGAGCGAGGATTGTTTGCTTAGCGCTTATAGCGCAGGGATATTTCCGTGGTTTAGCGAGGATGAGCCGATTTTATGGTGGTCGCCCGATCCGCGCGCAGTGCTTGATCCACGCGAAGTGCGTGTGCAAAAGTCCATTAAGCCCTATCTTAAGCGATATGAAGTGAAATTTGACGCGAATTTTAAGGGCTTCATCGAGCGCTGCAAAGACGTACGAAAAAAAGAGAGCGACGGCACGTGGATCAGCGAGCAGATCGTGCAGGCTTACTCGCGTTTGGCAGCAGACGGTTACGCTCACAGCGTCGAGGCGTACGAGGACGGCGAGCTTGTGGGTGGGCTATACGGGCTAATTTTTGGGCGGGTGTTTTGCGGCGAGAGTATGCTGAGCCTAAAGAGCAACGCTTCGAAAGTCGCGCTGATTAGGCTTTGTGAGGTGCTTGCAAATTTCGGCTTTCTAATCGATTGTCAGATTATGAACGAGCATCTGAAATTTATGGGTGCTAAAGAGATGCCGCGAGCGGAATTCCTCGCTCTATTTGCTGAGCTTAGTGCGCAAGATAGCGGCTTTGAGCGCTTTGCGGATCTTAAAGTTCCACGCGGAGCGCAGCATTGAGTCAAAGCTTGAGATGCAGCAGCGTAAAAAATGCGCGGAATTTAGAATTTTAAAGAAATAAGATGTGGCAAAGAGATAAAAGCTCCTCGGTCGGTATGATTATCGTGATGTTTATATTCGTGCCAGCGGCGCTTTTCGTATTTTTGGCGATTTTATATTTTTGGGGCAGCACTGAGCGCAAGTTACCGCGCCTGGATGTCAATGAAACCAACAGCGCGATCCGCGGCGCGATAATCGCAAAAGATAACTACGTCGCGGCAAATTCCGTCAAACTCTACAAAGTTAGCGTCGATGCGCGCAGCATCGATAAAAACAAGCTTGATCTTTTCGTGCGGCTATACTGCATCTACACGGGTGATAGCGAAAAGCGTGTCAAAAGCGCGATCGAGGGCTCTGGCGGCACAACCGTGCTGTCGTATAAGATCGACGCCAAAACCGCCGTGCATCTAAAAGAGCTTGCGTATAAGCTAAATTTAAAAAAGGTCTTCGTCAGCTTCATAGGCGCAAACGGCAGGCTAAATCCTCCTATCCGCATGAGCGTGACCGAAAGCGGCGAGAAGCGCAGCTACAATGTCGGTGATTCGCTAACTCCGTTAATCGGCTATATCAATAAAAAAGAGGTTGATGGCATTACAAAGGTTAGTGGTATCAAAGGGATCGAGAAGTACTATGAGTATTATCTAGCGCCGGTTAGAGATGAGTTTATCGTGGGTCCGCGCGATATCGGCGGCAATATCATTCTAGAGCGCAGCAGCAAAAAAACGGGAAGGATCGACGGCTATAACGTCCGCCTAAGCGTGCCGCTAACGCTGCAAAGAAAGATAGAGCGCCTAAGCGATGAGGGCGCGGATAATTACGATGCGCGAGAAATCGTTGTGGGCATTATGAACTCCAAAACGGGCAAAATTTTATCTCTTGCGACCAACGCTCGCTATGATCCCTCAAATATAACAAAAAACGATCTTAAGAATTTAAATTTTACCGCGAGCGAATACGCCTACGAAGTGGGCTCGATTATGAAGCCGATAATTTTCGCAATCGCCTATGATGCCAAAGCCGTCAAACCGGGCGAGATCATTAATACCTATAACGGCAGCTATAAGCTTGGTACTCGCACGATCCGCGACACGCACCCGGCTAAGCAGATGAGCGGCGAGGAGATCATTATCCACAGCTCAAATATCGGAATGATTAAAATTTCAGAGCGGCTGGAGGGGCAGGCTATTTATGATGGGTTAATGAATTTTGGTATGTCGCAAAAAACAGGCATTGATCTGCCGTATGAGCAAAGCGGAAATATCCCAAGCATCAAAAGCCTGAATAATAAAATTTACAAAGCCACGATCAGCTACGGCTACGGCGCGCAGATGACCTTCCTTCAGATGCTCAATGCCTATACTGTCTTTAACAACGGCGGCGTCATGATTAGCCCGCGCCTAGTCGAAAATCTAGAAAATAACGGCAAAACTTACACCGTTAACGAAAGCGAAACCCGCCAGGTCATCTCTAAACCTACCGCTGACGTAATAAAAGGAATTTTAATCAAAACGGTCGAGAGCGGCACGGGGCGCAAGGGTCGAGTAGCGGGGCTGCAAATCGGCGGCAAGACGGGCACTGCGCGCATCGCCAAGGGAGGTGGCTATTCGAGCGCCTATAACAGCTCGTTTTTTGGCTTTGCCAATGACGCAGATACCAGCTACACGATCGGCGTTTTGGTGCGCGAGCCTAAAAGGGGCAGCTACTACGCCGCTCAAAATGCGCTGCCGATCTTTAAGCGGGCGGTAGGAATTTTGATAGAGGAGGGCTATCTAAAGCCCGCAGCCGACGCAAACGCCACGCAAAAGGTCGAGATCAAGGATGAGGCAGTTGAAATTAAAGATTAAATTTGCTAAATTTCGCGAGGTTTTTTAAAATTTTGCGGCTTGCGACGACGAAAATTCGCGAAATTTGGCGCGGCTTTTTTAAATTTTACGGCGTTTAAATTTTACGACGCGGAATTTTGGCGCATAGAATTTATCGGCGCAAAATTTTAACGGCACGAAGATGGAATTTTATCGCGATGCGGGATTTTGGCGCGGTAGTAAAATTTTATCACGGCTTGAAATTTTGCATGGCGCCGCTCGCTGCGCTAAGGTGGTGGAGTTTTATCGCAATACAGAATTTCGGTGCGGCGTAAAATTCCGTATCAAGGCAAAATTTTAAATTTGCCGCCGTGCAAATAAGCGCAAGTAAAACGGCGAGCGAGCTTGCAATGTTAAATTTTAAGACGCGCATGTATCTGCGTAGCCCTGAAATTTAGCGAGTTTGGCTGCGGAATTAACGATGAAATTTAACGCAAAGAAAAGAGGAAAATATGAAAGCAAATGAGGGAAAAATGAAAATAGCGATAATCGGGCTTGGCTACGTTGGGCTTCCTTTGGCGGCGGCGTTTGCCGCAAAACACGAGGTCGTGGGCTTTGACGTCTGCCTGGAGCGCATAGAGGAGCTGCGCGGCGGGCACGACCGCACGCTGGAGCTTAGCGACGAGGAGCTTGCCGCGGCGATTCAAAACGGGCTTAAATTTAGCGCGAAGCTAGATGATATGAGGCAGAGTAATTTTTATATCGTGTGCGTGCCCACTCCTGTAGATAGGCTAAATCGCCCCGATCTCACGCCGCTAATCAAGGCCAGCGAAAGCGTCGGAGCCGTGCTTAAAAAGGGCGACATCGTCGTGTATGAAAGCACCGTCTATCCGGGCGCTACGGAGGAGGACTGCGTGCCGGTGTTGCAGCGGGCTAGCGGGCTAAAATTTAACCGCGATTTTTTCTGCGGATATTCGCCCGAGCGGATCAATCCAGGCGATAAAATTCACACCGTCACGAAGATCAAAAAGATCGTCTCAGCAAGCACCCCCGAGGCTTTGGACGTCGTAGATAGCGTCTATCTTAGCATCCTGCAAAACGGCACCTTTCGCGCTAGCAGCATAAAGGTCGCCGAGGCCGCGAAGGTGATCGAAAACACCCAGCGCGACATCAACATCGGCTTTATCAACGAGCTTGCGATCCTATTCGGCAAACTCGGTATCAACACCAACGACGTTATCGACGCGGCGGCTACGAAGTGGAATTTCTTAAGCTTTCGTCCGGGACTCGTAGGCGGACACTGCATCGGCATCGATCCATATTATCTGGCGCAGAAGGCGACCGAGGTGGGCTATCACCCCGAAATCATCCTCTCAAGCCGCCGCATCAACGACAATATGGGAAGCTACGTCGCTACGGAGGTCGTTAAGATGATGATAAAATACGACGAAAAGGTAAAGGGCGCGAAGGTCTTGATCTTGGGCCTTACGTTTAAAGAAAACTGCCCCGACACCCGCAATACGCGCGTCGTAGATATGATAAACGAGCTTAAAAATTTCGGCTGCGAGGTAAGCGTCTATGATCCTTGGGCGAGCGCCGCCGACGCCAAGAGATACTACGACATCGATCTGCTGCAAAAGCCCGACTTGCGCAAATTTGACTGCGTCGTAATCGCCGTGGCGCATAAGCAATTTTTTGAGCTTGATTACGCGGGCTCGCTGGTTTACGACGTAAAAAACGTCTATAAAGGCGCGCAAGGAAAGCTCTGAAATTTAGCTTGGGGATTAAATTTAGACTTCTAAATAGGCAGTTTAGCGGGGATAAGGATGAACGAGGCAAGGCTCGAAGAGCTAAAGAAAATTCTAAACGAACGACGTCAAAATTTAGAGCGAGGCTCACAGGAAAATTCTGACGCTCAAAATTCCAATGCCTTAATTTTAATAAAGGAGATATAGATGAGTAGAGGAAGTGTTGATAAAAGGTGTACTTATTACAGGTGGTTTTAAATCGCTACAAGAATATTCTGATTTGCCAAAAGCTACTAAAGGAATACAATGAAAAATCCGCTTTACTACGTAGATTATTGGTATGATTTGATTAAATTCGGCTTTGATCGGAAGCATACTTTTATAACGCTAATCGTTGTTTGCGTTTCATTTATCGCACCGATACTTCTTTTGATAGCATATCAAAGCGCACCTAGTAGAAAAAATATAGAAGATCCTTTTGTTTTTGTTGGAACTATAAGCGAATTTCATAAATATGATAGCTATCGTGGCGGAACCGGCTGCAATATATCCGTGCGAGGAAGCGGTAAAATTTTTGATCTGCATATCGGAAATAGCAAGACGGATTATGAACAATTCGGTATGCAATTTTGTGATTTAATTTACAAAAACTATATAGATCAAATTTGCGTAAAAATTAAAATGTCGGAAAGATTTTTAAATGAATACGGGTATTGCGATGGAACAAAAATACATACCTCAAATGCAGAGGATTGGGATAATTTATATTTTCAAAGAAATATACTAACCTTAACTAGTATATTGCTATTTTTATCCGCATTGTATTCAATCCTCAAGCTTCATAAAGAATATAAAAAATCCAAACTAAAAGATTAAATTTTAATCTCTAAATTTACAGCGCCTGCGCGAGTATAAATTTCGCAAAATCTTCGCGGGAGTTCGGGCATTTGCACACTTTGTAGTATTCATAACCCAGCTCGCGCGCCCGAGCTCGATAAAAAATATCTAGCTCGAAATCGGTTTCGGAGTTATCCACGCAAAACGCGATCGGAAATATCAGCGCTTTTTTGCTCTGCAGATCCCGCAAGACGTCCGCGATATTGGGCTCTAGCCACTTCACAGGGCCAAGGCGCGATTGATACGCCAAAATGATCTCTTTAAATTTAATCCCGCGCGCAGCCAGCAGATCTTTTAAAATCTCCACGTGCGCCTTTACCTGCGCCTCGTAAGGATCGCCCGCGGTGATCATTTTTACCGGCAGCGAATGGGCGGAAAATATGAGCGAAATTTGCGAAATTTCATCTGCGCTAAATTTCGCGACGCATCCCGCAATTAAATTTAGTAAAATTTCGTTGTAAGCGGCGCTGTCGTAGAATATGTCGATGATTCTATAATTTTTTATACCGAGCCGTTTAAGCGCCGCTTCGGCAGAACACAGGCTCGATTGCACCGTAGTTTTCGAGAAGTGCGGATACAAAGGCATCAAAATTACCTCGTCAAAATCCGCATATTTTTTAAACACATCCTCCGCAAATGGCGGCGTGTAATTCATCGCATAATCGCAAATTAGCTCGTCTATCGGTTTTTCATCCTGCGGCGCCTCGCTCTGTGTCGGGACATACCGCGGCGACCGATTTTGCAATAGAATGTCTTGCGCCGGCTCACTCTGTGCCTCTTGCGCCGGCTCATTTGCAGCGCCCGCATCAGCCGTACCTTCAAATTTTAACCCCGCGCCGAATTTTGCTCGCGCTAGTTCATTTACCCGCTCGCAAAGCGCTTCGGTGATGGAGCATATCGGTGAGCGTCCGCCCAGTTTTTCGTAGTTACTGCGCGCCGATGCGGTTCTGCTTTTTACGATGAGCGCGGCTAAAACGCTGCGCCAAAAATCACTCTTAACGCCCAAAATAAAGGGGTCGTTAAACATATTTTTTAAAAAAACTTCAACCTCGCTCAGATTGTTCGGACCGCCCATGTTGAGCAAAATTAGGGCTTTTTTCATGAGATGATTTCTCTGATTTTTATCGCATCCTCGACGCTTGCAAGACCTGCGTTAGTACTGCTGTCGCACATCGCGCAAAATGCTTCGTGTTCGCGGCGCAGCGAAAAGTCATCGCGATCGACGCGCAGATTTACGCGCCCGTCAGGCGTAATTTTAAAAAGAGTTATTGAGATTAGATCGCCGAAATACACACCGCTGTCGGTGCAAATCTCGATACCGTGGCGCCTGATCGGATAGAGATTGGACTGCATTAGCGTGCAATAGCAGCCGTTTTTTGTGTGAAGCGTCGCGCATGCGGCTAGAGTGCGCTCTTTAGAGATATTTTTGCTAAGTTCTATGCAGGCGATCTCGCTGTGAGAAAGCAGCCGCACAAGATCGATATCTCTAAAAAGGGCATTGGCGACAATATCTGCTCTATCATCGTTTGCAAAACCGCTTACAAAGCTCATCGAAAAAATTTTATCCCCCTTGGCTAGCTCGCGTAGCAAGGATACTATTACTGGATTGTAGCGGTCGGAGTAGCCTACGGCTAGGCGCGTACCGTTAGTGGTGACTGCGTAATTTATCTCTCTGGCTTCGGCTAGGCTTTGCGCGAGCGGAGATTCTACGAAGATATTTTTGGTAAACGGCAGGCATTTTAAAATCAGCTCTTTATGCGATGGCGGGGGAGCTGTGATGACTACGGCGTCGGGCTTAGCGACGTTAAAAAGATCGGTTAGATTATCAAAGATCGGATAGCGCGGGCCGAAATTTTCACTGCTGCCCTTATGATAAAGCGCTACAAGTTCGAAATAATCGCTCCTTCTTAGCTCGCTGAAGTGCTTTTGACCAAGCTCGCCCATGCCTATGATCGCTATCTTTTTTTTCATCGCCATGCCCTAAATTTAATCTTTCGCGCCATTATAACCAAGAATGGTTAAAATTTATAATTTTTAAAATCTAATTTAGCTAAAATGCGCCTTTAAAATTTAACTTGAAATAGGACAAATCATGGATATTAGAAGCGAATATTTAAATTTCTTTGCGAGCAAGGGCCATCAGATCGTTCCTAGCGCGCCGCTGGTGCCAGATGATGATAGTTTGCTTTTTACGAATGCGGGCATGGTACCCTTTAAAAGCATTTTCACGGGAGCCGTACCGCGCCCGACGCCGCCTATCCGCACGAGCTGTCAGACCTGCATCCGCGCCGGTGGCAAGCACAATGACTTAGACAACGTCGGCTACACTGCGCGCCATCATACGTTTTTTGAGATGCTTGGAAATTTCAGCTTCGGCGAGTATTTTAAAGAGCAGGCGATTGCCTATGCGTGGGAGTTTATCACTGAAATTTTAAAGCTTCCTAAAGACAAACTTTACGTCACCGTGCACGAAAAGGACGACGAAGCTTACGAGTTCTGGGCGCGCCACATAGCGCAGGAGCGCATATATCGCTTCGGCGATCACGATAACTTTTGGGCGATGGGCGATACCGGGCCGTGCGGGCCGTGCAGCGAAATTTTTTATGATCAGGGCGAGGAGCATTTTCACTCGCCCGAGGATTATATGGGCGGCGACGGCGACCGCTTTTTAGAGATTTGGAATTTAGTTTTCATGCAGTACGAGCGCAGCAAAGACGGCAAGCTTAGCCCGCTTCCAAAGCCTAGCATCGACACGGGCATGGGGCTTGAGCGCGTCACGGCGATTAAGGAGGGCAAATTTAGCAACTATGACAGCTCGCTTTTTATGCCGCTAATTGACGAGGTTGCAAAGCTTTGCGGCAAACCTTACGTTTATGAAAGCGGCGCGAGCTATCGCGTCATAGCCGATCATATCCGCTCGGTTACGTTTTTGCTAGCGCAGGGAACAAATTTTAATCGCGAAGGCAGGGGATATGTTTTGCGTAGAATTCTGCGTCGCGCCGTTCGCCACGGCTATTTGCTCGGCATCAAAGAGCCCTTTATGTATCGCCTCGTGGATAAAGTATGCGAGTTGATGGGCGGGCATTATGCATATTTGAATGAGAAAAAGCAAGCCGTAAAGGAGCAGATCAAACTCGAAGAGGAGCGGTTTTTCGCCACTTTGGCAAACGGCATCGAGCTTTTTAACGAGGAACTTGCGCGCACTAAAGAAATTTTTAGCGGCGAGGTCGCGTTTAAGTTATACGATACCTACGGCTTTCCGCTCGATCTGACCGCCGATATGCTGCGCGAGAAAAATTTGCGTGTGGATGAAGCTAAATTTGATGCGCTTATGAGCGAGCAAAGGCAGATAGCTAAAGCCGCATGGAAGGGCAGTGGCGATAAAAATGTCCGTGGCGATTTCAAGGCGCTGCTAGAGAAATTTGGTGAGAATAAATTTAGCGGTTATGAAGAGCTTAGCCGCACGAGCAAGGTTTTAGCGCTGCTTAACGAGGATTTTGCAGAAGTGGATGAGCTCAAAGCTGGCGATATCGGCTGGGCGATGTTTGATGTCACTCCGTTTTATGCACAAAGCGGCGGTCAGACGGGCGATAGCGGCGAAGTGGAGTCCATAGCCGATGTGTTTGATACTCAGAAATTTTATGGGTTAAATTTGTCCCACTTGCGCCTTAATCGTAACCTGAAAATCGGCGATATCGTCGGGCTTAAGGTTTCTGAGGAGCGTGAGCAGATTGCACGTCATCACAGCGCGACGCACCTTTTGCACGCGGCGCTTCGTGCGGTGCTAGGGGCTCATATCGCTCAAGCAGGAAGCTTGGTTGAAGCGGACCGCTTAAGATTTGACTTCTCGCATCCTAAGGCACTTAGCGACGAGGAGCTAGCTAAAATCGAGGAATTTGTAAATAATGCCGTTTGCAAGGGCTGTGCGGCAAAAACTGAGATTATGGATATAGATGACGCTAAAAACAGCGGCGCGATTGCGCTTTTTGGCGAAAAATACGGCTCAAAAGTGCGCGTTGTGAGCTTCGGAGAGATTAGTAAGGAGCTTTGCGGCGGAATTCACGTGCGTAATTTAAGCGAGATAGGGTCGTTTTTTATCGTCAAAGAAAGCGGCGTAAGTGCGGGCGTTAGGCGTATCGAGGCAGTTTGTTCGCGCGCCGCTTTAAATTTGGCGTTTCAAAATCGCGCTAAGCTTGCTGAAATTTCTGCGGAGCTAAAGGGGATTGAGCCTCTCCGCGCGATTGAGAAATTAAAAGATGAGATTAGATCGCTAAAAGATCAGATCAAGCATGCAAGCAGTTCTCATGCACTGGCTTTTCTAAATGTCGGTGATACTAAACTTTGCGTAGCCTCAGTCGAAAGCGGTGATATAAAAACTATGATAGATGAGTTTAAAAATAGCCACGAAAAGGTGGCGATAATGCTGATGCAAGTAGGCACCGATGGCAAAATTTCAATCGCAGCAGGTGTTAAAAACGCGCCGATCAAAGCTGGCGAGTGGGTTAAGCTCGCGGCGCAAATTTTAGGCGGCGGCGGCGGCGGACGCGATGATTTTGCGACTGCAGGCGGCAAGGACGTGCTAAAAATCGAAGAAGCGATTAAAGAGGCGATCTCTTACGCAAAAGGTAAAATTTGAACGAAATCGATACCGGCTTCATCAAAGCCTCGCAAATTTTGCCGCTGATTCACATTTTAAGCGTGATTTTTTTGATCTGCGCGCAGATCTGCGTATTTTTGATCGCGCGGATTTTTATGAATTTAAGCAGTAAAAGCCAAGCAGATGCGAAGGATGTAAAATTTGCAGAAATTTTACGATATATGAAACGCTATGAGCAGTTCTTTGCACTATTTTTGGTGATCGTTTGCGTAAGTGGATTTTTTCTTGCGGACGGCGGAAGTTTTAAATTTTCAGATCCTATGGTAAAAGGTGCGATTGCCACGCTGTGGGCTGGCGCCGGCTTTATACTACTAAATTTTATCTACATGCATTATAAAATTTCATCTTTGAAGCGAGCTTTGGATGCGGGAGATGAGCTTGAGGCGAATGAGCATTTAATCATCGTCGTTAAATATTTCATCCCGTTAAATATCGTAGTTACGCTGATTTGCGTTTATCTAGGCGTGACGGTGGGCGAGTTTTGATGATCTATTTAGCTTCCAGTTCGCCTACTAGAGCGCAAATTCTAAAGGATAACGGCGTAGAATTTACGCAAATTCCTTTTAATTTCGATGAAAGCGGCATTAGCAAGGACGATGCACGCACCTATGCTTACCGCGTTGTCTTGGCCAAGAAAACGCAGTTTTTTAAAATTTATAAAAATTATGATAGAGTGCTGTTTGCCGATAGTTCCGTGCTTGCCGGCGGCGAAATTTTAGGCAAGGCGCGTGATGAAGCGGACGCATTAAGAATGCTGCGAGCTCAAAGCGGTGCTAGCTGCGCCGTTTATACTGCGATGATTTTTTGCAGTAAGGCGCTAGAACTTTCGGCACTTAGCGTCGCAAGCTTTGAATTTGCGGAATTTAATGAAGCGGATTTAAAAGGCTATATCGCTAGCGGTGATTGGCGCGGCAAGGCGGGTGCGATGAGTATCGAAGGCTTTAACGAAAAATATATTAAAAGCTCGCGTGGGTCAAAATTCACGGCGATGGGGCTTGATCTGGAAATTTTAAAGAGGTTTGTATGGTAAGAGTTTTATTTAGTTTTATTACGGTTTGTGCGTTTGCCGCAGGCGGAATTTTTTTGTATTTTTACTCGCAAATCCGCTTGGAATCGGACTCGATCATCGATTATCATCCCGAGCTCACGACTAAAATTTATGACCGCAACGGCAATTTGATAGCCAATGTTTTTAATGAACAAAATAGAATTTACGTAAAATTCGACGAGATTCCAGGCCGCGTGATCGAGGCGCTCGTAGCTATCGAGGATACGGCGTTTTTCGAACACGGCGGTGTGAATGTCGAGGCGATTTTTAGGGCGATCATTAAGGACGTCAAAGCGATGAAATTCGTCGAAGGGGCTTCTACGATTACGCAGCAGATCACGCGAAATTTAGTTCTTTCGAGCGAAAAGAAGCTTGATCGCAAGATTAAAGAAGCAATCCTATCGCTTAAAATAGAAAACGCCCTAAGCAAGGAACAAATTCTAGAGCGTTACTTCAACGAGGTGTATTTCGGGCACGGATATTACGGCATCCGCACGGCGGCTTTGGGATATTTCAAAAAGGATTTGCAAGATTTAAGCCTTAAAGAGATCGCGATTTTAGTGGGCTTGCCGAAAGCTCCTAGCAGCTTTGATCCTACTAAGCACCTGGATTTGTCGCTTTCGCGTGCCAATAACGTGATTTATAGGATGCATGAGCTCGGCTGGATAAATAAGACCGAATATGAGCTTGCGATGAACGAGCAGCCTACGATCTACAACGAAACGCTCACGCAAAACGTAGCTCCGTATGCCGTAGATGAGATCATAAAAGAAGCGGAAAAAATTCTACCGGACGTCCGCACGGGCGGATACCGCATAGATACGAGCCTTGATCTAAAGGCGCAAGCGATGGCGCAAGAGGCATTAGTTTTCGGCTACAATGAAATTTTAAAGCGCAACAAAGACGCCAATGCGAGCAACGTAAACGGCGCTATGGTCGTCACGCATCCGCAAAACGGCGAAATTTTAGCCTTAGTAGGTGGCGTGGATTACGCGAAATCAAATTTCAATCGCGCCAGCCAATCCCAGCGCCAAACCGGCTCCAGCTTTAAGCCTTTTGTCTATCAAATCGCCCTTGATATGGGCTACTCGACGATGACCGAAGTTCCCGATATAGCTAGAGAATTCGACGATGGCAGCGATAAAACGTGGAAGCCGAAAAATTACGACAAAACTTACAGCGGCTATATCACAATCAAAGAAGCCTTAACTCGCTCGCGCAACCTTGCCTCGATCAATCTGATGCAATCTATCGGCGTTGATCGCGCGGTAAAAAAGTTGGGCGAGTTCGGCTTTAAAAACGTCCCGCCCGCCCTGTCGGTGGCTATCGGCAGCTACGGAATTTCGCCGCTTGAATACTCCACGATGTATTCGATGTTTCCGGGGCTTGGGATTACTGCAAAATCAAAATTTATCGTTTCGATTACCGATAAGGACGGCAAAACTCGCTTTATAGAGCCTGAGCGCCGCCGCGTGCTGCGCCCTGAACAGGCGTATCTGATGACTACGCTACTAAAAAATATCGTGCAGCGCGGCACCGGTACTCGCGCGCGCGTGCAGGGCATCGACATAGCGGGCAAAACAGGCACCTCAAACGACAGCATAGATGCATGGTTTTGCGGCTTTACGCCGGATTTGCAGATCATAATCTGGTATGGCAACGACGATTATAAACCTATGCGAAAGGTCGAGGGCGGCGGTCGTACCGCAGCACCGGTGTTTGCAAAATTTTTAGATGCCTATTTAAAAGAATATCCGCAAACCAAGCGCAACTTTACCATCCCAGACGGCGTTTTTAGCCGCCAATACAACGGCAAGGAGGAATATTACACTAAAATTTCGCCGCTTCCTAAACCTCGCGAAAGTAGCAGCGACGGATCATTGTAAATTTGGAGCAAATCCAAATTTGATCCACTTTCGGAAGCCCTTACATAGATTGCGTTTATTAAGCACAATATAAATATGCGAGCTTATAGTGCGTTTAAGGTTGGATGCAATAAAATACACAATTTTATTTTTAGGGATTGAGATGCAGAATTTAAAATTTGAAAGCAAAAAAGCGGGGGCGGCTAAATTTGTTGATAGATCAAGCTATGCTTTTAATGCAGCATGTATTATTTATATAATTTTTTCTCTTAGCGCCTTTATAATTCCCGAAAACATTTTAGATATTTCTCCTACGTGCTTAAATTTTGTAAATTTTATGAAAAGCTATTTTCCAAATATCGAAATTATTGGTAGTATTAGCTCATACACCCAACTTTCGGAATTCTACGTTAGCATTATGTGGATCTTTGGAATTTTTATTTTTTGCCTTATGATTTTATTTCAGATATTTTGGATCAGTTTTTATGAGCGTTATTATGATGATCCTAAAAAAGATGCGAATAGCAAAAAAGAAGCATCCGTTCTACTTATGATATTCGGCATAAGCTTAGGGATTTTTATGTTTTGGGTTTATTATACCGGATATTTTGCAAGTAGCGGCATAAGCATAGGCGCAAGATATTTTATGCCGGAATTTCAAAGCAGATTTTTAATTTTTGGTTATGTCGCTTTTTTTCAATCAGCCTTTTCTTTTTCAGGAGTGGCCGTTTTGGTGTTTACTTATGGATTTATTCGTAAAATTTATTCTATTTTAAAAGGAGTTAAAAATGCAGAGCAAAGTCAATGAAAAGAGCGGTGTATTGAATTAAAAATTTGGAGTATTATCGTATGGAATTTCAAAGTTATAAATCGGAAATGCCGCTTTTTATGATCAAAGATTATTGGACTAAAATCAGCACAGAATGTTATTTAATATTAGCTGTATTTTTAGTTATATTTCTATTTTTTTGTAGAGGAAGTGCTTGGGCATATCAATTTTTAGGAGCCGTTACTTTTTTGGTGGGAATTTTATTTATTAATAAACATAAATTTTTAAATTTCTATTCCGATAGAATAGAATATAATTCTTTATGCAAAAATTATAACGACGTATATTCGATACATAAAAGTGTAAAGACTTCTAATTTTGATAAAATCGCTATTTATAAATTTTCTGGACTAGTAATTGAAGACGCTTGCAAATACAATGTCAATATAACTAGATTTAAAAAATTTCTCTTGCTAATTTTATCATACGCTCTGCATCCGCTCAATATTATTTGCTTTAGTGTACTTAAAATTTTAAAAAGAATAGATAGCATAAATTTAAATGTTCTAATTTTATTAGATAGTACTCATAGTAATTATTTTGCCATCCCATTAACTATGCTAAGTGACTATGAACGAGTAAATTTGAAAAAGTATTTAAAAGACAAACTAAATCTAAATCTTGATAACATTGAGATCAGGGATAGATTTGTAGATATAAATTTTATATAAAATTTTCTAAAATACCTTATTCCAGTATATTTTAATAAATTCCAGCTTAAGCAGATAAATTTTATCTTTTTATTGACGGACCTCAATGCTTATAGAAATTTAAATAGGTAAAATTCTCTCCTAATTTCAGTTAAAGGAGTGAAAATGGCAGAGTATAAGAAGCTCTGGATGACGCTTGTAGCGGTACTCATCGTGGGCTTTAGTTTCTTGGGTTTTTACGGCGGCGAGGTGTATAGGCAGTCTCCGCCGGTGGTAAAATTTACCGATGCTAGTGGAGCTGAGCTAATCAGTACCGAGCGCATTTACCGCGGGCAGGAAGCCTGGCAGAGCATCGGCGGTATGCAGGTGGGCTCTATCTGGGGTCACGGAGCGTATCAAGCGCCTGATTGGAGCGCGGATTGGCTGCATAAGGAGCTGGTCGCGTTTATGGATATTAAGGCGCAGGAGCGTTTCGGCGCTAAATTTGATGCCTTAAATGACGAGCAAAAGGCGCAGATCAAGGCGCTTACCAAGGCTGAGTATCGCACCAACACCGTAAAAGACGGCACTGTCAAGCTAAGCGATGATCGCTTGAAGGCTATGGCGGCCGTAAAAGACGAGTACATGGGCGTTTTCGGAAACGATCCGCGCTTTAAAAAGCTTCGCGAGGATTATGCGATGAAGGAAAACACGCTCGCAAACGAGCAACACCGCGCCGAGCTTATGGATTTCATATTTTGGACCGCTTGGGCGGTTTCTACGGATCGTCCGAGCGGAGAGGCGACCTATACCAATAATTGGCCGCACGAGCCGCTGATAGACAATGTCCCTACCACGGAAAACGTCATTTGGACGATCGCAAGCCTCGTTATTTTGCTTACCGGCATCGGTCTTTTAGTGTGGTTCGGAAATTTCTACGGCAAAAAGGACGAGGATTTCGAGGCTCCTGCGAAGCTAAACGCCGATCCGATCGCCGCTTTAGCGCTTACGCCGTCGCAAAAGGCGCTCGGCAAGTACCTTTTCGTAGCGATTGCGTTGTTTGCATTTCAGGCCTTCATCGGCGGCTTTGTTGCGCACTACACGATCGAGGGTCAGTCCTTTTTCGGGCTTGATATTTCGCAATATATCCCTTACTCGCTAGCTCGCACCTGGCACGTGCAGGCGTCCATTTTCTGGATCGCTACGGGCTTTTTGGCGGCGGGATTGTTTCTAGCGCCGATCATCAACGGCGGCAAGGATCCTAAATTTCAAAAGCTCGGCGTGGACGTGCTTTTTTACGCGCTTCTTTTCTTGGTCGTCGGCAGCTTCGCGGGCGAATACATGGCGATTGCGGGCAAGATGGATCCAAGCAGCAGCTTCTGGATCGGACATCAAGGATACGAGTATTTAGACCTAGGTAGAATTTGGCAGCTGATACTGTTTGTGGGCCTTGTGATCTGGATGGTGCTCGTGCTGCGCGGCTTTATCGCAGGCTTTAGAGCTGAGGGCGATAAGAATTTATTGGCGATCTTTACCGCTTCGGTCATCGCCGTGGGGCTTTTTTACGGCGCGGGACTATTTTACGGACAGCGCTCGCCGATCCCTGTAATGGAGTATTGGCGCTGGTGGGTCGTGCACCTTTGGGTCGAGGGATTTTTCGAGGTTTTCGCGACGGCGTCTTTGGCGTTCGTGTTCGCGTCCTTGGGCTTAGTAAGCAAGAAATTTGCCACCTACACCTCGATTGCTAGCGCGTCGATTTTCCTAATCGGCGGAATTCCTGGTACCTTCCACCACCTTTATTTTGCGGGCACCACTACGCCGATAATGGCGGTTGGCGCGAGTTTCTCGGCGCTTGAGGTCGTGCCTTTGGTGCTTTTGGGTTCGGAAGCGTTTCATTACTACAAGCTTCAATTCGTGCAGGATTGGGCTAAGCGTTTAAAATGGCCGCTTTACTGCTTCATCGCCGTAGCGTTTTGGAATATGCTGGGCGCGGGCGTTTTTGGCTTTTTGATCAACCCACCGCTTGCGCTATTTTACATCCAGGGCTTAAACACCACCGCGGTGCACGCTCATACGGCGCTATTTGGCGTATACGGCTTTTTGGCGCTCGGCTTCGTGTGGCTCGTGGCGCTGTATATCTACAGGCAAAAAAGCTTCGACGATACGCTGATGAAGATCGGCTTTTGGGCGCTTAACGCGGGTCTGCTTCTAATGGTGCTAATATCGCTTCTGCCGGTTGGAATTTTGCAGGCGTTTGCGGCGATCGACGTGGGTATGTGGTATGCAAGAAGCGCGGAGTTTTTGCAAAAAGACAGCCTCTACGGGCTTCGCTGGGCGCGCATCATCGGCGATACGATCTTTTTGGTAGGAAGCGTGTGCTTCTTGCTTCAAATCGTGCGAATGATATTCTCACGCGCTAAATAGAGCTTTCGCGAGCTTTTATCGCTTGTTTGCCTCGCAGGAATTTTATATTCTTGCGAGGCTTTTTAAATTTAGCGCGCTTCGCGCGAGCTTTTTTCTGCAAATGGGAGCTTCGCGCGAGTCTTTACCGCGGACGATATCCGCGCGAGCTTTAAATTTAGCCGCAAATTGCAATAAATCTTTAAAATTTTAAAATTTCATCTTCTTAAATTTACCCGAGCCAAATTTTAAATTTGCTACAATTACCGTCGAAATTTCAATCTAAAGGAGTAGAAAATGGGTGTGCGAGAGCAAATTTTAGAAGACATTAAAACGGCGATGAAGAGCGGCGATCACTTCCGCAGAGACAGCCTGCGGATGCTTAACGCCGCGCTTAAGCAGGTCGAGGTGGACGAGCGCATCAGCCTTAGCGACGAGCGCGTCTTTAGCATACTTCAAAGCGAGATCAAGCGCCGAAATGACTCCGCGGCGCAGTACCGCGCGGGCGGTCGCGACGATCTGATGCAAAAAGAGCAGGGCGAGATCGAGATTATCGCGTCCTATCTGCCCGCGCAGCTAAGCGATGCCGAGCTTGCCACCGAGGTTAGCTCGCTAATCGCGCAGCTCGGCGCGAGCGGCGCAAAGGATATGGGGCGCGTGATGAAAGCCGCCAAGGAAGCGCTTGGCTCAAGCGTCGACGGTAAGCGCCTAAGCGAGGCGGTCAAAGCGGCGCTGAAGTAGCCTACGTTTGGAGTTAAATTTAAGTCCGGCTGCGGCTAAATTGTATCGACGTAAAATTTCGCTGTTGAAATTTTTTGAGATAGAGCTTTGGCTGCGGAATTCATACGCTAATTTAAAATTTTAAAGGATCATCATGAAAAAATTTATCGCGGTTTTACTAGCTGTCCTGCTTGTGGGATGCCAGTGCAAACAAAACGTAGTGCCTGGGGCGAACGAAACGCCCGAAAAGATTACGGCATTTTTCATAAACGATGGCAAGGAATACATCGTAGGCGAGAAGCTCAGCTATGTGCTGACGGACGGCTCATCGCTTAAGAATATCTCGGAATTTTACGATGGCGGATACGCCAAAGGGCTTAAGCGCGAGTTTGTGCAGATCGAAGTAACCGATGCTAAAAACGGCGAGGCGCGCGGTAGCTTCAGCGCATTTTTGAATTCCGCAGCCGGTGCAGATGTCGCCAAAATCAAAGCTCTAGCAAATCGCATCGAAATCGATGAGAAAAAGGGCGAGATCGAGGTTATTTTTAACTTTGATGCGCGAGTAGTGCAGATCAAAAATCTTAGCGAAATAATGAAGCCAAGCGATAGGCTGCGCTCTCCGATTCCGGCAAACATCGAGGTTAGGCCTGAACGCTGCGAGGGCAACGCCCTATTGTATACGATAAGCACCATCGTAGCTGTGCCGATAATAATCGTGGGAACGGTACTGTTTCTGCCCGTGGTGATGATGCAGGAATATAGCCCGCGATAATAAAAGTCGTAAAATTCCGTATCTTGCAGCGAAACTTACAATGTAATGATCGATGAAGCTCGGCGAAATTTGGTATAACTTAGATCGCAAGTTCGATCTATTTATGATCGCATTTTATTTGGCGGCGATGTGGTACGGATTTCTTTTTAGCTTGAATCCGAAAAGCTTAGATGATCTGAAAATCGCGAATGGAATAATCATGGATGTTGGAAGCGATGATGGGCGCGAATATATGCAGATTTTTACGGACGAGCGCAAATTTATCAAAGTCTTTTTAAATGGCGATACGGATAACTTAACCTCCTTTTATAAAAATAAAATTTTGCTCAATGCGGCAATTGTTGAAGCTAATTTTAAGCGGTCAGGAGCGGACGAGTGGCAAGGCGTAAATATCAAGCCTTCTATCTCGCTAATCGCATACGAATGGCTGGAAGGCAAGCGAGTTAAAGCTTGGTATCAAAGCCGTCCGTTTCCGTTTCAGGGTCGCGGCACGGCGTATCAGGTTTTATTTTTGGATTATAATGCGAGCGTCGACCCACCGCAGCGCGAGTATCTGATGAAATTCAGATATGACAAATACGCTACGACGGATGATAAATTTACAGCTACGATATTTGGAGCTTTGACGCTCATTTTTCTTGCGATTATGGCGGGTAAATTTTATCAAGCATGGCGCCAACTGCAATAAACATTGCGCCGCGAAATTTTAAGTAGCATCGGATAGGCTGAAAACACGGCGCTCAGTATTGATACGAAGCATTTTAAAAGGCGCTAGGCTTGCGGCGTGCATTTCATTGCGGATAGCGGCGCAAGCAGGCTAAGTTTACGGCGATAAATTTAAATCGTCATCAAAAACAGACCGAAACGAGATTTAAAATTTTGATAAATAGCGTGCGCCGAGTTTTGAAATTTTGCGGCTCTAGCTGCGCCAGCAAGCGCAAAATTCTAAATTTTAAACTGCATAAAATTTTAAAATTTAAACTGCGCGAGATTTCAAAATTTCAAAATTTCAAATCTCGCGCTCGTTTAGCAGTATCCATAAATTTTAAGCGCCAAATGGGAGCAAATGGGCTAAAATAGCCCATTTATCAGCCCCTTAATCGCGTCAGATTTTTCCTTTTTCGCGTCGTTTTTGCTGCTGTTATCGTCCTTTTTCACACCGAAAAGCTTGTCGATGCCCTTGCCGATCTGCTTGTCGAGCTTGCCCTTTAGATAGTCCGATTGGATATTGTATTTCGGCTCTTTGATCGTGCCGGTGATGTTTATTTCAAGATCGGTCTTTTCGATATTTGCTTTAACCGGCACCGAAATCGCGCCCGTTTTGCTATCCAGCGTGCCGCCGGTGACGTTTAGCTTGCTTTTTTGCGCGCTCATATCGGCGTTGAAATTGATTAAATTCTGCTTGATCGTGCCGTTTACTTTGGCGTCGTTATAGACCTCGCCGCCTAGATCGCGGCCTAAAATTTTACCGATTTTATCGATCAATCCGCCGCTAGGAAGGCGGCCGTTGTTGATGATCGCGTCGAATTTTCCGCCGTGCGAGCTCGTATTATACGTAAGATTTGCGTTGCCCGTGCCGTCGTAAACGTGATCGATATTTAGAAGCGTCGTAAGCTCTTTGACGATGAAATTTTGGATTTTAAAGTTCGCTTCATCGCCCGCGATCTGTCCGTTCAGCTCGCCGCCCGCAACCTTGGAATTTATGGTCGCAAACAGACTCTTGCCGTCATGCGAAAGCTCGCCCGTCGCGGCAATTTTGCCGTTTAGTCTGCGATTTAGAAAAAACTCCAGTCGCTGCAGGCTCGGGATCAGCAGCGCGTAGTTTGCCTTAAGCGCTTTGTTTTTAAGCTCATAAGTGCCGTTTAGGCTCTGAAGCTGCGCCAGATCGGAGTTCGCGCTTACGCTAAAGGTCGCGACGGAGTTTTTGATATTTGTCTGCGCCTGCGCGTCCGCCTTCAGATCACTTGGGAAGTTCTTGCCCGTCGCGCCGTCTAAAAATTTCTTAAAAATCACGCCGCTAGCGAGCGAAATTTGCGCCGTGCCGTTGATACCGTCCTTTAAGATTAACTTCGCATCGCCGTTTATCGTGCCCTCTCCGATCGCGTTGCCGTAAAACAGAGCCGAAAGCACGGCCAGATTTAGATTACTCGCCTTAAGTTTTAGATCGTTTAAATTTCCGCTAGCATTCAGGTTGCCGCCCATCGCGTTTAGGTTTAAGCTTAGATTTTTAAGTTCGCTCTGTGCTAGAGCCGCGCTAAGCTCGCCGTTTGCCTTGCCCTGCAGCTTCACTCCCAGGACGTTTTGCAGCGCGGCTAGATCGTTTGCGTTTAGCTTTGCGGACAGCTCGCCGTTTTTGTTTTTCAGGTCAAATTTAGCTCCCGCATCCGCTTTAAGCGCGTCTTTAAACGCCGAAATTTGCGAGTTTGAAAGCTCAAGCGTAGAAAAATCGGTCTTTAAATTTCCGTTTGCTTTAACATCGCCTGAAATTTTACGCCCGAGCAGGCTTTCGAGCTTCGCTAGATCGGGCAAGCTTAGATTAAAATCGGAGTTTAAAATTTTGTTTTTCAGATCAAATTCCGACTTTTCGGCGCTGATCTTGCCTAGCGTCGAATCGATCTTGCTTGCTGCTCGCAAGACGTCATTTTGCGCCGTGATGTCCGAGTTTAGTGTGATCTGCACGCCCTTTGGGATGGAGATATTCATATCTTTAAACGCAGATTCGTTTAGGATCAAATTTGAACTCTTGACACTCGCGTTGCCCTCTGCGCCGCCGTTTCCGGCCTTGATGTCTGAGAGAATGTCGATATTTCCTTTGGCGTAGATCGGCAGAGAAGCCACGGCAAGGGCTTTTTCGACGTTTAAGCCCTTAGCGTCGATTTGCAGATCAAGCGGACTAAGGTCTTTTAAATTTGCTAAAAATTTTACGTTGCTATCAAAAATCCGCCCGCTGCCGTTGATGCCGAATTTACTAAGATCGCCCAAAATTTGCCCCTTAAGGCTTAGCCCTTCGCTCGTTTTGATGCCGAGCTTGGCTAGATCGTGCGCGTTTGCGTCGTAGTTAAGATCGAAAGAGCGCGCAAAAAGCGAGTATTTGCCCTTTACGTTTACGTTCGCAGCGTCATTTACGTTGGCGCTGATGTCCAGATCGCCGAAATTTAGATCGAATTTCTCAAGCTTCACGTCAAGTCCGCTTTTTTCTTTGATCAAATTTTCTACGTAAGGCTTGGTAAGATTGTTGCCAAAATCGCTGAAAAATAGGCAGCCCGCGCCTACGATAAGCAGGATTAAAATTCCTGCGATTATGCCGAAAATTTTCATTTCGTCCCCTTAAAATTTAAAATTTGAGGGTATTATAGCCCTTAAAATTTAACGTTTGAAATCTCAATACTTGAGTTTAAATCACTAAAGTTTTATAAAAATTTTTCATAAACTATTGACAAGATTTTAAATTTTGCATATAATCTTAGCACTCAAACACATTGAGTGCCAATTTTAGAAATCACAAATCAAAGAAAGGACTGAAATGAAATTTCAACCACTTGGCAAACGCGTTCTAATCGAGCGCGAGGAGGAGACCAAAAAGACCGCTTCGGGCATCATCATCCCCGACAATGCTTCAAAAGAGAAGCCTTCGACCGGTAAAATCGTAGCCGTCGGCAGCGAATGTGAAGGTGTCAAAAATGGCGATACCGTAGCGTTTGCAAAATACGCAGGCAGCGAGATTAGCTTAGATGATAAGAAATTTCTTATCTTAAATTTAGAAGATGTTTTAGGCATAATTAAATAAAAAGGATTGAAAATGGCAAAAGAGATTATTTTTTCAGACGACGCAAGAAACAAGCTTTACGCGGGCGTTAGGAAGCTAAACGACGCAGTTAAAGTTACGATGGGACCTCGCGGTCGCAATGTCTTAATCCAAAAGAGCTTCGGAGCTCCTGCGATCACAAAAGACGGCGTAACCGTCGCTAAAGAGATCGAGCTAAAAGATACGCTTGAGAACATGGGCGCTTCTTTGGTGCGCGAAGTAGCGAGTAAAACCAACGATCAGGCAGGCGACGGCACTACGACTGCGACCGTGCTAGCCCACGCGATCTTTAAAGAGGGCCTACGCAACGTAACTGCGGGCGCAAATCCGATCGAGGTTAAACGCGGTATGGATAAATTTAGCGCTGCGGTTATTGAGGAGCTAAAAAAATCATCCAAAAAAGTAAGTGGCAAAAAAGAGATCGCTCAGGTTGCTACGATCTCTGCGAATAACGACAGCGCGGTGGGCGATCTGATCGCAGACGCGATGGAGAAGGTCGGTAAAGACGGTGTTATCACTGTCGAAGAGGCGAAATCGATCAACGATGAGTTAAACGTAGTCGAGGGAATGCAGTTTGACCGCGGCTATCTAAGCCCATATTTCATTACAAATGCCGAGAAAATGCTAGTCGAGCTAAGCTCGCCGCTAGTGCTTCTATTTGACAAAAAAATTACAAATTTAAAAGACCTATTACCAGTTTTGGAGCAGGTTCAAAAAAGCGGCAAACCGCTTCTAATTATCGCCGAGGATATCGAGGGCGAGGCGCTTGCGACCTTGGTCGTAAATAAACTTCGCGGCGTGCTAAACATCTCCGCGGTCAAAGCACCAGGATTTGGCGATCGCAGAAAGGCGATGCTTGAAGATATCGCGATTTTAACGGGCGGCACCGTCATCAGCGAGGAGCTTGGCAGAACGCTAGAAAGCGCTTCTATGGCCGATCTCGGACAAGCCGAGCGCATCGTGATCGACAAAGATAACACCACTATCGTAGGCGGCGCGGGCAAGAAAAAAGATATCGACGCGCGCGTTTTGCAGATCAAAGCTCAGATCGCAGAGACTACGAGCGATTACGACAAAGAGAAACTTCAAGAGCGCATGGCTAAGCTTAGCGGCGGCGTTGCGGTTATCAAGGTGGGCGCTGCGACCGAAACTGAGATGAAAGAGAAAAAAGACCGCGTGGACGACGCTCTAAACGCAACCAAAGCAGCCGTAGACGAAGGTATCGTAATCGGCGGCGGCGCTGCGCTAATCAGAGCTGGACTTAGCGTAAAACTAGCTCTAAGCGGCGACGAGCTTATCGGTGCGGACATCGTTAAGCGCGCGCTTTTCGCTCCGCTTCGCCAGATCGCCGAGAATGCGGGATTTGATGCAGGCGTCGTAGCTAATAAGGTCGAGCAAGGCTCAGACAAAAAATTTGGCTTCAATGCTGCAAACGGCGAGTATGTCAATATGTTTGAAGCAGGCATCATCGATCCTGTGAAGGTCGAGCGCATCGCGCTTCAAAACGCGGTCTCCGTCGCAAGCCTGCTTCTAACGACCGAAGCGACCGTAAGCGAGATCAAAGAGGAGAAACCTGCAATGCCTCCAATGCCTGATATGGGCGGAATGGGCGGTATGGGCGGAATGATGTAGCCCCATGGGAGCGTCATTCGGCGCTACTATGCCATTACAACGGCGCTGTGAGATTTTTACAGCGCCGCGAAATGCTTTATGCACGGCGATGTTTTAGCTATACGCCGCTAAAATGATATGTGCCGCATTTTTAGATACGTCTGAAGCGCGGCGATTTATTATGAATTAACGATTAAGCGGTGTGATTTTTAGTCATTGCATGATTTCGCAAATTTCGTATCTCGCCGCAAATTTGCAGTTTTGCCACTTTATCCTTTAAATTTAAAAACTTTATATGAGCTTACTTTTTACCTTGAATTCTGACTTGCCGCTCAAAATCTAAGCGCAGAATTCTAAAACTTTAAAATTTTTCAGCTCTCCTTCTTAAATGCTTACAAGATAAAATTTTGTCGTGGTGTCATATTTTTAGTGTGATAAAATTCTATTGCCAAACAGAATTCTAGCTGCGGAATTTTTACAGCTTAGCCTTTATCAATGTTTTTATTTGGCGATACGGCCTGGAATTAGAGCTGAAATTTCATAGCCTCACTCATTAAATTTAACGCGGCTTAATCTAAGCTTTGCTAAATTTCGCCTAAAATCCATGGAAAGGAAAACGATGAAAAATTTAGCTCGTATTTTTTTAATTGCGTTCATTTTGACGAGCTTCTCTAGTGTTTTTGCCGCTCAGCAAAGCCATAAATCGCCCGCCGCGTTGCAAAACCATAAATATAAAATTTCATCTCAGAATTTACGAGCCAAAGATCATCCGAGTAAAAATACCTCGGCAAAATCCTCTGCCGAGCCGCATGCTAAAAAACCTGCAAATGCTAAAAGCCTTTCAAATTCCAAGCTCACAAAAAATACGCGTGCATCTAGGAATTCCGCTAAAAATTCCATGCAAAAAAGCACGAAAAATTTTACTAAAAATTCTGGGCAAAATTTCGTATCGCATTCTGCGAGAAATAAAGCATCTAGGCGCCCGGCTAATCAATCAAGCAGTCAGAATGGAGCTAGTAAGAGTCTAGTCGCGACGCTGATGCGTTTGCCAAAGACCCGTATTTATGAGGATGAGGTACCAAACGCCCGCGATACGGAGCAAACTTACAGAGGCGCAGATATGCGGAGAAATGCAAGCGCGCAAACTCACGGAGGCGCGGATGAGCAAACTGGTAAAATCGTAGATGCACAAGCTCGCAAATTAACGACGGCTCGAATTGCACAGCCGCAAGCTCGCTACGGCTATAGTGCAACTCGTTCTGGCGCTATGGGGCATACAGCTGCATCTCATTCGAGCGCCACGAAATATACGGCTCGTCAAAATGCCCGCGCGCCCTATCTTCCCACATCTGCTCGCTCTAGCCGTGCGATAGGGCGCTCTGGCGGTAGCGCGCTTGGTAAGATGTTGTCGCCAAAGCGGGGTAATGCGCTAGGACAAGGTGCTGCGATGCATTATGATGAGCGTTGGGCGAAGCCCGCTCCACAGCCTTATGAGCCTGCGCCTGAGACTGAGAAAAAGCGCGGGTTGATATTTTCGTCGCAGTGGGGTCCTGCCGCACCGAAAAGTAAGTGGCAGCAGCACGAAGCCCCGATGGATGATGCTTCGTCGCGCAATGAGTCGGTGATGGATATGCTGCAGGACAAGATGAGCAGGGTCAAGGTGAATATGGAGCTAGTGCGCTAGCCTAGGCGGCACGCCGGCGCAATTTATATGCGTAGGCGGTTTAATTTTGCTGCCTCTGTAAGATCGCAATACTGGCGCTTGCATTGCAAAAACACGAACGCTGATGTTTTTTCAGCTTTGTCGCCGTGCGAAACAATACTCCCTACTGCTGCAATTAAAAATAAAATTTTCATATTTCATCTACGGGCTTTGAATTTCACGGCTGCATGTCGCGCTGCTAGGATAAACCAGACTGCACTTGTTTTGCGCGAACGGGCGCTACGACGATACTGCGGTTACAATTTCGCCGAAATTTCAAGAGCTTAATTTTATAATTTTATGTCGCAGGGCTTCGCTTGCCTGCTAAATTCGCAGAATTTTGCTTAGCTACGTGGTTTATTAAATTTCGCTTGCCATAAAATTTTGTAGAGTTTCGCCTGCTAGCGGAATTTTTAGAATTTTATTAGATGGCGGAATTTTATAGAACTCTATTTGCTCAAATTTCGCGGCGAAATGAAATTTTTTACAAGCGTAAAAGTAAAATTTAGCGAGTGAAATTATGTAGGCGAAATTCTAGCGGCGGCTAGCGAGCGCGAATTATTAAATTTTAACCCCGTTTTGAATAAAATAGCGCAAAAAATTCTAAAGGCTTAAATTTGAAAAATCGCTATCCGACCCGCCAAATCTCCGTCGGCTCCGTCAAAATCGGCGGCGGCGCGCCCATCTCCGTGCAGTCGATGAGCTTTTCCAAGACCAAAGACGTGGAGGGTACGCTAGAGCAGATAAACCGCCTGTATTTCGCGGGCTGCGACATCGTGCGCTGCGCCGTGCTCGATAAGCAGGATGCTGACGCGCTCGCGCGGATCAAAAAAAGCTCGCCGCTTCCCATCGTAGCGGACATCCATTTTAATTTTCGCTTGGCGCTACAGGTCGCGGAGTTTGTCGATGCTATCCGCATCAATCCGGGAAATATCGGCGGCAAAGACCGCATCAAAGAGGTCGTGCGCGCGTGCAAAGCTCGCAGCCTGCCTATCCGCATCGGCGTAAATTTGGGCTCACTCGAGGAGCAGTTTGAGCAAAAGTACGGCCGCAGCGTAGAGGCGATGGTGCAAAGCGCGCTGTATAACGCCGCGCTGCTTGAAGATGAGGACTTTAGCGATATCGCGATCTCGCTTAAGACTTCGGACGCGCCGAGCACGGTGGCTGCGTATCGTGCGCTGCGCCCGCTATGCGAGTATCCTTTTCATCTGGGCGTGACTGAGGCGGGGACGAAATTTCACGCGAGCATCAAGAGTGCAATCGCGCTGGGAGCACTTCTGATGGAGGGGATCGGCGATACGATGCGCGTGAGCATCACGGGCGAGCTTGAGGAGGAGATCCACGTCGCGCGCGCGATCCTGCAGGATGCAGGCGTGCAAAAAAGCGGCGTCAATATCATCTCGTGCCCTACCTGCGGGCGTTTGCAAAGCGACCTGCTAAGCGCGATCAAAATCGTCGAAGAAAAAACCGCGCATATCAAAACGCCGCTAAATATCAGCGTCATGGGCTGCGTCGTAAATGCGATCGGCGAGGCGAAGGGCGCGGACGTGGCGATCGCGTTCGGCAACGGGCGCGGCATCGTGATGCGCCACGGCGAAGTGGTCGCCAAACTCGAGGAGAGCAAGCTCGTGGAGCGGTTTTTGCAAGAGGTCGAGGACGAGGTGCGGGTTCGCGAAGGAGCGTGATAGTTGCGGAGCGCCTAGCAGCTTAAATCTCGCTATTATTTGTGGCTTGGGTAGCTTGGCTCTGAATTTTGGAGCGCTTGGGTTAGTTGTAGTTTGCTCGGCGTTTTAAGGCGCTCTAGGGCTCATCGCGGTTTGTTTAGGCTCATAGGTACAGCGTGTCTTGGCGTAAAATTTTAAAATTTAATTCCGAGGCAGCGCTTTTAAATTTGAGCCTTTGGGAATATAGCTTGGAATTTTAGTTTGAAATTTTGGGCTTGAAATTTTAGTGCTGGAATTTCGTATTAGATTTTTGAGTTTAAAATTTTGGCTTTGAAATTTCGTCTTGGAATTTCATTTTAAAATTTCAAACTCGCGATTTGGAGCGAAATTTTATAGAGCAGAATTTACCGCGCGAAATTTTAAGCGGTAGAATTTTATGCTGTCTATGAAATTTAGGCGCAGGCTCTATGCGCTCGCCAATTTTACTCGCAGATTTGCCTCGGTAGAATTCCGTGCCGCAAAGCGGAATCTTGACGGATGAAATTCCGATACGCCACGAAATTTCATCCGGCTGGATTTCGTCTGCGCCTAAAATTTAAGGCGAGCGAAATTTTAAGAGCCAAAATTTCAAAGGGCGAAATTTCAAGCCGGCGGAATTTTAAAGGCGAAAATTCCGAGGATGAAATTTTAGATAGCAAAATTTAAAGTGGTCGAAATTATAAAATTTTACCCGATAGAATTTTGCCAAGAGGCGAGATTTAAATTCTATAAAATTTAAAATTATCGCGCCGCAGAGATTTGCGGAGGCGAGCTTGAAATTTTATAGAATTTAAATGCGAAACGAGGGGAAGCGATGGCAACGAAGCAGAATGTGCCTGCAAATTTATACGATCTGGATATGGAGCGCGCGATTTTAAGCTCGCTTTTGCAAAACGAGGATGCATACGGCGAGCTGAGCGAGATAATCTCGGTCGGCGATTTTTTCTACAAGCCGCACGCCGACATCTACGAGGCGATCGTCAAGTGCTCCTCGCACAACGAGCCGATCGCGCCGAGCTTCGTTAAAAAATGGCTAGCCGAGCGCTACGACGATGGCGCATTTACCGAGGTCGTAGCCACCAGCGGCGTGGTCGATGCCCCAAAATACGCGCTCGAGCTGCGCGAAAAATCGATCAAGCGCTCACTAATCAAGGTTGCGCACGAGATCCCTTCAATGGTAAACGAAGCCGTGCGCAGCAAAGACACCGCCGATAAAATCAGTTCTAAAATTTACGAGCTCATCGATGAGGAGCGCCACGGCGGCATCAAAAAATCGCACGAGATCATCGAAGGCGTAGTAGAGGAGCTCAAGCGCCAAAAGGCGCTCGCAGGCTCGGAGCTCGTGGGGCTTGATACGGGCTTTCGCTTCCTAAACGACTGCACGAAGGGGCTAAAGCCGGGCGAGCTCATCATAATCGCCGCCCGCCCCGGCATGGGCAAAACTGCTTTTGCGTTAAATTTAATGATGAAAACGCTGCAAAGCGGCAAAGGCGTCGTATTTTTCTCGCTAGAGATGCCCTCTGTGCAGCTGATGTATCGCATATTAAGCGCGCTTAGCTCGATCCCGCTAAGCGACATAATGAGCGCAAAGCTCAGCGACGACGACTGGACGCGCTTCAACGACGCCTGCGACGCGGTGCTGAATATGCCGCTTTTCGTCTATGACAGCGGTTACGTAAACATCCACCAAGTCCGCACCCAGCTGCGTAAACTCAAAGCCGCGGATGCCAATATCGAGCTTTGCGTGATCGATTACATCGGACTTATGACGAGCACGAGCAACTACTCCGAGCGCCACCTGCAAATCGCCGAAATTTCGCGCGGGCTCAAGCTTTTGGCGCGCGAGCTCAACATCCCGATCATCGCGCTATCGCAGCTAAACCGCTCGCTCGAGGCGCGCTCGAACAAACGCCCGATGCTAAGCGATCTGCGCGAAAGCGGCGCGATCGAGCAGGACGCCGACATCATACTTTTCGTCTATCGCGACGAGGTTTATAAAGAGCAGATGGAGCGCGAGCGCATTTCGCGGCTGGAGGCCGAGGGCAAGGACGCTGGCGAGCCCGTGTTTAGGCGCAACGACTATCAGGAAAAAGCCGAAATCATCGTCGGCAAAAACCGCTCGGGCGAGGCGGGCAGAACGATTGAGGTGGGCTTTCAGGGCAGATTTACCCGCTTCGTCGATACGAGCTTCGGCGGCGAGCCTAGCGAGAGCGCGATCTTTAACGAAAACGACAATCTCGACTACGTCTCGCAGCTGCAAGATCAGGGCTTTGAGGAGCCAGTTGCGCCGCGCCTCGATACGGCACAGAATTTGCAGCAGAATTTAACGCAGAATTTTAATGAAGCTCAAAATTTTAACGAAGCGCAAAATAGCGGCGTAAGCTTAAATGAAAGATCCGCTAGTGCCCAAAATTCCGGTGTAAATATCGATTTTGATGAGATGCCTAGCTTCGGTCAAAGCGATGCGCAGGACGGCGAGGAGATAGACGGCGAGTCTAAATTTAGCGCAGGGCATGACCTGGCAGAGGTACAGCGTGCGGCACAGAATGCACTGCAAAAACAAGAATTTGAGGAGCAAAATTTAGATGATACGAGAGTGAGCGGTGTCGCGCCTCAAACAGAGGGCGCGCATAAAAATTTATCGGGCACTCCGCAGAGCGTAAAAGACACATCACAGGGCGCAAAAGGCGCGCGGCAAGATACAAAAGGCACATCGCAAGGTGCAAAGAACACGCAGCAAGGGGACGCTGTGTATTTTGAAAGGGGCGAGGGCGATGAGCCGCCTTTTGAAGCGCAAGAGGACGAGGCAAAATTTAAACCCGCACCGCCTCTAAATATCGAAGAGATGGGCATTCCAAAGATCAATGAGGCAAACAGGCTCGATGACGATGACGCGCCGCTGGATCTGTGAAATAGCGCTTAGGCTCGCGCTGATCGTTAGCGTTTTTTGCTTCGCGCTTTACGCGCAGGATTTCAGTGACACGGGCTTTTGCATGCTGGCGGCGTTTTGGGCTTACGCGCTATTTCGGGTGCTATTTAGCTTTTTTTACGAGGCGAAGCAGCGCGCTAATGCGGCGCTATTTCGCAGCGGCGGGACTTTGATTAAAATTTTTAAAGGCAGGCTGATAAGCGGAGTTTTAGCCTTCGCGGGCGCGATCCTCTTAAGCGCTACTTTGGCGCTAGGTCTAGCGGATCTGCGCGGCGCGGAGCTATTTGTGACGCTAGCTGCGCTGCCTGCAGCTCTTGCTCTGATGCGCCTGGCGGTGCTGAAGCTCAGCCTAAAAGAGATTAAAAATCCTAGAATTTTATCGCTCAAACTTAGCATTTTGCTGCTCGCCGCGCTTGCCGTAGCGGTAAATTTCGCTCTAAATTTAGCCTATTTGCGGCTCGCAGACGGCGCAGATGCTGCCGCACACTCTTTAAATTCCGCGATAAATTTTACTCCGCCCGCCCGCACCGCCGCATCCATGGGAAATTTCGCGATAAACAACGCTTTCGCGCCCGTCGGAAATTTTGCAAGAAATAACGTCGCTAAATCCGCTACGAATTCCACTGTGAATAACGCCACCATAGTTGTGCGAAATTCCGAGACGAGCAATGCCGTCAAGCCTGTAGCGGATGCCGCTAAAAATCTCACCGCTTCGCCCGCAAATTTTAAAGCGGGCTTCGTCAGAGCGGTGCACGCCTCGGCTGCAAATTATAAGGCAAATACCGCCGCTGCGCCGCAGACCTTCGCTAAAAATTCTACGACTAGCCCCGCCGCAGCGCAAAATTTAAATTTAGCTCCAACTCCCGCAACACCGAGTATAGCCGCAGACGGTTCAGCCAAAAATTCCGCGCCAAGCCCCGCATCGATAGCCGAAATTTTTGAAATTTTAAAATCTACCGCGCCGCAAACGCACTTCAAATCCGCCCTGTTAAATGAAATTTACGCTTTGAAATTTTACAAAAACGCGCTGTTTGATCTGGCGCTGTCGCAGAGCCCTAGCGCGCTAAAAATCGTTCTTTTGTTTCTGATCTGCGCGGGAGATTTCCTCTTTTACTGCGCGATTTTGCATCTTTGCGCCTTCGTGCTTTTTACGCCGCGAGCCGCAGCTGCGCCCAAAATAGGGCGCTTTAGCGGCACGATCTTTGCGCTTGCCTACGTCACGCTGTGTTTGATCTGCGCCGCGCAGACGCGCACGGCAGCGAGCAGGGCGGAGGGCGCACATCCTAAAAGCGCGGTCGAGACGAGCGTGCAGATCGTGCTGCAAAGCGGCGAGCGGCTGATCTTAAGCGCGCGCGAGGCGGACGTTCTAAGAGGCGAGCTAAACGCCACGCGCTTCGCCGCGGAGGCAAACGCCGCGTCGGCGCTAAATAGCTACATCGACGCCGTTTACGACGAGGGCGCGAGGCTTAGCGCACAGAAAATGGCGGATTTCAATTACTCGTTTCTAAGCGATTATCTGGTGCTGTGGCACGGCGTGTGGGACGATGACGCGGGGGCGTATCTGAATGAGAAATTTGCGGGCTTCGTAAGCGAAAGCTTCCCGAAAGATTTTGGCGAAAATATCGCTAAAATCGCTGCGGCGAACGTCAAAGATTATGAGAGCTCGCTAAATTTTACGCTCAAAAAATACGGCGCGAAAGTTGATCTTAACGTCACGCAGAGCTTCAGCCTAAAAAGCAAGGCGTATCGCGCGAGCGGGACGGGGCTAGGGGCGCTGGGTGGCGTGCTGGGCGCAAAGCTGATAAGCAAGAGCCTCGCTAAAACTGCGGCCAAGACGGGCGCGAAGACCATTACCAAGGCGGGCGCCAGCGCGACAAGCGGTAGTGCGGGGCTCGTGTGCGGTCCGGGCGCGGTGGTGTGCGTGCCTGCGTTTGCCGTGGCTACGTGGTTTGGGTTGGATTTTGCGTTTGCCAAGGGCGACGAGGCGCTCAATCGAGAGGAGTTTGAAGCTGCGATCGTGCGCGATATAATGGCGGCGAAAGAGGAGTTAAAGCGCGCGCTGGCGGAGGATTTCAGCGCGACGATAGATGAAATTTCGAGTGAAATTTTAAATTTAGACGGGAAGTAGGCGGCGGATTATGCCCACGCAACTTAGACCCATTGCGAGCGAAATTTTACGGCGGATTATGGAACTTTCGTGCGCAGCGTACGGCAAAATTTTAAAATTTTATCCATGCGCACAGGCAGCGGACGGGATTACGGCGCATTTATCGCGCCGCCGCACTCCTTAAATTTAAGAGCCAACTAAAAATTTTTATATATAATCGCCGCTTAAAATAAGGAGTGCTAATGAAAAAATTCTATCTTAAAATTTCGTTATTTGCGTTTATAGCAGCATTAACAGTGATTCCTGCTGCGGCAAAATCGCATTTGACAAGCTTGATAAAGTTAGAGGATTTTAATAACGAAGAGCAAAGGACGCTTTTTAAATCCTGCGATTACGGTGACGGAAAATACGGTTCGTGTAATAAACTCGTTGAAATTTTATCTAAAGAGTGCGAGAACGGCGATATGCGCTCATGTACTATACAGAGTGATTTTTTACAATCTTTGTTTAGAGAAGAGGAAGCTATGAAATATCTGATTAAGCTGTGCGATGCTAACCTTATCGAATATTGTATGGGGCTAGGTTGGGAAGATATAGAATTTAACGGCAATATACAAAGAGCAATTAGGAGTTTTGAAAAAGTATGCGATAGCAAGCTGAAGAATAGTGAGCTTTTTTGTAGAATGAATGAGGAATTAAAGGGCTGCCTAGAAGATAAAGAATGCAATCCGATAATAAAGGGTAAGGCTCTTTTAAAAAGAACTGTAGAGGAGCTGAAATGAGAAGTATTGGCGTTTTATTCTTATTGATTATGATATTGTCGTGTCCATTATCTGCCAAATCTACGGCAGAGGAACAAAATCTTTATAATGAATGCAATAAAGGAAACGGCAAATATAGCTCGTGCACTAAACTAATAGAAATTTTATCTAAAAAATGTGATAGCGGAGATATGATCGGATGTGCCGATGTGGGTTATATTATGGGTTTAGAGCTCGGTATGCGTGAAGCGGCTTTTGTGCCTTTAGAAAAATCTTGCAAGGCAGGTATTGCAGCCTCTTGTTTTAACCTCGGTATACATGATATTGCGATAAGAGGCAATGTCAAAAGAGCGGCGCATAATTACGCTATAGCTTGCGAAAAATATTCAGAGCGCTTGGAAGAAGAAAGAATATTTAAACTAAAGTCTTGTGCGCTAAAGACGGCTTTAGAAAACTGCTTACGAGATCAGGAGGAACACGATCCCGTAAAGTGTGCGAAAAAAGCCTTTTGGGAAATAAGCGATAAATACGACGCAAATTCAACCAAGGAGTAAAAGATGGCAAATCCAAAGAGGGGCAAAGAACGATAATGGAAAAATTTTATCTTAAAATTTGGCTACTTGCATTTATAATGGCATTTGTAGTGATCCCTGCTGCGGCACAACCTCCTTTAACAGGTTTAATAAAGTTAGAGGATTTTAATAACGAAGAGCAAAGGATGCTTTTTAAATCCTGCGATTACGGTGACGGAAAATACGGTTCGTGCAATAAACTCGTTGAAATTTTATCTAAAGAGTGCGATGGCGGTGATATGCGCTCATGTGCTACACAGAGTGAGCTTTTACTATCATTACGCCGAGTAGAGGAAGCTACGAAATATCTGATTAAGCTGTGTGATGCCAATAGCACATATCACTGTTTTATATTGGGTACGCTAATAAATATATATCTAAACGGTAATATGCAAGCAGCAATTAAAAGTCTTGAAAAAGTTTGTAATAGCGATCTTAAAGATAGAGATATAGTTTGCAAAAATATCGAGGAACTGAAAGCCTGCCTAAAAGACAAAGAGTGTAACCCTATAAAAAAAGGTAAAATTATTTTTGAAGGTGTCGAAAGGAAATTGTATGGGGAAAATTAATTTTGTATTTTATTCTATGATATTTTTAGCTTCTATCGTAATGGCTGGTAAGCATACGGCTGAAGAGGAGAATCTTTATAACGAATGCAATAAAGGAAACGGCAAATATAGCTCGTGTACTAAACTAATAGAAATTTTATCTAAAAAATGTGATGGCGGAGATATGACCAGATGCTCGGATCTTGGTTCTATATTGGGTATTGAACTAGGTATGCGCGAAGCGGCTTTTGTGCCCTTAGAAAAATCTTGTAAGGCGGGCATCGCAGACTCTTGTTTTAACCTCGGAATTCATGATATAGGTTTAAGAGGCAACATTAAAAAGGCTGTAATGAACTACACTATAGCTTGCGAAAAGTATTCAGAGCGCTTGGAAGAAGAAAGAATATTTAAACTAAGATCTTGCGCGTTAAAGGTAGCTTTAGAAAACTGCTTACGAGATGAGGAGGAACACGATCCCGTAAAGTGTGCGCTAGAAGCATTTGAAGAAATAACTGATAAATACAACGCAAATTCAACAAAGGAGTAAAAGATGGCGAATCCAAAGAAGGGCAAAGAGCGATAATGAAAGAATTCTATCCCGCAATTTTGGCGCCTTTAATAACGCAAGCCGCGGCAGAGCGCAATCAAAGTGCAGCCGTTAGTAAAAAGATAAAATTTACGTCGCTTTCTGATTTAAATTTATATCGTTTAGAGCGTCTGAAATGAAAGCGCTATTTTTAACTCGCAATAAAACAAGCGTGCAAATGGGTGCTTGATATGAGCGAGGAGGAGGAAGAGCAAATTTCATATTTGAGGCGGTATTTAAAGCTGGGCTGCAAAGACGGCGACGCGCAAATGTGCAAGGATTTAGGAAAAATAGGGAATTAGAGCAGAATTTTAAATACTAAATTGCCCCACTTGCAAGCTCATAAAATTCGGACTTTAAAATTTAATCTTAATTGGGCTATAATCTTAGAATTAATATTCAAAAAGGAGTTTTTATGCAAACACAAAATAATTTTATAAACCGCGAGCTAAGCTGGCTGCGCTTCAATACACGCGTGCTGGAACAATGCAAAAAGGATATCCCGCTAATTGAAAAATTAAAATTTCTAGCGATTTACAGCACGAATTTAGACGAATTTTATATGATCCGCGTGGCGGGTCTGAAGCAGCTTTTTACCGCCGGCGTTATAACCAGCGGAGATGACGAGATGACGCCTCTTGAGCAGCTACGCGCGATCCGCTCCTATCTAAGAAACGAACAAACCGAGCTTGAGCAGCAGTATTTCGGCATCCAAAAGGAACTTTGCAAAAACGGGCTTTTTATCAAAAGCTACGACGAACTGCAGCCCGAGCTAAAGCCTGCGGCGGACGAGTTTTTTTTCTCGCAGATAATGCCCGTCATCGTCCCGATCGCAGTGGATGCGACCCATCCTTTCCCACATCTAAACAACCTCAGCTTCTCCCTCGCAGTCAAGCTCTGCGACGAGGGCGCGCCCGAGTCAGTGCATTTTGGGATGATTAGAATTCCGCGCGTGATCCCGCGCTTCGTGCAGGTCGCGCAAAACACCTACGTGCCGATCGGCACCATCGTAAAGCGCCATGCGGAGGAAATTTTTCCGGGCTACAAGCTCATCAGCTCCGCAGCCTTCCGCGTCACGCGAAACGCAGATATCGTAATCGAAGAGGAGGAAGCGGACGATTTTATGATGATCCTAGAAGCGGGGCTTAAACTGCGCCGCAAGGGGGCTTTCGTACGACTTCAGATCGAAAAGGATGCCGATGCCGAGCTTTTAGAATTTCTAAATTCTCATCTTAAAATTTTTTACAAAGATATATATGAATGCGCCGTGCCGCTTACGCTGGATGGGCTTTGGGAGATCGCTTCCAATAAGGATTTTTCCTTTCTAGCCCATCCTCAGTATCTGCCAAAGACGCTGCCCCCCTTTAACGAAAACACCTCCGTTATGAGCGCTATGGAGAAAGAGGATATCTTGTTGATCCATCCTTACGAGAGCTTCGATCCTGTCCAAAAACTCATCAAAGAAGCCGCGAAAGATCCGAAGGTCATCTCGATCCGTATGACGCTGTATCGCGTGGAGAAAAACTCCCCGATCGTCCAAAGCCTGATCGAGGCCGCAAGCGACGGCAAGCAGGTAACGGTGATGGTCGAGCTTAAGGCGAGGTTTGATGAGGAAAACAACCTGCACTGGGCAAAGGCGCTCGAAGACGCGGGCGCGCACGTCATCTACGGTATCACGGGCTTTAAAGTCCATGCCAAGGTAACTCAGATCATCAAAAAAGAGGACGGTAAGTTAAAATTTTATATCCACTTAGGCACGGGCAACTACAACGGCTCGAGCGCTAAAATTTACACCGACGTGAGCTTTTTTACCTGCGGCGATCGCTTCGATAAGGACACGACGAATTTCTTCCACATCCTCTCGGGCTACAACAAAAACCGCAAGCTTGACAACCTCGCTATGTCGCCGATGCAGATCAAAGAGCGGCTCCTGGCGATGATAAAAAACGAGGAGAAAAAAGGCTCTGCCGGCAGGATCATCGCTAAGATGAACGCTCTTGTCGACGGCGATATGATCAAGGCGCTGTATAAAGCAAGCGCCGCGGGCGTAAAGATCGATCTCATCGTGCGCGGCATCTGCTGCTTGCGCCCGGCGCTAAAGGGCGTTAGCGAAAATATCCGCGTGATTTCGATCGTCGGCAAATACCTGGAGCACGCTAGAATTTTTTATTTCGCGCACGCGCAGCCCAGCCTATATATCGCGAGCGCGGATTGGATGCCGCGAAATTTAGAGCGCAGGCTGGAGCTGATGAGCCCGATTTACAACGAAAATCTGCAAAACAAGCTCAAAGAAATTTTAAAGCTTCAGCTAAGCGATAACGAGCTTGCATTCGAGTTACAAAGCAGCGGCGAGTACCGAAAGATCGCGCCGAAAAAGGGCGAAGGCAGGATCAACGATCAGGAATTTTTAGAAGCTTATTTTAGTAAAATTTATAAAAACATTCGCAAACACGATGAAAGCGGCACGGCGCTAACTAAGCTTTTGAAGGAGAGCTAGACATCTAGAAATTTTGCGTCGTTTGGGCTAGCTATTCGCTAAGCCCACGCGCAGACCGAGATCATAAAATATTAAATGCAGAATTTTACACCGTGAATGCGCGAGTAGATTTACAGAAATTTCAAAGGGATTAAATGCAAAGATATCTTTATCTAGCCGTTATAGCTATGTTTTGCATGGGCGGGGTTTTTGAAGACGCGGACAAGCTCTATGAGGACGGCGATTATCCTAAAGCGATAAAAATGTGGCAGCGCAGCTGCGACGGTGGAGATACGCGAAGTTGCTATAGGCTTGGAAACTTATATCGATTCGGCAGGAACGTCACTCAAAACTATCAAAAAGCGGCGAATTTTTATCAAAAAGCCTGCGATGACGGAGATATGACCGGTTGCTATGAGCTTGCAGGACTATACTTTGAAGGCTATGGCGTTAGACAAGATTATCAAAAGGCGGCGAGCCTGCACCAAAAGGCTTGTGACGGCGGCAATATGCTTTCGTGCGATTTGCTTGCAATTTTATACGAATCCGGTATCGGCGCCCAAAGAGACAAGCACAAGGCTATGGTTTTGCGTCAAATGATTTGCGATAACGGTGATGCAGATATGTGCAATAACCTTGCATATTTATATAAAAACGGCGACAAGGTCAGACAGGACTTGCAAAAGGCAGAGATTCTATATAAAAAAGCGGCTGTTTTGTACCAAAAGAAAGCTCAAATAAATCAAAAGAAATGCGATGAAGGCGACTTATATGAGTGCCAGCGCCTAGCGGATCTATATATAGATGGCAAGGGCGTAAAGAAGGATTTCAAAAAGGCTGCGGATTTATACCAAAAGGCTTGTGATGGCGGCAAGGCGGCGGCGTGCTTGATTCTGGGAGACTTATACAAAGAAGGCAATTACCAAAAAGCGGCAAGTCTATATCAAAGCGGGCTAAATTTGCTTAAAAATACTTGCGAGAGCGGAGATGCGGACTCGTGTAATTATCTCGGGGATTTATACAAAAATGGATGGCACATTAAACAAGATAGATCCTTAGCAAAAGAATTTTACGGAAAAGCATGCGATTTAGCAGAACAGATCGGCTGCGACGAATACAAGCAATTAAACGAAGCGGAACTCATCGATGATAAACACGGCATCACACCGAGCGCGCCTTAATCCATGAAGCTTGCATGCTTGTATGTGGACAAGGGGTCTGCGATCGGCAAGCTATCAAATTTTTAGAATTTTAAAATTCTAAATTTTATAAATTATCTTAGGAGCAGCTTCCTAGAAATACTAATCTGCCATGATGCCAGCTATATACTGCGCGTAGATAAAATTCCGCTCACTTATAATAAAATTTTAAAATTTCTGAAGTTAAAATTTTAAAATTTACTCACTGTCTCATCGTTTGCATTTAATAAAAATACTTTTAAATTTAAAGTAAAAATTTGTAATTTTAAAAAATGTAAATTTAAGAGATAAAGGCGTAAACTTGGGAATTCTTTAAATTTAATTAAATTTTATAACTATAAATGATAAATAAATTCTTTTTAATTTAAATTTAAAGAATTTTTCACTAATATACTGCTCTTTTTAATAACGCCTATGAGAAATAGTATTATAAAAGGATCAAAATGAGCTTATTTAGGTTTTCCATTGCAGCAGCGGGAGCGCTTTGTTTATGCGCGGCCACTTTAGCTGCACAGGAAGGTGGCGAAGGTAGCTCCCAAAATTTAGGGCAGATCAATGTTACGGGAAGCGTAGAAAGCGACCCGCTTACCAAAAAAGTCGGCGAAACGAAAAAGAGCGCCAAGCAACTCGCCAAAGAGCAAGTTAGCGATAGTAGAGATATGGTTCGTCACGAAACCGGCGTTTCAGTTGTCGAAAGCGGAAGATTCGGTGCTAGTGGCTACTCGATCCGTGGAGTAGATGAAAACCGTGTAGATATAAGCATAGATGGGCTTCGCCAGGCAGAAACGTTAAGCTCGCAAGGTTTTAAAGATCTATTTGAAGGGTATGGAAACTTTAATAACACTAGAAACGGCGTTGAGGTTGAAAACGTAAGACAGGTAGATATCACTAAAGGTGCAGATTCGGTAAAAAGAGGCTCGGGCGCGCTAGGTGGCTCAGTAGCGTTTGAGACAAAGGATGCGAGAGATTATCTAACGGAGAAGGATTGGTATTACGGATTTAAGCGCGGGTATCAAAGTGCGGATAGACAAAACTGGCAAAGCCACGCAGCTGCAGTTAGGTTTAAGTGGTTTGATCTTTTGGCTATTCACACCGATAGAGAAGGACATGAACTAAAAAACTGGGGATATAAAAAATATGATCCTACTGTTATAAGAAAAGTTAGAGAAAAGCCTGATCCTTATAGAATTTACAAAAAAAGCACATTGGTAAAATTTGGCTTTCAGCCTACCGATACCGATAGATTTAGCTTAGGATACGATAAGTCTAATATAAAATCAGAGGGAATAGACTGGTCAAATCAATTTGCTCTTTACAATACGCAAACTCCTTGGGGTGCTCTAACTAATGATATACGACATACCAACGATAGAAGCGAAAGAAAAAACTATTCGTTCACTTACGAAAATTTCGACGAAACGCCTTTATGGGATAGCTTGAAATTTAGCTACAACAAGCAGCATATCAAACTAAAATCGAGAACGGACGAGTATTGCGAGGGCGATAATTGCGCGGGAAATTCAAATCCATCTGGCCTTCATATAAACAAAGACGGAAAAATGGTAGACAAATATGGAGGGGAAGTTAAGACATGGCTAAAGTGGGGATTTATGCCTACGTTAGTAGATAGTCAGTTTGATTTTTCAGATCCGGATAATCCAAAAAATGAATCCCATATATTAGATATGAATGCATATAGCAGTTATAAACCTAATGATGATGCCTATATCAATTGTGATGAATATGATTGCTCTAAAGGTATGACTCTTTTTGATACAAATAGCGGTACATATAAAACATATTCAATAAATAAAGTAACTACGCCTTATAGTAAAGGCAATTACGGCAAATTATCACCAGTTGGTTCGGATGAGGTACTTTTACCTAACCAAAACGGATACGTAGAAAATAACTGGAAGGATAGAGATTTAAATACCGATACTAAGCAGTTTAATCTCGATCTTACAAAAGACTTTCATATAAAAAGCACAGAACACTCTTTAAGTTATGGAGGGCTTTATAGTAAAAGCGATAAAAGTATGGTAAATAAGGCGGGTTATTCTCCTAAAAATAAACAATGGTGGGCTAAATATTTTGCTGGAGTTAGAAATACGAATTCTGATTTTCCGATATTAGGCACTTGGTATCCAGAAAAATGCCAATCATACACCAACGCTTCTTCTTATAATAACGCTTGCGGTCACGAAGATGATCCTTTTAGCTTCCTTATTCCGGTTGAGACCAAAACCGGAGCGCTTTATGTGGGAGATGACTTTCGTATAAACGATGTTTTAGCCTTTGATCTTAATTATAGGTATGATAAGGTTAAACACAATCCATCATATACCCCAGGCGTTACGCCAAAAATTCCAACTGATCTATTTATCGGAATGTTTGTTCCTTATACTCCACTTCCCGGTACGCCGTCTAGTGATGAGATAAAGGCGCATAAGAATGCAAATGCAGAAGCCAACGCCGTATATTTAGCTTCTCAGAAGAGAAAATATTCGGCAAATTCATATTCTTTATCTACAAGCATCGATCCGCTTGATTTTTTCAGGCTTCAGCTTAAATATGCAAACGGATTTAGGGCGCCTACTTCGGACGAAATTTACTTCACTTTCCAGCATCCGGATTTTTCGATATATCCGAATTTGGATTTGAAAAAAGAAACGGCAAAGACTAAAGAGATTGCCTTTACGCTTCATAATTCGCCAAGCTTCGTTACATTGAATTTATTCCAAACGGATTATAGGAATTTTATAGATTTACAGTATAAGGGGGAATTCCAGCTTCCTTATGGAAACGGTGGAAGTACAATGCCTGCCTCTGTGTATCAAAACGTAAATCGTCCAAAAGCAAGAGTAAGAGGAATAGAGATAGACTCGAGACTGGCTTTGGATCAAATTTGGCAGCCATTGCAGGGTTTTAGTATTGGATATAAGCTCAGTATCCAAAAGGGTAGAATGGACATAGGTAACGGCAAAATAGATACTCCGATGAATGCGATCCAGCCTAGAACGGCGGTTTATAGCGTAAGCTACCAAAGCCCAGGCGATAAATTCGGTGCGGATCTATTTGTAACTGCGGTAGCTGCAAAAAAAGGAGACGACACCTATAATATGTATTGGTATGAGCAAGCGCGAAGCGGCAAAATCGTAAACGGCAAACCTGTAAGCAATAGCGAAGTGGAATGGAGAAGCGGCGGATATACCACGATAGACTTCGTAACATATGTAAAGCCGATCAAATATCTAACTCTTCGTGCAGGCGCGTATAATATAACCGATCGCAAATATATCACTTGGGAAAGCGCCAGATCAATAAGGCCTTTTGGAACTAGCAATTTGATAGATCAAGAAACAGGACTTGGTATCAACCGCTTTTACTCGCCGGGTAGAAACTATAAACTCACATGGGAGATGCAGTTTTAAAATTTAATCAAGCATTCGGCGTCCCGCTATAACAAAAGCCGTCTTAGAATTAAATTTATGGATTTTATTGGCAAATTTTAAAAAGGCGGCAATAGTCAATCGCTTATATCGCTTAAATTTTAAAAATTTAAGCGATATAACGGATCAAAATGCTCGCCTATAATACTGCTCGCGATCTTTTCCGTAAAACATAGATATTGAAATTTCAAAATTTATATTGTAAATCGCGTATGCTTAAATTTATGGATCAAAATTTTATCGGTATAAATTATCGCCCTTGCCTGTATCATATATGGCTATTAGGGCAAGGGTTGGAGTTGCAAGGCTTGCCAGTCATGATAGCTTTTAAAAATTTATCTTGCCTGCTTTTTAGTCTACACGCGCGATACTAGAGAAATAGCTACACCAGTGTTAAATTTGTGGCGCGAACACAAAGTATTTCGGTGCGATATAATATAAAGTAGATATAAATTTGAAATTTATCGCGCTCAAAATGTCATGCTGTGCGAATGCCAAAAAAAAACGAGCAGTAAAATCAAGAACAGATTTTAGGCAAAATTTTCGTGGAATTCAAAGCATCGCAAGATTTGAAAATTTTCAGAATTAAAATTTAACGATAAATTTGACCGAGCGGATCGGTCAAATTTTGATTAAATTTTAGCGCCGAGCGCGCAAAAATGTATTATTTATAAGCCTTGATCGCTTTGTCAAGGATTTTCTCCGCCTCGGTGGCGCTTGCGAAATCCTTTACTTTGACCCATTTATTTGGCTCTAAAAGCTTGTAGGTTTCGAAGAAATTTTTAATTTTATCCAGCGTCGCTTTAGGCAGATCGGAGACCCCTTTGATGCCGTCATATCGCGGATCGATCTTGCTAACCGGCACGGCAAGCAGCTTCTCGTCCATGCCGCTTTCGTCCTCCATCATCAAAACGCCGATTAGGCGGCACGGGATCACGCTGCCTGCGGCAAGCGGGTATTCGTTTAGCACCAAAACATCCGCAGGATCGCCGTCGTCGGCTAGGGTGTTGGGCACAAAGCCGTAGTTTGCGGGATAAAACATCGCGCCGTATAGCACGCGATCTACGCAGAGCGCGCCGCTTGCTTTGTCTATCTCGTATTTGATATTCGAGCCGTAAGGAATCTCGATCACTGCGTTGATTTTATCGGGGTTTGAGCCCACTTTTATCTTTGAAAGATCCATAGTTTTCCTTTATTTAGAATTTAAAATTTTGATATTTTTTACGTCTATCGTCGTTTTGGTAAAATCTTTGTCGATCTCGCCGCTAATTCGCACGAGCGTATTTTCATCCACGCTCACGCCGCGCCAAACGTCATCATCGATCTCAACCTCGATGCTATCGCCGTTTTGATCCACAAATCTATAATGCTCGTGTTTGAGCTGAGATTTTATCTTGCCGTCGATTACGATAAAAGAATCATCTCTTAATTTAAGCGCTTCTTTGACGCTTGACGGTTGAGTTTGCGCCGTCGCACCGCTTGGCACAAACCCGCCCGCAGCGAATGCAGCCGCGCACAAAGCCATACTAATTAAAAATTTTCTAGCCATATCTATCCTTAAAATTTTAATCTCTATCGTCCGCAAACAGATCCGAAATTTTATTAAATTTAAAATCCGCTTGCATTTGACGCTCGTATTTAAATTTACACGGCGAGCTGCTTAAATTTACGCTTGAATTTTAGCTATTTGGCGCAACGGCAAGCTATAAATTTAAAGGCGCGCTCGTGCTAAAGGCGCGTTAAATTTAAGCGCGATCTGCGCCGCTTGCGATGCAAAAAAGGAGCCAGAGGCGCTTAAAATTTAAGCCGCCGCCAAAGTGCTCTAGCCCAGTTTTTCGATCTGCGCGGCGATTATAGCGTTTATGTCCGCTACGATCTCCTCGACCGTGCGCTCGCCGTTTACGCTGTAAAATACGCCTGCGTCGCCGTAAAATTTACGGATATCCTCGATCGGCTCTGAAAATACCGCCATGCGGTTTTTAAAGACCTCCTCGTTATCGTCCGCTCCGCGAGCACGTCCTAAAACACGCTCCTTGGCGACCTCTTCGCTAACGCATACCTCGATTACTGCGCTAAGATTTACATCATCGTCGCCTCGCAGCACCTCGTCTAGTTTATTCATCTGCTCGACGCTTCTTGGATAGCCGTCGATGATGATGAAGTCTTTAGGTGAGCTTTTAATCGCGCTAACGATAGCATTTACGACGATATCAAGCGGCACGAGATTGCCTTTAGAGATGAAGCCGTCTATCTGTTTGCCCAAAGCGCTGCCGCTTGCTACCTCGGCGCGTAGCAGATCGCCAGTGGAGTAGTGCTCGATGCTTTGATTCATCTGAGCGATCATATTCGCATCGGTCGTTTTACCGCTGCCCGGAGCGCCGATGATTAGAAAAAGGCTTTTCATTTTTGCTCCTTCTTGTGAAGCCTAAGACCTAGCTCGCGAAGCTGCTCGTCTGTAACGACGCTAGGGGCTTTGGTGAGCGGACACTGCGCGCGCTGCGTTTTAGGAAACGCGATAACCTCGCGGATACTGCTTGAGCCGGTAACGAGCATCATCAGCCTATCAAAGCCGATCGCGATACCTCCGTGCGGAGGCGCGCCGAAGCTTAGCGCATCAAGCAGGAAGCCGAATTTCTCCCTCTGCTCCGCAGGCTCGATCTTAAGCAGCTTAAAGACCTTTTCTTGTATGTCCGCTTTGTGGATCCTGATGCTGCCGCCGCCAAGCTCGATGCCGTTTAGCACGACGTCGTAGGCAATCGAGGTAATATCCTCCAAATCTGGCTCGTCGGGGTTGTTCGGCATCGTGAAAGGATGGTGCATCGCAGAGTAGCTGCCGTCGTCGTTTTGCTCAAACATAGGGAAATTTACGACCCACAAAAACTCAAGCCTGTTCGGATCTATGAGACCAAGCTCGTTTGCAAGGAAAATTCTAAATCTGCCCATATAATCAAGCACGATTTTCTTTGTGCCCGCGCCGAAAAATACGACGTCGCCGACTTTAAGCTCGCAGCGCTTGATGAGCTCATTAAGCTCGCTTTTTTCAAAGAATTTTACCAGCGGCCCCTTTAGACCGTCCTCTTTTACTTGGATAAACGCAAGTCCCTGCGCGCCGAATTTTTTCACGTATTCCTCAAAGCCTTGCATCTGGCGCTTGCTAAATTTCAGATCGCCGCCCTCGACTTTCAGGGCTTTTACGCGATTGGCCTTGCGGTCTTTGGCTAAATTTGAAAAAATTTCGTTGCTAGATTTTTCAAAAATATCGGCTACGTCGATGAAAGGCATATCGTAGCGCAGATCGGGTTTGTCGCTGCCGTAAAGCTCCATCGCATCCTTATACTCCATATGTCTAAAAGGGGTGACGATCTCGCGGCCGCAGGATTTGAAAATATCCTTTAAAACCTCTTCGGCTACGCGCATTACGTCGTACTGGGTATTGAAGCTCATCTCGATATCGATCTGCGTAAATTCCGGCTGGCGATCGGCGCGCAGGTCTTCGTCGCGGAAGCAGCGCGCGATCTGGAAGTATTTATCAAAGCCCGAGCACATCAAAAGCTGCTTGAAAAGCTGCGGACTTTGCGGAAGCGCGTAGAAGCTGCCCGGATATACGCGGCTAGGCACTAGATAATCCCTAGCGCCCTCGGGCGTCGCGCGCGTTAAGATCGGCGTTTCGACCTCCACAAAGCCTAGCCTATCAAGAGCATTTCGCGCAGCGATCGCAGCCTTGGAGCGCATCTTAAATTTATCGAAGCTCCCCTCTGCGCGCAGATCCAAAAAGCGGTATTTCAGCTTCGTTTCTTCATTGACGCTTTTATCGCCGATTACGAAAGGAAGCGGTTTGCTTGGATTTTCGATCTCTAAGCTTTCTACCACGACTTCGATGTCGCCGGTTTTTAAATTTGGATTTTCCAGCCCCTCGCCGCGAGCTCGGATCTTGCCGACGGCTTTTAGGACGAATTCGTTTCGCACGGTATTTGCTACCTCGTATGCCGAGTGGCTATCTTTGGGATCACAGACCAGCTGTAAAAGCCCGCTTCGGTCGCGCAAATCTATAAAAATCACGCCGCCGTGGTCGCGGTAAGAATTTACCCAGCCGCACACGGTTACACTTTTGCCGATATCGTTTTTGCTCAAATCGGCGCAATAATGACTTCGCAATTTTACTCCTTTAAATTTATTTGTAAAATGCAAGTATAGTTAAATTTTGCTTTTACAAAGCTAATTTTTTATAAAATAAAACTATGGAAAACAAAATTCATAAAAACCTTAAATTCGCGGGGCTAATAGCCAAAAAATCAGAAGAGATTCGCCCCGTCGTGGAGCAAATTTGCGAAATTTTAAAAGCGCAAGGTATTGAGATTTTGCTTGAAGAGGACGGAGCGGAATTTTTCGGCCTTAAGCCGCATACGCTTGCAGAAATTTTAAAAAAGACCAATTTTTTAATCAGCCTCGGCGGCGACGGTACGCTCATCGGGCTTGCGAGGCTGCTAAGCGATAAAAACGCCTTCATTTTGGGTATCAACGCGGGCACTCTGGGCTTTTTAACGGACGTACAGCCGAGCGAATTCGCAAAATTTTTAAAGGAATTTTTGCGCGGCGAATATGAGATCGAGCGCCCGTTTTTGCTTGAAGTGATACTGGAAAACGGCAGCGGCAAAATCGTCCGCAAGACCGCATTTAACGACGTCGTAATCACCCGCAGCCACATCTCCTCGATGGCGAAAATCGACGCTTTTTTAAATAGAAAATATTTCAACACCTACTACGGCGACGGCGTGATCGTAAGCTCCGCCGTAGGCTCGACCGCGTATAATATGAGCGCGAACGGATCTATCGTCTATCCGCTGTGCGACGTGTTTTGCGTCACGCCGATCTGCTCGCATAGCCTGACACAGCGGCCTTTGATCCTGCCAAAAGAATATCTCGCGAGCTTCAAAAACGCCGGAAGCTCCGAAGTTAGCGTCGTCATCGACGGACAAGACGTTTTTGATATGGCGGAATTTCACAGCGTAAGCGTTAAAATTTCACACGCCAAGGTAAATTTAATAAAACGCAGAAGCTACGATTATTTCGACGTTTTAAAAGCCAAACTCAGATGGGGGCACGGCGGATGCTAGAAAGAATTTATATTAAAAATAATCTAGGTTTTTGCGAGAGCGAGCTTAGTTTTGGTCCGGGACTTAGCGTATTTACAGGCATCAGCGGCGCAGGTAAATCGGTATTAATAGGCGCTATTTTAGCGGTGTTCGGGCTTAAAGAATGCGAGGCAGAGCTCATAGAAGCGGACGTAGAGCATCAATTTGATATGGGAAATTTCGGCTTGATAAACGATACGCCAAATATTTTTCGCGTCCTAAAAGAGCGTAGCTTGCGATACTTTATAAATTCTCAATCGGTCTCGAAAAAAAATCTAAGCACGATCGCCGGTGAATACGTGAAATTTTTAGGCGCGAAAAACGCCGGCGAAATGAGTAGCGATAGCTTGCTAAAATTACTTGATTTTATCGCCGCGAAAAAAGATGCGGCACACACGCAAAGCCTATCGGAGCTTCAAAGTGCCTTTGCGGAATTTAGCCGCACAAAAAAGCAGCTGGATGAAATTTTGGATCAAGAGCGCAAGATTGAGGAGTTAAAGGAATTCGCTCGCTTCGAGATTGAAAAAATCGAGCGCGTATCGCCAAAGATCGGCGAATATGAGGAGCTTTTGCAGATCAAAAAAAAGCTTAGTAAAAAAGATAAGATTGAGGAACTTTGGGCTAGGGCGCAGGGTGTTTTTGAGCTAGAACGCAGCGTCATCGAAGCGCTAAGTCTTAGCGGGCTGGATAGTGCGTTTTTCGAGGATGCGATGAACGAGCTGCGGCTAAAGCAAGAAAGCTTGAATTTAGACGAGCTCGAAAATATCGACATAGAGAAAATTTTAGATCGCATCGAAGCTCTTAGCGCGCTAAATAGGCGCTACGGAAGCATAGAAGAGGCTTTAGCTACGCTTGAAGCGCGCAAGAAAGAGCTTGAGTATTACGAGCAGTTAAGCTTTGAAAAAACCAAGCTACAAGCGGAATTTAAACGCCTTAGTGAAAGCACCGCTACCCTTGCCGAAAAAATCAGCGAGGCTCGCAAGGGCACTAAAAAACGGCTCGAGGATCTGATAAATTCCTATCTAAAGCAGCTTTATATGGACGTAGTGGAGCTTGGTTTTAAGCCTACGGCGCTTAGTGAGTGCGGCACAGACGAAATTTGCGTCAGCTTGTGCAAGACGGAATTTAAAAATTTAAGCTCGGGCGAAACGAACCGCCTGCGCCTTGCTTTCATCGCGGCAAGCTTGGAGCTTACAAATAACGGCGAGGGAATTTTGATCTTAGACGAGATTGATTCAAATTTAAGCGGAAAAGAGGCGATGAGTATCGCTAACGTGCTGGTAAAAATTTCAAAATTTTATCAAATTTTTGCGATCTCGCACCAACCGCAGCTTAGCTCCAAGGCTGCGTCACACTTTTTAGTAAGTAAAACGAACGGCAAATCTAGCGTGAGATTATTAAGCGAAAATGAGAAAATAACAGAGTTAGCTCGTATGATAAGCGGCGAGACTATTACTGCAGAAGCCCTGGAATTCGCTAAAAAACTAAGGCAAAGCTGAAGGAATTTTAAGCTTAAGTTTAAATCTGAAATTTTTTGCTACAATACCGCGTTTAATTTAAATTTAAGTGTGATTTTGCAAAACGACGTAAAATCCGCTTCGAAAAATTTTATCAAGTGAGTTTTATGATTATAGATACACATTGCCATTTAGACGATGCTAGTTTCGACGCCGATTTGGACGCGGTGATTGAGCGCGCCACGATTGCAGGTGTGCGTAGCATCATCATTCCCGGTGCAGATGTAGCAGACCTAGATAAGGCATGTAAAATTTCGCACGCGCGGAATAATGTGTATTTTGCCGTAGGGGTGCATCCATACGAGATAGATTCTTTCGATATGGAGGTGCTGAAGCGGCATGCTGACGATCCCAAATGCGTGGGCGTTGGCGAATGCGGTCTTGATTACTTCAGACTTAAGCAGCAAGAGAGCAAGGAAACCAAAGCCTTAGAAATCTCCCGCCAAAAAGACGCCTTCATCTCACAAATCGATCTAGCAACACAACTTCAAAAACCACTTATAGTCCATATCCGAGAAGCAAACGAAGATAGCTTTGGAATTCTAAAAGATCGCGCCGGCGATTTATGCGGCGGTGTTTTACATTGCTTCAATGCCAGCAAGCTTTTGCTAGGTCTTAGCGAATACGGATTTTACTTCGGTATCGGCGGAGTTTTGACATTCAAAAATGCAAAAAACTTAGCTGAGATCTTACCGCAAATTCCGCAAGAGCGCCTTTTAATCGAGACGGATGCGCCCTATCTGACCCCGCATCCGCATCGCGGCGAGCGCAATGAGCCTGCATTTACGAGACTCGTGGTAGAAAAAGTCGCGGAAATTTTAAGCCTAAGCGTAGAAGAGGTTGAAGCAATAACTACTCAAAATGCCTGTAGGCTTTTTGGCGATAAAATCAAAGGAGAGATATGAAAGCCATAAAATTTATACTGCTAGCCCTGCTTTTAATGGGCGAAGCGTTTGCGAGCCAGCCCGGTCTGATGCGCGCAAATCACGACTATATTTTAAATCAATTCGGCATCGAAAATAACGAATCGAGCAAAAACGTAGTCGCGGGCATATTCCGTGCTATCAATGCAAGCGATCGCAAGCAGTTTAAGCATATCGTGACTTCGCAGTCGCACAATGCCTACTTAGTCAAATCCGAGGTCGATAACATCGAAGCTCCGGAATTCTTATTGTATTTGGCAATGGTAGAATCTCATCTTAAAAACACCGTAACTTCGGGCGCTAGCGCAGGTGGTATGTGGCAGCTGATGCCGGCAACTGCGAAAAATTTCGGTCTTAGAGTAGATAGTGCCGTGGATGAGCGTCGCGATCCCGCAGCCTCTACGGATGCTGCGTTTTCGTATATTTTGCATCTGAAGCAAAATTTTGGCAAGTGGTATTTAGCGCTAATGGCGTATAATTGTGGCGATCAAAAGCTTAAAAATGCGATTGCAGCTACTGGCAGCGATGATCTGGATCGCTTGCTAAAAAGTCCTGCACTTCCTAATGAGACTAAGAATTTTATCAAGCGCATTATTAAATACGCTTACATTGCTCAAAATGAAAATATGCGTAAAATTCTGCTTTTTGAAAGCGAGCCATGGGGGCTAAAGCGTATCGCAGTAGCTCCAGGCACAAAGCTAAGCGCGGTTGCAAAACAGATCGGAATTTCGCCGTCGCAAATGCAGGATTACAACGCGCATATTAAAAACGGAATTTCGCCGCTTAACGGCAAGTACTTCTTTTATATCCCACAAAGCAAATATGCAGAATTTGTCGTCAATCAAGGCGCGTTTCAAGCGTATGAGCCACGTCTGAAACAGCGCAAGCCAGGACGGGTGCTAGCAGGTTTGGCGAACGAGCTTAGCCTCAAAGACAAAAACGAAATAGCGCTAAATAATATAAAATTCAACAAATAAGATCGGATCGCAGGTGTCGTACCAGAAAATCGCTCTTTTTAGTGCGCTTTTTGCGCTGATTCTTGCCGGTTGTTCGTTTCGCTCCGCACCGCCCTCTAGATCGTCCGCGGGCGGTGCGGGCAAGATCGGCAAAAACTCTCCCGCCACCATGCGCCCTTATAAAATCAATGGCAAAACCTACTATCCGGAGCAAGTAAGCGTCGGCGATACCCAGATAGGTATCGCCAGCTGGTATGGGCCGAATTTTCACGGCAAATACACCTCAAACGGCGAAATTTACGATATGAACGGCATGACCGCCGCGCACAAAACCTATCCAATGAATACTATGGTAAAGGTCACGAATCGCGACACCGGGGCTACCGCAACCGTGCGCATCAACGATCGCGGTCCATTCGTGGATGGTCGCATCATCGATCTTAGCAAAACAGCTGCTAATTTAGTAGGCGTATTTGCCAAAGGTACGGCGCCGGTAAAACTCGAAGTAGTGGGTTTTTATGGGCGCACTATCGCCAAAGGTTCGCCGAAAGCAACCATCGTCGGCGGAAATTTTATGGTGCAAATCGGTGCGTTTAGAAATAGAAGCGGCGCACAAATTTATCAGCGCGATTACCACGGCACGGCGGGATATCCTGCGATCATCAAAGAATTTAGCATAGATGGCGCGCCGATTTATCGCGTCTTTTTAAGTGGATTTAAGAGTGAGGATGAGGCGAGAGATTTCGCGCATAATGGCAAGTTTACTGGAGCTTTCATCGTAAGAGAGTAGCAGTTTTCTTTGACGGCTTTTACCTTCGCTTTTTCTCGATAAGGGCTTTGTCAAATTTATTTGTGAGCTACTTGCGGTAAAATTTCCCCTCATCTAATAGTTATCTGCTTTAGCTGCGGTGAAGTGCAAACTACTTGCAAGCTATTCGTAGCAAAAAGTGCGCCTGCCTGCTTGAGCTTTGTTTTTTAATAGGACGCCGCAGCTGATAAAATTTTATATTGCTAGGGGATAAAGCATGCAAAAATATCCGGAAGTTTATAGTTTAGAAAAGAGTTTGGCTATACTTGAAAAATATAAAGACGAGCTGAGCGCAGAACAATACGAGCAAAACGCATCTATCATCTGCAACCACGCGATAGAGGGTATGTTTGCAAACGAGCAAGATATAATCGATCTTATCAAGGTCGATAAGGGAGAAAAAACGCCCGATGAGATAATAAACGAATATAAAAAAGAGTGGGGCGTTTTATAGCGTAGTAGAAAATTTAAATTTGATAGTGAAATATCAGAAGTATTTTGGCGCAGCTCATCGTCTGTTTGAATTTTAATCGTGCAGAAAAGTTACGATTTCATGCTCTTTTGGCAGAAATTTTCTACC
>CAURUZ010000007.1:0-121629 GCA_963528355.1 uncultured Campylobacter sp.
GAATTTTAGAATTTTAGAATTTTAGAATTTTAGAATTTTAGAATTTTAGAATTTTTAAGGCGCGGAATTCTCGCGCCTTTACTTTAATTGTTTGAGAGTTGTTGTTTATTTGTTATTATATTATTTTTAATGTAGCCCAAGATAAACAAAATCGCATTTTATAAAATCTTTCTTTTAGGAAATCTTTAAAATTTATTTATATTTGTTCCATATCCATATAAAATTTAAGCAAAAAAAATGTAAAATAGTAGCTAAAAATTATGTTATTGACCGGAGGGTAGTATCATGAAAGTTAAGAGTTTTAGCTTTGCGCCCATTTTGGCGCTGTTGTTTTGTTTCGTGGCGGGGGCCTTTGCGGATAATAGACCCAATATTAAGATCAATCCCGCCGTTATAGATCCTTGGGAATACCCTGATAGTGGCGTGATCAATAGTAGTGATCCGCATTGGTATTGGTATTCAAGCGGTGAATGTGGAGATGGCGCCGGTCATAATCATTGTGGAACATGGAATTTTAGTGGTATTCGAGATTGGAAAAATCAAACCCCTGTAGTTAGATTTGGCGGTCCCGGTACCTATGTATTTGGAGACTATGCCGTAGCTGGAAATACAGTGCTTAGTTTTGATTGGGACGGAGTTACAAAAGGAGTGGATAAAAACTTTATAGCTGGCGCAAACGGTCATTATTTAAAAGAGGATCCAGATACTTCGGCGGGTGCCTTTTATCTAAATAGCTCCAAATCGACTCTAAAACTACCTAAGGGTATTACTAAAGATGATATCGTTTTTGCAGCTTTGTATTGGCAAGGTAACGTAAGAGAGGCAAGAGAGCTTATCAATGAGGGATGGGATAAATACGTAGGAAATGGCGACGGAGTTAAGTTTGCGAAATGGTATAAATGGGCTAAGCTTAGAATGAAAAGCTCAAAAAGTGCAACAAGTACTGCTCCTATAGATATCCCGAGGGATAGATGTAACGGCGTAGCCGGCTGGAATTATAGGGAGAATGCTAGCTATAGAAATCTTCCTAACCCTCGGAAGGTAGAGATGCGTTTGGAATACGGCTGCTTTGCAGATATTACGGATAAAGTGAAGGCAAACTTTGTTGATTACTCTGATAGTATAGATTTTACCGTAGGAAACATAGTAGCTAGCGATGGTAGGGATAATGCCGGTGCAGCCCTTATTAATGGTGAGTTAAAAAATATTAGACTTGGTATGTGGGGTGGCTGGGGTGTAATCATAGTATATGATAAGACCTTGGACTCTAGAAATAAGCTAATGGCAGATTTACAAAGCCCTGCTAATCCTGTAGGTGTAGCGAAACCGTTTACTTACGCAGAGGCTGCAAAATTTAAAAACGATTATTACAAGCCTAAAAACGTAACCGTATATGGTGATTTTATAGCTATTACACCTTGGGCAGGCGCAAATGAATCTATAAACGTAAAAGCCGAGTTAAAAGGCTTTTACACTCCTAGGAGCGGTCGCGTTAATGCTAAGCTTAGTTTTTTAGGTTTTGGTGGCGAGGCGAAACTTGGACCTGAAATGAGCGGCAATGATAAGACGAAGGAATTTTTTAGAGTAGAGAATAAAAAAGCGGGCGGTAAAATGGATACTTTATATACTCCTAATGCCGCTTGGTCTAATGGAATAAACGCATTGGCTCAAATCGGAAGCGAATGGTATTCTAATATATTCGGCGGTACCATTATGAGGCTAAGAAGCGAAAATGGTGGATATGCTGCGATACCGGAAATCCTAAGAGGTAAGCATTACGAGGGAGCGGATCAGGCAGCCGCCGTGGATTTAGATGAATTTGATATAAGCGATAAAATGGGCTACGGGCAATCAAGTATAAAGTTGGAACTGGGTGGTACGTATAACTCAACAAACAACCAATCCGATCAAAACTTTATAAGTATGATAGCAATATCAGTAGATCTGTATGTTCCTCAACTATGCTATCAGTATGAGGTATATAATGCCGCTAACTGGGTAAAATTCTTTAGAACTAAAGATGAAGATCCGCAGAATGGCAAAGTTATCGGTAGCAGATATAGTAAGACTGAGATTGACGACAATAAGCCAGAGCAGATCAAAAATCCAGTAGTTGCGGGCGAGCATATCTACTATAGAATGAAATTCGAAAACAGACTAAATGGTGGTAATAGCGAGGATGCTGTAGGTGCAGTAGTGTCAATCGATTTTGCTCAGGCAGGCGCTGCCTATACCAAAGATAGTTCTACTATAAATAATGAACTAGCCATAAACGATCCTATCACTACCACTACAAATACCATACCTGCAGCGGCTGCAGAGAAACTGGTCTATCTACGCGATGGTCAAAAGGGTGCATATAAGACGATGAAAGATGTCATAAATGGCGGCACTCCAAATGTCACGGACCCTATCTATAATGATAGGCAATTTACGACGCTAGATAATAATGTCTTAAAATTCTATATCGGCGAGGGTGCAGGAGAGATAAAAGCTGGCACGACTACTCCGGTGGGCGGTCTAATGAGACCAGATAAGGCGGCGTATGGTGAGTTTAACGCTACCGTTAATACCGGTGCAAAAATTCTTCAAGCTCCTGCCGTGACATTAAGCTACAAGATGAGTCTAGATATCGGCGGCGGTCAGCGAGTCGTCCTAGATATGGATAGTGCCTCTGAACTTGAGCTATGCGATGCAACGAAGGTTTCTAAAAGTGTTGATATCCAGCCGCTAAGTGGTTTGCAAGTAGTAAATAAGAATTTTAGTAATAGCGACGACGATGATAGGCTATATACTCAAATCTCTGATAAGCCTTTCGATGCGAAACTCATCTTTAGACCAGATTACGAGAGCCAATATTGTAAGTCTTATGATGATAAAACCGGTAAATGTACAGATTATATCGGTGCGGCTGCGAATTCTCCTTACTTTAAAAAAGATCCTAATACAGGTAAGCTCGTATATATCGGTAGCAAGGATAGAAAGCTTGAGAAATTTGGCTTGGGAGGAAAATTATATTTGTCCGTCATCAGGGCAAAAAATGCTGCTACTACGTCAGACAAAGTCAGTGAGGATGATAAGAAAAATAGCGTAGTTTATGCATGCCGATCAGTAACTGATACCTTAAAAATTCCGTTTAAGCTAAATGGCGATTCCTATTCTGTAGATAAGGAATTAGATTTTAAAAATAAGAGCATTTTAACTCTAAATAATATAGAGATAGGTGATGCGTATCAAGGTCTTACATTTATGCTTAGTTATCGTCCTGACGAGCAAGCTACCTCGAGATCCGATTTAGATAAGTATATAAAAGATAAGGACTTAAACAGTGAGGATCCTAAGGCTTACTATTTAGAGCTTAAAAAATGGGAGCTTAAGAAGCAATACGGGTATTGTGAAGCCAATGAAGATTTTGATTGGTGCAATAAAAGTCTGACTGCGGAACAAAAGAAGGATATCTGGGATAATATTATACAAAAGAAGCTGGATGAGCTTAAAAATAGTATAGATACGGCTAGCAATGAGTTCGGAATTAAAATGTCAAAAGACGGCTCGTTCCATATATGCGGTAGCGATAACTTCGTACTCCGCCCTGCGTATTTCAAAGTAGATACCGATGCGCTAAATAATTCCGGTAAATATAGCAAGATCGTAGATACTACCGCTAGTGGCGATATAACTAAAAAAGGCGTTAGTACCGATGTTTATAATCCTACCGAACTTCGCGTGGGTGGTGACTATGAGCAGAACGCAGATATTTTAGCGCACGTAATATCAGCTAGAAGTTACAGCGATAACGGCGTACCTAACTATACTGCAAGAATTGGCGGCGACCTAGGTAATCAGCGCTATCATCTACGTAAAAGTTATGGTACGGATTCCGACGATACTCAAGATATATCGACTAAGATCCGTGGCATCCAGACTTACTTGCGCCCATTCATATCTAATGAATGTGCGGCTAATGTAGATACCCAGTCCTACTATGTCGATAGAAAAACAGCCACCACTACATTAAAACGCGGTGTAAAGCAAGACGGTTGCTACGGCGGTACAGCAGTAGAGTATTCCGGTGCGAAATACAATGCCGAGACAGGCAAATACGAGATCGATCCATCGGCTATCAAAAAGGGCTCTTTTGGCAAGAGCGATGATGTTTCGTGCGTGTTAAATGGTACAAGCTCAAAATTCGACGCATCGTATAGAAGGGTATGGGATAAAAATGCCGTAAGCTTATGGGCGGATTTTAATGCTAGAGATATCGTAGAGACTGGAGGTGTAGCGAAATTCATCGGCAAAGGCAATTCTCAAGGCGCATATTTGATGACTCAGTCTAGAAAAGCTTCTGTGGATAAAGATAAAGAAAATGCTGTCATTTATACTGAAGGATTAGGTGCAAATGCTGATAAAATTTTTAACTACTATAATGTCGGTGATGTACTGGTAAGCGTCTATGATAACTCATGGACGGATGCTTACTCCGATCAGACCTACTCTAAAAAGTGGAAGAGTGCTAAATGTATTATCAATTCATCTAACAACACTCCGGACGCTAAAGGTATGGTAGGTTGCGACGTAGGCATGAGAATAGCTGCTAACAAAGATAAAGCGATAAATGATAATATTGTATTGCGCTACAAGCCGGATCGTATCAGAGTCTCGCTCGTAAGCCTTGATAATGGTATAACAAGTGGCGTAGGCGATAATAATATCACCGGCGGAACATCTGCATATACATATTTTAATGATCCGTATATTGAGAATAATGTCGTAGTATATCCAGGTGAAAATCCCGCACAGAATTTAGCTGTAACGCGTCAAATAAGTCAGCTTGCCAAACTTAAAGTTAATGCCGTAGCGTATCTATCTGACAAAGTTTATAAGGATGTCATCGCTACGCTTTATGACGGATATAAGCAAGATGTTGGCGGCACTCCTCAAGCCGTGTGCGGATTTTCGAGTGATCTTGATTTTGCGCTAAATTTTGGATTTGATTGCGCTAGCAATAGTACCGATGGGCGTTGCTCCACAGCTACCGCTAATAGGACCGGCGGAGATACAAATTACGTACCATATCCTAATAGACCTACCGTTGTCTACAATATCCCTGGTGGTACACAGTTTTTCGCTAGGAATTCTAACGATTGCCTAGGCCCTACAGGATATGATAGCAGATGCTATACATATAACGCAAGGACCTTAAGCTCAACTGTTACCGGAGGTTGGGAAGAAGCTGCTTCTGCTGCCGATACGGGTTACGGCTTGCCTATACCGCTTAGAACGGCGCTTAATTATTATTCCGATGCTTCATTAATAGGCGGACTTATCAATAGACCGAGAGGTGGCACAGGAATTAATTACGATTCTAAGTCGAGCGATTTTAGAATTTTGGCACAAGGATTTAGAGAGGGGCAGACCCCTGGTTCAACTGTGTATTTTAATTTTGCTAGGATGCATAAAACCCCTAGCGCTCCGGTGCTCATCTACGCTAGTGACTTTAATATCGGAAATGGCACGGTTAGTATCGCCGAAAATTTTTGGCCGTCAAAATTTGATAAATCATACAATGCTATCTCAGATACAACTTCGGAACAATATAAGAAGGATGATATAAAGTTATTCCAAGAGAACTTTAATACTTTTATCACTAGAAAAGTTAGCGAGACCGGAGCTGCAAGTAAGGCTGCTTATATAGCCGCTGCTAATTCCAATAGTAAGACCTATGCAACAGGTAAAACCGTTATAGACTTTAGCGATAACGTAGGCACTTACGCACTATTTGTCTATGGTACGTCGTATGACAAGAGCCTAGGATCCAGGGTGTATCAGGCTACTACCAGAACCGGGGTAACCGTGCCTATTTATACGCAGATCTATTGCGGTAGAACCGATAGGTGCGCGAATATGCCTGCTCCTAGCGCAGAACTTGCTTATGAAGCCCCTGGCTCGAATATATTTACCGTGCTAGCGGCTCAAGATCATAGCCTAACTGATTTTACGAAGTTCGTAGTAAATACTAGGGCTACCCTAAATAATATAGGAGCAGAATTCGTAAGCGCTTATACTAGCTTTACACCTACTGGCGTAACTGTTCGCAGGGGTAATGTAGTAAGCGGCGGCAAGGAAGATATAGCTATCCAGGCTACTGTACCAGGTCAGGCTAGGATACGTATTGAAACTAACCCATGGCTTATCCATACGCCTGCTGAAAATCAGAGAACTATGTTTACCGTACCTCCTACTACTGGAGCTTACTCTAGCAGGTTCCCTGGTGTGCCGCAGTATTTTAATCCTCTTACTGTAAATGTAAGAGCTGTTAGACCTACAGTCTGGGGTGGAGAGGGTCAAGTCAAGTCCGGTACAGTAGATGACGTGGGATCATTCGCTGGTGGTAGCACAGCGGATAATAGCACTAGCGACACTTCGACTAGCAAGCTAGGTACGGGCGACATTCGCGATATCTACAATCAAAAGACCGATTGGTAGTATCCGAGTTAAGCTCGCAACACAAAGGCTAGCCTCCTGGCTAGCCTTTTTTTATGGGCGGAATTTTAGTTTTCTTAGCGACGGATATTTTAAAATTTAGCTTTGCAAATTTTTGCCTAAAAATTCTATGAGATAGAATTTTTTTTGAAATTTTAAATTGCAAAATTTTACTATAAAACTTGGCGAAAAATTTTACTTACCGAAGTTTGCATACTTGTAATGCCATAAAATTTTGCGTATTAATTCTTCGTAGCAGAATTTCAAAGTAAAATTTCGTATGGCGATCCTCCTCCCGTTTATTAAAATACTCAGCTATCAGCATTGCAAGTTTCGCGTAGCGTAATCACGCGAGGCTTATTGTAAATTTTTATTGCGAGAAATTCAATAGTAAAATCTGCACTAAGCGAGGTATAAAATATCTCAGCCATCTCCGGGGCGCAGAATTCCATTAGTAAAATTGCGCTCAACAATTCTATCGCGGCAAAACCCACCGCCGATAAAACTTAAAATTCTATTGCTCAAAGCCGCTCGTATTCCGCCTTATCCTTTAAAATCTCGTTTCGTAAAATTCCAATCTGGCTAGATCTGCCGTATAAAACCGCTTTATAAATTCCATTCGCTCATTTACCCGTTTTTAAATGAAATTTCGGCACAATGCGGCTTAAAATTTCATCAGGAAAGCCACTTGAAAACAAAAAATATCAGAAATTTCAGCATCATCGCGCATATCGACCACGGCAAATCCACGCTCGCAGACCGCCTGATTAGCGAGTGCAACGCCGTCGAGGCGCGCCAGATGAGCAGCCAGATCATGGATACGATGGATATCGAAAAGGAGCGCGGCATCACGATCAAGGCGCAGTCTGTGCGGCTCGAGTATGAGATTGGCGGCGAGAAATACGTTTTAAATTTGATCGACACTCCGGGTCACGTGGATTTTAGCTACGAGGTCTCGCGCTCGCTGGCTAGCTGCGAGGGGGCGATCCTCGTCGTGGACGCGAGCCAGGGCGTGCAGGCGCAGACTATCGCAAACGTCTATATCGCGCTACAGCACAACCTCGAAATCATCCCCGTGCTCAACAAAATCGATCTGCCCGCCGCCGATCCGCAGCGCGTAAAAGAGGAGATCGAGCACGTCATCGGGCTTGATTGCAGCAGCGCGATCGAGGTCAGCGCCAAGACGGGCGTGGGTATCAAGGAACTTTTAGAGGCGATAATCACTCGCATCCCCGCACCCAAAACGGACGATGCCGCGCCGCTTAAGGCGCTCATCTACGACAGCTGGTTTGATAACTACCTAGGCGCGCTCGCGCTTGCGAGGCTCTACGACGGCGTGCTGAAAAAGGGCGACGAGGTCTATATCATGGGTAGCGAGAACCGCCACGAGGTGCTTGATCTGATGTATCCCAACCCGCTTGCGCCCGCCAAAACCCGCGAGCTTAGCAGCGGCGAAGTGGGCATCGTAGTAATGGGGCTAAAAAACGTCGCCGACGTGCAGGTGGGCGATACGATCACTCTTTTTAAAAAACGCGCCGCCGCGCCGGTGGGCGGCTTTGAGAAGGCCAAGCCCTTCGTGTTCGCGGGCATCTATCCCGTGCAGACCGATAAATTTGAAGATCTGCGCGATGCTTTGGATAAGCTTAGCCTAAACGACAGCTCGCTTAGCTACGAACCCGAGACCTCACTCGCGCTAGGATTCGGCTTTCGCGTCGGGTTTTTGGGGCTACTGCATATGGAGGTCGTGAAGGAGCGGCTCGAGCGCGAGTTTGATCTCGATCTCATCGCCACGGCGCCTACGGTGACCTACGCCGTGTATCTCACGGACGGCTCGTGCGTACGGATACACAGCCCCAGCGAGCTTCCGGCGCCAAATTTCATCGAGCGTATCGAGGAGCCCTACGTCAGGGCGACCATCATCACCCCGAGTGAGTTTTTGGGCAATCTCATCAGCCTTTTAAATTTGCGCCGCGGCATCCAAACCAAGATGGACTACATCACGCCGGAGCGCGTCCTGCTCGAATACGACGTGCCGACAAACGAGATCATAATGGACTTTTACGACAAGCTCAAGTCCTGCACCAAGGGCTATGCGAGCTTTGATTACGAGCCGATCGATTACAGGCGCGGCGATCTCGTAAAGCTCGACATCCGCGTCGCTGGCGAAGCGGTCGATGCGCTCTCGATCATCGTGCCCGCCTCAAAGGCCGAATCCAAGGGGCGCGACCTCGTCAAAGCGATGAAGGAGATCGTGCCGCGGCAGCTTTTTGAAGTCGCGATCCAAGCAAGCATCGGCAACAAGATCATCGCGCGCGAAAATGTCCGCGCCATGGGCAAAAACGTGACCGCCAAATGCTACGGCGGCGACATCACGCGCAAGCGTAAGCTGCTCGAGAAGCAAAAAGAGGGCAAGAAGCGCATGAAGGCGATCGGCAGAGTAAATCTGCCGAGCGAGGCGTTTTTGAGCGTGCTAAAGATCGATTAAATTTTATACTTACGCGGATAGTCCAAATTTCATCTTTTGTCGCGCTGTCGTAAAATTTTGCTTTTAAATTTTGACGATCTCAAGAGGCGATTTAAATTTAGCGGCTCGCCGTTCGGTATGAAATTTCGTCTTTAAATTTCACGACCTTAAGAGGCAATTTAAATTTTATGACCGCACGGCTTTAACTATCGCTCGCCGTCCGAGCTGATACATTCGCTGCTGCGCGCGCCCATTTTGCGCCGCCTTAAGCTCTAGCGTTCACTGTTCGGTCGTAGAATTTTGCTGCTTGCCGTTAGGCTAAAATTTCATCTTTCAATTTTAAAATTCCGCGAACGGTTTAAATTTTATGTCCGCCAGCCGATCATTGCGGTCGCGCCCACAGCTCGGCTATAAAATTTTATTCCGACGGCGCCTGCTATGAAATTTTACCCGACGCGACTTTATAAAATTTGATTAAATTTTACTGCGCGCCGATAAATCCAGCAAAAGTGCTAAATTTATCGGTGCAAGATCAGGGGAGAAACGATGAAATTTTTAGACCGCTTAGGCGTGGATAGGAGCAGCTTTACTGATCTGTTTTCGGCGTGTTTAGGTTGCGGCGCAAGGGTGCAAGAGACGGGCTCGAAGCTGATCGTAAAGGGCAGGCGCCAGTCTGTGGATTTTGAGCGCGGTGAGACCCTCTTCGGCGATGATGCGCCGCGCGCCATTTGGTATATCGGTAGCGAAGCAAGCGGTAGCCGCACGTGGCTGTGGGGATACGAAAACATAAATCGCCTTGATGAGCGGCTGCTTACCCTTGCGCGAGATGTGCGCGATTTCGGCTTGCGGCACGGGCTAGAGGAGCTTAGCACACCTAAGCTCGCACTAAGCGCGGAGATAAACGGGCATGCTCTAAGCGCGATTGCGTGCGGGCTATCGCAGGAACCTGCAATCTACTACCGCTGCCCGCACGCCGACGGAGCGGTGTTTGTGGCGTTCGCGACGGGCGAGTGCGTGGCGCCAGATGGCACGATCAAGCCTGGTATGGACGGCAAGCGAGCTCATCTCTTTGGCGCGCGATTACATAGGCGCATTTCAGCTAAATCACGCCGTTTTATCGGGGGCGCTTTTGATGAGAAACGGCACGAAATTTAGCGAAGCGGCGGGCAAGATCGCGGTGAATTTTCAAAATGATGCGCTCTTTTCGTTTGATAATTTGGGGCGGCTAAGCGAGGTGAAGTTTGCCGTATAGGGCCGCAAATATCGCGCCGTACATTCTGGGGCTTTAAAATTTACGCCGCCAAATTTTGCCCTGCAAATTTTATATCGTAGAATTTTGCGCCTTGCAATTTCGCTCGGTAAAATTTAGATCGCAAAATTCCGCCGCGTGGAATCCTCTTAAAATTTTACGTTGCAAAATTCTGCCGCTAAATTTACGCCAAATCTCTAAATTTAAATCAAAATCAGCCGCCGTCGATGTCGAAATCAAGATGTTCTTTGAAATAGGCACGCAGCCTGCGGCGGTCGTTGCGACCGGGCGTGATCGCAAACCACAGCACGCGGTCGTTCAGATCCTTGCCGCGGATCAGCACGGTGTCGCGCAGCAAGATGCTCTGAAAATCGCCGTTTAACCGCCACGACGAGAGCGCCTTGGCGAAGATAAAGATCACGACGCCCGCTATCAGCATCACGAACGCCATCCCCACGCGCTCGCTCATGGCGATGCCGACCAAGCATAGCACGATCATCGATCCGATTCCGAATGTAAAGAATTGCTCGTGCTTTACGTAGCGGGAGTGGCTAAGTGCCGTGTAGCCGGTGCAGGTACGCAAAAAGCCTGGAGTGAGCCTAACGTAATCGATGTTAAAGAGCAAAATTTCGCTCTTGCGCTCGTTTGAAACGAAAGTGATTGCATGGTCGTTAAATTTATACAGCCCGCCGCCGTCGCGCCCTTGATACCAAGCTACGCCTGCGATCAAAAGCCCTAAAATCCCGCCTCCACCGCGTCCGTGACCGTTTCCTAAAAAAATTTTATCTAAATCGAGCCCTGCCGACATGCCGTAGAAAAATATAAAAGCCATCATCGCAATTACGAAGATCACGATGAAGGAGTTGTCGTTTTTGACGCTAAATCCGCCTGCGCTCGTGGTTCGTGCGCTGCGGCTGCGAAGGGCGGCTTTGTAGTCTTTGGTGCTAAAAGTAGGCATCGGCTTCCTTTATTTCAGGGTTTCAAAACAGCTTGCGCGCGCTTTTAAGCCCGTTTAAAACGGCGGAATTTTATAAAATTTCAGATCAAATTCGGATTAAATTTTAAATTTGAAGAGGTTTTAAAATTTAAATGGGTTGCAAATTTAAAGGATTTGAAATTTAGCCACCGAGCTACGCTTAAAATTTGCGCTTTCGCTCAAATTTATAAAAAATTCGACGTGCGTAGGCGCCGAAAGATCGTAAATTTAGCCCGGGCTAAACCCCGTTTTTATATAATTGCACAAAATTTTAAAGGAGAAAAAATGAAAAAATTTTTTGCTTTGCTTCTTGCGGCGCTATTCTTTGTTGGTTGCGGGCAGTCTCAACCGAAAGTGCCGATCGCAAGCGCGTATAAATTCAAGGGGATTACCTACCAACACTTCCAAAACCATAATCCGAAAAAATTTGTCTATCAATCGCCGGAGGTGGTCGAGAAAAAGTACAACGAGCAGCTTTTAGCGGCGTTAAAAGAGGCGAACCTGCTGGATCAAAACTCTACCGATGAGCTTAAAATTACAATAAAGCACCACAGGGGCTTTACGGGCGAAGCTACTCCGTTTCCTAGCGATAGAATCGGTGGTATAGAGTTTATCTATGAGGTTCAACTCGTAAGAAACGGCCAAATTTTAAGAAGCTACGTGCAAAATGACATCGAGCATTACGATCCGGGATTTTTCGGCAATATGAAAACCATAGCGTTGCAAAATACAGACGATAGCTATGAAAATGCCGCAATTACGGCTCTTGTCAAGCATTTAATGGAGATCATAAAGGGTTTTTAGTGGCTCAAGGGCTTTGCATTGCAAACTAAACTACAGTAAAATTTTAAAACACGACTGGCGGGCGTATGTGGCGGTTCGCATGATCTAAACCATCATAAATAGTTTTTGATGCCTTGTGAACTTCTAAATCGCGGAATTTAAAAAAACAGCTGCAAACCTGCGCGGTAAATTAAAGTGCAGTTTCGTAGAAATTAAGAAATCAATTGAAATTGCAGATGGTAGTAGCCTTGCTGAGGCAAATTCTGCTTTCTCGCAGTCAAATTCTGCGTTATAACGAAATCTTAAATGCTATAAATTTGAAATTCTGCGGCACGAAGCACTTGTTTATAGGCTATGAGCGTAGCCTTTTTTGCAAAGTCTTTATGTAGAGTACTGCGTGTTTTGCGTAATCTATCTTATAAGCCTTTTTAAGCTCATCCAAAAACCGCTCGCGGCTAAAAACAAAAATGAAAGCGAAGATAGGCAAAATATAAGCTTGCCGATCTGCCCAAAAATTTCGCCCGAATGAATATCTAAAACCGCCGTGCGTATCGTCATAAAACGCGGCATTTGCGCTTTCATATCGGCAAATTTAACATCCCTTAAAATTTCGCCGCTCGCAGCATTGATCGCGATCCTATTAAATTCATCGCTCTCGTCGCTCGCAATCCCGTATATCGCGCTATATACTCCGTCTTTTGGATTAAGCATTATGTTAAAAAATTTAAAATTTTCACCATGCTTTCGGGTAAAAATTTCAAACACAGCATCGATCTCTTGCAGTTTGCTTGTATCCTTAAACCCAGACTTTTGTCTAGGTTCAAATTTTTCAGCTTTATAAATTTGCTCCTCGCCCAAAATTTTATTCGTTAGTTTTGCTAGCCAGTCGTAAGAAAAATATAGCCCACTCGCGCTTATAATAAAAAGTATTACAGCCGCATAGATGCCTGTGCATCCATGGATCTGATAAAGTAGCGCGTAGCCGCGAATTTTGAAGTTGATCTTCAGCGCTTTTGTAAGCTTGCGTCTAAAAAACGGATAATAGATCAAAACCCCGCTTAGTAAAAGCAAAATGAGCCCTAGCGTGCTAAGTGCCACGATTTGCCTGCCGATCTCGCGAGCCCCCTCGCCAAAGGCAAGCTCAAAGCCTAGATTTGTATGTAGGCTTAGCACAACGTTCATTATCCGCTCTTCGTAGTTCTCGCCGACGATTTGTCCGTCATAAGGGCTCAAAAAATACGCTCTTGCTCGTCCTTTGCCATCTTTGCCCGCGACTTCGATGCTTGCGCCGCCGTCTTTTATGCCGATTAGCTCCGGCGTGAAGCTGCTTTGCTTCTCGCCGAAAATTTTTAAAATTTCAGAAATTTTTAGGCGAGGTACATCTTTTTGGACGGCTAAAGACTGCCGCTCGTTAATCGCGTCAAAAATTTCATCGTGATACGAGATGAAACAGCCCGACAAGGCGACTACGAGCAGCGGTAGTGCACAAAGCAGAGACAAAATTAAATGGACGTTGAACCAAAAGTTTTTCTTTAAAACTCTCCTCATCGTTTAAATTTCATCTTTAAATTTTGCTCGAATTAAAAATTTACGTTGAAGCCAAGCTGAAATTTACGACCCTCAGCTATGAGGGCTCTGGTCGGTTTATCGTCTATTACTCTTTCGTTAAATACGTTATATACGCTAAAATTTACGCTAGCGTTTTTCGTGATTTTATAGTTAGTCCCGACGTCGGTGACGGCGTAGCCCTTAGTGTTTACATATACGCCGTTTTTTACCCTGCTTATATAATTTACCTGCGTCCAGAAGCTCAGATCGCTATTAAAGTCGTAATCAAGTCCCGTTTTTATCATATAGCGCGGGGTGTCGGTCAGCACTTTGCCCTCGTTTTCGCCTGATTTTTGTTTTGATTTAGCATAGGTATAGTTTGCGTGAAATGCTAAATTTGATAAAATTTTCCACTCGCCGCTAAGCTCAAGTCCGTCTATGGAGGCTCTGCCGACATTTACGTTTTCATAAATTCCAAAATAGGTTTTGCCTTGATAAACACAAGTCCAAGTAGCGGGATTATTAAAATCCGCTCCCGATCCCCAGCCGCCGCATCTTACGACGCTATCGATCTTGTCTTTGAAGTCGGTGTGAAAAACGGTCGCCGAAAGGCTTAGATTATCGTTATTGTCATACATCGTTCCGACCTCGTAATTTACGCTAGTTTCGGGCTTGAGGCTGCTTCGTCCCAGTCTGATACCGCGTCCGTGATTTATCGGAATTTTTAGCCCTTCGGATCTATCGTCGATATTAGGCGTCGTATAGCCCGCCGATACGCCTCCCTTAAACGATAAATTTTCATTTAGATGATAAACGATGTAGCCGCGCGGCGCAAAGTGTCCGCCGTAGTCTTTGTCGTAGTTGTATCTTAGGCCCGCAGTCAGTGCAAGCGCGTCCGTGACATAAAAATTATCCTCTCCAAATACCGACACATCCCATCTTTTTAGATGCGCATCATCGCTAAAGCCCAGCTCATTTTGTGATGAATCCAGCTTCTCATGGCGATACTGCGCGCCGAGCGTTAAGGTATTTGAGTCAAAAAGATACGAGCCTTGAGTATTAAATATCGTAGATCTTAGCCTGATGTCGCTTGCGGCTTGATCGGAAAAGGTTTTTGTAACCTCGTGCGATAGATAGGTATCGGTTAGAAATTTATCGTATCTTCCGCTATGCGAGAGCGAAATTTGATCGTCTTTGTCGTCTTCGTGAGTGTTATATCCCAGATACGCCGTTTTGCCTAGAGTTCTTGAGGTCAAGTTTTTAGTGTGTTTGTAATCAAGCGCGAGATCGTCGTTCTCGGTAGGCTTATACATAAGCTTCGCACCGAAATTCTTATCCGCGTCTTTTGGATTGCCGTAGTCTTTGGCGTCTTCAAATTTATGAAAATATCGCCCGTAAAGCGAAATTCCGAGTGCGTCTGGCACTATCGCGCCGCTTGCATAAAATCCAGTAGAGTAGCCATTGCCTATGTCTTTGTGCTGCGCGATATCGTAGTAACCGTTTATATTGGCGCTAGGTTCATTAGAAAAGCCCTTGGTGATGATGTTTATCACGCCGCCCATAGCGTCGGTACCGTATAGAGAGCTCATCGGTCCGCGGATGACTTCCACGCGCTCTATAGCATTTGCGGGCGGGATGAAGCTTTGGATGCTTCCTTGCGAGCCGAAACCCGGAAATGCGCTCTCGCTGGAAACAGGACGACCGTCGATTAAAATTTTAGTATATTTTGAATCCATACCACGCATTCTGATATCGCTTTTGCCCTTCATCGAGCTAAATCTAGGCGCGGAATACACGCCGGGCACGTCCTTTACGACGTCGGCTACGTCTTTGTGATTTCTCTTTTCGATCTCTTTTTGAGATATTACCGAGATCGATGCCGGCGCTTCTTTGATATCTTGCTCAAAGGCGGTGGCGCTTACGACGATCTCTCCTAAATCGGCCTCTTGCCCCCCCATAGTTGTGCGGTTAAAACCGAAACTGCCACGAGCGATAAATGCAAACTGCGCATTATTATATCCTTTTGATAAAATTTTGCGAATGAAATTCACGGACGAAATTATAGCTCCGAAAAGATTAAATATTTATAAAATATTAAAAGGCGTTATCGCTATCAAGCATATTTGATTCTCCCGTGCAATCGCTAGTTATAGGCATTGATGAATAAAATTTTATTTGCTCTTGGCGGTTTAAGGAGAGAATGATAAATTTAAAGGCTAATGAGCTTTAAAAATTTACGCCACGTTGTAAATATCAAAATTTAAATGCAGTGAGCTCGGGATATCTGTCATTAGTGTGCGCCGTGGGTTTTTGCAGAGAAATTTAATGAGACTTTTAAAGCGTAGCCGATGCGCACAGGAGCGAGCGATAATTAAATTTTCACTATGAATTTAAATAAGAGTGTTTTTAATACTAATTTTTCAAGCGTTAAAGTGGGCTTGCGGCGGCTGGTGCGGCAAATTTGCTTTGCGGTTACAGTTAAAATTTCCGCCGCGCGGAGTAAACGTCACGCATAAATTAAATTTGCCGCATAGAAGCTAAATTTTGCGTCGCAGTTAAATCCACAATAGTCAAATCACAGCGAGCTCAACGCTGCAAATTTAGAGCCCATAAGCGCAAGCGCTTGACTTGCGGCTGAGCCGCGATCCCTTACGATAAGATGCCTATTGTTCGCATTCCTGCGGCTGTATAAAACAAACGACGCCGCATTTTAAATTTTAAAATTTTATTTGAATAAGCTGTTTACGCTCTCGTCGTGATATACGCGCCTGATGACCTCGCCGAAGAGTGGAGCGACGCTGATTACCTTGATGCGGTCGCTTTCCTGCTTTAGCGGGATTGTGTCGGTCACGACGAGGCCGTCTAGTGCGCCGCTTTCGATGCGCTCATATGCCGGGCCGCTTAGCACGGCGTGCGTGCAAAACGCGCTGACGCTCTTCGCGCCCTGGTCTTTAAATGCGCCCGCGGCCTTGACGATGGTGCCCGCGGTATCGATCATATCGTCGATTAGGATCACGTCCTTGCCCGCGACGTCGCCGATGATATTCATCACCTCGCTTTTGTTCGCCTCCTCGCGGCGCTTATCGACGATCACCAGATCGAGTGAGAGCTTTTTAGCGAAGCTTCTGGCGCGCGCGACGCCGCCCACGTCGGGGCTAGCGATGATAGGATTTTTTAAATTTTTCTCTTTCAGGTAGTCCAAAAATATCAGCGAGCCGTAGAGGTTATCGACGGGCACGTCGAAAAAGCCCTGTATCTGCCCCGCATGCAGATCCATCGTGACGACACGGTCGATACCCGCCGTTTGCATCATATTCGCCACGAGCTTCGCGCTGATCGGCACGCGCGGGGCCGCCTTGCGGTCTTGGCGAGCATAGCCGAAGTAGGGCACGACCGCAGTGATCGAGTTCGCGCTGGAGCGCTTCAGCGCGTCGGTTAGGATCAGAAGCTCCATCAGATTGGAGTTTGCGGGCGCGCAGGTCGGCTGGATGACGAAGACGTCCTTACCGCGCACGCTCTCGCCGATCTGGACGCTGATTTCGCCGTCGCTGAAGGTTTTGATCGCGCATTCGCTAAGCGGTAGCGAGAGATATTTGGAGATTTTTTTGGCAAATTCGGGATTTGCGGTGCCGGAGAAAATTTTATATCCGCGCATTTTGATGACCTTTGGATTGAAATTTGCTCGAATTCTACACCAAAAGCGCTAAATTTTAGCTAATTCGCTCGTCGCGCTCGCGTAAAATTCATAAGCGAGCATCGCGGACCGCCGTCCATTTGCTGGATAAATTCTTTAAAATTTCAGGGTGGTTCGGCTCGCCGCGGTTTTAGTTGGGCGAAATTTTGGCTGTGGGTTGCAGCGCCCGCGAGCGATCGTAGCTCGCGTTTTTGCACAAGCAGCCGCACAGATTGCGGGCAAAACCGTATTGAAAATTTTTATGAAAGTCTGATGGAGCGCATCAAGCAGAGGGTATGGCTAAAACCGTATCACAGAGGGCGGGGCGCCGGTTAGCACGGAATTTTATATTTTCTATAACAGACGGGCAGAATTTTATCTTTTAAAGCTGCGGAGATTGTGCGTAAATTTAGATTTGAGCTTGCGCGGGACAGACTGCGCGAATGCTTGCGGTGCGCTAAATTTAGGCTGCCGCGGCGCATAAATTTTAGATCGCCAGCGCAGTTAAATTTAAAGCCTGCTTTGTTTTGGTGAAAATTTAAAGCTCGTTTTGACGATCAAATTTAAAGCTCGGCTTTTAAAACCTGTCCGTGCGCCGCAAAATTTTAAAATTTATCGCGCAGTTTTGGTCTATCGCGTAAATTTAGACACCGCCTTTGCGTGCTTAAATTTTAAAATCATGCAGGCTCTCTTCGCCGTGTAAATTTCGATATTGTTTTTGCACGCTTAAATTTAAAATCGCGCGATGCGGTATAAATTTATCCGCAGCGGGCGCTATTCCGTGATTTTGGTGGGCTCGCCAAAGAGTCTATTCATCTCGGAGATCAAAATTTCCTTGCCGTCCTGCGCGCCGTTTGCGAGCTCGGCGAGGCCTGCCTTGGCGGCGCGCACGCTCTTGCTCGTATCGCGGGGCTTTGCGGCGTAGTTTTGCGGATCGGTGGATCTTAGCAGATCGTCCTTGGGCGGCTGTTTTTCGCCCTCGCCGCTAGCGCCGTTTTTTTGCGGTTTTGCCGCTTTCGGCGCGGAATTTTCTTCGGAATTTTCGCCGCCGCTTGAAATTTCATTTTGCTCGGAGTTTGCGGTCTTGCTTGCGCCCGAGTCGGAATTTTGCGCATCGCTTGTCGTATCGCTAGAATTTTCAAGCGGTTTTTCTGCGCTACTTGTAGTGTCCTTTGCTTTGCCCTTCGCTGCGCTATCTACGTTACTAGAGGCGGAATTCTCCGCGCTGTTTTGCGCAGAATTTTCCTGCTTCTGTGGCGCGCCTTGCTCGATTTTGATTTTCGCGCTCTCGCCAAAAAGCGATTTTAGCACGCTATTTATCGCTCGCGAGCCCTTGCGCAGGTACTCTCTGTCCTGCCCCTGCGCGCGCGAGAGCAGATACAGCGTGCCGCGCTCGAGCTTTAAAAATTCCACGCACTTGCTAAATTTCTCGCCCAGATCGTAATCTCGGTCGTAAATTTTGGCTAAAAAATTCTCGTAAATTTCATTTTGAGCGCCCGTTTTGACGGACGGGCTAGAATTTTTAGTCTGCGCCGTTGCGCTCGGTTTAGTCTCGCCGCCTGCGTCAAGGCTCTGCTTTGCCGCGCCGAAGTTTTGTGCCGTGTTTGCGGGACGTTTCGAGCTTGTCGTAAAGCTAGGCACGCCGCTTATTCCGCTATCCTGGTCGCTTGACGCAAAAGTCGTGCCGTCCGGCTCGCTGTTTGGCGCAAATGCCGCGCTTTGGTTGGAATTTGACCTAAAATTCGGCGCGGAGCTTTGCGAGTTTAAATTCGGCGCCGAAGCAGAAGCATAGCCCTCGCCTTGATCCAGGGATCTTCCGACCTCTATGAGTTCGTCGATCTCGCGCAGATTTACCGCCTCCATCATCATAAAAATCATCATAGAGATCGCGTAGGTGTTGTCCGGGCTGATGGCAAGCATGCTCTTAGCGCCCGCTAAAATGCGGAAAAACCGCTCATACATCAGCAGGCTAAATTTTGCGTCGCGTCGCAGGAATTTATCCTTTAAATTTGCGATCATCTCGTCGATTATCGTCTCGGCGTTGTAGTTTTCGACCTCTTTGATGATCTCGATCGCGTCCGCGCGGTCCTGGCGCAGTACGACGTCTAAAATTTCGCCGATTTTAGCGGGATCGAGCAAGCCCAGCATATCGGCGATCGCGTGCTGCGTAATGCCTTCGCGGCTAAAGATGATCGCCTGATCGAGGAGCGTGAGCGTATCTCGTAGCGAGCCCGAGCCGCTGCGCGCCAAAATTTCAAGCGCGCCCTCTTCGTAAGCGATGTTTTCAGTTTTTAAAATTTGCGCCAGATGCGCTACGACGGCGCTTTTGGCGATCGGCTTAAAGCGAAAGTGCTGAGTGCGCGATAGCACCGTGACTGGAAGCTTGAGCGGATCGGTGGTCGCAAGGATAAATTTTACGTAGCTAGGCGGCTCCTCAAGCGTCTTTAAAAGCGCGTTGGAGGCCTCTTTGGTGAGCATATGCACCTCGTCGATTATGAAAATTTTAAAGCGCGCGCTTGCGGGATGATACTTCGTCTGCTCGATGAGCTCGCGGATATCGTCGATCTTGCGATGGCTGGCGGCGTCCATCTCGATGATGTCGATGTGGCGCCCCTCGTTTGCCATTACACAGTTATCGCAGATCTCGCACGGTTTGCCGGTGGGGCCTTTATCGCATAAAAGCGCTTTGGCAAAAATCCTAGCCGTCGAGGTTTTACCGCTGCCGCGAAGTCCGCTGAAAAGATATGCGTGGCTCAGCCTGCCCGAATCCAGCGCGTGCGCGAGGCTTTTGGCGACGGCATCTTGACCGATGAGCTGCTCGAAGCTTTTGGGTCTGTATTTTAAAGCGAGTGCTTGCAAAATTTCTCCTTTGATTCTACTAATGATACAAAAAAATCTATAAATTTTAAATTTAGTGCTACAATGCGCCCGAATCTCATAAAAAGGATAGAAATGAAAAAATTTTTACTCGGCGTTTTTGCGCTATTTTTTGCCGCCTGCTCGCAAACCAGCAGCGTCATCAGCCTAAATCCATATCTTTCTAAGGCCGATCAGACCGTAAGCGGCAAGTCGGTAAATATCAACGCAATCAACGATCAGCGCGAAAATCAGATGGTAATCGCCGTTATAAACGACAACGACGGCAAACTCGTCGATGAAGTGCTTTTAAAAAATAATCTCTCGGCGTGGTTTGATCAGGCTTTGCGCGCGGAGCTTGAGGCTCGCGGCGTAAGGATTGATCCGGCAAGCCCGAATATCGTAACCGTAAACATTAGAAGCATCTCGGCGGCGATCAACGGCTACTCGAAGGAAAATATGAGCGCAAGAGGCGAGATCGCGATCTCTATCGTGCAGGGCAACAAAACTACGACCAAGCGCGTTTCGCAGGATCAGAGCCAATTTACCGCGCTTCGCACGGCTAGATCACTTAATCCTTTCGTACAAAGCTTGCTTGGCGACATCGTCAAAAAATCCGCCGATCAAATCATCTTAACGCTTTAGATGCGCTGCGTAAATTGCGGCGCGTTTAGCCTGCGCACGATCTGCGCCGCCTGCGCCGCAAATTTAGCCGAATGCCGCCTAAGTATGCGGCAGGTGGAGGGCTTTAGCGTGTTTTACTACTACGGCTACTCCGAAATTCGAGAGCTCATACTTTCTAAACATCACGAATACGGCGCTGCGGTGCTTGCGCGCATAGCCTCTTTAAGCTTAGCGAAATTCCCGCTTCATCTGCAGCGCGAAATTTCTGCAAATCCGCAAAATTACGAAACGTTTAAAACAGGCGGGATTTTTAAATTTAACGCCGTGCCGCTGGATGATGATGCTCGCAGCGGTTATTCGCACACGGCGATCTTAGCTCGCGCGCTAAAAAGCGAACTGATTGAGCCGAAATTTCACTGCCTGCGCGCGCAAAATCGCGTCAAATACACGGGGCAGAGTTTGGAATTTCGCCTAAAACACAAGCGAAATTTTAAAATTTTAACCACGCCGAAATTCCCCGTGATCCTGGTAGACGACATCATCACCTCGGGTCTTAGCATGCTGCAAGCGCGCGAGAGCTTGATCGATGGCGGCTTTATGCCCGTGTGCGGCTTGGTTTTAGCTAATGCAAAAGAATAATTCGCTATAATCGCGCTTTAAAATTTAAAAGGATATTTATGCAATCAAATATGTTTGAAAATCAGGAGATCATCGATATAGACGTCGAGGAATCGATCAAGACGAGCTATCTTGATTACTCGATGAGCGTTATCATCGGTCGTGCGCTGCCGGACGCCAGAGACGGCCTAAAGCCGGTGCATAGGCGAATTTTATACGCGATGAACGATCTTGGCGTGGGCTCTCGCCAGCCGTACAAAAAATCTGCTCGTATCGTAGGCGACGTCATCGGTAAATACCATCCGCACGGCGATACCGCCGTTTACGATGCGCTCGTGCGAATGGCGCAGAGCTTTTCGATGAGAATTCCTTCCGTGGACGGTCAAGGCAACTTCGGTTCGATCGACGGCGACGGAGCGGCGGCGATGAGGTACACCGAAGCGCGTATGACGCCGCTAGCCGAGGAGCTGCTAAAAGACCTGGATAAAGAGACGGTCGATTTCGTGCCGAACTACGACGAGAGCTTAAATGAGCCCGACGTATTGCCTGCGCGCGTGCCGAATTTGCTGCTTAACGGCTCAAGCGGAATCGCCGTTGGAATGGCGACTAATATCCCGCCGCACAGCCTAGATGAGCTTGTGGGCGGTCTTTTGATACTGCTTGAGAATAAAAACGCAAGCCTAGAGGAGATCATGGGCGAGATCAAGGGCCCCGATTTTCCGACCGGCGGCATAATCTACGGTAAAAAGGGGATCATTGAAGCGTATAAAACGGGCAGAGGGCGAGTTAAAATTCGCGCTAAAACCCATATCGAAAAAAAATCAAATAAAGACGTCATCGTAATCGACGAGCTGCCGTATCAGACCAATAAAGCGCGCCTGATCGAGCAGATCGCAGATCTCGTAAAGGAAAAGCAGATCGAAGGAATCTCTGAGGTGCGCGACGAGAGCGATCGCGACGGAATTCGCGTAGTAATCGAGCTTAAGCGCGACGCGATGAGCGAGATCGTACTGAATAATCTATTTAAGCAAACTACGATGGAGGCGACCTTCGGCGTGATAATGCTCGCAATCGACGGCAAGGAGCCGAAGATTTTCACGCTGATAGAGCTTTTGAAGCTGTTTTTGAACCACAGAAAAACCGTCATCATCCGCCGCACGATTTTTGAGCTTCAAAAAGCCCGTGCTAGAGCGCACATCTTAGAGGGCTTAAAGATCGCGCTAGATAATATCGACGAAGTGATTGACGTGATTAGAAACTCCGCCGATACAAACGTCGCGCGCGAAAATTTAATGAGCAGATTCGGCCTCAGCGAGGCGCAATCGGGCGCGATTTTAGATATGAGGCTAAGCCGCTTAACGGGACTTGAGCGTGAAAAGATCGAGGAGGAGCTAAAGGAAATTTTAGCCGAGATAAAGCGGCTTGATGCGATCCTAAAGAGCGAGGAGCTGATTGAGGGCATCATCAAAGATGAGCTTTTGGAGATCAAGGATAAATTTAAATGCCCACGCATCACCGAAATCGTCGACGACTACGAGGATATCGACATCGAAGATTTAATCGCGAATGAAAATATGGTCGTTACGATCACTCACCGCGGCTACATAAAGCGCGTACCTAGCAAGACTTACGAGAAGCAAAAGCGCGGCGGCAAGGGGCGCGTGGCGGTTACGACATATGATGACGACTTCATCGAGAGCTTTTTTACGTCCAACACCCACGATACGCTTATGTTTATCACCGACCGCGGGCAGCTTTACTGGCTTAAGGTCTATAAAATTCCGGAGGGCTCGCGCACCGCAAAGGGCAAGGCGGTCGTAAATTTAATCCAGCTCGGCGCGGACGAAAAGATAATGGCGATCATCCCTACGACCGATTTTGATCCGAGCAAGTCGCTCGTATTTTTCACTCGCAACGGCATCGTAAAACGCACGAATTTAAGCGAGTTTAAAAACATCCGCTCGCTTGGCATCCGCGCTATCAGCCTAGATGAGGACGATACGCTAGTAACCGCTCTCATCGCTCCAAACAGCGCCGAGGAGATGCAAAACTACAAAGGAGGCGCCTTAAGCGGCGACGATCTGGACGGCGGCGAGGCTGAGGAAGTTTTAGAGCAGATTGAGCAGGATATTTTGGAGGGAAGCGAGGATGAAATTTCAGATGAAATTTCGCAAGACGAAGGCACTCAAGAGGGCGAGCCGCAAAGCGCTAACGAAAATATGCTCTTCATCGCTACGAAAAAGGGAATGTGCCTTAAATTTAATCTAAATAAAATTCGCCAGATGGGGCGCATCGCTCGCGGCGTAAAAGGGATTAAATTTAAAGAAAAAGGCGATGAGGTCATCGGTGCCGCGTTTATTTTAAGCGACATGCAAGAAATTTTAAGCGTGAGCCAAAAGGGTATCGGCAAGCGCACCACCGCGAGCGAGTATCGTCTCACAAACCGCGGCGGTAAGGGCGTCATCTGCATGAAGCTCACCAACCGCACGGGCGAGCTCATCGGCGTCGTGATGGTCGATGAGGAGATGGATCTCATGGCGTTAACCACCAGCGGCAAGATGATCCGCGTCGATATGCAAAGCATCCGCAAAGCGGGTCGCAACACCAGCGGCGTCATCGTCGTAAATGTCGAGGGCGACGACGTCGTGAGTATCGCGACCTGCCCGAAAGCCGAGGAGGGCGACGAGGGCGAGACGGACGAGCTTGCGCAGGATGAAAATTTATTAAATTCAAATTTAGATAGCAAAGATTCGCAGAGCGACGGCTCTAGCGATGAAATTTTAAAAGGAGGAGAGGATGAGTAGTTACAATATCGCCATCGTAGGCGCTACCGGCGCCGTAGGCGAGGAGATTTTGCGCGTCTTAGACGAGATGAACTTCCCCGTAAAGGACATACTACCGCTTGCAAGCGCAAAGAGCGCGGGCGAGAAGGTGGAATTCCGCGGCAAAGAATACGTCGTGAGGGAGCTCACGGACAGCACCTTCGACGAAAACGAGATCGACATAGCGTTTTTTAGCGCGGGCGGCTCCATTTCGGCGCATTACGTGCCATTTGCTGCGGCAAGCGGCGCGGTGGTGATCGATAACACGAGCCACTTTCGTATGCAAGAGGACGTCCCGCTCGTCGTGCCCGAGTGCAACCCGCAGGATATCGAGCTGTGGAAGGAGACGGGCATCATTGCCAATCCGAACTGCTCGACCATTCAGATGGTTCAAATTTTAAAGCCGCTTGATGATGCGTTTGAAATAGAGCGCGTGGACGTAAGCACCTACCAAGCCGCCAGCGGTGCAGGCAAAGAGGGCATGAGCGAGCTTGTAGAGCAGCTGCAGCAGTTTTTCGCTTTTAAGCTTGATGAGTGCGAGCCGAAGGTTTTCCCGCATCAGATCGCGATGAATGTCATCCCGCACATCGACGTATTTTTGGACAACGACTACACCAAAGAAGAGATGAAGATGGTGAATGAAACGCAGAAAATTTTGCATAAAAACTTCGCCGTTTCGGCTACCTGCGTGCGCGTGCCGGTGCTGCGCAGCCACAGCGAGGCGATCACGATAAAATTTAAAAAGGATTTCGAGATTAGCCGCGTGCGCGAAATTTTAAGAAATGCGCCTAGCATCGTGCTTGCAGACGATCCGAGCAAAAACGAGTACCCGATGCCGCTGCTTTCTAGCGACACGAATGAAACCTACGTCGGCAGGCTTCGCAGGGACAATTTCGACGATAAAATTCTGCATCTTTGGTGCAGCGCCGATCAGATCCGCGTCGGAGCGGCTACGAACGCCGTGCGCATCGCGCTTCGCTGGATCGATATGCAGCAAGATAAGTAGGATAATTTAGCAAGGCTGCCGAGTTTTTGCACGCAGATACAGTCGCGCGCGTGATTTCGGCGCCGAGGTCTGGCGAATAAAATTTGCAAATCAACTTAGTTAAAATTTAAGACCGCGAGCTGAAATTTTGCGCCCGATTAAAGGCGCAAAATTTAAATAGACTCAAATGGACGCGATCAAAAGAGATAAATTTATGCGGTTGTAAACGAGCGTAAATTTAAACGAACACTTCGGCATGGAGCGGCTTTTAAATTTATACATTCGTTTGCGGAGGAGCTAACCCCGAATTAAAATTTAAGGAAAAAATGAAAGCTATATTTGAAAAATTTTTACTTTGCAGCAAATTTTTAACCCTCTTGCCGGTGCTTTTTTGCATCGCGGCAGGCGCGGCTATATTTGTGATGGCAAGCTACGAAATCGGCTCGGCACTCTATAAAATCGTGGAATTTTTCCTAGCTCCACAGAGAGAGGGAGCGCTTTACGTCGATATTTTAAGCGAGATAATAACGGCGATCGATCTGTATCTGGTCGCTATAGTGCTGCTAATCTTCGTATTTGGAATTTACGAGCTGTTTATCGACGAGTTTGTGGATCTAAATTTACAAGTTTTAAAGATCGCCTCGCTGGATGAGCTAAAGCACAAACTCGGCAGCGTCATCATAATGGTGCTCGTAGTGGATTTTTTCAAGCGAATTTTGCACACCGATTTTACTACCCCTTTGGATATGCTTTTGCTCGCAGGGGCTATTTTTGCGGTTTGTTTAGCTTTGTATATTTTGAGTAAATTTAAAGGATAAAAATGGTTTTTATCGACGCATGCTTCGGCAAAGAGACCCCATACACGCCCATTTGGATGATGCGCCAGGCGGGGCGCTACCTGCCGCAATATATGGCGGTGCGCGAGAGGGCGGGCGATTTTTTGAGCCTGTGCCGCGACTACCGCGCCGCGAGCGAGGTAACGATCCAGCCCGTGGAGATTTTGGGCGTCGATGCGGCGATCTTATTTAGCGATATTTTGGTCGTACCGATGCAGATGGGGATGGATCTGCGCTTCGAAGCGGGCGAAGGGCCGCGCTTTAGTGATCCGATCCGCTCCCGGGGCGATCTGGCGCGCCTAGATCCGCAAAAGGCCGCGGCAGAGCTTGGATACGTTTATGATACGATCTCGCTTACTCGCTCTCGCCTTGCCGCGGATAAAGCGCTCATCGGCTTTTGCGGCGCGCCGTGGACGATCGCTACCTATATGATCGAGGGCGGCGGCAGTAAAAATTACGCCGTTTGCAAAAGGATGCTCTACGAAAATCCGCAGCTTTTGCATGAAATTTTGCGCCTCGTTACGGAGGCGACGAAGCTTTATCTAGCGCGCCAGATCGGCTCGGGCGTCGATGCGGTGCAGATCTTCGACAGCTGGGCGGGCGCGCTGGAGCCGAGCGCATACGAGGAGTTCGGGTGGCGATACATCCTAGAAATCACGGAATTTTTAAAGGCGAAATTCCCGCATATCCCGCTCATCGTCTTCGCCAAGGGCACGGGCGCACAGATGTCGCGGTTGAGCCGTATCGCGGAGCAGCGCGGCGTAGCGAGCTTTGACGTATGGGGCGTGGATTGGAGCACTCCTATGGGGCTTGCGCGCGAGCAGCTCGGGGGCAAATTTGCGCTTCAGGGCAACCTGGAGCCGATGCGGCTATACGATCGCGGCGCGATAGAATCGGGCGTGCGCGAGATTTTAGCAGCAATGAAGGGTGCTGCGCATATCTTTAATCTAGGCCATGGAATTTTGCCCGACGTAAGCGTGCAAAACGCCAAATATCTGGTGGATCTGGTGCACGAGCTAAGCGCGCGCTAAAACCTTATTTTGCGAGAGCCCGCTTGCAGCGTGCCGCTGTGAAATTTCATAGAGCCGTAATTTAAAATTTTGCTCGCTTGGGTTGCTTGATTTACTTCCGCACGATTTTTCCGCTGCCCATAAATTTTAAATTTTACACCACTTTCACGCTGCCAAAACAGCTCGCAGAACGCAAAGCTTTAAATTTTAAAATTCTGCGCCATTTTAGCGCGGCGGTATTGCTAAATTTTAAAACTTAGCCTAAATTTGAAATTTTATGTCGCTTTTACGCCGAGCGAGGCTTAAAATTTTACGCGCTATGTATGCGGCGGCGTAAAAATACCGCGAGCTCGCTAGTTTAAATTTAGCTCGCACATTAAATTTATAGCTCGCACGCCCTAAATTTAAGGATAAATTCAAAACTCTAAGCTTAAAATTTAATCGTAGCGGGGGCGGTGCGCAGAAATGGAATTTCGCATAAAAGCGGCGCCGAATTTCGGCACGCGGAAGCAAAATTCCAAGGCATAAATTTGCTACGTAGAATTTTCAGGGCTCGATGCAAAGCGTTATTGGTGCGAGGCTTAAGATCGGTATAAACTTGCTACGTAAAATTTAAAAACGGGATTTCCTAGCTAAATTTTTTAAAAGCAAATTTCAGTAAAATTTCACGATGCAGAATTTCAAATTAAAATTTTGCAAATTAAAATTCCGCAAAGTAGAATTTCAAAGCGAAATTCTGCGCGCAAGTAAACCCCACAAATCAAATCATGGAGCAAAAATGAGATATATTTTCGGACCCGTCGCCTCGCGTAGGTTCGGGCGCAGCCTAGGTATCGATCTGAGCCCGCAGCGCAAGCAGTGTAACTTCAACTGCGTCTATTGCGAGCTGGGCGCAGCTAGGCCGGTAAGCGCGATGAGCGAGCCCTGTGAGATCGACCCGGTCATCGCCGAGCTGAAAACCGCGCTGCAAAACCACTCTGGCATTGACGTCATTACGATCACCGCAAACGGCGAGCCTACGCTGCATCCGCGCTTTGCAGAGCTCGCAAGCGCGCTAAAGGCGCTGAACCTGCCGCAGAAGCTGCTCGTTTTGTCAAACGGCTCGCTCGTGCGCGAAAACAGCGCTGCTTTAATGAAACTTGATATCTGCAAATTTTCGCTAGATAGCGCACTTGCGAAAAGCTTTCGCAAGGTGGACGGCCCGCACGCAGGCATTAGCGCTGAGGATATCGTAAGCGCGATCGCGGATTTTGCGCGCGAGTTTCGCGGCGAGCTTGATATCGAAATCCTAGTCGTGCGCGGGCTAAACGATACGCAAGAGGATTTTGCGGCGCTGAATGTGGCTCTAGCGCGCATCAACCCGCACCGCGTAGATATTGGCACTATAGATCGCCCGCCCGCATACCGCGTGCAGGGTGTGAGCGAGGCGCAGCTGCGCTATCTAGCCACTTTCATCGAAAATCAAAACGTAAATATAATCTCTGCGCCCAAATACGCAAGCGAGCGGCTGAGCTTTAGCGAGGATGAGATATTGCATACTTTGGCACGCCGTCCGCAGCGCACGAGCGACGTGGAGGCGATGTTTGACGAAGCGAGCGCGCAGCTTTTAAAGCGCCTTGTGGGTGCAGGCAAGGTCGTTTTTAAAGACGGTTTTTACGAGATTGCAAAAGGCTAGGCGTTAAAATTTTAAAAGCTCTTTTGCGGCGCGGCGAGGGAAGGGCCTACATTTACGTCGTAGCAAATGGTGCTGCCGCACGCCGAGCTAGAGAGGCGGCGTAAGGAGAGCTAGCGTTAAATTTAGCGCCGAGTTGCGCCGCTGTCGCAAAGATGCTAGCACACTCGGTTTTAGGAAACGATGCTGCCACGGCGTGCGTTGGTCTTTAATAGGCCAGGCGGTGCTTAAAAGCGCCGTTAAATTATGAAATTTATGCACACGTCGCAAAGATACAGATCCTAAACGGCGCTTTTTGTGTGTCAGCGGATTATTGAAGTAAGTCGAATAATAGGATAGCAAAAGCGGGCTTGGGCTCCGCGAGAGATCGCGAAATGCGCTTTTAAATTTGGGCTACTTACCGTGCTTCTTTGGGTTTTTGCGTTCATTTTGGCGGATTTTAATCACCCGCGTGCCGAATGCGCGCTCATGCACGATACTTGCGTGTTTAAACGCCTGCGATCGGATAGTGCATAAACGCCGCAAAATTTTATCTCATACTTCGGTCTTTAAATTTAAAATTTAGCCCGCAGAATTTGATCTGTGCTAGAGTTTTGACGCGGATCGCGCTAAAACTCCACGCCATAAATCGTCGCAGCCGCTAAAATTTTAATTCGCGTCGTTTTGCCGCGATAAAATTCTATGGAATTTTTTTGAATGCTAGCCGCAAAATTTCAAGCCGTTACGCGCTTTGCGGCGATGCCGAAATTTTGCCGCGATAGAGTTTCGCGGCATAATTTTACGCCGCTCGGCGTATCTACTAGAGCGAGCTTTAGACGATAAAATTTTAGGGCAGAGCTGCGGGCAAAATTCTAAATTCCAAAGTAAAATTTTGCCCGTTAAGTCTAGCGCGCGATCACTTTGTCGATCCAGTCAAAAAGCTCCTCAAGATCGTAATCGCCGCCGTGTCCTTGCCCCCAAGGCACCGCGAAATCGACGTTCTTGCCCGCATTTTGCAAGCTAAGCGCCAAAATTGCAGGGATCGCAAGCGCCGTATCGCGATCGCTCGCGCCGTGTCGGATGCGGTAATGCTTCGCGCCGTTTCCGCTATGCACGAAGCTCATCGCATCCATCATCTCTACGAGCTGCGCATCTGCGATCAGCACCCCTTTGGCGGGGTCATTCATCGCGCCAAAATCCGTAAAATGCGCCGCGTTAAATTTGGCGCCGCCGAACAGCTCGTTTTCGGGATTTTCAAGCGCAAAGCCGTCGAATGCGGGCGGGGTCTTGGCGCGCGGCTCGGAGGTCGCATAGCCCCAAAAAAGCATATGCGATTGGGGTGCATCATCCTTGATCTTGGCGGCGAGGTATAGGGGCGCCTTCGCGCGCGGATTTTTCGCCGCAAAATTAGCAAACGAGGCCGATATGAGCCCGTTTATGTAATCTTTGAAGCTGCCGTCGCCGTTTTTATCCAAGCTTAGCGCGCGACCGCCTCCGTCCTTTAAGCTTAGCGAGTTCAGATAGGCGGGGAATTGCGCCTTTAGCTCGTCTGAAATTTTAATCTGCGCCGCGCTTAGTTTGCCGCTTAGCATCTTGCGTGCGGGTTTTGCGGCGCTTTGATCCGCGCCTTTTTTAGAATTTTTTTCAGCGCCGCTAGAATTTTCGCCCCGCTCGTTAAACCCCGTCGCATCAAGGCCGCTAAAATCCATCTTTTCATATTCGCTCTGCGCGCCAAACATCCACTCATACGCAGTGTCCGCGTGCTTTAGATTTGTGATCGGGCAGTATGCGGACGCCGCGTAAATTTTGTCGCTCGCCTTCGCAGCGCCCAGCTCCTGCAGATACGGCTCGTACGCAGCCTCGTCCCCGCTCGCGCCCAAAAGCGCCGAGAGCGCTCCGCCCGCGCTCGTGCCGTTTGAGATGATCCTGTTCGCGTCCCCCGGCATCGCCGCGTCGTTAAATTTCAGATACCGCACGGCTGCCTTTAAATCGACGATCGCTGCGGGCGCCTTGCCGATATAATCGCTGTTTGCGCCCTTTAACGTGCGTCCGCGCGCTGCGGGTGCGGCTACGACGTAACCGCGCGAAAGCGCCGTAGCGATTGCGTTTGGTTTGCCGCTTGCGTCTATCTTGACCTCGCCTGCTTCGCCCGGCATGTAGCCGCCCACGCCGTTTGGCAAAAATATCGGCGCGCTCGCGGCGTCAAATTTGCCGCTCTTGCGCCCCTCAAAATACTGCTGCGGGATGAAGATATTCATGCTCTGATAGTGCGTGCTTACGGGTTTTGCGACGTAGATTATGTTTTTGTAGGCGCGAAATTTTATCTTTTTGCCGCCTATGGTTACGCTTTCTTGCGTAAAATTTGCGGCGTTAAATTTCAGATCTATTTGCGCGCTCTGCGTTGCCGCAGCCTCGGCGTTTAGGCTTAGCGTGCCGCAAAGTATCGCGGCAGCGCCTAAAGCAAGGGATTTTTTACTCACTGAAGTATCCTTTATATTTTAATATTGCCGCTTTTTAGCCATTCAAGCAGCTTAGTGACAAAGCTAATTTTAGCAAAACTCAGCGAATACTTAAATCCGCTGCTCGCCTAAATTTTGAAATTTAAACGCAAAGGCATCTGCAAGTTGAAAGGAATTTTAAACTCGAAGTGTTATTTTAGTGGGCATTTGCGATCCGCCGCCGCAAAAGCTAGCTGCATCAAATTCTGCTCGTTAATTTATAAGCTTGAGCTGCGTTTCGAAGGCGGATTTGGGGTAGAGACCGATGAGCTTTTTAACCGCTTTGCCGTTTTTATCGTAGATCACCGACGTAGGGGTGCCGAAAATGCCGCCTACGATGGTTTCAAAGTATTTCACCGAGCTCGCGCCGCTGACGCTTGGGAATTTTATCCCCTTTTCGCGAGCGACCGCGGCATCTGCTTCTAGCCCCTTGCCGTCGCCCAAAACGCCGATGATCAGCGCATCGCCGCTAGCTTGTAGCTCGTTTAGCACGGGTACTTGGGCTTTGCACGCGCCGCAGCTGCTGGTGTAGAAAAACAGCACGAGCGGCTTGTCGTTACCCTCGATCTTTAGCGTGCGCTCGGAGGGGTCGAACTTGGAGGCGAGCGAAGTGCCGTCGCTGCTTAGATGGTGCTTCCATCCGTCGCAGCCTGCGAGCAGTAGCGCGAACACGGCGGCAGCAACTTTTAAATTTAAAAATTTTATCATCTAAAACCCGCCTTCGGGCGCGCTAAATCGGCCTTTAAATTTGCGTTTGAAATTTTAAAATTTACGGCGCGATCTGGGCGGAAATTTATATCGTAACCCGCGCCTAGGCGTATGTTGCGAACTACGTCGAAATCTGGGCCCGTGGTGTTTCGGCTTTTAAAATTTAGATTTTTAAAATTTTTACTCACTCCGCTCGGCTTCGCATCGGCGCTTGATATTTCGAGGCAAACGGCTTCGGCAGGACGTGCGTAGCAAAGAGTCACGCCTGCTCGCGCGAGCTTTGTGCGAACCCAAAAAGAGCGCGAGCGGGCGGTAAAATTTTTAAATTTTGACGCAGCTTTATTTTTCATCATGCGAGCTAAATTTTACGCATTGGAATTCTGCGCGCCTGAATTTTTAGCACCTTGATTTTCGCCGTTAGAATTTTCGGCACTCTGATCTTCGCTGCCAGAGCTTTGCGAGGCAGGATTTTGCTCGCTCGCAGCTTCGGCGCTAGAGTTTTGCGAAGCGCTTTTGTTTGGACCGCGATCTGAAATTTTATCTTGCGAGCCGAGATTGTGCTTCATCGTGCTTTGATCCAAAAGCTCTATTCGATCGAGCTTGCCGTGTCTTAGGCGCACCACTTTATCGGCAAATTTACCGAGCTCTTCGTTGTGCGTGACCAAAAGCAGCGTCTTGCCCTCGCTGCGAAGCGTCTGAAAGAGCTGCAAAACCACGCGCTCGTTGGCCTCGTCGAGGTTGCCCGTAGGTTCATCCGCGATGATGATGTCGGGATCATTGATGAGTGCGCGCGCGATGCAGACACGCTGCTGCTCGCCGCCGCTAAGCTCGCTAGGGCGGTGCGTGATGCGGTGCCCGAGCCCTACTTTCTCAAGTGCCGCTTTGGCGCTGTCTTCATCCACGCAGCTGTGGTAGTATTGATTTAGCATGACGTTTTCGACGGCCGTTAGATAGGGGATTAAGTGAAACTGCTGAAACACGAGGCCGATCTTTTTGCGGCGAAATTCCAAAATTTGCTCGTCGTTTAGCGCGCTCGCGTCGGCTCCGCCCAGGATATATCTGCCCGCGGTAGGGGTGTCCATCAGGCTTAGGATATTTACGAGCGTGCTCTTGCCGCTGCCGCTTGGGCCCATTATGCTGACCCACTCGCCGCTTAAAACGTCGAAGCTGATATTATCGAGAGCCTTGACCTCGCCGAAGTATTTGCAGATGCCTTCAAATTTTAAAGTTTCCATGTCATTCCCTTAATAGATTCGCTAAATTCGGATTCAGCGCCTTTTTGATCGGATAGTAGCTTGCCGCGAGCGCAAAAATCAGGCTCAGCGCGACCGCCGCAAAGAGGCTAATCAGCCTAAAATCCACGCTGCTTGAAAATATCAGATGCCCGAGCAAGATCGCGAGCAGGTATCCCACGAATACTCCCGCTAGCGAGCCTGCGACGCAGACGGTTAAAATTTCGCTCAGGATTAGGTGAAGCAAATTTTGCTTGCTCGCGCCGATTGCGCGGATGAGCGCGAACTCTTTGATGCGCGAAAGCAGGATCGAGCTAAGGCTCGTGTTGATGCAGACCGAGGTGATTAGAAGGATCGTAATGCCGATAAGAAGCATCAAAAGCTTGATTTTGTTTAAGATGATGCCCTGGGTCTTGGATACCTTGCCGATCGGCGCGAAGCTCATCTGCGCATCGCTTAGACTTTTTGAAATTTCGCTAAGCTGCTTAAAATCGCCGCTTACGATCGCTTCGGCGTAATTTACCTGCGCAGGCTGATTTAAAATTTTTTGCGCCAGCGGCAGCGAGATTAGCAGCATGCCGTCCTCTTTCTGCCCGTCATAGACGATGCCTTTTATCTTTACCTTGCTCGTTTCGTTTGAGCCGATCGGCGTGATCTCGATACTGTCGCCGAGCTTCGCGCCCAAAAGTTTGGCGAGATCCTGCCCGATGAGCGCGTTTTTATCATCGAAATCCACGCCGATAAACGAGCCCTCTTTGAGATCTAAAAACGGCATCGTATCGCGCAGGGAGGAGAAATTTACTCCCATGATGATGCCTGAGTTGACGCCTAAATTTGCGCTGCCGAAAAGGTATTTATTCGCGCTTTTCAGTGCGGGGATTTTAGCGAACTTCGCATCGAGCGCCGCTTCGTCCATATGGGAATTTTCTAAATTTGCAGGGCTTACGATTAAATTTGCGCCGTAGCTGTTTAGCTCGCTGGCGACCTTTTTATCGATATCGGCGTAGATATTTACGAACGCCGCGCAAACTGCGCTGCCTAGCATGATCGCGACGAAAATCACGAGGCTGCGGATGCCGCTGTTGATGATACTTTTAAAGATCGCGCCTCTAAAAAACGCTCCGTTATTTCCTACCATAAAGCACCTCCGCAGGCAGTAGCTTGATCACTCCGCGTAGCGGTAAGATCGAGCCGATAATGCAAATAAGAAGTCCAAAGACGATGCTAAGCGGAAAGACCATCAGCGACACGCCGATGAATGAGCCGAAAATTTGATACGCGATCGCCCAGCTAAGCGCATAGCCCACGACTGCGCCCACGAGCGAGCTAAGTATGCAGATGACGAAAATTTCGGCGGCGAACTGGATATAGATCATAAAGTTGCTCGCTCCCAGCGCCTTAAGCAAACCAATCTCCTTTTTACGTTTGTAAATTTCGCTGCTTAGCAGGCTCGTGATGCAGATGCTTGAAATCAGCAGCGATAGGATGCTTACGACGCCCATTAAATTTTGAATTTTTTTCGTAATGCCGCTTTGAGCTTCGCTGACGCTAAGCACCGCCTTAGCGGTCGCGTTTGGATACTCCTCGGTGATCTGATATGCGATGGAGCTAACGTATGCTGAGCAATACCATGTGTCGTATTCTGTGGCGTCTAGATTATCGAGACTCCTTCTTGCCTTTACGGACAGATCGTCTTCGGGGATAGTCATGGCGCTAACTTCTGCCTTGGCGATGAGGCCCTCTTTGTGCGTTAGCTTTTGCACCAGTGATAAATTTGCGATCAGCTTTTTGGCTTCATCCTCCGCGCCGTGCAAAATCCCAACGACTTTAACCTCATAATCTCCAAGCTTAACCGTATCGCCGATCTTTAGCCCCAGCGCGTCTCCTGCAAGCACCTCGTCATCAGCGCCGTCTTTTACCCACTGCCCCTCTACACTCCAAAACGGATAGAGCGAGCGCACGCCCGATCTGAAATCAGGCTCGTCGCTAACGCCCACGTCCCTTTCAAAGTAGGTTCCCACGACGTCGTAATCTCCCGCGCGGGTAGTTAAAAAGGGCGCAAAGGCGGTGATATTGTTGCGCCAAAAAATTTCTTTGATCTTATGTAGCTCACTCTCTTTTAAGAAATCGTCATTCTTAAGCGGAGAGTATTCGCGCCCACCGATCTCGATGCTTAGGCTTTGCGAGCGCGGTAGCACTACGATATTTGAGCCGTAGCTGCGTAGCTCCTTAGCGACCTGATCGCCGATTTTTAGCGTGATATTTAGCATGCAAGCGATCAGTGAGACCGATAAAAATATCGTCAAAAACGCTAAAATTTTGCTATCCCTGGAGTTTAAAATGGAGGATTTGATGATGCGTAAAAACATTATTTAAGCTCCTTTAGCGTGCCGTTTTCATCTACATAGCGCTCGGGGTGCGCGGTGAAGGCGTTTGCATTCGCTTCGCTTTCAAAAAAGTAGGTGCGTCCGTAGTAAAGATAGCTAAATTTAGAGGTGTTTAAAATTTCTTTTCTACTGACCGGATCGATCACCTTTTTATCCACGATCTCAGAGAAATAGGACGCGCCGTCCTCGATCGTCTTAAGCGCGATGACGATATTTTGCCCCTCTAGCTTATAATCCAGCGGAATCGGATTGCAGCCGCCCAGCTTACCGACGCTCGGCAAAAATATACGCACGTTGCAAGCGATGCAGATGAGCTCATCGCCTTTTTTGATGTAGCCCATATCACCGCAGATCGAGCACGCGTCAAAAACCGCGACCGGGGCAAATTTGTCCGTGAAGCGGTTTAGTAGAAAAAACCTGACCTTGTGCCCGTCGTCGGTGACGTAGGCAAAGCGGTGCAGCTTGCCATCTTTTACGATGTTTGCATCAATTATGAATTCCGCACCTTGCGGCTCGATGATCTTAGGCTCATCAATCGTAGGCGGTTTTGAGGCGACCAAAATATAATAAAGCCCCAAAAAGCTGATTAAAACCCCAAGCGATAAGATCAGGCTAAAATCTCTAAAAATGGCGAATCTACCTGCTTTAACCTCTCTAAATTTTATAATGTCCGCTTCGCGAGGCACTCGACTTGGCGCACGAAATGCCGTAAGTAGCGCAATTAGCGCAGCCATAAGGCAAAGAGCTAGCGTCAGATAGGAGTTGTTGTAGTGGATGATTTTGGCGATGACGCTTAGAAACTCGGACGAGCCGATCGCGTTTGAAAGCCCTTCAAAACCCTTCGCAGCTAGTGCTTTGGGCGCGTCTGCCTGGCGCAGATCAAGGCCTAAAAAGCCGATTTTAGCAATAAAGGCAAACGCCCATACAAGAGCGAATGACGCTAGCTTTGCGCCTCTGCTCGCGCGCGCTAGAGCTGAGCGATAAATAAAATAGAATAAAATGAGCGCCAGCGCACCTAAAACCGCCATAAAGAGGTTGGTTAGGCTGAAGCTGTCCAGCAGCTCGCCGGAGAAAATTTTAAAATTCATCCCTATGAAGCGGTATTCAAATCCATACGCGCAACCAAGAGCAAAAATAACTATAGCGGTAAGATAGAATCGCTTAAACTTAAACGCAAGCAGTAGCGCGAGCAGCGCTAAAATTGCGAGCGCGTCAAATACGATCTTGCCCGTATCGGTGTTTGCCGAGCGCGCAAATGCGCTAAAGCACAGCGCCCCGAATGCAGCTCCCAAAAGCGCGGGCAAAAACGATGCGCTGATAAAGCGCCTGCCGCCCAGATACGCGCTTAAAAACGCGAGCGGAAACAGAGCCAAGCTAACGTGATAAAAAAATATCGTCATTAAAAATCCTCATCGAGCCTAATGCGCGTAAATCGCCTATAATTGCTTAAATTTTAAAATTTTAAAACCTACGCCATTTTGTAAATTTTAAAATTTCAAATCAGCCCGCAAAAAGTTCGCAGCAATAGAGCCGCCCGCAAAGAGAAATTCGACTCGCTATTGCTTTGGTTTTATCTCGTCCTTGCGGTGCGCTAAATTTTAAAATTTTGCCGCAACTAAAAGATTCGTAAGCTTAAACGCATTAAAGCAAAAACGATACGCTTTGGCTGCGGCGTAGCGATTAAATTTTAAATGGGCTAAAGTAACCGCCTTAAATTTAAAGCGTGCGGCTAAACCCAATACCGCTAGAGCTCCGCCAAAACGGACTCGGCGGAGCCTGCTACGATTTACTCTTTAGGAGCGCCTGTGTATTGGAAGGTGTATTTAACCGAGAACGGCTCCCACCATTTGCCTACGCCGGTCGCTTTGTCTGCGTGGCGACCGAATCCGTTGGCGCTTGGATTTTCGATGTTGTAGGTTAGCTCGTAGTTGCCTACTCCGTTTACCATCTTGATATTGGCGCCGTAGTGAGGGCCGTCGCTAGCTACCATCGGCATGAAATTTCCCTTTTGAATCTTGCCGGTATCTAGGTTTTTAAGCACGTAAGCGATCTTTAGGTAAGGGATCCACTCGCCCTCGCCAAATCCGTTTGCGTTGCCTTTGATAGCGTGGATATCCGCCTCAAGGTGGATGTCCGCCTTGCTAGGAGCTAGATCGATGCCTTTAGGCTCCATATCGATAGGCTGAAGATACACAGCAGCGATCTCCATTCCATTTTGCTCAATCGGCTCGCCGATCGGATGCTCTCCTGCCATTGCTATAACAGAGGCTAGACTTAGCGCCAACATACCTGAAAAAATCTTTTTCATCTTTTCTCTCCTTATTAAGATTTGTTTTTTTGCTTATTTTTTAAGACTAAAATTCCTACGATTAGAAGCACGATCATCACCGCTTGCGGTACGAGGCTCTCGACGTAAGGATAAAATCCGATCCACGTAATCGTAGGAAGCCCGTCTATCACCGTAGGCACGAATACCTTGCCCTCGACTAGCTCCATCACGCCCTTACCCACAAATACGACGGACATATAAAATATGATGACCGATGTAGCAATGAAAAATGGCTTGATAGCGATTTTAAGCGAGAATTTTTTGATGACGATATAAACTATAATAAGAGCCGCCAGACCCGCTACGAAGCCTACTGCTACCATGCTAGTAGCTGCCGGACTTTTAGCATCGAAAAGTAGTGCCAGATAAAATAGCACCGTCTCTGCGCCCTCGCGATAAACCGCTAAAAACACCGTCCACCAAAGCATCTTGCTATCGCCAGAGCTTAGGCTGTTTGAAATTTGACCTTGGATATAGGCGCTCCACTTTTTGGAGCTTGCATTTGAAAGAAGCCAAAAGCCCACGTAAAATAACAGCACCACGGCGATTAACATCACCGCGCCCTCCATCACTTCGCGCGTTTGCCCTGCATTTTCGCTACCGAAGATATAATTCAGCCCGTAAGCCGTAGCGATACTTAGCACAACTGCGACGCCAAGAGCGCTGTAAACGATATTTAGGTGCTTTGAGTTGCCGGATTTTATAAGTAGAGCGATGACTGCGGCTACGATGATGAGCGCTTCAAATCCTTCGCGCAAGATGATGATAAACGCGTATAAAAATAGATCCCAATTGCTTGATTTCTTCGTTAGCTCTAGGCTTTGGGTAAGCTGATCAAATAGCTTATTTTGCGCCGCTACGATCTGCTCTTTGGAAGCGCCCGCGCGCATAAGAGCCGAAATTTTATTAAAGCTTGCTTCGGTGTCTAGCTTGAGTTGAGTATTTTTAGCACCGACGATATTTTCCATGCCGCTCTCTTCGTATTCGTCGAAGTAGATATTGCCGCTTTCGTCGATCGCGTCATCAACCTTGCCGCTCTCGTAAAGCTGCAAAACCTTAGCCATTTTGTCTTTGATATTTTGCACAATCGGCGTAAAATCCTTGCCCTCATCCTCGCTAGTATCGCTTTGTGCTAACGCAGTCTGTGGCGCTATGGAGTAGCTTTCTTGCGGCAAATCATTTACAGCTTTTAATGCTAGATTATCTAGGGCGTTTATCGCTTCGTCAAATTTTGATTTGTCCGTATCCGCATCTTCGCGCAATAGATTTCCGATGATCTGCTGGATTGATTGATCGGTCTGAGACGAGACATATTTTCGTACCGCCTCTTCTAGACGTTCGTTGCGGTAGATATCAAATTTAGCGCGATTTAGCGCAGCTTTTAGCGCAGCAGTGTCTTTTTTATCAAACGCAGCTTTAGCGTTATCCAGCTCAGTTTTAAATTCCGTATAGACGCTCATCCAAGGCGAAGTTGTACCGGATGCTGCGGAATTTCCGCCTGAGGTTGGCGCAGAAGTGCTGCCGTCGCCTCCGTCTTGATACTCGGCTACGAGACGATGACCAGATTCAATCACAGGCAGAACCTCGTCAATCTCGCGATTTAGATTATCGATCATTGCTTGGATCTCATTTAGAGGCTTTTCTGCTTTGATCGCTTTACGAATATCGCCGAATTGCTTCTCCATATCGTAGGATTTTTTCTGACTTAAATTTATGCGAATGCCGGCTTCTAGATTTTCGAAATGCCCAAAATACGCCTCTTGAGTTATCTTTCTAGCCTCAGAATTATTACCATCGACATAAAGCTTGATCGCTTGAGCAAATTTCTCTTTTATCGTCGCTGCTTCGGCGCGATAATCCGTATCCGCAAAAAGCATAGCAAGCGGAAAAATTAGAGCTAAAACCGCAAATTTAAAAAATTTCATCTGAACCTTCTTAAGTTAAATTCATACATTAAATTTCAAAATCGAGTGGCAATTATATGTAGAAAAATCTTAAAAAGTAATAAAAAAAGCGGTTATCATAAAGCACGAAAGCGGCTAAATTCTCAATTGCAAGAGCTTTTTGATAGATAGAATTTAATAGAATTTAGGATATGGCGGAATTTTAAACGGCAGTCGGATTTTACTCCGACTGCTAAAATTTTAGTGAAGTTTCGACCAAATTTTGCTTTTCCAAAGACCCGCAAAAACAGAAAGGATCAAGAAATATATCATAATATTTATGGTCGTAGCTTCACGCTCAGCTTTTTTGCTGTCGCCTACGTCAGCCAGATACTCCACGACCTTGGCTTCAGCGTTTTCGTTCAAGCCTACGCGCGGCATCGAAGTGCCTGGAAGCTTCTTTTGCGTATCATTGATAAACTCGTGTAGATAGTTGGCGCCCTTAGAACGGATCATCATCGAAAGATCAGGAGGCGTCGAGCCCATATACGCAGCCAAGCTAGCCTTATCGCTGGATGCAAAGAGCTTATCATATTTGACGTCGTGGCATCTTAGACAAGCATCCTCAAAAACCGCCTTACTTAAAAGGAATTTTTTCTGCGCTTCGTCTAGTTCGGTGCCTTGTTTGATGCCGCTAGCAGCAGCCTCAGAGGCGATTAGTTTATCCTCGCTAGGAGCTAGCGACTTTAGATAGGCTACGATATCGGCGATCTCTTGATTTAGATCACCGCCCGCACCGAAAAACCCGGGCATCGGAAAAGGCTTTTCGTCACCAAATTTCTGATCTAGCTTAAGAGCCATGATCGGATCTTTGATGAGCGCAGCTAAGAATTTATCGGTGTATAGATAGCCTGCGCTGCTAAGATCCGGAGGATTGACGCCGTATGCGGCACTAGCGCTTGCTGCGTCCATAGGAGCGGGGATATTTGCACTTTTTACTCCATGACATGCGGTGCAGCCTGCATTTGTAAAGGTTTCAGCGCCGCGCACGGCATCGCCTTTGCTAAGATCGATTTTATTTATCTCGTCCCAAAAAAGCACCGTTTTGTCTTGTTGCTCTTTCGCACTAGCAAGGGCTTTTTTAGAATTTTTTATCATCGTCTCATCTCCGCCCTTTTCTGCTGCGGCCAAAGCGCTTTCTGCTGCGGCTACGTTATGCGCGGCTAAAGCCGTATCACCTGCTGCAAAATCGTAATTTACCGGATCGGTGTGCGGACTGAGCTTAGTATGAGCATAAGGCTCGATAAACCAGTATAAAATTCCTACGCAAAAAAGCACTAAGATCAGGGTTCTTATCTCTTTCATGGCTAGCCTCTCTTTCTTTCCGCGATCGTAATCAATGGAAGCGCTACGACGAGCAGACCGATATAGATGATCGATAAGCCAAAGCCCCAGTATTTATTTTCGATACCGAGCTCCGCGCCGTCTGCGGGAAGCTTACCGAAGAGGCTAAGCAGGATCATGTCGATTACTAAAATCCAAAACCAAATGAAAAACGCCTTGTTTTTGTGCGCGGGCGCTACTACGCTACTGCGATCAAATAGTGGTATAAAAAATAGCGAAACTCCGGCGAATGCAAATGCGATAAGCCCGATGTCGGCGGCCTTAAGCGGTCCTACATCAAAGTAAAATCCGCGCAGAATTTCATACTCCCAGAGGAAGTACCATTCCGGATAGATATGCGTCGGGGTTTTGAGGCTGTTTGCCGGCTCGAAATTTATCGGATCCATCGCAAAATCGAAATGAAAGCCCACCAGATAAAAGAAAAATATCATAAAGATACTGACGTAGAAAAAATCCTTCGCCAAAAAGCCAGGCCAAAACGGAATTACCTTGCTTTCGCTAGTTTTGCCCTGCAGATACTTCTCACCCTCGAGCTCAAAGTCAATCTCCTCGCCGTCTAGGTTATTCACATGCGGAAATCTAAGCGAATAAAAATGCACCGCCAGCACCGCAACCACCACGAGAGGCAGTAAACAGACGTGAAGCATAAAAAATCGCGTCAGCGTTGGATCACTAACAGCATAATCGCCGCGAATCCATTCGACTATTGCATCGCCAACTACGGGAATTCCACCGAATAAATTCGTAATAACCATCGCCGCCCAGTAGCTCATCTGCCCCCATGGAAGCATATAGCCACTGAAAGCCTCCGCCGAAAAGATGATGAAAAGCAGCATTCCGCTTACCCAAATCATCTCTCGTCCTTGCTTATACGAGCGGTAATAAATAGCTACTAAAGTATGAATGTATAAGATCAAAAATACGACCGATGCCGATACTGCGTGGATATGTCGCCATAGCCAGCCGTATTCGACCTCTTTCATAATCGTGAAATTTACGCTATCGAACGCGAGATTTACATCCGGTTTGTAATACATCACGAGCATCAGTCCGCTTACGAACAAAACTATAAATAGCGTCATCAAAATAACGCCCATCGCCCAAAGGAAGCTGATATTTTTAGGAATCCAATACTCGCTTACCATAACCTTGAAAAATTTCGTTACGGCGAGCCTTTGGTCGAACCAATCCCAAACTCCCGTAGCTTTTCTTATATGTGCCATCTGCGCCTCCTATGCTTTCTGCTTTAGGGCTTGGTATTCGGGGCCCTCTTCGCCTAAAACGAGTTTCGTTCCGTCGATTTTAAAGGGCGGTATATCCATAGGACGCGGCGGCGGACCGAACACGTTTACGCCGTTAGCATCAAAAATTCCGCCGTGACATGCACAGATGAATTGTTGCGTCGATGGCTTGTAGCTGGGAATACAGCCCAAATGCGTACAAAGCCCGATGCAAAGCGTATATCTAGCATCCCCTACGACGACGTCACGGGTATCGTTTTTAGGCATATCGGCAGTCTTTTTAAGCACGAAAATCGGCTTTTTACGCCACTGCGTTTGATAAAGCTCGCCCTCTTTGATCGGACTTAAATCTACCGTAGTGACGCCGGCAGCGCGCACGCTAGGTAACGGATCCCACGATTTCTTCATCCCCACGAGTGCGAAAACGCCACCCACAGCGGCAACCGCGCCGAAAGTAAGCCCGATAAAGCCTCGTCTATCCTGTTTTAGATCAGACATCTTTATCCTTTCAAATTAAGAAATTGACAAGCGTCAATTTTAGCCAAATAAAGATTAAATCAATATGATTATAAGCAGAAATTTAGCTTAACCTTGCAAGCTAAATTATATTTTAAGATAATTTTAATGCCTGGTGAGGCGTTTTCGTGGCTTAAAATTTTATAAATTTTCAAATTCTGTCATGTTTTATCATGGCGCGAAATTTAAAATTTTATCATGCGAAATTCGCTATGGCAAGGACATGCAAAATTTTAAAATTTCGACGCCATAAATAAAATTTCATAAAGCGCGAGATTTTAAATTTAAAGATGAGCATAGAATTTATAAAATTAAATTTTAAAATTTCACTGCTCGGCTATGGCAGCGGCGGGGCGAATTTTGCACTAGCGCGCTAGCTGAAATTTTAAAATTCTAAATTACGTCGCGCTTCCGTCGCATGCAAAAATTCCGCTAGAAGCAAAATTTAAAACATTAAAAACCCCATAGCGGTGCAAATTCTAAATCATTAGAATTTTACGATGTCTTAAAATTTCAAGCATCAAAGAATTCTGTCGCGATGCAAAATTTTAAAATTTAGCGCAATCGCGAGCCGTAAAATTCTATAAAATTCTGCGGGATCCCAAAGCCTAGCCGAAATTTAAAGATAAATTTCATAAATCCCTAAAGCCTCGGCAAACTGCGAAATCCGGGCGAAATTTCAAAATTATTATTCTGAAATTTGGGCCCCATCTATCTAAAGCCTAGCCGATTTGCCCGAGCGAAAATACGCTCCGATCGCAAGAGCTATCATCGAAGCGACCATCACGTACGCCCAGCCAGGCACCGGAATGCGCTCGCCGCTAGCGTATGAGTGCATGCCGCTTAGGTAGAAATTTACACCAAAATAGGTCATTATGACGCTAAAATACGCAAACATCGAGGCTACGGCAAAGGCGAATTGATTATTGAGCTTAGGCATAAATCTAAAATGCACGACCACCGCATAGATGAAAATCGTAATGAGCGCCCAGGTCTCCTTCGGATCCCAGCCCCAGTAGCGCCCCCAGCTTTCGTTAGCCCACACGCCGCCTAGGAAGTTGCCGACCGTCAGCAAGCAAAGCCCTAGGATCATCGACATTTCGTTGATATGCGTGGCTTCTGCGATATTGCGCGCGATCTCGGGGTTTTTCTTATCGAATAAAAACATCACAAGGGTAAAAATTCCAAGTAGCATGCAAAGGCCTAAAAATCCGTAGCTCGCGGTAATTACCGAGACATGGATCGTAAGCCAGTGCGATTTTAGAACCGGCTGGAGATTGGTGATCTGCGGATCGATGTCACTAAGATGCGCCACCATCAGCGTTATGCCCGCCATTATCGACGTTAGCGCCAGCGAAATAGCGGATTTGCGCGAGAAAAATATTCCGCTTAGCGACAGCGCCCACGCGATGTAGATGAGCGATTCGTAGGAGTTACTCCACGGCGCGTGCCCCGAGACGTAGCCGCGCAGCGCAAGACCCGCGGTATGCGCGATAAAAGCGACGATATTTACGACGTAAACTAGCTTAAACGCGCCGCCTAAGCGAAGAGTGGGCTTCATCATCCGCAAAAAGATAAAGATCAGAAGCAAAAATCCCGATATAGTGTAGATCGGAAAGAGGCGAGAAAAAATCTTAGCCTTATTAAATAGAATTTCATATTTTATTGCGCTTTCGCTAGGCATTAAATTTGCTCCGTTTTGCGCTTGGTATTTTTTGACGTAGCTTAGCATCTTTTCCGCGCCACTCCAATCCCCGCTTTCTTGGGCATAGACCACGGACGAAACGAATATTCCCATCATCTTTTTAACTTCAGCAGATTCGTTTTGATCCAGCGCATCGCCTAGATATAGCGGCGAAAGCCACTCGTTATTTTTAGCGTTCTTAACCGGAATAATTCTAAAATAATCCCCCATAAACGCCGAGTAAAAGACGTTTACGCGCTCGTTTACCTTGATGATCTCTTTATCTAGCACACCGCGATTGCCCAAAGGCTTGCGATTGATCTCCTCGACCATTTTATCGAGCTTGTAGTAGCTCTCGCCGCCTTTAAATTCAAAAAAATCCATCATGCTGGCGTGGCTTTGCTTCTCATCCATACCTAGAATTTTTTTAAGCTCCGGCTCACTAACCTTGATGATCGGCGCACGCCTCCAGTAGCTTTGATTTAGCATAAACGAAAGCGCAGCGGCGTTATGGTTTAAAATTTCGCCATTTGGCGCCTTGTAGTTGTCGGCACGGTAAATTTTATTTAAAAGCTCCCTAGAAACTGTATCAAAAGGCTCCATGCGTCCATCAAATCCCTGAATTACGAGGCTTGCTAGATCTTCGCTAAATTTAGGATCGAATTTCGGCACGGCTAGTTCGCCTCCCATAGTAGAAAAATTATGCGGCGGGATGGAGTCTTGCTCGGCTGCAGATTCTTGCGAAGCGGAGCTATGCTTGGAATTTTCAGCGGCGGAATTCTGCGCGGAATTTTGCGAAGCGGGATCTTGCACGCTAGCCGAGCTTTGCGGCGCTGAATTTTGCGAAATAGAATTTTGAGTCGTGGAGTTTTGTTCGGCGTTTGCTGTGCTAGGATACAATGCAGCCAAGCTCAAAGCCAATGCGCCTACTAATGCCAATGCCGCGCCTTTAGTGCCGCGTCGCGTTTTTTTGGCGCGTTTTGATGCAGAGCTTTCTGCAGAGCTTACGGGCACCGAGCTAGACACGGAATTTTTAGAATTTACATCTTTTTCTCGAGCAAGATGCGTATTTTCGCTGATTAAGCGCGAGAGCTTGAAAAAGCGCGAGCCCCGGTTGAAAAAGTTAAAAAACATCCCTACGCAAAGCAAAAAATAACCGATGTAAGTTGGAACTTTACCGGGGTCTTTATTGACCGAAAGCACGGTGCCACGCTCATCCGTGTCGTATGAGCTTTGGAAAAATCGGTATCCGCCGTAATCGAGCACATGATTCATAAAAATATCATAATCAAAGCTCGTATTGCCGTCTTTTAGCGTGATTTCGCTTTTATATCCGGAGGGCGAATTGGTGCCTGGATAGCGATCCATCACAAAGTCGCGAAGCGCGATTTTAAAAGGCAGATGAAGCATCTTTGGCGCCAAGGCTACGATGAAATTCTTATCACCCACCTTGTAGCTAGCACCATGCGAATCCCTAGGCACGTAGATTTCGCGACTCTGCCCCGCAAAGCTTAGCGTAGCTACTACGCCGGGCTCACCCGGTAAATTCGCATCGACCGGGACGAATTTCTCGACCGCGGAGCTAAGTAGGCTAACGGGAGCGAAATTTATTCCGTCGAAGCTGTAAAGCGAGAGATTGCCTAGCGGATTATCCTCGTTTCTCTTAAGCGGTGCAGTGCTCATATCAGCCATTTTAGTGGCGTTTATATCAAGACTTGAGTTTAGATAGAATTTGCCGTCTTTGGATTTTATGTAGATGAAATTCTTACTCTTAGGCTCAGCGTTAAAAGTGATACTAAGCTCGCCTATATCCATGCTTTCGCCTGATTGCAAGGAGACATTTTGGCTGCCGACATTGTTTGAAAATAATAGCTCCACGCGCGCAGGAGCCTGTCCGGTCGGATCTTGCACCCATTTTAGCTCGCCGTGTTCTACGAGCTCTTTAAATTTTAAATTTGCGATCCTGCCCTCTACGTCTAGATTGAGATCGAAGTTCATCCGTCCTGCGCCGTTTAAAAATTTGCTCTCGTCAGCAGATATAAACTCGCCGTCACTGCCTAAAGTAAGAAGCTGAACGACCTCGTCTTTAGTCGTTACGATCGAGCTCTCGCTGCCCTCTCTTATATGGATATTGCCCTCAAAGCCGAAATATCTCGTCAAAATCGCTCCAGCAAGCATAAACAAAAAGCTTGCGTGAAAGATTAGCGCAGGCAGCGTGCGAAGTTTAATCATGCGGTAGCGATAGATATTGTAGGTTAAATTTATTCCCAAAAGCACCATCAGCGCGCCAAACCATGCAGTAGAATAAACCATCGCCCAAGCTACTTCCGTACCGTAAGCGGTCTCTACAAAAGTAGCGATTGCACAGGCTAGCGCCAAAATCAGTAGCATCACTGACGCGCACTCCATACTAAAAAATGTCTTCATTGATTTCCTTTAGATTTACGAGGGTTTTCAAAATCGCGAGATTTTAGCAAAAATTGCTTAATTTTTCATTTTACGACCTGCAAGCGCACGCCTACTAGCGTAGCTCAAATATGCGTTAAGATGCTTTGATAAAGCGGTAAAATTCTCATCTTGGGCATTCGCGCAGGAATTTAACGGCGCGGATAAATTTTGTAAAATGCTGCGGAATTTGGCAAAATTCTATTAAATTTCGTGCGCCATCTCATCGCGTAATTTATAATTTAGAATTCCGCTGCGATAAAATTCTATCTTTGCGGAATTCCTTCTTATTTTTTGCCTTGAGTATATGCGAGCTCGCATACGTCGCCCACAGCTTGGCGGCATGGGATAGCCGAGATCGAGTTATTGGGCGAGCCGTCGATCACTTTGTCTGAATAAACCAAATAGATTAGCGAGCCCTGCACCGCGTCGTAAAGCCTAACTACATGGGTCTTTTTGAAGATCAACGAGCTGCGTTTTTCAAAAATATCCTCTTTTTTCAGCTCCTCTTTGATGATGATTTTAGGCGCTGTCTGCACGCACGAAACAGAGGCTTCGGAGCGGTCCTCCTCCACGCCGATGATCTCTTTGGCACCGCCTTTTTTGGCGTAAGAGACGTAGCAGGTCACTCCATCAACCTTAGGATCTTTAACCGCGATAACTTCGATGCGATCGTCTTTGCCAAAAATTCTAAACGAAGTATTTACGCTACCTACGAGCTCGTAATCGCCCGCGCAAGCAAAAGCCGCTAAAATCGCTGCTAGAATAAATTTTTTCATAACTATCCTTTGGAATTTTAGTGGCGATTTTATCATTTATAATATAAATATTAAGCAAGTTTTTATAAAATACCGCGATTTAAATTTGAAGGAATTTTATGATCGAAGATATCTTTAGAGAATACGATATTCGCGGTATCGTGGGCGAGGAGTTAAACGAGCGCAGCGTAAAAGCGATCGGCTTCGCTCTGGGCAAACATATCGCAAATTTAGGGCTTGAGCGCGTTAGCGTGGGATACGACGCCCGTCTTAGCGCGGATGAGCTTTTCGGCTATTTCGTAAGCGGGCTAAATTTTGCAGCTCTACGGGTTTATAATATCGGCTTGCTGCCGACGCCGGTGGGCTATTTTAGCGTTTTTACGCATAAATTTGACGCAAACGTAATGATCACCGGCTCGCACAATCCCAAAAATTACAACGGCTTTAAGATCACGATCGGCACCGACAGCTTCTTCGGCGAGGATTTGAAACGCCTAGGCGCGCAGGTGCGAGAGCTGATCGGTTCAAATTTTGAAATTCCAACCGATACAAACACCCAGAAGTACGACATCTTAAGCGAGTATTTAGCATATTTTGAGAAGGAATTTGCGGCTCTTAAGGGCTTTACCGCGCCTTTTATAATCGACTGCGCAAACGGCGCCGCAGGCGTTACGACTACTAAAATCATCGAAAGGCTGGATCTAAACGCTAAAGTTTTGTTCCCGCAGCCCGACGGCAACTTCCCAAACCACCACCCAGACCCCAGCGAAGAGAAAAATTTAGCAGATCTCAAAGCTGCGATGAAGCAAGACGGCGTGAGCTTGGGCTTCGGCTTTGACGGAGATGCCGATAGGATCGCCGTGCTAACTCCGCGCCGTAATATCAAAGGCGACGAACTAGCCTGCCTGCTTGCTCTAAACATGCACCATCCGCGCATCCTAGGCGAGGTTAAATGCTCTCAAGCGATGTATGACACCATCGATAAGATCGGCAAAAGCTTCATGGGCAAGACCGGCCACAGCAATATCAAAAAGGCGATGAAGGAGCTCGGTATTGATCTTGCCGCGGAGGTTAGCGGGCATATTTATTTTAAAGAGCGATATTTCGGCTTTGATGATGGCGTATATGCGATGATGCGCGTGCTTGAGCTCGTAGCTAAAGGATATGATTTAGACGCCGAGCTAGACAAGCTACCGCGAGTTTTTAGCACCGACGAGATTAAATTTAATACGAGCGAGGAGGCGAAATTTAAGATCATCGAGGCTCTTAAAGCTCAAATCCACGCAGGTATCTCGGAGCTGCCGCCCATCCGCGATATTATCGAGATCGACGGCATCAGAGTGCGGTTTGATAACGGCTGGGCGCTCGTACGGGCAAGCAACACCACGCCTGTGATCGTAACTCGCTTCGAGGCCAGCAGCCCCGAGTTTCGCGACGAGATGCAGCGCGTATTTTTAGGTAAACTAGAAAATTTAAAGGATCAGAGATGAACGAATCTGAAAAGCAAGAGGTTGAAAAAAATATAAAAGAGCTTTTGGCTGCGAGAGCGGAATTTTTTAAATTCTTAGACGAGCGCGTGCCAAAGATCGCGGGTACCGACGTATTTGATTTCGAGCGTGCAGGCGCGGCTAGCTTGAAAGAAGTTTATGCGAAATTCTACGGATACGACTACGCCGCGCGCAAGCTGCTGCCATATTTATACCGCACTTATGGGCTAGACTTCGATGTCTGAGATCATCTTAGATCGCGCCGCTTATGCGCACAATCTAGCGCAAATCGCCGCCAAAGTAGGTGGAGCGGAGCGAGTATTTTTAGTAGCCAAGGATAATTCTTACGGCCATGGCTGCAGGCTTTGCTGCGAGGAAGCGGCGAAACTAGGCTTCGTACGCGCCGTAACGCGAAGTACTGCGGAAGCTGCGCAGATCGCGGATTTATTTGATGAAATTTTAGTACTCTCGCACATTCCACGCGGGGACGAGGACGAGCGGTTTTACTACGCAATCAACGATATGAGCTACTTCTCGCGTCTTAAACGAGGGCTTAAAATTTATATCACTGCAGATACTGCTATGCACCGCAACGGCATCGCTGCGAACGAGCTAGATGAGGCGCTTAGGATGTGCAAGGCGGGCGGATTTAAGCTTCACGGCTTTTTCACACACTTTCGCGCAAGCGACGAGCTAAGCGGCGATTTTTTCGCACAAAGGCAAAATTTTATAGAATTTAAGCGTCTTGCGAGGCAAAAAGCCGCCACCGCGGGCTTTGAAAATTTAAAATTTCATTCGAGCAATTCTGCAGCTATCGAGCGAAGTGCGGGCTTTGAGGACGAATACGTACGCGTGGGTATGGCGCAGTTCGGCTATCCGCAATTTGACGAGAGCCTAAATTTACGCCCTGTGCTAAAGCTCTATGCCGATCTAATCAGCTCGCGCGTGCTAAAAAAAGGCGAGCGCGTGGGCTACGGCGCGAAATTTGAAGCGCCACGCGATATGAGGATCGGCACATACGATCTGGGCTACGCAGATGGGCTATTTCGCTACGACGGCGAGGGCGAGCTAGCGCTTGCAAGCGGGCAAAAAATGCTCGGAAAAATGTCGATGGATAGTTTCTGCGCGGAATTCGGCGGAGAGCGAGTTTGCGTGCTGGACGACGCGCGGATTTGGGCAAAACACTTCGGCACGATCGAATATGAAATTTTAGTCAAATTAAATTCCAACATCCCAAGGAGATTTCAATGAAAGAGCTGCAAGGAGAAAATAACGAGCGTATAGGTTACGACGATAAAGGCTTATCCGCGCGAGGCGAGAGCTTTGGCGGAGGAGAGTATCCGCGCCAAAAAGGAGGGCTTCATATCTTAATCAAAGCTCTAATCGTCTTAGTGATTGCGGCGATTGCGTTTGCGATATTTGCAGTGCCGGTTTACAACAAGCTCGTAAGCAAAGACGAAGAAGTTAAAGCTGCGTGGAGCCAGGTACAAAACCAATATCAGCGCCGCGCCGATTTGATTCCAAATTTCGTAGAAACCGTCAAGGGCTACGCTAGCCATGAAAAAGATACCTTAGAAGGCGTCATAAATGCCCGCGCTAAGGCAACCGCTGTCAATATCAATGCAGAAAGTTTAGCACAAGATCCAGAGGCGTTTGCAAAATTTAACGGCGCCCAAGGTGAGCTTAGCTCAGCCCTATCGCGCTTGATGCTGGTAGTCGAGCGTTATCCGGATCTTAAGGCAAATCAGAATTTCGCCGAGCTGCAAAATCAGCTCGAAGGCACGGAAAATCGCATCGCCGTAGCGCGCAAGGACTACATCGCCTCGGTGCAGGAATACAACAAGCTAATTAGGACCTTTCCTACAAACATCATCGCGCGCATAGTAGGACTAGGCGGCATCAAACCTAGCTTTAGCGCTGATAGCTCAAGCCAAAAAGCCCCTAGCGTTTCGTTTAAATAACGCTAAGGAGACAAATGCTAAGCGAGCAGTGCAAGCAAAAAATCCACGAGCTAATCACGAAAACCGAAGCCGCAAGCGGTGCGCAGATCGTCTGCGTGGTCGCGCGCGAAGCAAGCGAGGACTGCGAAGCTAGCTATAGCGCGGCGGCAGTGACGGCGTTTGCGATCGGCATCGTTCTGTGCTTCGTGCCGCAAATAAGCAAAGCTGAGCTACTGCAGATCGTAGCGCTCAGCTTCATAGCGATTAAAGCTCTGCTAGCTAAATGCCCCACGCTTTTAACTCTAATCACGCCTAAATCTCGCAGACTTCGGCTCTCGGGCGAGTTTGCGATGCAAAAATTTTACGAGCGTTATGGCAGCGTAAAAGAAGCGATAATGTTTTGTGTCTGCGTCCGCGAGCGCTGCGCTCATATCATCTGCGGCGCGCAAGCGGCGGAGTTTATCTCTAAGGGTGAGTTTGAACGTATCACGACGGAATTTAACCCCAGCACGCAAGGTCTTGAGCCTGCCGTTTTAAAGGCGATGGACGCGCTGTGCGAGTTAGCCATGCGAGTGCCTAAAGATAGCGAAAATAACGAGATAGAAGAGACCTTGGTGGAGCTGCGATGAGAGTGGCTTGGAGATTTGCTTTTGCCCTGATGGCGCTATTTGTAATAAGCGTCGCCGCACCTAGCGAGTATCTAGCCCATCCAAACGGCACCGCCGTAATTGATGAGGCTGGCATTTTACGCCCAGTCGCGAGAGATAGTCTGAATGAAATTTTAACGACTTTCGATAAAAATTCCACAAACCAGATCATGTTCATAAGCCTAAAATCGCTCGGCGGCTACTCTATTGAGGAAATCGGCGTAGAGCAGGCGCGCGCTCTTGGTATCGGGCAAAAAGGGCGCGACAACGGCGTACTGCTGCTCGTCGCTCCGCACGAGCATAAAGTGCGTATCGAGGTCGGATACGGGCTAGAGGGCGTGCTAACCGATATGCGCGCCAAGAGTATCATCAGCAATAAAATTCTGCCCTATTTTAGGCAGGAGGATTACGAAAGTGGCGTCATTAGCGGAATTTCAGCGATCATTAGCACGATCGAAGGCAGCGATATAAAATTTGATCCCCTTAACGCCAACGCGCAGCAGGATCCGAGCAACAAGGACTTTGCGATCTTTATGGTGCTTTTTGCGGTCTTGCTTTTTGCGATACTAAGCCGCCGCGTGACGCGCCACAGTATAAGCGATGAGGATATAATCTCAAGTGCAGACATCATAAACGAAATCGCGCGCTCATCGCGCATGAGAGGCGGCTCATCCGGGGATTTTGGCAGATTTGGAGGAAATGGCGGTTTTAGCGGAGGCGGCTTCAGTGGGGGCGGCGGAAGCTTCGGCGGAGGCGGTGCTAGCGGAAGCTGGTAGTTACGGAATTTTATCAAAATTCCAAATCGTAGAATTTTGTATAAATTTTAAAATTTCTAAATTCGGCTACTGGTGTAGAAAAACAGCATGAGCAGCTTGTCGTTGCCCTCGATCTTTAGTGTGCGCTCGGAGGGGTCGAACTTGGAGGCGAGCGAGGCGCCGTCGCTGCTTAGATGGCGCTTCCATCCGTCACAGCCTGCAAGCAGTAGCGCGAACACGGCGGCAGCAACTTTTAAATTTAAAAATTTAATCATTTAAAATCCGCCTTCGGGCGCGCTAAACCGGCTTTTAAATTTGCGTTTGAAATTTTAAAATTTACGGCGCGATCTCTGTCGGAATTTATATCATAATCTGCATTAGAAATTATGTCGCGATCTGCACTAGGGCGTATGTCGTAGTAAGTCATACTTTGGTTTATGCCGTGATCCTTGACGAGATTTATGTCATAATCCGCGCTAGAATTTATATCGTGGCATATATTTAAATTTAAGTCTCGATCTGCGTTAAAGTTTATACTTTGGCATGTGCTGCAGCAATGCTATAAGGCGTATGTCATAACTCGCGTCGTAATCTGCACTAAAGTCTATATAGTCACCCGCCTCGCAATTCGTACTCGTAGCGTTTCGGTTTTTAAATTTAGACTTTTAAAATTTCGGCTTTTTAAATTTTTACCCACTCCGCTCGGTTTTGCATCGGCGCTTAATCTTTCGAGGCAAACGGCTTCGGCGGGACGTGCGCAGCAAATAGCCGCACCTGCTCGCGTGAGCCTTAGACGAATCCAAAAAGAGCGCGGACAGGCGGTGAAATTTTTAAATTTTAATGTAGCTTTATTTTTCATCATGCGAGTTAAATTTTACGCATCGGAATTTTGCGCGCCCGCATTTTTGGCATCTTGATTTTCGCCGCTTAAATTTTTAGCGTCCCGATCTTCGCCGCCAGAATTTTGCAAGGCGGAATTTCTAAAATTATATTTTTTTGATATTGGAATTTTCTGTAGCCGAAACATTTGTGCCCGTATTTTTGCCATTAGAATTTTCGCCAATTAAATTTATTCTTTGGAGAATTTTAAATCTGGATTATGCGCCCTATTATTTCATCACATCATCACGGGTTATTTACGTAAAAATTTCACCTATTAAAAATTTGGACGAAAATTACACCTGCGAAATCTCGATAAAATTTTGCCATTAAATTACGAAACTAAATTCTACCTCGCAATTCCGCCGCTATTTCTTGGCGATTTTATAGTAGCCGTCCTCAAAAACGACCTTGCCTGCACCCACAAGGCGCTTTAAAAGCTGCGCGCTGGGCTCGTCAAACATCGCTTCCACGTCACTCGTGCGCTGCGGACGGCGCGAGAGAGTGCGCAAAATTTCATCCTCGCTAAAGCTTAGCCGCTCGCTTGCGTATTTGGGCGCGGCGATGATATTTACGTTTTGATTTTCGATGAAAGTGGCTAGATAGCGCAGTTGCGCCTCGCTCACCCCCTGCACGCGGTATGCGGGCGGGCGATCGATCGTGCCGAGATCGACGCGATGCGGATTGATGCGAGCTAAAGCCGCATTCAGCGCTGCGAAATCCTCCTGCGTGTCGTTGATGCCGCGCACGACTAGGATTTCGATATCAAGCTCGCCGCGAAACTCGCGCGCGAAATCCGCGATCGCACTTACGATATCCTCGGCGCCGATACCCGCGTGCGGGCCGTCCACCTTGCGAAAGCTCCTCGCAAGCGCGCTATCTAGCGAAAATTTGCAGATATCAAGCTTCGCTAACGCCGCGCTGTTTTCTCGCACGAGCGAGCCGTTTGACAAAACGAGCAGCTTCTGCGGCAGGTTCAGCGCTTTTAGCGCATCCACTAGCTCTGCAAAGCGCGGATGCAGCGTGGGCTCGCCGTTTGCCGTGATCGTGATGACGTCAATGCCCGCATGGCTTTGCAGCGCGGTTTTCAGCTCGGCGATGACCGGGCCGATCTCACAGGGCTCGCTCATCGCACTCACCGGCTTGCCCGCGCCCAACTCGCAATAGACGCAGTTGAAATTGCACTGCTTGCGCTGCGGGCTCAGATCGATGCCGAGGCTGCGCCCGAACCTACGCGAGGCGACGGGTCCGAAAATATATCTCATTTTTGCTCCATGATTTGATTTGCGGGGTTTGTTTGCGCGCAAAATTTTGCTTTAAATTGTGCTTTAAATTTTGCTTCCGCGCACCAAAATTTGGCGCTGCTTTTATGCGAAATTTCATTTCTGCGCGCCGCCCCGCTACGGCAAAATTTTAAACTTAGAGTTTTGAATTTATTCTTAAATTTGGGGGGTTGTGCGAAATTCATAAAAAATTCACCTTATGTGCAGACGAGCGAGCTTTGAAATTCCAAAATTCCTAGAATTTCGCTAAAATTGCGGGCAAATTTAAAGAAAGGCGAAATTTTGACTATTTACGATTTGGAGCGTCTGCGACTGGACGCGAAAAAGCACGTGGAGCAGCTAAAGTTTATTGTCGTCGTAAGCACGATCGCCTTGTTTGCGGTGTTCGGCGCTATCGCGTATTTTGCAGATAGGCAGGGCGCGCAGAGCCTTAGCGCGACGATGCTTATGTTGCTGGCGGTCGCCTCGCTCGCCGTAAGCCTTAAAGAGGTGCACTTAAACGGCTGGCAAAAGGATCTCATCGGCACGGAAAATATTTTAAAGTTCGGCGCGGTCGCGATCTCGTTTTTGATCTTCAAATACTCCGCGGCCTTACCGCAGACGTTGATAGGCTTGGCCACGGTCGCGCTCGCGGTGTGGCTAGCAGCGCGGCTTTACGCGCTCGGCGTAAAAAGCATGCAAGAGATCTTTACCGGGCGGTACCGCCAAAACTACAAGCAGCACTATCTGGCGCCTTTCGTGCGCGAGCTCGGCTACGAATACGTCTCCTACGGCAGCGTGCCGTTTTGGCGCGTGGTGCAGAGCGATCTGTTCGAGTTTATCGAAAATCTGCACGGCAACGACCGCGTGGGCGGCGCGTGGCAGGGGGTGAGCTTCGAGTTTAGCGACGTGAGCTTTTTTCATCAAAATTTGCAGCACGAGCTCGTGGGGGCGTTTTTCGTAGCGGAATTTAACAAGCGCATCATCGCGCCCGTTTTCATCTATCCGCGTGAGATGCAAAATAAACAGCACATTGATCTAAAGCCCGTTGCGATGGATAACGTGGAGTTTGCCGCGCGCTACAAGGTGCTAAGCGATGAGCCGCAAAACGCGATGTACGTGCTAACGCCCGCATTTATGGAGCGGTTTTTGGCGGTGGGCGACGCGATGGGAGCGCAGATCTGGGCGAGCATCAGAGAGCGGCGGATCCATATTTTCGTGCACACCAGGCGCGATAATTTCGAGCCTAGCGTCTATGAAAGCGTGCTGCGCCGCGACCCCGCAAGCGAGATAAAGAGCGAAATTTTAAACTTTTTGAGTATCGTTAAAATTTTAAAACTGAATGTGAGGATTTGGATTTAATAAAATTTGAGCGGTATTTTTGCTAAAAATTTTTAACTCTTAAAAGATAATTTAGTCCGTCTAGCTCTTTATTAAATTTTGATTTCATACGAGGCTATTTTCTAAACGTTTATCGCTTAGCTGCTTATCAAATTTTTGCTTTACGTCTAAAATTATGCTCTTTACTCCTAGCTTATATAAAAATTTGCGGCTGGATTTTGTCTAAATTTTTTCCCGTTTTTAGTAAAAAATAGGTTTTTAGCTCCTTGTATTCCTTGCTCGTTAAAATCGAGGCGTCGATAATAAAATGCTTATCGAAGATAATCAAACTATCGCCGCTTAGCATATCCAGCCCAAGCCCCAGCCCGTTTATTATCCTAAAAATTAGCAATGGAAGCATGCCGAGCCCAAATGCTATCGGTACCACGAATGGGGCTATCGCATAGCCTTTAAAGTAAAAAACGGCGGACATTAAAACGAAGTAGATCATAACGACGCTAATTACAAACTTTTTTGTGATTGTCGGCAATTGGGGTTGGGAAGGTCCAAAGGTTCGTTTTATCCCCACTATATTTGATAATTTTATTTCGAGCAGGACTAAATTCTTCTTCGTAGAAAAATACTCTATGGCGGAATTTTTAAATTTAATATAGCAACTTCCTAGCTCTTTTGGGCGTTCATTTAGCTCTCCTGGATGTGGTGGTCTGTATGGTGCAAAATGTGAAAGAAAGTCCAAAATAAATACAATCGGCAGATATAGCTTTATCATCTCTATTGCGTTGTCTTTGATGATTATCGGATATTTGTCGTAATTCCTAGTTTCGGTCTTTTTTAGCGTAGCGCTGATTTCAAATTTATCCAAATTTAGTTCTTTATAAATGGAATTTCAAATGCGTTTCATATGCTCTCAAATAGGGCGACAGCGCGCAGGTGCGGCGGATAGTAGATTACCTGCCGCAGCGCGTCTCGCAAAATCGCGCTGCGTCGCAGGTTTATAAAACGCAGCTCGCATAAACGCAGCGCAATGCTCGCAAAAATAAAATCCGCGGCTTGCAAAATCAAGCCGCAGCATTCAAAAGCGGTAAGCTTTAAATTTTTGGAATTCTGATCTTCTGCCCCGGATAGATTAGGTTCGCGTCCTTGATAACCTCGCGGTTGGCGTCGAAAATAATCTTGTATTTATTCGCGTCGCCGTAGAATTTCTTCGCGATTTTAGATAGGTTATCGCCCTTTACGATGGTGTAGTAGTTCTCGGCGCTATCCTCTCTAATGCCCTCGATCTGCACGTTTTTGATACCTGCGGTGTTGCCCGCGATGAGGGCTGCTTTTTCGAGAGTTTCCTTATCGGCATTGCCGCTGATTTTGACGGTGTCGCCCTGCACCTCGACCTCTAGCCCCTCTACCGGCGTCGAGCTAAGATTGGCGGCGATCTCGTCTTTTACGGATTTGGCGTCATCGCCTAGACCTAGTAGTTTCTTGCCTGCTTCGGCTACGAATGAAAGTAAACCCATGTTTTCTCCTTTGGTTAAAGTGGCGAAATTTTATCTTAAATTTACCAACGATCAGCTTAGGCGCATATCCTTACGGCTCCGTCCTAGCCCAGTGATGCGACCTATGGCGCTCACTCTATGCTGACGGGGCAGGTTCTTGGACCATCATCGCCGCGCCCATCGATTTATGTTTGCAGCGTATGAATTATCAGCGCTGCGACTACGCTAAATTTTTCGTCAGTAAATTTCTAGCGATCACGGCGCATACGATGCTAAAAACGACGACCGAATATGAGTTGAGATTTAGCCCGCAAAATCCCGCACTTAGGGCAAAGGCGCAAAGCGGCGCGTTTAAGTTGATCGCTAAAAAGGCAGCCCCTCCGCAAACCCCCGCTGCGCTTAGGCTAATAGGCAGAATTTCGCAGATCGCAAATCCTACGCATAGCCCCAAAACTGCGCCCAGCGCGAAGCTTGGCGTTAGCGTGCCGCCGTATCCGCCGCAGCGAAAGATCATCAGAATGCAAAACGCTTTGCAAAGCAAAATCGCAAGCAAATACGGGCTGAAGGATGCGGAGTTGAAAGCAAACTGCGCTGCAGAGCGCCCGTTACCTAAAATTTCAGGCACGTATGCGCCGACCGCCGCGGTAAGTAAAAACGCAAGCGGCAGTGTAAGTGCGATTTTGAGGCTTTTTATGCGCAGCTTTTCGCACAAGCGCACTCCGTCTTGAAAGTATTTCGCTGTGACTCCCGTGACAAGCCCGATTAGAGCCGCTGCGAGTAAATTCTGTGGGGTAGGGGCGAAGTTCGAAACTGCGTAATAAATTTCTTTTGAAGCTCCGAATTCCGCTGTAGCTGTAGCCACCGCACTAGTGGCAAAGGCGCATAAAATCGCTCGAGTATCGAAGCTTTTAAGCAAAATTTCTAAGCTGAAAAGCGCGCCCGCTAGCGGGACGTTATATGCAGCGCCTAGTCCCGCTCCCGCGCCACATGCGATAAATAGCCGAAGCTCATCTCCGCTTATATTTAGGGCACGGCAAATTTTAGCTGCAAATAAGCCACCCAGCTCGCGCGGAGCAGCCTCGCTGCCTACCGGTGCGCCCAGAGCGATGGCTACAAGCTGCAAAACCGAGTGGATTAAATTTTGCCAAAACGGCGGATTTCGCCCATCCATCATCGAAGCTACGTTTAAAAAAGGTTTCAGTCTTATTAGCAGAATTCTAATTAAAGTTACGATTGCGCCGGCTGCGAGGACGCTAAGAAAGCGCCTAAGCGCAGTGGTTTGCTCCGTGATAATGTGAAATTCCTCATCATTATGCCCGAAAGCAAAAGTTTCAATTTCGTTGATGCCGAAGTTTAAGACCCCTGCGCAAAGCCCCATTATAACGCCTATCGCAAGGATCGCTAGAAAGAATTTAGTACTCAAAATATGCCTTTTTGAAACGCATAATTATATAAAATTTTAGCTTTAAAAAATCCTTACCGTGCATATAAAAGTAGCTAAAACGCGAGTAAAATTTAAAACAATGGCTAGGAATTTATATCGCCTCTGCGGGTAAAATTTGCGCGAAATTCTATGAAGCTTAGGCAGAGGCAGAATTTTATTTACGCTAATCGCGCGAGTAAAATTTACATAGATTTTATATCGCGCGTAGAAAATTTAGCAAAATTTCGCATCGCGCGGGAGGATAAAATTCTATTTGAAATTTCTTGCCGCGAGGACAGGCGGAATTCTACGTAAAATTTAAATCTATCCGAGCGGGTAAAATTTTAAATTGAGTAAGCGAGAGAATTTCGCAGAGGACACGTGGGATTTCGCGCGGAATTCTAATTTGCGAAAGAGGGCAAAATTCCGCGTAGAATCCAATTCGCATAAGCGGATAAAATTTCGCGTGAAATTCCAAGCTGCGTGGTTGGGCAAAATTTCGCGCGGAATTTTAATTTGCGTGAGTCATAGAATTTTGCGCCCCCTCGCGAACAAATTCGCTTAGAATTTCGCTATTTTTTCCATATATCGTCCTTTTCGCCGGCTGCGGGCGCGCTTAGCTTTTTATCCAGAGCCGAAATTTTATCTGCGAGCTTTTGCGCGCCGTCAAAAATTTCATCTTTTTTCGGAAGCCCGAAGTGAAATTTCGAGCCTACGCTATCTCCGATGCTTGCAAGTAGCGATTTGGGCGCGTTTGCGATCGCGTCTTTAAAGATCGCCACATCGATACCAAGCTCGGCTAAGTTTTTTAGCGCCCGCGCAGAGCCGATAAACATCGCGATCTTGGCGTCGAAAAGATAATCGTTGGCTAGCTTTTGTGCGACCGCGGCTGATTTTTTATCCACGACGATGAAGCGCGCGCCTGCGCCGTTTGCGAGTAAAATTTCATTTATATCGTTCGTAATAACGCTAAATTTTTTCTGCGCCTTTTGCGCCGCGGCGATGAGTCTGTCGTTAAATTTAAAGAGCAGATTGTCGTATTTGAAAACTTCGTCGCCGTTTTTGATGAGATACAGCGGCTCGTAGGGCACGAGCGCGTGGCCTAGGATGATCATTTGCCGCCCCTTAGTTTGGCTTCGCAGGATTTGCAAAGGCGCTTTTTATCGCGCAGAGCAAGCTCGTCGTTGCTAAAGTACGTCCCGCACTCGTCGCACGCCAAAAGCTCGGTCGCATCGTCCTTTTTTTTGACGCGAAATCTAGGCACTATCAAAAAATATATGAGCGCCGCGATAAGCGCGACGGCTAGAATTTTTCCCATTATTTTACCCCTTTGATTACTAAAAATTTTCTATTTTTCAAAGCGTTTTCGCCGCTAAAAATTTCGCAGTGCGCGCCTGTAAATTCCTTGCGGAATTCCGCTGCTTCCGCCTCTGCGCCCGAGCCCTTGTAGAGCAAAAACGTAGTGTTTTCGTCGTAAAAGCCGCGACAAATTTCGACTAAATTTAGCGCGCTCATTAGCGCTCGCGAGCTTATCAAATCGGCGCGTAGCTTTGCGCCGTCTTGCACGCGCTCGGCGTGGATTTTTACGTTAGCTAGAGCGAGGCTAACCTTCGCGTAGGTTAGAAACGCCGCTTTTTTTTGATTTGGTTCAAACAGATGCCACTCGCACAGCGGCAGCGCGAGCGCCAAAAATAGCCCGGGAAAGCCCGCTCCCGAGCCGACGTCACACGCGATGCGCGGATAGCGCGGTATGAACTCTGCTCCGCTTAGGCTGTCGCGCACCACCGCGTCTAAATCGTCGTAATTCGTGAGGCTATGGACGGCATTAAATTTTTGCAGGCAGGCTTTAAATTTAGCTACCTGCTCGCCAAAGCTCTCGTCCGGCGCAAGCTTCACAGCAGATGCCCCATCTGCTCTTTTTTGACGCGCAGATAGTTTTCGTTAAATTTATTAGGCGTGATGATTATCGGCACGCGCGCGACTACTTCCACCTTTAGATCGTGTAGCTTTTGCGGGTTGTTCGTAAGTAGATTTATGCGCGAAATTCCAAAATGAGCGAGTATGAAATCCACGATCTCGTAGGTGCGCTCGTCCGCTTTGAAGCCGAGTTGATGATTTGCTTCGATCGTATCGAGGCCTTGATCTTGCAGCGCGTAGGCGTTGATTTTATTAAAAAGCCCGATATTGCGCCCCTCTTGACGCAGATAGATCACCATGCCGCCATGCTCTTCGATATATTTTAGGCTCGCTTCGAGCTGGTCGCGGCAGTCGCACTTTAGGCTGCCGATCGCATCGCCGGTGAGGCACTCCGAATGGATACGCACGTTTACGATATCCGCGAAAGGCTGCTTAAATATCGCCAAATGCTCCTTATTCCCTTGCTTAAACGACTGAACGCGGAAGCTTCCGAAGCGGGAGGGGAGATTTGCGACTTCTGAAATTTTTATATCCATGCTTAAATTTACTCCGATTGTGATATTATAAATCTTACAATTCTAGCTAAAAAAGGAAAAATAATGTTTAAACGATTTAGACGCCTACGAATAAACCCCGCGCTTAGGGATCTGGTGCGACAAACCGATCTGCAAACCCGCTTTCTAATCTATCCGCTTTTTGTGGTGGAAGGAAGCGGCATCAAAAAGGAGATCGCCTCGATGCCCGGCGTATTTCAGATGAGCGTCGATGAAATTTTAAAAGAGTGCGAGGCCCTCATATCGCTTGGTTTGGATAAAATTTTACTTTTTGGAATTCCTTCGCTAAAGGACAGCATCGGCTCGGACGCGCTAAGTGAGGACGGCATCATCGCGACTTCGCTGCGCGCGATAAAGGCTAAATTTCCAAATTTATTAGTAATCACCGATCTATGCTTTTGCGAATACACCGACCACGGGCACTGCGGAATCATCGATCATGTGCATCAGACGGTGGATAACGACGCGACGCTTGAAATTTCGGCGCAGCAAGCGCTCATCCACGCTAAAGCGGGCGCGGACATGATCGCTCCAAGCGGCATGATGGACGGCATTATCGAGACTTTGCGAGGAGCGCTCGATCGCGGCGGATTTGAAAATTTACCGATTATGGCGTATTCGACGAAGTTCGCCAGCGGCTACTACGGGCCGTTTCGCGACGTGGCAGAATCAGCGCCTAGTTTTGGCGACCGTAGCAGCTACCAGATGGATCCCGCAAATAGATTTGAGGCGATCAACGAAAGCCTGCAAGACGAGGCGCAGGGGACGGACATCTTGATGATAAAGCCCGCGCTTGCGTATCTGGATCTAATCAGAGATCTGCGAGAGCGCACGCTACTGCCGATCTGCGCGTATAACGTAAGCGGCGAATACGCGCTTTTGCAGGCGGGTAAAAAAGCGGGCGTGATCGATTATGAGCGCGTGATGATGGAGACGATGATAGGCATAAGGCGCGCGGGTGCTGATATGATCATCACCTATCACGCTAAAGAGATCGCGGAAATTTTAAACAGGGCTTGATGATGAATAAAATAGCACTAGAGATTAAAAGTAACGAAATGGAAGCCGTCTTGGACGCCGTGATGAAGCTGGCAAAAAAGATGAAATTTGAAGCTAAAATTTTACCCGAAAATAGGGATGAGTATATAGAAAATTTTGGCGAACTTTCGAGCGCCGTTATTGCGAAATTAGATAAGCCGAGCAATAGGACTGTTTTTGAGCGATTAAAGGATAAATGAAAAAGACAAATGAAATATTTAACGCTGCATCAGGCTATTTTTATCCACGATAAAATGCTAGAAAAAATAGGCGGAAGCAAGGGTTATAATAAAACTTCGCTTGGATATTTATCGTCCGCATTGCAGAATATAAAAAACGATCTGTATTATCCTACTATGGCGGATAAACTCGCGCATTTGACGCATTCGTGCATAAAATTTCATCCTTTCACCGACGGGAATAAAAGGACGGCGATTTTGCTAGCCGATATGTTTTTGTCGGCAAATTCTATAGTTTTGGACGACGAGGAATTTTATGCGGCGATGGAAGATATAGTCGTAAAGGTGGCTGCGGGCGATATGACGAAAGGTGATTTAAAAGAATTTTTTAGTAAATTTATAAAAGATAAAGGAGCGATGTGAGGCACTTTCTTACGTTAAACGATTTTAGCAAAGACGAGATAATCGAAATTTTAAATTTAGCCTTTGAGATTAAAAAAGAAGCCAAGGCGCGAAATTTCAAGCCATATTTAAAAGATCAAAAATTAGCGATGATATTTGAGAAAAGCTCGACCAGGACGCGCGTGAGCTTTGACGTGGGGATGAACGAGCTCGGCGGGCACGCGCTATTTTTGAGCAGTCGCGACATCCAGCTCGGGCGCGGCGAGCCTATCAAAGACACTGCACGCGTGATTTCGCGAATGTGCGATCTGATCATGGCGCGCGTAAATCGCCATGAGACGCTCATAGAGCTTGCGGAATTTAGCCGCGTGCCGGTGATAAACGGGCTAAGCGATAAATTTCATCCCGTGCAGCTGATGGCGGATCTAATGACGATCGTGGAGTGTGGCATCCCAATTGCAAAGATAAAAGCCGCGTATGTGGGCGACGGCAACAATATGACGCACTCGTGGCTCATGCTTGCCAGCAAGCTTGGCTTTGAGCTGCGAGTAGCGACACCCGTGGGCTATGAGGCTGATCCGCAGATACTAGCGCAGGCGCAAGAAAATGCTAAAATTTCAGGCGCCAAAATTTTAATAACGAACGATATAAAGGAAGCCGCAAGGGGCGCAAACGTCGTGACGACCGATACTTGGGTCTCGATGGGGCAAGAAGGCGAAAAGGAGCAAAGAATTCGCGATTTCGCGGGCTTTTGCGTGGATGAAAGCTTAATGGCTCTAGCAGGTAGCGGCGCGATCTTTTTGCACTGCTTGCCGGCGTACCGCGGATATGAGGTAAGCGAGGCTGTGTTTGAAGCGCATGCGGATGAAATTTTTGCAGAGGCGGAAAATCGCCTGCACGCGCAAAAGGGCGTCATGGTCTGGCTGGATCAAAAAAGATAAATTTAGGAGAACGCATGGAAGAAAAAGATAAAGCTCTAAAAAAGATCGACAAAGCGAGCGAATTTTTCGGGCTGGATAGCTCGAAAAGGACGGTTTTTGAAATTTCACAGGGCGAGGACAACGAGAAAAAGCTCACTTTAAAAAGCGGCTCGTGGAGCGACGAGGAGCCGTGGTTCGGCATTGACGAAAATAACGAAGTGCACACGATGATCTCGATAAAATCGCTTGCGAATCTCATCGCCGCGACCAAAAACGCGATGCAGGAAAATTTTAATCTCAAGCTTGAGCGCTCGATTTTACAGCATACGCCGGTGGATTTCGGCGACGCGTGGATCGTGTGTATGGACGAGATCAGAAGGCTAACGGGCGCAAATCCGAGTGCGAAAAGATTAAGCTTAGACGTCGATGCCGTCGTCTCGCGCGTAAAAAGTTTGCATCCAAACCTTTTCATTGATATCGAAGAGCTTATCAAAACTAAGGCGGGCGGCCGTGAATAGCATAGACTTCGACGCTTACGCGAAATTTTCGCGCCCGGGACCTCGCTACACGAGCTATCCGACCGCTTTGGAATTTAGCGAAAACTTCAGCTACGACGGATATTTGAACGAGCTGAAAAATCAGAAAAGCTCCACGCCGCTGTCGCTTTACTTTCACATGCCGTTTTGCCGCTCCGCCTGTTATTTTTGCGGCTGCAACGTAATCTACACGGGCAAGCGCGACAAGATGGATCGGTATTTGGACTATATCGAGCGCGAAATGCAAATTTTAAGCGGCGTCGTGGACGGCTCGCGCCAGGTCGTGCAGATGCACTTCGGCGGCGGTACGCCTACGTATTTTAGCGCCGAACAGCTCGCGCGCCACATAAAAAATATCAAAAAATATTTTAAAAATTTCAGCCCCGAAGCCGAGATCAGCTGCGAGATCGATCCGCGATTTTTAAACGCCGAGCAGCTAGGCGTGCTTGTTTCAAACGGCTTTAACCGCATCAGCTACGGCGTGCAGGACTTTGATGAGCGCGTGCAAAAGGAGATCCACCGCATCCAGCCTTTCGAACTTACGAGGGACGTCATAGCCATGGCGCGCGAGAGGGGGATAAAATCGATAAATATGGATCTGATCTACGGCCTTCCGTATCAGAGCCTAGCTAGCTTTAAGCGCACGCTGGAGCTTGCGCTTTCGCTTAATCCGGACCGCTTTGCGATCTTCAACTACGCGCACGTGCCGTGGATCAAAAAATCTATGCGTAAATTTGACGAGACGACACTGCCCGAGCCTAAGGTGAAGCTTGAAATTTTAAAATTTACGCACGATTTTTTAAGCGCGAACGGATATGAGATGATCGGTATGGATCACTACTCAAAGCCCGCGGACGAGCTTCATACTGCACTTAAAAACGGCTCGCTACACCGCAATTTCCAGGGCTATACGACCAAGGGCGGCGCCGATCTGATCGGCATCGGGTTAACTAGCATCGGCGAGGGCGCGCGCCACTACGCGCAAAATTTCAAAGATATGGACGCTTACGAGGCCGCGATCGATGCGGGCAGACTGCCGTATTGCAGGGGCGTTTTGCTAAATGAAGAGGATCTGCTGCGCAAAGAGGTGATTATGGGGCTGATGAGTAATTTTTGCGTCGATATAGAGGCGATCGAGGAGAAATTTAAGATAAAATTTTTCGAGCATTTTAGCGCGAGCCTAAAGCAGCTTGAGGCGCTAAAGGATTTCGTGCAAGTCTCGCCGAATAGAATTTCCGTAACGCCTACCGGCACGCTTTTGATCCGCAATATCGCGATGTGCTTTGATGAGTATATGGGTAAAAATTTGGGCGAGAAGCGCTTTTCAAAAACGGTTTAAGCGGCGCGGCTATGAGTAGGGCAAAGCTTGGAGCGTTCGATTTTGCGGCACTTAGCGAGCGCTGCGTAAAATGTGGTAAATGTATCCAAGTCTGCACGGTTCATGGCATTAACGGCGATGAAGTAACGAGCCCGCGCGGATTTGTGGATCTTTTGGGCGCTTACGGCAGGAATGAGCTAAAGCTTGATAAAAACACTAAGAAAATTTTTGAGAGCTGCTTTTTATGCACCAACTGCGTAGATATTTGCGGCGAGTCTTTGCCCATAGATACGGCAATCGAGAATGTTCGCGCGCGCATTGCGGAAAAATTTGGCATCGCGTGGTACAAAAAAGCTGCGTTTTGGCTGCTTGGGCACCGCAAAGCGCTGGATCTAGCAGCAGCGCTTGGATACGTGTTTCTTAGCTGTGGCTTTAAGATGCGAAAAGATACGCAAAGCTCTATGTCGCCTAGATTTGACTTGCCACTACTTAAAAAAGAGCGCTTGTTGCCTGCTCCTGCAAAAGAGAGCTTTATGAACTCTCACGCAGAGTTTATCGACAACGGCGGCGAAAAAACTATTGGAATTTTTATAGGCTGCATGGCAAACTACGCTTACACGGGCGTAGGAGAGGCGATTTTACGTATCGCACGAGCGCTAAAGCTAAACGTAAATTTGATGAAGGAACAAGCCTGTTGCGGCGCTCCTGCGTATTTTACGGGAGATTTTGCAGCGGTTGAACGCGTGGCAAAATTTAATATAGCATATTTCGAAAAAGCTCTGCCTGCTCTTGATGCGGTTATCGTGCCCGAGGCTACGTGCTCTGCAATGTTGCGGGTGGATTACGCGAATTTTTTTGAAAACGAGCCGCAATGGAAAGCCCGTGCGCAAAAGCTTGCGAGTAAAATTTTTATGGCTAGCGAATACTTTTATAAATTTACAAACTTAAGTGATCTTTTGATGCACCGCGGCAAAAGGGCTTTAGCGATTACTTATCACGATCCGTGCCATGCCCGCAAAATGCAGGGTATTTGGAAAGAACCGCGTGGCTTGCTCGCTCAAAACTACGAAATAACCGAGATGGATGAACTTAATGAATGCTGCGGATTTGGCGGCGTGACGATGCAGACCGAGCGTTACGAGCTCGCGCGTGAAGCAGGATTAGTTAAGGCGCGCGCAATGGCGGATCTACCCGTGCGCGTAGTCTCTGCTGAGTGCAGTGCGTGCAGGATGCAGCTAAATAATTCGCTTTCTTTAAGCGGGTCGCAGATGAGGTGTGTAAACCCGCTGGAGCTCATCGCTGAGGCGCTTATGAGCGAGAAAAATTCCAATGGATAAATTTTGCGTTTTAGAAGCTCCTGCATTTCGCTAGCTTTTTACTCAATTCACAGCCTGGGACAAAATTCCGTGCTTTTTAAATTTTGGTTTTTAAAAATTATGATGAAATTTTATCATTAGCTTGCAGAGGTTATGGTCTACACTTTTGAGCTTTCTGATATATCAGCCTGAAGTGGCGTGCGGTGGAACCCATAGGCTTTGCTGCTGCGGCGGGGTTGGGTAATGTGATTTTAAATACTAAAATTTTGTGGTTTATAATTTTGTTGAGCGATTTTGCACAAAATTTTAAGAAGTTGAATTGTAAGATGGATTTTGGCAAAATTTTAATTTTATGCGGTATTGTTTGAAATTCTATGGAATTTGCGGCTAATGGCTGGAATTTTGATTTATTAATTCGCGTGGATTTGCTTAGCGTTGCAGGATTAAAACGCGAATTTTAAATTTCGTAAAATTTAAAGAATTAGTTACGTATGAGCTTCTTGCACTTCGCGGTTTTGGCGTTGGGGCAAAATTTCTTTCAAAAATGCCAAAGTATGCATAAAATATACTCACAATTTTTAGCACGAGTATTTAGCAAAAAAAGCTAAGCTAGCGAGATCATGGATTTAAATTTAATTTTATTCTTGCTCTTTTGCGTCATCTTCAGAGTCTAACTTTGCTTCTTCGATCAAGAGCCTATTGGCTTCGGTAGCCTTTTTTATCTCGCTTAAGTTTTCTTCTATCTTATTTAGGCGCTTTTCAAGGGTATTTAGACGCTTTTCGGAGCGGGAGATAAAATAATAAATCAAATAAATCATAAAAACTATTATGATCCAAGGTACGATTTTCATATAAAATTCCTTAAAATTTAAAATTGCGCGCATTATAGCAGAAATTTTATGAAATTTTAAAATAGGCTGTTTTAGCCTTGACAATTGGGGATTTTTCGGTTATAATTGCCACTTCAATTTCAAAATGCTGGTGTAGCTCAGCTGGTAGAGCTACTGCCTTGTAAGCAGTGGGTCGGCGGTTCGATCCCGTCCACCAGCTCCATTTTTTGTAACAGTGTTTGACCAGATTTCATCAAAGGGTGAGATACTCAAGTGGCCAACGAGGGCAGACTGTAAATCTGCTGGCTTTGCCTTCCGTGGTTCGAATCCACGTCTCACCACCATGAATTTTTGATGCGGGATTAGCTCAGTTGGCTAGAGCATCAGCCTTCCAAGCTGAGGGTCGCGGGTTCGAGCCCCGTTTCCCGCTCCACCATTTAGGTTTACTGGGAGCTGTAAAACTTAACTGCTTTTATATGCTTACATAATCTAAATTTTGGTCGCATTGTTGGGTATTGGTAGCGATTTCTCTTTGCCTGAGTTTAGGCTCATATGGCTCAGAGGTAGAGCACTTCCTTGGTAAGGAAGAGGTCGCGGGTTCAAGTCCCGCTATGAGCTCCATAAAATAGAGTCGCTTAGTTTGTTGTGTAATCCACAAATCAATAACGGAGGATATGATGGCTAAAGAAAAATTTAATCGTAACAAGCCACACGTAAACATTGGTACCATCGGTCACGTTGACCATGGTAAGACTACTTTGACAGCTGCTATTTCTGCTGTTCTTTCCAGGAAAGGTCTAGCTGAGCTAAAGGACTACGACAATATCGATAACGCTCCAGAGGAAAAAGAGCGCGGTATTACTATCGCTACGTCTCACATCGAATATGAGACCGAGAAACGTCACTATGCTCACGTTGACTGCCCAGGTCACGCCGACTACGTAAAAAATATGATTACCGGCGCGGCTCAGATGGACGGAGCTATTTTAGTTGTTTCCGCTGCAGACGGTCCTATGCCTCAAACTCGCGAGCACATCTTGCTTTCTCGCCAAGTAGGCGTTCCTTATATCGTAGTTTTCCTAAACAAAACCGATATGGTCGATGATCCGGATCTTTTAGAGCTAGTTGAAGAGGAAGTTAGAGATCTTTTAAAAGAGTATAAATTCCCTGGCGACGAAACCCCAATCATTAAAGGCTCTGCTCTTAAGGCTCTTGAGGAAGCCAAAGCAGGACAAGATGGCGAATGGTCCGCAAAGATTATGGAGCTTATGGACGCAGTTGATAGCTATATCCCAACCCCTGTTCGCGATACTGATAAAGATTTCCTTCTTCCGATCGAAGATATTTTCTCGATCTCCGGTCGCGGTACCGTTGTAACCGGTAGAATCGAAAAAGGTATCGTTAAAGTTGGTGATACTATCGAGATCGTAGGTATTAAACCTACTCAAACTACTACCGTCACTGGCGTTGAGATGTTTAGAAAAGAGATGGATCAAGGTGAAGCCGGCGATAACGTAGGTGTTTTATTGCGCGGTACCAAGAAAGAAGAAGTAGAGCGCGGTATGGTTTTATGCAAACCAAAATCGATCACTCCTCATACTAAATTTGAGGGCGAGGTTTATATCCTAACTAAAGAAGAGGGCGGACGCCATACTCCATTCTTTAATAATTATAGACCGCAGTTTTACGTTCGTACTACAGATGTTACCGGTTCGATTACTCTTCCTGAGGGAACCGAGATGGTAATGCCTGGCGACAACGTTAAAATTACCGTTGAGCTAATCGCTCCGATCGCCCTTGAGCAAGGTACTCGCTTCGCGATTCGCGAAGGCGGTCATACTGTAGGCTCAGGCGTCGTTTCGAAAATCATCGCTTAATTTTTTGCAAGCGGAATTTTAAAATTCCGCTTGCTTTTTTATTCAAGGAAACCAAATGGCAAAGAATTCAAGTAGAGTAAAGGTCGGATTAAAATGCTCCGAAAGTGGCGATATTAACTATACTACTTATAAAAACAGCAAAACTACGACCGAAAAACTAGAACTTAAAAAATATTGCCCTAGATTAAAAAAGCATACGCTTCATAAAGAAGTAAAGTTAAAAGGCTAATTGTTATAGGGCAATAGCTCCAACGGTAGAGCGCCGGATTCCAAATCCGATGGTTGGGGGTTCGAATCCCTCTTGCCCTGCCACGAGGATTGGGTATGGAAAAAGTAAAAGAGTATTATAAACAAGCAAAAGTAGAGTTAGATAAGGTAATTTTCCCGACTAAAGACCAGACTAAAACAGCGTATATCTCTGTGGTCGTCGTAGTCGTAGTTATCGCACTGTTTTTAGCGCTAGTGGATCTAATTATGTCCGCTTTAATAACGGCTTAAGCAAGGATACAATATGGCAAATAAATGGTATGCGATACAAACTTACGCCGGCAGCGAGATGGCGGTAAAGCGCGCGATAGAAGCGCTAAAGCAAGACGAAGCGCTTGAGGCTAAAATCGGCGAAGTGCTTGTGCCTACCGAAGATGTTATAGAGGTCAAAAATACAAAGCAAACCATTAAAGAGCGCAGCTTATATCCAGGGTATTGTTTTGCAAATTTAGATTTGGATACCACTTTATGGCATAGAATTCAGATGCTGCCTAAGGTCAGTCGCTTTATCGGCGAGGCAAAAAAGCCCTCTCCGCTACCGGAAAAAGATATCGAAATAATTCTAGAAAAGATCAATAATCGCGAGGCTCCTAAGCCCAAGATTAATTTTGATGAGGGCGAGACGGTTAGGATCGTCGACGGACCTTTTGCTAATTTCAACGGCATCGTAGAAGAGTATGATATGATCCACGGCAAGCTTCGCCTTAATGTTTCGATCTTCGGACGAAGCACGCCGATTGAAATTTCATACTCGCAAGTTGAAAAGATTATTTAAATTTTATAAGGAGTAAATTTATGGCTAAGAAAGTTATTGGCGAAATCAAGCTGCAAATAGCGGCCGCAAAAGCAAATCCAAGCCCGCCGGTAGGTCCTGCGCTAGGACAAAAGGGCGTTAATATTATGGAATTTTGTAAAGCGTTTAACGAGCGAACCAAAGATATGGCGGGCTTTAATATTCCTGTTATCATCACGGTTTATGCCGATAAAAGCTTTACTTTCATCACTAAGCAACCGCCTGCGACGGATTTGATCAAAAAAGCGGCGAAGATAGATAAAGGTTCGGACAACCCTCTTAAAAAGAAGGTGGCGTCCTTAACGAAAGCTCAGGTTTTAGAGATCGTCGAGAAAAAGATCGCCGATCTGAATACTAAAGATAAAGAGCAGGCTGCTAGGATTATAGCGGGTTCGGCTCGTTCTATGGGTATTACGGTAACTGACTAGACCTTTTGACCGCTAAGGTTTAAAAAAGCGGTAGCACTTTAATTGCGGAGAAATATATGCCAAAAAATTCAAAAAGATTTAACGAACTTTTAAAAAAAGTTGACGTAAATAAAATTTATAGTGTAGACGAAGCGGTAAGCACGGTAAAAACTTTAGCTTCTGCTAAATTTGATGAGACGGTGGAGATCGCTCTTAAACTAAACGTAGATCCAAGACATGCCGATCAGATGGTGCGCGGCTCGGTCGTTTTGCCTGCCGGCACTGGCAAGAGCGTTCGAGTAGCCGTGATTGCAAAAGACGCAAAAGCTAGCGAGGCTAGCGAAGCAGGTGCCGATATCGTGGGTGCCGATGATCTGATCGAAGAGATTCAAAAAGGAAATATAAATTTCGACGTTCTTATCGCCACTCCAAATTTAATGGGGCTAGTCGGTAAGGTAGGTCGTATTCTTGGTCCAAAAGGCGTTATGCCTAACCCTAAAACCGGTACCGTTACTATGGATATCGCTCAAGCCGTTAAAAACGCCAAGGGCGGACAGGTAAATTTCCGCGTCGATAAGCAGGGAAATATCCACGCAGGCCTTGGCAAGGCTAGCTTTAGCAAAGAGCAGCTTTTAGACAATCTTACGACGTTTATCAAAACCATAAATAAGCATAAGCCGGCGACTGCGAAAGGTAGGTACGTAACTCACGCATCGCTTTCACTTACTATGAGCCCTGCAGTTACACTGGATAATCAAGAAATAATCGATTTAAAATAAAATTTTAAATTTTTATCTTAGATTGGAGATAGCTCAAGGTTTTTAACTTAATTGATCGAAATTTTAAAATTTCGATCGCTTGGCTTGAAATCACCGATCGGAAAGGAGACCTAATGACGAGAGACGAAAAATCAAAGATAGTAGCGGAGCTTGGCGAGGCTTTCAAAGCTAGCGAAGCTATAGTAATTTCCGATTTTAAAGGCCTTAGCGTTAAGCAGCTTGAAGATCTTAGAAATAGCGCGCGCGAAGCGGGCGTAAAGGTTCGAGTTATCAAAAACACCCTAGCCAATATCGCATTAAAAAATGCCGAAAAAAACGGACTTAATTTTAAAGATACCAATATCTTCTTATGGGGCGAGCAGCTTTCTGTATGTAAAGTAGCGGCTAAATTTGAAGAGAAAAATGAAATTTTTAAGCTTAAGACCGCTCATATCGATGGGGAAGTAGCCGGCGTAGATAAGGTTAGGGCGCTTTCGAAGATGCCTTCGAGAGACGAGCTTATCGCGATGTTACTTCAAGTATGGAATGCGCCGATCCAAAATTTTACGATCGGCTTAAATGCGCTTAAGCAGAAAAAAGAAGCTAGCGCTTAATTAAAATTTAGGAGAATAAAATGGCAATTTCAAAAGAAGATGTTTTAGAGTATATCTCTAATCTTTCGGTGCTAGAGCTTAGCGAGTTAGTTAAAGAATTCGAAGAAAAATTCGGCGTAAGCGCAGCTCCGGTTATGGTAGCCGGCGGCGCAGGTGCCGGCGGCGCAGGTGCGGCAGCAGCTGAAGAGAAAACAGAATTCGACGTCGTATTGCTTGATGCGGGCGATAAGAAAATCAACGTAATTAAGGTTGTTCGTGCCCTAACAGGTCTTGGTCTAAAAGAAGCCAAAGACGCTACCGAGGCTACTCCGTCCGTTCTTAAAGAGGGCCTTAACAAAGAAGACGCCGAGAAGGCCAAAAAAGAGCTTGAAGAAGCAGGCGCTAAAGTCGAACTCAAATAAATCGCGGAATTTTAAAATTTCGCATACAAATGTGTGCCGGTGCGTCGCAGCGGCACTTCTTTCTTTAAAATACAACTACGAGGTAGTGGAATGTTAAACAGCCTATATTCAGGAAATCGTCTTAGGGTGGATTTTTCAAAGGTTCCCAAAGACATCGAAATTCCGAATTTATTACAACTACAAAAGAAAAGTTTTGATCATTTTTTAAATCTTGATAACTCGGGTGGAGAAAGCGGCATAGAGAAGGTTTTCAAAGCCATTTTTCCTATCCACGATGCACAGAATAGACTAAGTATCGAGTATGTAAGTAGCGAAATTTCAAAGCCAAAGTATTCGATTAGAGAATGCATGGAAAGAGGGCTTACTTATTCTGTAAATTTAAAGATGAAGCTCCGTTTGCTAGTGCATGAGCGCGATGAAAAGACGGGCAAAAAAATCGGCGTAAAAGAGATCAAAGAGCAAGATATATTTATTCGCGACATTCCTTTAATGACCGATAGAATTTCATTTATCATAAACGGCGTAGAGCGCGTAGTCGTAAATCAGCTGCACAGAAGCCCGGGCGTAATCTTCAAAGAGGAAGAGAGCCCTACGGTTCTAAATAAACTCATCTATACCGCTCAAATAATACCCGATCGCGGCAGCTGGCTATACTTCGAATACGACGTAAAAGACGTATTATACGTGCGTATAAATAAAAGGCGCAAGGTTCCGATCACGATCCTATTTCGCGCACTAGGTTACAAAAAACAAGATATCATAAAATTATTTTATCCTATTAAGACAATCTATATTAAAAAAGGAAAATTCCTAACCGATTTTGATCCGAAAGAATACGCGGGCAGGCTCGATTACGACATTATAAACGAAAAGGGCGAAGTGCTTCATCAAGCAAGCAAGCGCCTAACAGCTAAAAAAGCGGAGAAGCTAGCAGAGGATGGACTAAAGCTAATCGAATATCCGGCTGAAATTTTAGCCGAGCGCTACCTAGCCGATGCCATCGTCGATAAAAACAGCGGCGAGGTGCTTTTTGATTCGCTAACTGCGCTAGATGAGGGCAAGCTAGCCAAGATCGCTAACACCGAGAAAAAATTTACGATTGCTAACGACCTAGCTAGCGGTGTAGATACTTCGATCATAAATTCCTTCATTCAAGACGCGGACGCGCTTAAGCTCTTGCAGCAAAGCGAGGGCATAGACGACGAGAACGATCTAGCTGCGATTAGAATTTACAAGGTTATGCGCCCGGGCGAGCCGGTGGTAAAAGAAGCGGCAAAGAGTTTTGTAAACGATCTATTTTTCAACCCTGAGCGCTACGATCTGACCAAAGTCGGTCGTATGAAGATGAACCATAAACTAGGCATTGAGGCGCCGGAGTACGTAACCGTGCTAACTAGCGAGGATATTATCAAAACCGCGAAATACCTAATCAGGGTCAAAAACGGCGATGGCTTCATCGATGATCGCGATAATCTCGGCAATCGTCGTATTCGCTCGATTGGCGAGCTTTTGGCAAACGAGATGCACCTTGGATTTATCAAGGTTCAAAAGGCGATCAAAGATAAATTTACCGGCATTAGCGGAAATTTAGACGAACTTATGCCGTATGATTTCGTAAACCCTAAAATCATTACCACTACGCTTATGGAATTTTTTACTGGCGGCCAGCTAAGCCAGTTCATGGATCAGACCAACCCGCTTAGCGAGGTCACGCATAAGCGCCGTCTATCTGCGCTGGGCGAGGGCGGACTGGTTAAAGAGCGCGCCGGCTTTGAGGTGCGCGACGTCCATCCTACGCACTACGGTAGAATTTGCCCTATCGAGACCCCTGAGGGTCAAAACATCGGTCTTATTAACACCCTAGCGACCTATGCGAAGGTAAATGATCTGGGCTTCGTCGAAGCTCCGTATAAAAAGGTCGTAAACGGCAAGGTAACCGACGAGATCGTCTATCTTACCGCTACGCAGGAAGAGGGGCTCGTAATCGCTCCTGCGTCCGCTAAATTGGATGAAGAGGGCAATATCGTAGAGGAGCTTTTGGAGGTTAGAAAAGACGGCGAAAACATCATGGCTAAACGTGAGGATATTTCGCTAATTGATCTTTGCTCCGGTATGGTCGCGGGCGTAGCGGCGTCGCTGATTCCGTTTTTGGAACACGACGATGCTAACCGCGCGCTTATGGGCTCGAACATGCAGCGTCAAGCCGTGCCGCTTCTACATTCTACCGCTCCTATCGTTGGAACGGGCATGGAAGCGATTATCGCGCGCGATTCGTGGGAAGCTATCAAAGCTAAACGCGACGGCATCGTAGAAAAGGTCGATAATAAAAACATATTCATTTTGGGCGAAGACGAGAAGGGGCCGTTTATCGATCACTACTCGATGGAGAAAAATTTACGCACCAACCAAAATACTACCTTTTCGCAGCGTCCTATCGTGCGTAAAGGCGACGTGATAAAGGCGGGTCAAATCATAGCCGACGGTCCTAGCATGGACGGTGGCGAGCTTGCGATCGGTAAAAACGCCCTCATAGCCTTTATGCCTTGGCACGGCTACAATTACGAGGACGCCGTCGTTATGAGCGAAAAGATGATCCGCGCCGACGAATACACCAGCGTGCATGTTTATGAGAAAGATATTGAAGCCAGAGAGCTAAAAGACGGCGTAGAGGAGATCACTCGCGATATCCCTAACATCAAAGAGGAGGAGCTTACCCACCTCGATGATAGCGGTATCGTAAAGATCGGTACTCACGTCAAACCTGGCATGATCCTAGTAGGCAAGGTAACTCCGAAGGGCGAGGTCAAGCCGACGCCTGAAGAGAGGCTTTTGCGCGCAATTTTTGGCGAGAAGGCAGGGCATGTGGTAAATAAATCGCTCTACGCTACCGCTTCGATGGAGGGCGTGGTAATCGATGTTAAAATTTTTACCAAAAAAGGCTACGAGAAGGATCCGCGCACGAACAAAGCCTACGAGGATGAAAAAACCGAGCTCGAAAGGGAGCATCACGACAGACTTTTGATGCTTGATCGCGAGGAGATGCTAAAGGTAGTGGCGCTACTTTCTAAAAGCGCTTTACAAAGCGATCAAAGCCTAAATAAAAAAGATTATAAAAAAGGCGATAAGGTTAAAAAAGAGGAGCTTGAAAGCTCCAATCGCTTTACGTTAAATTCTTTCGTCAAAGCCTATTCTAAAGCTGTTCAGAAGGAATACGAGGAGCTAAAAAATCACTTCCAAAACGAGAAGCGCAAGCTCAAAGAGGAGCATGACGAAAAGATCGAAATTTTAGAAAAAGACGATATCTTGCCAAGCGGCGTCGTTAAGCTCGTAAAGGTCTATATAGCAACTAAGCGCAAGCTAAAAGTGGGCGATAAGATGGCGGGTCGCCACGGAAACAAGGGTATCGTTTCAAATATCGTCCCTGAGGTCGATATGCCGTATCTGCCTAGCGGACAGCGCGTGGATATCGTGCTAAATCCTCTCGGCGTTCCAAGCCGTATGAATATCGGCCAGATAATGGAGAGCCACTTAGGTCTTGTGGGCTGGCGCTTAGGCGAGCAGATCGCTAAAATTTTAGAGGAGAAAACGGGCGAATGGATAAAAACCCTTCGCGCCAAAATGATTGAGATCGCGGGCGTTTCCAAGCTAATGCAGGCTAAAAAAACGCTTGAGAAGATCAGCGACGAAGATCTTTTGAAATACGCTAGAGACTGGGCTAAGGGCGTTAGATTTTCCGCTCCGATATTCGAAGGCATTGTACCGGAGGATTTCAAAAAGCTATTTGAAATGGCGGGCATCGATCAGGACGGCAAGACCGAGCTTTACGACGGCCGCACCGGCGAAAAGATCAAAGAGCGCGTAAACGTGGGCTGCATGTATTATCTCAAGCTGCACCACCTAGTCGATGAGAAGGTTCACGCAAGAAGCACCGGTCCTTACAGCCTAGTTACGCAGCAGCCGGTCGGCGGCAAGGCGCTATTCGGCGGTCAAAGATTTGGAGAGATGGAAGTTTGGGCCCTGGAGGCATACGGCGCGGCATACACGCTCCGCGAAATGCTAACGATCAAATCCGACGACGTTGACGGACGCTTGGCTGCGTATAAGGCGCTAACAAAAGGCGAAAACGTTCCGTCTACAGGGATTCCTGAGACATTTTTTGTTTTAACAAACGAGCTTAAATCGCTTGCTCTAGACGTTGAAATTTACGAGAATGGAGAGAATAAATGAGCGATAATTCAAATTTAGAAAGAATAGAGATAAAAGAGGACGCTAGAGTTCACGACTTCGACGCGTTTGCTATTAGGCTTGCTAGCCCCGAGCAGATTAAAGCATGGAGCCACGGCGAGGTAAAAAAGCCGGAGACTATCAATTACCGCACGCTCAAGCCGGAGCGCGACGGACTTTTTTGCGCTAAAATTTTCGGTCCCGTAAGAGATTATGAGTGCATCTGCGGCAAATATAAAAAGATGCGATATAAGGGCTGGAAGTGCGAAAAATGCGGTGTCGAAATCACGAGCTCGAAGGTCCGCCGCACTAGAATGGGGCATATCGAGCTGGTAACGCCGGTGGCGCATATTTGGTACGTAAATTCCTTGCCTAGCCGCATCGGTACGCTACTAAACATCAAGATGAAAGATCTTGAGCGCGTGCTTTACTACGAGGCGTATATCGTGGAAAGTGCAGGCGAGGCATTTTACGACAACGAAAATTCTAAAAAGGTCGAGAAATACGACGTTTTAAATGAAGAGCAGTATCAGAGCCTAAAAGAGCGCTTTTCGCAGACGGGCTTCGTCGCTAAAATGGGCGGTCAGGTGATCCGCGATATGCTAGCCGAGCTTGATTTGGTCGAAATTTTATCCGCCCTTAAACAGGAAATGGAAAATACGAACTCCGAAGCGAAGAAAAAAACCATCGTCAAGCGTCTAAAGGTCGTCGAGAGCTTCTTAAATTCCGGCAATAAGCCCGAGTGGATGATGATTACAAATCTGCCCGTACTGCCTGCCGATCTACGCCCGCTCGTTAGCCTAGAGGGCGGTAAATTTGCGGTTTCGGACGTAAATGATCTATATCGCCGCGTCATAAATCGAAATTCTAGACTTAAAAGGCTGATGGAGCTCGACGCACCCGAGATCATCATCCGCAACGAAAAACGAATGCTTCAAGAGGCGGTGGATGCGCTTTTTGACAACGGACGTCGCGCCAACGCCGTAAAAGGCGCTAATAAGCGACCGCTTAAATCTCTAAGCGAGATCATTAAGGGTAAACAAGGCCGCTTCCGTCAAAATTTGCTCGGCAAGCGTGTGGATTTTTCGGGTCGCTCCGTCATCGTCGTAGGTCCAAATTTACGCATGGATCAGTGCGGTCTGCCTAAGACGATGGCGCTTGAGCTATTCAAGCCGCATCTAATCGCCCGCCTGCAAGAGAAGGGATACGCAACGACCGTCAAGCAGGCCAAAAAGATGATCGAAAATAGGATCAATGAAGTTTGGGAGTGCTTGGAGGAGGTCGTAAAGGATCACCCGGTTATGCTAAACCGCGCGCCGACGCTTCATAAGATGTCTATTCAGGCGTTTCATCCCGTGCTCGTCGAGGGTAAGGCGATCAGGCTGCATCCGCTAGTCTGCGCCGCGTTCAACGCGGACTTCGACGGCGATCAGATGGCGGTGCACGTGCCGCTTAGTCAAGAGGCGATCGCGGAGTGCAAAATTTTAATGCTAAGCTCGATGAATATCTTGCTTCCTGCGAGCGGAAAGCCCGTCGCGGTGCCTAGCCAGGATATGGTTTTGGGAATTTATTATCTAAGCTTGGAAAAGCCAGGCGCCAAGGGAACAAATAAAATTTTTGCAAACGTCGATGAAGTAATGCTCGCCGTGGAGGCAAATGCCCTAGACATCCACGCTAAAATCAAAACGATGATCGATCGCCGCATTATCTTTACGACCGCGGGCCGCTTGATCATCAAATCGATCCTGCCTAGCTTTATTCCGGATCATCTTTGGAATAAGATTATGAAGAAAAAGGATATCGCCGAGCTTGTCGATTACGTCTATAAAAACGGCGGCCTTGAGATAAGCGCAGAATTTTTGGATAATCTTAAAAATTTAGGCTTTGAATCCGCGACTAAAGCGGGTGTATCGATCTCCGTTTCGGATATCATCGTGCCGAAGTCTAAAGCAGGTCTTGTAGAAGAGGCTAAAAAGCAGGTCAGAGAGGTTCAGAACCAATACGGCGCGGGCTTGCTAACTGACGGCGAGCGCTATAATAAAACGATCGACATCTGGACCAGCACTAGTAAGAAGCTAGCCGATGAGATGATGAAGATGATGGAGAAGGATAAGGACGGCTTTAACTCGATCTATATGATGGCCGATAGCGGTGCACGCGGTAGCGCTGAGCAGATCAAGCAGCTAGCGGGCATGAGAGGTCTGATGAGTAAGCCGGACGGCTCGATCATCGAGACGCCGATTACTTCAAATTTTAGAGAGGGTCTGAATGTAAACGAGTACTTCATCTCGACTCACGGCGCGCGTAAAGGTCTTGCCGATACTGCGCTTAAAACCGCAAACGCGGGCTATCTAACGCGAAAGCTGATCGATGTCGCGCAAAATGTTAGAGTTACGATGCACGATTGCGGTACGCACGAGGGTATCGAGGTTACCGAGATTGTAGAGAACGGAACGCAAATAGAAAGCCTAGCCGATAGGATTATGGGTAGGGTGCTAAGCTCGGATGTGATTGATCCGGTATCGAATGAAATTTTATTCACCGAAGGCACGCTTCTAGGCGTTAATGAGGTACGCACCATAGTCGATGCCGGCATCAAATCCGTAAGTATCCGCACGCCTATTACGTGCAAGGCTGAAAAAGGGGTTTGTGCGAAGTGCTACGGCGTAAATTTAGGCGAGGGCAAGCTGGTAAAACCGGGCGAAGCGGTCGGTATCATATCGGCGCAATCAATCGGCGAGCCGGGCACGCAGCTTACGCTACGAACCTTCCACGCCGGCGGTACCGCATCTACCGAGCAGCAAGATCGCCAAGTAATCGCCGATAAAGAGGGCTTTATCAGATATTATAACGTCAAGACCTATGAAAACGGCGGCAAAAATATCGTAATGAACCGCAGAAATGCCGCGGTGCTTTTGGTCGAGCCTAAGATCAAAGCTCCAATTACCGGTAAGGTAAGTATCGATATAACTCACGATGATGTGAATATCATGCTAAAGGGTAAGAAGGAAGAATTTAGATATACTATCCGGCGCCACGATCTAGCCAAGCCTACCGAACTTGCAGGTGTAAGCGGTAAAGTTGAGGGAAAATTCTACATCGTATTCAAAGACGGCGAAACTGTTGGAGAAAATGATAGTTTAGTAGAGGTTATAAAAGAAGACTGGAATATCCCTACTCGAATTCCGTTTGCAAGCGAACTTCGCGTCAAAGACGGCGAGCCGGTAACCCAAAAGATCAAAGCGGGAGCAAATGGTACGCTTAAGTATTTCATCCTCAAGGGCGATTATTTAGAGAGGCTAAGAGATATCAAAAAAGGTCACGTCGTAAGCGAGAAGGGTATGTACGTAGTCATCTCCGATGAAAACGGCAGAGAGGCAATCCGCCACTATATACCGCGTGAATCTGTCATTACCTATGATGATAATAGCGTCGTAAAAAGCGATGATCTTATCGCCAAGCCTAAAAAAGACGATCGCTTGATCATTGCGGAGTGGGATCCGTATTCTATCCCGGTAGCTGCAGAGTGTGAGGGTAAGATCAGTTTCGAGGATATCGAGCCTGGATATACCGCTACGGAGCAATACGACGAGACTACCGGCCAGAGCCGTTTAGTTATCAACGAGTACCTGCCGCAGGGCGTTAAACCGGCCATTATTGTAACTCCTAGTAAGGGCGAGCCTATCAAATATAACCTAGGGCCAAAGACTGCGATTTTTACGAATAAGGGCGATCAGGTAGCGATTGCAGATATTTTGGCTAGGACGCCTAAGGCTGCTGCGAAATCAAAAGATATCACTGGCGGTTTGCCGCGCGTATCGGAGCTATTTGAGGCGCGCCGTCCAAAAAATACCGCGATTATCGCGGATATCGACGGAACTGTCCGCTTTGATAAGGCTTTGCGCGCGAAAGAGCGTATTATAATCGAGGGCGAGGACGGAACGAGCGCCGAGTATCTAATCGATAAGAGCCGCCAGATCCAAGTGCGAAACGGCGAGTTCGTCCACGCAGGCGAGAAACTTACCGACGGAGTTATCAGCTCGCACGACGTGCTTAGAATTTTAGGCGAAAAGGCGCTGCATTACTATCTGATAAGCGAAATTCAACAGGTTTACCGCTCTCAAGGTGTCGTCATCAGCGATAAGCATATCGAGATCATCGTATCACAGATGCTCCGCCAGGTCCGAATCGTCGATAGTGGCGATACTCAGCTAATCGTCGGTGATCTGATTAGCCGCCGCAGATTTAGAGAAGAAAACGAGCGTATTATAAAAATTGGTGGCGAGCCTGCGATTGCTGAGTCTGTGCTACTGGGCGTAACTCGCGCGGCTGTTGGAAGTGATAGCGTCATTTCGGCAGCGTCCTTCCAAGAGACTACGAAGGTTCTAACCGAGGCTAGTATCGCGGGTAAATTTGACCGATTAGAGGACTTGAAAGAAAACGTAATTTTAGGTCGCATAATTCCGGTCGGAACCGGTCTGTATAAAGACAAGGAAGTTAAACTTAAAAAATAATTTAGGGCAAAAAGCCCTAAATTTAAAGGATGAAACATGAATATGATCAACATAAATTTCGGTCTGTTGTTTGTCAGGTTGGGGCTTGGAGTTTGTCTTTTAATGCACGGAATTTTTAAGTTCACTCACGGCATAGACGGCGTGAAATCGATGTTGGTAGCCAGAGGAATTCCGGATCTGGTGGCCTACGGCGCATACGTGGGCGAGGTGCTGGCGCCCGCGATGATAATCATAGGCGTATTTTGCCGCATAGGCGCTCTGCTTGTGATCGCAAACGTGCTCATGATAATATACGTCCTACATACTCCGTTGGGTGCGCTTACCGGAGTGGGCGGATTTGAGCTGGAAATTGTATATCTATATCTTTCCGCTGCGATCTGTCTAGTGATCTGCGGCGGCGGAGAGTTTGTACTGATTAGAGATTAAAATTTAGTTAAATTTACGTTTCTGTAAGTTTAAACAAAGTATAATCCAAATCTTTTTGAATAAATTTTTGTGAAAGGAAAGATGTGCCAACCATAAATCAATTGGTCAGAAAAGAGCGCAAGAAGCTTAGCGAGAAATCGAAGTCTCCGGCGCTAAAGAATTGCCCTCAACGAAGAGGAGTTTGTACTAAGGTCTATACCACGACCCCTAAAAAGCCAAACTCCGCGCTTCGTAAAGTTGCCAAAGTAAGGCTTACTAGCGGATTTGAAGTCATCAGCTATATCGGCGGTGAAGGTCATAATCTACAAGAGCACTCCATCGTGCTAGTTCGCGGCGGTCGTGTAAAGGACCTACCGGGCGTTAAATACCACATCGTCCGCGGTGCGCTCGATACTGCAGGCGTTGCGAAACGAACCGTTGCAAGATCAAAATACGGTGCTAAACGACCTAAAAAATAGTTTGGCCTAAACAGACCGGCACTAGATTTTGCCGAGTTTGAGTAAAATTTTAAAATTTGAAGGAATAAAATGAGAAGAAGAAAAGCTCCCGTTAGGGAAGTTATGCCCGATCCGATTTATGACAGCAAAGTAATCACAAAATTTATTAATTCGCTTATGTTCGACGGCAAAAAGAGCGTCGCTACCGAGATCATGTACGGCGCCTTAAATTTCATCGACAATAAAGGCGGAGAGAAGAAAGGTATAGAAATTTTTAACGATGCCATTGATAACGTTAAGCCTTTGATGGAGGTAAAATCTCGTCGTGTAGGCGGCGCTACTTACCAGGTTCCGATCGAGGTCAGGCCGGCTCGACAGCAGGCTTTGGCTATCCGCTGGATCATATCTTTTGCGAGAAAAAGAAGCGAGCGCACGATGATAGAGCGCCTGGCTTACGAGCTTATGGACGCCGCAAATTCTAAAGGTTCTTCGTTTAAGAAGAAAGAAGATACCTACAAGATGGCGGAGGCCAACAAAGCTTTCGCGCATTATCGTTGGTAGGAGGGCATCATGGCAAGAAAAACCCCTTTGCATATGGTTAGAAATATCGGTATTGCCGCCCACATCGATGCCGGAAAGACCACTACGAGCGAAAGAATTCTATTTTTTACCGGCATGAGTCATAAGATTGGCGAGGTTCACGAGGGCGCCGCTACGATGGACTGGATGGAGCAGGAGCGCGAGCGCGGCATCACGATCACGTCTGCGGCAACTACCTGCTTTTGGAATAATCATCAGATAAATTTGATCGACACTCCGGGTCACGTTGATTTTACTATCGAAGTCGAGCGCTCGATGCGCGTTTTAGATGGTGCGGTAGCAGTATTTTGCTCTGTAGGAGGCGTTCAGCCTCAAAGCGAGACCGTTTGGCGTCAAGCGAATAAATACCATGTTCCACGCATCATTTTCGTAAATAAGATGGACCGCGTAGGCGCAAATTTTTATAATGTCGAACAGCAAGTAAAAGATAGGCTCAAAGCGCATCCTGTTCCGATTCAAATTCCGATCGGCGCAGAGGATGATTTCAAGGGTGTTATAGATTTGGTTACTATGAAGGCGCTCGTTTGGGATGATAGCAAGGGTCCTTCTGCTCCCGAGATCGTTGAAATTCCTGCTGAATTACGAGAAAAAGCGCAAGAGTATCGCGACAAGATGATCGAAGCGGTAGCAGAGACTGATGAAGCTTTGATGGAGAAGTATTTTAACGGCGAAGAGCTAAGCGTAGAAGAGATTAAAAAGGGCATCAAGAAAGGCTGCTTAAGCCTAAGCTTTTTTCCTATGCTATGCGGCACCGCATTTAAAAACAAGGGCGTGCAGCCTTTGCTAGATGCGGTCGTAGATTATCTACCTGCGCCTGATGAAGTGCCTGCGATTAAGGGTCAGTATGAGGACGGCAGCGAGGTTCACGTAAGCTCTACCGACGAGGGCGAGTTCGCGGGCCTTGGATTTAAGATTATGACCGATCCTTTTGTAGGTCAGCTTACCTTTGTACGCGTTTATCGCGGTGTTTTGGAAAGTGGCAGCTACGTCGTAAATACTGGCAAAGGCAAAAAAGAGCGCATCGGACGCTTGCTAAGGATGCACTCAAATAAACGAGAAGAGATCAAGGAGCTTTATGCGGGCGAAATAGGCGCCGTCGTGGGTCTTAAAGATACCCTTACCGGCGATACGCTAGCTAGCGAAAAAGATAAAGTAATTTTAGAGCGTATGGAATTTCCTGATCCCGTTATCAGCGTAGCGGTAGAACCTAAAACCAAAGCCGATCAAGAAAAAATGGGTATCGCGCTTCAAAAATTGGCGCAAGAAGATCCGAGCTTTAGGGTTGCGACCGACGAGGAGAGCGGGCAGACGATCATTTCGGGAATGGGCGAATTGCACCTTGAGATCATCGTAGATAGAATGCTTAGAGAATTTAAAGTCGAGGCCGAGGTCGGACAGCCGCAGGTCGCATATCGCGAGACTATCCGCAAAACGGTCGAGCAAGAGTACAAATACGCCAAACAATCGGGCGGTCGCGGTCAATACGGTCACGTATTTTTGCGCCTAGAGCCTTTGGAGCCAGGCACCGGATATGAGTTCGTAAACGATATAAAAGGCGGCGCGATTCCAAAAGAATACATCCCTGCGGTCGATAAGGGCTGCCAAGAGGCGATGCAAAATGGCGTTTTGGCGGGCTATCCGGTCGAGGATGTGCGCGTAACGGTCTATGACGGAAGCTACCACGAAGTCGATAGCTCCGAAATGGCGTTCAAACTCGCCGCTTCTATGGGCTTTAAAGAGGGCGCTAGAAAAGCGGGTGCCGTGATCTTGGAGCCTATGATGAAGGTCGAGGTAGAAACCCCTGAGGAGTATATGGGCGACGTCATCGGCGATCTAAACAAACGTCGCGGACAGGTCAATAATATGAGCGAACGCGGCGGCAATAAGATCATCGACGCATTTTGCCCGCTTTCGGAGATGTTCGGTTACTCGACCGATCTGCGCTCTCAGACGCAGGGTCGTGCGACCTATTCGATGGAATTTGATCACTACGACGAGGTTCCTAAGAATGTCGGCGAAGAGATCATCAAAAAGCGCAACGGTTAAGCTTAATGGGTGTCAGGGTGCGGCGATAGCTTTATCGCCAATCCCCGACGCTTCTTTGAATTTTAAAACGGTGTTTAAATTTAACCTGCTTTACAAGCCAAAATTTTAACTCACGCTCTAGCTTCAAATAAAATTTCAACCCATAAATTTTGATTTCTGTAGATTGCAAATTTAGATCAAAAAATTTCAATTAAATTTAAAAATTTAAAGCCGTAGCTTAAAGTATGCCCAGGACGTCGCACCTATCGTTTTACTAGAGATCTATTCTTTCGTAGAGAAAGCACACATACAGCGTTATCGCTTTGATTTACATTCAAGGACAAAATCGCCGTAAGCTGGATCGCGTAAGCAGAGCGAAATTTTACCTTCGGTGCAGCCTTAAGGCGGAGTACAACTATCATAGACCTATATCGGATCGCAACCCAGAGAGCCCTATGCTAAGTCGCGGTATTCTCGGGGTACTTTAATTGCGCCGCCGCTTTGCGCTGTGAAATTTCATCTTCACAGAGCGATCTATACACCGCTCATATCGGCCAAGCCGACGCCCGAGCTCGCCTGTTTTCGGATTTAGCAGGCGTTTGCTTTCACAGGCTTATAATGCGCCCGTTTCAGATATTTTAAAGCAAAGGAAAATCATGCAACAAACCAAATTGCAAGGCGTAAGCGTCGGCCTTTCGGGCGGCGAGCTTAAGCTTGGAGATAAGGCGCCCGAGCTCAGCCTAGTCACGGCTGATCTTAGCGAGGTCAAAGTCGGCGGCGGCACGGGTAAGGCGCAGGTCATCGTCGCCGTGCCCTCCCTGGATACGGACGTGTGCGCGACCGAGACGCGCAAATTTAACGAGCGCGCCGCGAGCATAAAAAATACCGAGGTTTTCGTGATCTCGATGGATTTGCCGTTTGCCGCGGACAGATTTTGTTCGACCGAAGGGATCAAAAATTTACGCGCCCTAAGCGATTTTCGCGATAAGGAGTTTGCGCGCGCATACGGCGTGCTGATCGCGGACGGCGCGCTTGCGGGTCTAACGTGCCGCGCGGTCTTCGTCGTGGACACCGCAGGCAAGATTGCCTACAAGCAGATCACGGACGACATCGTAGATGAGCCCGATTACGACGCGGCGCTGAATGCGGCGGCGTTTGCGAGCGGAAGCGCTGCGACGCAGGGCTGATGCAATTTCTAGGTCTGCGGTGCAGACGTTGTCCGCTTAAATTTAGCGGGCTTAAAATACGCGGACGGGCGCCCCTTGCTCGCCCGCAACTTTAAATTTTGAAATTCCACGGCGCCTTGAAATTTAGCAGGCCGCGTCTAAAATTTCGGCGGATCTGCGTCCGTGATCCTCTTTGTGCAGTTCGCAATAGAATTTTAAAATTTCATCCCCAATCAATTTATAAATTTATCTCACATTCGGTATGCTTTTCGATCCACCCACATATATTTAGGATTGATAAAAAACAGCGCGCAATCGGGGTTAAATTTTACGCAAAAATACAGGCGGCAGTATCGCGAAGCTAGACGAGGCGCGGATGAAATTTGCGGGCAGAGCGTGTATGTAAATATGTAATCGAGCAAATTTTAGACGCAACGACGTATAACGAAGTGAGACAACGCGCACAAAGATAAGGCGCAGTATTTTTTCTTTAGACGAGGCGGAAATGAGCCGAATGAAGGAGTGTATATTATAATACGTGACTGAAATTCGGCGAAATTTCTAACGACGTATAAAGAAAAAAAGGCTGCTAAGTGTTCAAGTCCGGATAATCCCATGCATTATATTCATCCGTCAGATTATCATTTTCCGCTCCATTGCAGCACAGCCACTCTAGCCCGCCGCGCCTCTCCATCACGACCTCTTCGTCGAGCCCCGCGCAGTCTGAGCCATGCACGCGGGCATTGACGCACGCCCAGTGGTAGCGGTAGATGAGATCGAGTGCCTGTAAAATTTCATCCGTGCCCCGTAGCTTCACGCGCGCCGAAAAATCGCCGCCGCTAAAGGTGTCCATCACAAAGGCGCAGTCGCAGATCTCGCTCGGAAAGCTAAGCTCCTCCACGAGCCCCATGGCCCACATCAGCGCCCACAGCGACTCGTATTTCCAGCCCATATTTACGGCCTCGTCGCGGCTTGCCTCGCCCTGCGTGACGCGGCGCTCCATGCGCGTGAGCTTGTCTATGCAGCCGTAGCGATTATCTAGAAAGCCCTGTACGCCCTGCTTATCCTCATCCGCGAGCTTGCCCTCGTCTCTGATCGAGCAGGCGCACATTATCGCCGCATACGAGCAGATCGCGCGAGCGATGACTTCGTCCTTTTCGCGCGGGGTGACTTCGTCCGTCTCATACCGCAGCGGCAGATGATCGATATACGGCACGCCCTGCGATTTTAAAATTTCGATGCTTATATCCTTGCGTTCCTGCGCGGCCTTGCCGATCTTCGCGGCATTTGCGCTATTTTTGCCACCTTTTTTGAAAAAATCTGAAAATGCCATGAGCTCTCCTTAAAATTTTAAAAGTATTTTAAAACAATCGCGCAAAATTTCAGCTTATGGCGGCGAGATGGGTTTTTTAAATTTAAACTCAAACCCGAGCTTCGCAAATCGGACGGAAATTCCGCGCCCCGTCTTGCTAATTTATACGGCGCCGCTCAGGCTCGTCCGTGCCCGTAACGAGCCGATCAAAGAGGATCGTTCTCGCCGCAAGTAGGCGGCCGAATTATGGTAAAATTCGCTAAATTTAATGCAGGAGCGGCGAATGGGACGGCAGATAAATTTTTAAAATCGCAAAAGAACACACCAAGAACACATTCGCTCGCTAAAATCCATCCAAAATTTTAAGGCGAAAAGTGCCGCAAAGGAGAAAAAATGCAAATCTACGACATTAACGTAACTACAGGCAGAGGCGAGCAAAAGTCTATGGGCGAGTACCGCGGCAAGGTGTTGCTAATCGCAAATACGGCCAGTAAATGCGGCTTTACGGACCAATACGAGGAGCTTGAGGCGCTAAATCAGGAGTTTAAAGACAAGGGGCTTTGCGTGTTGGGCTTTCCTAGCGATAATTTCGCTCATCAAGAACCCGATGACGACGAGACGATAGAGCAAAATTGCAAGCTAAATTTTGGCGTAACGTTTGAGCTATTTAAAAAAGGCGACGTGCGCGGCGAGAGTGCGATAGAGCTGTTTAAATTTCTAACTTCAAAACAGGGATTTAAAGACTTTGATGCCGCCCATCCGTTAAGCGCAAAACTTGAAGAATCGCCAAAAAGCAACTTCCCCGAAATTTTAGAAGGCGACGGCGTGAAATGGAATTTTACGAAATTCGTAGTGGATAGAAACGGCGAAGTCGTAGCGAGATTTGAGCCGACGGCTAGCTTTGAACAGATAAAAGCGTGCGTGAAAAAGATACTAGGTTAAACGGCTGCTCGCGGGCGCTTGAGTAAAGCGCGGCGAGCCTGAAATATAAAATCAAATTTAATGAGAGAAAATGCAACTACTCGAAGCTATGAAAAAGCGTCGAAGCGTGCGCGAATTTAACGCCGAAGTCCCGTCAAAAGAGGAAATCCAGGCGATTTTGGAGGCAGCGTATCTGGCGCCCGCTCTTTTTACCACGAAGGACGCTCACATCAGCGTTATTACGGACAAAGATCTTTTGCGCGAGCTTGATGCGGCAGCCGTTAAGAAATTCGGCAAAATGCTTGAAAACATGGGGATGAAAACCAAAACTACGCTTTACGGCGCGCCCGTTCTTGTCTTGCTTTCGGGTAAACTCGCGGCGAAACTGCCGAAGGAATGCGAAGGCGCCAAGCTTGAAAACCTACACCGCGGGATTTACTGGGCGATGGGTTCTGTGATGCAAAATATGCAGCTTCGCGCAACTTCGCTTGAGCTTGCCTCGTGCCCGATAAATACAGTCGTCGTTACGCTTTTTGACGAGCCTGTTCTCGCAGCTCGTGCGGGCATTCCCGAGGGATACTCGCCGCTTTGCTCGCTTGCGATCGGTAAAAGCGACGCTAAATGCGAGGAGCGTAAGCCTAGCTGCGATCATTACAGGGTTAGCTATATTTAATTTGCTTGTGCCCTGCCGTTTAAATTTGCGCCTGCAACGAAGCCTAATGTGGCGTCTGAGTGGATACGTTTATAGTGGCTAAACGCTTAAATTTGCAGGCGTTTCAAATTTATAGCCCTTTGCGAGCCGTCTGCGGCAAGCGGCGCAAACTAGCGGCAGCGAAGGCGGCTTTGAGATCGCGCGGCTACGATATGGCGGAGCGACCTTTTGCTTACATAGACGCCCTTGCGCGAGCGATCGCCTTTTCTTGCATAACCAAGCCGTTTGGGCAGGAAAACGATTAAATTCTAAAAGCGCGCGTGATCCAAGCAGCGCTTTTTTGCGTAAGCGCCGCCTTTTGCTCGCGCTATCGATGCTGCCCGTTTACGGCGTCGTAATATTCGGCAGTTTGTCGTTGTTCAGATCAAATTTCAAAATTTTACCGTCCACGCAGCGCTTCGCGTAAAAATAATCTTTGTAAAAAGAAGCGCCGCAGCTAAGCCCGCGACCGATCGCTTCGTCATTTTCTAGTTTATTTTTGATCGCGGAGAAAATTTTCCGAATAGCCGCGCCCGGATTTTTTGCGACGAGTCGCAGCGCGATCATCTTCTCTATAGCTTCTTGCGTTTCTCGTCCTCCCGTGCCTTCTATGATGCTTCGATACATATCGTCGTAAAATATCCTTACGGGCAATTCGGGCTCTTGCGGCGATTCTAGCGATATAAAAATTTTAAGCTTTGCCTTAGATCGGTTAAGTTTCGGAGGTCATTCGAACCTGCTTTGGCGGCACCATAGGCGCTCTTTTTTTGCAAATATACCGTCCCGCCGCAGCCGGCAAGGATGTCCGCGATATATGGGATAAAATCGCCGAGCGGCATAAGAAGGTGGACGCGGGGCATTTTATCTGCGTTTTAAATTTTACTCTTTATGGCTTCAGGGGTCGCGCGCCGCTTTTAATCGATGTTTATCTTTTGACCATGCGTCCGCATAAGTGAACGCGCTTTACCGCGTAAATTTTAAAAGCGGCACCCGTATTTAGCCGAGCGCCGCAACTGAAATTTAACCGATTAGCGCATTCAAACTAGCGGTGCCGTCTGGCACCTCTTGGTTAAATTTGAGCGGGTGCGATCAATACTTAAACGAGCTGCCCGGCTCGATCAACTTAACCTTTTGCTTATAGTTCATCTTAAGCACTGCAGCAGGCCCGAGCACGGTCGCCTTCTCGCCTTCAAGCCAAAACGCCGTACCCTCCGGCATCGCATAAACGGTCGATTTTTGATTGGCGATCAAAAATTCCTCCAGCCTCTCCTCTCTACTCTCGCCGTTGTGCCCCGCAGGCTTGCCCGAGATGAAGTGCGGATTGATCTGGTGCGGGAAGATATTGAAGGTATTAAACGACTCGGGCTCGATAATCGGCATATCGTTCGTCGTCATCATCGTAGCGCCCGCGACGTTCGAGCCCGCGCTCCAGCCGATATACGGCGTGCCGTCCTCGACCATTTTGCTGATTAGCGCGATGAGCTCGTTTTCGTACATATCGTGCACGAGCTTGAAGGTGTTGCCGCCGCCTACGAATATGCAATCCGCGCTCGCGACCTCCTTCGCGGCGTTTTTAGCGTGATGGACGCCGACGATGTTTAAATTTAAGCTCGCAAGCGCCTCTTTGACGCGCTTTTCATATTCGTCGTAGCTCCTGCGTAGGCTCGCGTAAGGGATGAAAACGATCTTTTTGCCCGCGAGGTTGTTCTCCTGCGCAAATTTACCGATCCACGCCACCGCGTGCGATAGATACTTCGTGTCCTTGTAGCCCGAGCTTGAGAGCAGCAGCGCTCTTTGCTTGCTATGATCGCGCTTTGAGAGCTTAAACGCCTTTTCGCTCGCAACCAGTTCGCTCGTACCGAGCATCGCAGCGCCCGCCGCCAAAGCGGCTACCTTTAGTAGGTCTCGTCTTTGATTTTGCATCTTTTCTCCTTTAATCAAAGTTGATATCTATTTTGAAATTATATTCCTTTACATATAAAGAGAGACTGAATATTCGGTTTAAATTTCGCTCGCGCGGAGCTCTCGGCAAGGTAAAATTTTAAAACTATTAAATTTCGAATTCGGCGAGGCGCCGCGCTGTAAAATTTTAAAAGCGCGGCTAAATTTAATGAAATTTACGCTTCGTCTTTCGGGGTATATGAGCCCGTATTGAAAAAATAGCATACCCCAAAAACTATTCCGCAAATCGGCGCTACGATTAAGGCGTACAAAAATATATGAGCTGCGGCGCCTTCCAATATCCCGGTAAAAATCAAGGTCGGATATAAAAGCAAAACTATACTGGCAAAATTTTCTATCGTAAAGACCAACAAACTATCTCCTTGATCCTTGATAAAAAGGTTGCTGTATCGCTTAGTCTTAGTGTATCTTAAAAAACAGATCGTCGCGCATATAGGCAAAACTATTATCGCGACATCACGAATATCTTTAAAAATTTTAGACGACGATTCTATACCGATATTCGAAAAAAGCAAATCAAGAAAAAACATTAGCATTAGCGAGAAATAGATGGTTGTAGCCGCCGACGAATAATACCCTATAATCACGCGTCTAATAAATCTATGCATATCGTATCGCTTCTTTAAATTTTCAGGGATAGCGGCAAATTTCTCGTCCAGCTCTTTTGTGTCTAATTGAAATTTTTTATCCACAGCTCGCTCCTTTTAAAGCGCTAAATTTTAGAAATTATATCGAATTTGGCGCTGCAAAGCGGCTACATTTAGGTCTAAATTTAAATGCGAAAAAGTATAATCGCGCCATGGTTTTGACGCAAAATTTGATCTATGAAATTTTACCCTTGTGGAGGAGATCCCCGCGGGCAGGGTCGCTAGCTACGGACAGATCGCGCGCCTGATCGGGCTGCCCGCCCACTTGCGGCTCGTGGGGCGCGTGCTCTCGCAGGCAGAGCTCTACGGCGACTATCCGTGCCACCGCGCCCTTTATCACGCGGGCGCTTTGGCGGCGAGCTTTGCGGCTCAGCGCGAACTGCTAGAGGCCGAAGGCGTGGAATTTAGAGGCGAGCGCATCGATATGAAAAAGCACCGCTGGGAGTGCTAGGCATGGAATTTTATTGCCCCTGTGCGGTGCGGAATTTACGGATCGTTTGAAGCGCGAAATTTTGAATTGTCCGCAGCATGGAATTTTAACTTATAAAATTTTAGATCCGCGCAGGTTTAAGCGGCGTAGCGGCAGCGCTGTCGATCGCTAAGAGCCTGCGAGCTTTATTTGCTTGTAGATGCGGCGCAAATCATCATGCGCGAAAAGATAGAATTTTATCTTTTTTACGCGGCGGCTTAAACACCGCACTAAGCGGCTCCTCGGCAATCGGCCCCGCCGCGGTTTTACGAAGCAGGCGCGACGTTGCCTATTAGTTTTCTTGTTGCGCCCGTTTCGGCGCCGCTTGTAGATTTTGGCTATCGCAAATTTTGTAGCGGCCGAACTGGCGGCCGATCTGTCCGTCCTCGGCGCGTTAAAATTTTAAATCGATGCGGCTTCTGCGGGAGGCGGAGAAAAAGCGGCGAAATTTTAAAATTTATTTCGGATTAAACGAAAGCCTATATAATCGGCAAAGTTTCATTTGAAAGGTTAAATATGTCTAAACTATCAAAACTCCCGACTCCCGATATCGCCGAGCACGGCGCGTTTTTCCCGTAGCCGTTTTCGCTGTCACAGTTTACGGCGCCCGTGAGCGATCTGGCAGATTTTAATTACGAGAAAAAAATACGACGGCGATAAAAAAAAATCCTCATCATCGCGGCCGACGAGTGGTATTTGCTGATGGACAACGGGACTTTTTTCTCCACTGGCAACCACCCTGTCGAGACGCTCGTGCCGATGTATCATCTGGCGCAGGCGGGCTGGGACTTCGAGATCGCGACGCTCTCTGGAAATCCCGTAAAATTCGAGTTTTGGGCGATGCCTGCGAAGGACGAGCGGCTCAAGGACTTTTTTGAGAGCTACGCGACTAAATTTAAAGAGCCTAAAAAGCTCGCTGATATCGTAAAGAAGGGATTTGACGAGTATTTTGCGCTATATATCCCGGGCGGTCATGGCGCGCTGATCGGGCTTGACGAGAGTCGCGACGTAAAGGCCGCGCTAAAATGGTTTCATGAGCAGGGCAAATACATCATCACGATCTGCCACGGCCCAGCCGGGCTGCTAGCCGCGGCGCTTGACGAGGATAAGTTTTTGTTCGAAGGCTACGAGCTCGTGCTGCTGCCCGACGTCATTGACCGCACCTCGCCGGGTATTGGCTACATGCCGGGCCATCTGCGCTGGTATATGGGCTCGCGGCTAGCAAAACTTGGGATGAAAATCCTAAACGAAGGTATCGACGGCGCCGTGCACAAAGACCGCAACCTGCTCTCGGGCGATAGTCCGCTAGCGGCCAATAATCTCGGCAAACTGGCGGCTAAAACGCTTTTAGAGTCGCTGTAAATTTTACGCCGCTAAGGTCGGCATCTCGGCATAAAATTTTAATTTTTACGCGGCGGAAAAATTTAAAATTTCAAAGTGTGCCCGCTTCGGCTTTAAATTTAATGATCGCCGTCTTGCGCGCGGTGTAATCGTTTAAAATCGCCGCTCGCCTTCGATTTGCAAGCGATGCGCTGTGCAGCGTCTAAATTTAAGTATTCAAATTTTATCGCACTTTTGCACGCGAGCATTAAAATCTTTTGCGGCCTTTTAAATTTGCCGCTTTACGGCGCCGTGCTCTTCGCGGGCGTAAAAAAATCTTCGCATATCGACGCCCCCTGGCTGCAGCAGCTTTATTTTCCTGTCGATGCCGCCTGCGTAGCCCGTGAGGCTGCCGTGCGTGCCTACGACGCGGTGGCAGGGGATGATGATTGAGATTTCGTTGCGCCCTACGGCGCCGCCCACGGCTTGCGCGGACATCTTCGCTAGCCCGCGCGCTGCGGCGATTTCGCGCGCGATCTGCTCGTAGGTCGTGGTTTTGCCATATGGAATTTTAAGCAAAATCTCCCACACGGCGCGCCTAAACGCCGAGCCCGCGGAATTTAAAGCGGGCGTAAAACCGGGCTCGCGTCCGCTAAAATACAGATCGAGCCAGCGCCTAGTTTGATCGAAAACGGCCAGATTTTTCTCCTCGAAGTAGCCGCTTTGCTCGTTCGCGCAGAATTTTTCACCCGCACCTTGCGCCGAAAGATTGGTCGCGCGAGGTTTTTCGCCCGTGTCTTTAACTGCAAAATCGCGCGTGAAGAATTTTTCGCTCTCTATAAGTGTGTGTGCGCAGAATTTTACGTCCGCGCTGTTCGCCGCTTCTGCCGCAATATCGCTCTTTTTGCTCTTTTTCAGCGCCGCAAAATCGCGCTGTGTTTCGCTCGCGGCGTGCCGCTCTTTTGCGAGCAGATCGGCGCCGTTACGCTTTTTATCCGCACCGCTTTTCGTTTCTAGCGCGCCGCCTCTCTCGTAGCAACCCTCTCTCGCAGCGGCATCTGTTTTTGCCGCAATATCACGCGTGCAGAATTTGTCGTTTTCTCTGCCTGTCGCGAGAGCGTGCGCGTAGTATTTCTCGCCCTCGAACCACAGCCCGCAAAGCCCCACCTCATCGCCCGCGAGCGTGATTTTACCAAGCGGCGAGTCGTAATATGCGATAAATTTCATCGTTGCTCCTATTTTGCGATTAAATTTAGGCGTCGCAAGCAGCGCCTAAATTTCCCAAATTTCTAAAATTTGCGGGCAAATTTTAGCTACGCTTTGCTTAAACTCCGTCTTTTGCGCGCTGCTCGGGTCGCTAAGGGCTTCAAATTTGCAAAAAAGCTCCGCGATCTTTAGCCAGCCCGCAAGATTTAGATCCAATTTTTTCAAATTTGCCTCGGACAAAAACTCCAAATCATGGTCGTAAAACGCGATCTCGCCGCTAGAGCTTAGCAGCCAAAGATCGCCGCTGCCGCCGTCTGCAAAGATACAAAACTCGCGCAGCAGCCCGCTATCGCCCTCAAAAGGAAATTTCGTCGCGTCGTTGCAGAGCGCGATCTCATGCTCTTTAAGCACTCTAAAATCGCCCGCAATCTCCCTACCTAGATACCAGCTTAGGGCCTTTTTCACATTGCTTATATCCAAATCCAATCCTTCGAAGTTTCAGTCTCGTTTTTTGACGTAGAGCATAAAAAAGCCTACCATCGCTGCGAAAATCACGCACATCGCAAGCGTCACGATGAGCGTGCCGTGCGCCGAACCGCTTAAAAACAGCCCCGTCGTGTTCATCCCGAAAAAGCTCGTGATGAAATTTAGCGGCAAAAGCAGCGACGAGATGATCGTAAGAATGTAGATGTTGCGGCTAATTTTGTCGTTTTTGAGGCCTTGGATGAATTGATAGATATCCTCGATCCTGACGGCGTATTCGCTCATCACGCCCTTGAAAACGCCCGCTTCGTAGGCGTAGTTTTTCAGCCGCTTTTTAAGCGCCGGCTGCTCGTTTGCACAGATGAGCAGCGCCTCGTAAAAATGCGAAATTTTGTTTTGAAATTTGCGGATTTCGTATTTTAGGACAGAGTGCCTTTTCATAAATTTTGAAAAATCGCCGCGGCGCGTGTAGATTTTTTCGTAATTCTCAAGCTCTGCGGAATGCCCTAAAATTTTATCGCGGTACTGCGCGAGGATCTTTTTGACGATCGCGAAAAACTCCGCTTCGCTGCTGGGCCGCACCTCGCCGTCCGCGTCATCTTGCGAATAGATCGCGCCCGCATCAAAAATAAAGCGGTAGTTTTGCTCGCGCGGCGCGTCCGTCACGAAGTACACATACTCGCGCTCCTCGGCGTAGTAGTAGCCCGAAACGCTGCGCTTTTCGGTAATCGGGTTCAAAGAGGCCTCCTTATTCAATCGTTTTGAATTTACGAAATTTCAGAATTTCGCTCAAATTTACGGAATTTTGAAATTCTGCTGCCGATCAGAATTCTGAAATTTCGCTACTAATAGGAATTCTAAAATTCCGCCGCCACTTAAATTTTATCGTATTTGGAATTTCAAAATTCTTTTACGCTTGGAATTTTAAAATTTTGGAACTGTAAATTCCGGCTAAATTTTAAAATTTCGCATGCCGTAATTCAACCCCTATTAAAATTTAACGCGAGCCGTAAGGCTCGCACCGCTTAAAGCGTCGTCGGGGGATGGGTGGGGTTTGGGGCGGGAAGGGGAGCGACCTCGCAATTCAAGCCCCCTTTCCGCCCCAAGAGAAACATATCACGGACTAAAATTTAAACGGAATTTTATAAAGGCAAAGCGCCACTTTTAAATTTACATCGAAAATTCTAAGAATTTCATTTATACATATCCACGTTAGTGTTATACGCTATGTATTTCCGTAAGGGGGCGGCGCTCAGAGTTGCGAGGCGCGCCCGCCCCCTTACCAACCCCCACCCGCGCGACGCTAGCGGTGCGAGTCTTGCAGCTCGCGTTAAATTTAAACTGCGGACTGCGTCCGCGCTGTATTTTCTATTGCGGCTCACGTCGTATGAAATTTCAGCGAAAAGCCATGCTACAAATTCCACGGCGAAATTCTACGTTAAAAGCACCCGTGCTCTTGCAAACCTCGGCGAAGGCGTAGATGAAATGAGCGAATTCTGTATCATTCGCATCCGTGTCTGAAGTGAAAAGGTCTTTGAGCTAGAGCCTAAAGTGAGACGACCTTTGAGCCGAAGCCTCCTTCTGCGGGCGTGCCGTCGCGAAAGCCCTTGACGCTAGGGTGCGATTTCAAAAACTCCTTTACCGCGAACGCGAGTTTGCCCGTGCCGATGCCGTGCTTTACGATGATCTCATCAAAGCCCATCACGAGGCTTTGGCTGATGAATTTATCGAGCCTGCTGATCGCTTCCTCGGCGCGCAAGCCGTGCAGATCGAGCACGAGCGACGCGGAGGCGGGCTTTTGCACCTTGATGCTGATATTTTTTGCGGGTGCGGGTGCTGCGCCGCTGCGCTTTAGCTCGCTAAGCGGCACGCGCAGCCTGATGCCGTCGCTTAGCATCAGCGCCTGGGTTTTGCTGAGCGATAAAATTTCGCCCTTGATCTTTCCGTATTTTACGCGATCGCCCACCTTGAGGCTTTGCGGCTCAGGCGCGCTAAATTCGGGCTGCTGCACGGCCCGTGCGAGCTCGTTTGCGCGGTTTATGGCGCGCTGCTTTTCGCGCACGTCGCTTAGGCTCACGCTGCGTTTGGCCTCTGAAATCGCGCGGTAGTATTCGTTTTGCAGCCTTGAAAGCTCCGCCTTCAGCTCGCTTTGCGCGCGCTCGCGCTGATCTTTTAGCGCTTCGCTCAGCGCATCCAACTTCTCCTCTTTTTGCTGCGTCTGTGCCAGCTTTTGTTTTAACTCAAGCTCTAAATTTATCGCTTTTGAGATCGCTTCGTTTAAGCTCTCTTTGTTTTCGCCGTAGTTTTTGCGCGCCGCAGCGATTAGGTTTTGCGCTATGCCGTAGCGTAGCGCGGTTTCAAAGGCGTAGGATTTGCCGATCGTGCCCTTTAAAAACTCATACTTCGGCGCGCTGTTTTTTTCGTCGTAAAGCGCCGCCAGCAGCTCCACGCGCGGATCCTTTGCGAGCAGCATCGCTAGACGCTTGTGATGAGTGGTGATGATCATCTTCACGTCGCCGCTTATCAGCTGCTCGATCATCGCGCCGTATAGGCTCGCAGCCTCCTCAAAATCGGTACCAAGCTCGATCTCATCGACGCCGATCAGAATTTCTTTGCGCCCGAACAGCTTGCTAAAGGCAACCATCCTGCCTGCAAAGGTCGAGATGTCGTTTTTGGAGTTTTGCGGATCCTCCATTATGAGCTCGAACTCTTTAAAGGCGCCGATGCGGCTACCGCTTGCGCGAATAGGCATCGGAAGAAGGTACTTAGCTAGCAGCGCCGCGCTTAGAATGCTTTTTAAAAGCATCGATTTTCCGCCCGCATTCACGCCGGTGATGAGCAGAATTTTGCCGCTAAATTCCACGCTCACGCGCTTTGGATTTTTAAGCGCGGGGTGGGCGAAGCTGTCTAGGACGATGTCGCGCGAGGGCTCGGGCAGGACGAACTCATAATCGTTCGCTCTTGCCATCGCGGCGCGCGCAATCAGCGCGTCGATCGCATCGAAAGCGGCGTTTATAAATTTCAGAAAGGCTAAATTTTTATTAAAAACCGCGCTGATCTGCTTGCAGTGCTCGAATACGATCTGCTCTTTTTTATCCAAAATCGCGCTTTGAGCGGATTTCAGAGCCGCGATCGCGTCTGGAAGCACGTAAAAATAGCCTCCGCTTGATCGCGCTACGACGCTGCCTTTTAGCACGTGGTTGAAACCGCCGCGCACCAGCAGGGCTTCGGTATCGCTTATGTAGTGGATCTGCGTATCGGCGAGATAGGGCGAAAGGGCTTTGGAATAGATCAGTTTTTTTAGCGTCTGCTCGATCTCGCCCTTTTTTATCTTAAACGCCTCGTTCAGCGCGCCGAAGCGCTCGTCTATCGCGTCGCGAAAGCCGCCCTGATCGTCAAAATAATCCTTTAATTGCGCGATGGGCGCAGGAATTTCGATCTTTGCAAGCCAAGCGGCGAGTTTGCCCTCAAAAGGCTGCTTTTTGAGATACGCAAAGTAGCGAACGATCTTGCTAAACTCGTAAATTTCGCTGATATGAAGCACGCCGTGCTTTGAGATGCGCATCAGCGCATCGTCTAGGTTCGCGACGCTCTCGCACTGCGCGAGATCAAATTTCGTAAGCTCCGAAATTTTTTCAAAATTTAGCTTGCTATCGCCGCTTAAAAACAGCGGCTTTTCGCGCGCCAAAAAGCTTTTAAATTTGGCTAGATACTCGCCTAGATCGAGGCGCGTAAAGAGTTCGTCACTGATCATAAACGCACTCTTTGATCTTGTAGGTTTTGCCCTTAAACTCCGCGCCCGCGCTTTTTTTGGCGATGAAAGCTCCCAGCGAAAAGGAGTAGGTGAAGCTCTCTCGCGTCACGATCTGCGCGGAGGTTTGCTCTTTGTCTGCGGCGAAATTTCGCGTAGCTTTAGAATTTTGTGCGGAGGCTTGAGGATCGGAGGTTTGCGTATCATTTGCTTGCGCGGCGGAAGCAGCCTCGCCCTGTGCGTTTAAATTTGCCTCGCCGGCTTGCGAGCCCAAATTTTTCGCATCCGCGCCGTGTTTTTCGGAGAAGGAATTTGCCGCGCCGCGCGTTTCGGCAGCGGAATTTATCGCTCCGCCGCATCTTAGCCGCGCGCCCGCGTTAAATTTAAACACCATCTCCTCCTCAAGTTTGGCGGATCGCTCGCTCGCGCTTTCGTAAAAATACGCCCCCGCGCACAGCAGCATGATCAGCGTCGTGGCGATGATTTTGGCTATTTTGTTCAAAATTTCGTCCCGCACGAAAAAGATCGCCGCGATAAATAAAAATGCGAAAATAAATATTAAAAATCTCAAATTTTATCCTTGCCCGCCCGCAGCGGAGTTTGGCTCGTAAATTCAGCGAGAGTTTTCAAGCCTAAAATTCTCCGCGCAGCTGATAGGTGATGTCTCCCGCGCCAAATCCGATCACGAGCCCGTCGTTTATGATGTGGCGGACGCCGAAAATATCGCTAAATTCTATCTTCTCGCCGTTTCTAAAGACCCGCTCGGTAAATAGCGCGCCGAGCCCCTTAAACTCCTCTTTCAGATCGATGCCGTTGCTCGGCTCGCCCGCGGCGTAAACGGGCAGCACCACTAGCTCTAAAGCGCCAGTAAAGCACTCCTTAAAAGCGTTTAAATTCGCCTTAAGCCTGCTGAAGCGGTGCGGCTGAAAGATCGCCGTGATCTTGCTAAGCCCTAGCAGGCTAGCGTATTCGCGCGCGCTTTGCAGCGTCGCTCTGATCTCGGTGGGGTGGTGGCCGTAGTCGTCGATCAGCACGAAGTTTGGGGTGGCGCACAGGATGTCGAAGCGCTTTTTGATCCCTTTGTAATTTAGCAAATTTTTGCGGATCTGCTCTAGCCCCGTCTCGCACGCAGCGGCTAGGATCGCTAGCGACGCGTCTATGGCGATGTGCCTTCCGAGCCCGTAAACCTCGAAGCGTCCGAGCTCTTTAAGATTAAAACTCATAAACGGCTGATGATCGCGCAGCAGCACCTTCAGATCCGTTATGTCGCGCGAAGGAAAGAGCTTGATACAGCCGAGTTTTATGGAGCTTAAAAACTCATCCTCGGCGTTTATCACGCGGATCTTGGCGCGCTCCAAAAAGCCGCGATACGCCGCGTGAAATTTATCCAAATCGTTGTCGTAATGATCCATATGCTCGGGCTCTGCGTTGGTCACGACCGCGACGTAGGGGTTGGAATTTAAAAAGCTAGAATCGCTCTCGTCGGCTTCGAAGATGATGTTTTCGCTGTTTTCGTACTTCATATTCGAGCCGAACTGCTTGGAGATCGCGCCGATGATGACCGAGCCGTCTATCAGCGCCGAGGTTATCGCGCTCGTGGTGCTTTTGCCGTGCGCGCCGGCAACTGCGAATACGCGTTTGTCTTTTAGCACGAAGGGCAGGGCCTCCTTGCGCGAGAGGCAGACGACCCCCTTTTTACGCGCGGCTTGCAGCTCGACGTTGTCCTCTTTGATCGCGGCGGAGTAGATGACGATCTCCTGATCTTTGATCGCCGAAGCGTCGTGCGGCGTGATGATCTCCATGCCGCTAGCTCTTAGCTTGTAGGTCGTCTCACTCTCTTTGATATCCGAACCCGAAATGATAAAATTTTTCTCGTGTAAAAATCTCGCTAATGCCGATATTCCTATGCCGCCGATGCCGATAAAATGAACCTTTTTCACCTTTGTCCTTAAATATTATAATAGAAAATTACGTTTAAATTTTTAAATCCCGCTCCGGCGAAATTTAAAAATTTAAACCGTTTTACGCCTTGAAATTCACCTTTAAATTTTTACGAGCTTGCGGCGTAGAGCAGCCTCCGTGTTTCCGAAATCCGCTTTTAAAATTTAGCGATCTAAATTTACCTTTAGAATTTCGCCTTTTAAAATTTGAGCGCTTGAAATTCCGCGCTTAAAACTTCGCTTCGAAACGTGGGCGCTTAAAATTTTACGGCTCAAATCCGCCGTTAAAACCTCGCGGCGAGCGAGGCGCCGCCGTGCCTGCCGCATCGTATCGTGCACCGAAGCCGCGTAAATTTTGATAAATTTCATCGCGTTCATCGCGCCGATTTTTAAATTTAACGCCTGAAATTTTGCCGCTTGAGCTCCGTGCAAAACCTATTTGCCGCTTTGCGCTTCAAATTTAGCCGATAAATTTGACCGCATTAAAATTTCGTCGAAATTTTAAATATCGGTGCGCCCGTTGATCGCCTTTATTAGCGAGAGCATATCGACGTTGTCTAAGCTCACGCCCGTAGGCACGCCCTGAGCGAGCTTGGTAAATTTCAAATCCAGATCCGCGAGCTTATCCTCGACGTAGAGCATGATCCCGTCGGAGTTGATGCCCGGCGTCAGCGCAAATATCAGCTCGCGCGCGCCGTTTCGGCTCACCATGTCGCGCAGCGCGCTCACCGTCTCTTCGCTCGCACTTTCTAGCACGAAGTAGCGCCCGTCGTAAATTTTATTACTCTCTAAAATAAAAATATCTTTGGGATTTTCGACGATGCAAATTTTATCGCTCTCGCGCTCCTCATCGGCGCAGTATTCGCAGATCTCGCCCTCGCAGACCGCTCCGCAGATGCGGCATCTGTGCAGCACGCGCACAGCCTCTTCGATATTGTGCGCTAAATTTAGCCCTAGGAAGGAATTTTGCACGCTTACGTAGTACGCAAAGCGCAGGGCGGACTTTTTGCCCACGCCCGGAAGCTTTTCAAAGCTCGCGACGAGCTCTTCGAACCTGTCCGTGCCGCTCATATGGCGCCCTTCGGCGAAAAGACGATCGAGAAGTAGTGTGTGCCGTCGCTGTAATTGTACTCGAAGCGGAATTTGTGTAGCTCGCAAATTTTATCGATGATGTAAAGCCCGAGCCCCATGCCGGTGGCTTTCTCGTCTTTATTTCTAATGAAAGCCTGCTTGTAGTGTTCGAAAGACTTCGCAAGGGCCGCGCCGCGGTTGGCGACGCTTACTTTGTTTTCATCGCAGATGATGCGGACTTTTTTATCGCTGGAGTATTTTAGGGCGTTATCGATTAAATTTTTAATCGCTAGTGCAAATAGCCCGAAATCCACGTTTATCACCGCGTCGCACTCGATATCCGTGCTGATGAGCTCGTCCCAGTTATCGAGCATAGACATATCTTTTACTTGCTCTAAAATGAGGCTGAAATGATAATCCTGATAATTTAGCGAGTAGCTTTTTGAGAGCAGCTGCTCGATTTTGGCAAACTCGTTGATTAAAATTTCAAGCCGCTCAAAGACATTAACGAGCCGCTCTTTTTGCGTTTCGTCATCGAGCATTTCGGTGATGAGCCTGCCCTTGCCGATCGGGGTTTTGAGCTCATGCATGATGGTGCGTAAAAATAGCTGGCGCGAGCGGATCAGCTCTTGAATTTTAGCAATCGCGTTGTTAAATTCCTGTGCTACCTGTCCGATCTCGTCCTCGCTATGCGTGGCTGCTAAATTTACGTCCAGATTGCCCTGGGCGAATTTTTTGATATTTTTGCTCAGTTTTTTTAGCGGCGTGAAGCTTCGCACGATCGATAGATAAAGTGAGATCAAAACCGCCATCGTAAGCAAAAACCCGACCCAAAGCGGATCGTTTAAATTCTTCGTGCCAAGGCTTTCGAAAACCACGACAAAAGAGTTGTTTTTGATATTTAAAAACAGTGAATTATTATACTCGACCGAGCTAAACTCGCCGATAGAAGTGTCTTGGACGAAAAAAATTTTACCACTCGTGATGATGTTTTGGATGATATTTTTGTCTTTTACAAGCTCCAAGCCATAGCTGGAGAAGTAGCGCTCAATATCGCTGGGAGGGGCATTACGCTTGTATAGCTCAAGTAGATTATTGACCGCGTTTATTTGATTAGCCTGCATGCTACCTAGAGCTCTATTCATCTGCATCCGTGCGAACGTGATGAAAAGCACGCAGACTAAGATGATCGCGATTACAAAAAAAACCGAAATTTTAGTGATTAAGGAGTGCTTCATCCGATGAGCTTGTAGCCGATACCGCGAACCGAAAAGATATGCTTAGGCGCTTTGGAGCTGTCGCCGATTTTGGTGCGTAGGCGTCCGATGATGACATCTAAGCTCTTTGAATCCTTATCTTTTAGGCTCTTACAATGGTATACGAGCTGCTCGCGAGAGACGGAGAAGCTATGCTGCTTGATTAGGTATTCTAAAATTTCATACTCCGCAGGCGTTAGCACGAGCGACTCCTCGCCGAAGTAAATTTCATGGCGCTTATCGTCGATGCGAAATACGCTATCCGTGGCGGTTTCTTCCTTTTCGCTAGCTTTTTTATAGCGGCGGATGAGGCTCATAATGCGCGCATGCATCTCTTTTGGATCATAAGGTTTCGGTAGGTAATCGTCCGCGCCGATCTGAAGACCTACTACGCGATCGCTCACGTCGCTTCTAGCCGAGCTGATGATGATCGGGATGTCGTATTTCTCGCGGATCTCTTTGCAGACTTCAAGTCCGTCCATTCCAGGAAGCGTAAGATCCAAAATCAGTAGATCGTAGTTTTTGATCCCTGCGCTAATGCCCAGATACGGGTCTTCGAAGTTTGTAACTTGGATGTTAAATTTAGCCAGATATTCAGTTAGAAGCTGTGCGAACTCGCTGTCGTCTTCTATCATCAATACATTTATCATTTTTTATCCTTTGAATCGTTGATCTGAAATTTTAAATATTGCATTATACATAAAAATAGTTAAGTCTTAACTTGAGTTTTATTAAATTTAGATAAAATTGCCCCTTTTGTATAGTTCAAGGAGAATTTCGTGGAAGAAGATTATTATGAAATTTTAGGCGTGGCGCGCGATGCCGACGCCGAGACGATAAAAAAGGCGTTTCGAAAGCTCGCTTTGGAATTCCACCCCGACCGCAACCAAGGCGACAAGGAGTCGGAGGAGAAATTTAAAAAGATCAACGAAGCGTATCAAATTTTAAGCGACGATCAAAAGCGCAGGATGTATGATCGCTACGGCAAAGAGGGCATCAGCGGCGCATATAGCGGCGCGAGCGGCGGAGGATTTGATTTTAGCTCGATTTTCGGCGATTTTTTTGAGCAGGCATTCGGCGGCGGCGGTCGTTCACGCCCTAGCGATCCATACGGTATAGATACCGAACTGGCCGTAACGCTGGAATTTAAAGAGGCTTTAGAGGGCGTTCACAAGGAGATAAAATACAAGATCAAAAAGCCGTGCTCCGCCTGCGATGCCACCGGCTCGAAGGACAAAAAAAGACACGTCTGCTCCGCTTGCGGCGGCACTGGGCGCGTCGCGGTCAGGCGCGGATATATGAGCTTTATCCAAAGCTGCTCCGAATGCGGCGGCACGGGCGAGATCGTAAAAGATAGGTGCAAGGATTGCGGCGGCAAGGGCTTTACCGAAGAGGACGTGAGCCTTAAATTTGACATTCCCGCAGGTATCGACGACGGACAGCGCGTGCGCCTAAGCGGCAAAGGCAATGTCTCCAAAACCGGCGAGATCGGAGATCTGTACGTGATAGTGCGCGTGAAGGAGGATAGCCACTTCCTGCGCGACGGAGACGACCTGTATATCGAGGTGCCGGTGTTTTTCACGCAGGCGATCTTGGGCGAGAGCATCGAGGTGCCGACGCCGCGCGGCAAGGCGGAGCTGAAGCTCAAAGTAGGCACCAAGGACAAGCAGCGCTTCACGATCTACGGCGAGGGCGCACCGAATATTCGCACCAAGAAAAACGGCGATCTGATCGTACAGGTAAACGTCCAAACCCCTAAAAAATTGAATGAGAAGCAAGAGGCGCTTTTGCGCGAGCTTCAAGAAAGCTTCGGCAGCAAGGGCGGAGACGACGAGGGGATACTCGATAAGATCAAGAATTTTTTCAAGTAAACTGCTTTGATCTGCCTTGATCTGTTTTGGGCGGCGGTCTTGCGGTTTTATTCACCAAAGTATGGGATTTTCGCTTGGAATCTCGCTAAGAGTTTGGATGTAATTTCGGTGTAAATTTCGTGTCGTTATTTGGATAAAATTTAATTAGCATTTAATATTATTTAAATTTAAAGATTCTTAATATTAGTAAAGCAAATTAAAATTTTTATAATTAAGAGGTAGGATGATGTTAAAACAAATTTTAAATGTAGCGTTAGCATATGTTGGGGTTATTGTCGGTGCTGGATTATCGTCCGGTCAGGATCTGATGCAATATTTCGTCAGTTTTGGCAAATGGGGTATTCTTGGAGCCGTTATTCTTGGTATCCTCAATGCCGTCTTTGGTAAAATCATTATTACATTCGGTAGTTATTTTAGATCCAATGATCACTTTGAAGTTCTTTCACAAATTGCTGGATCTATCACTAATAAAATTCTTGATATTTCTTTAATTATTTGCTGTTTTGTGGTAGGTTTTGTCATGATTGCCGGGGCTGGATCAAATCTTAATCAGCAATTTGGCATGCCATTCTGGTCAGGAGCACTCCTATGTGCCGTATTGATAATCCTTGTTAGCTTTCTTGATTTTGAAAAAATCACGAATGTGATCGGAATATTTACGCCTATTATTTTTATCATGATTATGATTATGGCAGTGTATACCTTTGCAAGTCAACGTTTTGATTTTAAAGAATTAGAAACAATTGCAAATACAATCTCTACTCCAATGCCAAATATCTGGTTTTCTGTTCTGAATTATTTTTCGCTCTGCGTTATGACAGGTGTATCAATGGCTTTTGTATTAGGGGGATCCATTATGAGGATTGGTATAGCAGAAAAAGGTGGTACTTTGGGTGGATTTATAATCGGTATTATCATCACAGTTACAACCTGTATCTTATATGCAAATGTAAAACTTGCAACGACTGTTGATATTCCTATGTTGGCTATTGCCAAACAGATTCACCCTGCATTTGCGTTTGTGTATGCACTTGTTATCTTCGGCTTGATCTTTAATACTGCTTTCAGTTTATTCTATGCCTTAGCAAAACGTTTCTCATCTAATCAATCAAAACGTTTTTATCCAATTATGATTGGCACCGTAGTTGTAGGGTATATATTATCCTTTATGGGCTTTAAAAAATTAGTATCGATTATGTATCCAATTCTAGGTTATATTGGTTTTATAATGTTGATGGTATTACTAATTGGGTGGATCAAAGAGAGGTCAAATATTAGAGATGAGAAGTTTTTGCGTCGCAAGATGATTCGGTTGATCACAAAAAAATATGATGATGAACAGGAATATACGAAGGCAGATAAAGAAAAATTTCAGAAGCTGGGTGAGGATTCAATAGTTGATACTAAAAGTATCAAAAGCGATATCAAAGATCTTGTCAAAGAGCAGTTCACTGATGATAACAAATAAATAAAGTTCAAAGAAATAAAGAAAGAACGATTATTTGAATTGGTTGAATTTTAAAGGGCGGTAAAGGATTTCGCTTGAAATAAAAAGAGCTCGGAAAACCTTGATTAGCCTAATTTAATATAATGATTTTAAAAAGATTAAATCAAACATATTTTCTGTTCTTTATCGTAAAAATTTCAAAATAAAAGCAACTATGAATTTAAAAAGGACAAAGATGGATCGCAAAAATGAGCCTGCGAATTTCAGATCCGCAGATGATGAGATGTTTGCGTTTTTATCGAGCTTGGGCGATCGCTGGCAGGTAAGCGAGGGCGGAGCGCGCTTTATAGAGGAAAATTTCACCTTCATCGGCTCCAAGCCCGTCTTGCGGGGTTCGAAAGATTACGCGACCGCGGGCTGCCTGAGCTTTGCCGGTGCCAGAAGCTTCATAGACGCAAATCCCGCGGTAAAAGCGAGGATTTTGAGTGGCGAAATCCACTATCTAGGCGATAGTCTAACGAGCGCCGAGGTTAAATTTGCGCCCGAATATTTTTACGATTTTTTAAAATTTATAATGGAACAGATCCCTGAACACCACTATTTTTTCAGCCCTACCGCGCGCTGGCTCCTGCTGGTTGCAATGGAGAAATACGTGGAATTTGCGGCTTTGGATTAATGTTTGGGCCCGCGAAAATTTGCGAAATTTCGCCGCCTGCGCCGCGCAAGTTCGGACTGGCTGCGGCTTGCTACGGCACAGCAAAAGGATCAGTTGAAATTTAATCGACCGCAATGATCGTGCCACAGTGACGTGAAATTTAAAAGGGCGCCCGTTCGCAAATTAGCCCTTGCCTAGCTTGATACGTGCCCTAAAATCGGGCATGATCTGTGCGATGAGCGCGTAAAAATCCGCTCCGTGATTTGCGTGGATGAGGTGCGCGAGCTCGTGCAGCACGACGTATTCGACGAAGCGCGGATCCCGCTCTATCAGGCTTAGCGAGAAGTTGAGATAGCCCTTTGCGTGGTTGCAGCTGCCCCAGCGCGTCTGCATTTTGCGCACCCGCACCCGCGCGATCTTGCGGCCTATCCGCGGGGAAAATTTCTCGATGTAGCGCACATAAAGCTCAAGCGCAAAGGCCTTTTTAAACGCCGCAAACTCGCTCTCGCTCTCGCAAAAGATCCCGTCTCGTGACATAAAAATTTTATCTTTAAATTTAGAGCTTTGGATAAAATTTTTGATCGTAAAATCGGGATCGTCGCGCTCAATTTCCACCGCTTGCGCGCTTTGTGCTACATTTTGCGGCGCGTTTTCGCTCGCAGATTTTGAAATTTTTTCGCTCATGAGCGGAATTTCCTCACTCGCGGCAGAGCTAAAATTTGAAATTTCACCGCTTGCAGCGGGTTTTAAATTTGAAATTCCCTCACCCGCGATAGGTTTAAATTCTAAAATTCCGTCTCCTGTGGCAGGATCAAATTTTAAAATTTCACCGCTTGAAGCGGAGTTAAATTTGCCCGCATCGCTGCTTTGTGAAACGCGCCCGTCCGAGTGAAATTTTAAATTTTCGCTGCAGGATTGCTCGCCGCCGTTTTGCTCTAGCGCTTCTGTCCTGATACAGCTCGATTTTAAAAAACCCTCGCCCGCTAAATTTTGTGCGCCGCCGCGATTTAAATTTTGCCCCCGCGCGCCCAAAGTATTTGAGTTAAATTTAAAATTTTCGCCGCTTTCCAGGCTTGCATCCTCTCGTGCGAGATTAAATTCCAAATCCGCGTCCGCTGCGCCATTTTGCGCTGCAGTATTTATAAAAAACCCGCCGCCTTGTCGCATTTCGCTCTGTTGCGCGAGCCCTTGCGCAGCATCGTTCGGTAGGTTAAATTTTAAATTCTCGCCCGCCGCATTACTTTGCGAAGTGTGCCCGCCCGAGTGAAATTTTAAAATTTCATTTCCCGCGCCGTCATTCATGCCGCCCGTGCCGTTATTTGCGCTGCCGCTCACATCGCCGCCATCGCCGCCGCTACCGCCTATGCCTACGCCGCTTTGTAAATGAGCTGAATTTACGCCGCCCACGTCACTACTCGCATCGCCATTCACCCAGTTCACGCAGCATTGCGCGCCGCTATCGCCTAAACTTTCATCCGCGCCGCAGTTTGTGCCCAGTTCGACCTCGCGGCTAAATTTCAGCTTGTAAATTTTGCCTAAAATTCTAACCTGATCGCTCGCTAGTAGCTTGCTTTGCAGCCGCTCTAGCGTTTGGCGGATCCAGCTTTCGTGCTTTAGGATGAAGTTTTCTGCCTGTGCCGCGGTGTAGGAGCGCGGCACGCTGACGCTGATCTCGCAGTCCTTGCTAATGCGGATGCGCGCGTATTTCATCCGCTTAAAGCGCAAGCTGATCGGCAAGCCTAGCAAATTTAGACTAACTTTTTGCTCTGCCATTTTTTGCTTATCCATCGCGCCGTATTGGCGCTGCCGCGCAGCCACTCGTCGCAGAAAAACCCGATCCAAACGCCCAAAATTCCATACCCCAGATGGATACCCAAAAGCCAGCCCACCGGGATCGAGACGCCCCACATAAAGATCACGCCCATCGCAAAGGGGAACCTCGCGTCGCCGCTTGCGCGCAGGGCGTTTACGAACACGATATTAAGCGTCCGCCCGAACTCAAGCCCGAGCGTTAGGTAAAAAAGCGGCCGCATGACCTGCTTGTGCGCCTCGTTTAGGCTCAGTAGCTCCATGATCTGCTCGCGTGCTAAAAACACGATCGCGACGAAAAGCGCCGTCGCCCCGAGCCCAAAGCGCAGCGCGGTAAAAGTGTGTCGGTACGCCTCCTGCGGCTTGGCGGCGCCTACGAGGCGGCCTACGATCACTTCGTTTGCCATACTGATCGCGCTTCCGCCGAAGAAGATGAATGATGAAATTTGAAAATAGATCGTCTGCACGGTAAGGCTCGCCTCGCCCATGCTCGCGACGAAGGCGAAGGCGACCAGATACTGCACGATCCACAGCATGTTTTCGCCTGCGCTAGGAAGCCCTACGGATAGAATTTTGCGCAGCGTGGCGAGCTTGATCTTTAAAAACATCGTGAGGTAAAATTTTATCTTTAGCACCTTCGTGATGATGAGGAAGAATAAAAATACGCCGATCATGCGCCCCGCGATGGTGCTCACGCCGATGCCTTCAAGCCCGTAATACGGCAGTCCGAACGGCCTAAAGAGCACGACGTAGTTGCCCGCGAGAGTTACTAAATTCATTGCCACGGAGACTGCGATGATGAAATTTGCGTATCCGTAGACGCGCACGATGGCGCTAAGCACGATCGCGACGGCGTCTATCGCAAAGACGATGCTGATGACCTTAAGATAGATCGCACTTTCGCTCAAAAGCTCGGTAGGCACTTGCAGCGCGCGGAGTAAAAACGGCGCGCAGCTAAAGACGAAAACGCCGCTGCAAAGCCCAACAAGCGCGTTGAATGCGATACTCGTGTGGATCGCGCGCATCGCTAGGACTTTGTTTTTCGCCCCGAGCGCCTGCGCTACGAGTACCGAGCAGCCCACGGCGAGGAAGCCGAAAACGGTGATGAAGAGCAAAAATATCTCGTTGCCCGCCCCTAGCGCGCCTACTAGCGAGACGTCCACGCGCGAGATCATGTAGGTGTTGATAAACGTGGTTACTAGGCGCAAAAACATATCGACGTAGATTGCGAGCGAGAGCCTGAGTAGCGAGATTTCTTTCATATTTTGCCTTTATTTGCGGGAAATTGTAGCCGAAAATTCTTTTAGGTTTGCTTTTGCGCAGGGGGTGAGCGGAGTTGTTTTAGTGCGCCGCGCGGTATGCGTAAAATTAGAATTTACGGCACCGTACGAGAATATGCGGTGATTTATCGGGGACGAGCGGTTTTTTCTTTGGCGCTGTAGTGGCGGCGAATGGGTGGTTTTAATAAACGGAGCGCGGAATTTAAACGCAGATATTTTTAAACAAGCGTCAAGCTATCTCAATAAATTTTGCTTAAATATCGCTAGGATAACGATTGTATCGTTGGGTTCATCTATTAGATATGGGATTACGAAACCCTTAAATACAAAATCTCTAATTCTATCATCGTCAAAACTTTTTGATCTACGAAATTTATACGGCATAAAGCCAAGCTTGCCTGCTCGCGCAAAAAGTTCGTTTTTAAAATTTTCTGTCGCATCCTCTGAGCGCTCTGCGATAAATTCTACGATCTTGCTAAGCTGCGTGCGAAATCTTTTAGACTGGATTATTTTCAATTTTTCCAGCCCTTGCCTAGCTCCTCAAAGCCGCTTAGATCGCCGTTTGCGTATGATTTTAAGTCCGCATCCATTCCGTTTTTTATATCGTCGTAACTTTCGCCGGATTTAAACTCCGATAGAATCGTTTCTAAGTTCTTCTCGCCGCTTAGAGTGATCTGTGCGGAGGGATCAATTTTTAAAAAAAGTTTCTTAAAAGTTTCGAGAGTATCGCGATCGACGCCGCTTTGGATCTGCATAGTGATCATTTTGGCTCCTTAAATTTTAGCGATTATAGCAGCTCATAGCTAAATTTAAAATTCCAACCGTTTTAGAGCCAAAGCTCGATAAAATTTTAAAATTTATGCCCGCTAGATCGAATTTCGCTTCCTCATATGAACCGTGAAGTGCCCCGACACGTCCTTAAAGCCGCACTTTTGTAGGAATTCTCCGGCGCCCTCAGCCTTGTGCAGAGGGGTCACGACAAAGGTGGTGGTGTGCGCAAAGCGTTTATTAAAGGCATTTACGAGCGCCGTGCCGATACCGCGCCTTTGATAATCCTTATGAACTATCACGCAGTAAAGATAGCTCGTAGCGAAGTTATCGCGGTCGCAAAACGCCTCCAGCACCCCCACGGTCTTGCCTTGCGTTTTGGTGATCGCCACGTAATCATAGGTGCGCCACACCCTGTATGTTTCGTGCGGCGGCACGGAGGCTGCGTTTTGCTCCGTATCCCAGCCGATCGATATCATTATCTCATCCAGATTGCTAGGCTTAAAATCGGCGGAATTTTCTAAAATTTCAAACTCCATCTTCGCTCCTTAATTGAAATAGCTTTTCAAATCGCAAGTACATCGCCGCAGCTTTAAAACGGCATTAAATATCAATTAGCGGCTCTTTCAGAGAGGTTTAAATTTTAAAATTTAAAGGCGCGGTAGGGCGCGGAGCGCAAATTTAAACCCGAATTTAAAATTCTAACCATTTACCGCAATTTGATATAAACTCGGCAAAATTTTCCCAAGGATCCCCGATGCAAACGCTTGATTTTCACGTCCATCTGCTAAGCAAGGAGGTGCGCTTCGACCGCCCTTACGACAGGCTCGCGCTGCGCCTTTTCGGCAGACGCTTCGGTATAGACGTATCGCGCGCGATCAAAGAGCCATATGAAGCCTATGTGGACGCTCTGCTCGGCGGGCTTAGAGCTTCGAAATACGTTAAAAAGGCTGTGCTTTTCGGCGTGGATGCTAAATTTAGCGACACGGGCGAGCTAATCCATCGCGATAAGACCGTCTGTGCGGACAACGACAGCGTGTTTGAAATTTATCAAAAAAACCCTGGTCTCATCGTGCCGTTTTTTAGCATCAATCCGAAGCGAGCGGATGCGCTAGATGAGATCGATCGCTGCTTCGAGCTCGGATTTAAGGGAGCGAAATTTTTACAAAATTATTGGGATCTGGATACGAGGCTGCCCCGCTACGTGCCGTATTTTGAAAAGCTCGCCAAGCTCGGCTTGCCGCTGGTGATCCACGTCGGCAACGAAAGCTCGGTGCCCAGCACTCGCCGCTGCGAAGCGCTGGAGATGATCTACGCGCCGCTTGAGCTGGGCGTTACGACGGTGTGCGCGCACATGGCGATTAACTACGAGTATTCGCATATCTTTCGTGCGCTCTCGCGCCGCCCGCGAAATTTCGGACACGATTATTTCGCGCTTCTGGCGCTTCTGCGCACGCACAAGAACCTCTACGCCGATGTTTCGGCGCTGATGACGCCGGTGCGCGCGAAAGCCCTGCCGCATCTAGCAAGCCAAACGGACGTGCACTCGCGCCTGCTTTACGCTTCGGACTTTCCGGTGCCGTATTCTGCGATATACAATACCTACGATCTGCGCCTATCGCAGCGTATCGCGCTGCATAAAGAGCCCAACCCTTTCGATCGCAACGCGTGCGGACTGCTCGCGTATTTCGGCGAGGATAGCGAGCTGTGGAGCAATTACAAAAAAATTCTGCCCTTTGCATAGATGGTGAAATTCAGAGCGTGCGGTTGGAATTTAGCGTGTTGCAGCTTTTCGCAGTTGGTTTCGAGCAAATGTAGCAAATGACATAGTGGGCGCGAGTAATGGAGCGGTCGGCGCTGTCTGTATAGCGAGAAAAAAGGCGAAACGTGCGTCGGGCAAAGCGCTCAGTAGAGAGCTGATAATGAAGCATGCGCCGCGAAATTTTACAGGGCAAAATTCTGTAAACGGCAATTCGCGAAATTATGCAAATTCCGCCGCCGCAAATTCAGCAAGTGTCGGCTAAGTGCTCACTAACTGCTAAATTTTAAAATTTAAACCTAGCGGCACGTATCGTAGCGCCGAAGCGCTCTTTGGCGCTACGCAAATTTTGAAATTTCGGCGGTAAATTTAGCCCGCCGGTAAACTAAACAAAACGGCGGGATCATACACGGCGACGCGCTGCTGTTTAAATTTAGCTTGCAGGCACACTAAACTCTATCGAGCGCGACTACAAGGCGCGTATGATAGAGTTTAAATTTAGCTTGCAGGCATGCTAAATCCTAGCCGCGACATGGTTTGCTTTAAATTTTACAACGACGGCTCGCTTGAAATTTTAAACTGCTAGCGCAATCTGCAAAAATTTAGCGACATCCCGCCTGAAATCCGCACCGCATCGCGCCGTCGTATCGCAGCGACGAGACGTCGTATGATTTACGCTCAAAACTGATTCGCACTTATCGAAACTGCTAAAATACCAACGACGCGTTGTGTCATTCGCGCCGAATTGCGTAGCGCCATTTTTGCGACATTGCTCATACTATAAAATTTAATGCGGGTTTGTTTTAAATTCCATTGCATCGCACAAAAAGACCGTTGCGCGAGAAATTTCAGTTACAGCTCACTTTAAATTTACGCTTCGTGCCGCTTCTCGGCTCGTTTGTTTTAATCTTTCGCCGCTCCTGTTCTGCCGCGCCGTGAAATTTTAAAATTTGCTCGAATTTTAGGAGTTTACAAGCTTTAAAAACGCCTTTGAAATTCTTGCGATCTCATCTTGCATATGCCCGCCCGGATTTTGCTCAAACTCCGCTTTCGCACCCACACTGCGGCATTTTGCGATGAAATTTCGCGCCGTCTCTCCGCAGAGTGCTCCGCGTGGATTTTTCGAGTTCATCTCGGCCTCGCCCAAGGATGCGTAGACGTGCGCCAGCCTCCTTTGCGGCGAGTGTGCAGCGACGAAGGCGTCAAATCCGCCGAACCAAAACGACGCCGAGACGCAGGTGATCTTTTGAAATTTATCGCTTGCAAACGCCGCATACGCGCTAAAAAGCCCTGCCAGCGAGTATCCTGCGCACGCTCGCCACGCAGGTTTGCCAGCACCGAATACGTGCCGCTCGATACGCGGGATCAACTCGTTCGTAAATTTTTCCAAGTGCGCCGCGCCGCCGCCTGCGAAATCGCACACCCCCTTAAACGGCGATTTTGCCGCCCACGGGCTAAGCTTATCGCCCCACTGCGCCTCATTTAGATAGATCGCCGCAAGCACGAAATCCGCGCCGCTTTGTCGCGAGACGAGCTCGTAAATTTCGCCCGTGCCGGTCGCGCCAAACTCCAAGGTGTGCAGGTAGATGATCGGCACGGCACTCAAGCGGGGAGAGGCGGTTTGTGCGGACGCGGTGAGCACTGTATTCGGCATCGATGATGCGGACGAAATCGAGTCGGTAGTCGCCGTAAATTCTGGTCTATTATCTAGCACGGACGACGCAGCGGGATGAATGGCCTGTGCCTTAGGCGCGGCGAGGGAGGAGGGCGAAGCGAGCGTAATGAGAGGTGCGTTCGGTGCTGTAGACGCGGAAGGCTCAGGTGAAGTAGCTTGCGCGGACAGACTGAACGGAACGGCGGGTGGATCATCCTGTGCGAATGTGGGAGACGGTAGAAGCTCAGACGAGACAAATTGCGCGGATGTAGAAGTGTCGGGCAGGGTATCTGGCGTGGATTTGATAGGCTGCGCACGCATGGCTGGCGCAAGGGACTGTGCGTGCGGGGCGAAAATTTCTACGCGCAAGCCGTTAAATTCCAAACTTTGCATCGCTAAACCTTTAAAAGTTATTAAAATTTAATAGAATTTTGTGTAAAATCACCGAATTTAACACTAGAGGAACTTAAAATTGGCTTTGATCGAGCTTATCGATGTTACGAAAAAATTCGGCTCCCACGTCGTTTTAGACGGCGTAAATTTCGCACTGGACGCCAATGAGCGCGTCGCCGTGATCGGCAAAAACGGCGGCGGCAAGTCCACGCTGATGAAGATAATTGCAGGTCTGTACGAGATTGACGAGGGGCGCGTGATCACTCAAAACGGGCTAAATATCCAGATGCTCGCTCAAACGCCGAAATTTGAAGACAATCTCTCGGTCAAAGACGCGCTGCGAAGGGAGCTAGCTGAAATTTACGCCGCCCTTAGCGAATACGACGCGATCTCGAGTAAGATCGCCGCGCAGCCCGAAAACAAGGAGCTTTTGGCGCGCCAGGACGAGCTGATTAAATTTATCGAGGCCAAGGATGGCTGGCAGATCGACAATAAGATCGAGCAGGTGCTGCAAAATTTCGGGCTTAAAATTTATGAAAACCGCTCCGTCTGTACGCTTAGCGGCGGCGAAATTCGTCGCGTGGCGCTGGGCGCGCTGGTGCTTAAAAAGCCCGACGTGCTGCTGCTGGACGAGCCCACGAACCATCTCGACGTCTATATGGTGAAATTTCTAGAGGACATGCTGCTTAGCTCGAAGCAGACGATCGTTTTTATCAGCCACGATCGCTACTTCATCGACCGTTTGGCGACGCGCAGTATCGAGCTCGAAGAGGCTAAAATTTCAAATTTCGACGGCGGATACGAGAACTATCTGAGGCGCAAGCAGGAGATGCTTGCTTCGCTCGAAAAGTCCCACGAGACGCTGCTTAAACAGCTGCGCGCCGAGGAGGAGTGGCTGCACCGCGGCGTAAAGGCGCGCCTAAAGCGCAACGAAGGGCGCAAGGCGCGTATCATGCAGATGAGGCAGGATGCGAAGAAAAACCCGGGTGCTATCCGCCGCGTGCGGCTCGAGCTGGAGCGCGCGAGCAGGAGCTTTAACGGCACGGGCGGCGACAATCGCAAAAAAATGCTTTTTGAATGCACGAATATCGGTAAAATTTTAAACGGCAAAGTGCTTTTCAAGGGCTTTTCGGCGCGAGTTTTGCAGGGCGAGCGCATCGGTATCGTAGGCGCCAACGGCGCGGGCAAAAGCACTCTGCTTAAAATTCTACTCGGTCGCAGCAAGATCGATGCGGGTGAGATCAAACGCGGCGAGATCAGGATCGGCTACTTCGATCAAACCCGCAGTGGCATCACGGACGATAAAAGCATAATCGAAATTTTCTGCCCCAACGGCGGCGATCACATAAGCGTCCGCGGCAGCTACATGCACGTATACGGGTATTTGAAAAATTTCTTATTTCCGAAGGAGTTTTTGGATAAGCCCGTGGGCGTTCTTAGCGGCGGCGAAAAGAACCGTCTGGCGCTTGCCAAGCTCTTTACCGAGCAGTATGATTGTCTGATCTTGGACGAGCCGACGAACGATCTTGATATCGCAACGATCAATATTTTGGAGGATTATCTGCTAAGCTTCGAAGGTGCGGTAATCATCGTAAGCCACGATCGCTATTTCATCGATAAGATCACGAATAAGCTTTGGGTTTTTGAAAAAAACGGCACGATCGATCAAATTCAAATGCCGTATTCGCAGTATCTGGAGTTTGAAGACGAGATGGCGGAGATTGATCAGATCGAGGCCGACGCTGGCGCGAGCGCGAGCGCAGAGGAAGGCGGTCGCGAAAATAAAAAGGAAAAGACGAGCGCCGCGAAGCTTAGCTACAAACAGAATAAAATTTTAGAAGAATATCCCGCTAAGATCGAGGCTATCGAGGCACGCATAAAGGAGCTAAATCACGCGCTCTCGACGCCTGAAATTTATCAAAAGCTCGGAATGCAGGGGCTTTTTGAAGAACTTGAAGAAAAAAGAGGAACGTTAAACAGTATGGAAAATGAATATTACGAAGTACTCTCGCTCGCCGAGAGCCTAAAGTAGGCGCGATGGTTTGGTTTTTGATCTTTTTATACGCGCTTTACACGATTTATAAAATTTCACTCGATCTGCTCGAGCTAAGCTTCATCCGCGCCAAGCTAAAAGAGCCTGCAGTCGTGCTTAGCGAGGAGGATTATCGCAAGGCGGGCGAGGTCGGCGCGGTAAATTTAAAATTTAATATATTTTCGCACTGCTTTTCTTTTGCGGTGGCGCTTATTTGGATACTTGCGGGCGCGGGCGCGTTACAGCGCGCGATATATGATCTAGCTGGCGACGGGATTTTTGCGCAGAGCTGCTTTATAACGGCGTTTTTAATCATCGGCGGCGCGATATCGCTTCCGCTTGAAATTTACAAAACCTTTGTCAAAGATAGGCGCCTAGGCTTTTCCACGATAACGCCCGCCGTTTTCGTAAAAGATACGCTAAAATCGCTCACGCTCACGCTGGTTTTTGGCTTTGCGGTAGCCTCCGCGCTCGTTTTTTGCGTGAACAGCCTGGGCGCGCACTGGTGGGTCTGGGGCTTTTTGCTAAGCTTCGGCATAGTTTTACTGATAAATTTAATCTATCCGACCGTTATCGCGCCGCTGTTTAATAAGATGCAGCCGCTAGAGCACGGCGAGCTAAAAGAGCGCATAGAGGGGCTTTTGCAGCGCTGCGGCTTTAAAAGTAGCGGTGTTTTTACGATCGACGCGAGCAAGCGCGACAAGCGCCTAAACGCCTATTTCGGCGGCTTCGGAGCGACGAAAAAGGTCGTGCTTTTCGACACGCTCATAGAGAAGCTGAGCGAGGATGAAATTTTAGCCGTTTTAGGGCACGAGCTCGGGCATTTCAAACACGGCGACATTTTGAAAGGTTTAGCGCTTAGCTTCGTGCTTTTGGGCGCGACGTTTGCGGTATTCGGAAACCTCCCCGGGGGCGTATTCGGCGCGCTAGGACTTAACACGGACGGCGGCGCGACGCTGGTTTTTATGATCTTGTTTGCGCCGATTTTGCATGCATTTTTTGAGCCGGTGATCTCCAAGTTTAGCCGTATGCACGAATTTAGCGCGGACCGACATGGCGCGAACATGCAGGATAAAAAGAGCATGATCGGCGCGCTAAAGAAGCTGGGCAGCGAAAACAAGGCGTTTCCGCTCGCTCATAAAATTTACGCCGCGGTGTATCATTCGCACCCGAGCCTGTACGAGCGCATAAGAGAGCTTGATGAGGATCGCTGAGGCGCTAAGATGGGGGCTGGAGCAGTGCGGCTCAAAATACGTCGCGCGCAAAATTTTAAAGCTTTGCGAGCGACTTAGCGATGAGCAGCTCGTGCTAAAATGCTCGGAGGAGCTCGCGCATGAAGCGGAATTTCGCGCCAAGATCGTTGAATTTAAAGACGGTCGCCCGCTTGAATACATCACGCAAAGCTGCGAGTTTATGGGCTTTAAATTTTACGTCGACGAGCGGGTGCTGATACCGCGCTGCGAGACCGAAATTTTAGTAAAAAAGGCGCTTACTTTGGCGCAAAGCTTGGGCAAGCCGCGCATTTGCGAGATCGGTACGGGCAGCGGCATAATCGCTATCTGCTTAAAAAAACTCCTTCCTTATTGCCACATCACGGCTAGCGACATCAGCGCTGATGCGCTTGAGGTGGCGCGTGCAAACGCCGCAAATTTGGGCGCGGACGTCGAGTTCGTACACTGCGCCTACGCAGATGAGATCGCAGGCGAGTTTGATCTAATCGTCTCAAATCCGCCCTACATCGCAAACTCCTACGCATTGGACGCGCGCGTGCTGCAAGAGCCGAAAACGGCGCTGTTTGGCGGCGAGAGGGGGGACGAAATTTTAAAACGCATCGTGCTGATCGCCGCACGGCGCGCAAAATTTCTAGCCTGCGAGATGGGCTACGATCAAAAGCAGAGCTTAGCGGCGTTTTTGCGTGAGCAGGGCTTTAGGGCGGAATTTTACAAAGATTTGGCGCAGTTTGATCGCGGATTCGTCGCGCGGAATTTAAACAGATCGTAGGCTCGCCGTGCAAAGCTCGCAACTACGCAGACTGCTTTATTACAAAGCGTTCGGCTACCGCTACGTAGGCGCCGAAATTTTAAGCGGCGGCGAGCGATTTTTTAAGGCGCTGGACGCGCTGAAATCCGCTACCGCCGAGTGCAATCTCTGCGAACTTGCCAAAACGCGCGCTGGAAGCGGCGAGCAAAATTTTAAAAATTTCAAAACTATCAAAAATTTTAAAAATTCTAAAACTCCCGCGAACGTAAAACTTATGATCGTGGCTCTATCTCCGAGCGTTAGTGAGGGTTTCGGTGGCGGTTTGGAGGCTGAGATTGAAGCGGCGCTAGATCAAATTTGCACGTCCGAGCAGATCTATTTTAGCTTTCTGATAAAGTGCGCAGTGCCGCAAAATAGGCGCATAAGCTCGGAAATAATTTTAAAATGCGCGCCCTATCTGACCGACGAGATCAAAATTTTAAAGCCCAAAGTCGTGCTCTGCCTGGGCGAGCTTTGCTGCAAAATCGTGCTGCGAAACGGCGATCTGGCGGGCATGGACGTGCTGCACGGCTCGGTATTTAACGAGGGCGGCATCAGCTTTGTGCCGAGCTTCGATCCCGCATTCATCGCGCAAAATCCGAGCAAGGCGGAGCTTTTCAAAGAGGATCTGCAAAAGATAAAAGGGCTGCTGTGAGGCGCATTTGGCGCTCGTTTTGCGCGCCGTTTTGATTTTGCGCGCAGCTTTTTGCGCGAACGCCGTGATTTTTATTGCGGCGAGCGAGCGGACGGGGCGAATTTAACCTGCTTAAATTTCACGAACGAGTAGGATTTTAGCGGAGTAAAACACAGACTCGATCTGCGCGGATTTAAATTTAAGAGCGATAAAATTTCATAAAGCGGCGGAGTAGGGCAAAATTTAACGCCATCGCAAAATTCTGATATTTTAAATTTTGCTTTCTATTTCGGGGTGCGTAAGGGGTTTATGTCGCGGCGTAGCGTTAAATTTGAGCCTCAATGCTGAGCGAAATTTTATGTCGTAAAATTTTATCTAGCCTGCAAATTTTATTTTGCCTAAGAGCTCTGCGCATTCTTAGATTTTACGCTTGAAGGTCGGTCTGTGCTATGTTTGCACCGCACGACTAGGTAAATTTTAACCCGCGAAATAAATTTATCTCAAAGATTTGAAAAATTCTAAAATTTCGGCATTAAATTTGATTGGCTTGCCGTCTTTTACGAAGGCGATTTTTACGTCCTGTGCGTATAAAAGCTCGCTAAAATCTGCGTTTTTAATATCTTTGATCTTGTAAATTTCTTGCCGCAAAAGGGCGCTGGCGTTTTTGAGCGCGGCTAGGCTCGTGTGAATTTCAAGCGTGTCGCCGAGGCGCGCGGGGCGGAGAAATTTAGCGCAAAGCTCGCTAACTACGAAGTGTGCGTCCGCACGCGCGAAGTCTACCCCTGCCTGCATAAGCGCCTCGCTGCGCGCCCGCTCACAAAATTTTATGTAGTTGGCGTGATACACGATGCCCTGCGCGTCGGTATCTTCGTAGTAAATTTTAATCTTCATCCCGCGCGTCTTTCGCCGCCGCGACATCTCTTACGGCTAGAGCGGGGAGGATTTTTGCGAAAAACAGCACCGTTTGAAACACGATGATGAGTTTCATGCACCACTCGCTAGCCACGTGGATTTGGGCAAATTCCTGCGTCGTCGTCGCTTCTGCACCGATCTTTTGGGCACTTATGACGTAGTCTGTAAAGTAAAGCACGAAAAGCAGGGAAAGTATGATATTTATGAGCGTCAGCATCAGGGTTGAAAGGCGCAAGCGAAAAGATTGGGATTTGTTGTTGTTGAAATTTATCATCTCAAAAACGAGGCAGATGATCGAGACGGCGATGAGGATGCCGCCGTATTTTACGAAGATCTCGCTCATTAGCTTGCCGCTTTGAAAGTGCGATAGCACGCCCTCTCCGATAATCTGCTGCGGGAAAAATACCACGGGTGCTATGAGTGCGCCGAGCGAGAGCTCGATGCCGATAAGGGCCGCGATGATGAAGATATAGATAGAAAAAATTGCGCGCATAAAAGTCCTTTTAAATTTTGATAAATTTTAAATCGGACGTGATTATAGCGAAATCTTATAATCGTGCGCTTAAGCGTTTTGTAGGCGGGTTTTTTGGCGAATGGGGCGGCAGTCATCGGTCGCAAACATGATGAAATTTTGAATCTTTGGGTGCGGTCGCCTGCGAAATTTATAAAATTTTTACGGAGGGCGAAGAATATGAAATTTTGTATTGAAACACACCGTGATCAAAATTTCGTAATGAAATTTGAAATTTCAAAAACTGTTTTTAAATTTCTTAATGCGTATTCAGCCCCCTTTAAGCATCGCTCTTGTATAATTACAATTCTGTTTCGCACCAAGCCAAACCTGCTTCCTTAAGTCTTAAGTCCTAGTAGTTTTAGCCTTTTAGCGAACGTGTTTTTTAAAATTTCAACTGTTAAAAACAAATATCTTTAGTCAATCTTTGAAATCTAAACAAGTGATCGA
>CAURUZ010000008.1:0-95877 GCA_963528355.1 uncultured Campylobacter sp.
AATCCGACCAATCCGACCAATCCGACCAATCCGACCAATCCGACCAATCCGACCAATCAAAATTCGACTGGCTAAAGCCTAGCGCGATAAAGCTCGAGCATAGCAAAACCATGACGCACTAAAACCGAAACACAATAAATTCGCCGAAGCTTGAGGAAAAAATTTATCGCCGCCGAAGCCTGCAGCTAAATTTTACCGCCCAAGCGCGGAATTTTCGGCTTTGGCTTCGGGCGCCGAAAATAAAATTTCACGCCAGCCCGCTTATTACGCCCTCGCTCGTGATCTTCATATTTAGCGCGTTAGGTACCTTCGGCAGCCCCGGCATCAGCATTATCTTGCCGCAGACGGCGACGATGAAGCCCGCCCCCGTGCGGATCTGAAGATCTTTGACGCTGAGCTTAAAGCCGCGCGCGCGCCCGAGCGCCTTAGCATCGTCGCTGAAGCTATACTGCGTCTTTGCAACGCAGACGTTTAGCCGCTCAAGCCCCAAAGCCTTGATGTGCTGCAGCGCCTTTTGCGCTTCGGGCTCAAAAACAACCTCGCTCGCGCCGTAAATTTTAGTAGCGATCTTTTCGATCTTGCTCGCCGTATCGTCGCTAAGCTCGTAGGCGAATTTCAGCTCCTTAGCGCGCTCGCACTCATCTACTACGAGGTGGGCTAGCTCAAGCGCGCCCTCGCCTCCTTTGGCGAAATTTTCGCAAATCGACATCTGCACGCCGCGCTGCTTGCAATACTCGCGCACGAAAGCGATCTCGCCGTCGCTATCAAAGCTGAAGCGATTAAGCGCCACGACCGGATTTAGCCCGAAGTTTTGTAAAATTTCAATATGTCCGCCTAAATTTACGATACCTTTTTGAAGCGCGGCAAGATCAGGGCTCGCGATACTTTCTTTATCCGCGCCGCCGTTGTATTTAAGCGAGCGGATCGTGCTGACTAACACCGCGGCATCCGGAGCGATGCCCGCGCGGCGGCACTTGATGTCGATAAATTTTTCAGCCCCCAGTTCGCTTCCAAAGCCCGCCTCCGTTACGGCATAATCTGCTAGCGAGAGCGCAAGTTTACTCGCCATTATGGAGTTGCAGCCGTGCGCGATATTTGCAAAAGGTCCTCCGTGCACGAGCGCGGGCGTGTGCTCAAGGCTTTGGATGAGATTTGGTTTCATCGCGTCTTTTAGCAGGATCGCCACGGCATCCGCACAGCCCAGATCGCGCACGTATATCGGCTCTCCCTGCATATCGTAGGCGACCATTATATTTGCGATGTTTTCCTTAAGCTCGGCAAGATTGTTCGAGAGGCACAGCACCGCCATTATCTCGCTAGCCGCGGTGATGTTAAAGCCGTCCTCGCGCTGCACTCCGTCGGTGCGCCCGCCCTGTCCAACGGTGATGTGGCGCAGCGCGCGGTCGTTCATATCCATGCAGCGCTTCCACAAAATTTTATCGATCTTTAGCGGGTTTTCTTGATACAGCGAGTTGTCGATGACCGCCGAAATGAGATTGTTTGCGGAGGTGATGGCGTGAAAATCGCCGTTGAAGTGCAAATTTAGATCATCCATCGGCACCAGCTGCGAATACCCGCCGCCAGCAGCCCCTCCTTTGATACCAAAAACCGGCCCCAGCGACGGCTCACGCAGCGCAAGGCAGACGCTTTTGCCTAGACGCTTTAGCGCGTCGGCTAGACCGATGGAGGTCGTCGTCTTGCCCTCGCCAAACGGCGTCGGATTGGTCGCCGTGACCAAAATAAGCTTCGAAGCGCGCGATCGCGGCTTGATGTTTAGCTTGGCTTTGTAGTGGCCGTACAGCTCGATCTCATCCTCGCCAAGCCCCAAATTTTTCGCAACGTTTGAAATTTTATCCGGCCTCGCCGCATTTGCTATTTCGATATCGCTCAACATTTTCTCTCCTTAAATTTAAAATTTTATCGCGCTGTGTTTACGCACCGCCTCTTTAAATCCGCGAATTAGCTCGCGCCGCTATGCGCACCTTAATCCGCCAGCCGCACAAGATCAAAGCTCGCGCCGCGGAATTTGCCCCGCTAAATTTCGATCTCGATACCCACGGGGCAGTGGTCGCTGCCCATCACGTCGCTTAGGATGAAAGCGTCCTTTAGCCGCGAGCGCAAATTTGCCGAGATGAAAAAATAATCGATCCGCCAGCCTACGTTTTTTGCGCGCGCGTTAAAGCGGTAGCTCCACCACGAGTAGGCGTCTCGCAGCTCGCCGTGCACGGCACGGAAGGTATCGACGAAGCCAGCCGCCTCCACCTTATCGAGCCACGCCCGCTCGATCGGCAAAAAACCCGAGGTTTTGGAGTTTGCTTTGGGGTTTGCAAGATCGATCTCGCGGTGCGCAGTATTTACGTCGCCGCAAAATATCACCCCGAGCTCCTGCTCCGCGAGGCTGCGCGCGTAGGCTAGGAATTTTGCGTAAAATTCCATCTTATAGGCTAGCCGCGCCTCGTCCTTTTGGCCGTTAGGAAAGTAGATATTAAAAAGCACGACATCGCCGAAGCGGTGCTGCAGCACGCGCCCCTCGTCGTCGGGGAAAAACAGCGCCTTGCTCGTCTCGCTTTTAAATTTCGCTAGGCTCGCCACGCCGGAATAGCCCGCGCGAGCGGCGGAATTTAGATCTATCTGAGAAAATCCTAGCTCATAAAGCCCTTTCGGAGCGTCCTTTTCGCTCACCTTGATCTCTTGCAAGCCCAAAAAATCGGGATTTTGCTCCGCGAGCCACGCAAAGCCGTCTTTGCCGAGCACTGCGCGCAGCCCGTTTACGTTCCAACTAATCAGTTTCAAATTTAGCCTTTGGCCTGAAAATTTTGGTATGATTATACGAAATTTTGACTAAATTTAAAGGAAAATTATGCGCAATCAGCCCAAATACCGATTTTTTACCAACTGGGGCTACGCGATGGCGGGTCTTGCCGAGATGCTGCGCAGCGAGCGTAGCTTCAGACTCGAGCTTTGCGTGTTCGTCCCGCTTCTGCTGTCGCTATTTTTTTGGAATTTCGGCGCGGTGCTAAATCTATTTTTGATCTTCGGCGCAGTCTTTACGCTCGTGACTGAGTGCATAAACTCAGCCGTCGAGCGCGCGGTCGATCTTGCCACGAGCGAAATCCACCCGCTAGCCAAAGGCGCCAAAGACACCGCAAGCACGGCGGTGATGATGAGCCTATTTCTCAACGCCGCGCTGTGGGGATACGCGCTTATCGGTAAATTCTTTTAATCGCGTGATTGCAAATTTCGCGATAAAAGATTTAAATCGCTGCAACGCAGAGTTTTTTTGGCGAGTGCGGAATTTGCAAGCCACTTGAGTCGTTGATCGTCCACACCTGCAACCCAAACACGACCCTGCGTGATATTGAAATTTTAAAATCCGAAATTTGCTTTAAATTTAAACTCTCCTGTGCGCGAAAATTTTAATATTCGCTAGGCTCTTAAAATTTTAAAATAGCTTTTAAAATTTCTATAGATAAATCATTCAAGCAAATTTTACGCCGTAAAATTTTAGCTAAAAAATTATAATGACTTTCAAGATGCTTTAATACAATTTTCACTAAAATCACGCCGTCTTAATTAAAATAATTTTCAAAAAAAGGAAAATTTTGTCTAAATCCTTTCACAAAATCTCGCGCAAATTTCATTTGTGGCTATCTTTGATATTTTGCATACCCCTTATAATCGTATCCGCAAGCGGCTCGGTCTTAGTCTATGCGGAGCGGATCGATGAAGCTTTGCTGAAAGACAAGGTGTTTAGGACCCAAGAAAGCGTGGCGAAATTCCCCGTTAGAATGAAATTCAGCGCTTTGCAATCCGAGATAAAATCCAAATTTAAAGAGTACGCGATCATGGACTGGAGCATCGCGCAAGATCCTTTAAAGACCGATAAAATCAGACTTTCCTCTCAGAAACTGCAAAAGCGGATCATAATTTACTTAGACGCTTTTAGCGGCGAGATAAAAGGCGCGCCCGTACTGCGAGATGAGGGCTTTATCGGCGCGATAAACAAACTGCACGCGGAGCTGTTTTTAGGTCGCGGCGGTAGAATTTTTACGGGTATCGTGGGGCTTAGCGCGCTACTTATCGGCATTAGCGGCTTTTTTATCTACAAAAAATTTTGGCAAAACTTATTCTCGCTGAGGCTAGATCGGGCCATATATTTTATGCGCGGCACTCACCGCCTAATCGGAGTCGCGAGCACTCCCGTAATGTTTGCTATAGCTATAAGCGGAGCATGGTGGGAGCTAAGGGCGGTAACTTACAAGCCGCTCGCAAATCCATGCGGCGCGGTCTTGCAGAATTTTAAGACCGAGCGAAATTCCACCGTCGCGTCATCAAACGGAGCGGTAAGCATGAAAACGGCGCAAAATCTTGCGACGCTAGATGAGGCTTTAGCGCGAATAGCGGTTAAATTTAAAGAATTTCGCTCCACCTATATCGCCTTTCCGCTCTGTCCGGGCGGCGCTTTTACCGTATACGGCTTCGAGGCGGGTCAAAACCTGCTTCAAAGCCCTTACGCGAGCCGTATCACGATATCGGATGCAGGCGAAATTTTAAAAGCGGACTTTATAAACGATGCGGATTTTTCGGACAAACTTCAAGACGGCTTTCGTCGCGCCCATGCGGGCTCATACGGCGCAATAACGAAGCTTATATGGTTTTTAGCGGGGCTTGCGCCCCTATTTTTAAGTATTTGCGGATTTTACATAACCCTAAAAAATAGAAATTCTAAAAGGAGAAAGTTATGAAGAAAGTATCTCTTTCGCTCGTAGTCGCATTAAATATGCTAACTCCGCTTTATGCGGAAAATAACGCCACTGCGAGCACCCCGGAGGACTTAGGCACCATAGAAGTGCAAGATACCCAAAAGCTCCGTCGCGACGACAGAGATTATGAGGCTAGAAAGCTCGTTAAAAGTACCACCAGGCTCGATCTTACGGCGAGAGAAACGCCCCAGTCTCTTACCGTGGTGACCGAAGCCAAGCTAAAAGATATGGGGATAACCGATTATCAGGTGCTGATGCGAAATATCGCGGGCATTACGAGCGGGCGTATGGATGAGAGGCTCTATCCTACGGCGCGCGGATTTAGCATAGATTATTATTTGCTTGATTCGATGCCTAGCTTCGGAGGTTTTAGCCTCGGGGCGAACGATTTAAATTTACTGCCATATGAGCGCGTTGAGGTAGTAAAGGGTGCGAACGGATTATTAGCAGGCGCAGGAAATCCTGCCGCGAGTTTAAATTTTATCCGTAAGCACGCAGATTCCACCATCCCAAAAGGTTATATAAGTCTAAACGGCGGCTCATACGACAAATACGGGCTTAAAACCGATGTGCAAAGCCCGCTCAATCAAAGCGGTTCGGTGCGCGGACGCCTAGCGTTTATGCATGAACGATCGCACTCTTATATGGACCTATTACAATCGTCGCAATACTGCCGTTTATGGCGTATTAGATATCGATGTAACGGACGATTCAAGGCTGAGCTTTGGCTCATTTTATCAGACTCTACGCCGACATGGCACGCGCTGGGGCGGAATGCCCGCGTTTAACTCGGATGGTACGCGCACGCACTTCGGCAAAAACAAAATTTTCTCTCAGCCTTGGACGCGATACGACATCTCTACGCTTGATTTTTATGCCGATTTTAAACAATATTTCTCAAACGAGGCTAGTTTAAGCTTGAGTTATTCGTTTCGTCGTGCTCATACCGATTCAAATTTGCTCTATTATGGCGGCAGGGTAGGCCCTGGCGGCATCGGAAACGTCGCCGATCTTAGCGTTTATGCTAACAAGCGCGAAGAGAATATCCACAATATCGACGCCTATGTGAATATCCCTTATGAATTTTTCGAACAAGATCATGAATTTGTATTTGGTGTGATGTATAATCTTTACAAAAAAGGATCTGATAACGTAAGTAGCTACTGGAATAACCGAAATACTCCAGCAGGCCTTGCTTATGCCGCGCGTACTAGAATAAATTTTAACGACCTTCATATTGAAGATCCACGCTTACCGTATGTAGATCAAAATAATGCCGATCGAACTATTCAAAAAGCAATTTATGCCGCGAATAAACTCTCAATCACCGAGGATTTAAAGCTCTTATTAGGAACGCGGATGAGTTACTATAAATATAAAATTACAGGTGGAGCAGATAATAGAAATTTTACCCGCGAAATTACTCCATATGCGGGGATCACCTATGATTTAGACGATCATCATACCCTTTATGCAAGTTATACGAGTATTTTTAAACCTCAAACCTACAAGGACAAAAACAATAAATATCTTGATCCCATCCAAGGCAAGGACTACGAAGCGGGCATCAAAGGCGAGTATTTTGACGGCGATCTGCAAGCAAGCCTGGGCGTTTTTAAGATCATACAAGATAAGCTCGGCATCCGCACCGACGAGTATATCACGGGCACAAATTCCTACGCTTACAGGCAGGGTCGCGGAGTAACCAGCAGGGGCTTTGAAGCGGATGTAAACGGTAAAATCACCGATGCGCTAAGCCTAAGCATGGGGCTAGCGCACTACAAAGCCAAAGACGCTGACGGCAATATCTACGCCAGCGACTCCTCCCGCACCAGCGCAAATCTTTTTGCAAAATATGAGATCGGCACATTTAGAATCGGCGTAGGCGCGATGTATCGCTCAAAGATTTATTCCGACTCGCCATACGGCAGGATCGAGCAGAAAGCTTACACGATTGCAAACGTAATGCTAGGCTACAAAGCGAGTAAAAACCTAGATGTGCAGCTAAACGTCGATAACATAACCGATAAGCGCTATTTTGAGGGCATCGGTTCTAATCGAATGATCTACGGCGATCCGCGCACCTTCAATCTAAGCCTTACGTATAACTTTTGACCCAAATAGTCGCGGCGGAATTTGTCTAGTGCTTAGCTCTAATAGAATTCCATCGCGACGCGATAGATAAATGGCAAATTAAGCCTAAATTTCGTAAAATCACGGCTAAGACGCGAGGTCGCGTAATACGTTTAAAGGCATACAATGCAAAGTTCAACCTCATAAATCCCGCTAAATTTAAACCAAATCAACCAACAAATTTAAATTTAACGGAGACAACCATGAAAAGACGAGATTTTCTAAAACTAGGCGCGCTAGCTGCGGCTTCGGCGCAAGCAAAACAATTTGACGCCGCGGCGCAGGCGATATTTGACGAGCAGATGGGGCTTTGCGCGAATAAATTCGGCGCGTTTTACGTCCAAACCATCGGCGGCAGGGTCGTTGGTACTGAGCCGTTTGAGGGCGACGTGATGCCAACGGTGCTGAACAACGCCCTAAGCGATCATATCCAAAACGAAACGCGCGTGAAATACCCATATGTGCGCAAAAGCTTCCTTGCCGATCCCGCAGATCCAAAGCCGCAGCTTCGCGGCAAAGAGCCCTTCGTGCGCGTTAGCTGGGACGAGGCGATAAAGCTAAGCGCCAAAATTTTGAAAGAAAACTTCGATAAATACGGCTCAGAGGCCATTTACGGACAGCTTTATCAGTGGGGTAGCCTAGAAAGGTCGGCCACTCGCAGCGCACCGCAAAACGCATGCTAAACGCGCTAGGAGGCTACGTGAGCGAGCTTGGCGGCTACTCATACGGCGCGGCGACGGCGTTTTTGCCTCACGTGACGGGCTCTATCGATCCGACGCATAATCCTACGCGCTGGGAGGGCGTGGTAAAGGAGGCCAAAACAATCGTGTTTTGGGGCACGAATCCAGTCGTATCAAACAAGATCGCTACCTCCGTGCCGATGCACAACTCCTACGCCTACTACGAGATTATGAAGGATAAATTTAAAAAAGGCGAGATGAAAATTTACAGCGTCGACGTTTACCGCAACGAAACGGCGGAGTATTTCGGCGCGCAGTATCTAGCCGTGCGCCCTTGCACCGATACGGCGATGCTGATCGGGCTTTGCGAATATCTTTACGAAAACGGGCTTTACGACAAAGAATTTATTGAGCGCTACACGGTCGGGTTTGATAAATTTAAGGATTATTTCACAGGCGCGAAAGACGGCGTGAAAAAGGATCTTGCGTGGGCGAGTAAAATTTGCGGCGTGAGCGAAAAGGAGCTAAAAGAGCTAGCCGATACGCTGGCTAAAAAAGACACGCTCATAGTTACAGGCTACGCGATACAGCGTCAGCATCACGGCGAGATGGCGTACTGGGCGCTGATCACGCTAGCGGCGATGCTAGGCGACATCGGCAAGACGGGGCGCGGCTATGTGATGAACGATCAGATGCATAAAAACGCCGACATTAGCTTCGTCGCGCCAAAGCTTCAGGCTTTTAACCCGGCGGTAAACGAAAAATACATCGCCCCGCAAGGCAAGCTAGCCAAAGCCAAATACCATGAGATACCAAACAGCAGGCTCATAGACGCGATCATGGAGCCCGGCAAGCAGATCGAGCGCAACGGCAAAAAGTACGTCATGCCGCACATCCGCGTGATGTTTAACGCCAACGGCTCGACCTTCACCCGCCACCCGGATACCAACCGCGCGGTCGAAGCGATGAAAAAGATCGAAGCGATCATCACCACCGAGCCGTTTTGGACGAGTACGGCAAGACTCAGCGACATCGTACTGCCGTCGGCTCTTGAGTGCGAGCGCACGGACATAGAGTTTTCAAACTCCACTAGCGAGTACCTTTTTGCGATTAAGCCGCTAGTAAAGCCCGCAGGCGAGAGCAAGAGCGACTTTGAGATCGCGCGACTCATCTGCGCGCAGTGGGGCGAGGAGTACGAGCAGGCCTTTAGCGAGGGTAAAACGGAGCTTGAGTGGGTGAAGGAAATTTATGCAGATGCTGCTGCAAAAGCCGAGGGCATGGGCATAGCGATGCCTAAATTTGAGGAGTTTTGGCAAAAGGGCTACGTTAAATTTGATCAAGTGGACGAGAAAAAACGGTACTTTACAAACTACGTGGACTTCCGCGCCGATCCCGAGAAAAACGCGCTAAAAACCCCGTCGGGCAAGATCGAGCTCTACTCCGAAGCGGTCGAAAAGCTAGGATATCCCGACTGCCCGCCGCACGCGACGTGGATGGAGCCGTTTGAGTGGCTGGGCGGCGACGTGAGCAAGTATCCTATCGCCATCAGCGGCGCGCACTCTAAATTTAGGCTCCACTCGCAACTAAACAGCTCGCTGCTTCGCAACTACTCTGAGATCGCAAACCGCGAACCCGCACTCATTAGCCCCGCCACGGCAAAGGCGCGCGGCATAAAAACGGGCGACGTGGTGAGGATCTATAACGACCGAGGCGAGATACTCTGCGGCGCACTGGTGAGCGACACGGCGCAAGATAACGTCGTGATCGTGAGCGAAGGCGCGTGGTACGATCCTGCCGTCTGGGGCGAGAAAAGTCTTTGCAAACACGGCAACATAAACGTGCTAACCAAAGACGTGCCTAGCTCGCAGCTCTCGCAAAGCAACACCGCGCACACGAGCATGGTGCAGGTCGAGAAATTTAAAGGCGAACTGCCGAGCGTAACGGCGTTTGATAGGCCCGTGACGATAGAAGCTTAGGCTTTGTGGTTTAAATTTGAGCGGTAAGCTAGCCGCTCAGATTGTTCTGGCTAATTTGGAGCTATCGGCTAGCCATAACAAATGATAGACTTAAATTTTAAGCCGAAAGCGTTAAATTTTGATTATTTTGCTTTGAAATTTAACTGCCTAAATTTCGCTAAATTTCACTTTGGCGGCGGGATTTGTCATAAAAATTTAACTTCATCGGCAAAATTTTGATTAAATTTACCGTTACGCCTTTATAAATTTTAAAATTTATCTACTATTTTTGCGCTATAATACTTGTAATGCAAATAATGCAAAAGGAGAAATGATGCAAATTTCGGTAAGACTAGATGAAAATATAGGAAGCAAACTCGAAAAACTGGCACAGGACACCAAACGCACGAAGAGCTTTTACGTACAGGAGGCTATCAAGAGATTTTTGGAGGATATGAGCGACTATATGGACGCCGTGGAAGAGTTAAAAAATATAGAAAACGACCCCGAGCCGCAGTTTTTTACGATAGATGAAGCCGCACGCGAGCTTGGCGTAAAAATATGAGAGTCAAATTTAGCAAAAATGCGCTAAAACAGCTTAAAAAGTTAGATAAAAGCGTGAGCATAAAGATACTCAAAAAGCTAAAAGAGATAGAAACTCTTGAAAATCCGAGGGATGAGGGCAAGGCTTTAATGAATAATTTAGCGGGATTTTGGCGTTATAGAGTCGGCGGATACCGCATAATCTGCAAGATCAAAGATAACGAGCTAATAATCCTGGTAGTCGGCGTCAAAAATAGAAGCGAAGCCTATGATAGCGGCTTTAGCTAAGAATAAGCAGCGGAAAAAATATTGATTTACTCGCGGCGGCTTTGAGATATTATTGATCTGTATCTACGCGCGTGAACGCAAAAATAAACCTAGAGGCTCGGGTGTAGGTCTATCTAGCGCGATACTACCTTTGTCTTTGTAACGATGTTTAGCTCACAATGTGCTGCGGTCGCTGTTTAAACGCCTCACGCAATCAATGCTCAAGCGGTGCGAATTTCATCGCATTCGCACATAAATAAGCGCGCAGTCCTTCCGTGCCGTAACCGGCGTGCGAGGCTTATTTGCTAAATTTTGCGCGCCGCTGATCTCTGTTTTATTGTCAAATAGGCTTAGCGTGCTTTCTAGCTCTTGTGCCAAAGCCCTACCAGCCGTTTATAGCAAATAAAATCGCTAAGTTTTTCTGCGCCAAGAGCTCGTCTGAGAGGCGGTCGTATTCGCTCCCGAGCCCCTTTTCTTGCGCCATAGACGGCGGCTCATCGTCCCAAGAACCCATCGCACCGAATACATCGGCGATCCCTGCCGCGGCAAACGCCCTCAGGCTCGGCTGCGGCAGCGCTGCAAACGAAACGGCGTAATACTCGCCCACAGCGACTTCGCCCCGCAGCATCTTAAGCGCATTATCAAACGTCTGCACAAAGTTTTCGCAGCCTATCTTGCTCGCAAAATCCCTGATTTGCACTAAAACACTCCCGAATTCTGCGCTGTTATCGCGCGCGTTTAGCGCATCCCGCGGCATCCCGCGCCAAAGGCGCTCGACGTATTTCACGCGCCAGCCATTTTTATATGAATCATACTTCCACTGCGGCACAAAAATGCTGTCAAAGTCCTCAAAGCAGCAGACGATGCCGTTTGCATTCGCGCCGCTAAATCCTAAAAGCGACCTATCTTTTACGCGAATCGGCAGGCTAAGTCTCGCCTCTTTTAGCCCAAACTCTAGGCACCACGCCATCCAGCGCCACTGCGTGGAAGCGGGCTCATCCTCTCGCTCTTTTTGCGCGACTTGCTCGGTAAAAAATTTATGCGCCTTTTGCAGAAACGACGAGCCCATGCTTTCGTCGGTGCCTTTTGTTCTCGCCGCTTTTTCATTTGCCGCTTCTTTGCTGTTCGCGCACTTTTCGTCCGCTGCACTGCCGCTCTCGGCGGCTTTGTCCGTCGCACTGCTCTGCACTGCGCTGTACGCATCTTTTTACTCCGCAGCTTTACTTGCGTCGTTTACGCCGTCCTGCGCTGCGCGGCTTGCGCCCTCTGCGGTGCGGAAATGCTCCTTTGCAAACTCAAAATTTAAATATTTTATATATTTTTGATCTTGCGGCAGTGGCTTAGGATTGCCGCACAGAGCTGATTTTAGCGCGACGCACAGCGCGCACGAGAGATATATTTCGCCGTTCATAGATATCCTTTAAATTTCGATCGCTCCCGTTCATGCGGCGGATTATTCACGCACGGCGCAGCAATCTAGCTACGATAAAAATTAGCCGCCGCGAGCGTAAAATTTTAGAAGCAGCTGCCGTATCGAAAGAAAAATTGCGCTGCAAAATTTTAAATGTAGTTTACTACACCCAAGCTACCGATAAATTTAAGCAGGGCAATCACGCTGCGAGATCGAGGGTCACGCCGATACCAAGCAAAACGCGCTATGTTTTAAAGACAAGTCGCCGCGCCTACGCTACCGCCAAATTTAAAATGAACCTATCGCACCGCAAAATTTTAAAAGCGAACTATTGCGCCCAAACTAGCTAAATTTAAAATTAAGCAATAGCGCCATTTGGGCTACGAAAGTCGCTCGTCGGCAAGCTACCACTCGCAAGCTCTACCCGCAAGCCGCCGATCGCAAGTTTTACGCCGCAAGCGCCCTACGCTACGACGTTTGGAAACTCATAGACCACGCGGCCGCTTTTGATCGTGCATACCGCAGCGCCCGTAAGCTGCTTGCCGAAAAGCGGCGAGTTGCGCGATTTGGACTTATTTAGCGCCTCGTCGTATACGTAGGAAATCTGCGGATCGATGATCGCGACGTCGGCTAAAAAGCCCTCTTTGATCTCGCCCTTGTCTTTTAAATTTAGAATTTTAGCCGGGTTAAACGAGCATAGCCGCACCATATCTTCAAGGCCGATGACGCCCTCGTTTACGAGCCGCAGCGTAAGCGGTACGAGGGTTTGAAGCCCCAAAATTCCAAACGGCGCGTGGTCGAATTCTACGAATTTATCGTCGGTGTTATGCGGAGCGTGGTCGGTCACGATGGCGTCTATTAGACCGCTTTTAAGCGCCTCTCTGATCGCCTGCACGTCGCTTTGGGTGCGAAGCGGCGGCGACATTTTAAAATTCGTATCGTATCCCATCAGCTCGCGCTCGTCGAAGGTGAAGTGATGCGGCGTAGCCTCGCAGGTGACGCGGATGCCCTCGCGCTTAGCCTGCTTTATGAGCTTGAGCGACCACGCCGAGCTTACGTGCGCGATGTGGATGTGCCCGCCCGTCTTTTTGGCAAGCAGCAGATCGCGCGCGATCATGATCTCCTCTTTTTCGCTCGCCATCCCCTTTAGACCGAGGATCGCGCTAACTTTGCCCTCATTCATCACGCCGCCGTGGCAAAGCGAGCAATCCTCGCTGTGATTTATCACGAATGAGCCGAAGTGTGCGGAGTATTCGAGCGCCTGTCGCATCACGGAGCTGTCGGTCACAGGCAGTCCGTCGTCGCTGAAAGCCACGCAGCCCGCCTCAAGCATATCGCCCATCTCGACGATCTTTGCGCCCTTGCAGTCCTGCGAGATCGCGCCTATGGGCAGCAGATCGATAAGTCCGCGCGCCTTGGCCTTAGCGATCATCGCGCGCGTGATACTTGAGTTATCGTTCACGGGCTTGGTGTTCGCCATCGGGAGGCAGGTCGTCACGCCGCCTGCGACCGCGGTTTCGCTGCCGCTGATGACGTCGTCTTTGTATTCGAGCCCGGGGTCTCTAAAATGCACGTGCATATCGATAAGCCCCGGCATCACGAGCTTGCCCGCAGCGTCTATGACGCGGTCTGCGGCGGGACACTCGCGCGTGATCTTTGAAATTTTATCGCCCTCGATCAGGACGTTCGCCTCCTCGCTACCGCCCCAATTAACGATCGTGCCGTCTTTTATCAAAATTTTCATCGTGCGCTCCTGTTTAAATTTATCGTATGAAGTATCGCCATTCGCATCGCCTCGCCGTTTTCTACCTGATCCAAAACGCAGCTATAGCGCGGATCGTCGGCTACGTCGGAGTTGATCTCCACGCCGCGATTGATCGGCCCCGGATGCATTATCATAACGCCCTCTTTCGCCGCTTGCATGCGCCTCGCGGTAAGTCCGAAAAATTTCGAGTATTCGCGCACGCTCGGGAAGCTCGGCTCGCCGTCCTGCCGCTCAAGCTGAATTCTAAGCATGATGATGACGTCGGCGCCCTCGATCGCCTCCTCTACGCTTTTGCATATCGGGCAGCCGAACGCGTCGCAGTCGCGCAGCATCATCGGAGGGCCGAAGAGCCGCACGTTTATGCCGAGCTTTTTCATCGCCCAGATGTCGCTTCTAGCCACGCGCGAGCGAAATATATCGCCGATGATCGCGACGTTTAAATTCTCGATCCTGCCCTTGTGCTCGCTGATCGTAAAAAGATCCAGCAGCGCCTGGCTCGGGTGCTCGTTCAGCCCGTCGCCTGCATTTACGATCGATGCGTCGCAGTTGGCCGCAACGAATTTCGCCGCGCCCGAGCAGCTGTGGCGCAGCACGAAGATATCGGTGCGCATCGCCTGCATATTTCTGATGGTATCGATCAACGTCTCGCCCTTTTTCGTGCTGCTATCTGCGGCGGTGAAATTTACGCTGTCCGCGCCCAGGCGCTTGGCTGCGATCTCAAAGCTAGTGCGGGTGCGGGTGGAGTTTTCGAAAAACGCGTTGATGACCGTTTTGCCGCGAAGCGAGTCAGATTTTTTGATATCGCTACGGTTCAGCGCTTTAAACTCGCGCGCCAGATCTATAAAGTCGTAGATGTCCTCGCGGCTCAGATCCTGCGCGCTAAGAAGATGCTTTAGCTTATACATTCCCTCTCCTTTTTTGGGCCGAATTTCAGCCGTAATTGTATAAAAAAATCTCTGATAAAATTTTAAAATTTAAGAGCGGGGCTCAAATTTAGACGCGGAATTTTGCTTGAAACTTCATTTGAGTTCGCATACGAAGCGCGAGCGGAATTTCGGGGTAAAATTTAAAAATTTTGAGATTAAATTTAGGCTTCTTGAGCGAAAATTTTAAAAAATCAGCCGCGCCGCTTACGCAAAATTTTGAAATTTTACGCGCGGCGGGCGGCTAGAAAAGCAAAGAATTTAAAGCTTATTTAAATACTCTATATAATTTTTCGCGCTATTTTCTACAGCTTGCTCGCTTTTATCGTAAGTAAAGCCGTATGAGACGAAATTAGGCATAGTCGTTGCGCCGACGAAATTAAATGTAGCCTTAAATGGCGCTAGCACCTCATCCACGCTAAAGCCCACAATGCCGTTTTTAGAATAGTTTGCCTCGGTCGCGCCAAGCGAGATCGCAAGCGCGAATTTTTTGCCCCTAAGCTTGCCGCCGCTCTCTGCGCCATAAGCCCAGCCGCGCGTAAAAACGTCCTCAAACCACTGCTTAAGAAGCGGCGTGCAGTTTGAAAAACGAAACGGAAACTGAAGCACGATTTTATCGTGGCTTTCGAGCAGTTTTTGCTCCTTTTCCACATCGATTTTAAAATCCGCATAAAGCGCGTAAAGATCATGAAACTCGAACTTATCAGGATGGACTAGCACGGCATCCCTCCAGTGGCGATTTACGAGCGAGTTTGCGATATTTGGATGAGCCAAAATAATGAGAGTTTTCATTTCTATCCTTTAAATTTGAAATTGCGGGGCGCATTATAGCCCTACTTCGTAAAATTTTTCTCGTTTTATCGCAAGCGACCTTAAATTCTAAAGCTTTACCAGCCGCTGTCCGCTTCTCTTTACAGCAACTTCAAAGGGCGTGAGCTTTGAATTCCAAACTTCATCCACTACTCGCGCTTTATTTAGAAATGCTCGCCCTCGGGGCACTCGTCGCGTTTTACGGAGATTCGCTACTTTTTTGTAAGTGTTCATCGCGCCATTGCGGAAGCTCGCGCGAGTAAAATTTTAACGAAACCGCCGCGCAGGGGAAATTTTAATAAAATTTAGCATCGCTACTCTGCGAGCATTCGCCACGACAAATAAAATTTAGATGAAATCCAGCCGCGTTTAAATTCTAAAGCTTTGCCTGCCAGCGTCGTCTCTCTGATCCGAACGATCATCGCGCTCTTGTGAGTGTCCGCCGCGCGGCTCCTGTCTGGGCTGCACTCCAAAGCTCTCCAAGACCTTGCCTAGGCTTTCGTTCGCATCTTTGATGATGCCTTGCAAGCTTTCGCCCATCTGATCAAGGTTTTTGCCCGCCTCGCGTGCCGCCGCCTCGCCCTGCTTTAGCAGATCCTTGGTCCTATCCGCGTTGCGAGCGGCAAAATCGTTCAGCGCTTCGGGCGCCTTTTTCTGCAAATTTTGCAAGGCCTCGCCCAAAACTTTAGCATCGTTTGCAAGCTCATCTATCGTGGAGTTTAGATCGGATTTTTGCTTGCGCTCAAAGCCCTGCGGCACGGAGCCTTGCGTAGAATTTTGCCCCGAGCCATCCGCGCTTTTATTAAAATTTCGCCCTTGATTACCCACGCTAAAATTCTGCTCCGAGCGCGCGCTTTGCTCGCGATCTTGCGCGTCCGATCCGCCGTCGCAGCCGCTCAAAACGCACGTTGCGGCTAGCGCCAAAGTAAAATTTCGCGCCGCGCTTATAAAGCTAAAATCGTTTATAAAATTAAAATTTCTAGCGCGACCTGCCGAGATAAAATTTAATCCGCCCTGCACTGAGATAAAATTTAGTCCGCTGCCGATCTTTATAAAATTCTGCTCAACATACGCCGAAGTAAAATTTCGCCCGCTATCCGCCGAAACGAAATTACGCAGCCGTCCAAAGCCCGGCTCGCCGCTCGCTCGGATAAATTTCTGCGCTGAATCGCCTCGGCACCCTTTCAAAATTCGTCTTTTCAAAACCCGCTCCTTTAAATTTCATCCCTAGCAATCGCGCTTGGAAGCCGCCCGAAAAACAGATCGCTTCTAAGCTTCAAAAGCAAGCAGATAGCGATATCGGCGCTTTGTTCGCGGATGTAGTTTCGATCGCCTTTTAGATGAAATTCCCCGACGATCTGTTTGCCGCCCTGCTCCTTTGCGCCGATAAAGACCGTCCCTACGGGCTTTTGCGCGCTTCCGCCGCCGGGGCCCGCGATACCGCTTACTGCAAGAGCGAAGCTCGCCCCGCTGCTTTGCAACGCGCCCTCCAGCATCTCGCCCACGGTCTGCGCGCTTACCGCGCCGTAGCGTGCGAGCGTATCTTCGCTCACGTTGAGCCAGAGATTTTTTATCTCGTTGGCGTAGCTTACGAGCGAGCCGTCAAAAACGTCGCTCACGCCCGCGACCGCGCCGAATTTTGCGGCGATTAGCCCTGCGGTGCAGCTTTCGGCGAAGGTGATCTTAGCGCCTATCTCGCGCAGTCTATCCACCACAAAGCCCATAAAATCGCCGCCTTCGATGTAGCAGCTCTCATAATACTTGCCGACGCTTTGCAAAAACGCGTCCAGCGCTCCGAATTTCATCGCACTGGCGCGCACGAGTAGCAAAAAGGAGCAGGGCCTACTGATCGTAAGCGAAATTTTATAACTGATCGCAAGGCTTTCTAGGCGCTGCTTTACGCTTTCGTATTCGCAATCGAATAGATAAAAGCTCTCGCCCGCGCTCGGCGCGTCTTGAAGGATCGGCGGCAAGCTCTGCAAGCAAAGCGCCTTGATCACGTTTACCGAGCAGCCTCTGACGTTTAGCAGGAAGCTGTTTTTCGCGACCGTGCGCGCCATCGAGGGCGCTAGGGTTTCTCCGTTTTTTAGCTCGAGTGAATCGAAAGAGAGCGTCGATAAAATTTTACCGACGACCGCGTAGGCGGAGTTTGCCGCAAAGATCGTGATAAAATCGTACGAATCGATCATCTTTTCAAGCGCGAAGGGCAAAACCTTATCGTTTTCGCTTAAAAATTTCAGATCGTCCATCCGCCCGAAAACTCGTTCGTAGCTGCGAGATATATAGCTCATCAAAGCCGCGTCGTAGCGGATCTCCTCGCCGATTACAAGGATGATATTTTTCATAAAGACCCTCATTAAATTTTCGCACATTATAGCATAAACGCGGACTGCTCTTTCAGAGCTTTTTAATGGCGTTTTGGATAAACTTCACAAATTTTTTAAGACACGAAAAGGTACAAATATGGACTACAAAGATACTCTCTTTCTTCCTACGACAGACTTTGCGATGCGAGGCGCACTGCCTCAAAACGAACCTGCGCGGTTTAAGGCATGGTACGAGCAGCGTAAAATTTACGAAAAGATGAAGGCTAAACGCAAGGGCGCAAGCGTTAGCTTTAATATCCACGACGGCCCGCCGTATGCCAACGGACACCTCCACATCGGCCACGCGCTGAATAAAATTTTAAAAGACATCATCACCAAAACCCATTATTTCTTCGGCGAGGAGATCCGCTACGTGCCGGGCTGGGACTGCCACGGCCTGCCGATCGAGCAGCAAGTAGAGATTAAACTCGGAGATAAGAAAAAATCGCTTTCAAAAGTGCAGATCCGCGAGCTTTGCAGACAGCACGCCAAAGAATTCATCGACGTGCAGCGCAATGAATTTAAAGATATGGGAATTTTAGGCGACTGGGACGATCCGTATCTGACGCTAAAATTTGAGTTTGAGGCTGAAATTTACAAAGCGCTCTGCCAGATCGCTAAAAAAGGAATTCTGATCGAGCGAAGTAAGCCCGTATTTTGGAGCTGGGCTGCAAAAAGTGCGCTCGCAGAAGCCGAGGTCGAGTACAAAGATAAAGAGGACTACTCGATCTTCGTGGCGTTCGATCTAAGCGGTGAAGCGAACGCTAAAATCGGCGCGAAAGGCGTCAAAGCGGTCATCTGGACGACCACGCCTTGGACGCTGCCCGCAAACGGCGCGATATCTTTGAACCCGAATGAAATTTACGCGCTGACGAGCGAAAATTTGATCCTTGCAAAACCTTTGGTCGAAAGCCTCGTAAGCCTGGGCATCACGAAAGGCGAGATCGTAAAAGAATTTAAAGCTGCCGAACTTGAGGGCTTAAACGCGATCAATCCGCTAAACGATAGAATTTCAAAATTTATCCTCGGCGAGCATGTTTTAATGGACGGCGGCACCGGACTCGTGCATACGGCTCCGGGACACGGCGAGGACGATTATTTCGTAGGGCTTAAATACGGCATCGAAGTGCTGATGCCCGTGGATGAGGGCGGCTGTTTCGATCAAACTCTTAAAACCAAAAAACTCTTCCGCGCAGACGTCGTAGACGAGCTCGTGGGGATGCATATCTTCAAAGCAAACGAGAGAATTTTACAGATCCTAGGCCCCGCGCTTATCAAATCCGGCAAATTTGTCCACTCCTATCCGCACTGCTGGCGCACGCACAAGCCGGTAATCTACCGCGCGACAAAGCAGTGGTTTATCGCGATGGACGAGCCTAAACTCAGCGGCAAAACGCTGCGCCAAGTAGCACTTGAAGAGATCGGCAAGGTTAAATTTTATCCGCAAAGCGGCATCAACCGCCTAAGCTCGATGATAGAAAACCGCCCCGATTGGTGTATCTCTCGCCAAAGAGATTGGGGCGTGCCGATCGCGTTTTTCCGCGACAAAAGCACTAAAGAGCCGATCTTTGATGAAAAAATTTTAAATAATATCTACGAAATTTTTAAAGCCAAAGGCGCGGATGCTTGGTGGCAGATGGAAATTTCGGAGCTTTTGCCGCAGGATAGCGGCTATAAACCCGAAAATTTAGAAAAGGTGATGGACATCTTAGACGTTTGGTTCGATAGCGGCTCTACGTGGAAAGCGGTGCTGCAAAGCGGCGTCTATGATGCGGGCAAATTCCCTGCGGATATGTATCTTGAGGGCAGCGACCAGCACCGCGGCTGGTTTCAAAGCTCACTACTTCTAAGCTGCGCGATCAACGAATGCGCGCCGTACAAGAGCATCCTCACTCACGGATTTACCGTCGATGAGAAGGGGCAGAAGATGAGTAAATCCGTCGGAAACGTCGTCTATCCGCAAGAGGTCGCAAAGAGTCACGGCGTAGAAATTTTACGCCTTTGGGTCGCGATGAGCGATTATTCGACCGATCTAAAGATCAGCGACAATATCCTAAAGCAGGTAAGCGAGCAGTACCGCAAGATCCGAAATACTATAAGATTTCTGCTCGCAAGCACCAGCGATCTGGGCGAGATCGAGACGAGCAATTTTACGCGGCTTGACCGCTGGATCCTAACGCGCGCGGCAAACGCCTTTGCGGGCGCGGAAGCGGCGTTTAGAAACTACGATTTTTCAAAGGGCTTCAACGCCTTGCTAAATTTCTTAAGCGCCGATCTGAGCGGAATTTATCTTGATATCTGCAAAGACAGGCTCTACTGCGACGCACCCGACGAGCCGCGCCGCAGAAGCGCGCAAAGCGCGATCGCACTGATCACGCGAGCGCTACTGCCTCTAATCGCGCCTACGCTAACCTACACGATCGACGAAGTAATGCAGTTTGCGCCGCGTATTATCAAAGAGGGCAAGGAAGATGTTTTTGATCTGATCTACAAGCAGGTAGAATTTGACGATTTTCTAGAATTCGACGAAATTTTGATCAAATCCAGGGAGAAATTTTTCGAGCTTATTGATGCGCTTAAAAAGGACAAGATCATCAAATCGACGCTTGAGCTGGTTTTAGAAACGAGCTCGAACGAAATTTTATCAAACGACATCCTGGGCGTGGCGGATTGGTTTATGGTAAGCGACGTAGACACTCTGCAAAGCGGAGAAGCTCTGGCGGAGTTTAAGATAAATGACGAAATTTTCCGCCTTGTAAAATCATCGAAGCACAAATGTCCGAGATGCTGGAAATTTAACGCAAAAGAGCCTGATGAGCTCTGCCCGCGCTGCGCGAAGGTCATGCATGCTCGCTAGCCCCATAAGTCTCGGCTTCGTATTTTTTACGATCGCGCTGATCTGCGTAGCGACGGGTGTAGGGATCTATTTCGTGAATAAATTTAAGGATGGCAGATGATAAGTTTGAAAGAGGCTCTAAAGCTGAGCGCGGATGAAATTTCGGCGCTTAGAGCGGAGCTAAAGGATAAAATTTTAAAAACCGAAGAGCTCGGCGCCTACGTCGAGCAGCTCACGGGCGAGGCTCTAAACATCAGCGGCGAGGGCGTGCCGATCGCGATCAAAGATAACATTCAGGTAAAAGATTGGAGCGTCACCTCGGCGAGTAAAATCCTGCAAGGCTACGTCGCGCCATACGACGCGACGGTGATCAAAAAGCTACGCGAGCGCGGTTTGGCGCCGTTTGGGCGGACGAATATGGATGAGTTTGCGATGGGAAGCACGACCGAAAGCTCATTCTACGGCAAAACTCTCAATCCGACCGATCACTCGCGCGTACCCGGCGGCAGTAGCGGCGGAAGCGCGGCTGCCGTAGCGGCAAATATCGCCATAGCCGCACTCGGAAGCGATACGGGCGGCTCGATCCGCCAGCCAGCGGCATTTTGCGGCTGCGTAGGCTTTAAGCCGAGCTACGGCAGGGTCAGTCGCTACGGGCTTGCGGCGTATTCGAGCAGCCTCGATCAGATAGGACCGATTACGCGCAGCGTCGAGGACGCGGCAATTTTATACGACATCATCGCAGGCCGCGACGAGATGGACAGCACGAGCTACGCAGGCGCTTACGAAAGCACCGCGGATAAGCTAAACGCGGATCGCAAGCTTAAGATCGCCGTTATAAAAAATTATATCGACGAGGCCTCGCAGCAGGTCAAAGAGGCTCTAAATTTAACTATAGAAAAGCTAAAATCATTCGGACACGAGATCGTTTATCGCGATCTTTGCAGCTCCAAATACGACATCGCGACCTACTACATCATCGCAACCGCCGAGGCTAGCGCAAATTTAAGCCGCTACGACGGCGTGCGCTACGGAAACCGCGCGAAGGCTCTAAATTTAAAAGAGCTCTACGCCAACACTCGCGGCGAGGGCTTCGGCGACGAGGTCAAGCGCCGTATGCTTCTAGGCACCTTCGTGCTAAGCAGCGGATACTACGACGCGTATTACATCAAAGCGCAGAAAGCAAGAGCATTCATCAAAAGCGAATATGAGGAAATTTTAAAAGACGCCGATTTGATCTTTATGCCGATCGCGCCGGGCGTGGCGTATAAATTCGGCGAGCTTAGCGATCCGCTTCGCGCGTATCTTAGCGACATCTACACAATCGGCGTAAATTTAGCGGGACTTCCCGCGATATCCGTGCCGGTAGCGAAAAACAAAGAGGCTCTTAATATCAGCGCGCAGCTCATCGGGCGCGCCTACGACGAACAAACGGTGCTGGACGGCGGCTTGAGTTTAGAAAAAATCGTGAAAGGATAAGTATGAAGATCGTCAAAAAGGCTCTGACCTTCGAGGATGTTTTGTTGGTACCGCAATACTCTGAAATTTTACCCAAAGAGGTCGATATCAGCACGAGTTTTACGAAAAATATCACGCTAAATACCCCTCTTGTGAGTGCTGCGATGGATACGGTCACCGAGTATCGCACGGCGATAATGATGGCGCGCCTCGGCGGTATCGGCGTGATCCATAAAAATATGGACGAGGACTCCCAAGCCAAGATGGTTCGCCGCGTAAAAAAGAGCGAAAGCGGCGTCATCATCGATCCTATCTCGATCAAGGCGGACGCCACGATCAAAGACGCTCTCGATCTGATGGGCGAGTACCACATCAGCGGCATTCCCGTTATCGACGACAACGGCGTGCTGATTGGAATTTTGACCAATCGCGACCTGCGATTTGAAACCGATACCGCCGCGCTCGTAGGTGAAAAGATGACCAAGGCTCCGCTAATTACCGCTCCAAAGGGCTGCACGCTTGATGATGCGGAGAAAATTTTTAGAAACAATAAGGTAGAAAAGCTTCCGATAATCGACGCAAACGGCCACTTAGAGGGGCTTATTACGATTAAAGACCTTAAAAAGCGCATCGAATATCCAAGCGCTAATAAAGACAAATTCGGCCGCCTTCGCGTCGCCGCGGCGATTGGCGTAGGTCATCTGCAAAGAGCCGAAGCTCTCGTAAAAGCGGGCGTAGACGCGCTTGTGATGGACTCCGCGCACGGACACTCCAAAGGCATTATCGACACGCTTAAGGAGCTGAAGCGAAATTTCGACGTCGACGTAGTAGTAGGAAACGTCGCAAACCCCGCTAGCATAAAGGATATCGCAAACGCAGGAGCGGACGCGATTAAAGTAGGCATCGGCCCGGGCTCGATCTGCACTACGCGCATCGTAGCGGGCGTGGGCGTGCCGCAGTTTACCGCGATCAACGATTGCACGATCGAGGCGGCTAAATTTGGAATTCCGATCATCGCAGACGGCGGCATCAAATACTCGGGCGACATTGCCAAAGCTCTAGCTGCGGGCGCAAGCTCAGTGATGATGGGAAGCCTGCTTGCAGGCTGCTACGAAACCCCGGGCGAGCTCATCACGTTTCAGGGTCGCCAGTACAAAACCTACCGCGGCATGGGTTCCTTAGCGGCGATGCATAAGGGAAGCTCGGATCGCTACTTTCAAGACGGCACCGCAAAAGAAAAGCTCGTGCCCGAGGGCGTCGAGGGACGCGTGCCTTATGCGGGTATGTTAAAAGACGTGATCTTTCAGCTATTAGGCGGCTTACGAAGCTCGATGGGATACTGCGGCAGCAAGGATATCGCGACCTTTCAGCAAAAGGCGGAATTCGTCGAGATCACGAGCGCAGGTCTTAAAGAAAGCCACGTCCACGACGTCATCATCACGCAGGAAGCGCCGAATTACCGAGTAAATCAGTGATCCTTCAGAGCAAAATTCAAAATTTCGACGAGCCGCTCTATCTGGAGAGCGGCCGCGTCTTTTCCAACTTCAAGCTCGCCTATGAAACCTACGGCGAGCTAAATCTGGACAAATCAAACGTTATCGTCATCTGCCACGCCTTAACCGGCTCCGCGCATGCCGCGGGACTTTACGAAGGCGACGTTAAGCCCGGCTGGTGGGACGGGCTCATCGGCGATCATAAAGCGGTCGATACGACAAAATTTTTCGTCATTTGCATAAACATTTTAGCTTCGCCGTTCGGCTCGACATGCCCGCTTGATGTCGATGAAAGCAGCGGCCGCGAGTACCGTTTGCGCTTTCCGGTAGTGGTCGTCTCGGACGTCGTGCGCGCGCAGATGATGCTTTTAAAGCGCCTAGGCATCGCCCGCGCCCGCGCCGTTATCGGCGGCAGCCTGGGCGGCATGCAGGCGCTGTGCTACGCGATCGAATATCCCGAATTTGCGGATGAAATTTTCGTGCTCGCAAGCACATACGCTACGCAGCCTTGGGCGATCGCGTTTAATAAGATCGCGACCGAGGCCATCTTGCGCGATCCAAATTTCAAAGGCGGCAACTACGATAAAAATCTGATCGCCGAGCGCGGGCTTGACGGCATGGCAGTGGGGCGCATGGCGGGGCATATAAGTTTTTTAAGCCCAAGCTCGATGCAGGATAAATTTGGGCGCAACTACGTTGAAACCGACGGTCTTTATGAGATTAACGGGCGCTTTCAGGTCGATCGCTACCTTGAATACAACGGCGAAAATTTCGCGCGCAGGTTCGATCCGCTGTGCTATCTCTACATCGCCAAGATGATGAATATATTTGATTGCACGCGCCACTACGGCAATCTCAAAAACGCCTGCGCGCAGATCAGATCGCGCCTGCACCTCATCTCTTTCAAAGGCGACGTGCTCTTTCCGCCGGAGCTAATGAAAGAAATTTACGATGCGATGAGCGATCTGGGCAAAAAGGATCGCGCGAGCTACGCGCAGATCGACAGCGACTACGGACACGACGCGTTTTTGGTCGAGATAGAAAAATTTGATTACATCATAAAAAGGATTTTGGATGAGTTTTGAAGAAAAAATGGAGAAGATTAACGCACTTTTAAAGAGCCTAAACGACAAGGATCTGAGCTTGGAGGAGAGCGTGAAGCTGTATAAACAGGGCGTGGCGCTGCTAAAAGAGGCGAAGGAAATTTTAGAAAACGCCAAACTCGAGGTCGCCGAAATAAACGCACCCGAGCAGGCTTAGGAGGCGGCGATGATAAACGTATGCGTTTTACAGCTACCGACGCTTTCGATGAGCGAAAATCGGATCGATTACTATATGAAGGTCGCCAAAGACAACGGCGCGCGGATCGTGCTGCTGGGCGAATATGAGCTAAATTCCTTCTTTAGCGAGCTTAAAAAGATGCCCCGCTCTATCGCGTGCGAACAGAGCGAGCACAAGCAGGAGCTGATGGCGCGGCTGGCCGCCAAATACGACCTACATATCGTAGCGCCGATAATCAGAGCCGCTAGCGGCGCGATTTTAAGGCAGGCGGGCATTTTCGGCAGCGCGGCTCAAAAAAGCGCGAGCTGTGGCAGCGAAAATTCTTTAAGCCTTAAAAGCGAGGCTGGTTGCAAGGGCGAGCTAAATTCCAAGAGCGATTTAAATTCCAACGATGGTTCAAATTCTAAAGGCGCTTTAAATTCCAATAGCGAGCAGAGTTCCAAAGGCGGCTTAAATTCCGAAGGCGCTTTAAATTCCTGCGGCGCGCACGCTTTAAATTTCAAAGCCGCAAATTCCGCAGACGGTTTAAATTTAAGCGCTTCGATCCCGAGTAACTCGAACGCTTCAAATTTAAAAGCCGAAAGCCAAAAAGATGCGAGCGAAGAGGAGTTCTTTTGCGCGAGCGAAAACGAGCCCATCTGGGTGAAATCCTGCGCGAAATTTTCGCCCTCGGAGGTGAAATTTTACGATCAAAATATCTTGATGGACTATCCGCACTGGAACGAGGAGGGCTTTTTCGCCAACCGCAAAAGCCGCAAAATCGGTAAAATTTCGCCGATGATCTTTAGCGAGGGTGGCGTGAAATTCGGCGTCTGCTTCGGCTACGAGGTGCATTTTGACGTATTTTGGCGCTATTTTATGCAGAAAAACGTCGGCTGCGTGCTCGTGCCGTGCGCCTCGACCTTCGAAAGCGGCGGACGCTGGCGCGAGCTTTTGAAGATGCGCGCGTTTACGAACTCGCTCTACGTCATCCGCGCCAACCGCATCGGCGAGGCGAAATTCGGCGAAAGCGAGTTTAAATTTTACGGCGAGAGCTTCGTCGTAACCCCTAGCGGCGAGATCGCAAACGAGCTGAAAAACGAAGAGGGCGTGCTGATGTGCGAAGTGGACGCGGACGAGATCGCTGCGGCGCGCGGGCTGTGGAAATTCCGAAAAAATCTAGTCGGCAGGGGGCTTTTATGAACTACTTTCACAGACAGATCCAGCTTTGGGGCGAGCAGACGCAGCGCGCGCTTGCGGATAAGCGCATCCTAATCATCGGCGCTGGCGGGCTTGGAAGCAGCCTTTCTTACGCTCTGGGCACAAGCGGCATCGGGCGGATCAGCGTCGTGGATTTCGACACGGTGGCGCTTCACAACATCCACAGGCAAATTTTATTCACGCTCGCAGACGAGGGCAAATTTAAAGCGGACGTTTTTAAAAGTCGCACGGAAAGCCGCTACGACGGCGTGAGCGTGGAGGTGCATAAGAGCCGCGCGGAGGAATTTTTCGCTAGCGCGATAGGCGCGGGCGAGAAATTTGATCTCATTTTGGATGCGACCGACAATCTCGCCACGCGCGCGCAGATCGATGCGTTTGCTAAGCAAATAGGCGTGCCGTGGGTGTTTGCGTCGGTGGACAGCTGGCAGTGCCAAGTCTGCTTCGTGCAGAATGCGGATTTTAAATTTTTCCCGAGCCTAAACGCGACGCCTGCGGGCATAACGGCTGCGATCGTGATGTTTGCGGCAAGCTTTGAGGCAAACCTCGCTCTGCGTTATCTGGCGGGGCTTGAGGTCGAAAAAGACCTACTTTACTACGCGAACTTTTTTGGCGGCGAGCTGGAAGTTAGGAAGATAAAGCTGTAAATTTGATTTGTGAACGGATAAAATTTAAGACACAACCGCTTTTTTAGTGAGAAATTTATAGCTTAATTTATCTTATTGTATCTTCGGACATATGGCAAGCGAAATTTTTCATGCAACATACAGAATTTTGGCATGGGTTAAATTCCAGATAAATTTAGCTATTACTTTCTTCACTATATTCAAACTACCGAAATTTTAGAATTTTATAAACTATATTTTAAATTCCTATCTTATAAAATTTAGCACTCATTTTTTCACTCCTTGAGATTTATCTATCTTATCTTGTAGAATTTTTACATATTTATCAAAAATTATCGGTTCGCCGTTATATCTTATTATCGCCGATCTATTATCCGATAAGTCCATTTTCTCGTATTTTTGAGCCATATTGAGATATGCTATAGCCGCTTTTGTGTCAGGAAATGTTTTATTCCTATCTCTAAACTGATCTCTTAAACTATCAAATTCCTCTTCGGTCTTTATATCCTCTTCTTTCAAATTCGTTAATTTTTCATCGCCGCAAAATCTGCCATAATCCCTTACGGCTGTATCATAATAATTTAGTATTATTGGATCGGGCGCAATTTGAATGCTTTTTTCGGGTTCTAGATTGCTAAATGAAGAATTATTGCGTTCCTCTTCGTGTTGCTTAGCTACCCTTTCGTTTCGCGCAGTTCCGTATCCGCCTAAAATTTTCTCCCCTTTTTGGTAATCTCTCATATGAAATATATAATCCCATTTCCTACCTAAGTTATGCAGATAATACGTAACACAATGCTTATAAGCAAGATCCAATTCCTCTTGCGTAGGCTGTCCTGTTACATCGTATTTTAAAAGGATATTTAGCATAGCCACATAATCCGGAATTAACGTCAAACTCATATAATGCGATTTTGGAAAAGAGGTATTTTTAGCTTCATCCATAATATACATCCGATACGGAACATTTCTCAACCTTGGTATATAGCCTTGATTTAAAACTATTTGAGCCATCTCTGTAAGGTTATTATAAACTATGTAATCAAAGGGCTCTCTGGCTTCTTTTGAATGGTCGCGATTAACATCTCCGTATTTGTGTTCATAATTGATAACGCGCGTGCCGTTTTCTTCTAAAATAGTTTTATTGTTTCTATAATAAGCCGGCTGATAAAGGTAATCCTGTACCGCCTTCACCTCTTCAAATTTAACCCCGTTATCCAGTAATAGTTTTGCCGTTTTGGTAGAGTTATTTTCTATCGCATAGGCTAGCGGACTTAGTTTGTATCTGTCCTTATGCCTCATATCCGCCCCTAGCTTTATAAGTTCTCGCGCAGTATTTTCATCGTCGTAAAACGCGCTATAAATAAGCGGGCTAGTACCTGCATGCATCTGTAAATTTACGCTTAGATTATTGTCTTTTAAAAAGCTTAAAACGCCTCTGGTGTCTTTTGCTTTGAGCATTAAGCGAAGCTTTTTTAAAGTAGCGTTTTCTTCCCAATGAGAATTCGTATATTCTGCCTCATCATCTATATCCCAGTAGCGAAACGCAAAGTTATCGACCTCTTCTTGAGTTACGTATTTGCTAAGACCCGGCACTTTGGAGACATTAGTATCTGAAGTAACGGTGAAATGAGTTTGTTTGCGTTCTGTAAGACCTGATCTTTCGGCTAGCAGATACAGCGCGCATACGACTACAGCGCAGATGGTATAAATAAACCGAAGTTTGAAGCTTTTCAAAATTTCCCTCCCCTTTAACAAAACGTTATTTTGCCATTTTTGAGCGCATTATAGCCCAGATTAAATTAAATCGAAATTTTACATGGCGGGCGGGTAAACTTTTATATAAATTTAGCCCGCAAGCCTTGAAATTCGAGCAAATTTAGAAGATAAATGCGTGTTTAGAATTTTAATTAGCTTTATTCTAGATCGTTCAAAAGATCCGCCAAGCTCGCGCTTGATAGGGATTTTTTAAAATCATTCTGAATGCGGGCAAAGCGCGGCGCGAGTACCGCCTCGATCTTGCCGCCTACTGGGCAGGCGCTAGGCGAGCCTTTGTGCAGGCGAAACATCGCGTCCTCCTCGCTCACCGCCTCGTAAATGTCTAAAAGCGTGATGAGCTGCGCGTCGCGAGCTAGTGTGATGCCGCCCACGCCCGCAGTCGTGAGCACCAAGGCTGCGTTTTTCAGCTGCGAGATCAGCTTGCGCGCGATGGCGGGGTTTATCCCCGAGCTTGCGGCGACGAAATCGCCCGTGACCTTCTCCTCGCGAAAATACGCGACGCAAAGCATGATGTGAACGGCGAGTGAAAATTTGATACCTACTTGCATAACCGGCCTTGATTTAAATTTAAAACCGCACGTTAGTTTCGTGCGGCGTTATTTTAGCTAAATTACGCAAAAATTTAAGCTCACGCTCTCTGGCCTACTGCGGTAAAGCGCTTTTGCACGAAATTTCTATTTTTTAGCTCGTCAATGATCGCGATCGCAAGATCGGCGTAGCTGATATAGCTCTCGTTTTGCGAGTTTAGTATGACGTGATCGTTACCGAGCACGTATTTGCCGGTGCGAGCGCCATCTGCGTCGTAGTCTCCCGCAGGCGAGACGTATGTCCAAAGCACGTCAGATTTGGTTTTTAGCTCAAAAAACGACTCCGCAGCCGCCCTTGCCACGCCCATATACTCAGGCGGGAAGTCGGGCGTATCCATAGCCATAGTACCTTTGTCGTCCACAAGCAGCGTACCGGCGCCGCCTACGATGATTAGCCTCGTGCTGCTACCGCTTAGCAAATTTGCAAGATGAGCTGCTACCTTTTTTGTATAGAGGAAAGGTCGCGTCAGTAAAGGCGCCAAATGCGCTGATAACGGCGTCAAAGCCCGCTAGATCGGGCCTTGCTAGCTCAAAAATATCTTTGTAGACGACCTTTATATCGCTATTTTTATACTCTTTGTTTCGCACGATCGCCGTAACGTCGTAGCCTTGTTTTAGGGCTTCTTTTACTAAATTTACGCCCGTTTTGCCGCTTGCTCCGATGATTGCTATTTTCATTGTTTTCCTTTAAATTTGATTTGTTTTTATTACCGCGTAAATTTACAGCCAGCTAGGCTTTACATCGTCGTTTATCACGCCGTCGCCGTTAGTATACTGCTCCAGGCTGCCGCGTTTGGCTTGGATACAGATAAACTTCATCCCCTGCGCGCCCGCCTTAAAGCACCTTTTGCCGTCCGGATCGATGCGGACCGCGTCGCCCTCACTAACCGCCGTCTCCTCGCCGTCAATAAAAAGCGTGCCGCCGCCTTTTAGCACCAAATAAAGCTCCTCGTTTTGCTTGTGCGAATGCACGAACGGCACGCTCGCGTTTGCAGGGAGCTCATTGATAGAAAGCTCGCAGCCGCTTAAATTTAGAGCGTCTTTCAGCTCGACTCTCGGCGAATTTTTCGTTGAAACGATCTTGTAGTTTGACATATTTTTCTCCTTGGATTTTTTATTGTAATGCTATAACTTACAACCGATGAGCGAAGTATAATAAAATTTTGTTGTAATGTCAAGAGTTACAGCAAAAATTCCGCAAAATTTGACGCAAAATTTAAAATCAGCTAGAATCCGCGCGATTTTAAACAAAGAAATTTTATGCAAAATAGCGCATTTAAGACGCTAACGCTCATCGCAAAGAAAAATTTTAAAAAGCTGTTCTTGACGTTTAGCCTGGTTTTGGCGGAAAACGGGCTATTTCTCGTCTATCCCGTACTAGCCGGCATCGCCATAAACGCTATCGTAGCGGGCGACACGCTTCTGGCACTTAGCTACTCGTGCATGGTGTTCGTGGGCTGGGGGCTTGGCTCGATTAGGCGGCGCATGGATACGCAGGTATTTACTAGGATATACGCGGGGCTTGCCGTAAGCGTGATAATGAACGAAAAAAGAGCCGCAAAAGACGAAAGCGCCGTAATCGCAAGAGCAAATTTATCTCGCGAATTCGTGGATTTTTTCGAGCAGCATTTTCCCGTGTTTTTTACCTCGGTCGTATCGATTTTCGGCACGGCGATCATGCTTTTATTTATCGAGTTCTACGTGGGTTTGGCAGTTTTTGCCCTGCTCGCGGTTTTTGGAGTTTTGCTACCCAAATACATCGCCAAAAACGACCGCTTATATCTAAAGCTAAACAACCAGCTAGAGCGCGAGGCAGTACGCATAAGCGCAGGCGATGAGCGCACGCTAAATCGCCACTACGACGTACTTTCAAAGCTTCGTATCCACATCTCAAACAGAGAGGCGATGAGCTTTTTCATCATCGGCACGAGTGCGGCGGTGATTTTTAGCTTGGCGATATTTATGCTATCGCACAAGCAAGCAAACGCGGGCCACATCTACTCGGTGCTCACCTATCTTTGGACGTTTGCGATCAGTCTTGATGACGCGCCGAGGCTGATAGAGGAGTTCAGCAAGCTAAAAGAGATCGGTAAGCGCGTAAACATCGAGCTAGAGGGCGAAATAGATAAAATTTAGGCGCTTTTTGGGTATAATTTAACTAAAATTTGCCGAAAAACGAGGTCAAAATGCACGAAAATCACGCCCACTGCGCGCATTCGCACGCGTTAAACAAGGTCGTTTTGAGAAATTCTTTCCTTATAATATTCGCTTATATGCTGATCGAGGTCGCGGGCGGCTTCGCGACGAACTCGCTCGCCCTACTCTCCGACGCCGGGCACATGCTATCAGACGCCGCAGCACTCGGGCTTTCGCTATTTGCGTTTAAATTTGGCGAACGCAAAGGCAATCTGCAAAAGACCTTCGGCTACAGGCGGATTGAAATTTTAGCCGCGACGATAAACGCCCTTGCCCTCGTCGCGATCGCCGTTTTGATCGTCATCGAGGCGGCCAGGCGCCTGAAAAACCCGCCCGAAGTAGCCACCGCGGGTATGCTTGCTATCAGCACGCTGGGTCTTGCCGTAAACATCGTCGTGGCGCTATATATGCTGCGCGGCAGCGACGTGAGAGAAAACATCAATATGCGCGGCGCCTATGCGCACGTGCTGGGCGACGCTGCAGGCTCGGTGGGCGCGATCGCGGCAGCTTTGGCGATGATGTGCTTTGGCTGGGGCTGGGCGGACGCGGCGGCTAGCCTGCTCGTAGCCACGCTCATCGTAAAAAGCGGCTGGGGCGTGTTAAAAGAGAGCCTAAACATCCTGATGGAGGGCTCGCCAAAGGGCGTGTGTCTAGACGCGCTCGTCGCGCAGATCAGAGGCGTGGACGGCGTGCTCTCGGTGCACGACCTGCATATCTGGAGCATAACAAGCGGCGCAAACGCGCTCACGGCTCACATCGTGGTTAGCGGCGAGCTGAGCGTGCGCGAAGCGGAGCAGATCATGGCTGAAATATCGCACGAAATGGAGCATCTAGGCATCACGCACACGACGCTGCAGCTTGAGAGCAGCGATAACGAATGCGCGGACGAGCTAATTTGCGAAGTAAGATCAAATGGCGCGGGCGGGCATTTGGGGCATGGTCATTAAATTTTTGGATTTGAAATTTCACTCAATTTAGAATTTAGAATTCCGCTAGGTTTGAAATTTAAAATTTGGCTTGAGTTTTAAATTTTAAATTTGCCCGCGCCGCGAGATTTCGGAATTTTAAAATTTTGAGGTTTCAAATTTTAAAATTCTGTGTCTGTTATGAAATTTTAAATCCATTCGCATAGCGGAATTTTAAAATTTTGCCCCGCGGACGCCATTTCAAAATCAGGCGCCGCGCGAGCAAAATAGTAGAATTTTACGCAGCAGATCGCCGTACCATTCAAAACGGCGCCTATGCGCGTTTGCGGAATTTTAAATTTAACGGAAACGCCTGACTAGCAATCATGGCGAAATTTATCGAACGCACGGAGTGGTTTTAAATTTAGCTAAGCGCTTTCTGTTTTAATAGCACGGAGATGACACAGCGCGCGCTACATTTTTAAATTTAGCCAACATACCGCGCTTCTAAATTTTAAAATTCCGTGCCGCGAATTGAGCTGTAAATCGAGCTGCAAATTTAAACTACGCATCAAAATTTTGGCTAAATTTCACTCATTAAATTTCTCTGCCGATTTGAGCCTGTTAAAAGCAAATTTGACGTATAATCTCGCGAAATTTCAGGGAGCCAAGGTGCGCAAAAACATAAAATACCTAATTTACAAGTTCCTTTTGGGCAATGTCTTTTTGGCGGTTTTTGTGATTTCATTTTACGTTGTTTTGTGGCATATTGAAAATATTTCAAATATCGATGTTATGAGCCTTTTGAAGGGATATTTTTTATTTCCGGGCGATATTCGCCTGCCTTTTACGACGGCGATTCTTGAGCTATTCGCCTTTTACGTCAGCAGCAGTTTGAGCGATTTTTATGTCAAAGGCATCGATCGCAAGCTTAATATTATATTTTTCATCGCCTTTGCGACGATAGGAATTTTAGCGCTTACCGCCGTTACTTATATCATAGTATTCGGTTTTATGCTATTTGGTCTGGATCTGGATAAAAAACTAGTAGCGATATTATCCGCCGTGATATTATTCATAGGCACCTATTCTACGGCATTTTCATTTCGCAAAAGCGATTACGAGCTCGGTAAATTTTTACAAATCGTTAGTCTAAAAAGGCGCTGGAATGCCAACGAAACACTATCGTCTATTTTATTGCTTATAGGCGTAATAATATGGCTAAACTTTATCGTTTTTGAATCTAAATAAAGCTAAGCGCACTACCTTTCGATTCCTATAGTCGCAAGCTTTAAAAATTTTGTTATCTTTTGCTCTACTTTAAAATTTTAAACCAGCCGTAGAATTCGTTCGCTTCCAGGTGCGGATCGCCCGCGCAGGAGATGAAAAGCGGCTGTAGCGCGGAATTTGCTCTAAAATTTCCCGCGTCCCTCATCTGCGCGCTGTAAAAAATAAGCGCGTGGCTCGCAAACTGCGCAAACTCGTCAAACGAGCTCGCCCCTGCCTCTATCATCGTGATTTTCGCGTCCGCGGGCAGCGACTGCGAGACCTCCACCTTACGAGCCGCGACGCCGAAAAGCGGAATACTCGCATCAAAATCTGAAAGCGCGCGGTGCGAGTATATCCACACATTGGGCGCGCGCAGCTTTAGATTTTGCGGCGCGGCACACGCGTCTAGCGCCAGCATATCAGCACTGCCCACCAAAGCGCTAATTTCATCAAATTTAGCCGCACGCACATCCAGCGCCGGTCTGTCGGCGCGCACGGTCTGCCCGCCTACGCCTACGTAATCGCACACGCCGCGCAGCTCATGCACGAACGCGCGCTGCTTTTCGCTGCCGATCCGCCCATGCACCGCGCCGTTTAGCGTGGCGTTGATTTTGATGAAGCAAAAACCGCTCTCGCGCGCCAGATAAAACGGCTCCGCAAGCTCTGCCGCCGCGGCACGGCAAACGTCAAATTTCACCTCTATGCCCCCGCGGCGTAAAATTTCCGCGCCGCCCGCAGCCTGCGCGTTCGTATCGCGCGCGCCGATTACCACGCGCGATAGCCCGAGCTCCGCTAAAAGCTCGGCGCAAGATGGGGTCTTGCCGCGGTGCGCGCAGGGCTCAAGCGTGACGTAGGCGCGAGCGCCGCGCAAAAGCCCGCCGTCGCGGTTTAAGATAAAATCGTAGGTAAAGCTCGGCTGCAAGAGTGCGCTTTTTAGGGCTTCTAGGTTTTGAAATTTAACGCCGAATTTGCGGGCATATTCGCTAGCGAAATCCTGCGCAAAATTTGCGTCCAGATCGCACAGCGCGGCGAAAACGGCGTTTGCCTCGGCGTGCAAAAAGCCCGCTTTTTTGTGCGCGCCTACGCCAAGAACTCTGCCGCCCTTATCCAGAAGTACGCAGCCCACGGCGGGGTTGGGTAGCGTCAGAGCCTGATAGCGCCACGCAGCCCGCAGCGCCAAATCCATGTAAAATTCGTCGTTCATACAAAATCCAAAATTTAAATTGTCCTGCTCCGCTGCGATCGCTTAGCCGATTTTGCAATTAAGCCGCGTGCAAATAGTTACCGGGGTGCGATCGCAATGTGCGCGCTGCAAAACTCGCAGAGGCAGTATTTGTCGCGAGCGGTAAAATCTAAATTTACGACAAAGCGTAAAATTTAAAATTCTGCTTTGCAGCAAAAGGTTTGAAATTTTACCGCGTCAAAACAGCGCGTAAATTTTAAATTTAACCGCTTTCGGGCGCGACGCGAAATTCCAAAGCAATGTGCAAATATCGCGCAAAACTTATCATTTAGCGACGCAACATGAAATTTCAAAACAGCACGCGCGGCATGGAAATTAAAATTTACGCAGCAGAAATCGCCGCGAAGCTTGCTTTTTAGCGGTACAATCTGAAATTTCAAAGCGCCGCTCGGTGGCGTGAAAAATTACTTTTTATCGGTGCGACGTAAATTTTAAAACAGGCGAGCGGCGCTGGAATTTTAAAATTTTGCGCCGAGCGCCGCAAGAGATCAAGAGCAGCTAAGAATAACTAGGAGCTGCAAATTTCAAAAGCGATTTTAAAATTTAAATCTCGAAATTCCAAGCCAAAATTTCAAACAAGCAAATCTCGCGCGGCAAATTTTAAAGCTTCATTCGCAAAATTTCAAAGCTGCACGCAGAGCTTTAAAATCCGCGCCGCTACCACTGCACGTAGGTTCGCGCCTTTTTGATCTCATCGAGCCGAACGCTTACCTCGCCGCCGTCCGTGCGCAGTCTAAGCACGCCGCCTTCGCAGCCAAGCACCTCGCCGCTTAGCTTCTGCCCGTCCGTGCGGCTTAGGCGCACCAGCTCGCCCACGGAGTTTGCGAAATGCTGCGGCTTGCTTAGCTTGCGCTCAAGCCCGGGCGAGCCGACCTCCAGCGTCCACTCGCCCTCAAGCGGCGGCTCCACATCGAAAATCGGCGAAAGTAGCCGCGATAGCCGCTCACAGTCGTCTAGGCCCACGCCGCCCGCTTTCGTGATGCTGATGCGGTAGATCGTTCTGCCGTTTTCGCTCACCGTCTCCACGTCGTAAAGCTGCACGCCGCACTCGCGCGCCAAAGCCTCTAAATCAACCATTTTTGCGCAACTCCTCCTCTATTTTGTCGAAAAGATCGTCCATTTTGTTTTGATACTCCAAGCGGTCGTCGAATTTGAAGTGAAACGCAGGGCAGCGGTACCAGCCCTCCGCCTCGGCGCAGAAGTTTTGCAAATATCTCGCCACGCGGCCGAGCTTTTCGAGCACGAATTCCTGCTCGCGCTCGTCGAAGGCGTTTTTATCCAAATATACGAACGCGTCGTAGCGCCCGCGCTTGCACTCCACGTCGGTGACGCACAGCCCGCGCAAAAGCTCATCCTCAAGGCTCGCGAGCGCTTCGGGGATGAGCTGCTTTAGCACGCTTTGCGTGCGCAATCTCCTGAGTTCGGTCGGATTCATCTTTACCTCGCTATCTTAAATCGCCGCAGATTGCGCGGCGATGGAATTTTATTTTGCGTCTTGCGATGACGGAATTTTATTGCTTTGTCGCGGCGGAGCGTCCGTCTTGCGGCGGCATAGAATTCTATCTCGCGTCCGTCTCACGACGGCACAGAATTTTATCTCGCTTCGGCATGGCGAAATATCCGTATTGCGGCGACGCGGTCTGTTTAAATTTGACGCGGCTTGCGATGCGCCGGAGCTTACATTTAAATTCTGAGCGGTTTGCTGCGCGCAGGTATTGCAAGCGACGCCGCGCTTTTTAGAATTTCGCTTTTAAATTTTAAAAAGGCGCAAGCCCTGCTTTGAAATTTTGCTTTTAAATTCTAGCCCGCCCGCTTTTGCGCTTAAATTTTAAACGCAAATCGCGCAAGAATTTTGCGGCTCGCATACAAAAGCTCGTCGCATAATTGCGCCCTACCACAGAAATATTTTCGCGCCAAGACGCGGTGCTATTCTGCGCCGTGCTCTGCTCACCACAGCGCTATATTCGCTGCCGCGCTGCCATTTTAGCGGCGCAATAATACAGCGCGCGACGGCATCCTCTTTGCGCTACGCTCGCTTACTGCGTCGCTATTTACGATACCCACGCTGCCGTCTTTTGGCAGCGCCGCGATGACACCACGCGCCGTTGCGGTCTCATTTTGCGCCGCCTGCACCGCACTATTCTCCGCGCTGCTGTTTTTCCCACACTGCGCCGCTTCGAAATTTATCTTAAATTTTAAAAGCGCTTTGATGCCGCGCTAAATCTAAATTTACCGCTTTAAAATTTCAACTTCGCGATTAAATTTAAAATTTAAATCGCGCAGAAAATCCGCAACCTGTAAGCGACGTAAATTTAAAATTTGATCGCAAAGCTGCGCCGTAAAAAAATCCAAACATTAAAATTTCAAAACTAGCGCTACGCGGCAAAACCTCGCGCAGAAACCGACAAAATTTAAAGCCTTGCTCGCGCATTCCGCCGCTAAATTTAAAAGACGAAATTTCACGCCCAAAAATTTTACGAGCATAAAATTTCAAAGCGCAGCCGAGGCTTAAATTTAGCCGCAAGCTGCACAAACGAAGTCAATGCCCGCGCGGAATTCCGCGAGCATTAATCGATCGTAGCCTGCTCCTCTTTTTGCTTGTAGCTTTCGATAAAATCGCCCACGCGCATATCGTCGTAGCCCTCGATGCCTACGCCGCACTCGAAGCCTTTGGCGACTTCCTTGGCGTCGTCTTTGAAGCGCTTGAGCGAGCTGACGTTGCCCTCAAAAACGATGACGCCCTCTCTGATGACGCGGACCTTCGCGCCGCGAGCGATGAGCCCGTCGGTAACCATGCAGCCCGCGATCTGCCCAATCTTAGGCACGTTGATGACCTGGCGGATCTCGGCTTGACCCAAGGCCTCCTCGCTGATGATCGGGCTCATAAGGCCGCCCAAAAGCGCCTTGATATCGTCGGTGAGATTGTAGATGACGTTGTAGGTCTTAATCTGTGCACCGCGCTCCTTGGCAAGCTCTTTGATCTCTCCCGTAGGACGGACGTTGAAGCCCAAGATCACGCAGTTTTCGCTAGCGCTTGCTAAGGCGATGTCGTTTTGCGTGATACCGCCGATGCCGCTGTGGATGATATCGACCTTGACCTCGTCGTTACGGAGCTTCTCAAGGCTTGCTTTGATAGCCTCCAGCGAGCCCGCGACATCGGCCTTGACAATCACCGGAAGGCTTTTTAGCGAGCCTTCGGCGATCTTGGCGCTTAGCTCGTCGATGGTGACCTTGGTCGATTTGCTAAGCTCTTTTTGGCGCTGATGCTCGTAAATTTTACTCGCGTACTCGCGCGCTTCCTTATCGCTTGAAACGCCGATCAACGTCTCGCCCGCGCCCGGAACCTCGCTAAGGCCTATGATGACGCCGCATTCGCCCGGTAAAATTTGCTTTAGCGCCCTACCCTTATCGTCGCTAAGCGCGCGCACCTTGCCGTACGCGATGCCCGCTACGACGGTATCTCCGACGTGCAGGGTGCCGTTTTGCACGATGACGGTGGCAACGGCGCCGCGCCCTTTTTGAAGGGAGCTTTCGATGATGGTCGCCTTAGCCTGCTTGCCAGGATCGGCCTTAAGCTCCAAAAGATCGGCTTGCAAAAGTACGATCTCTAATAAATTTTCAATTCCGTCGCCCGTTTTTGCGGAGATCGGCACGAACTCGTAGCTGCCGCCCCACTCGGTAGGCATGATGTCAAGCTCTGCAAGCCCGGTTTTTACGAGATCGGGATTGGCGTTAGGCTTGTCCATCTTATTTATCGCGATGATGATCGGAACGTTTGCGGCCTTGGCATGCGCTATAGCCTCCTTGGTCTGAGGCTTGACGCCGTCGTCTGCGGCCACTACGATGATTACGATATCGGTAACCTCGGCTCCGCGCGCTCTCATCGAAGTAAAGGCCTCGTGGCCAGGGGTGTCGATGAAGGTGATCTTTCTGCCGTTTTTCTCGACCATATACGCGCCTACGTGCTGCGTGATGCCGCCTGCTTCGCCGCTTGCGACGCGAGAGTTTCGGATGTAATCAAGCAGGCTCGTTTTGCCGTGATCGACGTGTCCCATAATGGTGATGACGGGCGCTCTAGCGATTAAATTTTCTTCGCCTTCGCTGTCCTCATAAGCCTTTATGTAGTCAAACTCCTGCGCCTCATCGATGATATTTACCTCAATGCCAAATTCGCTTGCTAAAATTTCTATCGCATCCTCGTCCAAAAAGTCGTTTTTCGTCGTCATCATTCCAAGCGCAAATAGCTTGCCGATGATTTCGCTAGGCTGCTTTTTAATCTTATCGGCAAACTCATAAAGCCTGATCTCTTTTGGGATATTTACCGAGCTTACAATTTCGCTATCACGCTCGCGAGGGGCTTTTTTATGCTTTTTGCGACCGCCACGACTTATGCCGCCTTCGCTACTAAAAATTTGATTCTGCGAGGCGCGATAAATATTAGGTTGGTTTTTACTTTTGGTGCGGTTTTCGGTTTGGATCGGTTTGACGGTGAAATCGGGCATTACCACGACGTCTTCGTCCTCAATGACAATATCCGCCATCTCGTGATCAGGAATGATGTCAATTTTAAGGGCGTCCTCTTTTTTAGCGGCGGGAGCTTTTTTCTTTTCGATCTTTTTCTTTTTCAAATTTAGTTCAGCGTTTGAAAAGATCGCCTCTAGGCTCGCACTTATCTTTTCGCGCCTAGGCTCAGTCCTATCTTGTGCCGCCGGGGACTGAACTTCCTTTTTCTTTTTTACGATGACTAGGCCACGGCGCTTTTGCAGGCTCTCGCTAGCGATACTATCGCCGCTGTTTATCTGCACCGGCGCAGGCTTTGAGGCGGCGTTTTGCTTCTCCTCTTTCTCCTGTGGGGCGGAGGAAATTTCTTCTTTTTGATTTTGGGATTTTTCGGTTTTTACCTCGAGCTCTTGCGTACGCGCTTTTTCGTTGCTAGGCTCTTTGACGCTCTGCACGGACTCTTTGGATCCGGAAGCTTTTAAGCTTTCCGCCTTTTTAGGGCTCTCTTTTTTAGCGGTTTTTTTAGTTTCGCTCTGTTTTTTAGCGGGCTTATTCTCGTCTTCTTGCGCTTTTTCGGAGCTTTTCTTTGCGGGCTTTGACTTTTTCCCCGGCAAAATTCCCGTCTGAATATAATCATAAATAGCGGCAGCTTCCTCTTCGCTTACTTTATTCGACGCGGTTTTTACCTTTTTAAAGCCCATCTCCTGCGCTTTTTCGATTATCTCTTTGCTTGCGTATCCAAGCTCGTCCGCGATATCTTTAATCAGAACACCCATTTAAAACCCTCTCCTTGATATGTCCCAAATCTGCGCTAGACGCAAATTTAGATAGATATTTTGAAATTTTCTCTTTTTGATTTATGCAACCGTCGCAAATATAAAATTGTCTGTTTGAGCTTATATTTTTAAAATTTTGCAAAAAGGCGTGGAGTTCGCGCTTGGCGAAGCGCCCCTTGCAAATAACGCACATCCTAATCGGTTCGCTCATGCGATTATATCTTTATTTTTCTTAGTCAATATTAAAGCCGCCGTTGTCGATCTCTAAAATTTCGACGCGGAAGTTTTTAAAATTTTCGCTAAGGCAGGCTTTAAGCTTTGCGGCGTCGGATCTATAGGCTAAATTTAAAAAGCTTGAGCCGCTGCCGGAGAGCGAGCTCATAAGCGCGCCGTTATCATAGGCGATCTCGCGCACCCCAAAAAGCTGCGGAAGCACGCCCATGCGCATCTGCTCGTGCATCTTGTCGATACAGGCGTAGCGTAAGCTGTCGTAATCGCGCCGCATAAAGCAAGCGGTCAGAAACGCCGCGTGCGAGAGGTTGCTAACACAATCTTTGATCGAAAAGCTTTTAGGCAGCTTGCCGCGAGATTCGTTCGTAGGCATCGGCGTATCGGGGATAACGACGACGGCTTGCAGATCTTGCGAAATTTCACATTTTTGCGTGCGAACCGTCTTGCCGTCCACGACGCTGCTGACAAAGCCGCCGAGCGTCGCGGGCGCGATATTATCGGGGTGATTTTCGTATTCCAGCGCCGTGTTTAAAATTTTAGCGCGATCGATCTCAAAACCGCAAATTTTATAAGCGCTTGCGATAGCGCCTACGATCACGGCCGAGCTACTGCCCAGCCCGCGCGAAAACGGGATGTTGTTGTGAAAAGCAAATTTAAAATTTATCTCTTGTCCGCCGCCTAGTTTTCTGTAAATTTCATTGAAAATGTTCAAAAAAGCGTTGCCCTTTTTTAGCCATGCTCTGTCGCTGCCCTCGCCGCTAAGCGATACGCAAAAAAACTTCTGCTCGGTAATCTCTACTTCGTTAAATAGCCCTAGGCTAAGGCCGAGCGCGTCGAAACCGGGGCCTAAATTTGCGCTCGTCGCAGGAATTCTTATAATCAAGCTCTCTCCTAAACCGCTTCTATGATGTAATTTGGAAGTATATCATCGCTTTTATTTAAAACCGATAAATCCTGCGGCAAAGATAGCGTGGCGGGGGCGCATTTTTTCATTTTGATTTCTCCGTTCTCATAAACGTAGCTGAAGTTTTTATTCGCTCTGATCGGTCCGAAGCCACTTAGCTCAAAGCCGCTGATGGCGTACAGCGGCACATCAAGGGCGATGCTAAGCGTGCGCAATATCACGTAGCTTACCTTCATGCCCATGAAGCTGCCGGGAGTGTTTGCGTAGATGAGCTCTTTGATTTTATAAATTTTTAGAATTTCGCTAAATTTGCAGATCAGAAATTTATCGGCTTTTTCGCCTTCGGCGCTTGTAAATTCCGCTATCTTAGCGCCGTTTTCATACACGCCGAGCAAGCATGGAGCGCTAAGAGCGGCAATTAGAATTTCAACCTCTTTGATTTTGCAGCCTTAAGCAAAGACTTTTTGATATTCGCGCACAACCTCGGCGGTAAGATCTACTAGCTCGAAATTTTTCGCATCGGCAAGGACTGCCAAAGTGAGTTTATGATTTAGATCGTGGCTTCCCGCAAACGCCGTATAATCGCCCAAAATCGGAGCACCTACGAGCGCAAGATCGCCGATCGCGTCTAAAATTTTATGGCGAACGAACTCGTTTTCAAAACGCAAACCCTCGGGATTTAAAATTTTGTTCTCATCGATTACGACGGCATTTTCTAAGCTGCCGCCTAGAGCTAACCCCATGGAGCGAAGCGCTTGCACGTCTTTTAAAAATCCAAACGTGCGCGCCCGCGAAATTTCTTTAAGATAGGCTTTTTTGCTAAATTCAAAAACATGGTGCTGAGTGCCGATGAGCGGATGGCTAAATTTAATCGTATAATCAAATTTCGGACTCTTGCTAGGGCTTAAGCGCACGAGCTTATCTCCCTCGCGAATCTCCACAGCTCGCTTGATGATGAGAGCTTTTTTATTCGCGTCAAGCTCTCTTACCCCCGCTTCGTCCAAAAGCATACAAAAGCTCGCCGAACTTCCGTCCATTACAGGAATTTCATTAGCATCGACGATGATACGGATATTATCGATACCATAGGCATTAATGGCGCTCATTAGATGCTCTATTGTTGATATATAGCCCTTCTCATTTCCTACGACGGTCGCCATTTGCGTATTTATGACGTTTTTCGGCTCGGCTTTAAAACTAATACCGAGATCACTTCTATAAAATACGATTCCACTGCCCGCCTCTAAAGGCTCTAACGTAAGTCTGATAGGCTCACCTTTGTGCAGCCCGATGCCGACGTTATGGACTTTCTTAGCTATCGTTGTCTGTCTCATTTCTATCCTCGTTTTCATTAACCCGCGCATTATAGCGAAAATTTTAAAATTTACTTACCTTTTTCTATTACTTTTTTGGACGATTCTAAGACATCGGTAATGTTATCTTTCATCCACTTAGGATCCATCCACTCCTCGGGTCTTACGTCCACACCCTGAACTACGATGCCAAAATGCAGATGATCTCCAAAAGCAAAGCCGCTTGAGCCCGTCTGTGCTAGAATGTCGCCCGGCTTTACATCACTGCCGACGCTTAACTGCGTCGCCGAGCAGTGTCCGTAGATGCCGTATAATCCGAAGCCGTAGTAAATTCCTAAATTTAATCCGAAAATTCCGTTTTCCTGCGCGAAAACCACCTTGCCATAGTTGCTCTCTTTGATATCGGCGTTTGCAACGCTTGCTAGATCAAGCCCCATATGCCAAGACTCGCTTACTTGTTCGTCGTTCATAAAAAATATCCGATGATCGGCAAAACTTGCTACCGCTGCGCCTTTAGCAAGCGGATAAAAAGGCTTTAGCTCAAATCCATTTATTCTATCCTCGTGCACCGCGCTAGTAGCAGCGTGCAGATCATCTCCGTTTTTCTTACGCAAAGTTTCATTTACGAATTTAAATTTCTCCAAATCGCTCATTGAGTTAAAATTCTGCGCATATTGGCTAGCCAGATCACTTACTTTGCCGTTAATGAAGCCCGGATTTAGCTTGATAGTAGAGACTTTATATTTTTTGTCCTGATAAAAATATTTGATCTGAGAAATGCTTTCGTTGCCTGCACGATCGGTGGCGACCGCTTCTGCGCGAAATTCCTCTAAATTTGCAGGCCACGCTACGAGAGACGCATAATAGCCCTCTTTTACAAAAGGAATTGCTTTAAAAATTTTGCCATAGTTGGTTTTGACATAGACTTCGTTTAGACGCTCGTCTTTTGCCGAAAATACAACTACAGCGCTACCGCCTTTGGTGATTTTATAGGATTGATTGATGATATTTATGACGGGCTTTTTGTCATCTATTATTATATTTGCCGTTTTTACGCTCTTATTTCCTTGCGCAAAATTCCACGAGCTAATGTCGTTTGCAAAAACCTCGAGCTTGTAGTTTTTATCTTTATTAAGCATCAAATTTTTAGGAAATTGCACGGCAAGCTCTAGCGTCGTTTGCGGAACGTTCAGCTCCTCATTTAGTAGCGGTATCGTGCTGGCTCCGTCGTTTAAGTTTACGCGAACGAGCTTAATGCCGGTATCGTCTGAAATTTTAATCTTCAAGGGCGAGGTTAAATTCCAATAAATTTCATTTTCCAGCGCAATTTGCGGAGGATTTTTTTCAAATTTAGGCGAGGTGAAAATTCTAAAAATTCCATAAACCAAAGCACATATTATAATAAGAAATATTAAAATTTTAAGCTTCGTTCCATTGCCATTTCTACGCATAAAAGAGCCTTTGATATGATTTTAGAGCGCGATTTTACAAGCTTAACTTAAATTATCGGTAAAGCGAGGCAAAATTTAACGCAAATGTTTAGCGATTTACGAGGCGATTTAAAATTTTAAATTCTAGCGATTTTAGAATCTCAAAATTTATGAGCTTTAAAATTCAGTGGCGCGCTAAATCCTATGCAGTGAAATTCCGCGCACAACAAAGCGGCGTTTATCGTCTATATCATAATCTTTAAAATTTCAATATAGAATTTCTTTAAATTATGCTAATGGCTTGTATTGATTTTTTAGAACTCTTGTGCTTAAAATTTTACCATACGAATGAAATTCTAAACTATCTTGATAAATAAAATTCTAAAAAATTCAAAGCAAGCTACGCGTTTAAATTTCATCCTAAGCCGAGCGGAATTCCAATTAAAATTTGGCTCAAACTGCCTAAAATAGTTTGACTGCCAAATTAGTGCGACACGAAAGGTTAGAATCGCGAGCATTATTAAATTTAAGGCGTGCGGTAGAAAATTCTACGCACGCCACAGCGTTCGCAAGTCGTCGCGTTTAATTAAATCTAGCACCGATGCTAAATTCGAAGCTATTTGTGTCGTCGTGCGGCTTTTTATTAAGCGGCTTAACGAAGTATAGTTGCAAAGGTCCCATCGGCGTCATCCACTCGATACCAGCACCCGTGCTGTAGCGCTCCTCTTCATTCCAGTCATGATCGCCGATCATTCCGTAGTCAAAAAACGTTACAAAGCGCATTTTAAGCCTATCAACCACCGGAAAGCTTAGCTCAAAAGAGTTATTGAAGCTCTGCATACCACCCGTCTCGATATAGCGGCAATTATTTGCATTTAAGCAGATCTCTTTTTTCGGGATACTGCGACCTTCGTAGCCTCTAATGCTTTTCATTCCGCCCAGGAATAGTTTTTCATTGATAGGAATCTTTTTATTACCTTCCCACATATAGCCCGTTGCAGCTTTGTATCTAAAGATAATGTCGTGATCGATATAATCTCGCAAGCCAAAATAGTAGTTAAACGATCCTCGCGCCTTGGTGTAGTCCATATCGCCGCCAAGACCCGCGTATTCTAAGCTAGCACTTGCGATCATACCGCTTCTTGGCAAGTAATAATCATCGGTGCTGTTGTATGTGATAGACGGGATAATCGAGCTTTTTAAATTCTTGCCATCTAGATAGCCTGCTTTGGCGTAATATTCGTTTAAGCCCTTAATCTCGCTTTTTTCTAGATAATATGTAAGGCTTACATCGGTATTACGCCCGATCTTGCGACCGCCCGTGATTGAAAATCCGTAAGATTTCTCATCGTAATCGTCCCAGTCATAGTCGTTGGCAAAGATCGATCCGCCCAAGCTATACTCAGAATCAAATACTCTAGGATTGGTTAAGCTCAAGCGTCCGCTTAACTGATCGTCGCTTTTTTCGACCGAGAATGCGCCGTGAAGACCGGTGCCGAATACGTTACGATCACTGATACCGCCGCTAAGTAAAATTCCATCCTCGCTGCCATATCCGATACCACCCGTGATAGAGCCTGTAGGAGCTTCTTTGACTGCGACTTCAAGATCGATCTGATCATTAGAAACGCGGTTTTCTTTAATCTCAACCTCATCGAAATATCCCGTGCGTTTTAAAGAATTTAACGAATCGTTGTAGTCGGTTTTGCTATATAAATTTCCCTCGGTCAGATACATCTCGCGCCGAATGACCTTATCCTCGGTCTTATCGTTACCCGAGATCGTTACGTTTCTAATATAGACTTTATCCTCAGGGATGACTTGATACGTGATAGCGACCGTGCGAGCTTCTTTGTCCTGCTTAGTCTTAGGCACGATACGCACATAAGCGTATCCCTGATCCGCGACTAAAGTCTCTAGCGTATTCATATCGCGGCGCAAACGCTCGGAATTCATTGTATCGCCCTTTTGAAGCTTAAAATCGTCCAAAACCTTTTCTTTATCAAGCTTGATTATATCTGCAGGATACTCGATATCTACAGAGCTTACGGTGTATTGCTCGCCCTCTTTTATATAATAAGTCAAATCAGCAGTGTAATTATCCATATCGGCATTAAGTAGCGGCGCAGAAACCTGCGCATCTAAGTAGCCTTTTTTATAATATTCTTCTTGAATTCTATTTGCGTCGTTAGGAAGCTCGGCGGTTTTTACCTTGCCGTCGTTAAAGCCCCACATCCAGCCCAGTATCTCGCGTTCTTTATTGGCAACGGATGGCTCTATATCGTCATAGTCTAGCTTGTCCGCGCCTACTAAATTTACCTTATCGATGATGATATTTTCGCCGCGATTTACCTCGATCGTTAGCAAGATTACCGATTTATCGTCGTTTATCGGCTTTGGATAAAATTCCACCACGGTGTCAAAAAAGCCCTTGACTTCGTAGTATTGCTTGATGCGGGTCTCCGCTTTTTTAGCAGCCACCTCATCGTAAACCTGACCCGGACGCAAACCGATGAGCTCATTTATCTTATCGCGATCATTGGTAACTACGTTTTTGATCTCGACCTTAGCGATAGTCGGTTTTTCGGTTACGTTGATAGTGACCGCGCCGCCTTGTTCGCTGATATAAACGTCGCTGAAATAGCCCTGCTCAAATAGTTTTGAAATCGCAGCATTGGTGTTTTCGCCGTTAAGCTCATCGCCTACTTTAAGTCCTGAAATTTGCTGCGCAACCTGTGGAGAAAGATGTCTAAGACCTTCAAATTTAATGGATTTGATCTGTGCGGCGCACGCCACGGAAATCCCGCCTACTAAGAGTAAAAAAACGCTTTTTTTCATAAAATTTTACCTAAAAACGAAAATAATTTGCGTATAATACCACATTAAAATTAAAACTTGCATATATCAAAAAGGAATTTTATGAAGATAGGAATTATCGGTCTGGGTCTCATCGGCGGCTCGCTGGGGCTATGTCTAAAAAGCACCAAAATAATTAGCGCCGTCTATGGCTGCGACATCAGCCGCGAAAATGAAAAAGAAGCTCTGAGACTTGGGCTCGTGCATGAAATTTTAAGTCTGGAGCAGATGAAGCAAAGCTGCGACGCGATCTTTCTTGCAATCCCCGTGGAGGCAATTATTGAGACGTTGCAAAAACTAAGCGACTGCAGAAGTGAAACGACAATCATCGATCTGGGAAGCACGAAATTTAAAATTTTACAAAACTGCCCGCCGCAGATCAGACGAAATTTCATCGCGGCTCACCCGATGGCTGGTACCGAAAACTCCGGTCCGCAAGCGGCGTTTAAAGAGCTTTTAAACGGCGCAGTAGTCGTTATCTGCGACGATCACGGCGCAGACGAAGTGCATATCAAACGAGCGGTCGAAATTTTTTCATTTGCAGGGATGAAGATCGTATTTATGGACGCAAAAAGCCACGATCACCACGTAGCGCTCATCTCGCACCTACCGCATGCGATCAGCTACTCGCTCGTAAACAGCGTACTAAAAGAGGAAAATCGCCGCAATATCATAAATTTAGCCGGCGGCAGCTTCTCGGGCATGAGCCGTATCGCCAAAAGCTCGCCGCAGATGTGGGTCGATATTTTCAAGCAAAACCGCACGAACCTACTGGGCGCGATCGACGCTTTTAAAAACGAGCTTGAAATTTGCGTACAGATGATTGAGGGCGAGCGCTGGGACGAGCTTGAGACGTGGATGTATGAAGCGCGCAAACTAAGAGATATTATTTAAAATTACACGCGACCTGACTGCGCGACGAGCGCGGTAAAAACTTGCCTTTAAAATTTATCGCGTTTATAGCCTGCGCAAATTTAAATTTTAATCTGCGCTATCCCGATACGAACTCAAAAATCTATATTCTCCTGCGTGAAAATTTTCTTTGAGGGAAACTCCAGCGCGCAAAGCCTCGCCTTCTCACCCCAGTGCTTTTTATAAACACAGCCCAGATCGATATTTGCGCTAAATTCCGTAATGACGGGCTTTTTCACCGGCGTATGCCCGTAGACGTTAAAAATTCCATCATTCGCGCTATCATCTCCGCGCCCGCTTAGCACATGAGCGGCGAAGCTTTCCGCACGCTCTGCATCGTGTCTAATCCCCCACGCGCGACCCACTGCGGAGTGCGATACGACGAGAGCGCGACCGCTTTCATCACACAAATCATACTCTAGGTAAATCGGCAGCCGCGAGACAAACCGCAGATGCTCCTTGCATTGCTTCACGCCTCCGTGACGATAATACGACGCTAGCGTCGCCTCACCGCCGTTATTAAATAGCCAGCTTTCATCCAGGCTAAAAAATGCGTAGAGGTCATTTGAGCTCGTAAATTTGCCCGTCTTTGCGCACCTTAGTGCAGTTTTTGCGTTGCCCACAAAGCGCTTTTCGTGATTGCCCATCACCGCGTCATATCCGCGAGTGCGCACAAATTCAACCACATCCGCGCTCGCAGGACCTCGGTCGATCAGATCGCCAACGAAGCAAATTTTACTATCAAATTTATGCGGCAGCTGCTCTATTAACGCCAAAAGCGATCTGTAGCAGCCGTGCACGTCGCCGATGATGTAGATATTTTGCATAATTTCTCCTTAAATTTTAACGCCCTCGCCTTTTAACGCGCGGGCTATGATATAAGCGGTAGATAAAAGCTCTGCACTAAATTTTAAAATTTCACGCGCTAGGACTTGGGCGGATAAATCTGCTTTAGGACCTCAGCTACGACGATCATAAAAAGAACGATAGATATTAATGCGCTAAGCAATGCGGAATAGAAGTCAACAAGGTTTGTATCCGAAATGCAAACAGCCGCAATTATTATCCCTAAATATGGCGATAGTATCCAAATCGCTACGATCGGCAAAAACAGATTGACGAAAAAATTCACAAGCCTATCAAAATCCTTTAACTTTACGGCAAGCACTGCGCAAACTCCGCAAAAAGATATCCACAAAAATATGAAATATACGCACTTCTGCTGTAGCCATTCTATGGGATCGTCATCCCAGACGCTAGACGTGTCAAAAATCCGCCATACCACAAAATCGCCCAAGCTCGAAATATTCATCAAGCAAAAACTCATCGAAAACGCGCAGGCTATAATTTTTAAAATAATCATCAAAGCTCCTAAAATTCTAAATTTAGCTAAAAAATTCCTCGATCAGCCGCGCCATCTCGCTCTCGGCGGCGACGTGGTTGATCTGCTCGCGAAAGCTTGCGGCATTTTCGCGCCCTTTGGAGTATTCGTGCAGATGCTTGCGAAATATCGCTACGCCGCGCACACCGTAATGGCCGAGCATTTGAGAGAAATGATAGAGCACGACCTCTCTTTTTAGCGCGTCGCTTGCCTGCTCGCCCGTTTTGATCTCGCGAAAGATCCACGGCCTGCCGATTACCGCGCGACCGATCATCAGCGCGTCTGCGCCGCTAAGGTCTCGCACTACGGGCGCATTGGCGGAGTTTATGTCGCCGTTTGCGATCACGGGGATTTGCAGTTCGCGTTTGGCTCTCGCGATCGCGCCGTAATCCACCGCCGCGCTGTATCCGCCCGCTCTGGTGCGGCCATGAATCGCGATAAAATCGGCTCCTGCGCTTTGTACGGCGCGCGCGATATTTTCGATATCCACGGCACCGAAACCCAGCCGCACCTTTGCGCTCGTAAATTTTTTGTTTGAATACTTTTTGATCGTCTCAACCAGGCGCGATAGGCGGGGTAGATCAAGCAGTAGTGCCGAGCCGGCGCCCTGTTTTACGACTTTGGGGACGGGACAGCCGCAGTTTAGATCGATGCCGTCAATGCCGTCAAATTTATTGATGAGCAAAACCGCCTTTTTGATAATCTCCGCATCGCTGCCTGCGATCTGCACGAAAAATGGGGTTTCGGCGGCGTTTTTTTCGAGCATCTTTAGCGTCTTTTCGCCCTCGAAAACAAGGGCGTTTGCGCTTATCATCTCGCTTACGGTCGCGTCGCAGCCGAATTTTTTCACTACGCCCCGCAGCGGCGGATCCGAGAAGCCCGCCAAAGGCGCCAAAAATAGAGGGTCCTTTTTAAAAAAATCTTTTGTCATTTTAAATTTCTCATTTTGATTTCGTCTGAATTTAAACCTTTAAATTTAACGCCGCAGCGCTTGCAGCAGGTTTTGCCACGAGCTTTAAAATTTTAAATTTCATAGGCTGCGGTATTCGCATTTAGGCGCGAATTTTATTTTTAAGCTTGGCTAATTTGCATGGCGGCAAAAACGGCAGCAAGAATGATCGCCACTAAATTTTATTTGCGCGGCGAGCCCAGCAAGCAACTTGCAAAACGCCGCATGAAATTTTAAAATTTCATCACTTTATTTGGCTAGCAAGTCTTGCGCTTTACGTTTAAATTCTAAATTTCATCGCGTAAATGCAAAATCCGTTTACGCGCACACTACGCAAGCAAATCTTTTAAATTTTACCGCTTGCGCGCATTGATCTTTCGATAAATTTTGAAATTTCAAATTTGCGCGAGTTGGAATTTTATCCACACTTTAAATTTATCGCGCAGGCTGTGTTTGATAGCCGCAAAGAGCGTAAAAGCAGCCTCTCTTACCCGCACAAAACGAACTCGTAAAATTACCGAGCTAAAATAACAGCGACGCAGGGACGTTTTTGCCGTTGTCTCGCAAAAATAGCAGAATTTTAAACTTCTCAAACTCGTCGCCGTCGGCAAGGCTTAGCTGCTCTCTAAACTCGTCGATCATGCCAAGCTCATATAGCGCGTACAGATATGCCTCGGTCGCTTCTTGATTCTCGTTTTTGAGCCGCTCGAAAAAGGCTTTGTATTGCTCTGGAGCGAGATGATTTTTTAGCTTTTTGGCAAAGCCGATAAAATCATGCTCGCTAAATTTTTCATTATTTACGAGATCAAAAAGTTCCTCGCTACTGATCTCAAAGCTCGCGTCATTCACCGCGCGATCCACTAAAATATTTACCTCGGCTATATCTTGAGGAATTTTATAGGCCTTGATCTTATCGTAGCTTCCTTTGGCAAGCGCTACGGCATAGGCTTTTTTAGTGATATTTTCGCTATAAACTCCCTTGGTTTTTAAAATTTCATACGCATACGCAGGCTCAGCATCGAGGCGGTTGAGCTCATTTTGCAAAAATAGTCCGTTATCTTTAGGGAGTTTATATTTTCGCAGATCCGCCACTTCGCCGTTTTTAACCTTTTCAATAACACCTATGACCTCTTTTAGATCCTCATTTTTGACATCTATGCCGGTGCTATCGTACCACGGAGATAAAATTTTAGTAAGCTCACTCGGGTCTTTAAAATACTCGGTTTTAAAGTCTTTATTGGTATCAAGACCCAGCAAAACCTCTTTACTCATCGCATCGTATGCGCTTAGATCCTTTGCGATCGCCCTTTTTGTGCGGTAAAACGCGAAGCTATGAAAAACGATATGAAAAATCGCCAAAATCATATATAAAATTAACGGCAGTACGATCCATACTGCCACAGGAAGCGTAAGCGTAAAACCGAAAAGCCCCAGCGTATAGCTACTGCTTTGCTGCGTAAAAACTAAAATCGCTACGATTGCGATATAGACGATCGAATATAAAAAGAATTGCTTGGTTTTCATAGCTAACTCCTATTTTGCTTTTCCGCCTGTTCCTTGCACGAAATGCACAATCTCGCCTCCGGATTTACTTTAAGACGCTCTAAGCTTATCTGCTCACCGCAGCTCTCACAAAGTCCATAAGTGCCGTTTTCGATGCGCTTAAGCGCGCTTTCAATCTCTAAAAACGCCTTTTGTTGATTAACATTGAGCGAGTATTCGATGCTTAAATCCGTATTCATGCTCGCTACGTCAAAATCATCCGCAGCTTTATTTTCGCGCAATTCCGAAATTTCATTTACAGAGCTATTAATATTGGCGATGAGTTGCTCTCTTTTTTCTTCTAAAATTTTCTTGTAAAATTTCAACTCGTTTTTCTTCATTACTTCCCTTTATTTGTGATATGGATGGTTTGCGTTAATGCACAGCGCGCGAAAAATTTGCTCAAAGAGCAAAAGTTTAGCGATTTTATGCGCTAACGTAAGCCTACTAAGACTGATTATTTTATCGGCTTTTGCCTTAAAATTTTCACTAAGCCCATAAGCGCCGCCGATAAAAAACGATACGGCGCTTTTGTCCTTTAGCATCTCTGCAAATTCCACGCTGTCTAGCTCCTGCCCGCGCTCATCTAGAGCCACGACGTATCCGCTAAGGCGCGGTAGATAAGCTTCATCATACGCCTTAAGCGCTAGCTCAGCAGATGTGCTTTGTGCGCGAGCGATATTAGCGTTAAAAAATATATCATCTCGCACCGCGGCAAATTTAGCCGCCATTTTTTTATAATCGCTTATCGCGCCTGCGAACTCGTCCGCGCCCTTTTGGATGGAATTTACCCTTATCTGCACTACTCTTCGCTTCCCTCTTCGTGCAGCGATTTGTCACTCGTGTCGTCAATCTGCACAGCGTTTTTGCTAAGCACATTTATTATATCACTTAAATACTGCCTCATCTCAGCTCTAGGCACGATCGCATCAATTAATCCGTGCTCGAGCAGAAATTCCGATCTTTGAAAGCCCTCCGGCAGATCCGCGCCGATGGTTTGCTTGATGACGCGCTGCCCGGCAAAGCCGATGAGAGCGCCGGGCTCTGCGATGATAATGTCTCCAAGCCATGCAAACGACGCGCTTACGCCGCCCATCGTAGGATCGGTAAGAACGGAGATGAAAGGAATTTTATGCTCGGATAAAATTTTAAGCGCGGCAGAGGTTTTACTCATCTGCATTAGCGAAAAGGTGCTTTCTTGCATCCTTGCGCCGCCACTTGCGCTTACGATGATTAGCGGCTCGTTTTTATCCAGACTGCGTTTTACGGCGCGCACGATCTTTTCGCCCTCCACAGAGCCCAGGCTTCCGCCCATGAAGTTAAAATCAAACACCACGAGCTGAATTTTTTGGCGACTTATAGCGCCCTCGCCCGCGATCACCGCGCTGAACCTGCCGGTTTTTTCCTTGCTCTCGGAGATACGCTTTTTGTAGGATTTTTTATCGACGAATTTTAGTGGATCGACGGGCTGTAAATTTTGATCGTACTCCACGAAAGAGCCTTCGTCGCAGATCAGATCGATGCGAGCTTGCGCGTCAAAACGCAGATGGTAGTTGCACTTCGGGCAAACGCTATGATTTTGCTCGACCTCTTTGCTATACATCAGTGCGCCGCAGCCTGGGCACTTTATCCAGTGCGTAGGAGCTTCACTCGGCGCAGGTTGCGTCCTGCGTATTTTTGAAAATAGATCTCCAAAATTCATATGATTTCCTTTAAATTCTATGAAATGAAACTTCTGATTATAACCTAAAATTCTTTATTTAAATTTATATGTGAATTTCGCTAAAATAGGAAAATGCAAGGATTTATATTAAAAACGACCAAGGTTAGGGATGAGGACTGCATCGTAGACATACTAAGCGAAAGCGCGCTTGTGCGTGCGTATCGCTTCTACGGCGCGCGCCATTCAAATATCATCCAGGGCTATAAAATCGACTTCGAGCTCTCGCAAAATCAAAACTTCCTCCCTCGTCTTAGCGGTGTGATGCATCTAGGATACACGTGGCTAGGAAGCCGCGAGAAGCTGCTATTTTGGCAGCAATTTATGCGGCTTTTACACGCGCATCTAAAAGATGCCGAACATCTGGATAAATTTTATTACGAGCTGCTAAACCACGCTGCTGTGCGCTTCGGCAAACAAAATCCGCGCCGCATAATCGTAGAAAGCTACGCCGAAATTTTAAAATTTGAGGGGCGCTTGCACGACGAGCCGTATTGTTTTTTATGCGACGAAGAAATTTCGGAAAATATCACACTATGCCGCGGCTTTTTGCCCGCGCACGAGCATTGCGCGCAAAGAGCGGGCTTTGCGCAGGATGAAATTTTAGAATTTTTACGAAGCAAAAAGACGCTAAATTTAAACGACGAAACGGCAGAGAGGCTCTACGACATAACGCTTGAGGGGCTTTAATTCGCAACGCACTTGATGAAGACGTGAAATTTCAAAACTCAAGCTAAATTTTAAAATTTCGTAGAATTTCAAAATTTCATAAACGGGCGGTTTTGTACTTTATCTGCCTTTTCTCGCGCAAAGCCAAACAATCGCATTGCGCGGGGTTTGCATTAAATTTTAACTAAACTAGCTAAAAAGCTTTTTCATCGCCTTAAAAAACATTGCAGTAAGCGGATTTGATTTGCCTGAGACCTTTGCGATCCAGCTCTCGTAGGTCTCGCCTTTACTTTTTAAAAAGTCCACGAGCGCCTTTTGGCTAGCCTGCATACCGCCGTTTCTTTCAGCATCCAGTAGTGCCCTATAAATTGGCTCTATAGTTTCGATCGCAGATCTTGGCGGAGCCTTACGAAATGCCGTGTATTCGGTGATCTGCCCTGTCACAGGATCTTTTTTAGAAGTAAATTCCGTAATGACCCAATAAAAGCGCCCGTCTTTGGCTAAATTTTTAACCACGGCGGTAAAATCCTTGCCTTGTTGTATCGTATCCCACATAAGCTTAAACGCTATTCGCGGCATATCCGGATGTCGTATGATGTTATGCGGCTGCCCCAAAAGCTCAAGCTCACTATAGCCGCAAATCATACAAAAATACGGATTTGCAAACGTGATAATGCCCTTCGGATCGGTTTTGGAAACGATATAGCGCTTCTCATCGAGTTTGATTTCCTGATTAATCGGAGTTGGTCTTTGCATTTTTAATCCTTTGCTTAAAAATTTATTGCAGAGTATATAAAATTTTTCTTTTCAGAAATATTAAATTTTCGTTAAATTTTTATAAATGTTAAATCTTTAAGTGAATTTTTAAAATTTAATGTATAATCTCAAATCAAAATTTCAAAAGGCAGCGCGTTGAAAAATCCCTTCCTATCGCTTAAATACTCAAATTTTAGAATTTATTGGATCGGGATGAACCTCTCGCTGATCGGTTCTTGGATGCAAAGCATCGCGCTGCCGTGGCTAGTGCTAAGCATCACCGCAGACGCTTTTAAGGTCAGCCTCGTAGCCGCGGCGCGGTTCTTGCCCGCGCTACTTTTCACGCCGTTTTCCGGTGTACTGCTCGATAAGTTTAATCGCAAAAAGATCCTTCTACTTGCTCAAATAGGCATGGCGGTGACTGCCTCAATTTTCGCGATTATGAGCTTTTACGAGCTATATTCTTTCGGCAAAATTTTATTTTGCGCTTTTGTAAGCGGCATCTTTACCAGTATGGACGCCCCTAGCCGTCAGTCGATGGTAAAAGACCTCATCGACTCGCCCCGCGATCTAGCCAACGCCATAGCGTTAAATTCTATGTCCTTTAATGTCGCTCGCATTGCAGGACCCGCACTTGCGGGGATCGTGATGGCGCTGTGGAGCGTAGGCTTTTGCTTTTTATTCAATGCACTTAGCTTTTTAGGCATCATCGTTTCGCTGTTTTTCATAAAAATTCCGCCATCCGCTACTACGCTATCTAGCAGAAGCGGAGGCGTTTTTGCCTCGATCGGTGCTGGAATTTCGTATGTTTTGCACAAAAAAACCCTAAGCGAGCTAATGATAATAGTGCTTATCGTAGCGACGCTGGTGCCAAATTACAACGTAACAATCTCGGCACTTGTTAAGCTTAGCCTGGGCGCGGATGAGCGAAGCTTTGGATATTTGATGTCGGCTCTAGGCGTGGGGGCCTTTTGCGGCGCACTTTTCGTAGCAATTTTTGATAAACTTGGCATCCGCAAAATCAGATCGTGCGCGATCGCTATGGGGGTGAGCTTAGCTCTTACTGGGGCTGCGAATTCCTTTGCATGGGCTGCGGCAGGGCTTGCCGTAACTGGGTTTCTTTTCGTAATCACAAACTCAAGCATCAACTCCACTGTGCAGATGCACGTAAGCAACGAATTCCGCGGGCGCGTACTTAGCTTATACGCGCTATTTTTAATAGGTAGTACGCCATTTGGAGCGCTCATATCGGGCTTTTTTACCGAGCTGTTAGGCGCTCGCGTAGCCCTTGCGATCTGCGGTGCAATTAGCATTTTGCTACTGCTGGCGCTATTTTATGGCTTTAAAATACGGCGCAGGACGCATTTTATCTTTCGAGATAAAGTCTAAGCCAAAAGCTGCATTATCAAAATTAACCTTATTTTTACGATGAAGCCTTAGAATTCCTACCGAAATTTAAAGGTAAGGAGTTTTTATGAATAGACGAAATTTCTTAAAAAGCACCGCCGCGATCGGCATGCTAGCGACGTTAAATCTAAATTTAAACGCTAGCGCGGTCACTGGCGGGACGGAAAAGAAAGTCGCCAGCGTCTGCGAGATGTGCTCTTCGCGCTGTCCTATCGAGGTGACCGTCAAAGACGGCCGCGGCGCTTTAATCGAGGGCAACCACAGGTTTTCAAACAAAACCTCTGTCTGTGCTCGCGGCGGAGCGGGCATCAATCAGCTCTACGACGATCAAAGGCTCATTAAGCCGCTCATTCGCGTAGGCGAGCGCGGCGAGGGCAAATTTAGAGAGGCGAGCTGGGATGAGGCGCTTAAAATTTGCGCGCAGAGGCTAGACGAGATTTCGCAAAAATACGGCCCGCAAAGCGTAGTTTTTACCTCCAAAACGGGCGAGCACCACACTCAGATGATGAATTTCGCCTGTGCCTACGGCAGCCCGAATATCTACTCGCACTGGTCGTGCTGTCCTATCACCTACAACATCGCCGTGCCGCACACCTTCGGCGCTAATATGCAAAGAGACTACGGCGACGCAAAATATATCGTAAATTTCGGCCACAATCTTTTTGAGGGCATCGACATCTCAAAAACCAAAAAGCTCGCAAAAGCCGCAAGTAGAGAGGACGTAAAGCTTTTGGTTCTCGATCCGCGCTTTAGCGTCGTAGCCTCCAAAGCCGACGAGTGGCTGCCGATAAAACCGGGAACCGACGCGGCGTTTTTGATGGCGCTAATCCACGTCTGGCTGCGCGATAACAAATACGACAAAAAATTTATCGAACAATACGCCGTAGGGCTAGAGGAGCTAAGGCAATCGGTGAAGGATACGACGCCGCTTTGGCAGGAGGCTATCACGGGCATCAAAGCGGACAAGGTAGAGCGCATCGCAAATGAAATTTACGCTGCGGCTCCCGCAGTCGTAATCGACTGGGGTCATAAAACCACGACCGCTAAAGCCGAATATATCCGCACGCGCGCCATCGCAATCGCAAACGCGCTGATGGGAAACGTCGAGAAAAAGGGCGGAATTTACTTCTCTAAAGACTCCAAAACCTTCAACGCGCTTTGCAAAGAGGATCTATTCCCTACTATCTCAAACCCGGATAAAGGCTTTAAAATTCCAAAGACCGCGCGCATCGACGGCTGCGGCGAAGAAGGTAGCGAAAATTTCTTCGTGCCGCGCAAACACGGCGTTTTAATGCAGATCGCGCCTACGATTTTAAGCGAAAAGCCATATCCGGTAAAAGGCTGGGTCAGCACGCGCTTTAACCACCTCATCAACGTTGCGGGCGTGGATAAGAGCGTAGAGGCGATCAAAAAGCTGGACTTCGTGCTCGCAATCGACGTGTATATGAGCGACTTCGCGTGCCTAGCCGACGTGATCTTGCCAGAATCCACCTATTTGGAGCGCGACGAGTCGATTCAAAACAAAGGCGGCACCGCGCCTGGATTTGTGATGCGAAACAAGGCCGTCGAGCCGGTGGGCGATACGAAGTGCGGCTATGAAATTTTTAGAGAGCTTGCAAGGGTGATGAAGATCGATAAAGACTACACCTGGAACAACATCGACGAATACCGCATGCAGCAAGCCAAAGGCAACGCCGAGCTGATCGCAAATTTAATCAAAAACGGCTACGTAAGCTACAAGGTGCCGAAGCTATACTACCGAGAGCCGAAGCTCGTGGCTAAATTTATCGATAAATATCCTGCCGCGGCGGAGTTCGTGGACGAAAACGGCGAGATGAGCTCTCAGATGAAATTTAAAACCCCGAGCGGCAAGATCGAGCTTTTCGCGCCGAAAGTGGAGGAGCTTTTCGCGGGATACGGCTGCTTAAACACCGAGGGTATGGACGTATTCGGCGGACACAAATACTGCCTAATGACCGGCAAAACCGCGCTTCACACCAACGGCCACACTCAAAATGTCAAAATTTTAAACGATATGATGAGCGAATCGCCGGTTTGGATCAGCCCAGCTTCTGCAAAAGCGGAGGGGCTAAAGACGGGCGATGTAGTGAAGCTTAAAAACAAATTCGGCGAGCAAAAGGCTAAAATTTTCGTCACGCAAGGCATCAGGGACGATTGCCTATTTTTATACCACGGCTTTGGGCACGTAAGTCCGGGGCTAAAGCGCACGAACGGCATAGGCACGAACCAAAGCGTCCTTCTCGATCCCGCTGCGGGTCCTGTGGTAAGCACGATGGTAACCAACGTCGGCGTCGATATAGTTAAAATTTGAAAGGGGCGGTTATGAAAAAACTCATAATGATTCACGACGAAAATTTATGTATAGGTTGCCAAGCCTGTTCGGTTGCGTGCAGGAACGAAAACGGCATACCGAGCGGCGTTTATAGGCTGCAGGTTCACGGCAAAACAAGCGGCGTTTTTCCAAATTTAAAGCTAGATTATTCGCGCGCTAGCTGCGTTATGTGCGAGGATAGCCCCTGCGTGGACGTCTGCCCTACGGGAGCGAGCTTTAAAACCAAAGACGGCGTAACGCTCATAGACGAGAGGCTTTGCGTCAGCTGCAAATACTGCATCCTGGCCTGTCCTTACGACGCAAGGTTTGTCGATCCCGTCACGCACGCTATCGGCAAATGCACCTTTTGCTACACGAACCGCACTAGCAAAGGCTTACAGCCTGCCTGCGTAAGCGTGTGCCCAACAGATGCTTTAACTTTCGGCGACGTAAATGACGTAAATTCCGAGGTAAGCAAGCTGCTAGCCAAAACAAGCGTAGAATATCCCAAAGCGTATCTAAACACCAAACCGCGCCTAGCGAATATCAAAAACAAAAAAGGAGGACGCTATGAATAATATGTGGGGCGATATGAGTCAATACTCTGAAATTTACTGGCCTTGGCCGATTGCAATTTATCTATTTTTGGCGGGTCTTAGCGCGGGAGCGACGATGGTAGCGCTTTTAGTCAAATGGAACCGCCACGAAAGCGAGCAAAATTCTATCTGGGATGCGATGATTAGGGCGGGTGCGATCACGGCGCCGCTTACGATCTGCGCGGGACTTTTGCTTTTGATCTTTGATCTTGGCAAGCCTCTTACCTTCTATCTTTTGCTGATCAAATTTAACTTCGGCTCGGTGATGAGCATAGGCGTGGCGGCGCTTTTAATCTACGTGCCGCTTAGCTTCGTATTTGCGCTGTGCGTCTTCGGCGAGGAAATTTGTAAATTTAAACTGCTAGCCTTTCTGCGACCTATCGTAAATTTACTAAGCTCGTTTGCCAAAGCTTCCAAACTCTTCGAGCGAATTTTATTTATCCTTGCTCTTTGCGTGGGCGCATATACGGGCTTTTTACTAAGCGCAGTAATGAAAATTCCGCTTTGGAATACGCCCGTGCTGCCGATTTTATTTTTGCTGTCGGGCTTTTCCAGCGGCATCGCGGCGAGCATTTTAGTTGGACTTCTGTTTTTTAAAGGCTCGTTAAACAAAGATAGCATAAAATACCTTTTGGTGCTTGATCTGCGCGCGATACTTTTTGAGATCCCGCTTTTGTTCATTCTATTTGTCGGGATGTATTTCGAGGGCGGCACGAGCGCGCTTGCGGCACAGCAGGCTTTGACGCACGAGGTTTACGGCAAAATTTTCTGGATCGGCGTTTTAGGCACGGGGCTCATCGCTCCGATCATCATCGCCTTTACGGCGCTGAAAAACCACGCCTACAAGCCTGCGTTTATAGTTTTAAATTCTTTCGTCGTGCTTTGCGGCGTCATTCTGCTTCGCTACTACATCGTATATGCGGGGCAAATTTGCACGGGAGCGTAGTCTCGCTCCCGATTTAGGGAACGGGTTTGAAAATTTTACTTTTAGAAGACGATTTTGAATACAGAAGCAGCGTAAGCGAGTATCTACAGGAGCTTGGCTACGAGGTGGACGAATGCGAAAGCGACGACGCAGCCTGCGATAAGATCGCCGCGAATACCTACCACTTGCTGATTTTAGACATCAAAGTGCCGGAGGTTTCGGGCGAAGAGGTGCTGAGATATGCGCGAAACCTCGGTCTTAGCACTCCCGTAATGATGATGACCTCGCTCGGCGACATCGACGATTTGAGCCAGTGCTACGAGCTAGGCTGCAACGAATATCTAAAAAAACCCTTCCACCTAGCCGAGCTTAAATTTAGAGTAAGCGAGCTGATGCGAAAGTATTTCGGCGACGAAAAGGGCGCCGTCAAGATCGCGGATAAATTTCACTACTTCGCAAATTTAAAAATTTTAAAACGCGCGGACGAAGAGATATCGCTAAGCGCCAAAGAGATCAAAATCATAGAATTTCTGCTCGCCAATATCAAAAGATTCGTTAGCGTAGATGAACTCATCGCCGACGTATGGGACGGCGAGGCGGGCAGCGTCGATGTGCGCGTGCATATCAGCAACCTCCGCTCCAAAACGAGCAACGATTTCATCCTCTCCAGCCGCGGACTCGGATATAAGATCAATGCTTAAAGGGTTTAAATTTACGCTTTTTAGCGCGATTTTCATCATCGGCGCCTTTATAAGCGAGAGTCTTTATATCATCTATTTAAATTCCAAAATCGAGGAGAGCGCCGACGTCGCCGAGCTGATACAAAAAAGCAGCGAAGCTCTAAGCGGAGCGTATCCCGATCTAAAAGACGAGCTAATTTACGACTACGCGATCCTAAACGCAAACGGCGAAATTTTAAGATCAAACCTAAGCGTCCAACCGCCGGATTTTGCATTTATCACGCTGAAATTTGGTGGACGGGTATTTTTTAAGCGCCACTTTCTGCATGAGGGCAAGCTGTATTTTTTCGTAATCTCAAAAAAGATAAGCTACGCCAAGATAGAATTTATCGCGATCTCTACGATCTTTATCACGATTTTCGTAGCGCTCATCATCGCGCTGTTTAACTACAAAATCATAAAAAATTTCTACGCGCAGCAAAGCAACCTCATCAAGGCGTTTTTCAACGACGCGATGCACGAGCTAAAGACCCCTCTGGGCGTCGCGCTCATCAACACTGAGATGCTTGGGCTGCGCGACAAACACACTGCGCGTATCAAATCCGCACTCAAGCAGATGGTAATTACTTACGAGGACGTGGAGTACTTCATCAAAAGCGGCAAGATGAGCTTCAAAAGCCGTCGCATCGATATGAGCGAGTTTTTGAGCGCTAGGATAAATTTCATCTATCTGGTCGCAAAAAGCAAAAACATAAGTCTGCAATCGCGAATAGCGCCCGATGTAAGCGTTTTTATGGACGAAACCTCGCTGATGCGCCTCATCGATAACACGCTAAGTAACGCCATAAAATACTCGCGCCCAGGCGGCAAGATCATCATCGCACTGGAAAAAGGGGTGAGCATAGCGGTCTTTAGCGTGCAGGACTTCGGCATCGGCATAAAGGATACGAGCGCGATCTGGGAGAGATACTCGCGCGAAAATGCGGCTCTTGGCGGATTTGGCCTCGGGCTAAACATAATCGATAAAATTTGCAAGCGCTACGGTATCGCAAAAAGCGTCAGCTCGAAACTCGGCGAGGGCAGCACCTTTTGCTACAAAATCCCGCTGTTTAAGCAGAAGCTTTTGGACTAAAACGGCGCGCGAAATTTAGGCGTAAATTTTAAAATTTTAAAAGTAAAATTTACGCGGCTAGGGCTTTTTAAAATTTCGTTTTGAAGCGGCTTTTCAGCCACCCTTACCTAAACTATTTGCTATATCTTCAGGATTATAACTTACATCATAATCCAAATTTCCGCAATTATCTATATCGCCTATATCTAATCTTGGATATGAATATTTTGATTGTCTAATTTCCGAATTAAACATTTTTTTATCAAGTATCATATTTCTAGCGCTACTATCATAAAAATTGTAATGAAGTATAAAATTATATCCATACGCAATCTTTTTGTCTCTTAATATTATTGCATTATCTAATATAATGATACCGCTCCAACCGTTATTTGCTAAAAAGATAGGTTTGTCAAATCCAGCCACCATTCTATTCAAATCAATTTTTAAATATTTTATCGGATTTGTTTTTTTGATTTTTAATTTATCAAATAATAATATATTTCTAGCTTTTTCATCCAAATCTGATTTATATTCATCATCTTTGATTAAGCTATATAAATCTTTATAGTAATTTATTGTCTTTTCTAGCCAATTATCTAAATTTATATCGTCAGCCAATTCGTAATATCCAATTTTAATCTTGCTTTTCATTGACGAACCATATGCATAAATTCTTGCTTTATCCATCTTTTGTTCATATATTAGTTTCTTATCTAAAAACTGAACTATAGCCCTTCTATAGAACTCCTCTTTATCTAAAATTCTATTCTCGGCTAAACAATAACCTTGTTTGTATTTGTTATAGCCAAAAACGGAAACGACGGCGAAGCCTCGCGAAGTGGAATAATCGGGGATTATACGGATAAATGCGGCGCAGAGTATTATTATAAGAAGTAGCGCTCCAGCTAGCACTTTAAATTTAACGGATTTATAAAATTTCATACCGACGCTCCTTTTAAAATTTAAAATTTCAGTTGTTTGCTCAGCTTTTCAGCCGCCTTTAAACAAATCTTCTCTTACCAGGCGATCCGCTATTTCTTCGATATTGTTTTTATAAATTTTAAAATCGCTATTGCCGCATGTATCGATTTTTAAATAATAATTCTTTTCGCGCGATTCATTTTCTATGGTGTTATCATAATATTGTTTCCCTTCAGACAAATCTTTTATGGTATCTCCTTCGTATATCGTAATCGTGGCATATCTAAATTCAAAATTATCATACAATATAAAGCTTTTATCGAAATATAAAATATATTCGCGCAAACCGCCGTATTCTACTATAGGCTCTTCGAAGCCAGCCATTCTATTATTTAAATTTATCTTTAGCTTCTCCGCGATATCTACGGGCTTTATTTGAAATTTCTCGACAAAGATATTTCTATATGGCCAAGCGGCTTGATTTTTACGTTTTTCTATATCGTATTCTTTGGATAGAACCTCCAGCCAATCATCGTTATTAAATTTATCCGTCTCATAAAAGCCTACCTTAACGGCAAATTCTCCATTGCCGTAGTTGCAAGTCTTGCTGCCGTATACATAGTAGCATTTGTCGGTAACGACGGCTTGAAACAGCATACGTCTATTTAAAAGATCTAAAATTCCGCGCTTAAATCGCTCCTCTTTGGGTAAAATTCTATCCTCTTTTAGGCAGTATCCTTGCTTATATTTGTTGTAGCCAAAGATAGAAACGACAGCGAAGCCTCGTGAGGTGGAGTAATCGGGGATGATGCGGATGAATGCGGCGCAGAGTATTGTTATAATAAGCAACGCCCCTGCCAGGGCCTTAAATTTAATAGACTTATAAAATTTCATACCGACGCTCCTTTTAAAATTTAAAATTCCAGCGTAAATTTCCGCGATCTTGCGATTAAATTTAAAACGCTCGCTCGCCGCGCTGCCGCCGCCGCGACGAAACAAACAAGCGATAGGCGCCTAAATTTAACCTCGCCGCTAGCCTTCGCGGTGCAGAATTATATAGCCCAGCTTCGTGCCGTTTTCGTCCGAAAATGCCCTAACGTAAAAATAATGCCCGTCCTTTTTTATAAAGCTCTGCGCCCCAAAATCAAGCGTCGCCAAAATCGACAAAACGTCGTAATCCGGCGCGCTGTTTACGACGATAAAGTCCTTGATAACGCCTATTTTATCGTAGAAACAGTCGGTCTCAAACCTCTTATCTACGAGGATAAAAATATCGTTTCCCATGCGGTTGATCTGCGCGATGACGTGTTCGAAATCGAGCATTATCTCGGCGCTTCCGATAAATTTACCGTCGCTAAAAACGGGCGAAATTCCGCGCATAAAAACCCCGCACCGCCCCATCTCGACGAGCGCTTTAGGAAGCAGGCTCTGGCGAATCTGTAAAAGCGAATGGCGAAACGAGCTCAGATCGTCGTTGTAAAATTCGTCGCTCCAGCTTCTGGCCAGACTTCTGATGTTTTGCGTGTGAAAATGTATCTTCACGCCCGTGTAGAAGGGCACTGCGCTTAAGATGTCTTTGTATTTTTTCGTCACGTCCATGCACTCGCCGTGTTTGCCGCTCTCAAAACAGCGCACCACGTCGCTGTTTTGCGACAAAATTAGCGAGATCGCAAAGGCGTTTAGCTTCTCTTCGTCCACGATCTTTTCAAACAGGCTCGCGCTAAAATCGAACTGCTGCTTGATTTTTATCTCGTTTTCCTCACTTTTAAAGCGCAGGTAAAACGCAAAGGTGGCGACGCAGCAAGCAAGCGCGAAAAGGCTTAGATATTTTTTGGATCGCGCGCCTATCATCTGAATTCCATCTTTAAATTTGCCGCTAAAATTTCTGCGAATTCGCTAAATTCCGGCAGATCGAGTTTGGCCTTGCGCATCTTTTTTCCCCAAACGGACTCCGGGAAAAAGCTGTCGTTTTTAAAGCGCGCTTGGACGTGAAAATGCACGCGCGGCACGTAGTTGGCGAAGCTTGCGATATTGATTTTATCGGGCGCGTAAAACTCCCGCAGGCTCTTTTCGCACTGAAGCACGGCACGCCACAGATGCGCCAACGTCGCCTCGTCGCAGTCGCTAAGCTCTTTAAATTTCGCCTTCGTAAAGACCTTCACCCACGGCACTTCGTGCTCCTCGCGCTGTACGTAAATCATCTCGTCTTCATAAATCATCGCTTCTCCTTGAAAATGGAATTTTAATGCAAAGCCTATTAAAGCTCGGTAAATTCCTCTTACATAAATAATATACTAAAATACATTAATTAAATATATCTATAAAATCTCGATATATTCGTGATTTTTATGCTATAATTCTATTTTTTAAAAGGAATATATATGAAATCAGTTTGGATAATGATCCTATGCGCCGCGGCGATTTTGATGATTACGATGGGCATTCGTATGTCATTAGGTCTTTTCGTGCAGCCCATAATGCAAACAAATTCCCTATCCATCGCACAAGTAAGCTTTGCGATGGCAACTACGCAGCTGGTATGGGGCTTTTCGCAACCTCTTAGCGGGATACTTGCAGACAAGCTCGGTGCCTACGTCGTGCTGTTTTGGGGCAGCGTGCTTTTGGCGATTAGTTGCGCTCTTGTGCCGTTATTTAGCAGCGAAAGCGCACTTGTATTAACGATGGGTTTTGGGCTTGCGCTGGGGCTTGGCGCGGGTAGTTTTCCGATTCTAATGAGCCTAATGGCAAAGCGCCTGCCATTTTCTATCCGCTCAGTTGCTAGCGGAGTACTAAATGCAGGCGGCTCGTTCGGACAGTTTTTATTTGCGCCTATGATTGGGTTTTGTATCGCAACGCCTGCTTTAGGATACGGTGGCGCATTTTTTACGCTTGCAGGGCTTAGCTTGCTAATTCTGCCTCTTGCGAGACTTTTAGCAGGCGGTAAAATTCTATCTGGCGAACAAACCAGCCTGCATGAAGAAGATAAGCGCAGCTTAGGCGAAGTGCTGCGTTTGGCACTGCGCGATAAAAGCTATATTTTGATAAATTTAAGCTTTGCTACGTGCGGTTTTCACGTAGCATTTTTAGTGACGCACCTACCTAGCGAAGTAGCACTAAGCGGGCATGGCGCGCAGGTAGCGTCCTTTTCGCTCGCACTAATCGGTATCGCAAACATCGTAGGCAGCTTATTCGTAGGCTGGTGTGTTTCCAAAGTGCGCTGTAAAATCATTTTATTTTGCATATATGCCCTGCGTATCGCTCTTATTGGTGCTTATGTGCTCTCGCCAAAAGATAGCCTTACGTTTTATATCTTCAGCGTGGGATTAGGATTTACCTGGTTAGCGACCGTACCGCCTACTGCGGCTGCCGTCGGTAAGCTATTAGGGACGCGATATTTAGCAAGCCTATTTGGATTTACGATGCTTTCGCATCAAATCGGCGGATTTTTTGGTGCATATATCGGAGGTCTTGCAGTGCGAGCATACGGCGCGTATGATTATATGTGGTATTTGGATATGACGCTAGCGGCTATTGCGGCTCTACTAAGCCTGCCTGTGCGTGAAGCTAAGATGAGGCACGTGAAATTTTAAAAATTTTATGGGATTTTGAAATTTACGGACGGAATTTTTGCGAAATTTTGCAAGCTAAATTACGACGAAATTTTGAAATTCTTAAAATTTTAAAATTTATCGGATTTTATGTTTCGCACGATGGAATTTCACTTTAGCTTTAAAATTCCGTTGCGATAATGCGATAAAATGCAAAATCCGTTTATGCTTTCAAATTTAGCCTGGGTGAGCTTTTAAATTTTATAGAATTTTGAAATTTTAAAATTTCGGCTCGTGCAGCATTTTAAGGGCCGGCGCGAGAGCGTCTACAAAGCCCATAAATTTTTCAAATTCCTCCGCGCTAAGCTCTGCGTTAAACTCCGCCCCCGCAGCACCGAAGCTCGCTTCATAAACAAAACCCGATTTTTTTAAAAAATGTTCAAATTTAGACACCGCCGCAAACGGCACGAAAAATATGCACTTCCTACGCAGCACGAATTCCACTAGCTCTGCGGCGTCCGCAGCGGCGTCTATCGCGGCATTTACGCTACTAGCGTACGCGCGCACGAGCCCGCCGGTACCTAGCTTGATGCCGCCGAAGTAGCGCACCACGAGCACCGCGGCATTAATTAGCTCGGCGCCGCGAAGCGCGTTTAGGCACGGCGCGCCCGCAGTCGATTTGGGTTCGCCGTCGTCGCTTGAGTTTTCTACGATCTGCCCGGGCTCACCGAGAGCGCGATACGCCCAGACGATATGGCGCGCCTTGGGGTGTTGCTGCCGCAACTGCGCACGCAGCGTCTCAAAGCTCGCTAGCGGCGCTAGATAGGCGATGAAGCTTGATTTTTTGATCTCCTGCGCGGCGCTGATCTCTTTTTCAATCGTTTTCAAGGCTTTCCTTTGCGGAATTTTATCTTTTTTGCATTATAATAAAAGTTCAAAAAAAGATCAAAGGAGCTTCATGATCCAGACTTGTTTATTTCCCGCGGCGGGCTACGGCACGCGCTTTTTGCCCGCGACCAAATCGCTACCAAAAGAGATGCTTCCGATCCTTACCAAGCCGCTCATTCACTACGGCGTGGACGAGGCGCTGGAAGCGGGCATGGACAATATGGCGTTCGTCACGGGTCGCGGCAAACGCGCGCTGGAGGATTATTTCGACCGCAGCTACGAGCTGGAGGATCAAATTTCAGGCAGCAGCAAAGAATATCTGCTCGACGAAATCAGAGCACTTATGAAGCGCTGCACCTTCTCTTTTACGCGCCAAGAGCAGATGAAGGGGCTTGGTAACGCGATTTATACGGGTAAAATTTTAATCCGCGACGAGCCTTTCGGCGTGGTGCTCGCAGACGATCTGTGCGTCAACGAAAACGGCGAGGGCGTGCTTGCGCAGATGGTTAAAATTTATGAAAAATACCGCTGCAGTGTCGTTGCAGTAATGGAAGTGCCGCCGCAAGACGTAAACAAATACGGCATCATCGCAGGAAAGAGCATCAGCGACGATCTAATAATGGTCTCGGATATGATAGAAAAGCCCGAGACTAGCGAGGCTCCGTCAAACTTAGCCATCATCGGGCGCTACATCCTAACGCCTAATATTTTTGATCTCATCGAGCAGACGGCGCCTGGTAAAAACGGCGAGGTGCAGATCACCGACGCGCTTTTAAAGCAGGCTCAAAACGGCGTGGTGATCGCTTATAAATTTAAAGGCACTCGCTTCGACTGCGGCTCGGTAAAAGGCTACGTGGAGGCGATCAAATATTTCTACGAGCGAGAATTCGGCGATGGTAAAAAATGAGCTATTTTTCCCGCCGGCAAAAGACGGCGCACTAGAGGAGGTAGCGGCAAAGATCCGCGCCGAATACGAAAGCGGCGAGATAGGCTACTACCGCCTGCCGCAGCAAGGCGCAGACGAAATAGCGCGGGCGCAGGAATTTTTTAGCGCACGAAGCTACGACGGGGTCGTGCTTATAGGCATCGGTGGCTCCAGCGTGGGCGTGCGAGCGCTTTATGAGATGCTGCGTCCGCGCGTAAGAAAGAATTTGCGCTTTGAAATTTTAGATAATTTAGACGCGCTTAGCGTGCGTCGCGCGCTTGAAGGGTTAAATTTCGCTCGCACGATTTTCATAGTATCCTCCAAATCGGGCGGCACGATCGAGACAATCTCGCTTTTTAAGGTCGTTTTGCAGCGTTTTGGAATTTCAGATTTAAAGACGCTAGCTAAAAATTTCATCTTTATCACCGATGCGGGCTCGCCGCTGGATATCTTTGCGCGCGAGCACGGCGCCTGCGTGATAAATATGCCCGCTAACGTAGGCGGTCGTTTTAGCGTGTTAAGTGCGGTAGGGCTAGTGCCCGCAGTTGGGCTAGGTCTTGATACAAGCGCGATGCTGCGCGGGGCTGCCGTTGCAAAAGAGCGGTATCTGGATGAAATTTTAGCAGGCAATCCCGCTAAAATTGCGGAGAATAAAATTCTACGAAAAGCCCATCACTACGCCACGCACAAAAGTGCGAAAATCAATGTCCTTTTTAGCTACGGCGATGCGCTGCGCGCATTGGGTGAATGGTACGTGCAGCTCTGGGCGGAAAGCCTAGGTAAAAAGATCGGCTTTAGCCGCGAGGGGCTTACTCCTGTAGGGCTTGTAGGCTCGCGCGATCAGCACAGCTTCCTTCAGCTCATAATGGACGGCGTAAAGGATAAGACCGTGACTTTCTTAAAGCTCACGGACAACGGCACTACGGACGCGGTACCTAGCATCAGTCTGCAAGGCCTTGAGGGCTGCGACTTCGTAAACGGCATGCGACTGGATGAGGTGCTAAATCTTCAGTGCGATGCTACGCTGCAAGCCGTGCTAAATGAGGGTATCAGCGTCGATCTAATCGAGGTTTCGCAGCTTTGCGAACAGAGCGTGGGCGAGCTATTTTACTACTTCGAGCTGCTAACCAGCGCTACTGGAGCGATACTGGGCGTCAGCACTTACGATCAGCCGGGCGTCGAGGTAGGCAAGAGAATTTTAAAATCGCTAGTTTTAAAATCGCGAGATTAGAATTTGCTGCGCTAGCTAGACGGAATTTCGTCGGTCTAAATTTTACTAAAGTCGGGTTTTGCTCGCGCCCCATTTTACTTAGGCTAAATTTTAGAATTTTAAAATTTACGTCGCGGAATTTTGATTTTTTGCTACGAGCATTTGAAATTTAGTTACGAATTTCACAGCAGAATTCCAAGATTGCACCGCGAGGCGTAAAAATTTTGCGACTTGCAAGCGCACAGGGAGATGAAATGAAAATCACAAAGATCGATCACTTCGTCCTAGTTACGGACGATCTGCAAAAATGCGTGGAATTTTACGAAGGAATTTTGGGGCTAGAGCATGTTTGCGAGGGCGGCAAACACAGCCTGCGTTTCGGCTCTTCAAAGATCAATATCCACACTCGCGCGGGCGAGTTTGCGCCGTTTGCAGCGCGTCCTAGAGTAGGCTCGGCGGATTTTTGCCTCATCTGCGAAGATCAAAGCGCGCAGCAGCTCAAAACGGAGCTTGAAAGCAAAGGGGTGCAAATAGAGCTTGGCGTCGTGCCTCGAATGGGCGCGCGTGGCGCTATGCAAAGCATCTATCTGCGCGATCCTGACGGCAATCTCGTAGAACTCGGCGTATATGAAAGCGGCAATGATTAGAGCGTAAATTTTAAAGGCAAAATTTCAAGCGGAGCGTTAGAATTTAAATTTTCTAAATTCTATTTTTCATTAAAGATCGATATTCTGCGGATTAAATTGTTTATCCCGCGGTACGCTAATTATGTATCGTTTGTATATTTTTTAAACCTTATCTTTTGTTTTTAGAATTTCATAAATTTGTTCATTTTATTTACTATTATTTTTGCAATATCATAAGGCGGTTTCCAAAATAAATATCCCTCTGTAATATCTATATTTAGCGTATCCAAGAAATATTTTTGCAGCTCGCCAAACTCCTTTTTATTATTGATCGTAAATACTTCGGAATCGGAGCCATTGCATATCAATAATTTATCACAAAGCAAGAACCTAACGGTTTTCTCAAATAGAATATAGTAGATAAATTTAATAATGGGCATCAGCAATAAGCCCATAATTATAAAAATAAACATATAAAATTTAAAGTTGTATAATGCCACGAAGATCATTATAAATAAAACTAAAACACAAAATTTAATTTTCACATCAAAGGGCGCAAAATTAGGAATCATATAAGCATATCTGTAAACGGAGATATTTTTTAACGCCATCTCTTTTTCGCATTTGGTTTTATTTTTAAATTCTATTTTGTCCTTCATAAAGGTTATCGTTTTTTTGCTATTTATAAAGCTCGCTGCGTATATAAAGAAAAATGCGGTGCCATAACCTAGTAATATTTTCATATAAAACCTAAATTTATACTCGCCGTCCAAATTCTGTACCAAAGAACAAATTAACAAAATTCCAAGAGCTATCAGCCAAAACAGATCGTCCATCTTTTTTACGACTATCGGATCTTTATCGTAGTCTCTAAACTCAACCTCTTTGTTCCTTGTATCCATAACCGCCCGCTTTAGCTAAGATAATATTTTTCTATTTTATCAATATCGATATGTTTTCTAATCAAAAACCATTCTTTTATTTCGTTTAGCCTTTCTGTATCATATACGCAAACTAAATAATTTTTTGCCGATAGAATAGAGCTTAAATAATAAGTATTTTCCTGCTCATAGTACGGATAATCCACTATGATTGCAGAAAAGAATGAAAAATTCTTAAAATTGCCTACGATTAAAAAGTGAAAAAATATTTTCAAAAAAATTGCAGAAAGTATTGAAAAAATGAAGAATAATAAAATTTGCGATGATAGAAACGATAGTGCTGTAATAGAAAAAATTATAATAATATTATAAATGAAGCGACGAACTTTATCATCGTTACAATATCCCCAAAATGGTCTGCCTATCACATAATTTAAATGAAGGTTATTTGTCCTTCTCTCAAGCTCGCCGTTTTTATAGAAATCTATAGAATTATTCATAAAGTAGATTTTTCGATTATTATTGCTTATGCAGTAGCTATAAATAAGTCTCAATGCTATCGCTATAAAAATTCCAAATATAACGCTAGAGCCTATTTCCATCATCGATATATGGTGTCTTGAAAAAATTAAATCCCATATGCTTAGAATATATCCACCTAAAATCATAGGCATATATAAAAACGTAATTGTAGATATCAATAGCTTCTCATAATTTTTGATTACTATCGGCTCTTTATCATAATCTCTCGCTTTAGAATTCTGCGGTAAGGCGCCGCTACCATCCGAGATAAAATTTTGCTGCTCTGCGTTGTTTTCACAGGCGGAATTCTGATCCGCTTCGGCTTTTAAATTTAAAGCGTCAGAATCGGAATTTAGGGTTTCAGAATTTGAAGCTTCAAAATTCGGGGCTCTAGAATTCAGGGATTCGGAATTCGGGGATTCAAAATTCAGGAATTCGGAATTCGAAACTTCAAAATTTGAAACTTCGGAATTCTGGATTTCAGAATTTGGGGCTTTAAAATTTTCGCCGTTAGAATTTTGTTCCAAACCCCGCTTCGGCTCTTGATGCCGCTTTTGTAGTAGCTTTCTTAATTCACCTAGCCTGCTTTGATCCATTCGCCGCCTTTAAATTTGATGGATGCGCCATTTTATAGCGCCGTCGCTTAAAGCTCATTAAATTTTACCGCTCGCCCGCTGTGCGCCGTTTGATCAAAATTTAGCCCTTATATCTTTGCAGCGATTTTTTATATGTTTTCGTCGCAGCGCAGCCCGCGTTCAGATATGCCTCAAACTCCTCGCTGGTAAGCCTGCGCGGCTCATTTTCAAGCTTCGCCGCGCCCACCGCGCCGCTTGGCATATTTGCGTCCAGATTCGTTTCATTTACGATCTCGCCCCGTCGGATTCGGTTGCTAAAGCCCGCTGCACGCGCTATTTTCGGCGCATACTTTAAAGAAAAGCTTAAATTTTGCGTTTGCAGATTTAAAATTTTACCCATGCATTTGCGCGGACCCGCGATAAAATCGCCGTTTTGTATGAGCGGGGCGGCGGAGCAGAGCTGGCCGCTCTCCGCTAAGCCGTGCAAGCCGTCTGCCGAGCCGGGTAAGTAGCCCGTTGAATCCGGTAAGCCGCCCGCCAAAAGCTCTGCGCCGCTTAGGACGCGCAGGCTTCGCACCAAAATCCCGCCGCCGCTTTGCGGGACGCTGCGAAACGAAATGTCAAAGCCGAAATTGTGAAAAAATATCTCGCCCGCCCGCGACGTGCGCTTGTAGGTGTTGCGATCCGCGCCCGTGAAATACGCCTCGATCTCCGCGAAGGCGAATTCCGCGCCGCTTACGCAAAGGATGTGATTTTGCAGTAGATCGCGCATGAAATTTTCGATCTTTGCCTGCGCTCGCTCGGCGTCAAACTGCGCCCGCGGCGGATGGACACCTAGCCCTGCTTGCGATGGACGGACGTTAAATTTTAAGTGTGCTTTCTCGGCATTAAACAGCGGCTCGACATTAAATTTTAAAATTTCAGCTTGCTGCGCGCCGTTAGAATATGACTGTCCGCCGCAAAATTCCGCGCCGCCTTGTGATTTTAAGGGCTTGTCCTTGTTCCCGTCTCTCACGCTTTCTGCAAGTTTGGGATTTTTTGAAGCAAGCTTTGAGCCCACAGAAATTCCAAACTCCGCCGCGTCGATTTTTGAGAAAAATTTTTCTAAATTTTCATCGCCCAGCATTTTGCTCTTTCATAGAATTTCCTTCGCGCTTTATCGAGCTCGCATCGCTGCCAGTAGTGTCGGCTTCGTCGTTATTTGCCTCGGCGCGCGTTAAATTTCCGCCGTCCGTTGCGTTCGTATCGTCTCGCGCTAAATTACCGCCGCTACTTGTCGTATTTGTTTCGCCGCCTTTAAAATTTGGAGCTTCGCAACGATCTACACCTAAGCGCTCGAAATAATATCTCTCTCGCTCGCCTAAGTTTTCCACTACTCTTTCGCATACGCGCTTGATATACGCCTTGCTAGGATATCTAAGCCGATTGAGCGCCAATTCACTACCCGCGTCTGCGCGCTTTATCAGCTTAGCGATGCAGGCATCATCCTCTTCACTATTTGCGATATAATCCCATATGCCACAGTATCTATCACCGCTCAGCGCCGTAATCAAAAAATAAACCCAAAGCAGGATTATGGCGATCGATATGCTTCCTTTTATTTTTAAAGATCTCTTTTTTACCATGTTTTTCCTTGAGTAATAAATTTTAACTCATTTTTTCACAAATTTGACCAACGACATAAAATTTACGATATCGCCCTCAAAGCTAATTTTATCGCCCAGCATTTTGCTCTTCCGTAGAATTTCCTTCGCGCCTCATCTTGTCCGCCTTGCTGCCCGTAGTGTCAGATTCGCCGTTGTTTGCCTCGGCGCGCGTTAAATTTCTCTCGCCGTCCGTCGCGTTCATATCACCTCGCACTAAATTACTGCCGCCGCTCGTCGTATTTGCTTCGCCGCCCTTTGATTTGGGCGTTTTAAAGCCAAAATTCTCACAGCGATCTCCTCGAAAATCTTGGAAATAATATTTCTCGCGCTCGCCTAAGCTTTCCACCCCTTTTTCGCACACTCGCTTAATATAAGCCTCGTGTGGATATCTTAGTCTGTTTGCCGCTAGGATATCGCCGGCATCCGCTTGCTTTACCAACTTGGCAATGCAGGCATCATCTTCTTCGCCATAGCCCAAAAATACCTCTCTCACATTGCAACACGAGCCGCTGATTTTTATATATAGGGCGCATAGAATAACAACCCCTACGATTAACAAAAAAATTTGACTTTTACTAGCTTTCAAGTTCATCTTATTGCTCGGCATTTAATCCTCCCGTAGAATTCATATCGCGTTTGATTGCGTCTGCTTCATCGCGGATCGTATTCGTACTATCGCGCGTTAAATTTCCCTCGTCGTCCGTTGCGTTTGCATCGCCTCGCGCTAAATTACCGCCGCCACTCGTTGTATTTGCTTCGCCGCCCTTTGATTTGGGCGTTTCAAAGCCCCAAGCTTCGCAGCGATTTTGGATGTAGAGCTCAAAATAATATCTTTCGCGCTCACCCAAGCTTTCCACTTCCTTTTTGCATGTGCGCTTGATATACGCCTCGTGCGGATATCTTAGCCGATTTGCCGCATATATATTACCCGCGTCCGCTCGCTTTACCAGCTTGGCGATGCAGGCATCATCTTCTTCATCATGCCTGCCTGAAAAAAATTCTCTCGCGCTACAATACCCGCCGCTACCGCTTACAAACGCGGCATAAATAATAATAAGCGCCAAAATTAGCACAAAAACATGACTTTTACCGATTTTCAAGCTCGCCTCCTTCGCGATTAAATTTTGATTTTTTCCGCAGATTTACGATCTGCGGGCGGATCGTAAACTCGCTCACGTTGGACTTCGTGCGCAGAATTTGCAGCGTAAAATTTGCGATCTCCTCCGCGTCCACAAAGCTCGCCTCATCATCTGCGGGCTCGAAGCTCAAATCCTCGTAAAACGGCGTTTTGGTAACGTCGGGGTTGATGCAGCTTACTCTGATCTGCTTGCGCGTCTCCTCAAAAAGACAGAGCAGAAACGCCCGCAGCCCCGCCTTGCTCGCGCTATAAACCGCGCTAAAGCGGCTCGCTCGCAGCGCCTCGATCGAGCTAATACCGATGATATGGGCGCGGTTGCGCTTTAAATTCGGCAAAAGCGCGCGCGCGATGATGATGTTTGCGGTAAGATTTACGTTTAAAATTTTTAAAATTTCGCTCTCGCTCATCGCCTCAAGCGGCGCAAATTTCGCCGTACCAGCGCACAAAATCAGCGTGTCAATCTCACACGCCGCAGCCAGCGCACGACACTCCTTCGCTAGCGCGTCCGTATCCTCAAAGCGTGAGCTTAGCGTTAAAATTTCATAGCCGTTTTGCCGCAAAAGCTCCGCAACCGCGCTGCCGATACCGCCGCTTGCGCCCGTGATCAATGCTTTCATCTTTTCTCCTTTAAATTTTCATGCCGCTTCGGCGCGTTAAATTTCGCGCGCCGAGTAAATGCCCCTACGCTAAATTTTCTTTGCCCATTGTATCCGCCGCTAAATTTACGCGGATTATTTAAACCGCGCCGCGACTTTGCCGGGTAAAATTTTAAATTTAGCCCGCGGCATTTTGCTGTGCGAGCGTTTTGTAAAATTTCATCGCCGCCCGCCGCGCCCGCCCCGCACGATTTATAAAATTTAATTTTATAAAGCCGGGGGGTGTGCCGCTAAATTTTAACCGCTCGCTCGCCGCAAATTTCGCGCCGTATTCTCGGCGCCGCATGCGAACCGGTACAAGCCGCGATGTCTGCGGCAAATAGTGCTTTTAGCGCTGCCGTATCTTTGCGAAATACGCCGCCTTCATCGCCTCTTCAAAGGCGTCGTTGCTTTCGTACTCGCAGCCCAAAACCTCGCGCCACAGGCTCGCATCCTCCATGCAGAGGTAGAAAAACACCCGCTCGCGCCACGGCGAAAGCGCGTCCGCGGCAAATTTAAAAAGCTCGCGTTTGATCTGCAGCGGGTAGGACAGCTTGCCGTTCGCGTCCGCAAGGGGCATCTGTAGAATTTTGCTCCGCAGCCCGCGCGAGCGCAGCTTTTTGACGACGGGCTTGATGAAGGTAAGCGTGCCGAGCGAGACCATCGCGACGCCGCTTGGATCGAAGCTGCGCAGCAGCCGCTCAAAAAGCGCGCCGTAATCACTCCGCCACCCCTCGTACCAAACCATCGGATGGAGGTGAAAGCCCACCAAAATGCCGCGCGCCGCGAGCGCTTCGGCTGCCGCCAGCCGCGCATCCAGGCTCGCGCTTAGATGCTCCTCGTTCGCTATGATCGCGGGGGTGTTGAGCGAGAATGTGACGATGAGGTTGCGCGGGATCTTGCGCTGCAGGAAAAACCGGATATTATTCGACTTGCTTTTAAGCTCCAAAATCACGTTTTGATGCAGCGCCGCGAAGTCCGTTAGCGCGCTTAAAATGCCGAAGCGATCGCCCCACATGAGCGAGTCGGAGCTCTGACCTGTGCCGATGTGGTAGCTGCGCGCGGGATCGAACCGCAGGCGCGCTAAATTTGCCGCGAAATTCTCGTCAAAGCCGATTTTCCCGTGCTTGTAAAATGAGCCGATCGCGCAATACGAGCAGTCAAAGCCGCACGAATTAACTGCATCGAGCGTCAGCAGATTGCAGCAGCGCGTGTTTTCGCTCGCCACCGGACAGCGCCCCAAAGCGATGCGATCCGCGCGAAAGGAGGAGATTTCAAATTTTTTCGGCGCGTAATCGCTTTTGAAGCTCGCGTACGAATGCGGGCGGGACTTTAGCTCCAGCCAGGCTTCGCGCACGAAATTAAAAATTTGCTCGCCGCTTGGAACTTTCCCTGCTTTATTAAATTTGGCTTTATTAAAATTTAGCCCGCACAGCTCGCTCGCAAGCAGCTCATAAATGGGCGTCTCGTCCCACGCCTCAAAATCGCTCGCAAACTCCGCTAGCTGCTTTCGTTGCTGAAATGAAAAGTGAAATTTCTCAAATAGCGCGCCCAAAAACGCGCTCGATCGCTCGCCCAGACTCACGCCAAACTGCGCGCCTAGCTCCTTTTTCGCCTCCGTCATCTTGCTCCGCTTCGTTTAAATTTTGCAAATTATACTTAAATTTCGCGCGCCGTCACTGAAAATCGTTGAAATTTCAGATCGCATCATAGAATAGTCGCTCGAAATAGAAGGCGTAAGCTAGCGTAATAGCGACGTTTAGGATCAAAATTCCGCCGAGTGCGAACTTTTGCGGGATTTTTTTGACGCCCGTTCGGTAGTAATACGGCAGGGCGCAGAAAAACGCGGGCAGCACGAGCAGAGCAATACCTAGCGGTACGCCGCCGATGCCTATCTCGGCACTGCGCACAAACTGCGCCATGGCGGGGAATTTATGAACGGCGAATATGACCGCTGCAAAAAGTAGCTGCACGCAGACGCAGTAAAATAGGTAGCGCGCGCCTATTAGAGCGTCTTTTAGCCATAGCCCGATACAGGCAAATGCAAGTAAAAGAGCTAGAAAGATCAACGAGGGCGGATCCGCGAACAGATCTGCTACGGTATACGCGCAGGCCGCGACGCATGCGCACGCCAAGAGGGCGAAACATAGATAAGAGCCTTTTATTTTCATCGTTTCTCCTGCGACTCCGCAATACCTTCTAATTCCGCGACGTATTTGGCGTATGAAGCCAAAATTTCATCCCTCGGCTCGGTTTTTTGCATACGCTCTAGTAGTTAAATTTTGCCCTTTATCGCGGCGTGGATTTGCGGCAAGCGCGCCTTTACGAGCTCATAGACGAAGCGTTTGCAAAGCCGCTCGCCGCGCAAATGATCGCTTACGATCTTCATCATCGCCCACGGCACACCCGCGCGCTCGCAAGCGTTCACAAAAAACACGCTCTCCATATCGTAAAGCCTGATGCCGTGATTTGCGCACCCGCAGGTAGCGTCCTTTGCTGCGCACGGCGTATTTAGTGCTGCGCGCGCTGCGGTATTCGTCGCGACGCTGTGCCCACCTACCGCGATTTGTGAGGGTTTTAAGCTCGCTAAATTTTGCGCCGCGGCCTGCGTTAAGCTTTGTGTTGTGGCTTGCACTGCGTCGCGCGTGAAATTTTTTGTATTTGCTGCGCCGTTCGCCCCTTGCGTTGGGGTTTGTGCGTTTATCTCGCCGCACGCTTCAATCGCTGCGACATTTACCCCATAGGTCTGCTCCGCTGCGTTTAAAATTTTAGGCTCGCTTACGCAGATTAAATTTGCCCGCAGCTTACCGTCCAAACTCGCGCCGCAAAATTCCAACGAGCCCATATCGTGGAATTTCTGCTCGCGAACGTTTTGAAATTTCGGAGCCTGCGCGCTGTGTTCCCGAACCTGCGAGCTATAAAATTTCGATCCGTCCTCGCCGCAAAATTCCTGCGCTGCCGTGCCGTCAAAGTAAAAGGCCTCGCCGATTTGCACGCTTGTATCCTCACAGCCGCAGATGCCTATGTTTAGCGCAAAGTCCACATGCCGCGAAAGTAAAATTTCACCAAAGCGCTCTGAATTTCGCGCGGAGCCAAGATCTAAAATTTTAAAATTTTCGGTCGCATTTTGCTCGGAGCCGGTCTCTACATCGCCGCCGCAGAGCGCGCCCGCGTCCGAAGAATGCTTAAATTTTACGTCCGCGCCACGCCGATCTTTGCAGAGCTCGCGCCCGAATTCTGCGTCTGTATCGGCACGACGAATAAATTCCGCGCCGCTCGCGGACTCTGTGTTTGCGCTAAGCCCGCGCTCAAATTCTACACCGCTCGCAGCACCCGCTTTAAATTTGGCCCCGAACCTCACGCCGCAGATGTATAGAAGAATCTGCTCGCCTGCGAGCAGATTGCCGCTACGCGTAAGTTTAAAACTCTCGATTATCGCTTGAGCTTCGCAGCGCAAAGCCGTGCAGATTAGTATCATCGCCGCCCCTTCCAAAAGCGCAATTTTAACAATTTGAGCTATAATGTAAGATTAATTTGGCACAAAAGGGCGAAAATGAACGATCTCATCACCATCACGGGCGCGCGCGAGCACAATCTGAAAAATATAAATTTGCAAATTCCAAAGGACAAACTCGTCGTTTTTACAGGTCTTAGCGGCAGCGGCAAGAGCACGCTGGCGTTTGATACGCTATATGCCGAGGGACAGCGCAGATACGTCGAGAGCCTGAGTAGCTATGCGAGGCAGTTTTTAGACCGCGTAGGCAAGCCCGACGTCGATAAGATCGACGGTCTAACGCCTGCGATCGCGATCGATCAAAAAACGACGTCGAAAAACCCGCGCTCGACGGTGGGCACGATCACCGAAATTTACGACTATCTGAGGCTGCTTTATGCGCGCGTGGGGGTGCAGCACTGCCATAAATGCGGCAAGCCGATCTCAAAGATGAGCTCCAGCGACATCATAGCCGAGATTATGAAGCTGCCGCGCGGCGCGAAGGTGATCTTGGGCGCGCCCTTGGTGCGCGAGAAAAAGGGTAGCTTCGCCGATATGTTGCAAAGCTTGCGCGAGCAGGGCTACGTGCGCGCTCAGATCGACGGCGTACTGGTGCGGCTGGATGAAGAGATCGAGCTAAGCAAGACGAAAAAGCACTCGATCAAGGTCATCATCGACCGCACGACCATCGACGAGGAAAATTCCATCCGTATCGCAAGCGACGTCGAAAAGGCGCTCAAGCTCAGCTTCGGCGAGCTCGAGGTGGAGATCGCAAACGCCGCCGAGCTTGGGCTCGCGCAGAGCCTGATCCACTACAGCGAGCATATGGCGTGCTTTGATTGTAAAATTTCATTCAAGCCGCTCGAGCCGCTCGCGTTTAGTTTCAACTCCCCAAAGGGCGCGTGCGAGAGCTGCGACGGGCTGGGGATAAAATTTAGCCTCGATCTGGGCAAGATCATCAACGAAAACGCCTCGATCGAGGGCGGCGCGATTAAAGTGATGTCGGGCTTTAACAAGAGCTATTACTATAAATTTCTGCTCGGATTTTGCGAAGCAAACGGCATAAACGTCAAAATCCCGTATGCAAACTTAAGCGAGGAGCAAAAAAAGCTGATCCTCTACGGCAGCGTCAAAGAGATCGATTTTTACTGGAAAAAGCATAAGCTCGTGCGAAAATTTGAGGGCGCGATCAAATACGCCTACGACCTGCTCAAAAACGAAAGCGATCTGGACGATTATATGAGCGAAAAAATCTGCCCCGACTGCGGCGGGCTGCGCCTACGCCCTGAAAGTCTAGCCGTAAAGGTCGCAGATAAGGGCATCGGCGACGTGATAAATATGAGTATCGCGGACTGCGTGGAATTTTTCAGCGACGAGAAGCGGTTTTCAAATTTAAGCGAAAAGGACGCACAGATCGCTGCGCCGATCTTAAAAGAGATCAACGAAAGGCTGTTTTTCTTAAAGGATGTGGGACTTGGATACCTCACGCTTGGGCGCGATGCGCGCACCATCAGCGGCGGCGAGGCGCAGCGTATCCGTATCGCAAGCCAGATCGGCTCCGGTCTTAGCGGCGTGATGTACGTTCTCGATGAGCCTAGCATCGGGCTTCACGAGCGCGATACGCAAAAGCTCATCAAGACGCTGCGAAGCTTGCAAGAAAAGGGAAATTCCGTAATCGTCGTCGAGCACGATAAAAAGACGATCGAGGCGGCGGACTTCGTCGTGGATATCGGCCCTGGGGCGGGCAATCTAGGCGGCGAGGTCGTATTTGCAGGGGATGTAGCGCATCTGCTTAAAAGCAATACGCAAACCGCGCTGTATCTGAACAACCAAAAGGAGATAAACTACCAAAAGCACCGCAAGCAGGAGCTTTGGCTAAGCATCAAAAACGTAAATATCAATAACATTCACGGCCTTTGCGCAAAATTTCCGCTGCGAAATTTAGTCGGCATCACGGGCGTTAGCGGCAGCGGCAAAAGCTCCTTGGTGCTGCAAACCATACTGCCTACCGCGCTTGAGGAGCTAAATCGCGCGAGGAAAGTGCACGCGGTAAAGGGCGCTAAAATTTCGGGGCTTGAGAGCCTGGATAAAGTAATCTATCTGGATCAAACCCCGATCGGACGCACCCCGCGCAGCAATCCTGCGACCTACACGGGGGTGATGGACGAGATCCGCGCGCTTTTTGCCGCGACGAAGGAAGCGCAGCTGCGCGGATACAAGATCGGCCGCTTCAGCTTCAACGTCAAGGGCGGGCGCTGCGAAAAATGCGCGGGCGAGGGCGAGATCACGATTGAGATGCACTTCCTGCCCGATATCAGCGTCGTCTGCGACGTATGTCACGGCACGAGATACAACGCGCAGACGCTTGAAATTTTATACAAAAACAAAAGCATAGCCGACGTTTTGGCGATGAGCATCGACGAGGCGCTCGAGTTTTTCAAAGCCGTGCCTAAAATTTATCAAAAGCTAAAGACGCTCGCGGACGTCGGGCTCGGCTACGTTTCGCTAGGCCAACCCGCCACGACGCTTAGCGGCGGCGAGGCACAGCGCGTCAAGCTCGCCAAGGAGCTAAGCCGCACCGACACGGGCAACACGCTATATATCCTGGACGAACCAACCACGGGACTGCATTTTGCAGACGTAGATCGCCTGGTAGCGGTGCTGCACCATCTGGTCGATCTTGGGAATTCCGTCTTTGTGATCGAGCATAACCTAGACGTCATCAAAAATTGCGATTACATCATCGATATGGGGCCCGAAGGCGGCGAGGGCGGCGGACGGATCGTCGCTTGCGGCACCCCAGAAAAGCTTGCGAAGGATTTTAAAAAGACAGGTAGCTACACGGGGGAATTTTTGGCGCAGGAGCTAGCGGCAATGAAAAGCACGAGCAAAAATAAGCGAGTTTGAAAGCGCCTTATCGGGGGGGCAAGAATGGATCAAAGCAGGCTTGAGGAATTAAAAAGGTTACTAAATGAGCGGCGCGGCGATGCAAAGCAAAACCGCAGCAAGGAGCTTAATGTCAAAAATTCTAAAACTGAGAATTCTGAAACTGAAAATTCCGAAACTTCGAATTTTAAAGCTCAGAATTCTGAAGTCTCAAATTTTGAATCCCAGGATTCTGAAGTCTCAAATTCTAAACTTTCAAATTTCGAAACTTCAAATTTCGAAACCCTAAATTCTGATCCTGACGCTTTAAATTTAAAAGCCGAATTAGAAGCCGAAGCGGATCATAATTCTGCCTGTAAAAACAGCATTGAGCCGCAAAATTTTATCTCAAATGACGGCGGCGCCTTGCAACAAAATTTCAAAGCTAGAGACTACGATAAAGAGCCGATAATCATCAAAGACCATACATATTATGAATTTATGATTTATCAATTTCCGGCGCTACTGGTAGGTTTTATTATATTTTTGACTTTTGCCACCATAGTAAATCCAGTTAGTCTTAAGACTTTTCGAATGCTTCCGTCTATATTGGTTTCATTGTTGACCGTAATTAGAGATAAGGACGGCATGTATTTTGAGTTTAAAAGTGATAAAATTCTGTATTATTACAAAAACAAAATCCGTAAAATTTTCGAATTAAATAGTATAGGTGCGATGATAATTAGCTTTGATTGCAGGCACAGTATGCGGCAAAGAATAAATTGGTTTATAAGAATAGCGCTAATTCTTTGGATTTTATTAATTTTTGCTGCCGATGCATACGATATGACAATCGGCGAAAGTATAACTGATATATTGTGTATTTTTATTTTAGCTGCATCAGGAATTTTCGGAGCAAAGGCTATTATGCACCTACGCAACGGCAGCCTCGGCTTTTTCGGTCTTCACGATCAGCTCGTGCTTTATAAAGAAAACGCTGAGGTCGAGATACTAAATATCTTGATGGCAAATAAAGAGGAATATCTGCAGCTGAGAGATTATTTTATGCAGACGATGCAAAAAGATATAAACAATCTAGCTCGCACGATGTCGATTTTCAACGAAAAGATAGAATTTAGAAAATTTAAATTTTAAAGGAGCATGTTATGAAGCAAATTGAGAAGGCAAGGAAAATTTTAGCCATTGCGGCTAGATAATAGAATTTCACGCATCAAATTCCATCCCGCGATATTGCGGAATGGAATTTGAAAGCAGCTCATTCGTAGCGAGTAAATCTAAAATAGAATTTTAAAATTTAAATCCCAAAGCCTTAGCCGTTGTAGCCTAAGCGGCGCATATTTGCGCACGCGTCCTTGTAGCCGTAATAGCACGAGATGCGGTATAGATCAATGGCGTTGAATTTATTCTGCTCCACGCCCTCGCCTTTTTCAAACATCGCTGCGAGCTTCTGGCAAGCAGGGAAGTTTTGGGAGAGCGTGCACGCAGCGTTGTAGGCATTGGCGGCGGAAGCATAGTCGTGCTTGGAATACATAGAATCCGCAAAATTTAGACACATTGCGCCATTGCCGTTTTTGCACGCATCGCTTTGCACGACGCCGCCTTGTAGGTTCATCGCACGGATACCGTCTTGAACGTCGGCGAAAGAATATTTGCCGCTCTTTGGCGCATCGACTGCGCTTTTTGGTGCGTTGCTAACGCAGCCTGCTAAAAATACCCCGGCGGCGATCAAAGCTAGAATTTTTTTCATATTTTGCTCCTTAATTTTTTGAAATTTGGCGACCCAAAACGTAATAGGTCTCTTTGCCCGCGACTTTTTGCAGCTTGAGCTTAAATTTTTCCGACCAAGCGCTGATGATCTCCTCCGCAGCGGTCTTACGCTCCTCATTCGTAGCGTCATTTTTGATCTTAAAATACGGGTTTGAATTCGACATCGCCACGTGCGCACCGTAAATTTTAAGCTTATCGTTCAGCCCCACGATGCGATCGAGCTCATTATCCTCAAAATCACACTTCGATAAAATTCCTCGCAGCTGCGCGACCGTCGCGTCGTTTACGCTATATCCTAGCGCTAGCAAAATTCCATCTTCACTCATTCTCATCCTTTCAAAAAAATTTATTTGTTCGCTTGTGAAATCAAAACGCCTTCGATTATGCTTTTTATATCGCCGTCTAAGATCGCGTCGGTCTGGCTATACGCCTCGCCGCTGCGGTTATCCTTAACCTGCTGATATGGGAAAAGTACGTAGGAGCGGATCTGATGCCCCCAGCCGATCTCGCTTTTAGGCACGTTTTCGTCCTTCTCGCGCTGTTTCATCAGCTCCAACTCGTAAAGGCGCGACTTTAACACCTTCATCGCCGTTTCTTTGTTTTTGTGCTGGCTTCTGTCGTTTTGGCAGTTTACTACGATGCCCGTCGGGATGTGCGTGATACGCACGGCGCTTTCGGTTTTATTGATATGCTGCCCGCCTGCGCCGCTTGCGCGAAACACATCGACGCGAATATCCTTCTCTTCGATATTTATCTCGATATCATCATTTAGCTCGGGGCTTACCATCACGCTTGAAAAGCTCGTATGTCTACGCCCTGCGCTATCAAACGGGCTAACGCGCACCAGGCGGTGGATACCGTTTTCGGCTTTCAGATATCCGTAGGCGTTCTCGCCGCGCACGATGAAGCTAACGTCCTTAAGACCCGCTTCCTCGCCCTCTTGAAAGTCCAAAACCTCGATCTTAAAGCCCTCTCGCTCGCAAAAGCGCAGATACATGCGGTATAGCATACTCGCCCAGTCGTTGCTCTCCGTACCGCCCGCGCCCGGATGAATGCTGACGATAGCGTTTTTATCGTCGTTTTCGCCGCTAAGCATCATGGAAATTTCTAAATTTATAATCTTGCCCTCTAGTGCGTCCGCCTCGGCAAAAAGCGAGTTTATCGTCTCCTCGTCGTTTTCAGAGTTTGCCAGCTCATATAGAGCTTTTGCATCGTCTACGGCATTTTTAGCGTTTAGAAATTTATTTAAGATATTTGAAATTTTAGTTTTTTCCTTGCCGATGGCGCCTGCTTTTGCGACGTCCTGCCAGAGATTTTGATCGTTTTCAAGCTCCTCGATCTCTTTTAGGCGCGCTTTAATGTTCTCCGGTTTTACGACGCCTGCAATATTTTCGACTTTAGTACTTAGGGTTTTTAAAAGTTCCGTGTATTCGTAATTATCCAAAATTTAAGACCTTTTTATGCTTTTGGCGTGATTATAACATATTTTGGATTAAGGTTGTTTATAAAATTTTATTTAAGGCGGGTATTATGAAGCATTTATCTATTAGGGATATTAAAACTTGCTTGATATTTCCGTGATTAATCAGTTTAAGCTCCGTCGAGAGATCGGGCAGAGGGTCGTTCAGTAGCAGTTTTAGCTTTGCTTCTTCTAGCTTTAACTTTTTACAATCGGCTTTTTTGTCTTCAAGCATAGACACCACTAGTCTTAGCTTTTCTTTTGTCATTTCGCTTTGCACGAAAGCACCTTATACACGATGATAGAACATAAAAAAGCTACAATGGAGCAGGCAAAATAAGCCCAAATTTCTCCGATAGTTTTTTCAAGAAGCGCGTGCAGCCCTAGCAAAAAGAAAACTAAGCCTATAATGCAAATCACGCCCGTAATTATATTTAGTAAAACCGAGTTGGCGCTCTTTAAAAAAGAGCGCCTAATATCGCTAGCTTGAGCGTCTACGAGCTCTACTACCGAAACTATAAATTCAGATATGCCGGCCATTATTTTTTCAGCAACCAAGCGAGCAAAAACCCGACGCCCGCAGCGATAGCAACGCTTTTTATCGGGTCTTGTTTTATCGTGTCATTTACGCTTTCTATGCCGTCTTTGCCTTTAAGCCTTAGATCATCTATATATTTTTTGATCTCATTGCTATTTAGCTGATCTAGAATTTTATCTTTAGCAGACTCCGCACGCTCTGCGCCTATGTTTTTGATAGACTTCATAATCTCTTTAAAATCCCCTTTTAAAGAGTCGATATCTTTTTTCAAAGAATCTAAATTTGTCTCTTGAGTAGCCATTTTCGCTCCTTTTGAAATTTATTTTAGAGCTAAAGCTCGCAATAGATTTTAGTACTTATTGATTAACGCTCGCTAAATAGACCGCCCTTTCGCGCTTAATTTATACCTTTAATATTTTTTGATATAATTGCCAGCCTTAATATTTTATATTGAAAAGAGAGAACAATGCAGATCATTAGAAGCGTAGAGGAGCTAAAAAGCTTCAGAGCGGCGGCAAGCGGCAGCGTGGGCTTCGTGCCTACGATGGGGGCTTTGCACGCGGGGCATGCGAGCCTCATAAAAAGGGCGCGAAACGAAAACGACATCGTAATCGTCTCGGCATTCCTCAATCCGGCGCAGTTTTTGCCCGGCGAGGATCTAAATAGCTACCCAAAAAACGAAGCGGGCGATATTAAAATTTGCGAGAGCCTTGATGTGAACGCGCTTTTTATCCCGACCGCGGATGAAATTTACAGCACGGAGGAGCCAGCAATCATAGCACCTAAGCCAATAAGTGAAATTTTAGAAGGCAAAACGCGCCCCGGGCACTTCGACGGCGTACTTAAAGTGCTAAATAAGCTTTTTAATCTAACTCGTCCTAGCAACGTTTATATGGGCAAAAAGGACACCCAGCAGCTTTTCATCGTACAAAAGATGGTAAAGAGCTTTTTTATGCCTATAAGTATCATCCCTTGTGAGATCGTGCGCGAGAGTGACGGCTTGGCGCTTAGCTCGCGTAACGCCTACTTGGACGAGGAGGGCAAGCTTATGGCGCTTAAGCTTTCGCGCTCCTTGCTAAATGCCAGCTCGCTTATTAAAAAAGGCGAGATCAGCCTAAATATCATCCGCGAAAAGATGCTTAGCGTGCTTGAGCCACTGGCGGTCGATTATATAGCATTCGTGGATTATAAATTTAATGAAATTTCGCAGATCAAGCAAGGCGATACGATAATCCTGCTTGCCGCAAAGGTCGGCACAACCCGCCTGATCGATAATATCTGGCTGTAAAATGGCGAAACTTCATCTCGTTTCTCTAGGCTGCAATAAAAATTTAGTCGATAGCGAGATCATGCTCGGGCGTCTGCAAAACTACGAGCTCACGGATGAGCCTGAGAGCGCGGACGTGATGATCGTAAACACCTGCGGCTTCATCGCAAGCGCTAAGCAAGAGAGCATCCGCGCGATTTTGAAGCTTAGCGAGCAGAAAAAAAGCGGCGCGCTGCTGGTCGTCACGGGCTGTCTGATGCAGCGCTACAAGGATGAACTTATGCGCGAACTGCCCGAGGTCGATATTTTTAGCGGCGTCGGCGACTATGATAAGATCGACGAAATGATCTTAAAAAAGCAAAATTTATTTAGCCCGCAAACCTATCTGCAAAGTCCCACGCTTACCTCTTCGCGCGTGATAACGGGCTCAAACTACCATGCCTACATAAAAATTTCGGAAGGCTGTAATCAAAAATGCTCTTTCTGCGCCATTCCGAGCTTCAAAGGCCGCCTAAAAAGCCGCAGTATAGACGACATCGAAGCAGAGGTGCGCGGCTTGGTAGCGCGTGGGTTTTACGATTTTAGCTTTATCGCACAGGATTCCAGCAGCTACGGCCGCGATCTAAGATGCGGCAAAAAGGACGGATCGAATTTTAAAGACTACCGCGATGAGTTAAATTCCGCAGTCTTTCGCGACGGGCAGAATTCCGATGGCTCAAGCGGCAGCGCGGCAGATAAAATTTCCGCTCAAAGTAGTAGGCTCTCCTGCAGTAAGGGCTCTGGCGGCGAGAGTGCAGACGACGAAAGAGTCCACGAGCAGGATATAGATCTAGTCGCACTGATAAAACGCATCGAAAAAATTAGAGGCGTCAAGGTCGCGCGCGTGCTGTATCTCTACCCCACCAGCACCGACGAGCGACTCATCCGCACGATCGTGGACTCACCCGTTTTCGCAAATTACTTCGACATGCCGATTCAGCACATAAACGACAAAATGCTAAGCCTGATGAAGCGCGGCGCGAGCGCGGCGCGGATCAAAGAGCTTTTAAGCTTAATGCGTGCAGCGCCTAATTCATTTCTGCGCACGGGCGTCATCGTCGGACACCCAGGCGAGACTGACGCGGAATTTGACGAGCTTTGCGACTTTTTGCAGGAGTTTAAATTTGATAGAATTTCAGCTTTTGCCTACAGCAAGGAGGAGGATACGGCGAGCTTTGCGATGTCGCAAATCCCTGCGCGGACAATTAGTCGCCGTCTGAATAAAATCGAAAAAATCACGCGCGAGGCAATAGATAGCAGCATGCGCGCACTCATAGGCAAAAAGATACCCCTAATAATCGAAGGCGCCAGCAGCGAGGGCGAGTTTTTTTACGGCGCCAAGCCTCTTGCATGGGACAAGGACATCGACGGCGAAATTTTAATCAACGAAAGCTACGTGCAAAATCTAAAAGTAGGCGGTCTATACGAGTGCGAAATCACGGAATTTGCGGGCGATAGACTGCTTGCGCGAGTGCTAAAAAGCTCGCAAGGACAATGAAAAACTCGCCCGAAATTCCAAGCAAAATTCTAGCCTTGCTGCGAGCTGGCAAAAATCTGCTTGCTTTTTCGCACGGCGTCGATAGCACGGCGCTTTTTTACCTTTTAGACGAGGCGGGCGTGAAATTTGACCTTGCGATAGTGGACTATAACGTCCGCGCGCAGAGCAAGGACGAGGTCGCTTCGGCGCGAGATCTGGCGGCTAAATTTAACAAACAAATCTACGTAAAAAGCGTGCAGCTGGGCGAGTCAAATTTCGAGCACGAGGCGCGCGCGGTCAGATACGATTTTTTCGCTGAGATTTGCCGCGAGCAGGGATATGAAAATTTGATATTAGCGCATCAGTTTGACGATAAATTTGAGTGGTTTTTGATGCAGCTTGGGCGCGGCGCGGGGCTTAGCGAGCTACTGGGTATGCAAGAACTAGAAGCTCGCGAGGACTACGTGATCGCTCGTCCGCTTCTGGGCGTGCGAAAGTGCGAGTTGGAGCGGTTTTTGCGTGAGCGAAACCTAAAATACTTCACCGACGAGACGAATTTAACGGACCGGTTTAAACGCGGATTTGTTCGCGCGAAATTTAGCGAGCCGTTTTTAGACGAATACTTTAGCGGTGTGAAAAAAAGCTTTGAGTTTTTGGCGGCTGACGCGTTAAATTTAGCTCCCGAGATTTCTAATCCCGCGCCTAAAATTTATCTCGTAAAACGCAGTAAAAACGAAATTCGCGGCGTGGATCTTGCCTGCAAGCGGCTAGGACTCGTGCTAAGCTTGGCGCAACGAAACGAATGCACTCGCTGCCTAGAAAATGGCGCTGACTGCGTGCTCGGCGGCAAGGTAGCCGTGGGTACGGGCGAAAAATTTATCTTTGTGACACCGTATATCAAAGCGGCGATGGACAAGAAATTTAAAGAAGCGTGCAGACGGCTAGCTATCCCGCCGATAAACCGCGGATTTTTGTTTGCCGCAGGCGCGGATCTTGCGCTATTTGAGGAGCTTTTATGAGCGTTTATTTTACCTCCGATCTACACTTCGGTCATGAGCTGGTGCTGAAAAAATACCCGAATTTTAGAAAAGGTGCGAACGTGGCCGAGATGGATGAAAATCTCATCGCCGCTTGGAATGCGCTCGTTACGCCCGAGGATCTCGTCTATAATCTCGGCGACGTCTCCTTTCACAAGGATTTTGCGCACACTTGCGAGTTACTTCGCAGACTAAACGGGCGACATTTTTTGGTGCTCGGTAACCACGATGGGCGCATCGCTGCGATGAAAAACGAGCTGTTAAGCCAGCACAAGGCGGACGGCAATTTTATGTTTGAGCAGATCGTGGGCTATTCCTTTGTGCGCCTATCGCATAAAAGAGCGGCTCTGTCTCACTACCCTATGATCGAGTGGGCAAACTGCCATTATGGCGCACTGATGCTCTACGGTCACCTGCACGCAGATATGGCTGAAGTTTCGGGCAGGGCGCTAAACGTGGGCTTTGATCTGCACGGCAAAATTTTAAGCGAGGACGAGGTGTGGTCGTATCTGAAAGATATCCCGCCCAAGGCTCATCACGCAAGCGAGCTAGAGGGCATTAGCGATAGCGACGATGTGGAGCAAAGGCGGATTCTGATAGAAAATTTTTTACGTAAAATTAATCTGGATTCGTAAAAAATAGAATTTGCGGCAAATGAGTTTAAATTTAAAAGCGAGCCGTTTAAATACTGATTATTTTACCCAGCCAAAATCCATTATGTAATGCGAGATAAATTTAACAAAACGTAGCCGCGAACGAGTAACCAAATCGTATCAAGCAAACGCAATACTGCAAAGATAAAAATTTTCAAATTCTGCCTAGGTGCCAGAGCGAAAAATTTGATCTAGCGGGCTTCCAGCATCGCGATTTTGTTGATGTAATCGGCGAAATTTAGATTTATCAGATTTGTTTTGATGAAGATGCGCGTGAAAATCACATAACCGATCTCGTTGCTAAGCGTGCCGTCGGAGTAGATGAAAACGTTGGTGAGAAACTCGCTATTTTCGGATTTATAGAAGGTTTCGATCTGAAAATTTAAAAGCTCGTAAAATAGCTCGTCAGTATCGCTCATCGCCGCCTGCATCTCCTCGTCGATACGCATTATATCGGCGTAGAGCACGCGCTCTTGGTTGGCGACGACGAAACATGCGCGGTTATTAAATTTCAGCGCGAACATCGCCATATTTTCAAAATCGCTTTGATTTTTTAGCAAGAAGTATAAAATTTTAAATAAACTAGCGTGCGAGCTAAATTCTATTCCAAAAGTCTCATCCGCCGCCTGTGCACTTGCGCGAGGAAATTCCACGATGAAGCTATCATCAACTTTTTGATAAATGCTATTTTCTTTAATCATATAATCCTCGTTAAAATACACTCTTTGATTTTCATCGTCTATCAGTACGCAAGAGATTAAATTTTTATCACTCAGATCCGCAAAGCCCGCTAGCGAGGCAGCCAGATCGTTTTCTTGCGCTATAGAAAAGCGATCGGATTTCTCATCCAAAATTCTTTTACCAAAGCCCAATTTTCTATAAAAAAACTCGCATGCGTCGGCACTTTTAGCGACGCCGAGGAATGATTTTGCTTTAAATAGTGCCATTTTTTCTCCTAAAATTGCAATTATACCGAAACACTATTATTTCAAACTAAAATTTAACGTCCTGCTCGGCGCTTGCAAAAAGCAGTTGCCTGATCGCCTCTTTGCCCTCTTCAAGGTCAAGTCCTTCTAAATTTAGCGGCGCGCTGAGGCTGTAATTTATGCGCGAAAAGAGCTTTGGCAAGACCATCTCGTCCCAACTGCGAAATTTCCAAAAACTGCTCGCTTCGTAATTTAGCGCGTAAATGTCTAAGTTTAGCCGCTGCGCAAGGATCACGGCACCGTCGGCGACGCTGTGAAGGGGACCGCGCGGACCGTCGGGAGTGATGATGACGTCGGTGCCGTTTTTTATCTCTTTGATCGCACCCATAAGGGCTTGCGCGCCGCCCTTAAAGCTACTGCCGCGGATCGCGCCGATACCGAAATGCGAGATCACGCGCGTAATTATCTCGCCGTCTTTGTGATCCGAGATGATGACCTTGGCACGCCTCTTGCTGCCGAAATCCCGCAGCCACCAGCGCCTATACGCAAAGCTCATCATCGCCAGTCTTCCATGCCAAAACACGACGACGCAGGGCTTTTCGGGCAGCTTTGTAGGGGTAAATTTAACCCTGCACGTTAAAAAAATGCACCAAATCAGGATAAAAATGAGATATTCGGCGATGCGGAAAAACAGCCGCTTTTTAAGCGATAACTTTTCCATAAAGCGCCATTCTGGCGGTCTTTTCGACACGTACTCTGTGCGTCTTGCCTAACAGCTCCTCGCCGCCTTGCGCACAGATTAGAAAATTTGAAAAGCTTCTACCGCACGCAGTGCCGCCCTCTCGCAGCTCCTCGAAATACACGTCGAAAATTTTATCTTTTTGCGCCCTTGCGATCTCGTCTAAAATTTTAGTGTGAGCGCTTTGCAGCCTGCTTAGCCTTTCGCTTGAAATTTCATCATCCAGCGGCTTTAAATTTGCTGCTGGCGTGAGGGGTCTAGGGCTAAATTTAAAGGAAAAAATCTGCTCAAATCTCACCGCTTCCAATACTTCCATCGTCTCGGCAAAATCCTCCTCGCTCTCGCTAGGATAGCCCACGATGATGTCGGTGCTAATCGCCACGCCCGGGCAGCTTTGGCGCAGTTTAAGCGCGCGGTCCAGATACCACTGCTTGGTATATCCGCGCTTCATATCGCGCAAAACCTTGCTAGAGCCGCTTTGCAGCGGCATATGCATCGATTTGCAAATTTTAGGATTATTGCAAAAAACGTCCAAAAATTTATCGTCCATATGCAGCGGATGCGGACTGGTAAAGCGGATGCGCTCGATGCCCTCTATCTCGCTAAGCCGCACGAGCAGGTCGCTGAAGTCGATTTTTTCGTGCGCGTTAGAAAAGCGCTTGCCGTAATTATTGACGTTTTGTCCGAGCAAAAATATCTCTTTGGCACCGCGAGCGGCGGATCTTTCGGCTTCGTGCAAGATGATTTGAGCGGGGATCGAAATTTCATCGCCTCTAGTCTGCGGCACGATGCAGTAAGAACACTTTTTGTCGCAGCCGATCATTATGTTTATGAAGGATTTATATGGCGAACTCGCAAAATCGCCGAATGCAAACTCGCTCTCGTCGTAGTTTATGTCCGTGCTGATAAATTTTGGCGTACGAACGGCTTGCGAAATTTTAGATACGTTTCTGGCGCCAAGTACGAAATCCACAAAGGGCGCGCGCTTAAAAATTTCTCCGCCCAGATGGCTTGCGGTGCAGCCGCAAACGCCGATTTTAGAGCCCTTTTTTCGCGCCTTATCAAAAGCTCCGATCTCGCTAAAAAGCTTATGCACGGGCTTTTCGCGTACGGAGCAGGTATTTATTAAGATCAGATCCGCAATATTTACGTCATCGGTAATCTCGTAATCTTGCTCTTTTAGCTGCGCGATAATATGCTCGCTATCGCGCACGTTCATCGCGCAACCTAGGGTCTGGATGAAGAGGAGTTTACTCAAAGGATATGCACCTCGTACATATACTCGTTTTCGTTCAGCCCGTATCGCACTATGCGCTGATACACGCTAAAACCCTTAGTGTCGAAAAAATCCACCAAAGCGGCTAAATCTTTTTGAGAATTTTCTCTATCCAGATAAAATATTTTTTGTCCGCTCTTTTCTACTTGGGCTTGCAAATCCTCGATCTTAACGCTTTTTGGCTTAGAGGCAAGCTCCGTTCTGGCAAGTTTTAGCTGCATGATCTATCCTTTCATTTATGTTTTAAACCCGCGAGTTTAGCGAAATTTAGATAATAATTCGTTTAAATAAAAATAAAGTCAAAATTCCATATAATACCGCACTTCAAAATTTAAAATCCAAATTTAGTAGCACGAAATCAAATCTTAAGGAAAATTTATGGAAAAAATCACCGACATCATTGAGTCGATTGCAAATGAAAAGGGGCTTGAGCCCGCAGACGTCAAAGAGCGCGTCAAAACGGCGTTCATCCAGACCGCAAAAAGACTTTTCGGCGAGGAGTATCTCTACGACAGCGAAGTCGATCCGCAGACCAAACGCGTCAAGCTTTACCAAAAAGTCCACGTCGTCGCGGATGATGATGAGCGGCTCGGCGATCACAACTTCATCGCGCTAAGCGAAGCCAAAAAAATAGGCGAAAACGCAGAGATCGGTGATGAGCTAAGCTACGAAATAAATATCGAAAACCTCGGTCGCACGGCTTCCGGCGTGCTGGCTAGAGAGCTAAATTTTCACATCCAAAGGCTGCTTGAAGAGAAAATTTTTGAAAACTATAAAAGCAAGGTGGGCACCCTCACCCACGGCACGGTCACCAAGATCGATCACGACGGCACGACCTACGTAGAGATCGAGGATACGAAGGCCTTTATGCCGCTTAAGAACCGTATCAAGGGCGAAAATTTCAAAGTGGGCGATGTGCTGCAAGCTGTCATCAAAAACGTAGCCATCGACAAATCCCACGGTATCAGGCTGGAGCTTTCGCGTACCAGCCCGAAATTCCTAGAAGCCCTACTCGCCGCCGAAGTCCCCGAGATCAAAGACGGCAGCGTCATCATCCAAGCCTGCGCGAGGATTCCGGGCAGGCGCGCTAAGATCGCACTTAGCACCGTCTCGCCAAATGTCGATCCGGTAGGCGCTACCGTCGGCAAAGGAGGCGCTCGCATCGACGCGGTGAGTAGATTTTTAAGCAAAAATTTGCAAGACGGAAGCAGCGGCGAGAGCATCGACGCGTTTGAATACTCCGCAAGCCCCGAAATTTTGATCACTCGCGCGATGGCGCCCGCGATCGTAAACTCGGTCAAAATAGCGCAGGACGGCAAGGCGATCGTCTATGTAAACCCAGATCAAAAAAGTAAAGCGATCGGCAAAAACGGCCTAAATATCCGACTCGCCTCGATGCTGTGCGGCTGCGAGATTGAGCTTATCGAAACCGGTTCGGCAAGCGAGAAAAAGGTCTCCACGGAGGAAGGTCTTAAAAATCTCGAAGCGCTTTTCGGCGAGCTGTAGAGCTCGCGCGCTTTGCTTTTTGAAATTTTGTAAGTTACGCGCTCTATAAAATTCCACGCCAACCAAATTTTGCAAATTTAGTAATTAGTGGAATTTTGTAATTTAGTACTCCACGAAATTCTATATTACGTAAAATTTTACGCCGTTTCGGAATTTTAAAATTTAGCGTAAAAGCGAAATTTGACCAAAATTTTACGGCGCAGAATTCTAAGCTTAAATTTTATTCATGCGTGGATTTGGATTGATGCGATATTTAAATTTACACAGCGCGCAAAATTCCGATCCAAGCTAAGCTGCGCCTACCGCTCATACAAAATTTCAACGCCGCCGTAGTGCCAAAATGCTTTCGGCGCGAGGTATTCGCCGCCCAGGACGGCTAAGCTTAGCTTAAAATACTGCGGCGAAAATTCCGTGATTTTTGAAATTTCCTGCTCGAGTAGCGTCGTGCAGTAGAGGTTCGCTTCGCCGCGAGGTCTTAGCGTAAAACTCTCGCCGACGCGCTTAAGTAAAGAGGCGGCTAGGCGCGCCTTTTGCTCCTCGTTTAAAAATTTCATCCGCGCCGCGCCGAAGTCTCGCGCATGCGCCAAAAACTCCCGCATCGAAACGGTCGCGACGCCGTCTCGCTCGCCCTCGCCCGTTACGGCGTGCACTATCACGAGCGGGCGCTCGCGCACGATCATGCCTACGTGCGAGTATTTAAAATCCGTCGTGGTCGCGATTATGCGGCTGTCGGTGACGTCGCCTAGGCGAAAGACGAGATCGCCCGTGCGTAGGTTTGATAAAATTTCATCCGGCACCCGCAGCGGCTCTTTTGCCGTAGGCGCGCGCGTGAGCATCCAAAGCTCGCTGAGTCCGCCTAGAGCAAAGATCAGACAAACTAGAAGCTTTTTGGCTAAAGCGAAACCTTCCATTTGCCGTCTTTTTTGACGAGTTTAACGCTATCGGTGCGCTTTGTGCCGTTTTTAAAAGACACGACGACTTTCACGAGCGCCGATTTCTCGTCGCTATTTTGCAGCTCGCCCGAGACGCTCTTTAGCCCGTCGCGCTTGGAAGCCTCCTCCTTGCCGGCGCCTGCCATCTGCATCAGTTTACCGTTTATCATCTGCATAGAGCCATCGTCCGATCTGTCCTTATCGGGTATGTCTATAGCATCCACCAAAGTCTTAGAATCGCCCTCGTATAGGGCTCTGATGAAGTCCTCGGCTACGCCTTTCGGGTCGCTGCCGCAGCCCGCTAAAACGAATATCGCGATGAGCGCGAGTAGAAATTTTTTCATAAGCTCTCCTCGTAGAAATTTTGAGATTCTATATACAAACGATAAATATTTTTTAAATTCAGATCTTTCTGCTCGGGGGAATTTATATCGCGTTTGGATTTGCGAAAGGCGTATTCGGTCGTGCCTTTGCTGAATTAAAATAGAATTTTGCATTCAAAGGAAAGCTCGTCTTGCCTCGGTAAAATTTTATCTTGCTGAAGCGAAATTTTATGGCAGTTTCTGTGAACCGCGTCTTGCGGCACACCACTCAAACGGCGCCCAAACTCATTCGGTAGCGTGCGAGGCGAGTTTTGCTTGTCGGAACTGAAATTTAGCCGTATTTTGCGGCTAAAATTTTAAAATTTCAATGCCGCCTTCGTAGGATTGCTCGCTTGCGATTTAGCTTTTTGCTGCGACGCTCGCGAAATTATAAGGAAATTTTACCCAAATAGGGCTATAATCCAATAATTCATTTCATAAAGGAATATCATGGAGACATGGGCGGTTTGGGCACTCGCATCAGCACTCTTTGCGGCGCTGACTACGATATTTGCAAAAATCGGACTCG
>CAURUZ010000009.1:0-56486 GCA_963528355.1 uncultured Campylobacter sp.
AAAAATTCCAAAAATTCCAAAAATTCCAAAAATTCCAAAAATTCCAAAAATTCCAAAAATTCCATTCCTCTCAATTCTGCAAGTAAAATCCCAAATCCTTGGCAAAATTCCATCCATAACAAAGCTCGCAAAATCATACTTTAAACTAGCTTTTGTTACAATCACAAGTTTTTAAATCCAAGGACAATTATGAAAAAGCTTATATTTTTTATCGCCACCCTGCTTTGCTCTTTGAGCCTTTACTCCGCAGACGCTAACCCGGATGCGCCGCTTAAGCTCGATCCTAGCGTTGTGCACGGCGAGCTAGCAAACGGCGTGAAATTTTATATCCTCAAAAACGACGTGCCGAAAAATAGCGCGCTTTTTTACCTCAACGTAGCTGCGGGCAGTGTCGATGAAAATGATGACGAGCAGGGCTTAGCGCACTTCGTTGAACACATGGCGTTCAATGGCAGCGAACATTTTGATAAAAACGAGCTCGTTCATACCTTGCAGCGCTTGGGAGTAAAATTCGGCGCGGATCTCAATGCGCAAACAGGCTTTGAAAACACCACATACAACATCCAAGCCCAAGTGAGCGACGAGACGCTAAAGGACGTATTTTTGGTGCTGCGCGATTATGCGGGCGGCGTAAAATTTGACGAGAACGAAACGCAAAAGGAAAAAGGTGTAATCTTAGAGGAAGCAAAAAAAGGCTTTGAGAGGCGATTTTATGAAAAGCGCGCCACATATTTATACCCTAATTCCATATTTTCCAGACGCTTTCCGATCGGACAAAATGAAATCATCAAAGGCGCCACTGGCGAGCAACTAAAAAAATTCTATGCGCGTAACTACCTTCCTAGCGCCATTAGCATCATAGTCGTAGGCGACGTAAACATTGAGCAGATTAAAAACCTAATCAAGCAAAATTTTAGCTCTCTTTCTGCGCACGGCGAAAAAATCCCGCGCGATCTTAGCCTACGCCCATTTGAAGGCGGGCTAGCAAGCACCGTAGAGCCCGAGCTCGGCACTAATGTCGCTAGCGTGCTTTATGCAAGCAAATATGAGCCGCTAAATAGCTACGGTGCACTTAAAAATGAGTGGCTGCAAGCCTACGTATCGAGGCTGATGGAGCTTGGATACGACGCGATGAATGTAAATGCCAAAATTCCGCTTAAAGCCTATTTCGGCTCGGACGATCTGTTTAAAAACCGCAGACTATACAGCATAAGCGCGAATATTTTTAATTTCGACGCCAACGCCACATTAAATAGTCTTTTTAGCGCGATCAAAGGGGTGCGCGAACACGGATTTAACAATGACGATTTTGATAGCGTTAAAGCGGAATTTAAACATCAAGTGCAAGCCGATCTGCTTAAAAACGATACGCAAAGTGCGCAAATAGGGGCACTACTTGATTTCGTACAAAACGGCAATGTAAAGCTTAGTAAGCAAGACGAGCACGATCTAAGCCTCAAGGCGTTAGAAGAAATAACGCTAGCGGATGTTAATAAATTTTTCTCTCAGATAACGGATGGAGCGAGATTTACGGAGATTATCTCGGCAAAGGATTTGGGCATTAGCCAAAAAGATGCGGAGCTGCTCTACGAAAAAGCGGTGCCGTTTAATTTCGCTGCTTCGAAGCTTGCTTCCAAGCAACTTGCGGGAGCAGATTTAAAAGAGGCGGAATTTAAAGCGCAAAAAGGCGCTAGCGGCACTGAAATTTTGGAGTTTAAAAACGGCGCGAAGGTAATTTTAAAGCCTCTTAAAAGCGAGAAAAATAAAATCGCGCTAGCAGCCGTTAAAAAAGGTGGCTACGCGCATTTTGGCAAAGCTCGTGGCGAAATTCTAACCGCGCTGCTCAACTCAGGCACCATAGGCGAGCTAAACGAATATGAGGCGGGACGCTTGACCTCAAAATTTGATTATAAGCTAAGATTTAGGATGGATGACGCAGACTGCGGTTTTAGAGGCGCAGGAGCGGATCTGGAGGCGATGACACACGAGCTTTACGCAAGATTTAGCGAGCCGCTAATTCATGCAAGCTCGCTTACGAAATACAAAACCGACGCGCTTTCGGCGATTGCGCTACGAGACGAGACGGCGGAATTTAAATTCGGCGAGCAAATTTTAAAATCTCTATATTCGGGAGATACGGCTCGCAAGCAGCCGCTTAGCGTAGATGACGTAAAGAGCGCAAATCTTGCCGATTTACAGCGCGATGCGGATGAAATTTTTTCAGGTGCTGGAAATTTTATCTTTGTGCTTAGCGGCGATTTCGAGCCTGCGCGCGCAAAACAAATTCTAGCCAAATATATCGGCAATCTAAAGCCCGGCACAAGCAGCGCTACGCCTAAAACTTTGATGCTAAATACTTCTAGCGGCGAGATTGTGCAAGACTACGGCGATAGTGATAAAAGCGAAGTTCGGATGATTTTTTCAAACTATGAGCTGCAAAATTTTGACTTTTCAGACACTTATAAATTTCAAGCGTTAAAAAGCGTGCTAAGCAATCGCATCGTCGAGCAGATCCGCGAGGCGCGCGGACAAATTTACTCGGCGATGGTGCATAGCGCCTATGTGCGTGAGCCACAAATCGCAGCAAGCTTGAACGTATCGTTTTCTACCGAGCCTAAAGATGCCCGTGCCGTTGCAGCAAGCGTGAGTGAAATTTTAAAACAGATCGAAAGCTCCGGCGCAAAAGATAGCGAGCTTTCAAATTTTAAAAAAGCGCAAATTTTATCGACCAAAAGAGCTGCGCAGACGAATGATTTTTGGCTTGCTAATATCACTGCACACGAGCTTTACGGCTATCCGCTCTATGACGAAAAAAGCTATGCGGCAAGCATAAACGCAGTAAAAAGCGCGGATGTGCAAAAAGCCGCACAAATGCTAAGTGATAGGCTATTTACGGCGATCTTAAATCCAAAACTAAGTAGCGATACAAAGCCGCAAGAGGCGCAACCGAAAGAATAAAGGAGCTTAATGTTTTCATCATTTTTCAAGAGTAAAAAATACGCATTCTTTGCTTATTCGGGTCTAATTTTTATTATTTTGGTGCAAATTTTTGAAGTGGATCTGATGGTGCAATACAATAAATGGAACCGCTCCTTTTACGATCTGGCTCAAGACGCTAAAAACCACACCATAGACGATTTTTGGAACCAGATGTTTATATTTTTGTGGATCGCCATCCCTTTAGTTTTAGTGGGCGTTCTTGAGAGGTACGTCGTTAGACTCTGGGTGTTTCAATGGCGCGAGGCGATTACGTTTTCATATTTTAAATATTGGAAAAATGTCGAACACGACGTAGAGGGAAGCTCGCAGCGTATCCAAGAAGACGCTCTTCGCTTTGCGCGCATCTTAGAAGATATCGGTTCGCGAGTGCTATCTGCGATTTTAACGCTAATCGCGTTCATCCCCGTGCTTTGGGAGCTTAGCGCAAAGGTCAAGATACCTTTTTTAAACGAAACACCGGGCTCTCTCGTATGGATCGCACTGGGAGTCAGCATCGGCGGACTTATCATTTCGTGGTTAGTGGGCTGGTACCTGCCGCGCCTGGAATACGACAACCAAAAGGTAGAAGCGGCGTTTAGAAAAGAGTTAGTTTTAGCCGAGGACGACAAGATCAACTATGGAGGGCAGGAGCAAGTCGAGGGACTGTTTGCTAAGCTGAAGCATAACTATTACAAGTTATATTTGCATCTTTGTTATTTCGATCTATGGCTTCGCTCTTTTTCTCAAATTTTAATTTTAGTGCCTTACTTTTTGGTCGGTCCTGGTATTTTTACTCAGGCGATCACTTTAGGCGTACTGGTGCAGGTGAGCAACGCCTTTAATCAAGTGCGCGGAAGTTTTAGTATTTTTATGAATAACTGGACGACGATCACGGAGCTTCGCTCAATCCATATGCGACTTAAAGAGTTTGAAAAAAATATCGACTACAAGGGCTAGATAAAATTTCGCCCGCACTTTGCGGCCCAAAATTTCACTTTCTAAATTTAAAGCGAAATCCCGGGCCGCTAGCTTTTAAAATTTCTACGCTTTTACTGCTCTCTTTTTTCTTGATGAGTAATGTTTAGCTTTATAAATTTATAGCTTCCTAAGAGCAAGATCATCCAAATCGCGATGAAAACTAAAGATTTGACCATTTTTAATCCTTAAAATTTTTATAATGCGGCGCGTAAAAAGCGCCGCCGATATGAAATTTAACCAAGCGCAAAGGCGCACATAAACGCCTCCGCGCGAGCAGCTTCTCGCCGCCACACGGCGCGCGGAAGCTACGCTAGAGCAGGTGCGCCTAATAATGCTCGTTTGAAAGCCCCTCTTTATCAAGCTTTTTTGCATCCATCGCGCGCCAAACATAGCTGATATAACCCAGCACGAAAGGCACTAGAAACGACACGTAAAACATCGTCTTAAGCGTATAGAGGCTCGAGCTTGCGTTGCTTATCGAAAGCGAGCTTTGCAGGTCAAAATTTGACGGATAAAACGCCGTATTGTTTAGTCCTAGGATCAAAAATATGCTCGTTACCGCGCATACAACTCCCGCTCCGTAAAAAAATATCCCGCGCACGCTGCTTGTAAATGTGCCTTTGAATATCCCCACCAACACCAGCACAACGCCGAGCAGCAGCAAGATTAGCGCCGCGGGCAGGCTTAGGTAATTGTGCAGATACTTAAAACTCTCGAGACTTACGACTCCGCCCGCGCCGACTGCATAGCCCTGCTTTAGCAAGACCCACGCCAAAAACGCGATGAAAAATACCAAAAACGCGCTAGCGTTAAATTTAAGCGAGGCTTTGAGCTTAGCGATCATTTCGGGCTCGGCGATATTATTCATCAAATATAAGCTCGCTCCCGTCCTAGCACAGAAAAATAGCGCAACTCCCAAGATGTAATTAAACGGATTTGCTAGCGCCTCAAGTCCGCGAGCCGGGTTTTTCCACTGCACGAAATTATTATCGCCCAGCGCAAACTCGCTGCCGCTAAAAAGCGTCGAGACGATGATGCCAAGCAGGATCGTGCCCAGCGAGCCGTTTATGAAAAGAAAAATTTCATAAGTTTTAGCGCCCAAGAAATTATCGGGCTTTTTTCTGTATTCGTAAGCGACGGCTTGGATTATGAAGCAAAAAAGCAGAGCCATCCACGCCCAATACGCACCGCCGAAGCTGGTCGCATAAAATAGAGGAAATGCCGCAAAGCACGCCCCGCCAAACATCACGAGCGTAGTAAACGTGAGCTCCCATTTCTTGCCGATGGAATTTATTATAAAATCCTTCTCGGTTTCATTTTTTGCCAGCGTAAAAAGCAGCGTCTGACCGCCCTGCACGAAGAGCATAAAAACCAAAATTCCGCCCAGAAGCGAAACCACGCACCACCAATAAATTTGAAAAATTTCGTGCATCTTAAAATCCTATCTTTATCTGTTTTAGCATGATCTTTATCTCGGCTATGAATAAAACCGTAAATAAAACCGCAAAGAGCGCGAACGAGATCATTATGTTCGTTCCCGCTAGGCTCGTAGCTGCGACGCCCACCGGCATAAGATCTTGTATCGCCCACGGCTGGCGCCCTACTTCGGCTACGATCCAGCCCGCCTCGCACGCTACGTATCCCAAAGGAATGCTAAAGACGCAAAGCCATAGAATTTTCTTGTATTCGGCGACGTTTTTTCGCATCGCCAAAAATAGCGTCACGAAAAATAGCAAGATAAAATAGCTTCCCAAAGCCACCATCACATGGAAGCTGTAAAAGGTAAGCGCCACCGGAGGGACGATCTGCTTCGCGTCGTCAAAGTAGCCATAGCCTAGGTTTTGCATATCTTGGTTACCGAATAAAATTTCGCGCGCCTGCTGCATCGCAGCGGTATCATTGGCGTCTTTAGCGGTCTTATAATCCTTTAGCGCTTGCAGGGCAATTTTGCCTTTTTCTATCTTTTTATCCGCGCCTTCGATGCCGAATTTTTCGTTTCCAAATACCAAATCATCGATGCCCGGAGTAAAATTATCAAGCCCTCTCGTAGCCATTAGTCCTAGCGCGTAAGGCGCCTTGATCTCAAACAAAAACGGCTCCTTATCGTCTCCCGCGGTTTTGCTCGGATTTAAAACTCCCGCCGCGACGATGCCCGCGTTTACTTCGCCTTTATACAGACCCTCCATCGCCGCAAGCTTCATCGGCTGCTTTTGTGCGACCTGATAGGCGCTCTCGTCGCCGCTAAATAGCACGAAAAGCGAGCTTAGCATACCGAAGCTTGCCGCTACGATGAAGCTTTTTTTAGCAAGCGCGAAGTCTTTGTTTTTTAACATATAAAACGCCGAAATTCCAAGTACGAAAAGCGCCGCGGTAATATAGCCGCCGCCGACGGTATGTAAAAATTTAGCCACTCCGAAGTGAGATAGCGCGATATCTAAAAAATTGCTCATCTCATTGCGCATCGTATCAGGATTAAAGCTCGTGCCTACCGGGTTTTGCATCCAGGCGTTCGCGATTAGGATCCAATACGCGCTTAAATTTGATCCGATCGCCACGAGCCAGGTCGAGAGAAGGTGAAATTTTTTACTTACGCGGTCCCAGCCGAAGAACATTACCGCAAAAAAGGTAGCCTCCAAGAAAAATGCCAGCAAGCCCTCGATCGCAAGCGGCGCGCCGAAGATGTCGCCCACGAACCAGCTGTAATTCGCCCAGTTAGTGCCGAACTCAAACTCCATTATGATGCCCGTCGCGACGCCGATGGCGAAATTTATACCGAAAAGGCGCAGCCAAAATTTAGTGATCTTGAGCCACTCCTGTTTGCCGGTCGCGACATATAGACTCTCCATAAACGCCACGATAAAGCTAAGCCCCAGCGTTAGGGGCACGAAAAGAAAGTGATAAAGCGCCGTGAGCGCAAACTGCGCCCTCGACCAATCCACGCTAGCAAGCTCTTGCATTCCTACTCCTTAGTCAAATTTTTATAGATGAAATCGATTTTTTCTTGATCGGTTTTAAATTTAGAATCCAAGTTTTCGTCGAAAATGAAAAATTTCAGTAGCACGAAAATTATAAATAGCTTGATCAAAATCACCGCCCACAGCGTTTTGCCAAGCTTCATCGAAGCAAATCCGTGCGCGTAAAATTTTAAAATTTTGCCGAAAAACATCAAATTTTAACCTTTAGCAATTATTAGTTTATATTTTTTATTGTATAACAATTAATTAAAATTTAGCTTTAAATTTTGAAATTTTGGTAGCAATTTTATCTTTTTAATAAATGAGTTTTTGCGCCACCACACTTAAATAAAGTTTCTACCGCATAATTCGCAACCGATCGCATTTTACTTAAACTGCACAAAATTTTAGTTTAGATTCGTCGTAAAATTTTAGAATAGAACATCCAAGAAACGAGCAGAAAAATGCGCGAGACTTTACCAAGCATCTTTATGCCTAATTCGTAGCGATTTTAAATAGAATTTTTTGTAGGCAAATTAACGCGCCTCAGCTGAAAGCAAACGTAAGAATTTTGAGGCTAAACGCCCAAATTACACGATATAAAATTTAAGAACGGATAATTAACTCGACGCAAAATTTAAAGCATTTCATTAGACTGGACGTATAATTAAAAGCCTAAGAGTCGATTTAGCGCAAATTTGCAGCACGGCTCATCAGCGCTGCAATCTCTGCTAGGTCGAATTTACCGCCGAAAAAGAGATTGAAAGCAAGAGCGCCCTGATTTATCAGCATCTCCTTGCCGTCTTTTACGGGCAGATTTTTTGTGCGCGCGGCTTGTAAAAACGGAGTCTGTTTGCCATAGATCGCATCAAAGGCAAATTTTGCGCGGGATAAAATTTCATCTATTACCCCCTCGGGCGCTGGTAGCGCGTCATCTTTGAGACCTGCGCCGGTGGCATTGACGATCAGATCGTAATCTTTAAATTTGAAATTTTCATAGGTAAAAAATTCCTCGCAGCCGAAGTCAAAATCTTTTGCGCTGCGGTTTAGAATGTCGAATTTCACGCCGTTTTTGCCTAGTGCGTAGCCGATTGCTCGCGTCGTGCCGCCCGCACCTAAAATAAGCGCATTGCGAATCTCACCAAAGCCCAAAATCGCGCAGAAAAACCCCTGCGCGTCGGTGTTAAAGCCGTGCAGCGCGCTGCCTTTTAGCACTAGCGTGTTTACCGAGCCGATCTGCTTAGCCGCCTCACTTAGGATGTCGCATGCTTTAAATGCGTCGAGCTTAAAAGGCACGGTCACGTTCGCGCCCGCAAGCCTTAAAGCTTCAAATTTAGCTCGCAGCTCCTCGCCGCGCTGCAGCAAAACTCGCCCATAGTAGGCGTCCAGCTCCAAAAATTTTATCGCGTAATTATGAAGTAGCGGCGAGAGAGAGTGGGCGATCGGGTTGCCGAAAACTGCGAATCTGTCCACTATTTCACTCGGTAGATATACGCTCCGCTATTGATGCTGCGCATATCGCTAAGTGCCTTTTGTAGCGCCTCGCCCTCGAAAGGTCCGACTAAAATTTTAGTCACGCTCTTGCTTCCGACGTGAGTTTGCAGCGCAATTGGGCTGTAGCCTTTTTTGGTGATTTTTTTGGTATCAGATCCGTTTGGATCGTAGGCATTGGATGCGAAAACCTGCACATAACTGCCGTTTGCCACGCTGGTGCTGGTACTCTTTGCTGCAACGCCAGCCTTTACGTTCTCGCTTTTAGACTCCGGCTTGCTAGCTTCTTTTTTAGACTCAGGTTTTGCTGGCTCTTTCTTGGTCTCAGCTTTAGCATGTTCCTTTTTAGCTTCCGTTTTTGAAAGCTCTTTTTTAACTTCTGTTTTTGCTTGTTTTTCGGGTTCTTTTTTAGGCTCTACTTTTTGCTCGACTTTTCTAATTTCGGTTTTAGAAGGTTCTTTTTTGATCTCGTCTTTTGCAGACTCTTTTTTAGGCTCGGACTTTTTTACGTCCGTTTTTTCAGACTTTTTGGATTCGTCTTTAGGCTCAATCTTTTTACTTTCTATTTTAACTTCGGATTTTTTTGGCTCTTCTTTGATTTCGGGCTTTTGGATTTCTACTTTCTGTGCTTCAGGCTGAGCGCTTGCAACGACCTTGCTTTCGGAATTAGGCTCTTGGGTTTTTATCTCTACTTTGGTTGGAGCTGCAGATGCTGTATTGGGTTCTGATTTCACCTCTACAGGCTCAGGCTGCGAAGGCTCAGGTTTTTGAACTTGTACGGCAGGTTTTTGCTCCGCTTTGGCAAGCTCTTCTTCACTAGGCATAGTAAGACCTGCGTTAGTATCAATATCGTCTTTATTAATAGCCTTCATTATGATTAAAATGATTAAGAATAAAACTACGACGCCGGCTGCGACGGTAAGACCCTTTTTCAAATTCGCGTTCTTATCGACATTGCCGCTATTTATCACTATATCGTCTATGCTGCTCATATCGAAATTTTTGTCGTTCATACTCTCTCCTAAGATTATTATTTACTTTGTAAATTCTACCACGCAAAATTTACGAAATAAATAATTCGGGTAAGCTTACCCGAATTTATTAAATTTAATACATCGCGCGGTCGTAGATGATAAAGCGGTGCGCCAAATCTCGCACTTCCTCTTTGACCTGCGCCTGAAGCTTAGAATTTGAGATGTCGCTTAGCACGTCGGCGATTTTATTTCCGATAAACTCAAATTCTTTCTCCTTCATGCCGCGCGCCGTAAGTGCGGGGCTTCCGACGCGGATACCGCTGGTGACGAATGGGCTGCGCGTCTCGCCCGGAACGGTGTTTTTATTCGTCGTAATGCCTGCGTTTTCAAGCGCGGCGCTAGCGTCCTTGCCGCTAAAATCTCTATTTAAAAAGCTCATTAAAATCAGATGGTTATCGGTGCCGCCGCTAACGAGATCAAAGCCGCGCTTAACCAGCGTCTCGCCCAAAACTCTAGCGTTTGCCTTGACCTGCTTGGCATAGACCTTCCACTCCGGGCTTAGATTGTGTTTAAAGCCCACTGCCTTAGCAGCGATGACGTGCATTAGCGGGCCGCCTTGAATACCCGGAAAGATCGCCGAGTTGATCTTTTTAGCAAATTCCTCGTCGTTGGTCATTATGATGCCGCCGCGCGGACCGCGAAGCGTCTTGTGCGTGGTCGAGCTTACGACGTGGCAGTGCGGAAACGGATCCGTGTGTTCGCCCGCGACGACGAGACCTGCGACGTGCGCTACGTCGGCGAAAAGAAACGCGCCCACGCTATCTGCGATCTGTCTAAATTTAGCAAAATCTATCTCGCGCGTATAGGCGCTCGCACCGCAAACGATCATCTTCGGCTTTACGATCTGAGCGATCTCAAGCACCTTATCGTAGTTTATGCGGCCGTCGAGCTCCACGCCGTATTCGAAGCTCTCATACATCTTTCCGCTGCTTGAGACCTTTGCGCCGTGCGTCAAATGCCCGCCATGGCTAAGCGCCATGCCTAAAATTTTATCGCCAGGTTTCAAAAATGCGGCATAGACGCCTTGGTTGGCTTGGCTGCCGCTGTTTGGCTGGACGTTTGCAAACTCACAGCCGAAGAGCTTTTTGCAGCGGTCGATCGCGATCTGCTCGATCTCGTCTACGAACTCGCAGCCGCCGTAGTAGCGCTTGCCGGGGTAGCCCTCGGCGTATTTGTTCGTTAGCACCGAGCCCATCGCCTCCATCACTTCGGGATAGGTGAAATTTTCGCTCGCGATCATCTCTAAATAATCGCACTGGCGGGCAAGCTCTTTGTTGGTTAAACTAAAAATTTCATTATCGAATTTTTCTAAATTTGACATTACTGCTCCTTATCTAAATTTAGCGGCCTCATCGCAGGGAATAAAATCACGTCGCGGATCGATTTTTTATTCAGCAAAATCATCGCTAAGCGATCGATTCCAAGCCCCCAGCCGGTAGTCGGCGGCATCGCATAGCTAAGCGCGCGGACGTAATCCTCATCCATCTCGTGAGCTTCGTCGTCGCCTGCATTTTTGGCATCGATTTGCGCCTTAAATCTGGCGTATTGATCGAGCGGATCGTTCAGCTCGTTAAAGGCGTTGGCTAGCTCCTTGCCTGCAATGTAGAGCTCAAATCTCTCGGCTATCTGCGGATTTTCGTCGCTTCTGCGCGAAAGCGGGCTGATCGAGATCGGAAAATCCACGATGAAGGTCGGATTTATGAGCTTAGCTTCTACGTAATTATCAAAAAGTTCGCTCTGCAGGTGGCCTAGATCGAGCTTTTCATTGACTTCAAATTTGTCCTCTTTGAGCTTTGCGATGATCTTTTCGCGATCATTTACGATCTGCGGCTCGATGCCGCCTATCTGAGTAAGTGCGTCGAGATACTTTATGCGCGCAAAAGGCTTTGAAAAATCGATCTCGCGCTCATCGTAGGTTAAAATTTCGCCTAGCCCGAGCCTCTTAAATAGTGCTTTAAATAGCTCCTCGGTTAGGTTCATCGCGTCGTTATAATCATGCCACGCCCAGTAGAATTCTATGCTTGTAAATTCCGGATTGTGCGTCAGATCCATGCCCTCGTTGCGGAAGTTTCGGTTGATCTCAAAGACCGCCTCCATGCCGCCTACTACGAGGCGCTTTAGATACAGCTCCGGCGCGATACGCAAGTAGCGATCGACGTCTAGGGCATTGTGGTGCGTGATGAAAGGCTTAGCATTCGCGCCGCCCGCGATAGGGTGCATCATCGGCGTTTCGACTTCCAAAAATCCGTGCTTTTCAAAAAAGCTGCGGATCTCGCTAACGATAATCGAGCGCTTAATAAAATCCTCGCGGATCTCTGGGTTCATTATCATATCGAGGTATCTTTGGCGGTAGCGCATCTCGATGTCGGTTAGGCCGTGAAATTTCTCCGGAAGCGGGCAGATCGCTTTGGATGCGAGCATTATTTTACTAGCATGGATCGAAAACTCGCCCGTCTGGGTGACAAAAGCATATCCGCGCACCAAAATTATATCGCCCACTTCAAGATTTTTCTTAAATTTAGCGTAATCCTCCTCGCCGATGCTGTCGCGCGAGTAATAAATTTGAATATTGCCGCTTTGATCCTCTATGTTTGCAAAGGTGGATTTGCCCGCGACGCGCTTTAGCTTTAACCTTCCGGCAAGGCTTACCTCCTCGCTCGCTTTTTTATCCTCGGTATCTTTGATGTAGCCGAATTTCTCTTTAAACTCGGCTATGCTCATATCTTTTTTTAGAAAGTGCGGATAGGGATTAGCCCCCAAATTCCGAAGTTCCGACGCCTTGTCTATCCTTTGGATTTCTAACTGGCTATCAAACAATCTACTTCCTTTTTGCCGCGCATTCAGGGCAAATTCCATACAGCTGCATCATGTGCCCCGTAAGCGTAAATCCGTGCTCTTTGGCGACGGCAAGCTGTTTGCGCTCTATAGTGGCGTCTTGAAATTCTATGATCTTATTGCAGCTTTTGCAGATTAGATGGTCGTGGTGAGGCTTGTTCGCAAGCTCAAATTTCTTACCCTGCGCGCCAAATGAGATCGATGTCGCCATACCTGAATCCTCAAGCAAATTTAAGGTGCGATACACCGTCGCTATGCCTACGTTTAAATCCGGAAATTTCGCTTTGATCTCGTTGTGAAGCGCCTCAGGTGTGAAGTGTTTGTTATTGTTATAAAGCGTACGAAGCAAAACCTCGCGCTGCTTAGTATATTTTAGACCGCTAGCGGCAAGCGCCTTTTTAAACTCAACAATTAGAGCGTCAAACTCTAAATTTTCGATTTTTGCATTCATAATTTTGTCCTTTCTGTAGAATTTATTTCTGAACTGGCGTTAAAATCGCTATGTTCAGTGCTTTGATTTTGATCCGAGTTCATACGGGTGGTAGAATTTTGATCTTTTAAGAGCTTATCATCCATCTTAGAACCGATAGAATCCAAGCTTTGTTTGATCTTCGGATCGTCTTTGAGATTTAAAATCCAATTTCCGATTTTTAAGAAAATCGGCGCAGTTTTGCTGCTTTCAAAATACTTTTTGGTCTGTTCGTTCATCGACATAGGACCGCTTGCAAGCGTAACGATAACGGCAAAAATCAAGAAAATTTTACTTACGCTAAACACAAAGCCGCCGATCTTATCGACAAATCCGAGTCCGCTCCATTTAAAGAATTTTGAAATGATTTCACCTATAATCAGACACGAGATCCATACGCCAAAAAGCACAGCGATAAAGCCGATGAGAACCTGCGTCGTATCGCCTGAAAGCACGCCGTTTGCATTCTGTAAAGCTGGAATTTTTGCTGCAATCCACTCGCCCGCCATAGTTTTATAACGCATCGCGGCAAAAAGACCGCCGATGAGACCCAAAATTCCAAAAATTTCTTTAACGATGCCATTAGTGATGCCGCGCAGTCCGAAGAGCACTACGAGTACTAAACAGCCGACGTCGAACCAATTAATACCTTCCATCAAGCACCCACCACGCCTATTAGCTCTTGTAGGTTAGTCGAGTACCTAAACGCCGTGTCTTTTGAAATTTGATTTGCACGGATCGCTTTAACCATCGCTTGAGTTTGAGTTATCATACCGGTAGATTGCTGATTTAGCTGCATTTGAGAGTAAATTTGATGCACCTTGTTTTCGCGGATTAGATTCGCTACGGCATTGTTATTTAGCAAAATTTCATGGATCGCGATACGTCCGCCACCAAGCTTTGGCAAAAGTGATTGCGAAATGACTGCGGTAAGTGACACGGAGAGCATATTTCGTACTTGGAGCTGCTCGCCGCCATCAAAGCTATCGATAATACGGTTAATCGTCTGCATCGCGGAGTTGGTGTGTAGCGTACCAAATACCAAGTGACCGGTCTCAGCCGCGGTAATGGCGATCGAGATAGTCTCTCTATCACGCATCTCGCCCACGAGGATAATGTCCGGGTCCTCACGCAAGGCAAATTTTAACGCATTAGCGTAGGAATGGGTATCGGTGCCGATATTTCTGTGAGAGAAAAGCGCTTTTTTATTGGTATGGACGAACTCGACCGGATCTTCAACGGTGATGATGTGCTTGCGCTCTTTTTCGTTGATCTCGTTTAGCATCGCGGCAAGAGTAGTTGATTTACCGCTACCAGTAGGCCCGGTAACCAAAATCATACCTTTTTCGTGCTTGACTACCTCTTTAAAAATCGTAGGGGCTTTTAAATCATCCAGGCTAGGAATATCGATAGGAATAATACGAAACGCCGCAGCCAAATCGCCGTTCATAGTGTAGTAGTAGTTGCCACGGAAGCGTCCGATATTAGGAAGCTCGATCGCAAAGTCAAGCTCTTTATTTTCCTCGAGCGCACTTTTTTGAGCATCGGTAATGAGCGCGTAGCAGATATACTCGATATCCGTGCCCTTAAGCGGATCCATGGCAAGTGGGCGCAATGTTCCGTCGATACGTATTTGAGGCGCCGAGCGCGAAACTAAGTGAAGGTCGCTCGCTTTGTTAAAAACGACGGTTTTTAGTAGGGTTTCGATATCTACTAAATTTCTTTGAACTTCTTCCATAAAATTCCTTTCAATCTATGATTTTCGGTACTACGAAGTAGCCGCCTTCGGACTGCGGAGCATGCTTTAAGACGCTTTCTGCGACGTCGCTTTTGCGTGGGATATCTTTGCGAAACGGAGTACCGCCTTTTAGCGTAGTGATAGCCGCCTCGCCGCTTTGTAAATCTAGCTCATTTAAAATTTCTACAAAATCTACGATATTATTCAATTGCCCCTTGAATTCCTCCCGTTTTTCATCTGGAATTTTAAGAGCAGATAGCCTTTCCAGCTTACTTAGCAAGGCATCGTCTATTATCATAACTTTCCTTTTTCTGATAAATGCGACATTATATCATAAAAATTCTTTATCTTAGGCGGTATTTAAAATTTTTTATGCTACAATTACGCCGATTTTCTCAAATAAAGGACTAAATTTTGGCTTTAAAAGACGACATCGAAGGCGTGAAAAAAGAGATCGGCACAGAAGAGCAGTTTCTAGAAAGCGTCATAAAAAGTGAAATTTTCGTAAAAAAATACAAAAAGCCGCTGATATTTTTGGCTGCGGTTTTGATCGTAGCATTTATCGGATATTACGCAAATGAATTTCTAAGCGATCGCCGCATAGCAAGTGCTAATGCGATCTATGACGAGCTGCTTAACAAGCGCGACGACGCTAAGCTAGCCGAGCTTAAGCAAAAAGATATAAATCTATACGCTCTTTATATTTTGCAAAACGGCTCTGCAGACGAGCGAGCGGCGCTAGAAAATACCCAAGGCATCGATGTTATGCTAAAAGAGATAATAAATCTACAAAACGGCAAACAAGGCGGAGTGCTACTCGCCGATTACGATTCTTTGCTCAAAGGCTACGACCTACTAAAAGAGGGCAAAATCGAGCAAGCTCACGCAGAGCTAGATAAAATTCCACTCAACTCGCCAGTTCGTCAAATCGCACTTGCTTTGAAACACTATGGAGGCAATAAATAATGAAAAAAACGCTGATATTTACGCTTTTACTATCGTTTTTATTTTTGGGCTGCTCGACGAAGCGCCAGTATTTCGAACCTAGCGACGAAAACATCACAGGCGATATGAAATTTAACGGCTCACTGCCATCAGAAATCGTAGCGATTAGTAAAGATGGTGCTACGCTAAAAGACGGCGAAGTCATCTCTAAAAACGGATTGGTGAAAAATTTCAAAGTCTTAAAAAGTGAGAAATTTTTAGGCGAATATGACGGAAATTTCGTCGTAACCGACATCAATGGCACGCTTAAAGTAGTTGGTAGCACAGGTGCCGTAAAATTTGAAAAAGCCCTCGGCAGACAAGCGCTAAGTGCAAATATACGCGGCGATGATTTGGCTTTAGTGATGAGCGATGATTCGATTATGCTTATCAAGCTAAGCTCGGGCGCAGTGGTACTCGATCATAAAGTAGGCGATGCATTCGCAATCGATTCGCGCGTGGCGTCACCGCTATTTATCAACCAACTTATCGCTTATCCTGCGTTAGACGGACTAGTCAGCATCGCAGAAGACGTAGGCGGGCGCTCGGCACGCGATTTCGTCGTGAGCAACCAGCCGTTTTTTAACAACATTATCGCCTTAGAAAACAAGGGCGATAACCTTTATGCCGTAACTGCCACTAGGCTAATGCTGGTAAGTCCTACGGGCAATAAAAACCATAACGTAGACATCAAAGACGTGATTTTTAGCGGCGATAGAATTTATCTTTTCTTAAAAGACGGCAGAGTCGAGCTACTCGATCGCGGGCTAAATTTGATCAAATCGCGTAAATTTACCTTCGCGCAGTTTAGCGGCGCACTACTTAGCGGCGGCTATCTGTATATCATCGAGCGTAACGGCTACGTCATCCGCACCGACGAAAATTTAGAGGGACAAGCGATCTACGAGCTAAATGGCGAGTTCGATGATAAGTCCTTTATCGCAGGCAGCTCGTTTTACTACGGCGATAAAATTTTAAATTTTGATGCTAGATAAAATTTCAAAACTTTGCGTTCGCGAAGGCCTTTTGCTTCAAAAATTCCAAACGCTAGATATTGCTAGCTTCACGCGCTCGCGATCATACGGCGCGTATTTTGGCGTGGATCTAAAAAGCTACAACGTCCTTTTATTTATGCGCGACGCAAAATCTCGCTTTGTAATGCGCGATGCGGAATTTCTACTCTCGCTCGCAAACGAAATTAGCACAAGTCTCGGCAAGGTCGTCAAGAAGCGCGTGCTGTTTTACAACTCACAGATGTGCTCCAAAAGCGCGAAATTTTTAAAAGAAAACGGATTTAGCCTCTATGCTTTTGTGTGACGTAGGAAATTCTAGAGTTAAATTTTATAAAGGCGGCGTAACGCAAAGCATGCCCATAGCGGAATTTATGCGGTACGAGCCGAAAGAGCGAATTTTTTTCATTAGCGTGAACGAAAGCATGAAAAAAAAGCTGAAAAACCCTCTGTTTGTCGATCTGGCGCCGCACTTTGAACTAAAAACCGCCTACCGCGGGCTCGGGATCGACCGCATAGCGGCGTGCTCCGCGGTAGCGACGGGCATCGTCGTCGATGCGGGCAGCGCGATTACCGTGGATTTGATGTTTAGAGGCTCGCATTTAGGCGGATTTATAATGCCCGGTATTAGTACGCTTTTAAAGTCGTTTGCGAGCATCGCGCCGGTGCTGGACGTGACGCTTTCAACCAATATCGATCTGGATCCGCTGCCGCAAAAGACCGTAAGTGCCGTAAACTACGGGATTTTAAAGCCGATCGTGCTTACGATCGAAAACATCGCGGGCAATAATAAAATTTACTTCACGGGCGGCGACGGAGCCTATCTGATGCGGTATTTTCGCAACTCGATCTATGAAAAGGATCTGATCTTCAAATCGATGGTAAGCCTGATCGCAAAAAAGGGGCTCGCATGATAACCATAGCGCTTCCCAAAGGCCGTATAGCCGACGATACGCTTAAAATTTTCAAAACCATTTTCGGGCTCGATTTTGCTTTCGAGGATCGCAAACTCATAATGCAAGAGGGCGATTTTAAATTCCTCTACGTCCGCAACCAAGATATCCCTACTTACGTTATGGGAGGCGCGGCGGATATCGGCGTAGTGGGGCTTGACGTGCTTGAGGAGCATCGCCCCGACGTACTTACGCTGCTCGATCTTAAAATCGGAAAATGCCGCGTCTGTGTGGGCGTACATTCGGGCACTCAGCTAAACTACGGCGCTCCGAGCCTTAAGATCGCTACGAAAATGCCCAACATCACTCGCGAATACTTCGCCTCCAAGGCCGTCGCCGTAAATATCATCAAACTCTACGGCTCGATCGAGCTAGCCCCGCTCATAGGGCTTGCCGACGCTATCGTCGATGTCGTGGAGACCGGCGCTACGATGAAGCAAAACGGGCTGCAACCCGCAGAAACCATAATGCAAAGCTCGGCGCACCTCATCGCCAACAAAAACAGCTTCGTGCTAAAGCGCGATGAAATTTTAAATTTAAGAGATAAACTAGCCCGCACGATCGCGTAAATGCTCGCTTGCCCTGCCACGCAGTGCTTGCGGCAGGCGCGGCATATTTTGCGTGAGAATCATCACCACTTTGGCGCGCTGTCGTTTAAAAAACCGCTGCTGCGTATATAATTTTACGGCAGCAACCGTGCTTCTTAAATTTAAACCAGATTAGAAATTTGATTTATCAAGAGGCGGATGCGCTTTGCCGAGCCGCGCAGCCTAAAATTTTAAAATTTATCGTTACAAATTTTAAAATTTAGCCTAAATTTACAGCTCGCGAAATTTCAAAATACAAAACTCCACGGCGCAGAATTTCAAAATTCTAAAATCCCGCTTCACAATTTCACGTCGTAAAATTTAAAATTCTCGCGAACTCTAAATTTGAGCTCAAATTCCAGCGGCTTGGAAACGGCAGAATTTCTGAATTTCAACTCGCTAAATTTCGCCACTAAAAATCGCGCGAAATTGAATTAGCGCCATTCTTTAAGTATAGAAAGTAGCCTGCGCCAAAATCAAAGATGCTAGCCGCGCGTACGGATCAATCCCTGCTACGGCGATATTTGAAAAACTGCTTTATAAGACTTACAAAGCCCGCGTAAACGGCATTACTGCCTATATTTTTAGGAAGGACAAACACGTTTAGCGCAGTCAATATATACAGTGCGAAAAATTTCAAATACAGCCGTTTAATAATTTTGATAAATTTTGGATTTAAGACAGGTTGCATCCCGGCGCGCGGCTCGGCTCGAGCCCAGTCCGCGCTAGCTTGATTTTTTCGGGCACCGTTTGCTCGCCAGCTTTGTTTCGGATTTTTTCTGCGCGTCTTGGATCTGTTTTTACATGCTTTACTAAATTTGCTCGGCGAAATTTTACCGCGATAAAATTTTACGTAGTAAAACTATGCCTAAAATTTCAAATCCGCTAAAGTTTAAAATTTTAAAGCTGCGTGGAGATTCGCCAAAGTAAAACTTCGCAAAAATTTAGCTAGAAATTTAAAAACGCTCATGCCGTTTGTCGTACCGTAGGTAGACCAGCGCGACAATATAATTCAACTCTGCCGAGGCACGGCGAGCTGTTATTGCGGTAACTCAAGCGACGCGCTATAAGCCTCACCGACGCAATAAAGCAGGAAGCGGTCTATGTGCCTGTAAATTTGTGGCAGATAAAATTCCGCCTCGATAAACGCAATAAATTTAGATATCACGGACGATCTACGTGATTTTAGTTTTTGCGTGCAGCACAGTAAATTTTACATGCAGCAAGCTTTGAGCCGAAAATATTGTCGTCTCTTATCGCGGTCGCGCCAAAAACCATGACTGTTTGCGACGCCAAAAGCTACTTACGTGCAAAGCGAACAAGAATAAAATTTTACCGACCTGGCGCGACGAAAGAGCCGCACCTACGCCGCGATGATTTCGCGCACCTTTTCGCTGAAATTATCGCTCACGATGTATTCGGTCGGATAAACGAGCACCTCGCTGCCGTTGCGGATCCGCAGGATCAGCCGCTTGGTATTTTTTAGCGCCGTGTCGCAAAAGGCGAGGTGGTAAATTTTATAAATTTTCTCGCGGCTAAGCTCGCCCAAGCTTAGCTCAAACTCGAAATCCTGCGCGTTTTTGCGCTGTGCCTCGCGCTCTTTGCGCGCCTTAAGGACGGGATCCTCCGCAGCAAACCCGCCCCTTCGCTCAGCAAAATTTCCTCCGCCAAAGCTGCCACCTCGTTCGCCACCAAAGTTTCTGCTGGAGCCGAAATTGCCGCCGCTAAAGCCCTCACGCTCCCTACCGCCAAAGCCTCGCACCTTGCTAGGTGCGTAGCCGTCGATATTTTGCGCGGCATCTAGAGTTAAAATTTCATCCAGATAAATTTGAAATTTCCCGCCGTAAGGGGATGTATTTTTGCTAAGCCGCGCCCAAAACGCCATCGGGCGCTCCAGCTCCACGTCCCCTAGCGCAGTGACCGCATCACAAATATCGCCGAATGCGCTCATCTCGAAGCTGCCCGCAAGATCAAGCACCGTAAGATTTGCCATCTGCTTGCCCGATTTGGTCGTGCGGGTGTGGACGTTTTCGATCTTACCGACGCACAAAATTTTAACGCTCGCATCCTCGTCGCCCACCAGTTCGTCGAATTCGTTCGATTTAGTATGTGCGATTGCTCCAAGCTGTGCGGCGTAAGCTTTGAGTGGATTCTCGCTCAAAAATACCCCCGCGCGCGGACGGAAGCTCGCATCGCGGGCATTTTGCAGGCTCATCATCGAAAGAAACGACAGCTGATACGCTGCGCCGCCAACCGCGCTTTTTGAAATTTTAATCATAAAGGCGTACGGGCGCTCCCGCTCCTGCGGGCTTAAGTTTTCGATCGCCTTTAGCGCGTTATCGAACACCGCGAGCTCGAAGCTGCCGTGCAGATCAAGCACGTTTAAAATCCCCATTTTTTTGCCCGTTTTCGTCATGCGCGTGGATAGATCCTCGATCCGCCCCACGCTAAGCACCTCGGCGCTATCGCCCTCGATCTCGCTAAACGCTGAGGATAGCGTGTAGTCGATACCTTCCATCTCCTCTTTATAATCATCTAGCGGATGTCCCGAAAGATACACGCCCACGGTCTGCTGCTCAAATTTTAAAATTTCGCTCTGCGGAAATTCCTTGTCGGTATCGACGAAGCTTACGCTCATACCGCTCGTCATATCCTCATCCTCACCAAAAAGCGAGCTTGCGGCGTCCTTTTTAATCTCGGTGATTTTTTTCATTACCTCAAGGATATTTTCCATATTTTGAATCATCGCCAGGCGACTCTTACCCAGACAATCCATCGCGCCTGCATAGATCAGCGACTCGATGACCTTTTTATTGACGCGGAAATTGTCCACGCGCGAAGCAAAATCGTCGATACTTTGAAATTTAGCCTCGCTTTGAAGCTCTAAGATATTCTCGATCGCGGCACCGCCCACGCCCTTGATCGCGCCTAGGCCGTAGATGATCGAGGTGCCCGATTTGGAGTTTTCGTCGTCCACGACGCTAAAGCCTCTTAAGCTTTGATTGATCGACGGCGGCAAAAGCCCGATACCAAGGCGGCTAGCCTCGTCGATATACTTTGCAATTTTATCGGTGTTGCCCTCTTCTGAGGTAAGCAATGCCGCCATAAACTCCGCCGGATAGTAGGTCTTAAGATAGGCCGTTTGAAAGGTGATCATCGAATACGCCGCGGCGTGAGATTTATTAAAGCCGTAGGAGGCAAATTTCATAATCAGATCAAATAGCTCATCCGCTTTCGCTACGTCAAAGCCCAGCTCTTTGGCGCCGCTTAGATACTGCTCGCGCATATGAGCGAGCTTCTTCTCATCCTTCTTACCCATCGCGCGGCGCACCAGATCGGCATCGCCCAAGCTAAAGCCGCCTACCTTCTGTACGATCTGCATGACCTGCTCTTGATAGACGATGATGCCATATGTTGGCTCTAAAATTTCTTTTATCTCGGGGAAGATATAGCTAGCGCTCAGCTCGCCGTGTTTGATCCTGATAAAATCGGGGATTAGATCCATCGGCCCCGGGCGGTATAGCGAGATCATCGCGATGATATCCTCGAAGCGGTCGGGGCGTAGGTTCATCGCCAGATCCTGCATGCCCGCGCCCTCGATTTGGAAAATCCCCAGCGTGTTGCCGCTTTGAATCGTCTCGTAGGTCTTGCGGTCGTTAAAATCGATCTCCTCCCAGACGATGTCGCGACCGTAGCGGCGCTTGACGAGCTTGGCGGCGTTATCGATTACGTCAAGGTTTTTTAGACCCAGGAAGTCAAATTTTATCAGATCGACGTCCTCGAGATAGTTTTTAGTGTATTGCGTTACCAGGCGCGCATCCTCGCCCTTATCCTGCTTAAATAGCGGCGCTTTATTCCACAACGGCTCGTTTGAGATCACAACGCCTGCGGCATGCATGCCTGCGTTGCGATTTAGCCCTTCAAGGCCCAGCGCAAACTCCCAAACCTGCTGTGCGATCGGATCTGCATCGATAAATTCTTTCAGCTTCGGCTCGGCGTCGTAAGCCTGCTTGAGCGTGATGCCGAGCTTATCGGGGATCAGCTTCGCCATCTTATCGGCTTGCGAAAGCGGCATATCGCAGACGCGAGCCACATCGCGGATGACGCCGCGCGCGAGCAGCTTACCGAAGGTCGCAACCTGCGCGACGTTGTATTTGCCATACTGATCAATGACATAGTCGATCACCTCGCCTCTGCGCGCCTGGCAAAAATCCACGTCGATGTCGGGCATCGAGATACGCGACGGGTTTAAAAATCGCTCGAAAAGCAGATTATACGGGATCGGATCGAGGTCGGTAATGCGAAGCGCGTACGCGCAGATGCTGCCCGCCGCAGAGCCGCGACCTGGGCCAACCGGAATGTCGTGATCCTTCGCCCAGTTGATGAAATCCTGCACGATGACCATATAGCCCGAAAAATGCATGTTTTTGATGATGGCAAGCTCCTTTTCCAGGCGCTCGCGATAAATTTCGTGTTTCTGTGGATCGATAAATTTAAGGCGCTCTTTAAGCCCCTCGCGGCACAGATGATCGAATAAAAAATCATCGTTTGCAAAGCTATATCGCTCATCAGGCTGCGGCAGCGAAAGCCCGAGCCTAGCGGCGTATTCGATCGTAAATTTAAAATTCGGCGGCGTCGGCGCGTAGTCCTTCTCGTCGAAGGCAAATTTCAAATTGCACTTTTGCACGATCTCGGCGGTGTTTTCAATCACTTCGGGGATGTCGGCAAAAAGCCGCCTCATCTCCTCGTCGCTTTTTACGTAAAATTCCGAAACGACGTGTTTTAGGCGGTCGCCGTCGTTGATCGTCTTGCCCATCGAGATGCACTGATAGACGTTGTGGGCCTTGGCGCGGTCCTTGCGCGAGTAGTGAGCGTCGTTGGTAGCGATGATCTTGACGCCGATTTCGCGCGAAAGGCGGATGAGGTCTTTATCGACATTTAACTGCTCGCCGATGCCGTGGCGCATGATCTCGAGATAAAAATCCTCGCCGAAAATTTCCTTATACTCAAGCGCCGCTTTTTTCGCCGCTTCGTAGCCGCCCGCGCCGCGCTTTAAATTTCGCTCGCTTCTATTTAGATGAAATTCCACCTCGCCTGCTAGACATGCCGAGGAGCAGATGAGCCCCTCGCTATGCTCTTTTAAAATTTTTTTGTTGATCCTCGGGTAGTAGTAGAAGCCGTCCAAAAACGCACGCGAGCTAAGATACATTAAATTTTTGTAGCCCGTCTCGTTTTTAGCAAGCAGTATCAAGTGGTAGCGCTGGCGGTCGCTTTTATCGCCGATATCCTCGTGGTTGTGCAGATAGGTCTCGATACCGATGATCGGCTTGATGCCGTGCTTTTTCATCGTCTGATAAAAGTCTATCGCGCCGAACATATTGCCGTGGTCGGTGATCGCGCATGCCTTGGTACCGCGGCTCTGCAAAAGCTCGGCGAGCTCGCTTACTTTATTCGCGCCGTCTAGCAGCGAATACTCGGTGTGAAGGTGTAGATGGGTGTAGTCGCTCATTTTAATCCTTTTTTGATTTGGAGATTATAGTAAATTCGGGCTTTAGAAACGGTCAAATTTAATGGAATTTTAGCTTAAATTTCAGTGAGAAATTTCACGAGTAAATTTGCTATTGATTTTATCTCGAGGTTTTACATTCTGGATCTGCGGTTTAAATTTTGACAAAATTCTAAGCTTAAAATGCTGTGATGAAATTTTGCTATCGTAAAATTCCGCCTTGATGGAATTTTGGTTCAATATAGTTCCGTAAAATTTCACGACTTAAATCATCGTAAAATTTTGCGGTTTAAAATTCCGCTTGCAAAGCCTTGCGGCTCTATGATCTTGAGAATTCCACGATCGCTTTGGCAAGCTCTCTAGTAGGATCAACGAAAATTTTATCGCTTTTGATTAACGGCAAAAATAGTGGCAGCTCGGTGCAGGCAACGACGTAAATATCAGCATCGATTTTGCCTAGCAAATTCTCAAAAGTCCCCACGTATTCGGCAGTCTTGCCCGCCTTAACGCCTTTGTAGATGCAATCCATCAAAACCGCTTGATTTTCTTCGCCAAGCTCCACGCTGATTAGCCCCGCTTCTTTGAGCGGATCGTCGTAAATTTTAGCTTTTTTTGTACCGATAGTGGCTAGCACGGCGATTTTATGGGCGTTTGGATAATTTTTGCGGATCGCTTTTACGGTGACCTCGGCGATATGAATTAGCGGGATTTCCGCCGTAGCTTCTACATCGTCTGCGAAAAAATGCGCCGTGTTACACGCCATCGCAAACGCCTTGCAGCCCGCATTTTTGAGCCTAACAGCGCTCTCGCTTAGGCGCGGAAGCGGATTTTCACCTTTGCCTAAGATAAACGCCGTGCGATCTTCGATCTGCGGATAGCTATCAATTACAAGCGGAATATTTTCTTGATCGCTGCTCGCCGCAGTCTCTTCTATAATCTTCATATACAGATCCGCACTCGCTAAAGGTCCCATTCCACCGATAATCCCAACTCTTTTCATAGCTCGTCCTTTCTAAATTTTACTTGGGCTAATCTTCCCACTTACTCATATCCATTTCGTTTTCGCTCTTTGCGACGTAGATCGACGCCACGACATCGCCCGTTACGTTCATCGAGGTTCGCCCCATATCCAAAATCGCGTCAATGCCCAAAATCATTCCGTAAGCGATCGCCACGTTACCGCTTACCTTGACGCCGATAGACTCGAGCACTAAAAGCAGCATTAGCGCACCGGCTCCCGGAACTCCGGCAGTTCCGATCGCCGCAAGCATCGAAGTGATGATGATCGTGAGGTAGTGGCCGCCGTTTAGATCGATACCGCAAGCATTAGCGATAAAGAGCGTGCACACGCCCAAATACACGGTCGTGCCGTTCATATTCACCGTAGCGCCCACAGGCAAAACAAAGCCGTAGATCGCCTTTGGAATTCCCATATCTTCGGCGGTTTGCATCGTAATCGGAAGCGTGCCGTTGGAGCTGCGGGTAACAAAAGCCGTAAGCATCGGCGGACGCACTTTTTTAAGAAATTTAATCGGGCTAACTCCGATAAGCATACAAATAACGCAATAAACCGCAAATACTTGAATCGCAAGTCCCACGTATAGGGTAATCGTGACATTTAATAGCGAGCTGAAAGCCTCGATACCGCTTTTATTAAACACTACAAACATTAGCGCAAAAACGCCGATTGGTGCGTATTGCATCACCCAATGCACGACCTTAAACATAATTTCGCTCATTCCATCGAAAAAATTATAAACCGTATCAGCGGAATTTTTAATACGAGCATCACTACTGTCGCGACAAAACGCAAGCCCTACGCCAAGAAATAAGCAAAACGCGATGATCGGCAAAATTTCGCCCTTGGCTATAGAATCAAAAGGATTCGTAGGAATTATATTAAGCAAAATTTTACTCATACTAGGCGCGTTCGCTGCCTTTTCGACAGCCTTGGACGCATCGCTTAGATCAAGCCCGCTACCTGGAGAAAATACAAACGCACACGCTAGGCCGATGACGATCGCAAAAAGCGTAGTTATAGCGTAAAATATGATCGCCTTAACGCCTACTTTGCCCAGGTGCGCGGGCGAGATACTGCTAGTGCCCACGATCAGCGAACAGATGATGATTGGCACCATGATCATCTTTAAAAGCCGCACGAAAAGATCTCCAAAAGGTGTTAAAATCGCCACCCACGTGGTATCGCCCACCGGCATATTTTTAGGTAGTAACATACCGATCGCAGAGCCCAACACTAAAGCGATAATGATGCGCCAAAGTAGGCTTGAGTTAAAATAAAAAGCTAAAATTCCGCCTTTTTTCGTTTGATTTTCTGACATGGGCATCTCCCCGCACTAAGAATTTTAACGGAATTCTACCGCAACTTGGCATAAAATAAAATTTAATCGGTCGCCAAATGAAAGTTAAATTTGAAAATTCAATCGCGAGCTTAACCAAATTTTAAAGCTGAAATTATGCGGTAAGCTTTGTCTTTTGAAGTTATGAAGCGGAATTTCAAAGGAAAAACGACGCATGAAATTTATAGAATTTTGCGGATTTTGATGTAGTGAAAAGCAAAAAATTTTGTGGTGGTGGGCTCACTAGGACTTGAACCTAGGACCATCCGGTTATGAGCCGGATGCTCTAACCAACTGAGCTATGAGCCCGCCAGCGGTAAAAAAGAAATGTGATTTTACAAAAATAATCTTAAAACGGCGTTAAATCTTAGCCGCGAAATTTTATGGCGCCTAGATCCGCCCAAATAGTGGCTAAATTTCACGCCAAAGCGCGCGACTTTGTCTGATTTTCGATCAGATCGCTTTCATGCGCATAAGGCAACGTAAATTTAAGATGAAATTTTATATAAAATTTCAGGGCTCTTAAATCCGCCGCGATAATCTAATCCACTCTTAAATCGTGCGGATCAATAGGTTTTCACTGGGATAGGCGCCGATAGCATCTTGGCGATACTTGAGTATTCGTATGCTCTTCGGCAGATATTATTTTCAGCATCGGGACCCTTTTCTACAGTGAAGGTTTTCTTTTTGGCATCTACGCTAATTACGAAGCATCTATCCCCTTTGCCGCTTTTAAGATACACTGAATTTGCTCCGTTAGGCTCTAAGGGAACGAATGTCATAATTGAAAAATCTCCAAATTTACCCATGGCTGTATAGTAAGAGCTTATATCGGTTTCAACAGTACTTAAATTTGTCATCAACTTAGCAATCTCCGCATCATCTCTAGTAGCCGATAATCTCGGTAGCCCAATCAATACTACGAGCAAAACAACTACTACGATGCCTATGATAGGCACTACGGATAGCTTCTGAGGCGTTACGTCGTATTCGCAGTTTTGTAGCGACTTTGCGGCTGCGCTTTGCTGCACTCCGCTTATCTCGTCCGCTTTAGCTGCAGCCACTCTACGTCTTAGTTCCTCGGCTAAATCGTGGCTGATGCAGACCTTATCTACGGGATTAAAGATAGTGCCTAATGACTTGGCAAGCACGATAGCGCACGGAATTCCGATGATGGTAATGAACTGACCTATAACCGTAAAAATTCCACCAATAAAAAGCCAAATACCAAAAACTATGATGTAAATGACCTTAACTATATTCGCGTAAGTCTGGTATGTCATATGCACTGCGTCGATTACCGATCCTTTCTTTTTACGCACCATATCGTGCGTAAAGGGTAAAAACAAGAATTTGCCGTATTCCATAAGACCTAACCCCACGGGAGCGGTCACGACTAAAATGGTAAGGATCAAACCCGACAAATAGGTCAAGATAGCCAAGATCCAACCAGCCATAAAAAACCAAATAATGTTACCTAAGATACGCATATTTTACCTCTTTATAAATTATGCAAATCAAGCGAGCCACCTACCTCGGACAGCTCGCACAGCCTCTCTCACCCGTTTTGTAGAGTATTTTCGTAACTCGCGCGGAAGGATGCGCCGAAATACTATGGCGCAGCAAAGCGCTAAGAGATGCTAAGGTGCACACTGCGCGCGGCGCAACTGCACCTGCGGCTACGGCGTACAAAACGAGTCTTGTGCGTGCAAACTCCTGTACGCAAAACAACTGCGGAATGATAGGGGGGGGGGGGGTTAACGATTGGTAACGAACGCTTTTTATCGATAAAATTTTAGTACGCAAATGACTGCGGCAAGGGTATTTAAAAAATTTAAATTTATTTTAAAAAATATTAGAAATTCTAAAATTCCGGCGCAGAAATTTAAAAAATTTCATAAATTTTTATGAAATTTACAGATCAAAATTTTAAAATTTTTACGGTACGGCGAAGCGAATTCTTAAAATTTTGCTATGGCTTTTAGCGCAAAATCTTCCCGATAAGGACACAAAACAGAAATTCCAAATCAAATTTTTGCGACGTGAAGCGCTTCCTTAATTATGAATTTAAAATTTTACACGTGAAATTTCCACTCTACACAGTGCGGTGTATTTCTGCCAGTATAAAATTCGCAAGCAAAATTCCAACCTCGCAAACTCAAAAGCATACGGCAATTACTTCTTGAAATTATAGCACCGCTTGCCCGTGGACAAATATCGCGTTACTTTACAAAATTTCAGCCTCACGACGCAAACTCGCTTCGTGCTTTCGCCATAGCCGCGATCTGTCCGCATGCCGTTATGGCGTCCCGTCGCCGTCTTGGTTTTGAAGCGCGTCCGCTTCGCCCTCCGCCGCAATCGCTTCGAGGCTTAAAATTTCATCGACATCCTCCAGCTGCGCTACGCCGCTTCCGGCGATGCTTCTGATGCTTGCATGCATCGCGATCGCGCCGTCTCGCGCACGCGCGATCTGTTTTTCGCGCTGTTTCCAGATGCGCTCCATCGCGTTGCGCTCCTTATTTAGGCTCTCTTGCATGCCGACGAATGCCGAAACGATCGTCTTTATCTGGTTTGCAAACTCGGGCGAGGTCAGATAGTCGTAGAGCATCGCCGTTTTGCTATCTTGATTTTGCCCCGATCTCTTGGCAAACGCAAGCGCCACGACGTGTTCGCGCAAGACGGCGCAAAGACCCTTAAATTCCTCAAACGAACAGATCCAGATGCTAGCATCGCTCGGCGCTTGATGCAGCCTAGGTCTGTGAGGCGGCATCTGCTCGGTTACGATAACGCCGATCTGCGCGCCCTCGCCTATCATATCGTCTTTGAGTTTGTCGATCCATTTGGGCTCGAAGCTTTTCGTGCGCTTGCTCTCATATAAAATTTTACCGCAGCCCGCAAACTCCCTCGTATGCACCATTTGCACGCAGTCCGCGCCGCGCGCGCCCTTTTTGACCTCATCTATCTCGTCCAAAGGAAAGTTTAGCCGCAGATACTCCTGCAGCGCGAGCTCCTGCACCTCGCCCTGAAGCTGCTGCGAGCCCACCTCAGAGCGGCGCTTAAGCTCGTTTATTTGGCCGATTAGGCTTTGGATCTGCTCATCTTTTTGGCGGAATTTCAGCTCGTTTTCCTGCGAAATTTGCTTCGAAAGCCGCTCGCGCTCTTGGTTTACGCGGTTGGTTAGCTCGATTTCTGATTTGGCTTTGTTTTCGGCCTCGCGCTCGCTAAATTTACGCTTCTGCGCCTCCATTTCCGCCTTTATTAAATTTAGCTCGGAAATTCTTTGCGATTTTTCTTGCAGCTCTTTTTGTAAAATTTCAAATTTCGCCGCGTTTTCGCTCTCGATCTGAGATTTTGCAAGCGCTAAAATTTTCTCCCGCTCGCTGTTTAGCGCAGAATCGGTCGCCGCTTTTACGCGCTGCTCGAAGGCGTTTTCCTTCGCTTGCAGCTGCGCTAGATGCTTCGCGTACTCCTCGCGCTTAGCGGCGATCTCGGCTTCAAATTTAAGCGTGGCTTCGTTTTGCTGCTGCTGCCACTTTCGCTTCTGCTGCAAAATTTCATCTTCAAATTTGGCCTTGATATCGCGTTGCAGCGCCTCGTCTATGTCGATCTGAGAGCCGCAGTGCGGGCACTTTACGTTAGCCATCTTTGCCCCTTAAACTTTGCTCTTTCATCTTTTCAAATTCCTGCGAAATTTGCGCGGCATTAGGCTCATCCGCCATCTTATCGAGCACGGAGTTGTAGCGATTTACGAGCAGTATCGCAAGCGCCGAAAAGCAAAAGCCCGGCAGCAGCTCATAAACGATCGCCGAAAGCCCCGATAATATCCAGCAAATGACCGTAATACCGCCTACTAGCATGCCTACTAGAGCCGAGAGCGCGCTCATCTTTTTAGAATACAGGCTGAAAAGAAGCACCGCGCCGAAGCTCGCGCCAAATCCCGCCCAAGCGTTTCCGACGACGTTTAGCACCGTATCGTTTGAGCCAAACGCCAAGATCGCGGCGAGCGCGGCGATGATCACGACGGCGATGCGGCTGCTTAGCGTCTGCGTGCGCTCGCTCACCTCTTTTTTATAAAACGCGAAAATAAAATCCTTCGTAACCGCGCTCGCGCTTACCAAAAGCTGGCTTGAGATGGTGCTCATAATCGCCGCCAGCACCGCAGAGATTATCACGCCTAGGATGAATGGATGAAAGAAAATTTTACCGAGCTCAAGGAAAATTTTTTCGGGATCGTCTATGCTAAGACCTTTTTGCGAAAAATACACAAAGCCGATCAGGCCGCTAAGCATCGCGCCTACTAGCCCTAGCACCATCCACGAAATTCCGATACGGCGCGCGCTATCAAGCTCGCGCGAGCTTCTAATCGCCATAAAGCGCACGATGATGTGCGGCTGTCCGAAGTATCCGAGCCCCCAAGCAAGCAGACCCAAAACGCCCAAGAAGCTTTGATTGTAAAATAGATCGAGGTGACTCGCGCCGTATAGCCGCACCTGCGCTAAAAAGGAGCTGTCCGCAGGGATCTGCAGCGCGCGGTAAGAGAATAGAGGGATCAAAATAAGCACCGCAAACATCAGTGCGCCCTGAAATGCGTCGGTGATCGCGACGGCCTTAAATCCGCCGAAAAAGGTATAAAACACGACGATTAAGATTGTAGCGATCGCGCCGTAGGTAAAGCTTAGCCCGAAAAAGCTCTCAAAGGTCTTGCCGCCCGCGATTATGCCGCTGCTAACATAGAGCGTAAAAAATATGATGATCAAAAGTCCTGAGATGATGCGAAGCGTCTTGGTGCGGTCTTTAAAGCGATTTTCTAAAAAATCTGGGATCGTGACGCTGTCGCTTGCTACCTCGGTGTAAATTCTAAGCCTTTTTGCAAGAAATTTATAGTTGCACCACGCGCCCACGCAAAGTCCTAGAGCTATCCAGATATTACAAATCCCCGTTGCGAACATCGCGCCCGGCACCCCCAAAAGCATCCAGCCGCTCATATCGCTAGCGCCAGCGCTAAGTGCCGTTACAAATGGGCCCAGGCGGCGGTTATCGAGCAGATACTCGCTTAAGCTCGCATTCTTGTCATAATAATACCTACCTATAAAAATAAGCGCGCCGAAATATATCGCGATTGCGCAATAGGTCCAAAAGCTCATCGTTGCCTCCTTTTAAAAAAGCTAATTTTACTCTATTTCAAATAAAATTTTACTTTCGGAATTTAGCCAGATTTTAACGAAATTTTAGTATTCTTGCCGTTTAAATTTTAAGAAAAAGGCGCCTTGGTTGAACGAGAAAATTTTAAAGGTCGTATTTGTTTTGACTGTAATCGCCGTGGGGCTTTATTTCACCTATCCCGAACTGAGCGAAGCGCAAAAAATTTCATACGCCAAAAGCTATGGCATTACTCTTATTTTGACCTCCGGCGGCATTGTGATCGGTATCGCATTAGGATTTATGCTGGCATTTTTAAAATTTCTAAACAATAAATTTTTAAGCTTCATTATCGACGAATACGTAGATATCATCCGCGGAACTCCAATCGTTATCCAGCTGATGGTGTTCGTGTTTATTATCTTTGCTACGTGGAGCAATAATATCGCAGCTGCGATCTTTGCGCTGGGGCTTAATAGCTCCGCCTACGTCGCGGAGATCGTGCGCAGCGGTATAAATAGCGTCGATCGCGGCCAGATGGAAGCTGCGCGCGCGATGGGGCTAGGCTACGGCACGGCGATGAAAGAGATCGTCTTTCCGCAGGCGATAAAAAATATCCTGCCTGCGCTTGCGAATGAGTTTATTAGCCTATTTAAAGAGACCTCGGTCGTGGGCCTCGTAGCAATTACTGATCTTACGTTTTTTTCAAAAAGCATGCAGGCTGCGCTTTATACCGTCCAGCCGATACTTTTTGCCGCAGTACTTTACTATGCAAGCGTGAAATTTTTCTCGTTTTTAGTAAAAATGCTAGAAAGTAGGTTAAACCGCAATGATTGAAATATCAAATTTAACCAAATCCTACGGCAATTTATCGGTATTAAAAGGAATTTCAAAGAGCATAAATAAAGGCGACATCGTAGCGATCATCGGTCCAAGTGGCGGCGGTAAATCAACCTTTTTGCGCTGCTTAAATCTGCTTGAAATTCCAAGCGGCGGCACTATTAAAATAGACGGCGAGGATATTACCGATAAGCATACTGATATTAATAAAATTCGCCGCAAAGTTAGTATGGTGTTTCAGCATTTCAACCTCTTTGCAAATAAAAACGTACTGGAAAATTTAACTCTAGCGCCCATAAAAGCGGGCATTTATACTAAAGAACAAGCCTACGCAAAAGCAGAGGAGCTGCTGCAAAAGGTCGGTCTTAGCAATAAGGCCTATACTTATCCGCACAAGCTTAGCGGCGGACAAAAGCAACGCATCGCAATCGCTAGAAGTTTGGCGGTAAATCCGGACGTGATTTTATTCGACGAGCCCACCTCGGCATTAGATCCAGAGATGATCGGCGAGGTGTTAGGTATAATGAAAGAGGTCGCCAAAGAGGGCATTACGATGCTTGTGGTAACGCATGAGATGGGCTTTGCACGCAATGTCGCGAATAGGATTTTTTTTATGGAGGGCGGCAAGATCGCTGTGGATGATACGCCTAAAAACGTATTTGAAAATCCGCAAAATCCGAGATTGAAAGAATTTTTAAATAAAATTTTAAACCACTAAAGGAGAGGGAAATGAAAAAATTTATGAGATTTCTAGTTGCGGGCGCTTTGCTTTGCGGTTCGCTAGTCGCTAAAGACATCACCAAAGATACGCTCATCGTGGGCACGAACGCCGAGTATCCGCCGTTTGAGTTTGTGGATGAAAACTCCAAGGTTACCGGCTTTGATATGGATCTGGTAACCGAGCTTGCCAAGCGCGCGGGCGTGAAATACGAAATTTTAAATATGAGCTTTGACGGGCTGATACCTGCGATTAAAAGCGGCAAGATCGATATGATCGCCTCGGGCATGAGCGCGACGCCTGCTCGCAAAAAGGCGATCGATTTCACAAATCCTTACTACAAGGTCGAAAATTTATACGTCAAACGCAAGGACGATAGCTCGTTAAATTCCAAAGCCGACTTGCAGGGCAAGCGCCTTGCCGCGCAGCTAGGCACCATTCAGGAGCTTGCGATCAGAGATATAAAAGGCGCCGAGGTTAGCGCTACGGAGAACGTTTTTGTAGCCGTTATGTCGCTGAAGAACAAAAAGATCGACGCGCTTTGCGTGGATTCGTCCGTGGGCTACGAATACCTCAAGAAAAACGACGATCTCGTAGCGTTTTTTAAAGAATCCGACGGCAGCGAGGGCTTTTCGATCGCATTCGATAAGGGCAAGTATCCCGAGCTGCTCGCTAAATTTAACGCGGCGCTTGAGGAGATGAAAAAGGACGGAAGCTACGAAAAGCTTTTGGAGAAGTATAATTTAAAATAATCCGCAAAATTTAGGCGCAAATTCTACAATAGGAATTTGCGCCGCCTAAGAGGAATCCTATGAAAAAGATATTTTTGGCACTTGCGATTTTGCTCTGCACGCAGAGCTTTGCGGAGCAAAAAGATAGATACGGCATAGCCGCATTCGCAGGTCTTGGCGATGACGGCAGAACCTTTGTTTTTACCTTTAGAAAGGCTCAAAAAGATCGCTTCTTTCCCTGCGACTTAAAAAATTTAAACATAATCGCCGCGGGCGCTTCTAGGTGCATAACGGATGCTAAGGAGCTAAGGAAATTCGACAAAGAATATAAAAAAGCTCTCGAGTCCGTGATAAAACCAGGCAAGCGCTACTACGTAAATTTAATCAATCGTGGCAACGATGCCTATATTTGCGACGTAAGCGATCCTAAAAGTAATCTGCGATTGGACCTAGTGGCGGCGGGATTTGCCGTGCCGACAACCGACGATAGCGAACTTCTTTTAAAAGCCGCCGAGGAAGCCAAAGAGGCTAAGCGCGGAATGTATAGCGCAAAATTTTGGGATGTTACCAACTGCATCCTAAACGGCGCGCCGATGCCGAAAAAGATAGATGAGTGAAATTTACGCGCTTAGCGACGATGCCTTAACGCCGCCGCAAACTATCTTTTCGCAGATAGATGAGATTTTACGCTGCGGCGTAAAGCTCGTGCAGTACCGCAGCAAGCTCGCCGCGCAGGATGAAGCTTTAATCCGCTCTCTCATCGGTCTTTGTGAGGATTACGGCGCCAAACTCATCATCAACGACGATGCGACGCTTGCCAAAAAGCTTGGCGCGCACGGCGTGCATATCGGCAAGGACGACGGCGAGACGGCGCAGGTGCGCGAGTTTTTAGGCGCGTATAAGATCGTCGGAGTTAGCTGCTACGCTGATCTTGCTCGCGCGCAAAAGGCCGAGGCACAGGGCGCTAGCTACGTAGCCTTCGGCTCGGTAAGGCGCGGCAAAACAAAGCCTGATGCGCCGCTTTGCCCCGATGAGCTCGTGCAAGAGGCGCGAAAATCTTTAAACCTCCCAATCGCCGTAATCGGCGGGATAAATTTAGAAAATTTAGATGAAATTTTAGCTCTCAAGCCTGATTATATCGCGATGGTAGAGGCGATCTACAGGCCCACTTCGATCACGCAAAATTTAGCAAATTTAAAGGAAAAAATGGATGAATATATTTGACGCCGTGATTTTAGGCATCGTCGAGGGGCTGACGGAGTTTCTGCCCGTAAGCTCGACCGGGCATATGATCCTAGCTGCGAAACTAATGGGTCTGCAGCAGACCGACACGCTTAAATGCTTCGAGGTCGTTATCCAGCTAGGCTCGATCCTAGCGGTCGTCGCGATGTTTTACAAGCGGCTTTTGGTTGATTTTAAGCTCTGGTGCAAGCTCGTCGTGGGCTTCATCCCTACCGCCGCGATCGGCTTTTTGCTCTACAAAAGCATCAAATCTCTATTCGCGCCGCAAACGGTCGCCTATGCGCTGATCGGCTGGGGCGTTATTTTTATCGCGGTAGAGCTCTTTCGCAAGGCGCGCCCTAGGGAAGGCGAGCTAGAGCATCTGGATCAAATTTCATACGTTCAGGCCTTTATCATCGGACTTTCGCAATGTTTTGCGATGGTGCCGGGCACTTCGCGCAGCGGCGCTACCATCATCGCAGGGCTTCTGTGCGGACTAAGCAGAAACCTAGCCGCGCGCTTTAGCTTCCTGCTCGCGATCCCTACGATGTTTGCGGCGACTTTTTACGACACCTATAAGAATTTAGACACCTTCGCGCAAAACTCCGACAATATCACGACCTTCCTCGTAGGCGGCATAGTGGCGTTCGTCGTAGCGCTTGCGGCGATCAAGCTATTTCTAAGCTTCGTTTCGAAGTTTGATTTCATCCCGTTTGGAATTTATAGAATTCTAATCGGCGTCGTATTTTTTATCTTCGTTTTTTAAACGCAATCAACAAAGGAATTTCATGAGCCTAGCAAAAAATATCGGCGCATTTTTAAAAGACAGATTCAGCCTCCTATCGGTATTTGACGGCGCGGTGCTAAACGCATACGTGCTAGTTTTAGTATTAAATTTAGCGCTCGGGTTGCTTCTTATCGCGCGCAGCGGCGAGCTGCTCTCTGCGCAGGCGCTGTTTTTTGCGGCATCTGCGATCTGCGGCGTGACGATACTTTTTTTCGCGCTTTACGCGCTTAGCTTTTACAGCGTCAGGCTATATAAAATTCTCGCCTTTGTACTTCTGGCGATAAACGTGGTCTTTGCGATCGCTCAGATTTTTTTGATCTTTAGCCTGGAGCTTACCTACTCGCACGGCACGCTGGACGCGCTAGTGCAAACGACGCCTAAGGAGGCCTTCGAGTTCGCGCATGCGTTTTTAAATTTTAAGCTTATCGCGGCTTTTTTGGCGCTTTTGATCTTCGTCTTCGCCGCTCTTAGGCTTAGAGTGAGCCAGCGAGTGCGGATGAAGCTATGTCGCGCGATAAAGCTAGTCTTTCTGCTTAGCTTGCTTGTTTTTATCGCGCATGCGGCATTTAAAAGCTACGTAGCCAAAAGCTCGAAAATGCGCGCCAGCATCATAATCGCGCTAAATAAAATTCCGATTTACAACTTTGCTTTCGTTACGAAGGATTATTTCGGCGCCGATTTTAAAAGCGTGCGTGAGCTGCAAGCGGGATACCAAAGCATTTACGCCTCACATTCGCATAAAACCGCACCAAACCGCATCTCAAACGTCGTTTTCATTATCGGAGAGAGCCTGCAGCGAAATTTTATGAGCCTATACGGCTACTATCTGCCCACCACACCGAATCTGCAAGCGCTTGAGCAAAGCGGAAATTTAATCGCCTTTAGCGACGTCGTCTCGCCGGGCGCCAAGACCAACGACGTGTTAAAATACGTGCTAAATTTTGGAAATTACGAGAGCGAAAAGCAGCGCCCGTGGAGCGCCAACCTCGACATCGTAAATCTCGCGCGGCTCGCAAACTACGAAACCTTTTGGATCAGCAACCAGGAGCGCTACGGGCAGTGGGCGGTCGCAAGCGGTGCGAGCGCGCAGATGACGGATCACTCGGACTTTACGAATCAAATCCCGGTTTACAAATACGCCTACTCGCTCGACGAAGTTATGCTTCCGAGTATAAAAAATTTCAAATCTGGCGCGAGAAAATCGCCCCTTGCGCGCAAGGACGAAAACTCCGCCGCAGAGGTAAACGGCACGCAGAAAAAGGATAAATTTTTCATCCTTCATCTGATGGGCTCGCACCCAAGCTACGAGTTTCGCTATCCGAAAAGCTTTGCTAAATTTAGCGCCGCGGACATCTCGCGCGAGCCGCTTGATGAGGGACAGAAAAAAGAGCTCGCGCACTACCTAAACACCGTGGCTTACAACGATTTTATCGTAAGCGAAATTTATAAAATTTTTGCGAGCGACAACACGCTGATAGTCTATTTCAGCGACCACGCTCAGAGCCTTTATCAATACCGCGGCAAGCTGATCCACGGCGGCATCAACCGCTTCACGCTCGAAATCCCGCTGATTTTCATGGCGTCGGATAAGTTCAAAGAGCAAAACGCTGATCTTTGGGCGCGCATCGCGGCAGCCAAAGATAGGCCGTTTTTAAACGACGATCTCATCCACGCGATCGCAGAAATTTTAGAGATGACCGACCTACCCGAGTACGATCCCGCCCGCTCGGTGATAAACGCCAATTTCAACGCCTCGCGCCCACGCATCATCGAGGGAGTCGATTACGATAAGGTTTATAGACTGCAGAAGGAATTCGGCGAGTAAATTCGGTGAAATTTTGCGCCCTTTAGCAGCGCAGAATTTCGCCTCTTAAAATTTACGCTCTTATCACAAGCGGCTCGCGCCTTAATTTAAGCTTTCGCACGGGCGCGGTCGCATCAATTTTCGCCGCCATGGCTCTGCGATAAAATTTCTCGCCGCGAAATTCTGCTTAGCAAAATTCGGCTTTGTAAAATTTCAAAATTTGCGGCTAAAATTTCACGGCGTAGAATTTTCTATGCGTTCACGAAATACAAAATTTGCGAAGCTCGTTCAAATAGCGAAATTTTGAAATTTTAAAATTTAGCTGCGCCGAGATTTATCCGCGCAGCACGGAATTCTACCGCTAAAATTTCACGGCGCAAAATTTCGCAGTACAAAATTTACCGTCAGAATTCAGCTCACAATTTAAAATTTCAAAATTCTAAACCGCAAAATTTTATGCCGAAAAATTTTACGTCCCAATCGGCACGGAGTATCTGCTGCCCGAGCCACACATAAAATTCTACGCTTTAAAATTCCAAGCCATAAAATTTTACGCTACGAAATTTCACCGACAAAATTTTATGTCGCAAAATCCCGCGCCGTAAATTTTAAAAGCGGCTCTTGCTGTAAAATTTCGCGAGCTTAATTTACGCTGCCGCAGCGATATTTGCCCGCTACGAAGGTGATTTTATCGCGGATCTGAGCGATCTGTCTTAGCGCCTCTGCCAAGAAATCCACATCGCTTTCGTCATGGATGAACGAGAAACTAGCCCGCACCCAAGCGGGTTTGCGCGACATTTCGGTATCGGGCTGCAAGCCGAGCAGGTCAAAGCCGTACGGCGCAGCGCAGTCGCATCCTGCGCGGGTCTGGATCTCAAATTTCTGCCCGAGCACCCCGGCTAGCGCGTCTGCGCCGAGACCTTTCATATTAAAAGCAAAGATCGGCACGCGTGGCGCGGTCAGATTGCCGTAAATTTCAATCTCGGGGATCTTTGAAATTTCGCTTATGAAGCGTCTGCAGATCGCCTCTTCGCGCGACTTGATCGCCTCTAACCCCGCGCTTTTGCGAAGCTTTAGGGCAAGATAAGCTCGCACCAGCGCGATGATGCCCGGCGTGCCCGCTTCCTCCAAGCGCTCCTTATCGATGATAAAGCGCTGCGTCAGGGCGTCTGCGTATTTGATCGTGCCGCCTCCCGCGAATGTCGGCTCCTCGCCGCGCAAAAGCTCCTTTCGCACCGCTAAAATCCCGCTAGCACCCACGCCGCCCAAAAGCTTGTGCGCGCCGAAAAACATACCGTCACAAAAGCCAAGATTTACGTTTTCGTGCGCGATGAGCGCGCTAGCGTCCACGAACAGCCGCCCGCCGTGCGCTTTTAGCATCAAGTAAGCGCGCTTGTAATCAAGCTTTAGCCCGCTTGCGTTAGATGCTGCGGTAAGTACGCCGTAAATTTCGCGCCCTTTGTTTGCGGATAAAATTTCGCCCAGCCGCGAAAAATCCATCAGCCCGCTTGGATCCAGCGGCACGCGTACGACCTCGCAAAGCCCCTGTCTTAGGCTAATTTCAACGGAGTGATGCTCAAAAGGCGAGATGATGAAAAGCGGCAACCCGCTTAGGCTCTCGCGCCGCAAGCCGAGCCTATCTCGCGTCGCGGGCGGCAGATAGATGCCTAGAATTTCCCAAAGCTTCTTAATCGCCGCGGTCGCGCCAAATCCGCACGAGATCAGGTAGTAGCGCTCTTCGCAGCCCAATAGCTCTTTGATTTTGGCTCTTGCGTTTTCGTAATAATCGCTCGTGATCTCGGCGCTCGATCCGCCTGCGGAGTGGACGTTGGCGTATGTTGCAAGCACGCGCTCGATCTCCGCTTCTATAGGGCGGTACGCAAGGCCCGAGGCGGCGAAATCAAAGTATTTGATCCCCTCTTTTAAGATGATATTTTCTTTGATCGTTTCAAAATCCAAAGCGCGACTCCAAAATTTTTGCAAATTATATCCAAACTCGCTAAAATTACGCCCGCAAGGAGGGCGAAATTTACGAGTTAAAAGACACGGCGCGAAATTTGGGTGAGGTTGATATCGACACGATTTTGCAGTTTCATTTCGTATTTGACGAGATAGGCTGCATAAGCGGCTATGCGGACGTTTTCGAAGCGATCGAAAATGAAATTTTGCTCTGCTTTGAACATCTCGGCGAGCGTTTTAAATTCGGCGGCGAGCACGAAGAGCAGATCAAAAAGGCGCTGATGAAATTCGCTAGAAGCGACCGCAAAAAAATAGGAATTTCAAAAATCTTGCCGCGGTTTACGGCACAAAAAATCACCGCAGATCTCATAAACGCGAAGTTTTTAATCACCGAAAAATCAAGCGAGCAAAGGGCGCAAAAAGAGCGCAAAAACGACCGCCTCCCGCGCGCACTGCGCCGTTACCATATCACGGACAAGGTCCATTTTAGCAGCAACTTTACGAGGTTTTGGTTTAGATTTATCGAGCCGAACCTGCCCGCGCTGCGACGTGGCGAAATAGAGCGCGTGCTAAGCCTAATCAAAGCGGATTTCAACGCTTACGCGGGGCTCGGGTTTGAAATTTTAAGCAAAGAACTGCTCGCGAAGTATTTAAATTTAGAGATTTCGCAAATTTCAAGCTTTTGGAACAAAGAGGTCGAGATCGACATCTACGCGAAATTTGAGAGCTTTTGCGTCGCGGGCGAGTGCAAATACAAGGAGCGAAAAATTTCAAAAAACGTGCTAAACGAGCTCATGCTCAAATGCGAAAAAGCGCACCTCGCGCCCGATCTGCTCGCGCTGTTTTCCAAAAGCGGCTTCAGCGGCGAGCTACAAAACCTAAAAAGCGATAAAATTTTACTCTTTTCGCTCGAAGATTTTAAAATTTTACTTTGAATACGGACGTAAAATAAATGATTATAAGGAAATTATCATGAAAAATAGGGTCTTGGCGATATCGTTAGGCGTGCTTTTGAGCTTAAGCTTAGCAGGATGCGATAGGAGAGAAATAGAGGATATTCAAACGGAGGATTTTTATGCCGCCAATCCGGATAAAGCAAAAAGCGTCTCCGAGGCGTGCGCCCTAGCCGATCTATCCAAAGAATCGGCAGAGATTTACGACAACTGCGAACGAGCCGCGATGGCGTATTTTAAAATCTTCTATAAAAATATGATGCAAGCGGCATCAAGGCAAGAAGTAAAGGCGCAAGATGAAAAACAAAAAGCTATGTGCGAACGCAAAGAGGTGCGAAATACGGAATTCGACGTGGAATGCTTTCTGTTTCTAGCCGCCACGGGTTTGCCGATAAACTCTACAGCGCCTAAAAATAGGCTGACTTATCTACTGGAGGAATGCAGAAATGATACAATCAGCCCGAAATGTAGGCTTTTAAGAAAGGAGATAAAGTTTCTCAAGGAAGACCTTAGAATGAGTAAAGAAGAGGTCTACGAGGCATTATCGAAAAAATTGCAAATCGTGATAAAAGACTATATTGATTTTTACGTATCGCAAGGTAGATTCGACGAAAATCCAAACAAGATAACAAGCATGACGGTCGAGCAGATAGCTCCAAACTCGATTAGCATAGGCACGACGAGCTATGTCAGCTGCTTTACTATAACCACAATCGATACTGGTAAAAACGCTAGTTTGGAGATACGAAAAGGCGCAAGCCAAAATGATGAATTCTGCATGCAAACATATAAATTGCCCGAAGTTACAAAAATTTTAAATGAAAACGGCGGCGTTATTAGGCTTAGATAGCAAAATCTTATATTTTCAAATTTGATTACAAAACCTTAAGGGCTTAATTTTAAAAATTGAAATTCCGCCGCTTGAAATTTTAAAGCGGTGGAATTTTGTGAAATTTCAGCTCGCGCGGACGACTGCGCTGCGCGCGACTTGCACTACCGCGAGCAAGCTCGCGCTGCTCGCACACAAACCTCGCGCCCTAAATTCATCAAATTTAGACTATTTTTTCACCTTGATCACGTATGGCACCGATTTGATCACGCCTTTGGAAAAGAGCGTCTTGGTGTCTGCATACACGGCGTCAAGCTCGGCCTTTGAGACGTCCGCATCGCTTACCTGCGCGTCCTTGTTATAGTATTTCTCGATCACGTCGATCGCGCCCTTTTGATCGCTCGGAGAGAGGGCCTTCAGATGCTTTAAAACCAGCGCCGATTTGATAAACGCGCTCTTGCCGTGCACCGGCGCAAAGATCAATTTTACGTTGCTGTTGCGAAGATGCTTCGTGATCCTTTTCATCTCCTCGGCGCAATACGGGCACTCCGGATCGCCCACGATGTAGGTCATATAGGGGTTGTTTTTATCAAACGACTCGATATAGGCAAATCTCTCAGGATCTATGCTCTTTAGCAGCTCAAGCGCGGCGGCATCCCTGGCGTCCTTTAAAATTTGAGTTCTCATCTTAAATAGCGCCGCGTCTGCCGCGTCTGCGAGCTTGGGCTCCTCCGTCACTGCCACTAGGCTTTTGGCGTCGTCGCTAGCTAAAAACGCCTCTTTTTTCTCGCCCGAGCGGACGATCAGCAAATTTAGCCCGTTTAGCGAGTTTAGTTTGTCGATCGAGATGAGCTGAGCGTTTTTATCATTTAGACTTTGTTTTAGGTTTTTTACAAACTCCGCTTCGTTCGCATTCGCGCCAAGCGCAAAAGCCGCACACGCAGCCAAAACGTAGATGAGTTTTTTCATAGCTTCCCTCCCCTTAAAATTTCGCCAATTATATCAATTTAAAATAAAATTTGTTATAATCGCGCCTCATTAATTTAAGGAGAAATTTATGGCTTATTCAATGGGCGATCTAAAAAAAGGTCTAAAAATCGAGGTGGACGGAATTCCGTTTAAAATCATAGAATACCAACACGTAAAACCGGGCAAAGGACCTGCTTTCGTGCGCGTTAAAATAAAATCTTTCATCGATGGCAAGGTGCTTGAAAAGACCTTCCACGCGGGCGATAAATGCGAAGCTCCGAATCTTGAGGAAAAAGAGATGCAGTATCTCTACGACGACGGCGAGGCGTGTCAGTTTATGGATACCGATAGCTACGAACAGATCGCGATTAGCGACGAGGACGTGGGCGAGGCAAAAAAATGGATGCTAGATGGTATGATGGTAAATATAATGTTTTATAACGGCAAAGCGATCGGCGTAGATGTGCCGCAGGTGGTGGAGCTTAAGATCGTAGAAACTGCGCCAAATTTCCGCGGCGATACGCAGGGCAGCAACAAAAAGCCCGCCACGCTTGAGACCGGCGCCGTGGTACAGATCCCATTTCACGTGCTCGAAGGCGAGGTCATCCGCGTAGATACCGTCCGCGGCGAGTATATCGAGCGCGCAAATAAATAATCCCCCCTGTTTTTGCGAAATTTTGATTTCGCAAAAATTCCTCTTTCTTTTGAAATTTATAAACTCCGAGCAATAAATTTAAACCGCGATCTTCGCATAAATTTTGATTAAAATGGCTTTTCAAATTTGCCAAAATGTGGGATAATTTAGTATAAATTTTACGCAGCGCTGATTTTTTACAAAATTTAGGATGATTTTACGATTAAATTTACGGATATGAAATTTGAGTATAAAAAACGCCCGAAAGCAAATCTTACGACCCGCTTTCGGGCTTTGAGCTAGGCTGCAACTTTAATTAGATTTAAAATTTCACCTTCACTTGGGAAACGAGGCTTAGCAAAATCTTTATTAAAGAAAAGCTTTCTGCCGTCAACTTCTACTAGAAAGTCTCCGCTACCACCAGGGACCAACTCGACAACTGCATCCTTATAGACGCCTGTTATTTCATCTCTCACACGGAGAGCTTGCGGTCTATAAGATCAAGAATTACAATAAGTAATTACAACCTTCATCTTTATTCCTTTCTAAAAAAGTGCCACATTGTAGCCAAACTAGCTTAAATTTTAATATAAAGGCTCAATTTCGCGCGCCTCAGCATTTAAAATTTACGAGCGAAATTTCGCCGTTTGCAAAGCTTTAAATTTTGCTGTCGCGAGCCTAAAACTAATCCTCAAATTTTAAAATTTCATCGTAGCAGAGATAAAAATCGCAGCCGTGCGCGTGGAATTTCTTATCGCCATGAAAGTGTCCAAAATACCACCGCTCAGGCCTTACGAGCTCAAAGATCCGCTCTAAATATTCAGACGTTTTATCGGGAGTACTTTTGCCGCACCAGAGGTATTCTTTTAAAAATTTCATCGCAAACCCCGGCGCCGTGTGGCTCAGTACCGCATCGATCCGCCCGCCCGCGGCGATGAAATCGCGCGCATTTTGCATCGCGTAGCTAAACTCCTCCTCGCTCGGAATCTCGCGCGCCCACCAGCTAAGCCCAGGTATCCGATGCGCCTTATCGACGCTAAGCGCGCCGCCGAAGCACAAAAAGTGCCGCCCCGCGATCTCGTAAATTTCGCCGCGTCGCAGCCAAAATATGTTTTCACCGCCCACGCTCACGGTGCCGCCGAATTTTCGCTCGCGCGGCAGTTCATCCAACATATCGAAATTTTCGTGGTTGCCGTCGATAAAAAGAAGCGTGGTGGGAAAATACCTTTCTATATTTTTGCGCGCTAGAAACTCATTTATCCGCTCGCTCCAAAACAGCCCAAAATCTCCGAGCACGATGACGAAATCATCGGCGCTAAGCCCGCCCGCAAAGGCTTTGTTCGTTATTTTGCCGATCTCGCTTATGCCGTGCGTATCGCCGCAAAGATATATCATCTGCCTCTCCTTTTTTGCTTTCTTAAATTTAACTCGCCGCGCTTTGTCGCAGCCCGTGCGAATGAAATTTGAAGCGCTAAATTTTACGCAGCGCACTCGTTGCAAAATATAACTAGCGTTCCGATCCGCAACCACGCAAATTTAATCCAAATTAAAAGCGTAAATTTAGGCGACGTGTTTTAAAAGCACAGGCATCAAGCCTATCGACGCGTAAATTTAAAGCCGCAGCTTCCGATTTAAATTTCGCGGCGCAGATCTAAGCGGCGAAATCCAAGTAGGCGCAGCTTTGCTTACTGCCGCTAAATTTTAAATTTAGCGACGAACTTTGTAAATTTTACGGCGAGCCGCCTAAATTTAAAGATTAAATTTAAAGCCTGCCTCGCAATTTCGTCGCTAGCGCTGCGCCGATTTTTTCGTAGCCCTCTTTTTGCAAGTGGATTTCGTCGGGACGAATAAGCCCGCGCTCGCGCCAGCCGCGCCAGCCGCCATCCTCGTCCATAAGACCGGCTATGTCGTAAAACATTGCCCCTTCGTCTCGCGCCAGATGCGCTAGCACCTCCGCAGCGCGTGAGGCGTTTGGCACTTTTGGACTTCGCGGCGGCGCTACGAGCAGGATTTTTGCACCGGGAGCTGCGGAGCGGACGGAGCGAAGCAGCCCACGGACGCTTTGGTAGAATTTTTGCTCATCAAATTTCGGATCCATCGCGTCGTTTGTGCCATAAGCGATAACTACGAGATTGTATCTAAGTCCTGAAAAATCCCTACCAAAGGCATCTGCGCCCCATTTTTCGTAGAGATTACTAAACGCGCCGTTGCTCGCACAAGAGTCTGCAAAGCGCGCATTTTTGCGGTAAATTTTATATCCTCCAAGTTCTGCCCCATCACGTAGCGATCTAATTTCGATCGGAAATCTAAGTCGCAGCTTAGAATACTCCCATTTCTGCGGCACTTCTTGTGAAATATACGCGCTTAGCCCACTTGCATCGCGCACGCGAAAAATCTCGCCGCTCTGATCCGATTTATGTAAAATTTCGACGTAAAAATCGCCGCTAAGCTGCTTTAGCTCTAGTCGCACATTAGCGCCCTTTTTGCCGGTAGCGATCACTCCGCATAGTGGGAAATCGGGGTCTTGCTCGGTGCGAGATGAGATTACATTAAAGCCGCTTTGCTTAAATTCTATATTTTCGCTTTTGTGATATTTAGGCATCATTGCAGGCACGAAGCCGACGCTGTTTTGCACGAAAAAACCATGTCTGAAAGCATCTATCAGCGCGTCGCTTCCTAAATGCGAATCGCCAAAAAATTTCACTCCAAAGCCCGCAGAGCTTTTTGCGTTTGCGGAATTTATGCCGCGAACGCCTGCGTTTGCCGCGCATCCGCCTAATAATGCGGCAAATAAAATCACTATAAATTTACTCAACTTCAATCCTTGATAAAATTTCTTTCGCTACCGCTTCGCAACCCTCTTTGCTCATATGAATGCCGTCGTCTTGGCGCACGCGCACGAGCTTGGAGCCGCTTTGCAGATAGGTTTTATAGACGCCTTTTTCGCACACCAGCGGGGTTGTTTGCATAAAATACCCGCCAAGCGCCATACTGGCGTCGGCATATATTTGATTTAGCAGCTGCGTTTTCTCCTCAAAATCCGGCTTTTGCATACACGGCATCGCAAGCCACAGCACTCCTGCACCGTGCGAGTGCGCCGTATCGTAGATCTCACGCACTCTTGAGGCGTAAAACTCCCGCCAGCGCGGCGTTTTAATGCCATAAGTTTTGCCGCCCGCGCGGTACTCCCACACATCGTTGGCGCCCAGAAGCACGACTACGAGCTTAACGCCGCCATTCTCTCTAAGTGCAGTATCGAGCGTCTTTTGCCAGTCGAAAGATTTTTTGCTCGCAAGCCCCGTCGATTGCTTGCTAAGATCGATCACTCTCAGGCTTCGCTTCGGAAAAAATTTCTTAGCGTTCATACCCACGTATTGCATCAGACTATCGCCCATAAAAAGCACCTCATCGCCTGCATTTAGGCGGATTTTGCCATCGTCGCTAAGCGAAATTTTAGCATCAACCTCCACGGAGCCTTGCGTCGTTAAATTCTGCTCCAAAGCCTGCGAAGCAGGGAGTTGAGAATCGGAATTTTCGCCGCTTTGCAAGGTTGCGCTTGCCGTGACGGGATTTTGCGACGCAGAGGAGCTGCGCGGCACAGAGCTTGTTGTAGTCTGGCTTTGTGACACGGAATTTTGCGAAGTAGAATTTTTAGAAGCGGAATTTTGTGCGTAAGGCTCCTGCGCAGAATCGCGCGTCTTTAAATGATGCGCAGAATTATTTAAAGCGGAATTCTTTGCGGCATGAGCTTGCGGCTTGCTATCTTGCGGTTTAACGCTTTGCGAAGTATCGTGATCTCGCACCCTCGTGCTTTGCAAAGCTTGATTTTCCGCCATACGATCTTGCGCAGGTTTTTTAAAATTTTTTCTTCCGCTATGCGGACTTGCGTCCTCATCCTTGCTAATGTCCTCGCCTTTGATACGCTGCTCAAGCTTATCTGCGCCATTTGCAATCTTTTCGTAGATCTCTCCACCTACGCGAAACGGCGAGCGGCGCAGCCATTCTTCCAGCCCAAAGTCATCGTGAAATCGCTGCTCCAAATAATAAAGCAGCGAGCCTTGCATAAAAAATGCCGAGAAAAACAGCGCAAAAAGCAGAGTCGAAACAAACCTAAGCATCTAAAATCCTGCGTAGATGAAATTTGGAATTCCGCTTGGCATCAGCGCGAAAATCAGCGTGAAGATCATGCCGAGCACGAGAGCTTTAGGTAAAAATGGCAGCTCGGCAAAAAGCGCGATCAAAGTATCTTTAAGAGCTGAAATTTTAGGATAAACAAAAATCCCCGCTAAAATCACCGCAAGCACCGCTAGCTCGCTAATATCTCCGAAAACTCGCGCGCGGGTAAAAGCGCTCAAAATCGCCGCCGCATCCGGAAGGGAATTGGCGAAAAAAATCCAAGCGAAACTTACAAAAATATAGGTGCAAAAAAGCGCCAAATGCGGATTTAACGGCTTTACGCCCACTTTGGCAAGACATTTTAAAAACACAAGCGCTGCTCCGTGCAAAAGCCCCCAAATCAAAAAATTTAATCCCGCGCCGTGCCAGATACCAGATAGCGCAAACGCAATTAGCAAATTTACGCAGGTGCGCGCAAAACCCCTGCGCGAGCCGCCAAGCGGGATATAAATATAATCGCGTATAAACGTGGATAAGCTGATATGCCAGCAATCCCAAAACTCGCCTAAATTCTTAGCCGCATAGGGCATATTAAAATTCTGTGGCAGCTTAAAGCCCATCGCAAGTCCAAGCGCACGCGCCATATCGATAAAACCGCTGAAATTCGTATAAAGCACCACGCCATAAAGCAGCAGTGCGGCTAGAATTTGCGCCGCGGAGGACTCAGGCTCATCGCCGTAAACGCCCGAAATCACATCGCTATAATACGCGCCCAAATAGCCGCTAATAAGCAACATCTTAACTAAGGCAAAAATTATAAGCACATAAATTTCATCGGCATTGCCAAAGTGCTTGAAGCGATCAAACTGCGGCAGTACTGGCTCTACGCCCTTGGCAGCACTAGCGCGCCCGATAGGACCCATCACGACGCTGGGGAAAAACGCTAAAAAGCACGCCAGGCTCAAAAAGCCCTGCTCGCCGCATTCGCGCCTATAAACCGAGACGAAATAGGTGATTGACATAAAAACATAATATGAAATTCCAAGCGGAAACGCCACGCTATCGACGGCACCTAGGTGCAGCACAGCAAGCGCGGCATTGAAAAACTCCCTGACGTAGCCATAATATTTAAAAAACGCGAGAAAAAATAAGCCGCCAGCAACCGCCGCAAGCATCACCGCACGCGCCTTCGCAGTGGGTAGTGGAATCTGCTTCGCTAACCCCGCTTTTTGCACCTGCTTCGCTATGCCAGCTTGTTTTGTTACACCCATCTGCTTGGTTGCCGCTTTACGCGAGAACTTTTTCTTGTGCGAAGACTGCTTTGCGGGCGGTATGGCTTTTGTGACTACGCGATTAGCGCGCGCGATACACACCCCTGCAAAATATACGAAAGCACTATAGGCTGCAAGCACCAGCGCAAAGCGTGGATTTATGGAGCACATGAAGCCGTAGCTTGCTAAAAGGATCAGAATTTTTTGCGCGAAAATATGATTTTTGAGCGTCCAATAAACGATTAAAAACGCTAAAAAAGCAAGGACAAACTCGGGCGAAAAAAATGTCATTTAATCTTTCCAATTTAAATTTTTAAAGCTCTTGCGGGCTTTTAGACGCTTGCGGCGTGAGATTTATACGAAGCGAAAAAGCCAAAAACTTTTTTTAATCGCTTGCAGCGCAATATTTTATGCGCAGGCGCAGCGGTAGTCACGGCGTTGCGTCGCCAAACACGCTAATAAATTTAGCGTCCAAATCCTTAGATTTCATGGACAGCTTGCAGCAAGCCCTTGCCACGTGAGCAAAATTCCGCCACAATGGCAAAATTTGAAACGCAAATGAGGGCTCGACGCATGAATAAAATTTTTAAATGCGCTGAGCGGTTTGCATCAAATTCTTACAAAACCTCGTAAACGCAGTCTCGCAGGTTCTACCCGCAGGATTTCAAAATAAGCGCCTTTTGAAATCATGTTATATAAATTAGACGCGCGCGATGCCGCTAAAATCCTACGAAATGAGATGAGCCACACTTCATCACAACTATGAGGGCTAAAATTCTACAAAGCAAAATTTTAAAAGCCAAAAATTTTGCAGCGATAATAAAATTCCGCCCGTTAAAATCTGCCGCGTGAAATTACTAAGTAAAATCTCACTTTAAGGCGTGATAGAAACCATCTAAAAGCTGCGCCTTATGAGCCAAAATCATAGCTTTTAATTTTTACTGCAAATTGCAGACCTGCGCCGCCATAAAGCCCCTTTTAAAATTTTGTATCAACGCAAACGCGCCTTACGCTAGCCTCGCTCTTTCTTGCAAAAAACACAAGTTAAAGTCAATGAGCTTCGCATCGTAAAATTTTGGCTCTAGACTCGAATTTAATGCGACGCAACTTCAGGCTCACCAGGCGAAATTAGTCGTAAATTTAATGCGGCTACATAGATTTTTGACTTAGGCTGAAATTTAACCTAGCAGAGCCGAATCTCGGTTCGCAATCGAGCCATTCTAACGAGATAATGTAAATTTTAATTGCAATTTAAAATTTCTAGTGCAACTATACCGGCTTTGGCTCGCGTTTTGCAATTCTAATTTAGCGGCGCAGTTCATAAAACACCGCGTAAAATTGCAAATTTCAGAGTTTTTTATTCGGCTGGCGAGGTTTGTGCGCGCAAGAACTGATTTGCGAAAATTTTAAAATTTTATCGCTTGCCTCAACCTGCCTTTAGGGCAATCACGATAAAATTTACGCTCCGCGTTTCAATCAAACGAGCAGTTGCGATGAAATTCTAAGCTAGCAGTCGAGATGAAATTTTACGCCGCATTTTAAAAAAATCCCGCGCCCACCCAACTGCAAAAGTCGTAAATCTCGCGCGAAATTTCATACCGCCGCATTCGTTTAGCAGCTATCAAATATGCTTGCCAAGCAGACGCGTAGAAATCTCTCACCGCCCTTTAATACTCGTTCGAAGTAAAATTTCGCCCAGATGTTTTAACGGTCTATATTCGAAATAAACGCTCTGCATAATTCTATCGCGAAATAGGGCTGCCGGGCGGAATTTTGCCCGACAGCAAAGTCTTTTTCTGCGCGAAATTTATGCTTCTGTGCGGATAATTCTTACCGCCTCAACCATATTTTTTAGGCTAGGGCGGACCTCCTCCCATTTGCGGGTTTTTAGGCCGCAGTCCGGGTTGATCCACAGCTGCTCTTTCGGAAGCACCTCAAGCAGCGCGCGGATCTGGCTTACGAGCTCCTGCACACTAGGAATTCGCGGGCTATGGATGTCGTAAACGCCCGGACCGACCTCTTGCTTATAGCCGACTGATTTGAAAACTCGAAGTAGCTCGTTGCCACTGCGAGCGGTCTCGATGCTTATGACGTCGGCATCCATCGCCTCTATCGTTTTGATTATGTCGTTAAACTCCGAATAGCACATATGCGTATGGATCTGCGTGTGAGCACTTGCGGCGCTGACAGCGAGCTTAAAAGCACTAACGGCGAATTTTTCATACGCAGGGATATTTTCGGATCTAAGCGGATAGCCCTCTTTAAACGCAGCTTCATCCACCTGAACGATCTTGATACCCGCGTCTTGTAGATCCGAAATTTCATCAAAAATCGCAAGTGCGAGCTGCTTTACTATTTGCTCGCGAGGCTTATCATCGCGCACGAAGCTCCAGTTCATCATCGTTACCGGACCGGTTAGCATACCTTTCATGATCTTTTTGGTGCGACTTTGAGCGTATTTGATCCACTCTACGGTCATCGGTCTTGGGCGGCTGACGTCGCCGAAAAGTAGCGGCGGTTTCACGCAGCGGCTGCCGTAGCTCTGCACCCAGCCGTTGGCACTAAACGCGTATCCGCTCATCTGCTCGCCGAAATACTCGACCATATCGTTACGCTCTGGCTCGCCGTGAACCAACACGTCCAGACCAATCTCATCTTGAAATTTAACGCAGTCATCGATGTAAGCTTTGATGTCGCGCTCGTAGGCTTCGCGGCCAATTAAACCCTTTTTATAGGCGTTGCGAACCTGGCGAAGCTCGGCAGTCTGCGGGAAGGAGCCGATCGTAGTGGTAGGCAAAATTCCATAGCCTAGCTCCTTTTTCTGTACCTTGATGCGATCCTCGTATCGATCGGCGCGCTCGAATTTATTTAAATTTGCGGCACGGCTTTGCACTCGCTCATCGTGAATTAGAGGCGAGCTAGCGCGAGTTTTGGCAGATTTTTGATTTTCTTCGTAAGCTTTCATGCCGTGCTCGCACATCGGAATTTCAAAGAACATATGGGTTAAAATCGAAATTTCGCTTAGTTTTTCGACCGCAAAACTTAGCCAGGATTTGATCTCGGCGCTTAGCTTGTCCTCGTATTTTAGCGTGAAGGGCACGTGCAAAAGCGAGCAGGAAGTGCCCACATAGATACGCTCCTTAGGCACGTAGGCTTCGATGGCTTTGAGCTGAGCTAGCTTTTTGTCGATATCGCTCTTCCAGATATTGCGCCCGTCGATCACGCCCGCAAAAAGCACGGTCTTGGCGTCTTTTAAAATTTGAAGCTCTTTTTTGATATTCTCCTCACTTGCGTAAACAAAATCAAGCCCGATCGCCCAAACATCGGTCTTTACTATCTCGCGCACGGCCTCGGTCGCATGCTCGAAATAGGTCATAAAGATGATTTTTACATTGCTTGCAGCCTTGCTTAGGCGCTGATAAACAGGCTCGATCTTTGGCGCTAACTCCGCTGCGCGATCCGTCACGAAGATAGGCTCATCGATCTGAACTACGACCTCGCTATCAAGCTCGCTAAGAAGCTTTAGCAGCTCCTCGTATTTCGCGGCAAGAGCATCTAAATGCGCGAGCGGATCGCTTTTGTCGCTTGATTTGCTAAGCGCAAGATAGGTGATAGGTCCGATTAAATTTATCTTTAGCGCGCAGGAATCCTTAAAATCGTTATTCTTCGCGGCCTTGTACTCGCTTAAAATTTTACTAGGATTTAGGCTAAATTCCGTATACGCAGAGATCTCGGGCACGATATAATGGTAGTTTGTATTAAACCACTTCGTCATCTCCATCGCGACTGCGTCTTTACTGCCGCGCGCCATCGCAAAATACTGCTCATGCGCCGAAAGAGCCGCAAAGCGCTGCGGGATCACGCCGAAAAGAACACTGGTATCGAGCATCAGATCGTAGTATGAAAAGTCGTTTACGCTAATTAAGCCGCTCCAAGCATCCAGCTGATATTTGATGTGACGATCTTTTAGCTCTGAGGCGACTCGCTCTAGCGCGTCATAATCGCACTTGCCCGCCCAATAGCTCTCCAAAGCCTTCTTTAACTCGCGCTGCTCTCCGATGCGCGGAAAGCCCGTAACGTAACTCTTCATCTCTATCCTTTGAGTAAAATTTTGGTATGAAAGTGTTGATTTTATCTAAAATTTCTTTTGACGTCATTAAAATTTTAACCTAATCTCTAAAATGAACGAAATTTTATCCAAAAGCACAGGAGTGGAATTTCGCCGATAAAGCTCGAGATGAAATTTTATCGACGGAATTCCGTAAGTTAAAATTTTAGGATTGAATTTAAAGGCGTTAAATTCATCATAATTTAAACCTCGTCGCAAGATTCTACTAAAACTTAGTAAAGCTTTACGACGAAGCTAGCCTTACCCGACACACCGCAAAGCCACCGAGCATCAAGGCTCTATGAAAGCAGTGTATGCCTCAAATATGAAAATTCTTAAAATTTATAATTATATCCTGCGTAAACGCCGTATTTTTTACCGTCGTTATCTTCGATATAATCGCCGTCTTTATACCACGCCTTGCTTGCTTTAAAGCCCATTTCAATCTCGCTATTGGAGCCAAACTCATACGCAGTACCTATCTTGCCGCCCAAAATAAAGCCGCCCAGCGTATCGTCCGCTCTAACCCAGCCGCCATTGCTATAGTCTATTTTAACTTCAGTATCTAGCACCGAAAGTCCAGCGTAAGCGCCTAGGACGAGCTTAAATCTACCGAAAAGCTCCGGCGTAAAATCCGCACCGGCTACGAAATCGTGCGTGCTCCATTTAACCTTTCTTTTCGAATTGGCATTCGAGCTGGAATCCTCGCCCTTAAATCCGTAAAAATACCCGCCGTAAGCTCTAAACGTGCCGAAGTCATATCCGGCTTTAACGCCGATTTGCGGCTGTCCGTCATCAAAACCTGCAGCTTGGTTTTTGAAATTGTATCCGCCTTCGCCGCCTATGAAAAGTCCCTCCGCCATCGCGCTTACTGCAGCTAAAGAGCCAAGAAGCGCCACTCTTGCAACTAAATTTCTCATATTTACTCCTTTCGGTGAAATTTCATCTTAATGATAGCGACACGCTTCGAAACCTAGGCTAAATTTAAAGTAAATACATAACATTTACGATTTTTAGTGACAAAATTTTAAGTATTTTTGTAATTTATTTATAGCCAGTATAAATTCTAAATCTCAGCATATAGCTTGCATTATAAATTTTATCGCTTAGTAACATACGCTTTGTAGAAGTATAGCGTAATAAGAATCTACGCGGTATTCCTTTGAATATATGTTTTATCTTAATAGCTTGTAAATCCGCGCAGAATTACTTAAGTAAACGGGCTCAAACAGATCTTTATCATAGTTTTCCAGCACAAAAAGTTGGATAAAGGCTGATTCAAAGACCTTTTTATCTAAGATTAAAATTCTTTGGTAATCCGGTAAAAATATAACGAACAGATCGGAGCTTTCATCTACCTGCTTTGATAATTTAACGAGTTTGCCGTCTACTTCGCCTACCTGATAATAGGAATTGATAGGTTCCTTTTTGCCGTTAAAAATTAGATATTCCGGATCGGCGCTAGGTAGCGTACACTCATCATTTACTATGATACTCACTCCATCTTTACCCATTCTAATATCATAACCCACATGAATAAATGGCGTCCAAGACTCTTTACCTGTTTCTATATCTACAGTAGAAAATTTTAAAATATTGGGCAATATATCTATCATGTGCGGTACAAAATAATAATATATATCCCTAGTTTTCCGTGGAAGCTTGAAATTCTTATCGCTTAAAGAACTTAAAAATTTATTGATATCCGCTTCGCCATAATCTTTTTGAATTTGATATAGATTTAGTTTAAATTTATCTTCCAATTTAGGATCAAATTTTTTACCTTGCAACTTTTGTATATATTCTACGTTAAGCCTTGCCATATTAGCAGAGCTTACCTCATCTTTATTAAAGGAAAACGCACTCATAAAAGTGTATTCTCCTGCCTGTCTACCTCCGGGATCAGCTACTACTTTTACATCTGAGTAATATCTGATTAAATATCCGTAATCCCACCACGATAGTACATAATCCTCCCTGCTAGCTTTATTTTTTAGCTCTGCAAGAGGCGTTATGGAGTCTTTCGTAAGCGTAGGCGCAACTCGGAATTTATAAATAAAATCTATGCTAGGCATTAGCGCTAAACAGGTTAAAATAGCTAACAAAGTACTTCTAAGCCAAGTGCGTACTTCAAAGTAATTCAGCACAAAATATATAAAATAAGCAAATCCAAGTGCTATAATCGGCGTAGCGTACATTGTAAAACGAGTTCCACCGAAAAGTGCTAAAACTCCAAGCGCTATCATCGGCAAGGTTAAGATAAACGAACGGAATTTTATCAACAATAGAGCCAGTCCCCCTACGGCGCATATAAATATAAATAGATGCCCACTAGATTCAAGCACAAATTTTATGAAATTAGCGTTTTCTACCTCATTAACCGTACTTCTAACGCCATAAAAGTAGAAAATTTCCTCTTTGCTTACATCTTTTAAGATGTAAGCTTTAAGCTGTACTGCTATAGGCACAAGTCCGCCGAATATGACGAACGTAATTACGGCGATCGCACCCAAGATCCAAAGAGCCTTTTTACTTTTATGACTTGGAATTTTAATCATTAAAAAATATAGCAATGCAATCAGTGAGATTTTGAACAATAAAATATAATTTACAATTATTGTCTCGCCTTCGTAATACGCGCCAAAATTTATAACTGCAACGACCATAAGAATAATCGCTTTGTAATTTTCCTCATTGTGTCTATTAAAAATCAAAGTATGGATTAAAAATATCACTATAATCGCCATATTTAGAGAATACGAGCTAGGATACCACCAATCATAAATCACTGTAAAAACGGCAGGTAAAGCAAAGCTACTCTGCTCGCTTCGCCCTATGAGCCTAATCAAAGCCCATAGCGTTAGCAGCGGCAGAGTAACATTTAGCATATCGCTATCGAAATACCCGCCCAAAGTCCTGACATAATACCCCGGCAATACGCAAGCAAGCAGCGCCGCGATGATGCCGGCGCCCAGGATCTTATACTCTCTTGCTATTAAAATAATCGGTACGGCCACTAGCGGCGCCAAAAACACGCTCATATAAATCGTAATGCTATTTAGGCTGACTGGTAAAATTTTACTAAGCAAAAATGCCAGAGTTGGGATCGACGCGCCGTACGGGCTAAGATCGCCCGGCTGGTGAAAGCCCGCTATCATATCGCGCGCACCCTCGGCATTGGCAAAGGCGTCGTTTGTAGTCATGATGAGCTCGCCGTCAAAAGAAAACTGCTCGATCCCGCTCGCCCAATATATCCAAAAAAACCTGCACGCCACGCCGAATATATAAACCAGCGTCATGATCAAAAAAATATCCATGCGGGAGTATTCGCCGTTTGTAATTCTAAATTTTTGCATCTTTTTCCTTGATTTGCCGTTTGAAGTACCGAGCGGTAAGCAAAATTTGCCTCTACAAATTTTACTCGCTTTATCGCGCCCGCGCCACATCTTAACGGCATTGTTTAATTTCTGTTTATTATAGCAGAATTTATTTGATTTGCGATGCGAGATGTAGAAATTTATACGACAAATTACTGCAGAAAGCGCGAGCAAACCGAAATTTAATCTATCTACTCGCGCTATGAAGTATGAAATTTACGCGATTTAATACGCGTCGCACATAAATTTACAGACGGTTTTCGTGCGCAGATTGAGCATGATCGAGCTTAGGCACCTGCCGTCTTTGTTGCCGCTTAGCAGGCGCACGGCATCGCCCTCTTTCCACTGCGTGCTGTCGCCCTCGATCGTCCTGTAATGCGCGCCGTTAATGACAAGCGACTCGCCGCCCTTTAGCGTTTTATCGATCTTTAGGTCGCTTGAGATCTGGCTTAGATCGCCTTTTAAGGCATTTGCGATTAGTTTTTCCTCGGCCTGCTCATGCGTCTTCATCGAGCTTTTGGCAAAGTCCGGCACCTGCACAGTTTCGGTCTGAGCCGAAGCAAACGCGACCAGCACGCAAGCAGCGTAAATTAGTTTCATATTTTCTCCTTGGTTTTTCAAAATTGCGGCGATTATAGCAAAGTTTACTTAAAAATTTCGGTCTAAATTTAGCTAGAGTTTAAATTTAAGAAACCGCATTTAGAGCAATTAAACAAAAGTGTAAAGTTTGTAATGAGTTCAAAATTTACTTGCCGTTATTTTGCTTCGCTTCGGCAATAGCCGTAGGCATAAAATTTTGAAGCTCATTAATGTAAGGCGCAGTATTTTTGCCTTAATCAAGGCGGATTTAAATTTTACGACGGGAGCGTATATGAAATACGTGATCGAGTAAAATTAAATACAACGCAGAGTAAGGCAAAAAGACAAGCCTAAAAGCTAAATTTCATACCTCTCGCCCGGTTTCATTTCTATCATCTCCCACGGTAAACCCTGCTTATTTAGCTCGTCCATGAAAGGCTTGGCGTAGAAATTTTCCATATTAAAGACGCCCTTGCCGCTCCAAATGCCTTTGGCGACCATCATCGAGCCGATCATCGCAGGCACGCCCGTCGTGTAGCTCACGGCCTGCGCGCCCGTCTCGGCGTAGCAAGCCTC
>CAURUZ010000010.1:0-49532 GCA_963528355.1 uncultured Campylobacter sp.
ATATAATTGCCTTATGAAAAAGGCGAATAATTTAAGCAAATTTGATAAAAAGGCGTTAAGGCTGCTCTTTGCGGTACTTTTCGTGCCGCTCTTCGTCTCGCTCGTTTTTATCTATGAGCTATCGGTATATGATAGCTCGCGCGAACTGCCCGCGGACGCGCAAAAGATCGGCGGCAGTGATTACTACAACATCGGCGGCAAAATTTATCTACGCTCTTGGAACCTCGCCCCTTACGAGCTAGAGGGCAGCGCAGATGCGGCGAGCTTTCGCGCGCTTGATACCGGCAGATACTCCTACACAAACGTCGGCATGGACGCTAGTGGCGTATTTTGCGGCGCTCGCAAGATGTCGGGGCTGGATCCCGCTCGCACGCAAAAGATCGGCTCTCGCTACTACAGCGATGGGCGCGTAAGCTACTTCTGCTCGGACGTCACGCAGCGCACGGGCGGCGCGATAAGCTATATTTATAAAGTGTTTTTCCATGCGTTTGGGCTCTCCAAATGGCCGCAGGAGTACAACTATCCATACGCTAGACTTGATACTAGCGCGCCTATCTCGCCGCTGACGGAGAGCCCTTACGTCGCCACGGACGGCGAGCGGGTATTTTACGAGGGTAAAATTTTAGCGGGTGCGGATGCAAAAAATCTAAAACAGATAAGGCTAAAAACCGTATACGAAGACGGCCCCGATTCGCCCGCGCACTTTCGCCCGGTCGATCGGTGGCTGAGCGACGGACGCAGCGTCTATAAAGGCGGCGAGAGGCTAAATTTCACCCCTAGCGAGCAGATGTATCTCGTGGAGCCAAACGCCGGCATAGAGTTTCTTTTTGATCCCGCCGCGGGCGCGGTGCTGATGAACGGCGAGAGATTTGACCCCGCAAACGAGCCCTATACGCCGCTAAATTTTCAGGGCAGACATCAAGAATATATGCTGTTTGCGAGCAAAAACGGCATATTTTATCTAAGCAAAGATAAAATTTTAAATCGACCGCGCGGTAGCGGCGCCGAGGGCTGGCTCAAAGACGCGTTTTGGTACGTGTATTATAAATTTGGAGCAGACGGCAGTAAGCTAAGTGCGCTAAAAAGGGCAGGCGATAACCCGTTTAAAGGCGCCGTGCGGCAGATCTCGGATAAGCTTTTGAAAGACGACGCGGGATTTTATTATCTAAATTTTTACTCGCATAGCGTTTACGTCACGGGTCGCAGCGGCAGGCATCTGGATAAGCGGACTAATTTCATCGATCTGCGAAAGATCACGCTAGACGTTCATGATGATGAGGTGATGGCGCAGATCGCGGACGAGGCGGCGCGAAACCCAGAAATGTCGCAGGTCATCTTTAGCGCGCAGGACGTGGAGTATGAAAACGGCGCGGCCTTTTATATGTATTGTCTCGCGGCGGTTTTATTGCTTGGCGCTTGGGTTTATAGCTATTTTAGAAAGCGCAGCTTGCGACGCGGTTAAATTTAGCGGCGCGGCGGAGCAGTAAATTTAAGATAGTATTGCGGTTGCCGGCACGGCAATGCGGCAAATTTATGGGCACTGCGATTGCGGGTACGGCAGTGCGGCGGCGGGATGCGATTGAACGTGTGCCAAAGTTTGTCGGTGCCGAGTTATCGGTTCATCGGCGCGCAGTAAGCTAGCTAGCGATATGGTGTAGGGCGAAATGACAGTGCGGCAAAACGGCGGCGGCTTTTGCGCCGTTAAATTGCGCTATCGATTTTGGTTGGAATTTTGAAAATTGTGCGGATAAAGCTTTGGCTAAGATTTGCAAAACACTGCAAATACGATGTTTTATTCTAAACTGCCTTTGCTGCTTATCTAAATTTAAGGGGTAAGAATATAAACTTCAAATATTCATAGCCTGGAAAAATAGAATTTCTAGCGCTGTGTAAATTTCCTCCGCTGGAGTTTGAAATGGTTTAAAGAGGTGCCCAAGATAGAAAACAATAAAGTGTAAATTTCCTCCGCTGGAGTTTGAAATGGATAGATTTTATCTTGCGGTTTTGCATCGTTTCTGTGTAAATTTCCTCCGCTGGAGTTTGAAATTAACCGCCATAGACGGCAAGCCAAACGACAATATGGGTGTAAATTTCCTCCGCTGGAGTTTGAAATTAAAATCAAGACCGTTAAAAATATCCTTGCAAAGGTGTAAATTTCCTCCGCTGGAGTTTGAAATACAAAGTAGAGAAAAACAAAGAAATCCCAACCGATAGTGTAAATTTCCTCCGCTGGAGTTTGAAATAAGCAAGCGACGACGAATATAGCGACATAATAGATTGTGTAAATTTCCTCCGCTGGAGTTTGAAATGCGGCAACGCCATCTTGGCGAATGACCCCTTTTGGTGTAAATTTCCTCCGCTGGAGTTTGAAATGTAGAATTTTGCATAATCGCGTCATTACAGGGCTGGTGTAAATTTCCTCCGCTGGAGTTTGAAATTCGCCTATGCCTTGCAGACGTAAACATTCACGCGGGTGTAAATTTCCTCCGCTGGAGTTTGAAATTAGGTATTCCGGGCACGGGTAAGACATTCTTTCCGTGTAAATTTCCTCCGCTGGAGTTTGAAATCTGATAAACTGATCTATACCATCTCTAACGCCATCGTGTAAATTTCCTCCGCTGGAGTTTGAAATTCGTATCTGCCAAAAATGAAATTTACGCAGCATTGGTGTAAATTTCCTCCGCTGGAGTTTGAAACTGTGTAGTGCCACATATTGCAGCTGTGAATTCGGTGTAAATTTCCTCCGCTGGAGTTTGAAACTTTTTTCTATTTCAAAAGGCTTTGCGATTTTTAAAGTGTAAATTTCCTCCGCTGGAGTTTGAAACTGATGACAGATGTGATAATATAGAAGAATTTAAAGTGTAAATTTCCTCCGCTGGAGTTTGAAACTCGCGTGGCGATGACGCTAGCTTTAGCGATATGATTTGTGTAAATTTACTCCGATGGAGTTTGAAATCTATTACGCGACAAAAAGCCGCTCGATCATATCGTGTGTAAATTTCCTCCGCTGGAGTTTGAAACAAGCCGATCGATGTCTCTTCAAAATTTGCCATTATGTGTAAATTTACTCCGATGGAGTTTGAAACAAGCTTTCCCATTCCGGCTTGATTTTTTGCCAAAGTGTAAATTTCCTCCGCTGGAGTTTGAAACTTCATATCGGCAGGCACCACCAGCCGCCATTGAGGTATAAATTTTCTCCGTTGGAGTTTGAAACCTACAGATTTAAAACTTTAAGCATCTCAAAATCGGCGTTTCAAGCACCGATACTTTTTACTGCAGCTTAATTTGCGCTCCGCCTGATAAAATTTAGACTAAAAATACATTATTGACGGTCCCGGCTCGGATCTTAGCGGATTTAAATTTTGTCGTGCGTCAGGATCAATCATACCGAAGCCAAAGCCCGGCTACTATCTAATGGATTTTAAATTTGCCGGGCATTCAAAGAGTAAGAAGAGTAAATTATATCGGCGTTTTGCTCTAGCTCTCGATATAGGTTTTGAGTTTGCGGCCGATTTTTGGGTGTTTTAGCTTTTTGATTGCCGAGCTTTCGATCTGGCGGACGCGTTCGCGAGTGATATTGAGCTCCTTGCCGATCTCTTCAAGCGTGCGGTCGCTCTCATCGTCAAGCAGTCCGAATCGCATGCGGATCACCGTGCGCTCGCGGTCATTAAGTTGCTCTAGGATGTCGTCAATCTGCTCTTTGAGATCGGATTTTAAAATTTGTTCGATCGGCGAAACCGAGCTTTTGTCTTCGACGAAATCGCCGAATTTACCGTCATCCTCATTTCCGATCGGCGCTTCTAGGCTGATCGGCTCCTTTGTGATTTTGATGACCTGCTTTACCTTATCGACGCTAAGGCCTACTTCTTGCGCTATGACGTTGATATCGGGCTCCTTGCCGCCTTCTTGCATATATTTGCGCGTGATTTTATTAATTCGATTTATCGTCTCGATCATATGGATAGGGATGCGGATTGTGCGAGCCTGATCGGCGATGGCGCGGCTGATCGCCTGGCGGATCCACCACGTCGCGTATGTCGAAAATTTATAGCCGCGCTTGTATTCAAATTTATCTACCGCCTTCATTAGCCCGATATTGCCCTCTTGGATGAGGTCTAAAAACGGTAGCCCGCGGTTGGTGTAGCGCTTGGCGATGGAGACGACCAGGCGCAGGTTGGACTTCGCCATGCGCGCCTTTGCGTTATCGCTGATGCGCTTGCCGCGCTTGATCTGCTCTAAAATTTCTTTCAGCCGCTCGGGCTCGAGATTAAAGCTTTTTTTGCTCGCTTCTTTTGTCAAAAAGAGCTTTTTTATATCGACATAGGTCGAGACCATCGTAGCTTCCGGCACGCGCGCGATTATGTCGTCTTTGCTAAGCCTCGTGATCTCTTTTAGAATTTTTTTGTGATTTTCGCGCAGTTCGGCGCTAAACATCGGCAGCTTGTATTCCAGGCGCTTGAGCTCTTTTTCGAAGCCTTCGTCGCTTTTTAGCGCGGTCTCCATCGATTTTACGATCTCAGTGATGAGCTTGCTGGTTGGCCCCAGATCCATGAGCTTTTCTTTTAAAATTTTCTTTTTAAACGCCAAGTTTAGCTTCGATAAAATTCCCTTGCTCTGCTTAATCGCCTCGGCGTTTTTCTCGGCAAATTTCATCCAGTCCTTTTTGGCTTTTTCAAGAGCCTTGAAGCTTTCGATGACCTTTAGAGCGCGCTTATCGTTCTTTTTGGATCGCCTTTGCTTTGCCTCGTCCGCGCTCTCCTCATCCTCCTCGTCGTCGTAATCCTCCTCCGATAGTTCCTCTTCGTCCTCCTCTTCACCCTCTTCGTCGCTGTCGTCAAAGCTCTTGAAAAGCTCCTTGACGCGGCGTTCGCGGTTGATTAGCGGCTCTTTATAGTCTAAAATAAAGTCTATTAAGTACGGCACCGAGCAAAACGCGTCGATGATGATATCCTCGCCGAGCTCGATTTTTTTGCTGATCTCGATCTCCTCTTCTTTGGTTAGCAGCGGGATCTGTCCCATTTCGCGCAGATACATCCGCACAGGGCTGTCCGAACGGCTCCACTCCAAAAGCTCGACGTCGCTGGATAGATCAAACTCCTCGTCCCAGCCCTCATCCAGCAGCTTTTTTTGCGTGGCTTCTTTGAGCTTCGCGTCCTCTAAATTTTTGATTTTGGAGATTTCTGCGGCGGAGATCAGCTCGACGTCGAATTTTTTCGTAAGCGCTTCGACCTTCTTAACGGCCGTCGCAGTGGGGGCTTTGTCGAAAAATTTTATCAGTCTTTCGTAGGTGATGTAGCTTTTCTGATTTTCGTCGAAGAACTGCTCGATGGGCGTTAAGGCGTCTTTTGGGCTCGCCATAAAATCTCCTTGTGTCGTTGTGTATTTGGTTTTGGAAAATCGGATTATACCGAAACGCTCTTTATTTTTGCTTATATACGGCATGAACTATCTAAATTTAATGATTTTTCAAATTCTAGAAATTAGGCTAAATTTTAAAATTTAGGTTATATTTTTAGCTAAATTTAAGATTGCCCGCTAAAATTTCGTGCTTGCAAGACGAAAATTAGCGCGCCGAAATTCCGCATCCTTTACGCTGCCGATTTAAAATTTAACGCCTCCAAACTTCCTATCTCTGCGCTCTTGCGTTTAAATTTAGCCCTAAATTTTAAGCGAGGAATTTCGCCCTCATATCGGAGCGATTGAGCGGATTTTAATAAATTTGTCGGTAAAATCGTGCATCTATTTTAAAATTTAAGGCGGAAATATGGCAAAAGTATGGAAATTCGGAGATGATATCGACACCGACATTATTATCGCGGCGCGCTACTTAAATACCTCCGATGCGGCGGTGCTTGCGACGCACATCATGGAGGATGCGGACAAGGATTTTTCGTCCAAAATCGCCAAAGGCGACATCATCGTAGCGGGGAAAAATTTCGGTTGCGGCAGCTCGCGAGAGCACGCTCCGATGGCGCTTAAGGCCGCCGGAATTTCATGCGTGATCGCAAAAAACTTCGCTAGGATTTTTTATCGAAACAGCTTCAACACGGGTTTTTTGATCCTCGAATGCGACGAGACGGATAAAATCGCGCAGGGCGACGAGCTTAGCATCGATCTAAAGGGCGGCGTAATTAAAAATTTAACTCAAAAAACTGAGTATAAATTCGGCGCGATACCGGAGTTTATGCAAAAGCTCCTCGACGCGGGCGGAGCGATAAATTACGCAAAAACAAAGATAAACTTGTAAGGAATTCGGATGAAAAAATACGACGTATGCGTGATAAAAGGCGATGGAATCGGCCCTGAGATCATCGAAGAAGCGATCAAGGTACTCGATGCCGTAAGCCATAAATTTAATTTTGAGCTAAATTTTGACTACCGTTTGATGGGCGGCGCGGCGATCGATATTATGGGCGTTCCGCTTCCTGATGAGACGCTAAATACCGCTAAATCGAGCGATGCGGTGCTTTTCGGTGCGATCGGCGGCGCTAAATGGGACGGCTTGCCGCGCGAACTGCGCCCCGAAAGCGGACTGCTAAAAATTCGCAAAGAGCTTGGAGCATTTGCAAATCTGCGCCCTGCGATGATTTTTGATGAGCTGATAAACGCTTCGACGCTAAAGCCGGAGATCATCAAAGGCGTCGATATAATGGTGGTGCGCGAGCTTACGGGCGGGATTTATTTCGGGCAGCCGCGCGTTAAAAACGAAAAGGACGCGCTAAATACGATGTGCTACAACGTCTCTGAGATCGAGCGCGTGGCTAAGGTCGCGTTTGAGGCAGCGCTTTTGCGAAATAAAAAGATAACGCTTGTGGATAAGGCCAACGTGCTTGAAACAAGCCAGCTGTGGCGCGAAGTCGTAAGCGAGCTAGCGAAAAACTATGCTGGGATAAATTTAGAGTTTATGTACGTCGATAACGCCGCGATGCAGCTAGTGCGGGCGCCAGCGCAGTTTGATGTGATTTTGACGGAGAATTTATTCGGCGATATTTTAAGCGACGAAGCGAGTATGATCTGTGGCTCGATCGGGCTGCTTCCGAGTGCGAGTATCGGCGGCAAGGTGGGAATTTACGAGCCGATTCACGGCAGCGCGCCCGATATCGCGGGGCAGGGGATCGCAAACCCGATCGCTACGATCTTAAGCGCGGCGATGATGCTAAAATACGCATTCGGCGAGAATGAAGCGGCAGAAGCGATCGAGCTTGCCGTACGCGCCGTGCTTCGCGACGGATACCGCACCAAGGATATCGCGCAGTACGACGCCAAAGAAATTTGCTCGACTGCAGAGATCGGCTCGATCATTGCAGATTACGCGGCTAAGGCTTAGGAGCTAGCTTTGAATGGCGCACTAGCATACGCTATGGAGCTTGAGAAAAAAGGCGATATCTACGGCGCAATGCGGATTTGCCGCGGTATTTTACGCGATAATCCCCAAGATGGCGATGCGGCTGTGCTTTTTGCGCGGCTAAATTTAAATCACCGGGTAAGCTCGGGCGTTAATATGGCGATGCTGGAGCGCTTTTTAAGCGTCGATGCGCGCAAACAAGCGGAATTTAAGAGGTGGCTAATTGATGTATGAAAATGAACTAGAAGATATCATCGAAGCAGTAAATGAGATGAAAGCGCAAAAGCGCGCGCAAGATTTGGCGGTGCAGCAAGAGGGGGCTGTGAATGCAAACGGCGCTGAAGCAGAAGCACAGGCTTCGCAGGATGCTTTAAGCCCCGCTTCTTTTACGCCAGATCCCATTGCATCTGGCGCCTTAAATTCCACATCTGCACCGGATATCGCTTCATCAAACGCGCAAAATTTCACTTCCTTAGATACTAAAAATTCCACTTCGCGCTTTGTTCCATCGGACGCTTTAAATTCCGCCCTAGATCGTTATCGTTCAGGTTCCATGGCGAGTAAGAGCTCTGCGCCTAGCAGCGTGGAATTTGCAGCGGACGCTACTTTAAAAAAATCTGCTGCAAAAGATGAAAATTTTACTTTTTCCAGCGAGGAGAATTTTAAAAACTCTGATCTTACAGGCGGTCAAAATTCTGCGGCTTCCGCCTCTCTAAACGGAGAGAATTTTAAAAATTCTGCTTCTGCAAGCGGCAAAAATTCCACAAATTCAACCTTTGCAAACGATGAAATTTTAAAAAACTCCGCTGCGAAATTTGACGAAAGCTTTCGTGATTTATCGGGCATCGCAGGTGAAATTTACGATAGTTTAGGTAGCGATATGAATGGGTTTGCTTCGCCGCAAAGCAGGGACGCAAGCATAGCGCAAAGCTCTGCCGAAAGTAAAGATTTTGAATTAGCACTAAATTCTACGGATGACGACTCTCAAAGCGAGCAAGATTTGACGCCTCGTATTTTGGGCGCGCATTTTAAGGAGCTAAGCAATGACGATTTTGGGCCTGGCTCTGATTTCAAAGAAAGCGAAGCTGACGATTATTTCGGTACGGCGCATTCTAAAAAGCAGGATTTAGCGTCGCTTCAAGCTCAAAATTCCGCCGCGCTAGAGATCCGCAATGCTGCCGTGCAGCAGCAAAATTTCGTTTCGCAGCCACAGAATTTTACTATGCCTGAGGCGCGAGACCATGAGCTCGCCACGCCGCAGCTTCGTAATTCTGCCGCGCAGGATATGCAAGCGGGAAGCCTTGCCTCTTCTGGTGCTCAAAATTCCGCCGTGCGCCAGCTCGAGGAAGCACGACATCTTGGGGCTGCGAGACAAGCGGGTGACAAATCAAAATATCTCGCAAATGCAGATTTTAAAATTTCAAGCGAAGCGGAGTTTTTGAGCGCGATAAAAGAGCGAATTTTAGTGCTTTTTGAGGGGCTGAACGCTTTTGAGAAGGGCGATTTGAACGCGCGCGTGGAGCTAAATTTAAAATTTATGGAATTTTTGCTTGCAAGTATCGAAAACCGACTTGAAAATCTATCAAAATGACGATTTTATCGCACTTTTAGATTATCTTAAAAAATTTAGCTCACGCATATATCTGGTGGGCGGCTGCGTGCGCGATCATTTTTTGGGGCGGGCGAGTGCTGATATGGATGTGGAGCTTTACGATGTGGAACCGCGCCGCTTCGAGCAAATTATGCAGGACTTCGGCGCACAGGGCGTCGGCAAAAGCTATTTCGTCTATAAATATAAAAATTTCGATGTTTCGCTTCCGCGCACCGAGAGTAAGACTGGCATCGGACACAAGGGCTTTAGTGTCGCTTTGGCTACGGACGAACATGAGGCTAGCAGGCGACGCGATTTTACGATCAATGCGATGATGATAGACGCTATAAGCGGCAAAGTGCTCGATTTTTACGGCGGGCTTTCGGATCTGCATGCGAGGATTTTGCGAGTGGTCGATCCACGTACTTTCGTGGAGGATAGTTTGCGCGTATATCGCGCGGTGCAGTTTGCCGCAAGATTTGAGCTTCGCGCCGAGCCTCGCACCTTAGAGCTTATGCGTGGCATTGACGTTAGCGATCTTAGTTGCGAGCGCATTAAAGCAGAGCTGATTAAATTTTTTCGTGCACCTGCGCACCGATATGGGATGATGCTAATGCAAGAGCTGGGGCTTTACGAGCGGGTTTTTGGATTGCGGATTGATCCGCTCGTGCATGAGCGACTGATGCAATTCATAGAGCATGGCGAATCTTTTGTGCGAAATGAAATGTTTTTTTTATACGCGTTTTTGAATTTTTTAGGATTAGATAAAAATAAAATTTTAAAGAATTTAGGGCTAAATTCTCTTTATAAAAGGCTACTTAGTGAGCCGTTTTTTAAGCGGGTAAGCGACGAGCAGCTATGCAAAATCGCTCTAAAAATGCCGCTTAAGCAGTGGCTCGGGCTGTATTGTAGAGGTAGGGTGCAAGCATCAAAGCGGCTTGGGATTTGGGATAAGAAATTTAAAAGCTTGGTTTGCGCTGCGGATGTCGCTCGCAATCTGCGCGGTGCTGCAATCGGCAAGGAGATTGAGAGGCTGCAAGAAGCGGAGATTAGGGCGTTTATAGCGGTTTTAAAAGCGTAAATTTAGAGAGATTTTTGTAAAATCGCCGTTTTATTTAGGAGCTAGTTTTATGAAAAAATTCTATCGTCGCGACGAAATTTACGCGTTTTGCAAGAATGCTGCGTCTTTGCAAAAATGCGCTTTTTGCTTTGATCGCAGGCAAAATTTCGTGATTTTTGCTGCACGAAATTTAAATTTTTGCAGCGTAAGATTTCATAGCGCAAAGCTTAGCTCGGTAGGATTTCACGACGCGGAATTTGACCTATTTAAATTTCATCCGTCGTGCCGCCATACCGAAAAAGCCCACGAGGCGAAGTTTTATGGATCGAGAGAATTTCGCAGATCACATCGCTGCGGCGAGAAATTATACGAGCCGTGCAGCAGCGAGACGGAATTTCACGGCTCGCATTACAGCGAGATGAAATTTTGCGGATTAGGACATCTTGGCACAAAATCTCACAGCCTGCGTCATATTAAACGCATTAAAGCAAAATTTAGCGAGCCGTATTGCGCGTCCTGCGCTATGGGAGTAGCTGTCGCGCCGCACCACAAAAAAATGCAAGAGCCGTGTCGCTACAAGGAGAGATCTGACGTCCTGCAGTATCGCAAAATCATGAACCTAAATTTTATTTCGCAGAATTTCAAATTACAGAATTTTGCCCATTCAAATTTGCAAGGCTTTACCGCGCAAAATTCCAAGCCGCGTAATTTGGCTTTGCAAAATTCTAAATCTCAAAACTTTGCCTCGTGGAATTTTAAATCGCAAAATTCTGCTCGTTCAAAATCGGTGATTTTTGATGTTTAATATCGTGTTAGTATATCCGCAGATCCACACAAACACCGGCTCCATCGGGCGCATGTGCGTCAATGCGGGATGCCGCTTACATCTAATCAAGCCGCTCGGATTCCTCATCGACGATAAGCATCTGCGCCGCGCGGGGCTCGATTATTGGGCGAACTTGGATCTTAAAATTTGGGAAAATTGGGGTGAGTTTATGGCGGCGAATGAGAAATTTAAGCATCGCTTCTTTTTTGCGACGACAAAGACGAACAAGCTCTACTACGAGGCGAAATTTCAGCCGGGCGATTTTTTGATTTTCGGCTCGGAGGGTCACGGGCTGCCGCTTGAGATCATGCGCACAAACCGCGAAAACTGCATCACGATCCCGATGAGCGAGGCGGGGCGCAGTTTAAATTTAGCCACCAGCGTGGGTATCGTAACCTACGAAGCGATCCGCCAAAATATCGATAAATTTGACTTTAGGAGCGCGGTTTGCGAGTTTTAGCGCTACTTTTTGCGGTGTTTTTCTGCGGCGCGAGTGCGGCGGAGCTGAAAATCGCATCGTTTAACGTGCAAAATTTATTCGACGGCGTAAACGACGGCACGGAGTATGCGGACTTTGAGATCGGGCGCGAAGGCTGGAGCGAGCAAAAATACGAGCGCAAGCTGCAAGCGGTAGCGGACGAGATAAGCGCGCTTAATGCCGATATTTTGGGGCTGCAAGAGATCGAAAACGAAGCCGTGCTAAAAGCGCTTGCGCAGAAGGCGGGCTATAAATTCTACGCTTTTTCGCGCGCGCAGACTGCACCTGCGGGCGTGGCGGTGATGTCGCGCATACCGATAAAATTTCAAAAAACTTACCGCCCGACAGAGCTTAAAACACGAGATATTTTGCGCGCTGATTTTGTGCTTGGCGGCACTGATTTTAGCTTTTATGTCGTACATATGCTCTCTGCACGCAATCCGCTAAGCGAGCGCAGGCGAAATTTCGCCTTTTTACGCGAGGTTTTGCAAGGGCACCAACGCGCTATCGTAGCGGGAGATTTTAATACGAATTTCGGGCGAAATTCCTTGCTAAACGAGCTTATCGAGCGCGACGAATTTAGCGATTTGTGGGCGTTACATCCCTGCTCGCAGCTAAAGCATTTTAGCTCTTGTGAGTCTCATGAAAGCGGCGCGGTGCTCGATCATATCTTGCTTAGCGACGATTTTTTTAGTAGCGAGCCGGGATATAAAAAGGACAGCTTCGCTGTTGCTAAATCCTCTACCGCTTCCGATCATTTCCCGATTAGCTTCATTCTGACGGACGAAGGCGCTTTAAAATCTATGCCGAGAAAGCAAGAATTTTTAGCTAAAAATACTGCTAGTGCCGCAAAGACCGTCACGATAGAGGAGCTTTACGGGCGCATTATAAGTGAGCCTGTGCTGATAAAAGGCGTAGTCGTGAGCTTTACAAACCGCCACGGCTTTGCGATCTCCCAAGATGGAAGCGGAGTTTTTGTCTACGGCGGCAGCGGGCTGCGGCTAGGCGATAAACTCGATCTGCTAGTAAAAAAGACGAAATTTTATAAGCAAAGCTTTGAGATCGACGATTTTGAGATCGTAGCTAGAAACGGCAACGTAGTCTCTATCGCGCCATACGTTTTGCCTAGCGCATCAGTGCGGCAGCTGCGCGCAGGAGATGTGATAAGCACGATCAAAGGCGACGTTGAAGACGGCATAATTGATCTAAAAGGCGCGGGAGAGTTTAGAATTTTTCGCAAAAGCGCTCCTGTGCAAAACGGCAAAAATTTAGAATTTAAAAATGCCTATTTTACGATTTATAAAGGGCAAAAGGAATTTATAGTAGAATGATACATGCCGTTATAACCGCACTTTTCGTGCTTTTTATGATATTTATGATCGTAGGATTTAACCGCGAAATGATGGAGAAAAACGAAAAACGAAATCAACGAAAAAAGGATAAAGATGGAACTACTCATTGAGATTGGGGTTGAGGAGCTGCCTGCGATCCCGTTTTTAAAAGAGCGTGCGAATATCGCGCCAAAATGGCGCGCGGTGCTTGAGGCTAACCGTATAAATAGCGACTTTCGCTTTGAATTTAGCCCGCGTAGATTTGTGCTATTTCACGAGGATTTTCCGCAACGCGGCGATGATGCACAGATCGTAAGCACGGGCGCACCTAAGTCCGTAGCACTAAAAGACGGCGCATGGAGCCCTGCAGCGCTAAGTTTTGCTAAAAAATGCGGCATAAGCGAAAGCGAGCTGGAATTTCGGCAGATAGGTGGCAAAGAGGTGCTCTACCACGCTGCGGTGCAAAAGGGGCGCGATAGTCGTGAAATTCTAGGCGAAATGATAGAGGAGTTTTTGCGATCGCTAAATTTTGGACGCGCGATGCGCTGGGGTAGCGGCGAGTTTGAGTTTATCCGTCCGATAAGAAGCATAGCCTGCGTTTTGGGCGGTCAAAACGTAGATTTTGAAATTTATGGCGTGCGAAGCGCAGCTGCATTTTTTCCGCACCGAAAATTTGGCTATGAAGCGATTAAATTTAAAGACGCCGCGGATTATTTCGCACTGCTGGAGCGTAACGGCGTAATTTTAAGCGAGCAAAAAAGAAAGGATAAAATTCTAAGCGAGTTTGCAAAGCTCGAAAAAAAGCATGGCTTTAAGATCGAGGTCGATCCTGCGTTGCTAGATGAAGTAACGGCGATCACCGAGTATCCGACGGCGCTGCTAGGTAGCTTTGAGCGAGATTTTTTAAGCGTGCCAAAGGAGGTCATCATCACTTCGATGAAGGAGAATCAGCGCTATTTTCCGGTTTTCGAGGATAAAAACTTAAGCAATCACTTCGTTGTCGTTAGTAATGCGATCACCGATGATGACGAGCTTGTAGTACGCGGCAATGAAAAAGTTTTACGCGCGCGCCTAAGCGATGCTATGTTTTTTTGGAAAAGCGATTTGCAAGCGGAATTTAGCCCTGAAAAACTTAAGCAAATTTCCTATATGCAAGCTCTTGGCTCGGTTTATGATAAGCAAGTGCGCGAGCTAGCCGTAGCAAGGGTACTGAGCGCGGATTATGCTACGCAGATTGAGGCGGAGATCGGCAAAAAGGACTTCGCGCTGGATTTGGAAAATGCCGTAATGTTTAGTAAAGCAGATCTTAGCAGTACGATGGTGGGCGAATTTAGCGAGCTTCAAGGCATTATGGGTAGTTACTATGCCGCACATGCTGGACTGGCAGATCATGTATGCCGCGCGATACGCGAGCAATATCTGCCTAGCGGCGAGGATAGCGAGCTGCCAAGCGGTGTATTTAGTGGCGTAATCGCTGTGGCGATGAAATTTGAAACGCTCCTGGGGCTTTTTAGCATCAATAAAGTTCCAAGCGGCAATAAAGATCCATATGCGCTTCGCCGCGCAGCTACGGGGCTAATTAAAATTTTACTAAATCAAGGATTAAGTTTTGATGCGAATACGCTGGCGCAAAAGCTGGTGCCAAATTATAAGAAATTTGACATTTCTAAGCTGCTGGATTTTATGAAAGATAGACTATATGGAATTTTTGACAAGATAAATCCGTCGGTGATCAAGGCGTGCATCGCAAGCGGCGAAAACGATCTATTACGACTAAGTAAGGCTATAAAATCTCTGGGTGAGATCGCAGCAGCAGCGGATTTCGGGGAAAATTTCGCGACCTTTAAGCGCCTAGCCAATATCATCAAGGACGAAAAAATCGGCGCGGTGGACGAAAACCTATTCGAATACGATGCTGAGCGCGCGCTAAATGTAGCGTTCATGGCGATTAAGCTCAACGAAAACGACGTGAGTGGGTATCTGCGCTCACTATTTGGGCTTAAAGGCGTGATTGATGATTTTTTTGATAACGTAATGATAAACGTCAAGGATACCGCGATACGTGCAAATCGTATCGCAAATATCGGACAAATTTATCGCGCGTTTTTGCAGTTTGCCGATATCAAAGAGATAGGATTTTAATTTCACTTAGAACTCATTTGCCCAAGGTTGCACGAATCTTGGGCAGAATTTTACCGTGCAAAGGAGCGCAAATGCTAATCATCAACGCAAAATTACCAACTAAAAATCTAAAAATCACAAAATCTCTCTCGCAGCTGATTCAGGGCTTTCTTTATCGCTATCTGCCGGCTTCGGAGCACGTAGGATACAGGCACGAATCAAGCGGTAAAATTTTTAAACGCACGGTGTTTGATTTTATCTTGCGAGGAGAGGACTTGCGCGTGCGATTTGCTTCATGCGAGCCGGAGTTTGAACGTAAAATCGCGCTAGCAGTGCTAAAAGACGGGCTAAGCTTGGGTGAAATTCTATTTACGCAAACTACCGTCGAAGCAAGAAATCATAAAATTTGCGAGAACGAAGCTATTGTGCAAGGCTACGTGGCATGCGCAGTAAGCGGGCTTTTGGGGCATAAGGTCTATTTACAGCCGCAAGATAGCAGGCATTTAGAGATGATGAAGACGAATATTTTACAGCGATTTGAAACGATTATGGGGCGAAAATATGATGGCGAAATGGAGTTAAATTTATTGTGGCAAAAGCTGGGTGAGTCTGTGAAATTCTATTACGGCAACAACCGCGAGCCAGTATATGCGTGGCAAGCAAGATGGAAAATTGTAGCTAAGGCTGAACTAATAAATTTGATCCTTGGCGCGGGCGTTGGAAGCGGGTGCATGAACTACGGAGTAGGGGTTTTGGAGGTTGTAAAGCAAAAAGAATAAGGTCGCAACCTTTAAAACAATAATTTTAAATCCCAACGGGAAACCTTATTCTTTGATCTACATTATAGTACGATTTTTATCAAAATAAAAGGGCACATAAACCCTTAAATCAATATAACTTGAAATATATTTGGTTTTGTGATATAATAAAGTAAAACAATAAGGAGTTATATTTGAAAACTAAAAAAGTTCTTAATCGCATGGGAAAATACATATTGTGCATTTTGTGTATATTTTTTAGCCCTATCGTAGATGTTAAAATATTTGACATAAATTTGGGGCAGATAGAGTTCAGTATTTATTGCAATTAGTTTTGAATCACAATAAAATATGCCTCTTAATGCCTTAATCTTATTCTGATTTCAAATCTAGAATAATTTTAGAAATATTTAAGTAAAATGGTCGTAAAATTAATTAAAATACTTAAGGTAAAAATAAAATATGGGATTAGCTCATAAACTCTATAAAATTGGCAACCTGTTAAGTGACGACTATGTTAAGGCTATGATTAAAAGTTCTAATTTTAAGGATAGTGACCATATAACTTTGGTTATTGATTTTAAAATTGAGAACGGGAAGCTTCTTAGTACTCCAAAACTATCACGAACTTCATTAGACACCATAAAAACATTTTTTACAAAAAAGATAGGTGGAACTAGTAATTCATATTATTTATACCCAAACTACGAGTATCAAAACGAAAAAGATTTATATAAAAAATTCCAAGCTATTTCGCATACCTTACAAAATTCCATTTTAATCTATTCAAATCCACAAAATCATAGTTTAGCAAAGATTGTTTTTGATTATATAGATAACTACAAAAATGATGAGCTTGGATTGAAAGACTTTAAGCAAGGCGATTATTTTCTGATTTTACTTATAAATGGCAAAAGTTTTTATGAGCTCATGCCGGAAGTTTTGCAAAATTATCTTAATGAATTTGTAAAGCCTCATATAGAGGACAAAAAAGGGAACGCTTTTTTAAAGGAACAGATAGATATTGTTACCCAAGAAAAAGAACCTTGCGGGTATGATCCGAATGTCAAGTTTTTTACTATGGATAATTATGATGACAAATTTAAAGAGCAATCCATAAACCGTCTTCCTATGTCAAAAAATACGGCAAAATCGGTCAAAAAAGGCTGGATGTATGCGATAAACAATCTTAAATTTTATTACAAAGGATTAGAATATATAATAATTCCGTCTATGGTAAATTTTGACGAAGATATTTTTAAGGAAATGATAAATTTTCTTGAGAAATCAAATACTTTAAGTGATGAAGCTGCTAGGGAAGAGAGCTTTATTAGAAAATTGAATAAGCAAATAGAAAATTTCAAATATATTAATAGTTTTACGCTCGATATATTCTTTACGGAGGTGAATGTTACCAATTTATCTGTTAAAATATTTGCTACTCTTGAAGATGTTTTGCCAAGCAGGATAAGAAAGGTAGCAAATTTGATGCAAGAAGAACATATTACGGATGCTATGAAACGATTTCAAGGCGAGGATAATGATATTAGATTTGTATATTTAAAGGATTATTTTAGGATTACGGAACAGTTTGCTATATCTACAAATAGCATTGCAAATTTGAAAAATAAAATTTTACAAGAAAAAATATATTTAGCAAAATTGCTTTTAGGATATTTAAAAATAAGTTATCTCGAAGTTTTAAAGCGTTTTGAGCACTTTAGAGAGTTTGACGGTGAAAATAAAAGTAAATTAAAAGATGGCATAAAAGAGTGGATAATATATCCGAATGTTTTTGTAGAAAGCGAAAACAAGGTTTTAAAATTTTTAAAAGATATAAATGCAATAAGGATGTAGAATGGAACTTTTTTCTGAATATTTTGAAAAATTATTGCTTAAGCAACCCGATTATTTTGAGAATGGCTTAATAAAAGGAGCTTATTTAATAGGCGCTTATTCAAAAGGTATTATCGATAGTTCGTATAATCCTAACGGGAAAGTTGTAAAAAAGAATGAGACGTTTAAAAAATGGTTATCGACCAAAAGAATAACGGAATCAAATTTAAAAGCTATTTTTAATAAAGCAACCTATTTTGAGAAGCTATTTAGTCTAAATACTCCCAAGAACAATGATTTATCACAATTAGTTACCACTTATTTTATATACCCAAAAAATATAAGAGTAGCTCAACAGGAGATTTCTTTTGCTTTCATTAAAGGGTTTAATGATTATGCAAAATTTAAAAAAGAAAATCAAAAACAAGGAGAAGACAATGAGTGAGTTGGCAAAGCATAGTGAAATTTTATTTTTATGGGATGCAAAAATGACTAATCCTAACGGCGACATGCTAAACGATAATGCACCAAGATACGATGAAAGCGATAGAAGGGCCGTCGTTAGCGATGTTAGAGTAAAAAGAACGATTAGAGATGATCTGCAATATAGAAAAGGTAAAACCGTATTTGTAAATAACGCAGAGCAGGTACAATCGGCAGAAACCAGATTTGCTGAGTTGAAGAGTACTTTAAATGAAAAAGATGATAAAAAAGTTTTTTTAAGCTGCATTGACAATAGACTTTTTGGAGGAGTGGCACCCAAAAGCAATCTTCAAATTATAGGTACAGTGCAATTTTCTTGGGCTAAATCACTAAATGAAACAGAGACTATTTTATCACAAGGAACCGGCGCTTTCGGTAAAGACAATAGCTTAAATAAGACATTTAGAACCGATAATTATATACCTTATGGGCTGTTTGCAATGTACGGTACTATAAATTCTCTAAGTGCCAATAAAACGAATGCGAGCGAAGAAGATGTTGCCGATATGCTTGATTCTATGTGGCAAGGCACCAAGTTGCTCAATACTAGGAGTAAAGTCGGACAAAAACCAAGAATGCTTATAAGGGTTATCTACAAAGATACTTATATGATAGGGCTACTTGATGAGCTTGTAAATATAGATAATGAGAACTCTCAACAGCTTCGTACTTTTAGCGAATGTGAATTAAATTTCTCAGCTCTTTTAAGATCGTTAAAAAATATGAGCCAAAAAATAGAAAAAGTAGTAGTTTTTTATGATGATTCGGCTAAAAAGTATCTGGACAATTTTAAAAATTTAAATATAAATTTAGAGGCCAAAGAACTGTAATGTTTGCATTTAAAATTTGGGGTAAATTTGCTTGTTTTAGAGATCCTTTGGGGATTAGTCAAAATATCACTTTACCCATCCCTCCAAAAACTACGGTTTGTGGTATGTTGGCAGCTGTACTTGGCATAGATAACTATTTAAATGATGATAGATTTGACGACTTTAAATATAGCGTAATCCCATGTGCTCCTATTTTGAAAAAGAGTTTTTCGCAAAATTATATAAACGACTATACAAAATTTACAAAGTCTCATCTAAATAGTTTGCTTAAATTTGATATGCAAAAAATCTCGCTTGGTTTGCGTGACAATAAAGCTCCTCAAAAACCGATAAATAGAGAACTCTTGATTTATCCTAAGTATATAGTTTTTATTGATAGATTTAAGCTCGAAGACGAAGCGATTCATAATCTAAAAAATAGAATTTGCAAATTTTCATTTTATCTTGGTAATAGCGAATTTGCAGGCAATTTTGAATTCATAGAAATAACAAAATATGAAGAGAAAAAATTTGATGAAATTAATATAGATTCGTTCGTGCTTCAAGATGACGTAAAAAATATAGATTTTGAAGAAGGTATTTTATATTCTCCGATTAGTTTTGCGAGTGTTTTAACGCCAGAGAGGTCTCCTGCTTCGGGCGTAAATTTAATATTATCCAACAAGCAAATAAAAGCTAGAGATATTAAGATCCACGAGATAGTTTGCGTCGATGAAATTTATCATTGTAGATTTGTATAATGCAAATTTCAAATTCTTTTAACTCGCACCCTAAAAAATCCTACAATTTCCATGTAAAAAACATAAGCGATAGCTTTGATGAAAGCGACCATAAAGAGACGGCATCCTTTCACGATATTGCCAAAATTGCACAGAGATTTCAAGATTATATAAATTTAGAAGTAGAAAATTTTCCCTCAAGAGAGGACTTCGAAAAAGCCCAACAAAAGCTAAAAACAACGCATACTCTAGAGAGTGCTTTTATATATTTTTTTATTAGAGTCGATAAAGATATAAATTTTTTAGCTAATTTTTTTACTATTCTAAAACATCATTCCGATTTGCCCGATCTTAAATCTTTCTTTAGCGAACTAGGCAATATAAAAGCAAAAATAAAAGATAAATTTAAAAAGATAGATGAAGTGATTTGTAGATCGAATTTAGAGGTAAAGCCCGATGTCAATGATTTTATTGACTATTTTTTAGATTTAGAGGCCGAGCTGGAAAAATATCAAATTTTAGATAACTACTTTATTTTTAAGAAGCGCTATTCGAGACTTATTTTGGCAGATAAATTTGAAGCTATTTTTTCTAAATCCTATAAAAATGTAGAAATTTTAAGTGAAGAAAAAATAGATCTTTATCTTAATAAGATAGAAGATATTATAACCTCAAAGCAAACTGGCAGTAAAAACAAATACAGAACAAAAGCGAAGGAACTTATTTTTCAAAATTTTAATCATAATACGCAAAAAGATAAGTTTTTGATTAAAGCGCCCACCGGTATAGGGAAAACGTTTTTGGCCCTAAATTTAGCACTGCAAATAGCTAAAATAAAAGGCGATAAAAGACGAATTATAACAGCTATACCATTCACCTCTATTATAGATCAAACACATAGCGAATATCAAAAGATAATATCGGATCAAAACGTACTAAAATATCATCACCTAACAAGCTATAAAAGTAGCAAAAGAGATAAAGAAAAAGATAATGAAGATGAGCAAGAGCAGTTTATGCAAAAAGTATTTTTGGCTGATATTTGGCATGAGAATTTTATCGTTACGACTTTCAATCAGCTATTTTACGTATTTTTTTCAAATCACAATAGAGATAATTTAAAACTAGAAACTTTGCGAGATAGCGTTATCATAATAGACGAGATACAAAATATCCCAAGAGTTTTATTGAAGCCGATTTCTGCCGCTTTTAATGAATTTACAAAAAGATACAATATCCACTTTATACTTATGTCTGCGACTATGCCTCATATTGCAGCAGAGCTTGAAAATTTTACTGAGCTTTCAAGCCCTGTTTTATACGAGCGAGATAGGGATAGATATGAGCTCGTTTATAAGCCAAATTTAAACGATTTTGACATCCTAAAAGATGAAATTTTAGCCCATAAAGATCAAAGAGTACTTTGTGTCGTAAATACCATCTCAAAAGCTAAAAAGCTATATGAAGTCATAAAAAACAAAAGCGAGAATAAAGATAGCGTCTATCTTTTGACTACGCACCAAATTCCACTTCACAGATTTGAGATTATTAACGAGATAAAAGTTAAATTAAGTAGTGGTAAAAAGATTATTTTGATTGCAACGCAGCTGATCGAGGCGGGGGTCGATCTTAGCTTTGATATAGGTTTTCGAGAGTTCGCTCCCTTTGGCTCTATTATTCAAGCTGCGGGTAGAGTAAATCGTGAAGGCTTGTCAGATAGGCCTGCAAAAGTTATAGTTTTTGATTATTTGGAAGGTAAATCATTTCCATATCACGATACGGATCTGCAAGAGGATAAGATAAAGGAAATTCTATCGCAAAATATAAAAGAGAGCGAAATTTATAATGTCTTAGAGAGCTATTTTGAAAGTACAAAGAATGAAACGACTAGCGTAGATTTATTGCAATACGCTAAAAACCTGGAATTTCAAACATTATTTAAAAAATTTAATGAAAATTTTATGCCAAAACAGGAGTGGAAGGTTTCGCTTTTTGTAGAGCAGTATAGTGGGCATTTCGATAAGTTTTTAGATAATCGGGATAAATTGTTACAATCAAATGACGATAAATTTAAAATTATTGCAGAAATTAAAGATTCGGAAAAAGATTTGGGATTATATACTATATCCGTTGGTAAAAATTTACTAGAAGAACTCAAAAAAGATTATAAAACCACTTTAAAAGATTATTTTGGCAGATATATCTTACCGCCAGGCAATTTCTATAATAAATTTGATGGTTTCCTGCCTAAACTTACGATCGCTGAAGAGGTATTCGACTAATGTTTTGCAAGGACCAAATCACCGGCACGCTTGTGAATTATTACATCACCTGCAAGCGTGAGGCGTGGCTTTATGCACACAATATTCACGCCAATCAGGAGGATGAAAACATGCTGATGGGCAAGGCGCTAGCGGATATCAAAGAGAACGGTTTGCAGGACTTTGCATTTTCAAATTTGAAATTCGACAAGCTTTCCAAGCAGCGCGGACATTATCTCATCACTGAATATAAAAAGAGCCTAAAAAATCCAGAAGCAGGCAAGATGCAGCTGCTTTTTTATATCTATCTTTTAAAAACAGGCTTAAATTTAAAAGAGGTGAAAGGCAAGCTAATTAGCGGCAAAACCGTCATAGCCATTGAGGATAACGCCGAAAATTTCACTAAAATCGAAATAATTCTAAACGACATTGTCGCCCTTGTGAATGAGTTAAAGCCGCCTAAATTTAGCCCGCAAAAGATTTGCGAGAGTTGCGCTTATCGTGATTATTGCATTTAGGAGATAGAATGTACGCTATTTTATTTTACGATATTTCAAGCAGCGACGAAAAGGAGAAAAATAACGCTGCGCGCGTCCGAAAGGCGGTCGAGAAGTTTCTGCCTCGCGTGCAATTCAGCGTTTTCGAGGGTGAAATCAGAGCGAGCGATCTTAAAAAATTAATGGCGATTTTGCAAAAAGAATGCGCCAGCAAGCTTGATTCGGTAGTAATTTATACTTTTAATTCGCTCAAATATTCACAGCGTCTCGTCATCGGGTGCGATAAAAACGAGGCGATATTCAGCTAAAATTTAAGGATAAAAGTATGCAAAAATCGGATCGCACGCATTTTATTTTGAGCCCAGGCCGATTGCGCCGCAAAGATAATAATCTATACTTCGATAAATTTAACGACGAGGGCGGAATTCTAACTAGTAAAATTTTGCCGATTAATGCAATTGATGAAATTTATATTTTGGCGCGGGTAGAGCTTGACACTTATGCTATGGCGTTTTTGGCTGATAATAACATTTTGTTGCATATTTTTAGCGCCTATCAGAGCTTTCGCGGCAGTTTTTTCCCGAATACTTCAAATTCTGTAAATAAAAGTGGCTTTGTACTTTTGGCGCAGTTGCGGGCTTTCGATGATCTTTCTAAGCGCCTTTTTATCGCTCGCGAGATTACTCGCGTTCGCATCTTAAATGCAGCCATTAATTGCAAGGCTTATGGCGTCTCGCTCGATACTACGCCGCATCTGGATGCCCTAGCGCGCGTCTGCGACATAGCAGCGGTAATGGCGGTGGAAGGCGGCTTTGCCAAGCAGTATTTCGCGGCCTGGAACGAAATCATCGAGGATCAGCGCAGTTTTAAATTTACGACGCGCTCCAAACGCCCGCCGGCAGATAAAATTAATGCCCTCATTAGCTATGTAAATACGCGTATTTATAACGTCTGCCTCAGCGAAATTTACAAAACAGAGCTTGATCCGCGCATCGGCTTTTTACACGAGCCAAACTACCGTGCGCTAAGTCTGCATCTTGATCTTGCAGAGATTTTTAAGCCTATTTTAAGCGATAGATTAATTTTCGGAATGTTAAATAAACGCGAGATTGCGGCAAAAGATTTTGAAACGGATGCGGGGCGTATTCGATTCGGTAAAGAAGCGGTGCAAAAAATCGAGCTAAAAATGATTGAGAAACTATCATCTTGCGCGAACGTAGCGGGACAGAGCTTAACCTGGCGTCAAATTATCCGTCGCGAGGCCAATCAGATTAAAAAATACGTCTGTGAAGGCGTGCCTTACGAGGGGCTGGTATGGCGGTAGGTCTCAGGGCTTCGAGCTTAATTTATGCTTTTTTAATCTTAACTAGAATCACTTACGCCTATAGATTACGCCCTCTTAAAATGCATGTGCTTTTGAAATAAATTTGATCTGAAGCACGGAACGGCGAACGAATTGGCTTTAAAAACACATATGTTTTTAAAATTTCAGCTTTTTATTATTCACACTTAGATTTTTGAATATCTTTATATTTAGATTTTAACATTTGCACTCACGATACATATAGATAGCGATAAAGTTGCTTTTAAGATTCTGAAATGCCTAATTTTGGGCATTGAGCAATCGGGAGCTTTTTTAAATTTAGTCCATTTTAAGGCATAAAAATATATACTCCTAACACTTTCTACCTAGGAAAATGGGAAAATTCGTGCTGTAGAATTCCATCCCGTTGGGAATTGAAACAAACTATCTGCGAACGCTAGGGTCTGAAACGTTAGGTAGAATTCCATCCCGTTGGGAATTGAAACCAATAAAACTAAAAGATTGTCAAGATGAATAACAAAGTAGAATTCCATCCCGTTGGGAATTGAAACTAAAGCGCTTTAAGAGTATAAATCAAAAAAACGCCAGTAGAATTCCATCCCGTTGGGAATTGAAACCTTTTCGTCTTATTAAAAATGAATTTAAATGGTTTGTAGAATTCCATCCCGTTGGGAATTGAAACTTGCTGATCCAAGTCCTTCATTCATTTTAAAATTAGGTAGAATTCCATCCCGTTGGGAATTGAAACACGACGGGTTCTATTGCGTTGTCAACATAACCTGGTAGAATTCCATCCCGTTGGGAATTGAAACTCGATCGAGAAAGGCAAAGCATACGTGAATTTTCTGTAGAATTCCATCCCGTTGGGAATTGAAACTACGGACAATGGCCGCAGAGAAAAGCAAGCGACGAGGGTAGAATTCCATCCCGTTGGGAATTGAAACCTATCACGCTTAACGGCTGCTTTCGTAAGGCGCGTAGAATTCCATCCCGTTGGGAATTGAAACTTTTTCATCCGTCGAAAACGTGCCTTATCTCACAGTAGAATTCCATCCCGTTGGGAATTGAAACACTCTTTCATTTTCAAATCCTCTCCTCTATAAAGTAGAATTCCATCCCGTTGGGAATTGAAACAAAGTAAAGATAAATGAAAAATCGAAATCTGCATTGTAGAATTCCATCCCGTTGGGAATTGAAACATTTCTCGCACTATGCCGCGACAGAGTAAAGATGTCGTAGAATTCCATCCCGTTGGGAATTGAAACCGGTAGTCTAAATCCGAGCGCGTAAAGAGGTATAGCGTAGAATTCCATCCCGTTGGGAATTGAAACTCGAAAAAGGCACGCCCTCGTTGAGCTTCTGCTTCTGTGTAGAATTCCATCCCGTTGGGAATTGAAACTTATTACCCGGGTTGCTACCACCGCCCGGGTGTCCTCCGTAGAATTCCATCCCGTTGGGAATTGAAACATTTTATCGAAGTTCCTAAGCCCTCTTTTTTTGAGTAGAATTCCATCCCGTTGGGAATTGAAACTAATTTAGAACGTTAGCCAAATCCTTGATAGTAAAGTAGAATTCCATCCCGTTGGGAATTGAAACTATGAACGACAGCCGCAGAGAAAAGCAAGCGACGAGGTAAAATTCTATTCCATTAGGAATTGAAACGTGATATACTTCATCACGTAGCCCGTGGCGTTGTGTAGAATTCCATCCCATTAGATAGAATTTCAAAGAATCTTGAGGTGCACAATCATAGAATCCAATGCATTTCTATATATTAGGAAATAAATTCCTAATGAGGCAATTCCTGGCAAGTAAAGTCTCCCTAGCAATTCTTAGCGAGTAATCTCCATTGGCAAGATTCAACCCTTTTTCTTATCCTTCTTGTTCTTGCGAGAGGGGCTTTCCAGCTTGCGCCAAGCCTCGCTTTTTTGGCTATCCTCCATTAGCACTATCTCCCTGGCGCCGTTTCGCACGAGGTTTGGATCCACCGCAAGCTCCTTTGCATCGATCTTTTCAGGATAATCTATGCGCGAGAGTATGCAGCGAAAGGCGTTTAGCCGCGCGATCTTTTTGTCGTTGCTATCTAGGATCGTCCACGGCGCAAACTCGGTATTTGAAGCGAGCAGCATCGAGTATTTTGCGAGCGTGTATTGATTCCACAGCTCCTGCGATCTCTCATCCACCGGCGAGAGTTTATATTGCTTTAGCGGGTCGGTACGGCGCGATTCGAAGCGCCTTTTTTGCTCCTCTTTGGAGACTGAGAAGTAAAATTTAAACAAGATTATCCCCGCACTTACCAAAAGCTCCTCAAATTTAGGCACTTGGCGCAGGAAATCTTTGTGCTCGGCGTGGGTGCAAAAGCCCATCACCGGCTCAACCATCGCGCGGTTGTACCAGCTGCGGTCAAATATCGTGATCTCGCCGCCGCTGGGTAGGTGCGCGACGTAGCGCTGGAAGTACCACTGCGTCTTTTCGACGTTGCTAGGTTTTTCGAGCGCTACAATGCGGCATCCGCGCGGGTTTAGGTGCTCGGTTAAACGCTTGATCGTGCCGCCTTTGCCCGCCGCGTCGCGCCCCTCCATCAAAATCAAAATTTTTAAACCTTTTTCTTTTACGAATTTTTGTAGCTTCAAAAGCTCGATCTGGTATCTCTCAAGCAGGGTTTCGTAGTCTTTGAACGAGATTTTTTCGTACTTTGAGCTTTTAAATTCTATCTCTTTCAGTGCTATTTCGCCTGTTTCGGTTTTGATCTCTTTGCTCATATCGCCTCCTAAAAATTTTAAGGAATTTTACAAAAAAGTTCTTTATATTACACTATAAATTCATACTTATTACGTTAGAATGTAGGAAAAAATTTCAAAGGATAAAATTTGATCAGATCACTTATTTTGACAGCGTTTTTTCTTTTAGGCTTGGGTGCAGAGCCCCTAAAACCCTCCGATGCATTCAAGCTTAACGCGACGGCGCAAAGCGATAGCGTAACGCTAAGCTTTGATATCGCGGACGGGGTCTATCTCTATCAAAACGAGATAAAAATTTTCATTGGCGGCGCGGAGGTGACGAATTTAATAAATCTGCCCGCCGCGACCGAATACAAGGATTATAAAATTTATGAGGGCAAATTTAGCATCGCCGTGCCTTTAGGCCTCGTGCTTGCAAACACCGCAGACAGCGATGATTTCGTGCTTAACGGCGATTTTTTGGGCTGCACGAAATCGGGCTTTTGCTATCAGCCGCAGCAGTTCGGTTTCAGCTTCAAGCGCGTGGTGGAGGGCTATCAGATCGGTAAAATTTCAAACTCCGAGCTGAAAAAGTACCGAAACGCCGCAAATTCCGCGCAGATTTCTGCCGCAGACAGCGCGCAGAGCGGGACTGTAAATTTTAAAAGCAATACCGCAGCTTCGGGCGCAGAGGCAAATTCCTTGGCAAACTCGCAGGTGACGGCAAATTCCGCGGCAAGCTCGGCGGAAAGCGCTGCTTTAAATTCCGATGAAGCTTCCGCGCACAAAAATCCGCACGCAAATTCCATCTCCGAGCAGGATAAAATTTTAAACGTTCTTGGCGGCAAGAGCTTCATCGCGGCGATCGCGCTGTTTTTCGGCTATGGCGTGTTGCTCTCGCTAAGCCCTTGCGTCTATCCGCTCATCCCGATCCTCTCGTCGATCATCGTGGCGAAAACCTCCTCGAAGCCGAGCGCTAAAAAAAGCCTCACCGTAAGCCTTGCATATATTTTCGGGATGGCGAGCTCGTATGCGATTCTAGGAGCTTTCGTGGCGGTTTTCGGGCAAAATTTACAGGGCCTGCTGCAAACTCCGCCCGCGCTGATCCTAACCTCGCTCATATTCGCCACGCTCGCGTTTTCTATGTTTGGATTTTATGAGATCCGCTTGCCTGCGCGCTTTCAAAGCTTCTTAAATAGCAAAAGCGAAAATGCCGGCGGCCTGATCGGAGTTTTTTCGATGGGGCTTATCTCGGCGCTCGTCGTATCGCCGTGCATCTCCGCTCCGCTTGCGGGCGCGCTCGTTTACATCGCGGGCAGCGGCGACGTTCTGTTGGGCGCGGCGGCTCTTTTTGCGCTCGGGCTCGGAAGCGGCGTGCTACTGCTTGTGGTGGGGCTCGGCGGCGCGCTACCGAGGCCCGGAGCTTGGATGGAGGCGGTGCCTAAAATTTTCGGCTTTTTACTGCTTTTTACGGCGGTGTGGATTTTGCGCACGCTCATCGGTGAAAATTTAAGCCTGCTGATTTACGCGGTTTTAGGCGCGATCTTTGCAGGATTTTTAGGACTGTTTGACGGCGGCGCGAGCGGGATAAAGCGCGCTTTGGCTCTCGTAATCGCGCTATATTCGGCGCTGCTGCTCGCGGGCTTTGCCAGTGGCGCGAAAGATTTTTCCAGGCCGCTTGGTAATCTAATCCCGCAAAGCACGAGATATTCCAGCGGCGGCTTGGGTGGCGAGGGCTTGCAGGCGGACGAAATTTCTAGCGCTCAAAATTTTAGCGGTGCGCATTTTTCGTTTGTACACGATCTGGCGCAGCTGCGCGGCGAAATAGAAAATTCCAAAAAGCCCGTGATAGTCGATTTTTGGGCTAGCTGGTGCAAAAATTGCGAACAGAGCGAGCGAGCGTTTGCAGACCCTGCGCTTGCCGGCGCGCTTGATAAATTTAGCCTTTTAAAGATCGATCTTAGCGAAGATAGCGAGCAAAATAGGGCGATAAAAGCGCATTTCAACGTATTCGGCCCGCCTACGATTCTGTTTTTTAAAGAGGGCGCCGAGATTGCGAACCTGCGCCAGATCGGCAGCGTAAATTCAGAAAAGCTGGCCGAAATTTTAACCGAAATTTAGTGAAATTTAGATAGATTTCAAACAAAATTTAGTTTTAAGGATTGCGCGATGATAAGCAAAAATAGGGCTACGAAAGAGACCAAAATCGAGCTTGAGCTGGAGCTTTACGGGCGTGGCTCGGCGCAGATACAAACGGACATCGGCTTTTTCGATCATATGCTTAGTGCGTTTGCCAAGCACGCGTGGATCGATCTAAACCTGCGCTGCGAGGGAGATTTGCAGGTCGATTTTCACCACAGTGTCGAAGACTGCGGCATTGTGCTCGGAAGCGCGATCAAAGAGGCGATCTATCCCGCGCAAAACATCGAGCGCTTCGGCGATAGCGTCGTCGTGATGGACGAGGCGGCGGTTTCTGCGGCGCTTGATTTTTCCAACCGCTCGTTTTTGGTATTTGATTGTCCGAGCCTAAAGCGCGGCAAGATCGGCGAATTCGACGCCGAGCTCGTGGAGGAATTTTTCCGCGCTCTGGCTTTCAATGCAAATTTAACGCTGCATCTATGCCAGATCCGCGGCGAAAATCTGCACCACGTTGCAGAAGCCGCGTTTAAGGCGTTTGCCGTCGCATTTCGTCGCGCGATAAGTATCAACGAGCGCGCCGGCGTGCCTAGCACTAAGGGCGTTTTATAGCGGTAAATGCGCGCTAAATTTAGCAAAATTAGCAATTCGTGGTTTTGTAATTTTATCGGCGTTCAAATTTTGCTCTTGCCGCTACTTGAAATTTGCAAAATTTCGCTTTTGCTCGGGCGAGGATCGCCGCTTTATTAAGAGTTTGCTCTAGGCGCTTGAGCTTGCGCTCTTGCTTGATGGGCGCGTAAATTTAATTGGCGCGCTAAAATGCCGCTTTGTACATTAAAAATTTAAAGGTAAAAATGAATAGTTTCAGATCGCTTATTGAGCCCATAATCGCTCTGTCTTGGATCTGCTTTGTTTGGCTTATCGTGTGTTTGATTAAATTTATCAGATCAAAAGACGATCCGGAGCGCCATAAAAGAGATAGAAAATTTCTAATTATTTCGACGATTGCGTTTTTGTGCACCCTTACTCCGCTGGTATATTTTGAGTGGCTGCCGGATCTATTTATCTCGATCTCGGTTTTGATCGCGCTGCCGATAATTTCGTTTATTTTCCTCATCGTGTATTTGGTAAAATTTATTAAATCTGCTAAAAGCGAGCCCGAGCGCCGCAGAAAGATTAGAAATCTTCTGATCCTCTGCGCGTTTTTGTTCATAATCTTTTCGGCTGCATTAATAGGCTTTTTATGGCTACTTAATAGCGCGCTTGCGCATATGTGAGGCATAAATGAGCGATGAAATTTTTCAAAAAACGATCGCAGTAATATTGACGGCTTGGGCGATCAGTGTTTGTGCGCTAGTAGGAGCGGCGCTGTATCTGCAAAGCAAATGCTCGATCATCTCCTATATCGCAAACGGAAACTAAGATGAAGCGCACATCTATCGTCATTTTACTGCTGCTTAGCTTTGCGGCTTTCGATTTTGCATTTTACAGCCTCGTCGTGAAGCGATACATAAATCAAAGCAGCACCGAGATGCAGGCCAAATCGATCGAGCTGCATAAATTCCTGCCGTTTGAGCAGGGCTCGCAGATCGTGCGCGCCAGCTCCAGCTTAAAACTTAGCGGCGATCTGCCGATAATCGACGGCGCAGCGGCGCTATATCCGGTATTTTCGGCATTCGTCGCGGCGAACTATCCTAAGCAAAGCGTGGAGTTTGACGGGCAAAATTTCACGAGTGCTAGCAGGCTTAAATTTAGCAACACTCGCGGCGCATACAAGGCCATAAGCGACGGCGAGGCGGATCTGATCTTCGTCGCAGCCCCTTCAAAGCAGCAGCTTGATTACGCGCAGAAAAAGGGCACAAACTTACGCTTCGTGCCGATCGGACTGGAGGCGTTCGTCTTTATCGTAAATACAAATAATAAAGTATCGAATTTAACTGTGGATCAGGTGCGAGGAATTTATTCGGGGCAATATGGCGATTGGTCGCAGCTGGGCGGCGAGCACATGCGAATAGATGCCGTGCAGCGAAACGCAGGCAGCGGCAGCCAGAGCGCGTTTTTGAAATTTATGGGCGAGACGCAGCCTAAGCGCAAGATCACGGGCTTTTTCGGCAGTGCAATCGGCTTTTCGTTTCGCTATTACGTCGAGGGGATCGTGCAAAACGGCGGCGTGAAGATGCTTAGCCTAAACGGCGCGTATCCGAACAAAGAAAATATCGCTAGCCGTAAATACCCGCTCGTAGCCGAAATTTACGCGGTTTACGATGAAAACAACAAAAACGAAAATATCCGCATCTTGATAGATTGGATCCTTTCGCCGCAGGGGCAAAGTATCATCGAAAATAGCGGCTACGTGCCGATTAAGGGCTAAGATCGCAGCTTAAATTTATACGGCGTTTGCCAAAAATTCAGCCAAATTTCGTTAAAATCACAAAATTTCAAAAAACGGAAAACGAAGTGATAAAGATCATATTTTTAGACGTGGACGGTTGCCTTAGCGACGGCGGGCTGTACCATTCAAACGGTGGCGAAGAGATGAAGAAATTTAACGTAAAAGACGGGTTTGGCATCCAGGAGTGGCAGCGGCTGGGGCTAAAGGTCGCGATCATCACCGGCAAAAGCTCGCAAATCGTCGCAAACCGTGCGCGTGAGCTAAAGATCGATACGCTCTTTCAAGGCGAAAAAGACAAGCTCTCAAGGGCGGAGCAAATTTTAAAAAATTTTAACCTAAGCTTCGATGAGGCCGCCGCGATCGGCGATGATATAAACGACGCGAAGCTTTTAAATGCAGTCGCGATCAGCTTCAAGCCCGCCGATGCGCTAAGCTCGCTAAAAGCGGACGTCGCGCTAAGCAAAAACGGCGGCTGCGGCGCAGTGCGCGAGATGATCGAAATGCTCGTCGATAAAAACGGCATGCGCGAAGAGTGGAATAGCAAATGGCTGTAGTTTCGCAAGCGCGCGCGAGGAGCAAAATTCTGCACAGATTAAAAGGAGCCGAGCGATGGTGATAAAAATTTTCTACGTCGCGATTGCGATCTTTTGCGTCGCGATGGTCTTTCTAAGCGTGCAGACGCCATATTTTAGCGATATGTTTAGGCAGGATCTAAGCATTGCGAATATGGAGATGAAAAAGATCGTCGATTATCAGATCGGCGAGCGCGTGGATGCTAAATTTACCGCGGACGGCGGCACTCGCTATAAGGATCGCGACGAGTTTGTAAATTTTAAAGCCGAGGAGATTAGCGCGGATCTAAATCACACTTTGGTTTCAAAGACCGCGACGCGCGCAGGCGAGCTGATAAAATTTAACGGCGACGCGCACTACGTAAATAGCAGAGGCTTTGACTACACGGCGCAGGAGATCATCTACGATACGAGCAGCAAGATCGTCCGCTCCGACGTGCCGTACGTGCTGCGCCAAGGCGGCGACCGCATCACAGGCGCAAGCATCAGCTACGATACTAAAACCAAACAAACAAACTCAAAAGGAATCCACGCATGGTATTTAATAAAAGATCAAAACTCCACAAACTAATACTCGCAGCCGCGCTAACTACGGGCTTTAGCGCGTCATCTCTCAGCGCCGCGCAGGAGCAGGTCGAGGTCACGGCGGATAATTTTTTCGCCGATGAGATCAAACAGATTAGCGTCCTAACCGGCAACGTCCGCATCAAAAAGGGCGCTTACGATACGCTAAATTCCGACAAAGTGACGATCTATTTCGATGCCAAGCGCCAGCCTACCAAATACGTCGCGACGGGAAACGCAAATTTTAAAATTTTACTCAATCAGAAGCATTATGACGGCAAGGGCGGCGTGCTGACCTACGATCCGACTATCGAGGCTTATACGCTTGAAAACAACGCCTATCTGCACGAGGCCGAGACCAAAAAGGAGGTTTACGGCGATAAGATCATCGTAAATCGCCAAAAGGGCACCTACGAAGTAAAGAGCGGCGGCGGCGAGAAAAAGCCCGTGCGTCTGATCTTTCAGGTCGAAGATCAAAACAAATGATCTATCCTAGCAGCGCGCAGTTTATCACCTCCGCCGCAAATATCGCGGGTGCGCCCGAGTTTGCGATGAGCGAAGTAGCGTTTTTGGGGCGTTCCAACGTCGGCAAAAGCAGCCTGATAAATGCGCTTACCGGGCGTAAAAACCTAGCCAAATCAAGCTCGACGCCGGGTAAAACGCAGCTGATAAATTTCTTCGAGGTTAAATTTAAACAAAAGCTTGCCGCAGACTCGGACGGCTCGCAAAATGAAACGTCGCAAGATTTGGCAAGCAAAGAGCCTTTAAGCTCGGCTGCAAATTGCGCGCAAGATCACGCGGAGGCTACGGCGTCTGAGCGAAATTTGAAGCAAGATTGCGTTTTAAATTTAAAAAGCGCCTCGGCGGATTTTAGATCGGATCGCGAGACGGATCTTGCGGCAGGTTTTACGTCAAATTCCGCGCAAAGCTCTGAATTAAATTTTACGGGCAGATCCGCGCTAAGCTTAGCGGGCAACCCCGCTTTTTCCGATCTTGCGAGCTTGGGGGAAAATATCTCTTTGATCTTCGTGGATCTGCCGGGGTTTGGATACGCTAAGGTTTGCAAAAAACTGCATTATATCTGGCAGAAAAATCTCGACGAATTTATCAAGGAGCGCCTAAATATCAAGCTTTTCGTCCATCTCATCGACGCGAGGCAGTTTGATCTTGAAATAGATAAAAATTTGCAAAACTATCTCGCCAGTTTTCTGCGCGGCGATCAAAGGGTCGTGAGGCTCTATACCAAAGCCGACAAGCTCAATCAAAGCGAGCGCGCAAAGCTTTTGAGGCACGATCCGCAGGCTGTTTTGGTCTCGACGCTAAAGGGTAGCGGGCTTGCAAAAGCGCGCGAGATTATCGTGTGCAGGGCGTTTGGATTATGAAATTTCTAAATTTAAATACGCAAAATTTTGCGGCGCAGAATTTCAAAATAATTAAATTTAGCGGATATAAAATGCACCGCGAAAATTGCGCGAAGATTAGGGAAAATTTTAGATGATACGGCTAAAAAAAGCGCGCCTTTGCGACATTTCGCGTATGCAGGAGCTCGTAAAAGAGGAGGTGCAAAACGGCGTGATCTTGCCGCTTGAAAGCGATGAGATAGCTGCCAATATCCGCTCATATGTGCTGGCGTTCGGTTGCAATTCTAAGGCAGATACGAGCTTTGATTCCAAAGAGAATTCTGATTTAAATTTAGCGCACGGCTCGGATTTAAATTTAATCCAAAGCTCCGCCGAAAATTTTGCCAAAAATTATACTGAAAATTCCGCCGAAGATGCCGCGGGTAATTTTGTGCCGCAACTAGCTACGTCTCAAAATAGCGCGTCACGAAATAGCGCAGCGCAAGGCGTATCCGGAGCGAGCCGCGCGCAAGCCGGCAAAGAGCAAATTTTGCGGAGCGAATATTCGCAAAGCGCGGGCATTTTTCAGAATGATCTTTCGCGGCTTTGCGAATCGCAGTCCGCAAAAGATGTGGAAATTTTGGCGGGCTTTGCTTCGCTTAAAATTTTTAACACCGATCTTGCCGAGGTACGCTCGCTCATCGTCGCTCCGCAGTTTCGCAGGCGTGGCATTGCCAGAGCTATCGTAAACGAGTTGCTAGACGAAGCGAAATTTTATGGGCTAAAAAGCGTATTTACGCTCACCTATCAAAAGGAATTTTTTGGGCGCCTTGGTTTTATCGAAATCCCAAAGGACGAGCTGCCCGCGCAAAAAATTTGGGCTGATTGTATTAAATGCAAAAAGTTTCCGGTATGCAACGAAATCGCACTTATCTATACCTTATAGCGGACACGCTTTTTAGCGCGGGGGTTCTTTTCTACCTGCTTCTAAGTGCGGTGTATAGGGGGCTGCCGCCGCTTATCGGATTTTTTTTCACGGCGATGGTGGTGCAAAAATACGAAAACGACGTAAAATTTAAAAAGTTCGGCTTTACCTGGTTTTTCTCTATTTTTTATCTGTTTTGCGCCGAGCAGATACACGGATTTAACCTATTTAGCGTGGCTATCGCGTATTGTATATTTTATTTCGTGGTCTATGAAAACTCATTTAAATATATTAAATTTAGAAATTTTTTGATCTGCTTTTACGTGATGATTAGCTATGTTTTGGTCTTTGTGGTGAGCAACGCGATCTCTGCGATCAAAAAGAGCGAGTACCTGCCACTAAGCGGCGAGTATTTAAATTACATCGTGATTGAAATTTTGCTTGCTCTGCTCTTTTTTAAGGGGCGGCTGGTATGAGGCTAAAGTTCGTATTCGTATTTGTAATACTATTTTTTAGCATGCTTTTGGTTAGAATTTATTATCTTTCGATCAAATCAAACGAATTCTACGAGCAGGTCGCCAAAAACAACGTCATCTCTACCGAATACATCCCGCCGGTGCGCGGTCAAATTTTAGACGCCAAAGGCCGCCCGCTCGCGATAAACAATCTCGGCTTTTCGCTATCCATCGCGCCGCATCTAAAAGACGCCGCGCTGCAAAGCGAGCTGAATAATATCTCGCGCTACTTCAAAGATCTCAACGTCACTGCGATGAGCAAGAGCTACAAGGACGCGAATTCCGCTTACAACCAAGATTTTATCGAAGTCGTACCGTTTTTGGACTACAACGCCACGATAGAGCATTTTGCAAGCCTAAGCCTGCACGAAAATATTAAAATTTCGCCCGCTTCGCAGCGCTTCTACCCTTACGGCGCGCTTGCTTCGCATATCATCGGCTACGTAGGTCGCGCCAATAAAAAGGATATCCAAAGCAACCCCCTAAGCGCGCTTACCGGATACAACGGCAGAAGCGGCGTCGAGGGGTATTATAACGAGCTTTTGCAGGGCAGCAAGGGCGAGCGCAAGACGAAGGTTACGGCGTTAAATCAGGTCGTGGAGGAGATCTCGATGCAGGAGCCCAGCAGCAGCGAAATTTCGCTTACCATCGATCTTGAGCTGCAAAAATACCTCGAGGAAATTTTTAAAGATAAAGACGGCGTAGCGATCGTGATGGATCTGCGCGACGGCGCTATCATCGCGGCGGGCAGCTTCCCCGAGTATGATCTAAACACCTTCGTAGGCGGAATTTCACAGGCGCAGTGGGACGAGCTGATAAAAGACCCGCGCCATCCTTTTACGAATAAGCTCGTAAACGGCCTCTATCCGCCGGGCTCGGTCATTAAGATGGCAGTGGGGATGAGTTTTTTAAACAGCGGCAAGATCAACGAAAACTGGAGCGTGTTTTGCAGCGGCGCGATAGAACTTGGAGGGCGTAAATTCCGCTGCTGGAAGAGCTGGGGTCATGGCCGCGTGAGCCTAGTAGAGGCGATTAAAGGCAGCTGCGACGTGTATTTTTACGAAGGCTCGCTGCTGGTGGGGATCGACTATATGTCCGCGTATCTGCAACGTCTGGGTTTCGGTAGCAAAACAGGCGTCGATCTGCCCAATGAGTTTGTAGGCACGATGCCTAATAAGGCCTGGAAAATGCAGAAATTTAAACGCGCGTGGTATCAGGGCGAGACGGTCAATGCCTCGATCGGCCAGGGCGACGTGCTCGTCACTCCTATGCAGGTGGCGAAAAACACCGCGCAGATCGCCTCGGGCAAGGCTATCACGCCGCATTTTTTAAAAAGCATCGACGGCAAGCCGGTGGAATTTGCCCCTACCGAGCTTTTCACTCCGAAAGAAAAGGCGCAGCTACCCCTCGTACGACGCGGGATGTATGAGGTCGGCAACAACCCCGACGGAGGCACCGCTTACAAGCTCATCCATACCGCAGTAGTGCCTCTAGCGGTCAAGACGGGCACCGCGCAGGTAGTAGGCATCTCGCAGACCACCAAAAAGCGAATGAAAGAGGCCGATATGGACTACTTCCACCGCTCGCACGCCTGGATGACAAGCTTCGGGCCATACGACAAGCCGCAATACGCCGTAACCGTGCTCGTAGAACACGGAGGCGGCGGCGGAAGCGCGGCAGGCCCAGTGATAATGCAAATCTACGAAAAGCTCGTCCAGATGGGCTACATTGATGCCAACGCAACGACTAACAAAGACAGCGCAAAGAAGACGAAGTAGGATGGAATTTTAAAATTATAAAATTTTACAATTCTACTCGTCCTTCACGGGCTTGGAATTTTATCTAGCCTTTATAGGTTTGAAATTTTAAAATTTATCCGCTTCCGTAAGTCTGAAATTTTAAAATTTAGCGTAGTGCGGGAGGCTTTGAAATTTAGAATTTTGCCCGTCCTTTGCGGACTTGAAATTTTAAAATTTAGAGCCGCAAAAGACCCTAAAATTGAGTAGATCAAAGCAGTTTTAAATTTTTAAATACATTATATATTAGCGCATAGGCGGATATAAATATATCGTAGTATAATCCGAGAATTAAATTTTAAGGAGTCGAGAATGGCGTTTGAAAATGCAATCATCACAAAAGAGGATGATGAGAAGTATGGACTTAGTGATATTTACTATAAGTACAATCCATTATATAAGACACTACCAAGTCAAAAGAGCTGGATTATAGATAAAAAACTGGATTGTTGGATTATGAAAACTCAATTATTTAATGATTTGGAGATAGATCACGCATATCTATCGAAAGTAATGTGGAAATTCTATTATAAAGGTGATATATTTGACATCGTTCTTGATTATGGATTAGATGAAAAAGTTTCAGGTATCCAATATAATAAAGTCTGGAAAATATTGTCAATAGTGCCAAATGGTAGCGAAAAAATATCAGTAGATGAAATTTTTTCACTTTTAAAAGAGCAACTTATAGTATTTGGGCTTGATGGATTATATAAGCAAGGTGAGAATTATAAAGTCACGTTGATAGATGCAAGAAAAGGATAAATAGTTTTTTATCCGATCATAATTCAGCTCGGTAAATTTTAAAATTTAGCGTAGCTGAGGCTTAAATTTGATGATAGATTACGACAAAGTGTTTTTAAAAGCGCCGAAATGAAACGCGATATAAAAGCCGAATTGATCTTAAAAGCTATAAATTAGGGGCTAGGGTGATAAAAGAGTTTATTAAAAAATGTTTTGAGCTAAAAGGGGTAAGGATTTTATTCTGGATCGCCTTGCTCATTTTTACTATAGACTGCCTGGGCGTTATATTTGCCGGCATAGACGCGGTTTTTTTGGCGGAGTATAGCGGTTACGATATCGCGAATCCGCTTTCTATCGTTATGAAAGCTTTTGAACTAACGTGGCACGAAGAAGCAAGCGATAGCGAAAGCGATATTTTCGGCGCTATGGTATTGTATCTATTTTGCGCGACGGTAATTTTGCCTCTAATCATCTGCTGCTTTGTATTTTCCAAAATAAAGGCTTTTATTCTGCTAGATAAAATATCCGGCGCATCTGCATTTTTTATAAGTTTATTTTATGCTTATTCGCTAGCCGTGATAATCCTAGCAAAAGCCGATTTGACCTTATTGGGTCATCTGTTTGATCGCTCAAATTTTAATTTTAGCATAATGATGATAAGCGCTTTATCATCGCTAATAATTGCGTCCGTGGCGGTTTTTATTCTAAAAAGAAGAGATAAAATTTAATACGGATAAGTTTATGTGATCATCTTTTTTTGACTGAATTTTGCGTAAATTAATACGTAAAATTTTATGAATAGGGCTTAAGAAATGGAAATTTAAAAGGGGTAAATTTTGAAATGATCTTAGAATTTTGCCTCCACTTCAGATTTGAAATTTCAAGTTGCGCGGTTTAAAATTTCGATCATTGACTTCGAATTTTAAAATTCTAATCCTGCCCGCCTTTTTAAATTTTATAATCTAAAATCCTCGTGTTTCGAACCACGCAGCTTGAAGTCGCTGCTTCTTAAATTTAAAATTCTAAGCTCTGAAATGCGGAATTACCCTCAATAAATTTTAAAATTTAAAGTCCAGAATTTTATTTGGTAAAAATTTTATCGGACAGGATTCGGCTCGGTAAATTCTATAGAATGCTACTATGCGAGAGAGAAAAATGAAATTTTAAATAGAGCATTTCAATTCCCAACGGGATGGAATTCTACGCAAAGCCGAAAAGATTGAGCCTTACGCCCATTTCTGTTTCAATTCCTAACGGGATGGAATTCTACCTCTCCAAGCTCCAGCGCGCGCCTGATTTCGGTGGGTTTCAATTCCCAACGGGATGGAATTCTACTTTGCTTCTATTTCTGCTTTTCTTGTTTCTATTTCGTTTCAATTCCCAACGGGATGGAATTCTACCCGCATCGAGCAAAAAACCGGCGGGCCCAGATACCGTAGTTTCAATTCCCAACGGGATGGAATTCTACGCGTCCACGCCTCGCCCGCCATCTGTTCCTCGGAGTTTCAATTCCCAACGGGATGGAATTCTACTCAAAACCCAATCCCGCTTTGGGTATATCGCAAGAGTTTCAATTCCCAACGGGATGGAATTCTACGAATTCTCTTCCTCATATCGGTTGCGAGCAGTGGTTTCAATTCCCAACGGGATGGAATTCTACCGTAGCATTTACATCATACATCTTTAAAATTTCGAGTTTCAATTCCCAACGGGATGGAATTCTACTCTACCGCGCTCTCCGCAAGCTGCTCGCTTAGCGCTGGTTTCAATTCCCAACGGGATGGAATTCTACCTAGCTAGTTTTTTGCCGATAGCCGCTGAAAGAGATTGTTTCAATTCCCAACGGGATGGAATTCTACAGAATTCAGCAGATTTACTATTGCTTGCTATTGGCTGTTTCAATTCCCAACGGGATGGAATTCTACAAGCAAATGATAGACGAGATTAATTTTTTAGGCGATTGTTTCAATTCCCAACGGGATGGAATTCTACCATCTTTGTTTAGTTTTACATCAATTTTTGGATCGTTTCAATTCCCAACGGGATGGAATTCTACCGGGGCGCTCTTTTGGCACGGGTGATCCTTTCGTAGTTTCAATTCCCAACGGGATGGAATTCTACAAACGAAATGAAAAAGAAAAAATAGAAATAGAAAGTTTCAATTCCCAACGGGATGGAATTCTACTCCAAGCGGTGCGGAATATCTTGTATGGGTTATAAGTTTCAATTCCCAACGGGAATTGAAATGCGAAACTCACATATCCCGCATTCACCGCCTTTCCGTAGAATTCTATTCCACTAGGAGTTGAAACGCTCTTTGCGTCGGCAGGTATAGCTGGGTAAAGGGTAAAATTCCATCTTGTTCGTAATTGCTACCAGAACTGATCAAAAAAAATCAAATCCCAAAAGCTTCGATGTGTAAAATTTCATCTATCCCCATTTTAAAATTTAATGTGCCGTTCTGTAAGATGCTTGTTTGTGCAAGTCGGTTTATCTTTACGGCATAATATGCGAAATTTTATAAAATTTTATGTTTATTTTATGCAGTATTCTGTATAATTCATACGGATAAACGAAGTGTTTTGCTATTTTTACTTATGAATAACACGATTTTTATTCATTTTATACGATTTTATGTATAATTAACGAATAAATTTGTATAATTTTCGTATGTTAGAAACGAGCGATATATTCAACATTTTGCACAATGCCGTCGAAGCCAAAAATAACGGCAAAAAGATCTCGCACGCCGCGATGGCGCAGAGGTTAGGCGTGTCGATGCGGACGTATCAGGACTGGCGCTTGGGCACGACCAAGCCGCAAGCCGCGACCGCGATATGCCAGATGTTGTGTGAGCTCGATAGCGACGACGCTGCGTTTGTGCTGCATAAGATAAAAAAACTTATAGGAGAGTAGAGTGCAAAACATTACTTTGCAAGAAAAGCTGGATCTACAGGGTGTCTTTCGCGTGATTTATGAGAAAAAAGAGTCGAAATTCGCGATCTTTTATAAAGCGGTTTTGAAGAAATTTTTTAAAAATTTTAAAAAATAATTGGTGGAGAGATTTAATTATTATACTGTATGTGGCAAGGGCGGTAATATCCATCAAATTTAGATGATTTTTCCTTTTTATGACGACCACGCCAATATTATTTGTTTTGCAGTTTCAAAGGTTGTTGCCAAATTCTACTTTATAAAATTCTTTCCATCTTTCTGCCTCTTTGGCATCATCTAATTTAATTTTAAATTCTAACTTTGACACATGATCTTAAATTTGTAGCGTAAATTTAATTGAAATTAATGCGAAATTCTCACTTTAACTTAGCTTTTAAGATCCCTAGCGTGCATTTTTACAAATATTTTGGAATTTGCTACTAAATGAGTTGCATTTAAATCTATTTATATTGCGGCAAATATACAGTTCGTTAAAATTTTAATTTGTGAGTAACTCCAAAATTTCATTCGTAACCTATAAATTTAATATATTTGGTGGCAAATTGAAACCGAATGAAATTTCGCATAAGTGCCCCATGCTGTATCCTATCCCAGCCACAACTAATCTTTTTAAATTTTATAGCGAGACGAGAATTCTACCCATTCCCGTCGCAAAAGGCGTATCGCGTAAATCCGTTTTGATTTCAACAAGATAAATTCTACCGCCTACGCAAATCGTGCAATAAGCCCATTTAGGCGTTTCAATTCCCAAAGGATAGAATTATTCCACATTCCTGCGGGACGCTATAAATGCAGTGGCAGAAGTTTTAATTCCCAACGGGATGGAATTCTACAAAAAGAAAAAAATAGACGCAGAACTGCAGCGAGTTTCAATTCCCAACAGGATAGAATTCTACTTCGTCTTTTTGCGAATACGGCAAAAAATATGTATGTTACAATTCTCAACGGGATGGAATTCTACACTGAAGCAGAGTATCGAAAAAACTGGTGAGCTTATGTTTCAATTCCCAATGGGATGGAATTCTACCCTAGAGGGCGCTTCATCGTCTGGGCAAAGACGAGTTTCAATTCCCAATGGGATGGAATTATACTGAAGCAAGCGACGATTAACGCAGGCTTTGCGATCTGTTTCAATTCCCAACGGATAGATTACCCGCCCAATTTATATTAATAAAGTATTTTAGATTCACCTCGCCAAATTTACTCCACCCAAGCGCGGAATTTACCCTGCAGGATAAATTCCGCCCGATTTTACTTCACTCTCTTTATCTCGATCTCGCCTTCGTGCGCGCCTATTTCGATCCGATCGCCGGTTTTGATCTCGTCGCTTAGGATCATATCGGCGATCTTATCCTCCACTAGATCGTAAAGCGCCCTGCGCAGCGGTCTTGCGCCGTATTCGATGTCAAAGCCCGCCGAGGCGATGAGCTTTTTGGCATCTTCGCTCAAGCTCGCGCTAATGCCGCGGTTTGCGAGCGTTTTTTGTAGGCCCTTAAACATAATGCCCACGATTTTGATGAGATTGTCCTCGCTTAGGGCGTTGAAGATCACGATATCGTCCAGGCGGTTGATAAATTCGGGCTTGAAATAATTCTTCAGCTCACCCTTTATCGCCTCCTCGCGCTCGGCAAGCGCGATCTCGCGCGGCTTGTCTGCATTTTTGGCGTCAAGCTCCATAATCTTAGCCGAGCCGATATTGCTCGTTAGGATGATGATCGTGTTTTTGAAATCGACCGTAACGCCCTTGTTATCGGTCGCGCGCCCGTCGTCTAAAATTCCAAGCAGGATGTTAAAAACGTCCTTGTGCGCCTTTTCGATCTCATCAAAAAGCAGCACCGAATACGGCTTTCTGCGCACAGCTTCGGTAAGCTGCCCGCCCTCGTCGTAGCCCACGTATCCCGGAGGCGCGCCGAGTAGGCGGCTGACGCTGTGTTTTTCCATATACTCGCTCATATCGAAGCGGATCATCGCCCGCTCATCGTCGAACAAAAACCTCGCTAAACTCTTCGCGCTCTCGGTCTTGCCGACGCCGGTAGGGCCTAAAAACAAAAAGCTTCCGATAGGGCGGTTTTCGTTCACGAGCCCTGCTTTGTTGCGCTTGACGGCGCGAGCGATGGCGTGCAGCGCCTCGTCCTGCCCCACGACGCTTTCTTTTAGATGCTCCTCGATGTGGAGGAATTTCTCCTTTTCGGAGGAGAGCATTTTGCTTACCGAGATGCCTGTCCACTTGCTTAAAATTTCGGCCACGCTTTCCTCGTCCACGCGGTTTCGCAAAAGCACGCCGTTTTCTTTCATCGCGTCCCACTTCGCCTCAAGCTCCTTAACCTTCGCCTGTGCGGCGGGGATCTTGCCGTATTCGATCTCGGCAGCCTTGCTAAGATCGCCGTTGCGTCTTGCTAAGCTAGCTTCGTTTTTGAGGCTGTCGATCGCTTTTTTCTCCTCGCTGATGCCGCCGAATACGGACTTTTCGTTTTCAAATTTAGCCTGAAGCGCGTTTTTCTGCTCGGTTAAATTTTCGATCTCTTTGTCGATCTGCGCGAGCCGCTCGTCGTTTTTGCCGTCATCCTCCATCTTAAGGGCTTCCTTTTCGACCTGAAGCGTGAGGATGTCGCGCTTGGCCTTGGCAAGCTCGTTGGGCTCGCTTTCGATCTGCATTTTAAGCTCTGCCGCCGCTTCGTCAATGAGATCGATCGCCTTATCTGGCAAAAATCTATCGCTGATGTAGCGATCGCTTAGCCTTGCAGCCGCCACAAGCGCGCTATCGGTGATGGTGACGTTGTGATGCACCTCCAGCCGCTCCTTTATGCCGCGCAGGATCGCCGTAGCCTCGCTCACGCTAGGTTCCGCGACCGTTACGGGCTGGAAGCGGCGCTGAAGCGCGGCGTCTTTTTCAAAATACTTTCTGTACTCTTTCAGCGTCGTAGCGCCGATCGCATGCAGTTCGCCGCGCGCAAGAGCGGGCTTTAGGATGTTTGCGGCATCCATCGAGCCTTCGCTTGCGCCCGCGCCTACGATGGTGTGAATTTCATCGATGAAAAGCACGACGTTCGCGGCTTTTACGACCTCGTTGATGACGGCTTTCAGCCTATCTTCAAACTCGCCGCGATACTTTGCGCCCGCGATCAGCGCACTCATATCAAGCGCGATGACGCGTTTGTTTTGCAGGCTAAGCGGTACCTCTTTTTTGGCGATCAGCTGCGCAAGACCCTCGACGACCGCGGTTTTTCCAACGCCCGGCTCGCCGAGTAGGATAGGGTTGTTTTTCGTCTTGCGGATTAAAATTTGCATCATTCGCGAGATCACCTCATCGCGACCGATGACCGGATCGAGCTCGCCCGCGATCGCCTTGGCGGTGAGATCGACGCCGAATTTACTAAGCGCTTCAAGCGTCTCGTCGGCGGTTTGCGAATCGATGCTTTTGCCGCCGCGAAGCGCCTCTAGCTCCTTTTTGATCTCGCTAAGATCTGCAAATTTAGACAGAATTTTCTTTAGCGGATCGGCGTTTAAATTTGCGATCAGCCAGGTGTCTACGGCGATAAATTTATCGCCCGAGCTCGTCATCAGCCCTTTTGCGACCTCAAGCGAGTTCATCAGCTCGCGCGAGATTCGCACGTTTTCCTTCGTGACATTTGAGCTGGTCGGCAAATTTGAAATTTCGCTTTTGATCTCAAGCTCGACCGCGGTCTTTTCGATGCTAAATTTATTAAAAATTTGATTTAGAACCGAGCCGCTGTCGGCTACCAAAGCCCAGAGCATGTGCAATACGCCCACTTCGCTATTTTTAGAATGGATCGCCAAAGAAACGCTACTTTCGAGCAAAGAGCGCATTTTGTCAGTTAAAATTTCAATAGTTTCGTTCATAAATTTTCTCCTAAAGTTGAAGTTGATTGCATTATATAACTTTAGTGTCTTTATGTCAAGGTTTTTTAGTGAGATTTTAAAATTTTCGACTTAAATTTATCCGTAAACGCGCAAATTTCGTATGAAATTTACCTTATTTTTAGCCAATTTTCTATAAAATTCACTCCATTTTACTTTCAAGGATAAACTTTGCGACAAAAACACCTCTTCTTCGGCTTGGGATTCATATTTTCTCTATTTTTAGGCGTTAGTTTTTTTACCGGAAATTTACAAGCCAGAGAGGTCAACGCAACCAAAAAACCAGACAGCGAAAAAACGCGTCTGGAGGCGTTAGCCAAGCTTACTAAAACGCTTGCGATCGTCGAGAACAATTATGTCGATGAGATGAGCTTCTCGGAGCTTGTGGATAAGACGATTTCGGGGCTTATGAATAACCTCGACGCGCACTCAAGCTACATGGACGAAAAGGCGTTTAACGACACGAAAGTCCAGACCGAGGGCGAGTTCGGTGGGCTTGGAATTCAAGTGGGTATGAAGGACGGCGCTCTGACCGTCATCTCGCCTATCGAGGGCACTCCTGCCGACAAGAAAGGTATTCAGGCTAACGACGTGATCTTGCGTATCGACGGCAACGCGACCTTCGGCATCACGATCGACGATGCGGTCTCAAAAATGCGCGGCAAGCCGAAAACCAAAATCACTCTAACGATCGTGCGCAAGGGTGTTAGCAAGCCTTTTGACGTCGAGATTATCCGCGACATAATCAAAGTGGAATCGGTCTATGCCAAGATGATCGAGGAAGATAAAATTTTATATCTGCGCGTTACGAATTTCGATCAGCACGTGGTTCCTGACGCGAGCAAATTTATAAAAGAGCATAGAGACGCCAAGGGCATTATTTTGGATCTGCGAAACAATCCGGGCGGGCTTTTGGATCAAGCGATCGGGCTTGTAAATTTATTCGTAAGCAAAGGTCTTATTGTCTCTCAAAAAGGACGTGCAAAAAACGAAACCGAAGCACATAACGCCGATCCTAAAAAGAAGATCACCGATCTGCCGCTCGTGGTTTTGGTTAATGGCGGCAGCGCAAGCGCGAGCGAGATCGTAAGCGGCTCGCTTCAAGATCTAAAGCGCGCCGTGTTAGTTGGTGAAAAAACTTTTGGCAAGGGAAGCGTGCAGGTGATCCTGCCGATCGAGGATAAAGAGGCTCTGCGGCTTACCATAGCGCGATACTATCTATCAAGTGGTCGCACTATCCAAGCGGTGGGCGTGACGCCTGATCTCATAGTGGCGCCTGGCAAGGTGCCGAGCCGCGACGAGGATGAATTCTCGCTAAAAGAAGCCGATCTCAAAAAGCATTTGCAAGGCGAGCTAGCCAAGGTCGAGACCAAGAAAAAAGATGCTCAGAAAAAGGATGAGAAAAATTTCATCACTGCAGAGCAGATTAATAACGATATACAGTTGAAAACCGCAATAGACGCGATAAAAATTCTAAACATCAAGTAAGGAGAGTGTGATGCAAGCTACTAAAAAAGAGCTTATCTACGAAGGCAAGGGCAAAAAGATGTGGTCGGTTAACGAAAGTGACGACTTTTTGATCTCGGAATTTAAAGATTCGCTGACGGCGTTTAACGGCGTCAAAAAAGCCGAAGAGAACGGCAAAGGTGCGCTGAATTGTAAAATTTCGACGCTGATTTTTGATCTGCTTAAAAAGCACGGCATCGCCACCGCGCTTGTTGAGACGATTAGTCCGACCGAGCAGCTCGTGAAAAAATGTAAAATTTTCCCTCTTGAGATTATCGCTCGTAATATTGCCACCGGCTCGCTTACAAAGCGCCTAGGCATCAAAGAGGGCACGAAGCTTCCGTTTGCTCTGGTGGAGTTTTGCTACAAAGACGACGAGCTGGGCGATCCGATCCTAAACGACGAGCATTGCTTGTTGCTTGGCGCCGTAAAGAGCCAAAGCGAGCTTGACGAGCTCAAAAAGATCGCGCGCAAGATCAATGAAATTTTGATCAAATTTTTCGACGAGCGAAATTTAAAGCTCGTGGATTTCAAGATCGAGCTTGGCAGAGATAAGGACGGCAATATCCTACTTGCAGACGAGATCAGCCCTGATAGCTGCCGCTTTTGGGACAAACAAACCGACAAAAAGCTCGATAAGGACGTATTTAGGCAGGATCTCGGTAGCGTAAAAGTGGCCTACGAAGAGGTCTTGCGTAGAATTTTAGGATAAGCGATGAAGGTAATCGTAAACGTAAGGCTTAAGCAGGGCGTGCTAGATCCACAGGGCAAGGCGGTTTTGCACGCCCTCGCTTCGCTTGGATTTAGCGGCGTGCGAGATGTGCGCGTAGCCAAGCAGATCGTCCTTGACATAGATGGCGAGGATAGGGATAAAATTTACGCCGACGTCGCTAGGATGTGCGATGAAATTTTGGCAAACACCGTCATCGAAGACTACGAGATCGTGATATGAAGGTAGCGATCGTAAATTTCCCCGGCACCAACTGCGAGCGCGACAGCAAATACGCCTTTGACGCACTGGGTTGCAAAACGCAGATAATCTGGCATAAAGAAACCGCCATAAATGCCGATCTGATCGTACTTCCTGGCGGTTTTAGCTACGGGGATTATTTGCGAACTGCGGCGATTGCTAAATTTAGCCCGGTGATGAAGGCGGTTCTCGCTCATGCTGCGCGCGGCGGCTATATTTTGGGTATCTGTAACGGCTTTCAGATGCTTTTGGAGCTGAAGCTACTTGCCGGAGCGATGAGTAGAAACATAAATTTAAGCTTTATCTCAAAATTTCACCATCTGCGTGTTGTTTCAAACGACAATAAATTCCTGCACTGTTGCAACAAAGGCGAAATTTTAAATATCCCGATTGCGCATGGCGAGGGTAATTATTATGCGGACGCCGATACGCTAAAGTCGCTATACGACGAGGACTGCGTGTTGTTAAAATATTGCGACGAAAACGGCGCGGATCTAAATCCGAACGGCTCAGTGGACGCAATCGCGGGGATTTGTGATAAAAACAAAAAGATTTTCGGCCTGATGCCGCATCCTGAGCGCGCGATAGAGCCTATTTTAGGCGGCACAGACGGAGAGAAAATGCTAAAAGGCTTAATTTGCTAAAAAGAATTCTTACTATTTTAGGTGTCTGCACGCTTGCGTTTGCTGCGCCGGAGATTGAGATCGATTCGCTCGATGATCTAAGTAGATACGCACCGAAAAAAGCTGAGGATAAGCCGGACGAGCCGCAGACACGCGATAATTCCAAGGTTATGCTGAAATACAATAAAAAAGAGGTTATGTCGATGGATAATCTAAGTATCGACGATCTTAAGGCTTTGGCGCCTACTAACGAAGTCGATCTTGATGTATCCGACGATAAGGTCTATCAGGACATTAAGCCTAAAGAGCTTACGCTAAAAGCCAGCGGGATGCCTAGGAAGGTGTATTGTAATCAAATTTTTAAGATTGATTTCGCCGTGTATTTAGGGCAGAAAATCACCGTTAAGCCAAAGCTAGAGATCGGCCGCACCAATGGTATGAAGTGGCTTAATGCCGATAATCTTACGTGGATTGAGGGCGACGAGATGTTTGAGACGACGCTGTGGTTTGCGGCAAGCGATAAGAGCGACAAGATCAATGAGCTCGTTTTGACCTTGCAGCGCAACGGAGAATTCTTTGAAAAAAGCTCTATCAAACCTGATAATCCGGAATTTATGAAGCTTGATACGAAGCCTAATTTTTCGCATATCGTAGCCGACGAGTTGAAACTTAAAAACTACAAAACTACCAAATTTGACGACGCTTCAAATCTACTCACGCTCGATCTTGGTATCCGAAACGGCGCAATCAGCGCTTTTAGCATAGATAATCCCGCCATTATCAAGCAAGGTGTGGACTCCGTGCGCGGCACATACGCGAGCCAAAGCGGATATTATTTCGCCGTCGTAGATAAAAATATCACAAATTTAGACTTCAGCTATTTCAATCTTAATACTAAAAAATTTGAAAATTTCGGGCTTGAGCTTAATCCGCGCGCCGAGGATCTTAGCACACAGATCGGTCTAAATCCGAAAGAGAGCAAGTTCGAAGCCTATAAGCAGATCGCGATCTATACCCTCGCAGCTGGGCTTTTGGTGATGTTTCTGCTTAGTAAAAATATCACGCCGCTCATCTTTGCGGTGCTGATTTTGGCGGTAAATTTCTACGCGCAAAGACCTTACGGCACGGGCAGCATCGCGCAAAATTCCCCGGTTAGAATTCTGCCTATGCAAAGCTCCACCGTGTTTTACGTGACTAAAAATCCCGAAAAGGTCGAAATTTTGGGCACGAATAAGGATTTTTACAAAATCATGCTGGGCGGCAATAAGATCGGCTGGGTAAAAAAGGATGAGCTTGTCAAGGATTAGGGCGCTATTTTACGCGTTTTGGTTTATTTTAACCGTTGTTTGGGTCGTAATCGCCATGACGGTGAAAAACTCCTCTCATCGCCGCTTTCGCCGCATTTGGGGGCGTCTTCAGCATTTCGGCGCTAGATACGACATACAGATCGTGGGCACTCCCGATCCGCGCGCGCAGCTAGTAATCGCCAACCACCAAAGCATAATGGATATCGTCGTGCTCGAAGAAACCCACCCCGGCGATATCTGCTGGATCGCTAAAAAGGAGATCGCAGACATCCCTATCATCGGCAAAATCATCACTCTTCCGAAGATGATCCAGGTCGATCGCTCAAATCCGCGCGATCTGGTGCGGATCGTGCATGAAGTGCAGCAGCGCGTGAGCGAAGGGCGCGTCATCACGATGTTTCCCGAGGGCACCAGACATCGCGGCACGCAGCTTTTGCAATTTCAAAGCGGCGCCAAAGCGATCGTTAGCAAGCTCGGTCTACGCGTCCAGCCCGTGGTGCTCATCGGCACGCAGCACATCGCAAACTCTCACGATTTCACCGTCCACAGCGGACACGTCAAAATCATCTACCTAGACCTGCTCGACACGAGCGATAAAGATTGGCTACAGCACGCCAGAGATACGATGCAAGCCGTAATCGACGAAAACGAAACCGCCGAAGCGTAGGCGGAATTTATAAATTTATCGATGAAATTCAAACGCGACTTTTGTTAATTCGCGCGATTTCTGCGCGACGGCGCGTTCATTCGTCGCTTTGATTTGCGACGGCAAAATTTTGTAAATTTCATCCGCTCGTGTTAGGCAGTGTGGAATTTCAAAATTTTATACGTGCGCGGCGAACGGCTAAATTTTAAAATTTCATCTAAGCGGCAGGCGGAGAGTTATCGGCAAGAGATAGGCAAGAAAACAGCGCCTGTGTAGAAGCAAAATTTTAAAATTTACGCGGCGCGGCAAGATGAAATTTGGCGTATATTTAGCCATTTGCCGCGAAAATGGCTAAACGATTTGTCGCAAGAGCAAAGGCGGCGCCAACCCGCAAGCGGTCTAAAATTTTAAATTTCTTGAGGAGGAGAGAATGGCGTTTATTGCGGAGCATATTTCTAAAGTTGATTTGGAAAGATACAATG
>CAURUZ010000011.1:0-47782 GCA_963528355.1 uncultured Campylobacter sp.
GAGGGATCATCTAAGGCTAAAGGTAAGAGGGGCAAGAAGGGTAAGGGAGAGTAATAAGAAAGAATATATAAAATAGGGAGAGGGCGTAAATTGGACTTCCCTCTTTGTTTTTATAAAAATTTATAAAGGGTATGACTCTATACTTTTCGGAGGTAGATAAGATTGTAAATTTTAGCTATTGTTTTGTCTGGGTTTTGGCAGCAATTGTTATGTCTAAGCATATTAACTTTATTTACTTCTCTGTTATTTTACCTAATTGCTTTATTGCTTTTACAATTGCTTCAGATTTTGAATAATTTATTCGTAGACAAATTTAAATCCGCATAATTTATTTATATTGTTTATTTGCTTTTAAATTTTTGCTGGATACAATCATACTATATAAATTTTTAAAGGATTTTGAGCTTAAGACTATGAGCAACAAAATAAAATTTATCAAAAATATTTTCTGGCTTCTGTTCGAACATGGTATTAGGATCGGCGGCAGTATTGTGACGGCGTCTATTTTAGCCAGAGTTTTAGGGGTTGAAAAATATGGAATTTTTCAATATTTATTGGGGCTTATAGTTATTTTTAAATCGCTTTCATATGTCAATCCGGCAGAGATTATGGTGCCTAGGCTTACGAACGCGGATGCCATGCAGCGCAGATATTTAATGGGAGGCGGCTTTTTTATAAGAACGTTTTTCTGCATAGTGGCATATATTGCTTTTTTGGCATTCGTATATTTTGGTGATGATGTAAAAGTGTTTAATCTAGCTCTAATTCTCGGATTTTGTATTTTGATAGACGAGGCATTTGGTATAGTCACGGCTTTTTTACAATCTCAGACGATGATAAAATATAGAAGCGTGCTATATATCTACTTTACGATCATCAAGATTACTATTTTGGCATTACTATTTTGGCTGGAAGTCACGAATATCTATCTTTATGCTCTTGTGTATATATTGGAGAGTATTTACATGGCGTTAGGTTTACTTTGGATCTATAAATTTTTAAATAAAGAGCTATTTTTTACATTTGATTTTAATAAAATTTTGTCTCTTCTTAAAGATGGGTTGCCATTTTTTCTAGGTATCTGCTTCATGTGTATATTTTTGAGGGCGGACATCGTTGCGACGCGTTATCTAAGCGATGGCATGACTTTGGGGTTATATGCCTCGGCGATTCAGCTTTTTGGTAGCGTGACTGCTATCGCGCCAATTATAGCGGTATCATTTGCACCTTTATTTGTTTATAAATTTGACGAACTATACACCATAAAGAAAAATATATGGCTGCTTGCTTGCGGTATGATTACTATTGCGCTTTTTACGTCTATGGCGATGTATTTTTTATCGCCAATTTTAATAAGCTTAATATTCGGAGCTAAATTTCACGACGCAGTAGAAATTTTTAGGTATCTATTATTTATTTTGCCGTTTATATTTTTAAATGAGGCGTTAAATTTATATATAATTAAAATGAAGTTAGGTAAACTCCTTATTTATAAATGGGGGCTTGCCCTAGGTGGCGCCGTTGTAGCTTATTTATATTTTATTCCTGTTTATGGTGCCGTAGGAACGGTAGTTGGGCTTGGAGTAGGATATTTTGTAGTATGTATACTGGGCGCTGCGATAATTTTAAATGATAAAGGGGATTTATGAAGGAGGTTTTGATATCCGCAATAGTACCTATATATAATGTCGAAAAGTATCTTGGAAAATGTATCGACAGCATCATAAATCAAACTTATAAAAATTTAGAGATAATATTGGTTGATGACGGAAGTACTGATGGTTGTTCTAAAATTTGCGATGAATATGCACTAAAAGACAGCCGCATAAAAGTAATCCATAAAGAAAACGGCGGTCTTAGCGATGCTAGAAACGCAGGTATCGATATTGCAAGCGGTGAATATTTAACTTTTATAGATAGCGACGACTGGGTAAGTAAATTTTATATACAAAATTTATATTGCTTGATAGATAGATGCGATGTGGATATGGCTATCACCTCAATCAAGCGCGCTTATGAAGACAGTGAGGATAAAATTTATGAAAAAAGTATAAACGATGAGCCTATTTTAATCCATACAGCTAAGGAATGCGTAGAAAGTCTATTTTGTGGTAAATTTTATAATGTCGGTGCGGTTGCTAAAATTTATAAAAAAGAGTTATTTGCAGGCATTAGGTTTCCAAAAGGTCAGATATACGAAGACCTTGCGACCACGCCCATAATGGCTTCAAAGGCAGACAAAATAGCTTTTTGCGACTTGAAGGATTATTTTTACTTTATAAGAGATAATTCTATCATGACGAGCAAAGGCGATATTAAAGATTTAATTATATTTAATATCCTAGACGAGCTAAAAAAATATTTCCGCGATGATAAAGATATCGTAAAATCCATAGAGATCAGAAAGCTCAGAGACGCATTTATGACCTTTTATAAATTTAAGGATAATTTAGACGATTTAGACAGGGGTACTCTAATAAAAATGGATAAGATAATAAAAAACAATTCCGCGATCGCGCTGAAAGATAAAAATTCTAAGACGCAGGATAGGATCGGGGTTATTATATATAATTTATTAGGATTAAAAGCCTATCTAAAATTTAGAGAGATAGCTCTTTGGGTTAGGAAAAATACCTCTAAATAGACAATGAGTTAAAATATGTACACTTTATACGCAATTTTTATATTTTATTTTTTCGCTGCTTTAGCATATGGTTTTTCTATAAGACACAGAGAAATCCGACCGTTGCTATATTACGCTTTTTTATCTATATTCTTTATTTTAGTAGCGTTTCAGGATAATTACGGGACCGATTATATAATGTATAAATTTTTATTTTTAGAAACAGAAAGATTATATTCCCTGTACAAAGGGATAATTATGTATATTTTGATAAAATATTTAAACCCTTTAACTATTAATTATGGATTACTTTTTGTCATTTGGTCTTTAATACAAACTATTGCTTTGAATTATATGGTCAAAACTTATAAAAAATTTTATTATTTTGACGACAAGCTTCAAATTATTACATATATTCTATTTACATTGTCGTTTTTCGCCATGTCATTCAATGCCCTTAGATCGGTTATCGCTACGACCCTTATACCGATAGTTTTTATTTTATACTATGAGCGTAAAATTTTAAAATCTTTTGTGCTTACTGTCATAGGGGCGCTTTTTCATCCGACTATTATCATTATAATACCTCTATTTTTGATATTTAATTTATTTAAAAAGCACTATAAAGCCGCCTTTATGATCTTTACGTTTATACTGTTTTTTATATTTAATAGGATCGGGATCATTCAGATAATTGCAGAATTTATCTACAATCACGCCCCTGCTAATATCTACACGGACTATCTGGTCTCTTATCATATGAAGCCTTATAGCGAAAGCATTTTTAGCTATTTGGGCATCTATTTTATCCTTTTTACGAATATGCTGTCTATGCTGTTTTACAAAAAAGAGACGGATAAAAAGAGCATATTTTTATACAATCTCGCGTACTTTGCGGCGCTGCTGCGGATTTTATTTTACGGCATCCCTATTTTAGGCAGAGTTTATCTGCTATTTAGCGTTTTTGAATTTTTTATCCCCTACGTTTTATTTAAAAATTTAAACACAAAAAAGACCTTCTACTTAGGGTATTTTATTCTAATAGCCTTTTTTATTACCGTGATAAAATATCTATTATTTAATAATAGGATCTCGTTTTGAAAAAAATTTTTATTATAGGCGGAGCCGCTTCTATGATGATAAATTTCAGAAAAGAATTTATCATAAAGCTTATCGAGCAAAATTTTAAAATTTATTGCATAGCGGGAGACTACGACGATATTTCACGCGGCAGGATTGAGGAGCTCGGCGCGACGGCTTTGGATTACAAGCTAAATTCTAAAGGATTAAATCCGCTTGGTGACGCTCTTGCGGTATATGATTTGATAAAGCTCATTAAAAAACATAAGCCGGATATTGTATTTAGCTTTTTCGTCAAGCCCGTGATTTTCGGCACCATAGCGGCAAGATTAGCGAGAGTACCGCGTATCGTCGGTATGCTTGAGGGGCTAGGCGGGGCCTTTACTTTACATAAAAACGGATCTTCCGCTAAGGCTAAATTTATAAAATTTATTCAAATTTTACTTTATAAGTTTAGCCTCCCTCTGCTCGATAAACTCATCTTGCTAAATAGCGACGATAAAAAAGACCTTGTTGGTAGATATAAAATCGGCGTAAAAAGTGTTGAAATTTTAGGCGGTATCGGGGTCGATCTGGCTAAATTTAAATACTCCCAAGCGCCCGCAAAGCCCGTGAGTTTTATATTTGTAGCTAGACTTTTGGCGGAGAAGGGGGTGTTTGAGTATCTACGGGCTGCAAAGATCATAAAGAAAAAGCACAAAGAGGTGAAATTTTATATTTTGGGCTCCTTTGACGAGACAAATCCTTTCGGTCTGAAAAAACGACACCTAGATATGTATCTAAACGACGATATCGTGATATATCCAGGCTTCGTGGACAATGTGGATGAGTGGATCGCAGGCTCTAGCGTGTTCGTACTGCCGTCGTATTACAGAGAAGGCGTTCCTAGAAGCACGCAGGAGGCGATGGCGATAGGCAGGGCGGTGATCACGACTGATAGCGTGGGCTGCAAAGAGACGGTCACGGACGGACTGAACGGCTTTTTGGTGCCGCCGTACGAATATGAAGCCCTGGTGCAGAAGATGGAATATTTTATACAAAATCCTGAAGCGATCGATACAATGGGGCTAGAGAGCAGAAGGGTCGCGGAGGAAAAATTTGATGTTCATAAAGCAAACTACAGGCTTTTAAAGATGGTTTTGGGAGATTAAATTTTATAAACCCTTTTTTCTGATCATAACGTTGATCGTCGCAAAGATCGTCTTGATCTCCAGCCACAGCGACCAGTATTTGATGTAATAGAGATCATACATTAGCTTTTGCTTGGCATCATCGATGTTTTCTCCATAGGGGTAATTAACCTGCGCCCAGCCGGTGATACCAGGGCGGACCAGATGGCGTTCGTTGTAATAAGGGATTGCTTTTTCGTAGTTTCTAACCAAAATGTCCCATTCCGCCCGAGGCCCGATTAGGTGCATATCTCCACGCAGTACGTTGATACATTGCGGCAGCTCGTCTATCCTGGTCTTTCTCATAAATTTGCCGAACTCGAACACCCTGCTATCGTTTTTTTTTGTGTATGGATTATGAACGCAATGCTCGTGCATGGTTCGAAATTTATAACATCTGAAATTTTTCAAATTTAATCCTACACGATTTTGTATGAAGTATAATTTCCCCGGCGACTGTTCGTCTATTTTCTTTTTTACGTGAAATTTGATCGCAAAAAATATAACATACAGGATCGCTCCGCCTATGTAGTCTATGACGCGCTTTGTAGCGTACTCGAAGTCGTTATACGGCCTAATGTTGCTTAAAAATTCCAAATCCCTATCGTCGTCAGGGATATAGCATTTATGAAAGAATTTTTCTAAAAATTTTTCGATAGTTAGAATTTTGAGCCGCTTATGATTGAAACGAAACTGCAAAAGCGTGAGGAATTTTATCATTTTAGGATCGATAAATTCTTTGGTGTTTATGATCAAAAATTTATAATTGTGATTTTTAAGTAGGCTTTCGATCTGTAGCCGAACCTCTGCAAAGGGGCGAGAGGCGTATTTTACGATGTCGACTTTGTCGAATTTTTTATTAAGCTTTTTTAATTCTATATTGGTAAATTTATATTTTTCGCCAAGAATCAGCATGCTTTTAGCTCTTTTGCCTTTCGTAAAATTTCATTATTTTAGCATTGTTGTGTTAAAAGATATTTAATTCAAGATTGCTTTTTATCTAAGATGCGGGTTTATTGAAGATAGATTAAGTGGTGGTTAGAGGCAGAATCGAACTGCCGACACGCAGATTTTCAGTCTGCTGCTCTACCGACTGAGCTATCCAACCACTGAAAAAGAAAAGTAATTTTAGCCATGCAATACTTAAATCTCGGTTAAAATTCTCGATTCTTGCTAGATTTTTGCATGTTATGCTCGGAAACGGTCAAATTTGCTCAGTTAAAATTTTATAAATTTCAGTAGCGAAAAATATTGCTTATGCAGCAATTTACAATAATCAAAATAAGCTATCGATCTAAAAAGCAAAGTGGTATAAAATTTTACTATTTGACCGATTCTGCAAATTGTACGCTTGGTTTTAGGCTGTGCAAAGTAGATAAATTTGCGTCAAAGAATCGCGGCATCGTTTTAAATTTGCGCGCATAACAGGCGATAGCTTCGATTGATTAAATTTAGCATCGAAAATTGGCTTTAATTTGGACTTGGCGAAGCATCTTTATAAACATCGCGCTCGGGCTAATAGTGTGACATAGGGATGTTTGCTTCGGAATTGAATTTATTTAGATATCCGCGTAGCAGAAGCGTTGAAATTTTAAAATGCGATTGCAAATTGTATTTTAAAAGCCTAGCCCGATCCGACTAGCCCCGATAGATTTGTTTATCCGAGCTGTGCAACCTGTTTTTTAAATAGTTCGCCGCGTTCAGCGTAGCTTTTAAATTGATCCAAACTGGCACACGCAGGGCTTAACAGCGCTATTTCGCTCGCAGAATGTATGGAATTTTTAAAATTTTCGAAATTTTTAGAATTCTGCGAATTCCGAGTTTCACTGTCGTTCGCGCGGCGTTTCGGCGAAGAGGCATTGTCGCTTGCAGCAGATGAGCCGCCGCCTTCTTGCGGCGTATTTTCGCCGATCTTTGCGCTTTCTTTTGCCTTGCTGTCGCCGTCACACCTGCTATCCGTGCTTGAATTTTGTACTTCTAATTCGCTTGCGCCGCTTTTTTTAAAGTCCGCATCTCGGTAGCGCTTCGAAATTTCGCTTACCGCCGTTTGTAAAATTTCGCAGCGCACGCAAGGAAGACTGTATTCATCGCACAAAAACACGATTTTATCGGTATTTGAGCCGATCGCATAAATTCGCAGATCGTATTTTTTAAACTCCGCAAAAAGCGGGTGCAGATCCACGCCTTTATCGTCGCCGCCGAGGATCAGATGTATTTTGCGCCCCGCGTATCGCTTCAGCGCCTGTGCGCACGCATCGATGTTGGTGGCCTTCGTGTCATTGACCCAGAGCCTGCCGCGCGCGTCGGTAAACTCCTCTAGCTTATTGCCCTCGATCACGAAGTCGTTTAGTCGCGCGACGTCGCATCTGTCGAATAAAATTTTCTCCACGCACAGCGCCAAAAGCGCGTCTATCAAAAACGGCGTGCGGAATTTTATCTCGCCTAAATCGATGCCGAATTTTTGCGCCAGATCCGCTTCGTCTTCGTAGCAGATCACGCGAGCTAGGCTGTTTTGCGCGGCGGCAGAGCTTTCGTAGGCACGCGGGATCAGCGCCACGGAGCCTTCGCGCATCGCTAGCAGCGGCGAGAGTTTGGCGCGCTCATACTCTGCAAAATCGCCGTGCCAGCTGAGATGATCGGGCGTGATCGCAAGCAGCACGTAGATGTCCGGGCGCGCGTGCTTGGTGTAGTGTAGGGTAAATGAGCTCGTCTCCAGCACCCAAATTTTAGCGCTTTTATCAAGCTTTGCAAGCGGAACGCCCACGTTGCCACCCATTTGCGAGCCGTATCGCTCGAGCAGATACTGCATCATCTTTGTCGTCGTGGTCTTGCCGTTCGTGCCGCTGATCCAAATTTTAAGACCTTCGTAATCGTCGAAATAATCATATTCGCTGATTAAATTCCGTGCCTTTCGCACTAGCTCGTGATGCGGCGGAAAGCCAGGGCTTGGGATTTCAAGTTCGCTTGCGGCGGGATCGAACTCGCTCGGGTTTAAAAGCGCGTTGCCGAACTCATCCAGCTTAGGCGCGCCCGAAGAAATTTCAAATTTATCGTCGTAAATGTCCCAGGAGCTGCCTTCTTGGCAGTGCTCGGCGATCGCTCTGGTCGTAAGCCCGTAGCCAAATAGCGATTTTTTCATTTTTCTCCCCTTTTGCCCCATAAAATTTGAGTTATCTCGCCCGCGCTAAGCTCAGCCGTTTCGCCGTATTTTTCGCGCGCCGTTTCGAAGTCGGGTTCAATTTGCGCTCGCATTTTACCTCAATTTCAGCGACGTCAGCGCTATGATATTTGCGATCAGCGCGATGATCCAAAAGCGGATGATGATTTTGTTCTCGACCCAGCCTTTAAGCTCAAAATGGTGGTGTATCGGCGCCATCAAGAAAATTCTGCGCTTGAAAATTTTAAAGCTGCCTACTTGCAAGATCACGCTGAGCGTCTCGATGACGAAGACGAAGCCGATCATTATGAGTAAAATTTCATTCTTCGTGATGACCGCGCAGTATCCTAAAAATGCGCCCACGCTGAGGCTGCCGCTGTCGCCCATAAAGACTTCTGCGGGATAGCAGTTGAACCATAAAAACCCAAGCAGCGCGCCGATCAGCGCCGAGACGATGATGCAGACCTCGCCTGCGCCCGCGACGCGCGGTAGCAAGAGATACTGCGAGTAGATCGCATGCCCGCAGAGATAGGCGAACACGCCCAAGCTGCAGAGCGAAAATACCGACGGAATGGTTGCTAATCCGTCCAGGCCGTCGGTTAAATTTACCGCGTTTGAGCTAGCGCTTATTACGATCGTCCAAAACAGCGGCGCGAAGATCCATAAATTTAGCAGAGGGTACTTAAAAAACGGCACGAAAAATTCCCCGCCCAGATCGCTAAAAGCATAAAGCGTAGCTCCGATCAAAAACGCCAAGAAATTTTGCAGCGCAAATTTAGCCCGCGCGCTAAGGCCTGCGTGGTTTTGGCGACCTAAAATTTTAGAGATATCATCCTTAAAACCTATGTAGCCGAAGCCCACCAAACAAAGCAGTCCGCAGAGCACGAAGACGTTGTTTAGCTTGGCGCACAGCAGGCTTGCGAGCACTGCGGCAGTAACGAAAACGAGCCCGCCCATCGTGGGGGTTTTGCTCTTTTTCTGATGGTTTTGCGGCGCGAGCTCGTAGATGGGCTGCGCGGCGTGTCTAGCTTGCGCCCAGCGGATAAACCGCGGCATAGCCCAGACCGAAAAACAAAAAGCGATAAAAAACGCAAGGCCTGCGCGCGCGGTGATGTATTGGAAAAAATTTATATTCGTAAGATGATAGAGATAATAAAACAAAGTTTGCCTTTTAAATTTTTATGAAATTTTATATGAAAACGCGCATTTTAGTATAAAAGAGGTAAAATTTAGCTTTTAGGGCGGATGAAATTTTGCCGCATTTGCCAAAAGAAAGTATAATGCCGCTCGTAAAAACAGCGCTGCGGACCTGCCTCAAAAGGCCTGCGCGGCGAAATTTAGACGAAATTTAGGAGCCAAAATGGGGCAAAAGACGATTTTACTCATCACCGACGGCATCGGCTTTAACGCGAGCGATAAATTTAACGCGTTTGCGAACGCGAAAAAGCCCGCCTATGATTATCTTTTTAAAAACGTGCCCAATACGCTGCTGCGCACCTCCGGGCTTGCCGTGGGCTTGCCGCAGGGACAGATGGGAAACAGCGAAGTAGGGCATATGACGATCGGAAGCGGTAGAATTTTGTATCAAAACCTAGTCAAAATCGATCGCGCGATCGATGAGGGCTCGCTTGAGAAAAACGAAGCGCTACAAAGCCTGCTTTCAAAGTGCCGCAGGCTGCACGTCATAGGGCTTTATAGCGACGGCGGCGTGCATTCGCACCTGCGCCATTTCGACGCGATCTGCGAGATAGCGCAAAATGCAGGATGCGAGACATGGGCGCACGCTATCACCGACGGGCGCGACGTTTCGCCGAGCAGCGGGGCGGAATTTTTAAAGCATCTACAGGCTAAATTTAAAGTCGGCAGCGTTTGCGGGCGCTTTTACGCGATGGATCGCGACAAGCGCTTTGACCGCGTAAAGCGCGCTTACGACGTGCTTTTGGGTGAAGCGGCGCCGCTTGAAATTTCGCCTAGCCAGTACGTGCTGCAAAGCTACGAGCGCGGCGTGAGCGATGAGTTTATCGAGCCTGCGAGCTTTAACGGCTTTGGCGGTATCGGCGCGGACGACGGAGTGATTTTTATAAATTTTAGAAACGATCGCGCTAGGGAGCTTTGCGCGGCCTTGGGCGATGAGGGCTTCGGCGAATTTGAGCGAAAATTTATCGTGCAAAATTTAATCACGATGAGCGAATACGACGCGAGCTTTAAATTTCCTCTGCTTTTTGAGAAGCCCGTGCTTAAAAACACGCTTTGCGAAGTGATCGCGGAAGCCGGTCTTACGCAGCTTCACACCGCCGAGACCGAAAAATACGCCCACGTGACGTTTTTCTTTAACGGCGGCGTCGAGGAGCCGCTGCCGAACGAAACTCGCGTGCTGATCCCGAGCCCCAAAGTAAAAACCTACGACGAGCAGCCGCAGATGAGTGCGCCCGCGGTGTGCGACGCGGTGATCCGCGGTATCGAAGCGGGGATCGATTTCATCGTCGTAAATTTCGCAAACGGCGATATGGTCGGCCACACGGGCAATTACGATGCCGCGATAAAGGCGGTCGAGGCGGTGGATGAGTGTATCGGTAAAATTTTAAACGCGGCGAAGGCGCACGATTACGCCTATGTCCAGATCAGCGATCACGGCAACTGCGAGGCGATGCGAGACGAGGACGGCGAAATTTTAACCAACCACACGACCTTTGACGTATTTTGTTTCGTCGCGGGCGAGGGCGTGCGTGAGCTAAAAAGCGGGCTCGGGCTTAGCAACGTCGCAGCGACCGTGCTAAAGCTAATGGGGCTGCCAAAGCCCGCGGAGATGGAAGAAGCGCTATTTTGAAATTTAAACGGCGCAGCTCGCTAGCAGATTTAAACTGCTAAAATTTAGGTAAATTTGGATAAATTTACGCTAGAGATTAAAATTTTAACAAAAGGATAAGTATGAAATTTAGCGGAAAAAACGTTTTAATCACCGGCGCGAGCCGCGGTATCGGCGCACAGATCGCAAGGACTTTGGCTGGCTATGGGCTTAAAGTATGGATCAATTATCGCTCAAGCCCTGAGCCTGCCGACGCGCTGCTAGAGGAGATTCGCGCAAACGGTGGAGAGGGTGCGGTGATAAAATTTGACGCGACGAACGAAGCGGAATTTAGCGAGGCGATTGCCTTGATCGCGCAAAGCGACGGCGAACTAAGCTATCTCGTAAATAACGCGGGCGTCACGAACGACAAGCTCGCGCTTAGGATGAAGCTGGAAGACTTCATGGGCGTGATCGAAGCAAATTTAAGCAGCGCCTTCATCGGCTGCCGCGAAGCTTTAAAGCTAATGAGCAAAAAGCGCTTCGGCGCAGTCGTAAACATCGCCTCGATCGTCGGCGAAATGGGAAACGCCGGGCAGGTCAATTACAGCGCGAGCAAGGGCGGAATGATTGCGATGAGCAAGAGTTTCGCAAAAGAGGGCGCCGCGCGCGGCATCCGCTTTAATTGCATAACTCCTGGCTTCATCGCCACCGATATGACGGACGCGTTAAGCGACGACGTAAAAGCAAGCTACGAAGCGAGCATCCCGCTTAAGCGCCTCGGAAGCACGAGCGACGTTGCCGAAGGAGTTGCGTTTTTGCTTAGCGACGGTGCGGGCTACATTACGGGCGAGTCGCTTAAAATCAACGGCGGGCTCTATATGTAGCGTTAAATAGCGGAATTTAAGGTTAAATATTATAGAATTACGCGGTATTTTTTTAAAGGAGTGCTAAAATGGCAGTATTTGAAGATGTAAGAGACGTAGTTGTAGAACAACTAAGCGTTAGCCCGGATCAGGTTAAACTTGACTCTAAAATTATCGAAGATTTGGGCGCGGACTCTCTTGACGTAGTTGAGCTAGTAATGGCTTTAGAGGAGAAATTCGGTATCGAGATCCCTGATAGCGAGTCCGAAAAATTAGTAAGCATTAAAGACGTAGTAGATTATATAGAAAATTTGCCTAAGAAATAAAATTTTAAGGAAGCGGTTTTGAAACGAGTCGTAGTAACGGGCATCGGGATGGTAACCTCTCTCGGGCTTGACAAACAGAGCAGTTTTGAAAATATCTGTAACGGAAAAACCGGGGTTGATAAAATTTCGCTCTTTGACGCTAGCGAATTTCCGGTTCAAATTGCAGCTGAAGTAAAAGGTTTCGATCCTTCGAGCGTAATCGAGGATGGAAAAGAGATAAAAAAGATGGATAGATTTATCCAACTCGGGCTTAAAGCTGCGGGCGAAGCTATGGATGACGCTAAATTTAGTAGCTTTGATAGCGACGAATTCGGCGTTAGCTCCGCTAGCGGTATCGGCGGTTTGCCGAACATCGAGATAAATGCCAATACCTGCTTGCAGCGCGGCCCTAGGCGAATTTCTCCGTTTTTTATCCCTTCCGCGTTAGTAAATATGCTCGGCGGCTTTGTTTCTATATATTATAAATTAAAAGGTCCGAATTTATCCAGCGTTACGGCTTGCGCGGCTTCCGCACATGCGATTATGGACGCTGCGAGAGTTATCATGATCGGCGAAGCGAAAAAGATGCTCGCAGTAGGTGCCGAGGCTGCGGTTTGTCCCGTAGGTATCGGCGGATTTGCCGCGATGAAGGCGCTTTGCGCTAGAAATGACGATCCCGCGCACGCTTCGCGCCCGTTTGATGCAGAGCGAAACGGCTTTGTTATGGGCGAAGGTGCGGCGGCTTTGGTTTTAGAAGAGCTAGAAGACGCAAAAGCGCGCGGCGCTAAAATTTACGGCGAGCTCGTAGGATTCGGCGCTAGCGGCGATGCTTATCATATCACTTCACCTAGCCTAGACGGCCCGATCCGCGCTATGAAAAAGGCCTACGAGATGGCGGGACGCCCGAAGATTGATTATATAAACGCCCACGGAACGTCCACCGCGATAAACGATAAAAACGAAACCGCGGCGTTAAAAGAGCTTTTCGGCGAGGGGAAGGTGCCTGCGGTCAGCTCCACTAAGGGCCAGCTAGGACACTGCCTGGGCGCTGCCGGAGCGGTAGAGGCTGCGATCAGTCTTTTAGCGATGCAAAACGGCATCATACCGCCTACGATAAATCAAATTTCAAAAGATCCAGATTGCGATTTGGACTATGTGTCAAACGTCGCTAGAAAAGCCAAACTCGATTGCGTTATGAGCAATAACTTCGGATTCGGCGGCACGAACGCATCGCTTATTTTCAAAAGAGTAGATTAATGGCGAGTTATTTGGACTTTGAAAAGTCTATAAAGCAGATCGACGAGGACATCACCGCTGCAAAAATTCGCGGCGATGAAGACGCGGTCGAAATTTTAAATAAGAACCTCGAAAAAGAAATTTCTAAAGTTTATAAGAATTTAAACGAATACCAAAGGCTTCAGCTTGCGCGCCATCCGGATCGCCCTTACGCGATCGATTATATTCGCGCGCTTTTGCAGGACGCCAGGGAGCTTCACGGCGACCGCGCCTTTAGAGACGATCCTTCGATCGTGTGCTATCTGGGCATTATGGGTAATCGCAAAATCGCCGTGATCGCCGAGCAGAAGGGTCGCGGTACCAAAAATAAGCTGAAGCGAAATTTCGGCATGCCGCATCCGGAGGGCTATCGCAAGGCACTGCGCGTAGCGAAACTTGCCGAAAAATTTAACCTTCCTATTTTGTTTTTGATCGACACTCCGGGCGCATATCCGGGACTCGGAGCTGAGGAACGCGGCCAAAGCGAGGCTATCGCGCGAAATTTATATGAGCTTAGCGATCTTAAAACTCCTACGATCGCCGTCGTTATCGGCGAAGGCGGCAGCGGCGGAGCTTTAGCGATCGGAGTGGCCGATCGTTTAGCGATGCTTCAAAACTCAATTTTCTCGGTCATCTCTCCTGAGGGCTGTGCCGCGATTTTGTGGAATGATCCGAGCAAGAGCGAGGCTGCTACGAAGGCGCTAAAGATCACCGCCGAGGAGCTAAAAGAGCTGGGCTTGGTTGATGACGTGATCAAAGAGCCCAAAACGGGCGCTCACAGAGATAAAGACGGCGCGATAAAAGCGCTTGGAAACTACGTCTTAACTGAGCTGCACAAGCTAGACGATCTTAGCATAGACGAGCTCATCAGCAGAAGGCAACAAAAAATTTTAAGGTTCGGTGCTTATAAAGAAAACTAAATTTTAAATTTCGCAACTTTTTTAAAACCAAATTTAATAACTTCACACTCTAAGAGGACAAATGGAAAATACAAATCAAAATTCCGCTCAGACCGCCGTTTCAAATTCTAATCAAAACGGCAGAAAAACTTACGCTAAAACGCACGTTCCCGTCGAGGGCTACCAGATCGAGGAGCTCCGCTCGATGGATCTTGAAAATCTCATCGCCATAGCAGACGAACTTGGCGTCGAAAACCCGCGAGAATTCCGCCGCCAAGCGCTCGTTTTTGAAATTTTACGCATGCAGACGAAGCAGGGCGGCTTCATACTTTTTACGGGGATTTTGGAGGTTACCGCCGAGGGTTACGGCTTTTTGCGCGGCATAGATTCAAATTTAAGCGACAGCGCCAACGACGCCTACGTGAGTCTAAGTCAGATCCGCAAATTCGCCCTTCGCGTCGGCGACATCGTTACCGGCCAGGTGCGCGAGCCGAAGGATCAGGAGAAGTACTACGCGCTCTTAAAGATCGAGGCGATCAATTACAAATCGATCCAAGAAGCCAGAGAACGTCCGCTATTTGACAATCTCACGCCGCTTTTCCCGACCGAAAAGCTCAAGCTCGAATACGATCCTATGCGCCTTACCGGTCGCGTGCTTGATCTTTTCACCCCGATCGGCAAGGGGCAGCGCGGGCTCATCACGGCGCCTCCGCGTAGCGGTAAAACGGAGCTGATGAAGGAGCTTGCCAACGGCATTACGCGCAACCACCCCGAGGTCGAGCTTTTAGTGCTGCTAGTCGACGAGCGCCCCGAGGAGGTCACCGATATGGAGCGCAGCGTGCGCGGCGAGGTGTTTAGCTCGACCTTCGATCAGCCTGCGTTTAACCACGTTCGCGTCGCCGAGCTCGTCATTGAAAAGGCAAAACGCGCCGTCGAAAACGGCAAGGACGTCGTCATTCTGCTCGACAGCATCACCCGCCTCGCGCGCGCTTACAACACCGTCACGCCTAGCAGCGGCAAAGTCCTAAGCGGCGGCGTGGACGCGAACGCCCTGCATAAGCCGAAGCGTTTCTTCGGTGCGGCACGAAATATCGAAAACGGCGGCTCGCTTACTATCGTCGCTACCGCGCTCATCGAGACCGGCTCGCGCATGGACGACGTGATCTTCGAGGAGTTCAAAGGCACGGGCAACAGCGAGATCATCCTCGATCGCAACATCTCGGATCGTAGAATTTACCCCGCGATCAACATCACCAAGTCCGGCACGCGCAAAGAGGAGCTTTTACAAGGTAGCGAAAATTTGCAAAAGATCTGGGCGCTGCGCTCGGCGATCTCGACGATGGACGACATCGAGGCGCTAAAATTTTTATACGCCAAGATGCTAAAAACCAAAGATAACACCGAACTGCTATCGATAATGAACGGCTAAATTTCTTAAATTTAGCCTTATTCTGAAATTTCGCTTCAAATTTAGCGGCATGGCTTACACCGCTTGCCGCGAATACCGCCACGTAGCTTCGTACGCGCTTTTAAAGCGGCGCGTCTTTTTTTCAAACTCCACTATTATAAGTTTAAATTTATCGCGATATTTGCTAAACGTTTTGCGCTCGCAGCACGAGATACGGCGCCGCTCGACAGAATTTTACTTTGGTAAAAATCCATTGGCAAGATGTAAAGCGTAAAATTTTACGAGGAATTTTATACTTTGCTATGCACGGAGCTGGGATGTTTTATTATTTCTAAATTATCGGTTAAGATAAAAACATCGTTTTTATTAAACTATATATCAGATAAAAATTCCCGTAATACCTGTTTCCGTGGTTATCTATATAAAATTCGCACGAGTGTATAAAGTTGGTATTACTATACGGCACACATTCTTTAACGCCTTGCAAATATTGGTTTATGCGGTTATGAACCATATCAAATTCGTAATCTGGATTTTTTGTCTTTTCAGATGGTTGAAACTTATAGCTCATATACTTAATCCCCTCATAATATATGCAATATCTATTCTTTCCTAGCGCTCTTTCAAAAAAGGTAATATTTTTGCATTCTTTTATACTAAAGCTATCGGAACCATACATACCACCTTTGCAAGTAAATATAAGGGTTTGATTGAGATCATAGTTTATCTTTTTATTACCTTCAAATGGCGTATATGAGTAGTTGCCATTTATATCAACATTTCTATCTGTATGATGATGGACAAAATCGACAAAATTCCAAGGAGCGGTTTTATTTGATATTATTTTATTCGTAATTTTATTTAAACCAATAGTTGAGTTTAAATCATCAAATAGGCTAAAAGTCTTAGTATCCATATGCTTTTTAAATATTTTGTCTAATGTATAAATAAGTTCATTGAAGCTTAAATTTTTATCAGGAGCATAAAATGTATCATAATGGTAATATACGCAATCATTAAATTCTTCCTGTACGAAATTTTGTACCATCTCATCTTTACTAAGCCATTTTAGATCGCTGAAGCTAAACCCGCTGTAATTAAGCGCGCCGACGATTACACAAACGCCGAGCGCGGCGATTAGGGCTTTGGATAGAAATTTAAGCGCTTTCAAAATTTGCTCCTTTAGCAAAACGCTAGTTAAAATACGAGCCTAACGGGCTACAATATTAAGCGGCCCTTTAAATTTAAACTTGCCCGAAACGAGTCTAAATTTAAACTCTTCCGCCTTTAAATTTAATAAAATCGCTTCCTACTTCCCGCCGAAAAACAGCAGATTTGCCATTATGATCACGATCGCGACGGGCGCTACGAAGCGCAGCGAAAAGTACCAAATTTTAAATCCCAGCTCGCCCATATCGGCGCTAAAAAGCCCGCGTAGGCGCTGCACGTCCATCACGAAGCCCACGAAGATCGCCGAGGTTAGCGCGCCTAGAGGCAGCATGACGTTTGAGCTTACGAAGTCCAAGCAGTCAAAAAAGCTCGCGCCGAAAAGCTTAAACTTGCTCGCATAATCCGCGTGCATCGATAGCAGCGAGCATGCGCCTAGCACCGCTATGACGCACCCCGAGACGCAGACTGCGCGCAGGCGCGAAATTTTAAATCTGCCGATGAGATAGAAGACGAAGGGCTCGATCATCGAAACCGCGCTCGTGATCCCCGCGAAAAAGAGCGAGACGAAAAACGCGACTTCAAGCACCTGCCCCGCTAGCCCCATTTTTGCAAACATCGTAGTGAGCGAGACGAAGACAAGCCCCGCACCCTGCGCGGGATCGGCACGGAATTCGAAGATGAAGGTAAAGACGATGAGCCCCATCATCAGCCCGATCGCGATGTTGATAAATACGATGTTTACCGAGCTGCGTACCAGCCGCACTCCCTCGCTAAGCGATGCCGCATATGCCGCGATACAGCCGACGCCCACGCACAGGGTAAAGAGCGCGAGTCCGAGCGCGGAGAGGACGGAGCTAACGGTGATTTTACCGAAGTCGGGGTAGAAAAGAAATTTCGCCGCCGCGCCGAAGCCCTGCATCGTGCACGCATACGCAAGCATCGCAAGCAGCAGCACGAAAAGAAGCGGCATCATCACGACGTTTAGCCGCTCGATACCGCTTTTGATGCCGCGCGCGACGACAGAGAGCGTCAGCACGAGCGCAAGCGCGTAAAAGCCGAGGCTCGTGGCTAGAGAATGCGAGATGAGATCGTCAAAGACGGCGCCTGCTTCCTCGGCGGTTGCGGGCAGCGGAGAAAAGCCCAAAAAGATATATCGGATCACCCAGCCGAGGATGACGAGGTAAAAGGACAGCACCAGCATGCCGCCCGCGATGAAAATGCCTCCCGCGCGCCATTTGCGTCCGCTGTGCGGCGCAAGCGTCTCGTAGGCGCTCGGTAGATCTCGTCCGCTCAGCCTGCCTAGCGCCATCTCGGCTAGGAATATGCTAAAGCCCACGCCGAGAGTGAGTGCGAGGTATAAAAGTACGAAGGCGCTGCCGCCGTTTTGACCCACGAGGGTGGGGAATTTCCATGCGTTGCCAAGCCCCACCGCGCCGCCTGCGACGGCAAGTATGAAGCCGATTTTGCTAAATTTATCGTTCATTTTCGCTCCGATTTTTTAAATTTTAAAGCCGCGGAATTTTAAAATTCCAAACTATCACTGCAAGTTTGCTATGAAATTTTACGCGTTGCTTTAGCGCTAAATTTTAAAATTCCACAGCGCAATAAGATGCGGCTGCGCTACGGCGTCTTTGCTGCGGTCTTGCGCAGGTTGCCGCGCGGATTAGCGCGGTCGCGCCGAAGGCTGATTGCGGTCGCCGCATGCTCCTATTTAGACGTAAAATTCCAAGCGCGATTTTTGACAGCCGCCATGGCCGCTTGCGGATCGCCGCGAGGCTCGCTATGGAATTTTGCCTATCGCTCCGAGCCGTCAGAGCGTAAAATTTTAAAATTTCAAGCCGCAATATGCGATCCCTGCGCTGTTCCGACGGATCGGCCGTCTATTAGACGGATCGCGGGCTTGCGCGTCGCTTTAGCGCTAAATTTTAAAATTCCAAGCACAATTTTGCGCGGGTCACCACAAAATTTTACGCGCCGCTTCTGCGGCAGATTGCATAGACCACGTCATAAACTATCGCGGCGGCTACGCACCGACCGTCTAGGTTTAGAATTTTAAAATTCCACAGCGCGATCAGACGCGGCTGCGCTACGGCGCCTTTGCCGCGGTCTTGCACAGGTTGCCGCGCGGGTCAGCGCGATCGCGCCAAAAGCTGATTGCCGCTACATACTTTGACCTTCCTCTATCTAAACATAAAATTTTAAACTATCGCCGCAAGACTAACGGATCGTCGTAATCTCGCTATGAAATTTTGTCCGTCGCTTTTGGACTGCTTTAGCGCCAAATTTTAAATCCATGTTATCCATCTGCTTTGTAAAATTTAAAAATTTAAAATTTTTAGCTGATTGAGCGCTATCACTACGATCGCGACTGGCGCCACGAAGCGCAGCAGCACGAAATACCACAGCTTAAAGCCCATTCGTCCCATATATGGGCGCAGTAGAATTTCGACGGCTCGTTTTTTTATCACGAACCCTACGAAAATCGCCACAATTATGCCGCTAAGAGGCATTAAGATATTTGAGGTCAGGTAATCAAGCACGTCAAAAAAGCTCTTGCCACCTAGGCTAAAATACTCGCTCGTGTCCCCATAATAACCCAAAATGCAGCATATCCCTAAAACATACGTCACGGTAAAAACTAAAAGCGAAGCGCGCTTGCGGCTTAGCTTGCGGGAGTTTACGAGATAATAAATCGCAGGCTCCAGCATCGAAATTGCAGAAGTAATCGCCGCAAATAATAGCGAGGTGAAAAATAAAAAGGCTAGGATGTTTCCGATCGCACCGAGCTTTGAAAAAAGTACCACCAGCGAGACAAACACTAGCCCTGGGCCTTGCGCTTTGGGATCGCCGCCGAATTCAAAGATGAAAGTAAAGACGATAAGTCCCATCATCACGCCGATTAGGACATTAATGCAGACGATATTTATGCTTGAGGTTAGGATATTAGTGCGCGCAGGCAGGCTTGCAGCATAGGTCATAATCGTAGTAACGCCAAGCGAAAGCGTAAAAAACGCAAGTCCTAGCGCCGAAAGAACGCTATCCTTATTAAGCTTGGAAAAATCTGGCACTAGCAAGAATTTTGCGCTACGTCCGAATCCATCGAAACTCGCGGCGTAAATTAGCATCAAAACCAGCAAAATAAATAGCGCGGGCATCATCCAGACATTCAGCCGCTCGATGCCGCTTTTGACACCTTTAGATACGATGAAAAAGCAAAACGCCGACGCTATGGTAAAGCACACCGCCACGCTTAAAAAGTCGCTACCTAAAAGTGCGTTAAACGCTGCGCCGCTTTCATCTATACTTTTTGGCAGATAAAAAGCGCTTGAGACCACGTATTTTAGGATCCAACCCATTACGACGCTGTAAAAAGCATAGATCAAAAGCGCACTAATCATAAAAAATCCCGCGTATTTCCATGCGCCTTTGTATGAGGGTGCGAGCTTTTCAAATGCGCGCACCGGATCACTTTCGCTTAGCCTGCCGATGACGATCTCGGCTAAAAAAATCACGAAGCTAACCAAAAGCGTCAGCAAAAGATATAGCAAGATAAATGCGCTGCCGCCGTTGGTGCCTACTAAAGTGGGGAATTTCCACGCGTTGCCGAGCCCCACGGCACTGCCCGCGACTGCGAGGATGAAGCCGATTTTGCTAAATTTATCATTCATATTATGCCTTGTGGCGGAATTTAAAAGGGCAATATTAGCAAAATATAGCTTAACTCGCCAAGCTAGCCGGGTGGAATTTAGGCAAACCCGTTATAATGCCGCGAATTTTAAAGGAGATAAAATGAAATCGATAAAAGAAGTGATGCTCTCTCGCCACAGCTGCCGTAAATTTTGCAGCGACAAGCTAAATAGCGAGCTCGTGCGCGAGATACTTGATCTTGCGCGCTTAAGTCCCAGCTCATGCGGATTAGAGCCGTGGAGGATGATGATAATCTCGGATCCTTGTGAGCTAAAAGAGCTTTCTGTAGCCTGCAACAGCCAGCCACAAGTAGCCGAGTGCTCGCACGCCGTGATTTTAATCGCGCGTAACGATCTGCGCGTGGGCGAAGCGTATTTAGAGCGCACCGTTCGCCGTCGCGCAAATACTCCGCAAAAATATGAAGCTGTGATGAATTATTTCCGCGCAAAATTTGCGGACTTAGACGACGAAGCGCTGATGAACTACGCGACCAAGCAGCTTTATATCTTAGCGGCAAATATCGCTAATATTGCCGAGGGCTTTGATGTGCGCTCGTGTATAATGACCGGCTTTGACGCCGCAGCTTTGGAAAAATTCTGCGCTTTAGAGGCGAAATTTCATCCTGCGATCGTCGTAGCTTTGGGGCATGGTGAGCCTAGCAAATACCCGCACATGCGCTACGAGCTAGATGAAATTTTAATCTCTCGCAGCGGCAGCGAAAAAAGATAAAATGGGGGCGCTTCTACTCGCAAAGTTAGGCGCAAGCTTCGTTTATTAAAAGCGTCGTTTTGCGAAATTTTATCGGTTTAAAAGTGCGATAGCGTTAAAATGCGCTTAAAATTTCAAAGGATAATCATGCAAGTCAAACTTCTAAATTTCACTCCGCTTTGGGTCTGCTCAAACGCGATCCGCACCTGCTGGCAGAGCTTTGAGCGCGGCGATTGCGGCGGCGCCAAAGACCTGGCGCTCATCGACCGCGTCGGCAATCAGCTCAAGCACTCAAGCACGCTCGAGCACCTTTACTATAACTTCTACATCAGCGGCATCTCGCGCGCGCTGCTTCAGGAGCTGGCGCGCCACCGCTTAGCAAGCCTTAGCGTAAAATCCACTCGCTACACGCTAAAGGAGCTGCGCGGCGAGGACAGCTTCGCGCAAGGAGACTTCGAAAACGCCGCGCGATACATCGTGCTTACGGGCAACGAAGCGGTCGATAATGCAAGTATCGCGGCTCTTGAAAATCTGCGTAAAATTTTGCAAACTCCAATCAGCCTCGATATCGCCAAATACTGCCTGCCCGAGTGCTACAAGAGCGAGCTTAGCTGGAGCATAAACGCTCGCAGCTTGCAAAACTTCCTCGCTCTGCGCTCTAGCAAGGCAGCGCTTTGGGAGATCCGCGAGCTTGCGGGTAAAATTTACGAAGCGCTGCCGCAGGAGCATAAATTTATATTCCAAAGCTGCATGGCGGGCGGCGAGAAGACGCAGGACGAGTAGTAGCGAGCGGGATAAATTTAGATACAAAAGGGCTGCGATGATAAAACTTACGCAGATGAGAGCGGCTTTTGAAAAGGAGGATCCGGACGCGCTTTATCTGAGCTACCTGGGATGGGTACAAACCCTGATTCCGTTTTGGAAGCAGGCTGCTGCGAGGATCGCGGAGCTAAGCGACACAGCGGATGAAAAAAGAGACAAGCATCTGCGCTCAATAGACAGCTCTTTGCAGCTTTTGCAAGCTTGGCGGTTTAAAAAGATAAAATACGTGCAGGCAAGAAGAAAAGAGATCGATAGTGCCATAAGTTTTATTCGAAACGGCGCCTTAACGCAACAAGTATCGAGATACGCCTTCGCGCCCGTTTGCAGAAATTTAGCGGGCATTTTGCGTAGCTTTTTATATGTTTCGACTTTCGGCTATTCGGACGAGCAGCTTCCGACTGTATTTGCTCAAAAAATTTACGGCATTGCGCTGTGCCACACCCTCTTTCCCTTCGATACAAGCGATTTTGTGTATTATCTGCCGCGAGAGAAATCCATCCATACCGAAGACCCCGCCGATTTGGACAACTGGCATTTGATGATGGAGATAGCGGGCGGCGATTTAGGGATTTCTGCGTTGATTGAGCGGCTAAACGAACGCGCGTATGAAATTTGGACGAATTACAAAACGCCGTTTGAATGGAAATACGACGAGGGAGTTTGGAATTTAGAATTTGAGAATGTTTCAAAAAGGCTGCACTATGCGGGCTTGCGGGCCTTTACAGGTCTGAATAAAGCGGAATAAAAGGCGCGCAAATTTTAAATCGCTTCTGAAATTTCATTCGTGGGCAGTAAAATTTCTGCTGCCCGACAGAATGAAATTTTAAAATTTTAGCCGAGCGGGCATTCGGTCGCTAAATTTAAACGGGCGTTTTAAACAGACGCTCGTTGCGGCTGCAGCGCTGAAAATTTTAACGGCGGCAAACCGAAAGCTTGGGCGAGCGATAAATTTAAAGGACGGATCATGAAAAATCTAGCGCTTGTGATGTTTAGCGGACAGACGCATCTCGATTTTGTGGGATTTTACGATTGTATGCTAAGGCTCAAAGCCGTCCGTCCGCAGCTTGAGATGAGGTTTTGCTCGCGCGAGCGGCAGGTTTCGGATAGCGGCGGCCTTACGATCGATGCGGGCGAGATTACGACGGATCTAGGCGGCTTTGATGCGGTTTTTGTGCCCGACGGTATGGCGACGCGTCGCCTTAAAGACGATGCGGGCTTCATCTCGTGGCTCGCAACCGCGCGCGATGCGAAGTATAAATTTAGCGTTTGCACCGGTTCGCTGCTTCTGGGCGCGGCGGGGTTTTTGCGAGGTAGGCGCGCGACCACGCATCCGTTTTGCTACGATCTGCTGGCACCTTACTGCGCGGACGTGGTGCACGAGCGGCTCGTACGCGAGAGCCTGCCCGCAGGAGGCGAGATCATCACTGCTGGCGGCGTAAGCAGCTCCATAGAGCTTGGACTTTGCGTGATCGAAAAATTCGCAGGCGCCTCTGCGCGCGAAGCCGCCGCCGCGGCAATGGATTATCCTTATTATGGTTTTAGAAGCAAGCCTGTGCGATGAAATTTTAAAGCCGCTAAGATCGGTGGCGCGGTTTATAAATACCGCAGTAAATTTTAAAATAGAGAGGAGGTAAATCTTAATGCAAGCAGTAAAGATATTAAAAACATTGTGGAAAGTCATCAAGATCGTCATACTCGCAGCATTGATATTACCGTTTGCGGCATTGATATTGTTTGTTTTATTTATAGCATTTTTATTCTCGCCCCTTAATACGGGGTTTTCGTATATAGAAAATCAAGATTTGATTAAATTTAAATCTTTAACAAATGCGAATGGAGAAACTTTATTAATTTATCGTAAAAAAAGACCTTCCTTATCATGCAGCGAAAAAATACAGACTTGCATCTGTTACACGCATTTTATAAAGGCGGATAAGCCTTTTATTGCAACACAACAAGAAATGCTACAAAAGGGCTATGAGCTTGTTTCTGAGTCCGATTGCATAGCTGAAACTACAAATTTGCACGAATTTAAAATATCCTGGGCGATGCCGTCATATCATTATGCAGGTGATAAGGAATATCTGATCTATGGCTCGATCGAAAATTTAAACTTAACGGCGCTAATTAACGATAAAAGGCGAATATGGCACAAAAAAGAGCACAAATGGGGGCAGCCGGACGATTATGACCACGAGGTTATTTTTTATCCGGAACTTAATATAATTCAAATAAATAAAATGGGGTATTAATAGCGTGCGCTAAATTTACTTATGGCCGATTTAATATAACGTTGCGAACTAAATTTAAAAGCTTTTGGGATAAAATTTAAAAATTTAGACTTTGGTCTTGCGGACATTTATCAAAGTAGATAAAATAACGATATAGTGGGTTTTTCATAAAATAGGAGATCACAAAGACAGAATGAAACCGGCTCAAATTTTATCGCTGCTTTCGCATATAGCTTTCGGGTCGCTTATAGGTTAAAATTCAAAGATAATAACCCATGGGAGTTCGCAATCGCGCTTTTTGCCTACGCGATTTTGTTTGCTTTTTATCCGCAGAGCTTGCTTAACGATAATAAAAAGACGATCGCCCTGCTGTTTTTTATGGCGTTTTTGATCGTGATCGTGTAGCAGCGCCTATAAATCGGCGGGATCGGTTGCGGCGCGAGAGCGCGGGCGATTCGCCTTTGATTGCAGTGGCGCATGCGAGCGATACTATTTTTAAAATTTATTGTAAAATTATGGCGTTAATTTATTAAAGCTTAAAGGGCTAGCATGCAGATAAACTTAGACGACGTGAGGATCGAGAGCGGCTGGAAAGAGGCGCTTAGGGAGGAATTTTTAAGCGAGTATTTTGCGAAGATCAAAGAAAACCTGCTCGCCGCAAAGGCGCGCGAGATCGTCTATCCGCCGGGAAATTTGATCTTTAATGCCTTTAATCTCACTCCGTTTGAGCGGGTGCGCGCGGTGATTTTGGGGCAGGATCCCTACCATGGCGCGCATCAGGCGATGGGGCTTAGCTTTTCGGTGCCGCGCGGCGTGCGAATTCCGCCTAGCCTCGTAAATATCTACAAAGAGATTAAGAGCGATCTGGGTATCAGCGAGCCTGAAAGCGGCGATCTGAGCTACTGGGCGAAGCAGGGCGTACTGCTACTTAATGCGAGCCTTAGCGTGGGCGCGAACCGCGCGAACTCGCACAGCGGCTTCGGTTGGCAAGCTTTCACCGACGCCGTGATTAAAATTTTAAGCGCTAGGCGGCAAAGCTTGGTCTTTATGTTGTGGGGAAATTTTGCCAAAGCAAAATCGGCGCTGATCGATGCGCAGAAGCATCTCATTTTAACCGCCGCGCATCCTAGCCCGCTTGCAGGAGGGGCGTTTTTCGGCTGCAGGCATTTTAGCAGATGCAACGAATATCTACGCGCGCACGGTCTGGGAGAGATCGATTGGGATCTAAATCACGGCGCAGATTAAATGTATTTTAAATGAAATTTGCGTAAAATGCGCCGCAAAATTTCAAAGGTAAAGAAATTTTAAAAAATGTCGAAAGGAGAAGTGAGCGAATAATATACGACCGACTTAAGACGGCTTGCCGAAGCGACGCGAATGCGCGGCTAGGCTAAACATTGTAATTAAAGGAACGATATGAAAAAGATAATTTTGGGAATTTTCTTGCTATTTACAAGTAGTGTAGTGGCAAATACCCTATCAGAGATCAGGCAATCGGGCAGTGTGCGCGTAGGCGTATTTGAGGCGCAACCACCTTTTAGTAAATTTGAAGACGGCAAATTCCAAGGATTTGAGGTTACTCTAGCCGAGGCGCTATCAAAAGATATATTTGGCGGCAAGGCAGGCAAGGTGGAATTCGTGCCCGTAAAGGCTAGCGAGCGTTTAAAAGCGTTGGAAGAAAATAAAGTAGATATGGTGCTTGCGACCTTTACGATCACAAATGAGCGTAAGCAGCTAGTTGATTTTACGACGCCGTATTTTGCAGTAAATATCGGCGTGCTAACCCGCGCTGGCGATAGAATCAAGACTGTATCGGATCTGCACGGCAAGCCGATCATCGCAGAAACCGGAACTACGGGCGAAGCGTATTTTAGAAAAGAGGGCTTTGAAATTGTAAATTGCGCCACTGCAAATGAATGCTATAAAATGCTAAAGGACGGTAAGGGCATCGGATATGCGACAGACAATCTGATAGTTTTAGCTTATGCCGTAATCGACAGCGACACCGAGGTAAATATCAAGAATTTAGGCGTTTCGGATTTCTTAGGCATCGCGGTTTCTAAGGGCAATAAGGATCTGCTTGAGTTCTTAAATGGCGAGCTAGTCAAGCTAAGCAAGAACGGCTTTATGAAAAAGACCTATGATGAGACGATCGAGCCGTATTACAAGGGCACTGCGGAGAAAAAATATTTCTTGTTGGATGATCTTTATAGCTTATTTTAGGCGGGCATAGCGGTACGGCTCGCCTGCATTTGCTTGCAGTAAGCATAGCTGTGTGCTCTCGCCAGGTAAAATTTAAAAGGCTCGCATAGCCTTGCTATTTTGCCAGACTTTGCTAGCTTGGGTTTGGATTGCAAATTCCACTAACGCGTCGTTGTGGAATTTATAAAATTCCATAGAATTTCGCAGCGGCGTGCTATTTTTGCGCGGCGCTGATAGACGCACAGAATTTATAGCGAAGCGCTAAAATTTAATGAGAGCAGGCAGGGTTTGGCGCAAGGCAGCAAAATTTAAAAAGCCTCTATCATTATGCTTAGAAATTTTAGTTACGAAATTTTATCGCTAAACTCGCAATTTAGGGAATAGTTTCGGTTCTAGTAAAATGAAATTTTAAGAAAATTTACATTACAATTACGAAAAATTTAAAATTCAAGGAGGAAATTATGAAAAAGTCATTTTTTCTTATTCTATTGTCGGCGATCTTTGTTTTTGCGAATTCCTTAAGCGAAATAAAGCAAAGCAAGGTTATCAGAGTGGGCGTTTATGAAAACGAGCCACCTTTTAGTAAGTCCGCCGAGAAGGGCTTTGAAGGCTTCGAAGTCGAGCTTGCCAACGCGCTAGCCGGTAAAATTTTCGGTAACAGCGGCGGTCGTATCGAGCTCATCCCGGTAACGAACGAAGTGCGCTTTCCGATGCTTCAAAACAATCAGGCAGATATGATAATCGCAGCTGCAAGTATCACTGAAGAGCGTAAAGGCAGCGTGGATTTTTCGATGCCGTATTTTACGGTAAATTTGGGAATTTTAACGAAAAAAGACTCAAATATTCACAAAATAGGCGATCTGATGGGCAAAAAGATCGGTATCATCCGCAAGACTACCGGCGAGGCGTATATCAAAAAGGACGGCGGTTATAATGTTTCTTATTGCAACGATTCGGTCGATTGCTATAGGAGATTAAAAAGTGGCGAGATCGACGGGTATTGCAACAACAACCTTTTTGTAATGGTCTATCCGATCGTAGATCCTGCAGTCGAAGTCAATATCAAAAATTTAGGCGATAATGTATTCTTAGGCGTCGCGGTGCAAAAGGGCAATGCGGAGCTGCTAGAAGCGATCAACAAAGGCTTGATTGCGCTTAGCAAAGAGGGCTTTTTCAAAAAGGCTTACGAGGATACTTTCGAATCCTTCTATAAAGGTACCGTCGATAAAAAATATTTCTTACTCGACGATCTTTACAGCTTTTTTTAATAAAAAAAGGAATTTGAAATGAAAAAATCACTGCTTTTAATTCTTTTGTCTTGCATCTTTGCGCTTGCGAATTCTTTAAGCCAAATAAAGCAGAGTAAAGTCATTCGTATCGCCGTTTATGAAAATGAACCTCCGTTTAGTAGGGTCACAGATAACGGCTTTGAGGGCTTTGACGTAGAGCTTGCTAATGCAATCGGAGGCAAAATTTTAGGCGATACCGGCGGCAGGATCGAGCTCATACCGGTATCAGCGCAAGCTCGCTTTCCGTCCATTCAAAATAATCAGGCGGATATGCTTATCGCGGCTGCAAGCGTTACTGAGGAGAGAAAGAAAAATTATGAGTTTTCGATGCCCTATCTTTCCGTAAATTCCGGAGTTTTAACCAAAAAAAGCGACAATATCCAAAAAATGAGCGATCTGCGAGGTAAGAAAGTAGGCGTCATTCGCGGCTCGACGGGCGAAGCGTTTATGCAAAAAGATGGCGGCTACAATCTAGTGTATTGCAAAAATTCCTCCGATTGCTATAAACGGCTAAAAAGTGGCGAAATCGACGGCGCGTGCGATGATAATCTATTTGTGATGGTCTATCCGGTCGCAGATCCTAGCGTCGAGGTTAATATCAAAAGTCTTGGCGAGAACGTATTTTTAGGCATCGCGATGCAAAAGGGCAACGCAGATCTCGCAGAAGCCGTCAATCAAGCGCTAATCTCGCTTAGCAAAGAGGGCTTTTTCAAAAAGGCGTATAACGATACTTTCGAGCCCTTCTACAAAGGCACCGTCGATAAAAAATACTTCCTTTTAGACGACATATACAGCTTCTTTTAGAATTTTAAATTTTGATTGCGGGTCGGAATTTGAAGCTTTGCGGTTTTAAATTCTAACCCGCGCATAAGCGGTGCGTCATTAAAATTCCATCTCAAAATTTTGTCCTAAAATTTCGTTTCAAATTTTGTTAGTCCCGCCGCCGCGCCTAAGCCAGCGTACACACGGCGGTTGCAATCTTTGGTATTCGCGAGTATTTACGGCGCGCAAAATTAGATCGAGCTAAGCTTTAAAATTTACTCCGAGCCCTTGGAATTTTCCAAATCCCCCATACGCTCCTGCTGAGCTTGCACGAATGCGCCGTACCTGATAAAAAGATAATCCTTGATCTCAAAAATCATCAATGTAAAAATCGAAGGCAGCGTAAAAAATCTAATCGTCATAAACACCAGATCAAGCGCGTTTAGCTCGTCACTGCCCGCGTGATATCCTCCCGCACTTGCGGTTAAAATTCCGTGCAGCGCCTCGTAGTTGTAAAGGATGAAAATCGTCACGAAAAGTGTGGAGAGCTTCGATACGATCTTATTCATGATCTGCGCCACATCCTCGTCCGCGATCACCGACATCGCAAACCACACGAGGGTGAAAAACAGCGGAAAGACGATGTTAAAATTTAGCGAGTTATCAAGCTTCTGTGCGCCCGTCACCGCAATGATCGCAAACACCGCCGCAAAGGGGATCACAAATAGCGCAAACGTCATCGCCGATTTTATCGCCTTAAAAAAGCTATACGTAAGCAGCGGCGCGCCCAAAGCGAGCAAAAAGATCGTCAGCGCGTAGTTGGCTTTGGCAAAATCGTATAGATTAAGCAGCGCAAATACCGATGCTGCGGCAAGTAGCGGCACGCTTAGTTTAAACAGCACCCCGTATTTGGCGTAGGCGCGCGACACGACGGCGTCGAGCTTGCTAAATTTGACGTTTAAGCTTTGCGCTCTGATGAAAAACAAAATGACGAATTTGACGATTACGTTTGGGCTCATACGCACCTTTCCATTTAAATTTATGAAATTTTATCCACGCTAAATTTGCGAAATTTTATCCGCGGAGCCTGTCCGTAGAATTAGACTTTGCCGACGGCTTATGCGGCCTGCGTTAAAATTTCATCGCGCTCTCGCTGCGTTGCTATCTTGCCGCCTCTCGGGCTTTGTCTTTTGGCTACGTGAGGCGGATCTGCGCGCTTTGGCTTGCGTAGCGTCTCGCTAGCAAGCCTTTTCTGGTTGCGACGTGCTACGGCGGCGCCCATTCGGCTCGGCGCGCGATACTTTGCTTGCGGTATCCGCGTCGCGCCCGCGCATGAGAGCTTAGCGCCGCTAAAATTTTACCGGCTCTTAGCTCTATGCGATATGTCCTGTGCGTCGCGATAGAATTTTGCGCGGCGCAAGGACCTACCGCGCTTGGCTTTGCGCCGCATTGTGGAAAAATTTTAAAATTTACGCCGCAAAGCGCCTATTTTGCTTACTAGGATGCGGTGCGAATGATTAAATTTTAACCGCACCGTCGCCGAGCCGTTTTAAAGCTCAAACGAATTTTTGAGCCGCTACGATACGTGAAATTCCAAAAATCGCGCCTTAGCGATCAAGCTTGTTTGCGCTTGCTTGCGAGCTATGCAAAAATCGGCGCACTTGCGCCCTTCGCCGCGCCCATGCAAAAGCAACGCGCCCCTTGCCGTTCAAAACTCATTTTCGCCCGCCCGCGCCCTCTGCTAAACCGAAGCTAAGAAGCGCGCCGTCTCACATCCAATCTAAAATTTGCGTGATCTCGGTAGCGTGAAAAATTTTAAGCCCCTGCGCGTTTTGCGGCTTCATCGGGACGATCGCGTTTTTAAATTTCTGCATCGCGGCTTCTTTCAGGCGCGCATCGAGGTTGAAGATCTCTCTTATCTCGCCGTTTAGGCTCACCTCGCCGATGAAGACGCTCTCCTTGCTGATCGGGCGGTTTTTGAAGCTGCTTACTATCGCCGCGACGACGGCTAGATCGCATGCCGTTTCGGTGATTTTTACGCCACCGCTTACGTTTACGAAGACGTCGTATCCGCTAAGTCCGATCTCAAGCTTGCGATCAAGCAGCGCCAGAAGCATATCGAGGCGGTTTTTATCAAAGCCCGTAGCGCTGCGCTTCGGATAGCCGCTCTCGCACACGAGCGCTTGGATCTCCACGACGAGCGCGCGCGTACCCTCCATCGTGATCGTGATCGCCGAGCCGCTTACCGCCTTGCCGCGCGTGAAAAATTTACTCGCGACGTCCTTGGCGCTTACGAGCCCGTGCGGCCCCATCTCGAAAATCCCCACCTCGCTCGTAGCTCCGAAGCGGTTTTTAAAACCGCGCAAAATTCTAAGCTGTTTGCTCGCATCGCCCTCGAAATAGAGCACCACGTCTACCATATGCTCTAATATGCGCGGACCCGCGATCGAGCCCTCTTTGGTGATGTGGCCGATGATGAAGATCGAAATCCCGCGCGCCTTGGCAAGTCGCATCAGCTCGAACGTGATCTCGCGCACCTGCGTGATCGAGCCAGGCGCAGAGGGGGCTTTGTCGCTAAAAAGCGTCTGGATACTGTCGATGACGATAAATTTATAATCCCTGCGCTCGACCTCTTCAAGCACGGCACCCAGATTTATCTCGGTGAGCAAAAACAGCTGCTCGCTTATCGCGCCAAGCCGCTGCGCGCGCATTTTGATCTGACTGGCGCTCTCTTCGCCGCTTACGTAAAGCACGGCGCGGCCGCCGCTTGCTAAATTTGCCGCGATCTTAAGCAGCAGCGTGGATTTTCCGATGCCGGGGCTGCCGCCGATTAGCACGAGCGAGCCCTCCACTACGCCGCCTCCGAGGACTAAATTTAGCTCGCTATCCTTGGTGTCGATGCGTGAAATTTGCTCGATCTGTATTTCGCTGATCGCTTTGGCGCTTGCGGATGAGGCGCGGGCAAGCTCGCCCTCGATCTCTTTTAGCGCTTTGATCTGAGCGGGCTTGAGCTCGACGAAGCTATCAAACGCGCCGCAGTCTGGGCATCTGCCGAGCCATCTACTTTGCTGATTGCCGCAGTGCTGACACTCAAAAATCGTGGTTTTAATTTTCGCCATTTTTATCCTCGCTCATTTTCGCTTAAATTTAGCCCCAAGCTTTGCGAAATTATACTTAAAATTTTTAAAATTTTAGCCGCCTTGCGCGCCGCTTGCGGGATCAAAAATCACGAGAGGGAGGATTTGCAGCTAAATTTGAGCTAAATTTAAATATGTTTTAAACATTTATAACTATAATACAAATTTCACTTTATTTAAAGAAGGTTTAAGATGAAGGGCAAGCTTAGTAGAAGCCAGTTTTTAACGATATCGCTTACGCTATTTGCGATGTTTTTCGGTGCGGGAAATTTTATTTTTCCGCCGGGTCTCGGTAGGGAATCCGGGCAGAATTTTTATATGGCGATAATGTTTTTTTGCGCTACGGCGGTACTTCTGCCGGTGCTTGGCGTCGCAGCCATCGCGCGCACAAAGGGGCTTCAGAGTCTGGTGCGCCGCATAGATCCCGTGTTTGCGATCGTTTTTACCGCGCTTTTGTATCTTACTATCGGGCCGCTTTTTGCGATACCGCGTGCGGCAAATATGCCTTTTGATATCGCGATTAAGCCTTTTATTGCGGAAGAGCGCCTTCAAATTTGGCTATTTGTTTATTCCGCGGCATATTTTGCGCTGAACTATTATATCTGTATGAACCCTTCAAAGCTCGTCGATCTGCTAGGAAAATACCTTACGCCGATACTTTTAGCGCTTATTTTGCTACTTTTTGGCGCGGGATTTTTATTTCCGATCGGAAGCTTCGTCGCTCCTAGCGGCGAGTACGTTGATCAAGCCGCAGCAAAGGGCTTTGTAGAGGGTTATCAGACTATGGACGCACTTGCGTCGCTGGCATTTGGCATCATAATAATTAACGCCATCAAAGCAACCGGCGTGAGCGACGAGAAGCACCTCGTCACCTCTACGATAAAGGCGGGAATGATGTCGGGCGTCATACTGATGACGATATATTTTATGCTGGGCTATCTGGGCGCGACTTCTGCGGAGCTTTTCAAGGACACGCCGAATATCAACGGAGCGGAGCTTCTGTCGCGAGTAAGCGATCATTACTTCGGAAGAGTGGGCGTAGTGATCCTAGGCAGCGCATTTTTCCTAGCCTGCATCACCACGACGCTGGGTCTTATAAGCTCGGCTAGCGAATACTTTGAAGAGCTTACGAAAGGTAAGATCAAATACAAAACCTGGGCGATCGCTTGGTGCGTGATCGGCTTTGGAGTCGCAAATTTCGGCCTTACGACCATCATCAAAGGCTCCATCCCGGTCCTCGTCGCCATCTATCCGATCTCGATCATGCTGATAATCCTCTCGCTAATCAATCCGTGGATCGATTCAAGCAAGCTGATTTACCGCGCCTGCGTCTATGTCTGCGTAGTCGAGGGCGTCATAAACGGGCTTGATATTTTGGGGATTTCGGTGCCGCTTGTTACGTTTATCGTAAAGAAAATGCCGTTTTACGACTCGATGCTCGGTTGGATAGTGCCTAGCACAGTGACCTTCGCCGTGACCTACGTGCTGCATCTGATATTTGAAAAAAGAGACGATAGCTTTTAAATTTAAGAGCTATTTTAAAATTTAGCCGGGCTCTACGGGGCTCGGCGTACTTCTAAATTTTAATTCGCCGCCGAATTTAATCTCTCATATTTTTCCATAGAATTTCGACATACAAAATAAACCGCCTTCAAAATTTAACCTAAATTTACGCTAAAATTATCAAAATAAAATTTCAAAAGTAAGGATGGCAAGATGGGTAAGCGGGACGAAGCGCTAGGCTTGGTGCGAGATTTTGAACGCGACGGCTTTAGTATACCCGGTTTATACGAGCGGTTTTGGCGGCTACAAGGTGATGCGGCGGCGTATTTTACGCTAGCGGACAGCCTGCTGCGCGGGCGGAGGGACGGCGGCACGCTGCTAAAGGACGCTATGGGCTACGTAGGCGAGGAGGATTTTAAAGCTTTGATCGCTGCGGCGGTTGAAATTTTACGCGAGGAGGCGGCAGAGGAGCGCGAAACGCAGCAGAGCAAAAGCGCGATCCAGACCGAAGAGGATGCGCGGGCGGACGAATGCAGGGGCGAAAGCGCATGGCAACGCGGCAGAGATGAAAAAAGCGCACGCTGGAAAAACGCCGAAGAGGTAATCGCTGCGGCAAGTCTCGAGTTTGCGCCGTTTTTGCACCCGTATCTTGGCGAGCTTTTTAAATTGCAGCCGAATGAGAGCGCGTATTACGCGGAGTATCCGTGGCGCGGGCTTAGTTACGAGAGCTCAAAGTTTTGGCGCGAGAAGTTTGCGGATCCGCAGACGAGCAAAGACGATAAGCAAAAAATTTTTAGCTGTCTGCTGCAAACCCGCGATCCGCGAAACGTAAAATTTGCCTGCGAGTTCGCGCTTGCGGAGGATTTTTTCGATCGCCCGTGTGATTTACTCGAATATATAGGCTACTGGCTGGAGGCTGTGGGATTTACTTTTGAGCGCGCAAAATTTGACGCAGACGGCGCGGCTCAAGCGGCGGATGAAATTTTAAAAATGGATGCGGACGAATGCGGCGGCGCAAGGCAAGCTCTAACGAGCGAGTGCGACATATCGCAGATGTCAAACGAGCCGGGCGACGCTACTTCAGCGTCGCTACAATCGGATGAGCGCGACGTATCGCGCAAAAATTCAGATGAAGCGTGCGATGCGGCAAGTGCCGTTAAATTTAACACTGGCGAGTTAAAATCGGCAGCGAGCCAAAATTTTAAAGCGGGCGCAGTCGACTATGACTCTAAATTTAACTCAAACGAATCCGATTCCGATAAATCACAAAAAGCGCCGAACGATGAAATAAACTTTGGCGGCGAGAAATTCAGGCTCAAAAGATACTGCGGCCAGCGCGTATATCACATAATCTTTCCGCGCGGCTATTTCGGCGCGCCCTACGCGCCGCATCTGGCGAAGCGTCATCCGACCTGGCGGTTTGAGGGCGGCGAGGCAGGCTATAAGCTCGGCGGGGTCTTGGATGAGCCGGACGGCGATGCGCAAAACCCGCTATTTCATCTCATCATGCTTGATCCGCTGCCGCGCGACTTGCCCGTGCGATCGCTGCCGCGCCTAATCCTCGCCGCTCACGTTAGAGAGGTAAACGAAGGCGAGATAGTCTTTTACGAGCACGACGCGCAGGGTATGCCGCGACGTATCGGCGAAAGGACGCAGGTCGAATACGCCTTTGACGAACCGATAAAGGAGTGCGAAGTAGTACTTGCGCCCACGCCGGCGCGCTGGGCGGCTCAGGACTGGGGGATGTCAAACAGCAGGCAAAACCTCGCGCGCATCGGCGGCGAGCCTTCGTGGATACAGGGTGCCTTGGTGCCGATGTGCCCGATATGCGGCGAAAAGATGGAGTTTTTGATGCAGCTTGACAGCGAGCTTCCAAGCTGCGAGCAAGGCGGCGAGGTGATGTTCGGCAGCGGCGGGATTTTATATGTGTTTTGGTGCGAGCGGACGCGGGTGAGCGCGTTTTTTATGCAGTGCACGTGAGTAAAATTTAAGAAAAACGCGCAATGGACAGACGGATGATCACAGCAAAAATAAAAAGAAGGGGCAATGTTTGGCATTTTGACGATTATTTTAAGTCGCTTCGCAAGAATGAAAACGAAATAGCAAAGTCTATTGGGCGGTTTGTCTTGGATCCGAAAAGGTATCTGTTTAATACGAAAGAGACCCTTCACGACGCCGTTTTGACTGAATTTAAATTTGGCATTTTAAAAAACGAAGATAGATTAGCGATGAAATTTTTATCGCCATATCAAGATAGAAATTTTAAATTTGTTTTCAAAAACGTCCTAGCTGTCCGCTTCAAAATGGACGACAAGAGCTTTAAAAATAACGATCTGATAGTTCATCAATTTTCGCTAAAGCCTAGAGGCGTTTGTGAGTATGATTTTATCTTTGCGAGTGGGCAGAGGATAACCGTAAAATTTAAGCAGCTTGAGATCATTGAAGAATTCTTGTAAGCACGCCGCGTTGCGGGCAGCGGCATTCTATATGTTTTGGTGCGAGCGGACGCGGGTGAGCGCGTTTTTTATGCAGTGCACGTGAGTGAAAATTTTGTAAAATTCTAAATGAAAATCGTAAAATTCTAAGTAAAATTTATTCTAAGATAATAAAGCGGCAAAATTTGCCGAGCATTTCGGCGCGTAAATTTAAACTTGTTCGGCGAGAATATGTAAATTTACGCAGAGCTTAAGCGTAAATCCCATCCACCAGCGTCTCTACGAACTCATCCGAGTTAAATTCCGCTAAATCCTCCATCCGCTCGCCCATGCCGACGAAAAGTATCGGCAGCCGCAGTTCGCGTGCTATGGCGAAAAGTGCACCGCCTTTGGGCGTGCCGTCGAGCTTCGTGATGATGATGCCGTCGAGCCTTACGATCTCGTTGAACGCCCTAGCTTGCGCGACGCTGTGATTGCCCTGAGTGGCGTCCAGCACGATGATCTTGCGGTGCGGTGCGCCGCTTTTTGCGCGGTCGCAGATGCGCACGATCTTCTCTAACTCCGCGGCTAAATTTTTCTGATTTTGCAGACGCCCGGCGGTGTCGATCAGGACGCGATCGATGTTTTTTGCACTTGCCGAGCTTACGGTGTCAAACGCCACGGCAGCGGGATCGTGCCCCTGCGCGGTCGCTACGATCGGTAGATTTAGGATCTGCGCCCATTTGCGCAGCTGCTCGACCGCGCCCGCGCGAAAGGTGTCGCATGCGCCTAAAATCACGCTCTGGTCGCTATTTTTATATAAATTTGCAAGCTTTGCGGTCGTCGTGGTCTTGCCCGCGCCGTTTACGCCGATGATGAGCTCTACGAAAGGCTTCTCATCTGCGGGTTTAGTGATTTCGTAATCGAAATAGCTCTTTAAAACGCTCTTGAGATCATCTTTTGCGACTAGCTTTTTTGCGGGCAGTTTTTCTAAAATCTCCTCCACGAGTTCGTAGCCTACGTCGGCTTCAAGCAGCATCTCTTCTAAAATTTCTTTTGAAATTTTATCTTCGCTTTTCGCGCCCCGCATCGCGTCTATGGTCTTGCTAAGCCCTTTTTTAAAAAATTCGAACATCAGAAAATTTTCTCCAATTCGGTTATTAAAATTTCTTCCGGCATCAGCCCGAAATATTGCGCGCTAAACTCGCCCTTTTCGTCATATATCGCCATATACGGCACTTCGTTTATGCCGCCTAGCGCCTTTGTAAAAAAGTCCGTCCCTTCGCCGTAAGCGATCGCGTAATTTACTTCGTGCGCGCTTGCGTAGGCCTTAGCGTCGTCTAGGCTCGCATCACCGATCATCACGCCGATGATATCAAGCTTGCCAGAGTAGGCTTGTTTGGCGGCATTTAGTGCGCTTACCTGCACGGCGCAGGCGTCGCACCATGGCGTAAAAAACGTAAATAGCGTCACGGTGGAGTTATTATCGATTCGAAAACCCTGCTTTGTCTTTTGCATATTTAAAATTTTGCCGTTACTTAGCTGAAGTGTAAAAGGAGCGGTATAATCGACCTGGATCACGGCTTCGGTTTCGGACTGCGGCTGCGTGGCGTTGGCCTCGGTCGGGGTATCGCTTGATTTTTTATCCTCATCATCGCCGCAACCCGCAAGAAACAAAACAGCCGTAAAAAGCGCTAGAAAAAAACGAAATTTCATAATAAACCTTAAAATTTAATCGCAAGATTATACAAAAACTAGCTAAAATAAGCGTTAAAATTTTATAAAAGGCTTAAGCCATGCAAAAGAATGAATTTAGAGCAATTTGCAAATCGTGTCTAAAATCTCACACCGCGCGAGCGGCTAGATGCGAGCATTACGCACTTTTATGGCGGCTTGAGCGGCTGATAAAATTTTTAAAAGCGCGCAAAATTTTGATATTTTTGCCGATGAGCTACGAGCCGAACGTTTTGATTTTAAGAAAAAAGCTATCAAAAAGCTGCGAATTTTACGTTCCGTTTATGGTGGATATTAGCTTAAAAATGGTAAGATTGCGCCAGCCTTTTAAAATTTCGCGCTTTGGGCTGCGGCAGACGCTTCCGCAAAACGGGTATTTTAAGAAGGTCGATCTAGCCGTGGTTCCAGCTATCGGAGTGGATGGCGCAATGGCTAGAATAGGACATGGGAAAGGATTTTACGATATGTTTTTTTCAGGTCTGAAGCTTAAGCCCGCAATTGCGTTCGTGAGTATAAAAGACTGCTTTTGCAGCGAAATTTTATCGCTTGATCACGACGTAAAGGGCGATTTTTACATAACTCCGAGCCAAAATTACCTAAAAAGAGGAAAGTATGATAGAGATTTTAATCGCCTTGTGCGCTCTTGCGGTGGGCGCTGGCATAGGATACTTAGTAGCTAGAAAGATTAATAACGCCAATTACGATTTCTTCGTTGAACAAGCCAAAGCTAAAGCTAAAGCGATAGAATTTGAAGCCGAGGGCATCTTGCGAAATTCTAAAATTTCGGTGCAGGAGGCGGAGTTTGAAGCGAAGAAAAAATACGAAGATAAAGCAAGCAAACTGCAGAAAGAATTTAACGTTAAATTTGACGAGCTCGGCAAAAAGGAGCACGCGCTTCTAACCGAGCAAGAGATTTTAAAAGACAGCAAAAAAGAGCTCGAAAGCGCCAAAAAAGAGGCGAAATTCCTCTACGAAGAGGGCTCAAATTTAAAGAAAAGCTATGAAGAGAAGCTTGCTGAAGCGCTTAAAGTTTTGGAGCGTGTGGCGGGCTTTACGCAGGATGAGGCGCGCGCGCAGGTGCTTAAAAAGGTCGAGGAGCAAAGCCGCACCGACATCGCTCACATCGTGCGAAAATATGAAGAGGAAGCCAAAAAAGAGGCGCGAAAAAAGGCGAATTATATTTTGGCGCAGGCTACGTCGCGCTTCGCGGGCGAGTTTGCCGCCGAGCGACTTATCAATGTCGTAAATATCAAAAATGACGAGCTTAAAGGCCGCATCATCGGCAAGGAGGGGCGCAACATAAAGGCGCTTGAGATGACTCTTGGCGTGGACGTCATCATCGACGATACCCCGAATGCGATCATCGTAAGCTCACATAATCTCTACCGCCGCGCCATCGCCGTTCGCGTCATCGAAACGCTTATCGAGGACGGCAGAATTCAACCTGCTCGCATCGAGGATATCTACAAAAAAGTAAGCGACGAATTTGAAGCTAGTATCGCCGAAGAGGGCGAAAATATCGTAATGGATCTAGGACTTAGTAAAATTCACCCCGAAATTTTAAAACTCATCGGTAAGCTTAAATTTCGTGCCAGCTATGGGCAGAACGCCCTTGCGCACAGCCTTGAGGTTGCGCATCTTGCGGGCATTATCGCCGCAGAAACGGGCGGAGATCAAAAGCTGGCCAAGCGAGCGGGCTTGCTTCACGACATCGGCAAGGCGCTAACTCACGAATACGAGGGCTCGCACGTGGATCTGGGCGCCGAAGTTTGCCGCCGTTATAAAGAGCATCCGGTAGTTATAAACGCGATCTACGCCCACCACGGCCACGAGGAGGCTACCAGCGTAGAAAGTGCCGCAGTCTGTGCCGCAGACGCGTTAAGCGCCGCGCGCCCGGGCGCTAGACGAGAGGTGCTAGAGAGCTATCTAAAGCGCGTTAGCGATATAGAGGCGATCGCGATGAGCAAAACGGGCGTCAAGCAAGCCTACGCGATCAACGCAGGTCGCGAGATCCGCGTCATCGCAAACGCTAAGCTTATGAACGACGACGAGGCGGTTTTGGTGGCTAAAGAGATCGCCTCTGATATCCAAGACAAGGTTCAATTCCCAGGTGAGATTAAGGTCAATGTCATACGCGAGCTTCGCGCGGTAGAGATAGCCAAATAAGGAGTATGAAATGAAAAAATTTATAATCGCTTTATTTTTGCTTTTTAGCGCGGCATTTGCCGATGATGAGCTCATCATCAACAGCGCAAGCGCCTATTCGTCGGTAATGCGCACAAACTCGCAGTACAAATATCTAGCGCAACAAGCCCGCGCGATCGTGATCTTCCCGAGCGTCAAGAAGCTGGGCTTCATCATAGGCGGGATGTACGGCGAGGGGATCATCATCTACAATAATGACGGCGCGCATAGCGTAAGCGGCGCTGAGATTAGCAGCGCCAGCGTAGGACTTCAGATCGGCTATGAGGATAATTATCTGGTTATTTTCGTAATGCATGACGATGTAATCCAAAAAATGCGAAATTCCCAAATCACGCTTTCGGGCGATGCGACGGCGGTCGCGGGCAATTACAGCGCCGATTCTGGCTCTTTAGACGTGCTAAATCAAGATATGTACGTCTTCACGAATAAAGGCGGGCTGTTTGCGGGCGTGAGCCTGGGCGGCTCGGTGCTGGAGACCAAAAACGACCGCGCTTTTGATCCAAATACTGAGGGCTATGCGCTTTTGATGCGAGTAATCGGCGCAGATGAGTAAAATTTAGCTAGAAGAAATGCTAAGGCGCATAGATTAGCGAAAAATTCCTGCTTTATGAGCGTTTTATTAGCGGCTTGGAATTTTGCTCGCGTAATTTCTGCAGAATAATAAACTTAGGTGCGTAATTTTATTGCAATTCGCGGGACGGGAGGCATTTGAGGATATCGCGTAAATCCTGCGTAATTCGCAAGTTACTTTTAATTCTAAAGAAGTCGAAATTTTGTCATTAAATTTAGAATTGGCAAAATTTTATCGCTAAATTTTGCGGAGATTTTGCTTGATGCTAGAAATTTTATTTTAGAATTTCGCTCAATATTTTGCGGCGAAATTTTGTATTTTGCGACAGCTGCGCGGAATTTTAAATTTAATGTCACAGCAAAATCAAGTGGCGTCGTGGGATGTTATAGTGAAATTTTCGCACCGAATTTTAAAGCTGCTTTAGTCAAAATTTATAGAATTTTATACGATCTAATGAAAGGATTTGATGGAGTCGATGTTTGAAAACCTCCATACGTGGGGGTATTTGATACTGTTTTTGTATTCGCTGGGCGGAGGATTTTTGGCGCTTGCGGCGGCGGGCGTGCTAAGCTCGGCCGGTGAGCTCAATATCGTCTTATGCATCGTAATCGCCTGCATATCGAACTTTATAGGCGATTCGGGGTTATTTTTAGTAAGCCGCTACAATAAAAAAGAGATCATGCCATATCTGCGCAAACAGCGCCGCAACCTCGCTCTGGCGCAGATTTTATTTCGTAAATACGGCGACCGAATCATTTTGATTAAAAAATTTATCTACGGCCTCAAAACCCTCGTGCCGATCGCGATCGGTATCACAAAATATTCGTTTTTAAAATTTAGCGTCATCAATGCCGTAAGCTCGCTCATCTGGGCGCTCGTGGTGGGACTGCTGAGCTACTATGCGGGAGATTTCGTGCGCGGGCTTTACGAGCGGATCAAAGAGACCCCGTGGATCGCTCCGCTGGCTCTAGGCGCGATAGTAGCGGCGATCGTGCTCTATTTTCGCTTCGCCACGCGCAAAAGAGGCTAGCGGTGGCAAAAAAGCTGATCCCGCTCGCAATTTTTGCAGCACTTCTTTTGGCGCTAAATTTCATCTCCAATTCGCGCGGCCCCGCAGCTAAAGATGAACGGGTTTTTACCTCCAAAACCCTGGATGCTGCTTTTCGTAAAAGCGGCGCGCAAGATATCAAAAGCGGCACCGATCGTAAAATTTCAAGCTCGCAAAATCCTGCAAGCGGCGCCGACGCAAAAGATGAGAGCGGCGCAAGAAGCGCAGACGGCGGGACAGGGCGCGGGGCGGATCTAGGAGATTTAAAATCTCATCCGCAAGCAAACGAGCCCGCCGAGGCAAATTCTAAAGATGAGGCGGATATCCACAGGCGGAGTAGCGCAGATTACGAAGCTTCAAACTCGCAAAATCCCGCCGAAAATTCTAAAAATCAGCTCGCGGACGAGCCCTGCATAAGCAGGGAGTGTGTGAGCGCTCATATCCGCCGTACGGGCTCTTTGCCGCAAAATTTTATCACGAAAAAGCAGGCTGGTGAGCTTGGCTGGCAGGGCGGCGATCTGTGGCGATATGCGCGCGGCAAGAGTATAGGCGGCGATCGTTTCGGCAATTTCGAGCGCAGGTTGCCTGATAAAAAGGGGCGTATTTGGCGCGAATGCGACATCGAGTATCGCGGCGGCCCGCGCGGCGCGAAGCGGCTGATATTTTCAAACGACGGGCTGATCTTTTACACTGCCGATCATTACGAAAGCTTCGAGCGCGTGCAATGAGTTTAAATTTTAAAACGCGCAGCGCCACAAAGATCATCATCGACGGCGCAAAGATTAGGCGCAAAGATCAAATTTTCGCGCTGTTTGCCGCAGCGCTAAATTTCGAGCCCGAATACGTCGAAAATTTAGACGCACTCTACGACGCGCTTGGCGAGCGAGGCGAGCGAATCTTCGTGATCATCAAAAGGGGCGGAATTTTAAAGCTAAGGCTGGGCAAATTTTATGATATTTTGCTGGATGTATTGCGTAGCGGCAAGGCGAAAATTTTAATCTTATGAGCTTGCGCGGCAGCCATTCCGCTTTAAAGCTAAATTTTGCCGAGGCAAAGATAGGTTTGTTTCGGCGCAGTTTCGAGCGTGCCGTTAAATTTTGCCGAATTTTAGAGTTTATTAAAAGAGGCGATTTTGGAAATTTCGCTCACAAAGCTCACGCGGTCAAATTTAAACTCAAGCCCATACTGCCAATCTTTGCGGCGCAGGTTTGTAAAGTCGGTAAATTTAACCGCGTTCGCTTCAAATTTAATCTTAAGCGCGAGATACCAGCAGTCCCAGATCCCGCACGGACAGCCCAGTAGGACGACGCTTCGCTCGCTGCTAGCCGCAAGCTGTCCGTTAGGCAAGAGCGCGTCCAAAAAGAGCTTTTTGAAATCGATCAAGCTCAAGTAGGCGTAGTCTCCCGCGATGCTAGCTTGCCCGTCCTTTGCCGCAAAGCTTTGCTCGCGCTGCCTAATCAGCTCAAGCAAAGGCTTATCGTTTATCGTAACGACGACTTCGGTAAAGCTCTCGCCGTTCATCTCGTAATCGTTTGGATAAAATTTAATACTATCCATGCGTTAATCTCGCTAAATGATCTATTTTGCGCCGTATTTGCACCGGCCTGCTAAAATTTCGGCGCAGTTTAGCAAAATCCTAGTAAAATTCGGTTGAAATCCAAAATCGTCGCCAAAGCGCAAATCAAATGAAAATTTTGTAAAATTTAGGATGCTGGGCTTGCGGAGCTCATTTTTTAACGCACGCGAGCTCAAATTTACAAAAAAAGCTCAATTTGCATAGATGAAAGAAGCGAAAATAAAAGGTGAAATTTTAGCGCAGATCAAAGAGATCGAAACGAGGGCTAAATTTTGCTATGGATAAAGAAGTCGAAATTAGAAATGAGGGGTTAAATTTAATTCGCTTTTCATGGCGCTTAAATTTGACCCCGCCGCGGCTACATCATTTCGCCGCTTTTGTGCTCGTGCTCGGTGTAGGTTACCGGAATATCCTTCTTGCCTTTGCCCGGCGTATACACTCCCTCTCCGCGTTTGAAAAGAAGCTCGATGCCTTCGTCGTTCGTAAGCATTATGCCGCTTGCGGAAGCCGCGCGTTTGAGATTATGCTTTTTGCCTTTTTCGTCGGTTAACACGCCCGTTGCGAACATATCGTTCGAGCTAAGGCTGATGCGCTTATCTCCGGTGTCTCCTAGTAGAAATACGATCGTATGCGCTACAGACTCTTGCTTTTGCTGTGGAGCCGTATCGGCCTTAGGTTGGTTGCATCCGCTTAAAATCGCGATTGCCGCTAATGACGAGAATACAATTCTTCTCATTTTTTTCTCCTTTAAAAAAAGTTCGCGAATTATATAGCCAAAAAGTAAATCCTAGATTTCGCGACTTTTTATTTAATCAAAGATTAACCCAAATTTAGTAAAATTCCAGCTGAAAACATCCCAAATAAGGAGAACCTTATGGCAGTAAAAATCGCAATCAACGGCTTTGGAAGGATCGGTAGGTGCGCGGCTAGAATTGCGCTAAGCAGGGACGATGTAGAGCTTGTGGCGATCAACGATACCGCTAAGCGCGAGCTTACGAGATACCTGCTTCAATACGACACCGTTCACGGCGAGTTTCGTAAAAAAGTAGAAATTCTAAGCGACGAATGCATAGCCGTAGACGGCAAAAAAATCCGCGTCTATTCCACCAGAGAGCCTGCGGAGCTTGATTTTGCGGGCAATGGTGCAGAAGCTGTGCTTGAATGTACTGGTGCGTTTTTAACGAGCGAAAAATGCAAGCCATTCATAGATAACGGTATCGGCGTAGTCGTAATGAGCGCGCCTGCCAAGGATGATACGCCTACTTTTGTAATCGGCGTTAATGAGGGCGCTTATGCAGGACAACGCGTCATTTCAAATGCTAGCTGCACCACTAACGGCCTAGCTCCGATTGCAAAAATTCTAGACGACGAGCTTGGTATCGAAAAGGGTCTTATGACGACGATTCACGCTTATACACATGGACAGAGTCTAGTCGATGTAAAAGCCAAGGATTTTCGCCGTTCACGCGCCGCGGCTCTTAATATCGCTCCGACTACGACGGGCGCGGCAAAAGCGATTAGTAAGGTACTTCCTCAGCTAAGCGGTAAGATGCACGGACAATCTGTGCGCGTGCCGGTAGCTAACGTATCGATGGTTGATCTAACGGTGCTAACGCGCAAGCAGACGGGTGCCGATGAGCTAAATGAAATTTTCCGCCGCTATGCCGCTAAAGAGATGAAAGGAATTTTGCTCGTAGACGACGATAGCCGCGTCAGCAGCGATTTTTGTACTTCAGAATACTCCAGTATCGTAGCTAGCGACTGCACGCAGGTAATTGACGGCAATCTGATAAAAGTGATGAGCTGGTATGACAACGAGTGGGGATATAGCGAGCGCCTCATCGATTTAGCCTTATATGCGGCAAAAAGAAGGAAATAAGATGGGCGAAATTCTTTCGATTAAAGATTTGAAATTTAAAGACGGCGCGCGCGTTTTTATCAGGTGTGATTTTAACGTGCCGATGGATGAGTTTTGCAATATTACGGACGATCGTCGCATCCGTTCGTCTATCCCTACGATTAAATATTGCTTAGACGAGGGCTGCGCGGTAATTTTAGCCAGCCACTTAGGGCGCCCGAAAAACGGATACGAAGAAAGACTTAGCCTAAAGCCTGTGGTAAAGAGGCTATCTAGGCTTTTGGAGCGCGAGATAAAATTTGTTTCTGATGTCGCGGGCGAGGAGGCAGGAGCTGCGGTAAATTCGCTTAAAAAGGGCGAAGTGCTTCTGCTAGATAATCTGCGCTTCGAAAAGGGCGAGAGCAAAAACGACGAAGCACTAGCTAAGAGGCTCGCAAGCTACGCGGAATTTTATATCAACGACGCTTTTGGTGTATGTCACCGCGCGCATGCTTCGGTAGAGGCGATTACGAAATTCTACGATGAGGCACACAAAGCGGCGGGATTTTTGCTGCTAAAAGAGATAAAATTTGCCAAAGACCTTATTAAAGATCCTGCGCGTCCTTTTGTAGCGGTAACGGGCGGCAGCAAAGTAAGCGGCAAGCTTCAGGCGCTTAAAAATTTACTTCCTAAAGTCGATAAGCTCATCATCGGAGGCGGCATGGCGTTTACGTTTTTAAAAGCCGTCGGATATGACATAGGCAAATCTTTGCTCGAAGAGGATCTAATCGAGGAAGCAAAAAATATTCTCCGCAATGCTCGCGAGCTTGGGGTTAAAATTTATATCCCCGTCGATGCCGTCGCAGCTCCACAATGCTCGCAAGATGCCGTTACAAAAAAGGTTACCGTGCAAGAAATTCCAAGCGATTGGATGGGACTAGATATCGGGCCTGCGACCGTAGCGCTTTTTAAAGAAGCCCTAGACGATGCGCAAACGATCTGGTGGAACGGACCGATGGGGGTTTTTGAGATCGATAAATTCGCTCGCGGTAGCCTACATATATCGCATGCAATCGCAGATAGCGACGCCACGACCGTAGTGGGCGGCGGCGATACTGCAGATGTCGTCGAACGCGCTGGTAACGCCGACGATATGACTTTTATTTCTACCGGAGGCGGTGCGAGCTTAGAACTCATCGAAGGCAAGGAGCTGCCGGGCGTGCGAGTGCTTACCGCTAAAACGGAGCTGAGATGATACTAGCGGCGAATCTTAAATGCAACCATACTCGCGCTAGTTTTGAGCGGTACGCTAAAGCTTTAGATGAAGGCTTAGCGGGCGGAATTTCGCGCGAAGATAAAATTTTGGTTTTTCCTCCCGCTAGCGCATTTTGCGCGAGGGTGAAAAATTTCACCCAAGGCGCGCAAAATTTCTATCCTGCCGCGCACGGCAGCTTTACGGGCGAGATCGGCGGCGATATGCTGGCGGAATTTGACGTCAAAACCGTTCTTATCGGTCACAGCGAGCGGCGCGCCATTTTGGGCGAGAGCGCGGAGCTGATAAGAGAGAAATTCAGTTTTGCCGCAGCGCAGGGCTGGCGCATCGTTTTTTGCGTCGGCGAGGATGAGGCGGCATTTGCGCAAAACCGCAGCGAGGAGTTTGTAGCGACACAGCTTGAGGGTATCGATCTGAAATATCCGAGCTTAGTACTAGCCTACGAGCCCGTCTGGGCGATCGGCACGGGCAGAAGCGCGCAGTGCGAGCAGATCGAAAGAATGCTAAATTTCTTGCGTGCTAAAAGCCCCGCGCCGCTACTTTACGGCGGCAGCGTGAATGCTGAAAATATCGCAAAAATTTGTGCGATAAAAGGTTGCGACGGGGTGTTAGTGGGGACGGCGAGCTGGGACGCCTCTAGCTTTTTGGAGCTTATACGCGTCGTCTCGTGAGCGCCTTTTAATGAGTTTGAAATTTTAAGTCCGCGACAGGCTATGCGCCTAGTCTTGACTTAAAATTTCTACACAACATTAAAATCTATCTCACGATACTATCGCTATCAAATTTGGTTTCGAATTTGGCGTTTTGCGAGATTTTGCAAATTTTAATTTGTAGAATTTTAAGTCAAATTGCGAAGGATTTTTCGCTTAGTTAAGGCAAAATTTAAAAAATAAGCGGAGCGAACATATGGTTCGTGAGCATTATTTTTTAAATTTTAACGCAGAATAAGTAGCTCTGCTTGCAGCTGCGAGCTTGCGAAGCAGAAAAAGCCAAGCAAAAATAGAAAGGAGAAATAATGATTTTAAAAGGCAAAAAAGGCCTCATCGTCGGCGTCGCTAACGCCAAATCTATCGCTTACGGCATCGCCGAAGCTTGTCACGAGCAGGGTGCGCAGATGGCGTTTACCTACCTAAACGACGCGCTAAAAAAACGCGTAGAGCCGATCGCGGAGGAGTTTGGGAGCAAATTCGTCTATGAGCTTGACGTAAACAACCAAGCCCACCTAGACGGCCTTGCGGATCGCATCAAAGCGGATCTTGGCGAGATAGATTTCGTCGTGCACGCAGTGGCCTACGCGCCAAAAGAAGCGCTAGAAGGCGAGTTTGTAAACACGAGCAAAGAAGCCTTTGATATTGCGATGGGCACGAGCGTGTATTCGCTACTAAGCCTTACTCGCGCGGTGCTGCCGGTGCTAAAAGAGGGTGGCTCCGTGCTTACGCTAACCTATCTCGGAGGGCCGAAATTCGTGCCTCACTACAACGTTATGGGCGTCGCAAAAGCAGCGCTTGAAAGCTCCGTGCGCTACCTAGCGCACGATCTTGGCGCGCGCGGCATCCGCGTAAACGCTATCAGCGCCGGCCCTATCAAAACGCTTGCCGCAAGCGGAATAGGCGATTTTAGGATGATTTTACGCTACAACGAGATCAACGCGCCGCTCAAACGCAACGTCACGACGCAAGACGTCGGCAAAAGCGCGATGTATCTACTCAGCGACCTTGCTAGCGGCGTGACCGGCGAGGTACACTACGTCGACTGCGGCTACAACATTATGGGTATGGGCGACGTGGCGACCGACGCCGAAGGTAAGACGATCCTCGCGTGGGATGCGGGCAAGGCCGAATAAAGCGGCGTGCAAAAAGGGCAAAATTTGACGCGCACGGTCTATTACGAGGCTAAGCACAAAGCCATAGCGGAGGGCGGCATAGAGGGTATCGCAGCCGTTTTGCGAGGCGATGACGAGGCCGAGAAAGCCTCGCTTCTGTTGTGTTTAGATTATTACCTTGATCCCTACTACGGCTGCACGCTGGCGCATGAGAGCGAAATTTT
>CAURUZ010000012.1:0-39669 GCA_963528355.1 uncultured Campylobacter sp.
GAACCCTCGAGCCCCGGTTAGAAGCTGCACCCTTAGCAGGGGTGTGGTTTCGGCCGCTCACCCATCTGTCCACAAAAAGAAATCGCATTATACATAACTAATCTAATAATGGGCTTAAATTAGCTCAGCTCGCAGAATTTATCACCGCGCGGATATTTGAGCTGGCGGCACAAAGAGCTATAATGAGTCAAAACATTCGACGTAGATAATTTATGCTTGCTTACATAGCTTCTGCGAAACTTAAAACTTACGCGAGCTTTTAAAGTATGTGCGAGCAGAAATTTTGCGTCCATGCGTTATTTTGCGGCGAAATTTTAAAATTTTAAATTCAGTCGGGCGCGAATTTTAAAATCCGGCTTACAAGCAAAATTTAAAAACCCCGTGTAAGCGCAAAATTTTAGGATTTAGGGTTTTACGATCTGCGTAATTCTAAAATTTTAAGCATATTTAAGCTTTAAAATTTCGAAAATTTCAAAGCTTAAAAATTTCAATAATTTTGGTTGTGAGGATTTTAAAATTTGGAATTTTTTAAAATTCCAAATTTTAAGATTGAAGACACTTTAAGATTACGCAAATATAAAAGCCTTAAAAATTCTAAGAATTCCAAAGGCTAGAAATTCTAAAATTTCAATATCAATCGGATTCTAAAACCCCGTCAGCTAAAGCGTTTTAAATCCCAAGAATTCTAAATGTGCGCGATTTATTCGCCTAGAGCTTTGTCGATGAGCTTGACGTCTTCGCTTGCGCTGCCGTCGATGACTAGGGCTTGATCGCCGCCACTTACAGCGCTTTTTCCGTTAAATTTTGCGCCGACTTCGATGCCGAAGCTTTGCGATAGCACGTCACCTACGAGCACTCCGCCGCCTAGCAGCTCAACGAGCTCGGCTTCGATATTGCCGAAAAATTTGCCGCTGATTACGATATGCTTGGCCCTGATCGAGCCGCGCGCGGTACCATTTTTACCGATGACGACGGTGTTATCGGATATCACGTCGCCTTCGACATTGCCATCGATATGCAAAATGCACGACAGGTGCAGTTCTCCTTTGATGAGCGTGCCTGACGAGATTATTGTTGTTTGAGCGGTGTTTGCATCGCCTTTATTAAAGATTGCCATGGGACATCTTCCTCCTTAGTAAAAATTTCTTTGTAATTTTTTTCGTTCCAGTTGATAAAATTTAGCGGATCTAACGGCAGCTGCAAAAATCTAATCTCGTAGTGCAGATGAGGTCCGGTGCTAAGTCCGGTGTTGCCGCTAAAAGCGATGAGATCACCTTTGTTTACAAACTCGCCTACTTTGCGAGTTAAATTTGAATCCAAATGCGCATATCGTGTCGTAAAGCCGTAATTATGTCGGATCTCGACTAGATTGCCATAGCCAGTAGCGCCAGCGCCGCTGTATTGGATGATACCGTCTGCAGGCGCGTAGATAGGCGTTTTAGGCGGCGTACGTAGATCAACGCCTGGGTGAAACTGCTTGCGCTTTAAGATGGGATGGTTGCGCCAGCCGAATTTCTCGCTGAGCTGATGAGTGCGCATGACCCTGCCATTTGGAATCTGCATAAAAATTTCTTTTATCAGCGCGTCAGAGAATTTTTCGTTGATGATCTTTTGCGCGCGCTCTTTGATCTCTTGTTCGGAAGTAGGCTTGATGTGAGATAGGCGATCGATCGCGCGCTCATCCTCCTCAGGATCGAGCCCAAACTGATGCTCCAAATCCGAAATTTTACCCTCGATGGCTTCAAATTCCATCTGACTTGCCGCGATACCGTCGCGAAGTTTTTGATTTAGCTCGTTAAGCTCGGTTTTGGTTCGCGAAAGGCTGTCGATTTTAGAGCCCAGATACCTGATATATAGCGCACCCGTGATGAAAACGGTAAAAACAAATAGCACCAAATATAACGCGATCTTTTTGATGATTTGCGAGAGCAAAAAATTCCTAGAGCCATTAAGGTCGGTTATGGTTATCATAAATTTGTTTTTCATAATGCGGCATTATAATGCAGCATAGCTGAAATTTCAAAAAAATTGTAGATAAATTTAAAAGCTATTTAATTTCAAAATTTCACTAAAAAATAAAATTTATTACTTAGTATAATTATAATTTAAGCAAATCTTGCTATAATTACAGCAATTTTAAATAAAGGAGACACAATGTCAAAAACAGTAAAACAACTAAACAAACTTCAGGCGGACGCTCATGCGTTCTTTGTTGCATTCCACGATTATCACTGGAATGTTAAGGGCTTACAATTCGCGCAGGTTCACGCTTACACCGAGAAAGCATACGACGAGATGGGCGAGCTCTTCGACGATATGGCCGAGCGCGCGCTTCAAATAGGTGGCAAGGCCGTAACTAAGGCTAAGGATCTAATTGAGCTTTCAAAAGACGCTCCGATTAGCGTAAAAGACAGCTACGGCGTAACCGAAGTACTTGAGAACGTCAAAAAAGCCTACGAGTATTTGGTAGAAGAGTTTAAAAAGCTTCAAGAGGTAGCCGAAGCGGAGGGCGACGATACGACTTCAAACATCGCGCAGGATCACTACGGCGATTATGAAAAACGCCTATGGATGCTAAGCTCAATGCTAAGCAAATAATCCTCGCAAATCCTTTCAAAATTTTTAGGGGCATATGCCCCCAAAACTTAAATCTACTATTTAAATTTTTAAAATTCTAAGATTATGATTTCACGCTAAAATTTTAAATTATGCTTGAAAACTGAAGCTAAATCGCTCATTCAAAGCAAAATTCATGTAGGTTTTAAATTTCATATCATCGAAATTTAACTCATTTGCCATGTAAAAACATAACTCTTTTTGTAAAGCTCGGTTTCATTTAAAATTTTGCCGCGTCGTTAAAATTTCTTGCCGATTTCAAATTTCATAGCCGTAAAAATTCTAAAAGCCAAGGCTTTGTAGCTAAAAAACAGCATTTGCTAAGAGCTCGCTTGTGATAAATTTATATTGCTTTTTAGCGTCTGATGATAAATTTTAGCTTGTAGTTTTACTATTTTGATTATTTTTAAAACCTCGGTGCTTATAAATGAAGCGGAATTTTAAAAATTTCAAAGAATTTTGCAAATTCCGTAAAATTTTGCAATTTCACGGAATTTTGATTTTAAGTAGACTTTAAGCTTTAGCCTTAAAAATTCTCTTCGGTATTGCGGTCACTTACGCGGTCCCATGGTAGTTTTATTCCGCCCAGGATATGAAAGTGCAGATGCATTACTTCTTGACCTCCGTTTTCGCCGCAGTTGCAAACAAGACGGTATCCGCTCTTATCAAGCCCCATTTTGCGAGTTACTTCTTGGATAAAAGCACTCATTTTACTCATCACTTCAGGTGGCGTTACTTGGAAGTTTTCGTAGCATTTTTTAGGGATCGCCAGGATATGGATCGGTGCTTTTGGGTTGATGTCGTGGAAGGCCAAAAATTCATCGTTTTCAAGCACTTTGTTGCACGGGATTTCGCCGTTTACGATCTTTTCGAAGATGTTCATTTTAGATCCTTTTATGAGGTTGAAATTTAGCCGCGATTATAGCCAAAAAATCCAAACACGCAAATTTACCTAGCTTTTATCAAATTTTAACTACAATCGCGCCATTAATTTAACCACAAGGATAGAATTTGCAAGAGATTAAAGCAAAAATAGACGCCGCATCGAGCTTAAGCGAGCTGGAAGTCGTGCGCTTGGAGCTTTTCGGTAAAAAAGGCATCATAACGCAGCTTTTTGCCGAGCTCAAATCCGCAGCGCCCGAGCAGAAAAAAGAGCTTGCCGTAAGCGCGAATGAAAAGCGTGATTATTTCAGCGAGCTCATCGCTGCAAAAAGGGCGAGCCTGGAAGCAGCAGAGCAAAAAGAGGCGATGAAAAATGAAGCGAGCGACGTCACGCTTTTTAACGAAAACGTAAACTGCGGCGCGCTGCATCCGGTGATGGAGACGATGGATAAGATCATAGACTACTTCATCGCGCAAAATTTTAGCGTCGAAAGCGGCCCGCTCATCGAGGACGACTTCCATAATTTCGAGGCGCTAAATTTACCCAAATACCACCCGGCGCGCGATATGCAAGATACGTTTTATCTAAATGACGGGCGGCTGCTACGCACGCACACCAGCGGCGTTCAGATCCGCACGATGGAGAAATTTAAAGCTCCGCCGGTGCGTATGATCGCCCCGGGCGCGGTCTTTCGCCGCGATATGGATCTAACCCATACGCCGATGTTTCATCAAGTGGAGGGTCTCGTAGTCGAGCAGGGAGACCGCGTGAGTTTTGCAAATTTAAAATACGTTTTGGAGGAATTTTTGCGCTATATGTTTGGAGACGTGAAAGTGCGCTTCCGCCCGAGCTTCTTTCCGTTTACGGAGCCGAGTACAGAGGTCGATATCAGCTGTATTTTCTGCCACGGCGAGGGATGCCGCGTTTGTAAACAGACGGGCTGGCTCGAGGTGCTAGGCAGCGGTGTGGTCGATCCTAACGTCTTTAAAGCAGTGGGCTGGAAAAACGTCAGTGGATACGCATTTGGGCTCGGTGTCGAGCGTTTCGCGATGCTGCTGCACGGTATCCCCGATCTGCGCTCGCTATTTGAAGGCGATATTAGATTATTGGAGCAGTTTAAATGATAATAACGAGAAATTGGTTGCAGGAGTGGATCGACATAAGCGAAATTTCAAGCGAAAAGCTGCTTTCTACGCTAAATTCCATCGGTCTTGAGGTTGACGCTCACGATAAAATTTCGCTTCCCAAAGGCGTCGTAGTAGGACTCGTAAAAAGCAAGCGTCGTCACGAGAATTCCGATCATCTAAACGTCTGCGAGGTTGATGTCGGTAAGCAGAGCCTGCAGATCGTCTGCGGCGCGAAAAACGTCGAGGCAGGGCAATACGTCGCAGTTAGCCTAATCGGTACTGTGCTTCCTGGCGGACTTGAGATCAAGCCCGCCAAACTTCGCGGCGTGGAGAGCTTTGGCATGATCTGCTCGGCAACCGAGCTTGGACTTGCTAAGACGAATGACGGCATTATGGTGCTTGATAGCAGCATCGGCGAGCTCGTGCTCGGCAAGGAACTGCGCGAGTATGAAATTTTTAATGATGATCTTATCGAGATTGAGCTTACCGCTAATCGCGGCGACTGCCTTAGCATCTTAGGCATAGCGCGCGATCTAGGCGCAGCGCGCGATCTGCCGCTAAAGGAAAAGCACGAATTTGAAGATGCCGACGGAGCACCTGGTATCGGTAGAATTTTAAGCGTGCGTGCAAGCGATGAGGTAAGCGCTAAATTTGCTTTTCGAGCTTACGAGATCAAAGGCGAGCTGAAGTTAAATTTAAAGCAGACCTTGCGTCTTGCAAGCGTTGGTATTTTGCAAAGCTGCGCAGTGCAAAATTTCATCAACTACTCTACTCATTCTACCGGAGTATTGCTGCGCGCTTATGATTTTGAAAAGATCGCTTCCACAGATGGCAAGGTAGCGCTTGACATAAAGCCTATGCCAAACGGTGAGTTCGGCGTTTATGCGGGCAAGAGACTGCTTAGCGTAGCAGGGATTTGCCAAGACGCGGAGCTAAAGGCGTGTTGCAGTAGCAAAGTGGTGCTATTAGAGGCAAACTACACCGCGCCACTAATCATTGCTAAAGCAGTAAACGAAAACAAAAGCCTAAAAGGCGATGAGCATGTGTATCGCTCAAGTAGAGGCAGCGAGCCAAAGCTTAGGCTGGGACTTGATCTGCTATTTAGATTGCTACTTAAAAATAAAGCCGTGAGCCTATATGCGGGCACACAAAAGATTTCAAATGCTTTGGAACCGCTTATCGTGGGCTTTAGCGAAAAAGAGATAAACTCAATGATCGGCGCGCAAATTCCACGCGACAAGATCGTAAAAATTTTAAAAAGGCTGGGCTTTGATGTGGGAGTCGAAGCCGATCTCATCACCGCCAAGGTGCCGCCTTTCCGCCACGATATCGTAAATTCTCACGACGTGTGCGAGGAGATCGTGCGTATCGTGGGCATCGACAATATCGCCGCCGCGCCGCTAAGCTTCTACGAGAAAAACCGCCTAAACGGTACCTACGTAAGCTTATGTAATGGGCGCAAGCTTCGCAGCAAGGCGGCAGCAGTGGGATTTTTCGAGTGCGTACATTATGTATTTGACGACGGCAAGGCGCTAGAAAGCTTAGGCTTTGCGCCGTGCAAGGTTAAAATTTTAAATCCGATCAACGGCGAGCTGGACGCGCTAAGACCGACGCTCATTAATCATCTGCTGGAATCTGCTGAGCGAAATTTAAAGAATTCCCGCAGAAGCGTTAAGCTTTTTGAGCTAGGAGAGGTGTTTGATGCGGACGGCTCGCAGAGCCTAAGGCTGGGCTTTATCGCTAGCGGACTAAAGGCGGAGCCCTCTATCGCGGCCGGCGCGAAACCTGCCGCGGTGGATTTTTTGTATTTTGCAAATTTAATCCAAAGCGTCATCGGTAAATTTAGCGTCAGGCTGCCTGGCGAAAATTTGAAATTTTTAAGCGAATTCGAGCAAGCTCAGATCGAGCAGGGCGGCGAGATAGTGGGCTTTATCGGGCGCGTGGATTACGCCGTAGAAGCAGGGCGCGATCTAGATAAAAGCTATCTGTGTGAGATCGATTTTTCCAAGCTTAAATTTGAAAATATCGTAGCGGGCGCTTATTCGAAATTCCCTAGCGTATCGCGCGATCTAAGCATTTTAGTGCCGAGCGGAATGCGCTTCGAGCAGATTAAGCAGTGTATAGACGCCCTTAAAATCGAGGCGCTAAAGGAATTTATCCCGAGCGATCTTTACGGCGACGAAAGCTTGGGCGATTCAAAGAGCCTGACGATCAGGCTTGTATTTCAAGACCTTCAAAAAACGCTCTGCGATGAGGAAGTGGCGGGCTTTACCGATAAAATTTTAGCCGCTCTTAGCAGCGAGCTGGGACTTGGGCTGCGATGAGAATTTTTGCGCAAGCAGGCCCTTTGCGAGCGGAGATTTCAAACATCGCCGCGGATAAATCGATCTCGCATCGTGCGGCGATCTTTTCGCTGTTAGCGGAGGGGACGAGTAAAATTTCAAACTATCTAGCCGCCGAGGATACGCTAAATACGCTAAAGATCGTGGAGCTTTTGGGCGCTTGCGTGCAGCGCGATGCAGGCGAAATTTTAATCACTCCGCCGGAGGTTATCAAAGAGCCTAACGTCCCGCTTGATTGCGGCAACTCTGGCACTGCGATGCGGCTATTTATGGGCTTTTTGGCGGGACGCGAGGGCTTTTTCGTGCTATGCGGCGATCGGTATCTAAGCGAGCGTCCGATGAGGCGCGTTGCGGATCCGCTTTGCAAGGTGGGTGCTAAAATTTACGGACGAGCAGGCGGCGAAAAGGCGCCGATTGCGGTGCTGGGGCAAAAGCTTGGGTATTTTGAATACGCGAGTAAGATTGCGTCCGCGCAGGTAAAGACCGCTCTGATTTTAGCGGCCTTGCGCGGCAGCGGGTGCAGGTTTAGCGAGCCCGAGCTTAGCCGCGATCACAGCGAGCGGATGCTAAAAGCGATGGGTGCGCAAATTTCGCGAAACGGCCTTGCGATCGAAGTCGCGCCGCTTAGCTCGCCGCTTAAACCGCTTGAAATTTTTATCCCAAACGACCCCAGCTCGGCGTTTTTCTTCGCCGTAGCCGCAGCGATAATCCCAGGCTCGCGCATTGTGCTAAAAAATATGCTGCTAAACAAAACTCGCATAGAGGCGTATGAAATTTTAAAACGTATGGGCGCCGAGGTTAAATTTAATAAAACGAGCGAAATTTACGAACAGATCGGCGATATAGAGGTCGCTTACGCGCCGCTTCACGCCGTGAAGGTGAGCGAAAATATCTCGTGGCTGATAGACGAAGCGCCTGCGCTTGCGATCGCTTTTGCCTGCGCGCAGGGAAGTAGCGTGCTTAAAAATGCCGCCGAGCTGCGCGTAAAGGAGTGCGACCGCATAAAGGTAACCTGCGAAGGGCTTCGTGCCTGCGGTATCAAGGCGCGCGAGCTACAGGACGGCTGGCAGATCGAAGGCGGCGAGGCGAACGCAGCGATCATCACGCCGTGCGGTGACCATCGTATCGCGATGAGTTTTGCGATTTTAGGCTTAAGATTGGGGATGATCATCGAGGATAGCGATTGTATCGCGACGTCGTTTCCGAACTTCGCCACGATTTTAAGACAGATCGGAGCCGGCGTTGAAGATTGAGATGGCCAAAAGCTACGGCTTTTGCTTTGGCGTCAAGCGTGCGATCAAGATCGCAGAAAGCGCCGGCGAGGCCGCTACGATCGGCGAACTGATACATAACGCCGAAGAGATTAACCGTTTAAAACAAAATTTCGGCGTCAAAACCTTAGAAGGCGTTAGCGAGATCAAGGACGAGCAAAAGCTCATCATCCGCACGCATGGCATTCAAAAGGACGATCTGCAAAGATTAAAGGCGCAAAATAAGGAGCTCATCGACGCTACCTGCCCCTTCGTGACTAAGCCGCAGCAGATCGTAGAAAAGATGAGCGCGGAGGGCTATGACATCGTGATCTTCGGCGATAAAAATCATCCCGAGGTAAAGGGTGTGAAATCCTACGCAAAATCGCGCGTATTCGTGATCATGGATACGAAGGAACTGCAAGACGTCAAGCTTGGCTCGCGCGTCGCGCTCGTTTCGCAGACTACGAAAAAGATAGAAAGCTTTACCAAAATCGCGGATTTTTTGATGCAACGCGCGAGGGAGCTGAGAATTTTTAATACGATTTGCAATGCGACGCTGGAGAATCAAGAGGCCGTAAAAAGCCTGTCGCAAAAGGCCGACGTGATGATAATCGTAGGCGGGAAAAATTCCTCCAACACCAAACAGCTTTTTTTAATTTCGCAAAATTTTTGCAAAGACAGCTATCTCATAGAAAACGAAAGCGAGCTTGAACGCTCGTGGTTTGAAAACAAAAGCCTCTGCGGCATCTCCGCAGGAGCCAGCACGCCTGATTGGATCATCAAAAAAGTGGTAGCTCAGATCGAAAGTTTAACGCAGAATTTATAAGCCCTCTTATCAAATTTACTCTTAGAAATTTATCAAATCGAAAGCAAATTTTGGCTAGAATCGTACATTTTAGTTCTTTTCAAAAAAGCACAAATAAATTTAAAGGAAGCATATGGCTGAGGTGAACGAGAAGGTTCAAAACCACGCAGAGGAAGATTTTGCGACATTGTTAGAGGAGTATGACGCCGGGAAGTCTCGCGACGAGGTTGTCACAGGTAAGGTTATCGCCCTTAAGGACGGCGAGGTTTTCATAGACGTAGGCAGGAAGTCGGAGGGCATTTTGGACGCCGCCGAGGTTAGCGACGATCAAGGAAATCCGCAGGTTAATGTAGGAGATGACATCAAAGTCGCTATTATCGGAAGCAGAGGCGGTCGCCCGGTTGTATCGTATAAAAAGGCTCTAAAGAAGGAAAAAGTAAAGGCGTTCATCGACTCCTATGATGAAAACGCAGAGAATGTCTATGACGTTAAAATTCTATCATTTAATAAGGGCGGTTTCGTTTGCGCTAACGCAGATGATGTGGAATTTTTTATGCCTCGCTCGCAAAGTGCGCTTAAAAACCCAAATGGCGCTGTCGGTAAAAATTTCAAAGTAAAGATCATTAAGGTCGATAGAGATGAACAAAGCATCGTAGTATCGCGCAAGAAGCTACTTGATGAGGATCGCAAAGCAAGCAAAGAGGCGATCGAGAAAGTAATCGCTACTGAGGGCATCATCGAAGGCGTCGTCAAAAAGATCACCACCTACGGTATGTTTGTAGACGTAGGCGGCGTGGACGGACTCGTGCACTACAGCGAAATTTCATACAAAGGTCCGGTAAATCCAAGCTCACTCTACAAAGAGGGTGATAAGGTTCCGGTTAAAGTTATCAAATACGACAACGATAAAAAGCACCTCTCTCTTTCGATCAAAGAGGCGATGCCCGATCCTTGGAACGAGATCAAAGATAGCCTGGAAGTGGGCGATACTATCCGCGTAAAAGTAAGCAATATCGAGCCTTACGGCGCGTTTGTCGATCTTGGCAACGATATCGAGGGCTTTTTACATATCAGCGAAATTTCGTGGGATAAAAATATCAAAAATCCGAAAGATTTCATCAGCGAGGGCGAGGAGCTTGATGTCGAGGTTGTAGAGATCAACCCTAGCGAGCGCAGGCTGCGCGTGAGCCTTAAAAATTTACTCACCAAGCCGTTTGACGAGTTCGTTGCTAAATATAAAGTGGGCGATGTGCTAAAAGGCAGTGTCACTACGATTACAAATTTCGGCGCGTTTGTGAGGATCGACGGCGTAGAGGGACTTTTGCATAACGAAGACGCTTCATGGGATCGCGGCGAGAAGTGCAAAAATTTGTTCAAAGTGGGCGACGAGATCGAAGTTAAGATCATTAAGATCGACAAAGATACTCAAAAAATTTCTCTAAATCACAAAGAGCTCGGCGACAGCCCTATTAGCGATTACGCCAAGAGCCACAATCAAGGCGATGTCGTAAAAGGCAAGATTCGCGATATTAAAGAGTTTGGAATTTTTGTCGAGCTGGGAGGCGGTATCGACGCGCTTATTCGCAAGGAAGATCTTGGCAACGTAAGCGTAGATAGCCTAAAAGTGGGCGACGAGATCGAGGCCGCGATCGCCTTCATCGACGAGAAGAAAAATAGAATCCGCCTAAGCGTGCGCAGACTGGCTCATCAGAAGGAACGCGAGGCGCTAAACGAGATCAATAGCAACGACGACGAGAAGCAAAGCCTAGGGGATCTGATCAAAGATCAACTAAATAAATAAAACTCTTTCCGCAAGGCATCTCCGCCTTGCGGACCTACTTCAAAAGGTTAAATTTAATGAAAACTATCATAGTCTGCGACGCAATCCACAAAATCGGTTTTGATCTGCTTAAGCAAGAATCGGACATTAAAGTAATCGACGCTACGAACGTGCCCAAGAGCGAGCTTTACGGAATTTTAGGCGATGCGGACGTCGCGATCACCAGAAGCTCTACGGCGGTGGATGAGAAATTCCTTGGCGCAGGCACCAAGCTAAAAGCGATCGTGCGTGCTGGCGTGGGCGTAGATAACTGCGATATCGACGGCTGCTCCAAGCGCGGCATTATTTTGATGAACGTACCTACGGCAAACACCATCGCCGCGGTCGAAATGACCATGTGCCATCTGCTGAATGCTGCGCGCAAATATGTAAATTCCTGCAACGATCTGAAAATTAATAGAATTTGGAAGCGCGAGAAATGGTACGGCACCGAGCTTTATAAAAAGAGCCTCGGCATCATCGGCTTTGGAAATATCGGTTCGCGCGTGGGGGTGCGCGCGCTTGCGTTTGGGATGAACGTCATCGCCTATGATCCGTATATCGAGCCCGAAAAGGTCACGAAGCTCGGAGTAAAATATACGAAGAATTTCGACGAAATTTTATCTTGCGACTTCATCACGATCCATACACCGAAAAATCAAGAGACGATAAATATGGTAGGCGAGCCGCAAATAGCGAAGATGAAGGACGGCGTGCGCCTAATAAACTGCGCCAGAGGCGGGCTGTATAATGAAAAAGCGCTCGCAAACAATCTACGCAGCGGCAAGATCGCGTATCTCGGCATCGACGTTTTCGACAAAGAGCCTGCGACCGATCACGAGCTTTTGGATATCGAAAATTTAAGCGCGACTCCGCATCTTGGAGCAAATACGCTCGAATCGCAAAGCAATATCGCCAGGGAAGCCGCGGAGCAGGCGATCAGCGCCGCGCGCGGCTTAAACTATCCAAACGCTTTAAATTTGCCGCTTAAGCTCGAGGATCTGCCGCGCGGTATCGAGCCGTATATAAATTTAGTCTCCAAAATGGCTTATCTTGCGGCGCAGATCAACAAAGGCCCGATCAAATCGATTCGCATCGAGGGCAGCGGTGAGGTAGTTCAGTATCTAAAATCGATGCTCGTTTTTGCAATCGTAGGCGCGCTACACGATTCTTTGGGCGATTCGCTAAATTATGTCAATGCAAAATTCCTCGCGGATGAAAAGGGGATCGAGACGAGCTTCGGTGAGCTTGCGCGAAGTGTTTATAAAAGCGAGATCGCAGTAAAAATTATGACCGATGAGGCGATCTCAAACGTCGCGGGCACGGTCTTTGACGGAAGCGAGGAGCGCATCGTAAATATCGGCGGATTTAAGACCGATTTTAAGCCGAAGGGCAAGATGATAATCTTCAAAAATACCGACGTGCCGGGCGTTATCAAATCTGTAAGCACGATCCTAGCCGACGAAAACATCAATATTGCGGACTTCCGCTTAGGCAGAGGCGAAGAGGGGGATGCTTTGGCAGTCATTTTGGTTGATTCCGAAGTGCAAAAAAGCGCGCTTGATAAGCTGGCGGCGCTTCAAACCTGCCTAATGGTGCGCTACGCGGCGCTTTAATCTTTTCCCGCTCAGGAGGCGGAATTTTAAATTTCGCCTCATACAATTCTTTATAATTTAAATTTACAATCCAACCTACGACGGCGTTTGATAAGGCGATGCGGGAACGCGCGGCGAGGATTTTGGCGGAACTTGAGTATGCGCAGACCTGCGCTTGCGGTACGTTGTGGCGTGCGACTTTTGCAAACGCCGCGAGCGCTCTAAATTTAACTCTCGCCGCGGGCTTGCTTTTAAATTTTAAATTTCGTCCTTGCAGAGCCGCTTTAAATTTCATAATCGCGAGCGCCGCCGATTAAATTTTGCCGCTATGCGGGCTTGGCGCTCAAAGCCACTGTGCCACGATACAAAACGCGGTAAAATTTATTTACGAGACACGGGCGCTTTTGTTTCAAAATTTATGCGCGGCAGGTACTTCATCTCTCGCTAATCGTATTGCCCGTTTAAATTTCAGGTAGCTACCGAGAGATTGCATTGCTGATTAAATTTAGGACGGCTGCCGAGAGATTGCGCCGCTGATTAAATTTTACGTTTTTGCCAAAATTGTGCTTCGCCGAAAAATTCCGCCCGGCCTAAATTTGGTCGATGCAAAATCAGCCGCAATGCGCCCTGCTAATTTGTGAGTTTAAGCGTTTCGATTAGGCTTAAAATTTTGCGGATCTGCGTTTGGTATTCGCGCGCGAGCTCTATGCTAGCGGGCCTATCAAAAAGCGTAGTTTCGAAAAGATCGGGCGCACCGTTTAAAAATAGATATAAGCACTCATCCATAAATACCGCGCTCAAGCTGAACTCGCCGCTCGTTTCGCGATTTATTTCGCGCAGACGCTCCATAAACGCGGGCGTTAGCAAATAGCGCGCTTCTACTTTGTCATCCGCAAACACGCGAAAATCGCGCATAAAATCCACATCGTCCATCATCTCTTTTGCGCCGAAGATCTTGGCGTTTAGCTCCCTGCTTACCACTATCGTTTTGCCCGAGGTTTTTTTCGCGAGCTCGCAGATCAGTACGTTGCCGTCAAAGTCCATATAGTTATCGTAGAATATTTTGATCAACATAATCGCCGCTATTAGCGGATTATCCGTTTTCATGTAAAACCTACCATTACTATGTACCTCGCTGAGGCTAAATTTAATCCCGCAGTACACGCCCGCAATCCGATCCTCGCTTTTGATCCTAGATTTCCTATAAATTCTAAATTTTTGAAATTCCTCTTCTTGCATGCCGGTATATGGATCGTATTTTAAACCGGCATCTATATCTTTTATTACGGCGCGGACGAATATCTCTTTATAAAATTTGTAGTAGCGAATTTCCGCTTCGCTTTCTTGACTGGCGCAATGCATAAGAAATATCCAAAAGATATGAAAAAGGATCAAGACGCTCGAAAATTCGGCAATTTCTATTAGAGGAGTGTCTGCTTTAACGCAGTTTAGAAACACTAATACGAACAGGACCGCAAAAAAGGCGGCTATACTGAGGTAGCGGTATCTATTAAAAATTTTAGCGCACGCTTTTTGCTCGATTAAAGTTTGTGAAATAGCATCTTGCAAAGAAGGCGACATATCTATCCTTGAGAAAAATTTCGCCCGTATTGTAGCAAAATTTAACGTGATTTATAAAGAGCGAATTCCGCTGCTTAATGAATAGTCGGGATCGAAATTTAATTTACGCGGGTCCGTGCGGCGTAAAATTTTAAAATCCTACTCTTTGAAATTAGATCCGCACTGGATTTAAAATTTAACGCATTGCATAAACTTATATTTCACGCGAGCCGCTTTTTAAAATTTGCATTAAAACCTTGCGATTACAGTATCCTGAGGGTGTCTGAGATGAAATACATAAAAATCCCAAGCCCGAACATCACGAAAAGCCCCGCAAATTCGATGTAAAGCTTCAAGCTTACGAGCCGCTTCGAGCTTAGCTCGTTTGCCTTCGCGCCGAAAAGTGCGGCTAAAAATATCACGACGCTCATTCCAAAACCGATGAAAAGCGCACTTGCGACGCTAAGCGCGAAGCTTCCGAGGCTGAAGGCAAGTACAAAAATCAGGATCGTGCCGGGGCAGGGCACGAGCGCCGCAGCAAGCGCGATAAGCCACTCGCGCCCTTTCTCGCCGCCGTAGGTCGTGCCATTTTGCAGCGAGCGAGATGAGGTTTGGTTTTTTAAATTTGCAGAATTTAAAGCCTGTTTTTGCTTGTTTTGGCTAGACGAGTTTTCTTCTAGGCTTGCGGTTAAATTTAAATCCGAATTTGACTCTGCCGCTGCGGAGCCTAAATTTTTGGCATTCAAATACTGCGCGGATTCGCTGCTTTCAATTTTAAATTTAGAAAATTTATAACTCTTTGACGCTACGTGAGCGGAATCCCTGGCGTTTGCAAACGCCGTATTTTTTAATCCAGCGCCCGTCTCTGCGGTGTTTGCGGCGGAAGCGCAAGCGGCGCAGGAGCAGCCCGCATCGTGGTGGGCGCCCGATCTTGCGCGGCGAGCTTTGTCGTAGATGATGAGTGCCGTTATGACGATGATCAGAAGCGCCGAAATTTTCGTAGTGATCGAGGCGGAGTTTGCAGAGACGAGCCCTGCGACGTTTTGCAGCACGAACATGCTCGCGCTTACCAAAACGAGAGCTCCCAAGACGTGCAGAAGCCCGATTTTAAGGGCAAATCCGAAAGCCTTGACGTAGCTGCCGCCATGGGCTAAGAAATAGCTCGCCGTTAGCAGCTTCGCGTGCCCAGGGCCTGCCGCGTGGAAAAAGCCGTATATGAAAGAAAGCGCTAGGACCCATAGGATGGTGCTTGCGCTTGCATGCTCGCTGCTTGCGCGAAACGCCGTTTTGAGGCTTTTCATAAAATCCATCGTCTTTTGCGCGACGAATCCCAGCGCAGTCTCTTTATGCTGCTCGCTTGAAATATTGTCACTGTCGGATGCGGCGCCGTTTTTGTCTGCGCTATTTTGCGCTAAATTTAAAGAACTCTCCTCGGGCGGCGTCGCTAGATTTTGCGTAGAATGCGCGGAATTTAAAGAATTGTCTCGCCTCGCAGCAAAATTTTCGCCCGCGCCTTTATCTGCAAGCGCCGTAGAATTTGCGGGGCCGCCTTTTGCCTGCGCATCCTTTTTAGCGGCTTTATTAATCTGCGCGAGAGTATCCGAGGCGGCGATATTTTTTTGTGCCTCTACTGCAGCTTCCGAAACGATATCGCCGACGGATCTTTGGTTTGATCTGCGCGCCGAGCTGGCATTGGATTTTGCCTGCCCGCCTTGCGCAAGTTTATCCTCTGAGCCCGCAAGACTCTGCTCGCTAGATGCAAGACCATCCTGCGCTAAATCGGAGTTCGGCGCGCTTGAAATTGGCGATTTTTTATCCGCGATCTTTGGCTTTTCGCCGCTAAATTCTATAAAAGTGGTGGCTAAATTTGAATTAGGCTTCGCTACAAAGCCCTCGCCCAAATTAATGGGCTTGTCGTCAAGCATTTTGAAATTGAAAAATCCCTGATCGTCGTTAATGGAAATTTTAAGAACGCGGTTATTGTGCAGCTCGAAGCCGACCTTTTGATCGAACTCAAACACGAGTCTGCCCTTTTTAACGAGGCTTATTGCGTTTTTAAAATTTCCCTTGATCTGCGTGCCTACGAGGTTGCTAAGCGCAGGCTTTGCGTTTTTTGGCGCTTGATCGTAGAATTCCGCCTCGCAAAGATAGTTTTTGGGGGTTAGATAATCGGTCATCGCCTTAGTTATCTCGGCAAGCTCGCTATTTTCAAGCTTGCCGTTGGAATTTATATCGTAGGTCTGCATTATGACGTCGGTAAAATTTTGAGAGAAAAGCCACGAAAAATGCAGGCTCACGATCTTGCCGTCTTGCGCGGCTGGAGTAATGCTAACGTGCGCAGTAGGCGTGTATAGGGCACACAGAGCGCAAGCAAATATCCGCGAGCTAAAGATCGCGGATAAAAGTAAAATTTTAATAAATTTCATCAACTACAAATTTTCTCCGAAAACGTCGATCGTCTTTTTCATCGTCTCGTACCAATCTAGCGGCAGCTGATCGATCTCCATCACCTTTGCGCCAGTTTGCGCGGCGATGGTTTGCGCTGCCTTTTTGGAAAACTGCGGTGCGACGAAAATCACCTTGATCTTTTCCTCTTTGGCTTCCTCGATCAGCTCGGCTAAATCCGCAGGCTTAGGCTCTTTGCCCTCCACCTCGACTGCGATCTGCTCCAAATCGTATCGGTGCGCAAAATAGCCCCAAGACGGATGATAAACCATAAATTTCTTTCCCTTGACGCCCGCTAATTTTTGCTTTGCGTAAGCGTCCAGCTCGTCAAGCTTTTTAGCAAATTTATTGAAATTTGCTTCGTAAATTTTAGCATCCTTAGGATACTGTTTGGTTAACGCGTCTTTAATATTTTTAGCTTGAATTTTTACAAGCTGCGGATCGAGCCAGATATGTGGGTCTAAGCCGCCGTGATGGTGATGGTGCTCGTGCGCCTCGTGGTCTTTGTCACCATGCTCATGATGCGCGTCATGATCGTGATCATCGTGATGCGCGCTATGATCATGTTCGTCGTGATGGTGATGCTCTGCCATAGCCATTTTGGTAATGCCATCTTCTGTGCGGATTATCTTCATCTTCGGATACGATGTGGCAAGCTTTGGTAGCCAGACTTCATCAAATTCTATACCGACTGCAAAATACAGATCGCTATTTTCTAGCATTTTCATCTCCGAAGGCTTAGGCTCGTATGTGTGCGGATCAGCGCCTTTGCCGACCATCGTATTTACCTGCAGGGTATCACCTGCTATTTGTTCAACAAAATACTTCGTCGGAAGTATGGTCGTGGTGACCGTAGGTTTGGCGAATGCTACGCAACTAGCTGCTAAAAGCGTGAAAACAAGCTTTTTCATAAAATTCCTTTCCAAAAAAATTGCGGAAGTATATCAAAAGCAACTTAGTTGCAACTTAATATAAATTTATCTAAATTTCGCTATCATCGCTTAAATTTTAAAAAAGGCGTAAAATGGATCCCAAAGATTTTTTAGCGAGTCACGATATCGCTCCTACAGCGCTTAGAGTGCAGATCGTGCAGATCCTAAGCGAGAAAAAATGCCCGGTAAGCTATGATGAACTAGTAGAACTAACAGGTGCTAATAAAACCACGATATATCGCAATATAGCGCTTTTGGAAGAAAAAAATTTGATAATTACCAGCGAAAATAATCATAAAAGCTTTTATGAGCTCACCGACGGCGCCAAAGCGTATTTTATCTGCGAAAGCTGCCATAAAATGGAGGAGATTTCGATGCCAGCTTTGTCACAAAAAAATGTCAAAAGTGTGCTCGTGCGAGGATTGTGCGAGAAGTGCGGCGGCTGAGGCAGGAAATTTAATAAAAAGCGCTCAAGGAAATTTGGCTAAAACGCTAGGGTAAAATTTAACCGATTTTTAACGGATTTTTATAAAACAAACGATATAATCCGAGCGTTTCATATTTTAAAAGGGAAAATTCAGTGAATAAAAACGATACGATAAAAGCAATAGAGAAGTTTGTAAGTTCTCAAGAAATGACGATGTTCCGCCTGAAAAAGGGTATCTACGGCGATGCGATGAAAAACCTGGATCAGGTTTTTACGCCATATAAGGAGTTCGCCGAGTTTTTCAAAAATCCCGCAAATAGACTGCAGGAGCTGTTGGGCAACATCGCGTACGAATCGATTTTAAACTACACTGAAGCAGGGCTATCGCACTGCGAGAAGATTCACTCGATCTATTTTGTGGAATCCAAAGGATTTTTCAAAAGCGGGCTAAAGTATATCGAGCCTGATGCGACCGCGAGAGAAAGAGCCAAGAGCTATTACGACAAATTGCTGGAAAATAATGAGAAGCTTAATGAATATATCGATATCGGCTTGCAAAGGCTACATGGCTTAGAAGCGAAGGTTTTCGAGTAGACCAGGCTAGCTTTGGGATTTGATTTGCGTGGCGAAATTCTATCTCAAATCCTTGGCGCTTAAAATCCTATGATTAAATTTCACACCTTTTACAGATCCACTTATACTATTTAATTCCGCGTTAGCATCGCTTTTAATTGCACATATAACAAATAGGTTAGCTTTAGGAATTCTGTGCCGGCAGGCATTATCCGATACGATCAAAGAAATAATTTAAATTTTTAAAGCTCAATGAAGTGGGTTTAAACAAGCAAGCTTGGCTAAATTCCGTGGAGCGACTAAAGCAGGCTCTAGCATAAACTAGCACTTGGTTGGAGTCTGCGAATTTGAAATTTCGCGGCTAGCGCGAACGGGAATTTAAAATTCTAGCGCCACTTTAGATTTCTGCGAAATGCGGAATTTTAAAAGTAGGTACTGCGCCCGCAATAAGCAAAACGCAAGATTTGAAATTTGCTAGAAAATGTTCGCTGCGAAGTAAAATTTAAAAGCCAGGCTGCAAGGCGACACAGCGTAAATTTTAATTTACTATGTAGCGCAAAACGCATTCAGCAAGAGATATTTTTGGAAGCGGAAAGGGCGATAGAGAGCCGTAACGAATTATATTTGATTGCGCTAATACCGCAGTTGGTATATGCAGTGATGAGCCGATACGTAAAAATTATTTAGAGGTGTCAAGGTGGGAGCGTGCGGTGTAAATTTTAACTTGTTTTGGCGCGCTGTTTTAATATCTCTATCACGCGCGGCAAATTTAAGCGGCTAAACTTATTGAGATTAGAAAATTCTAAACGCGGATTAAAGCTTGGCGGCGAAATAAGCCTTGCTAGCACTCTGCTGCATCTTAATTTCGCCGCAAGCAACTTTATTTATCTGCCTTTTCGGCTTTATATTGCGCTAGCAAGCTGCCTAGCTCATCTTTTATGCGAAGCTTTTCTTTCTTCATCGCATCGATCTCCAGATCGCTCATATGCACTCTGCCGGCCTGCGCGTCGGCGATCTTGTGATCCAGCTCGTCGTGTTTCTCGAAAAGCGAATCAAATCGCGCGTTTTTGCCTTTTAACTCAGTGATTAAATCTCTGTATTCATGAAACATGCTTTACTCCTTTGAAAAATTTATTTAAGTATATCAATAAAGCGCTTAAAACCTAATTTCAGCTATCAAATTTAGACTGAATTTCACGCATGAGATTCCAAATTTTAAAAGGTAAAATTTTAGTATTTAAAAATTTAAAACAGGCAAATTTAAATGATAAAATTTTAGGGCAGAGCTTTAAAGCCCTGCCGCTATTCGCCATTTTTGAGACGAGATTTTTATTATGAAAGAGTAAGCTGTGAATCTTTATGATCTATAATCCGCGTTGATTTTTACGTAGTCGTAGCTAAGATCGCAGCCGTATGCACTAAACTCGCCGTCTCCGAGCCCCAAATCGCACCAGATCGTAAAGCTTTTTTGCTGCATTACGGCGTGAGCCGCGGCCTCGCGAGCGGCGTCCAGTTCGCGATTTTGCGCGTCATAAAGTAGCACGTCATCGTATTTAATACGCAGCTTTTCTTCGTCGCATTCGATACCGCAGGCGCCTATGGTCGAGGCTATGCGACCCCAATTCGGATCTTCGCCGAAGATCGCCGTTTTAACAAGCGGCGAATTGCTAAGCGCCTTTGCCGCCGTGCGGGCATCCCCAGCATTTGCGGCACCGCTTACTCTAAATCGCACCAGCTTGTTTGCGCCTTCGCCGTCTTTTACCAGCATTAGCGCAAGCTCGCGCGTCAGGGCGTTTAGCGCGGATGAGAAGGCATTCTTGTCGTAAGCACATTTGGCGCTACTGCATAGCATAATCGTATCGTTGGTGGAGGTGTCGCCGTCGACGCTTACTGTGTTGAAACTCTGCTCCGCCGCTTTTTTTAGCAGCTCGTCCATATCCGCGCGTGGTATTTTTGCGTCGGTCAGGACGAAGCAGAGCATGGTCGCAAGCGCAGGATTGATCATGCCCGCGCCCTTGCAAACGGCTGCGATGTGAAATTTCTCGCCGTTTTCTAAAGAAATTTCATACGCAAGCTCTTTTTTTATCGTATCGGTAGTCATAATGGCGGTGGCTAGGGCGTTCGAGTTTCGTGCCGAGAGGTCAAAATTTTGCGCGGCGGCGATAATTTTTTCCTTTTTGAGGCGGTACCCGATGACGCCGGTCGAGCTCATGATAGGGTTTATCAGAGCGGTCTTTTTACCAAGCTCGCTAAAAATTTCATCAATGTCCGCGATGCCTTGCTCTCCGGTCATCGAATTTGCATTTTTAGAATTTACGAGGATAAAATTTGTTTTAAGCTCCCCGCCCGCGCGCTCTTGCGCCCTTTTGAAATGCCTAATCGGCGCGGCTTGAAATTTATTGCTCGTAAAGATCGCGCTTACGGCAAAGGGCTCGTCCGCACGGATAAATCCCAGATCGTTCCCCTCTTTTTTAAAGCCCGAATTCACGCCATCAAAATAAAAGCCCTCGACATTCTGCAACCCAAGCTCAAGCGGGGTGATTTTAAACATATCTCATCTCCTGTGGCTTGTATTTGCTGCGGATGAGCTTTTTGGTGTTGCGGATACCCTCTGCCGTGCCGATGACTAAAAATTTCACCCCAGTACCGATGAGGTAGTCGCCATCCGGCATCGGAATGAAGCGGCTGTTAGGCTCTTTGATTCCCACGACGTCGGCGTTTGTAAAATCACGCAAGCGAGTTTCTTTTAGGCGCTTGAAGCGGATCCACGAAAAATCGGGCACCATGATCTCCTCGATATCGATGAGCGAGTCTTTTTTATACAAGAATCGCTCCAAAATGTTTTCCATATCGGGGCGCACGCTGATCGCAGAGAGCCTTTGTGCGGCGAGTTTGGATGGTGAGACGATAGAATTTGCGCCGAGTTTTTTTAGCCTCTCGGTGTCGCTGTCATCATCGCTATTTGCCATGATGAAGTAGGGGGTGATGCGACCAAGCTCCTTTTCGTATAGGCGCACGAGCGAGATTATTGCGATATTATCGGCTAAATTTGGACTTAGCGTGATGACGGATTTTGCAGATGACAGATGCGCTTTTAGCATCGTGGTTTCTACATGCGGCTCGCCTACGATGAAATATGGATAGCGGTTTTCCTCGGCGATTTTGGCTAGAGCGGGATCGGGGTCGATCACGACAAAAGGTAGATGATTTTCGCGAAACTGCTTGGCAAGCTCGGCGCAGTAGATGTTGTTGTAACAGATAATGTAGTGGTTTTTGAGCCTTGCGATGTTATTGATCATTCGTTGCTCCCTAAGTAAATTTTGAAGTTTGCCGTTTTTTATGACCTCGACGACGACGCCCAGGCAAAACGAAAAGGTTCCAAAGCCCATGAGGATGAATAAGACGGTAAAAATTCTACCCGCCGGCGATATCGGCGCTACTTCGGTAAAGCCTACCGTCGTAAAGGTCATGCCTGCTTGATAAAAGGCGTCTACGAGCGAAAAGCCCGCTATAAAGACGTAGCCTAATGTGCCGATTAGCATCATCAGCACGATGGTTATAAGCGGTAAGCGAAAAGGGCGTAGCTGGTCGTAAATTTCTGTGTAGAGGTTGATGTCCGGCTTAGTCGAGCCGGACCAGTCGAGGAATCGCTTGATCTTGTCCAAAACAGACATAAATTCCTCTTTGAGGGGTTATTTTGATTGTTTTTTCATAGTTCGTAGAGTTGAGGCGGCTACTTTGATTCGTCTGGTTGAGCCGTCTTGCAGCTGAACACGGATGGTGCGTAGATTGACCTGGAATTTCTTTTTGGTCCTGTTGTTTGCGTGGCTGACGTTGTTTCCTACCATCGCACCTTTGCCGGTGATTGCGCATCTTCTTGCCATAATAAATCCTTAGTGATTGAAATAAATGGCGATTATAGCGAAAAAATTTCAAATTATGCTTAAAATTCGCCGCGGTTCAAATTTAGCGAAATTTATGACAAAACTAAGTAAAATTCCGCATCTTGAAATTTTAAAGGAATCTTAATGTATGTCGCACCCAGCATTTTATCGGCGGATTTCGGAAGGCTTGCGGAGGAAATTCGCGCAGTCTGCGAAGCGGGCGCCGATCTCATTCACGTAGATGTGATGGACGGACATTTCGTACCCAATCTCACGATCGGACCGCTCGTAGCAAGCGCCGCGGCAAAGGCGAGCAGTAAGCCTTTAGATATCCATCTGATGGTTAAAAACGTGCCGTTTTTCGTCGATCTTTTTTTGCCGCTAAAGCCGAAATTTCTTAGCTTCCACATCGAGGAGGAGACCCATCCGCTGCGCCTCATAGATCATATCCGCCGCAGCGGCGTCTCGCCCGCGGTCGTGCTAAATCCGCACACTCCGCTTAGCGCGCTGGAGTTTATCTTGAGCGAGGTCGATATGGTGCTTTTAATGAGCGTCAATCCTGGCTTTGGCGGACAGAAATTTATCCCCTCGGCGCTTGAGAAAATTAAGCAGCTGCGCGAGATGATCGATCGCAAAGGCGCAAAATGCCTCATCGAGGTCGACGGCGGCGTAAACGGGCTGAATATCGCAGATATCGACGAAGCGGGCGCCGACGTCGTGGTAGCGGGCAACTACATATTTTCTTCAAAAGACTACGCGGAGGCGATCCGTGCGCTTAAAATTTAGGCGCGGCACAGGGGTAAAATTTTGACGCATAGAATCGAAAATCTCATAAATTTACTGGCTCAAAAGAGCATAAATTATTACGATTTTATCTCAAAAGCAAGCGATATTGCCGAAATTACCGAGCTTTTCGAGCCCAAAGACCTCTCGATGTGGCGGGCGCTGGGCATAGAGATAATAAAGCTAGATAGCGGCAAAATCACGCTCAAGACCCGCGAGACGGACATTTCGGATGAAATTTTTTGCTTCATAGATATCGAGACGAACGGCGGACTCTCAAGCGGCCAGATCATCGAAATCGGCGCGATAAAAACGCGCGGCACGCAGGAGCTCGATCGTTTCGAGAGCTTCGTTTACGCGCCCGTCGTGCCCGAAAATATCACGGAGCTTACGGGGATCTGCGCGGACGATCTGGTGGGCGCTCCGCCGCTAGCTAGCGTGCTGGAGCGGTTTAGGCTGTTTTTAGGAGATAGCGTTTTTGTGGCGCACAACGTCAAATTTGACTACGGCTTCATCGACGCGAGCCTGCAAAAATGCGGCTTTGGGATGCTTTTGAATCGCAGGCTCTGCACCGTCGAGCTCGCGCGCCGTACGATCGAGGCGCAAAGATACGGGCTTGGCTCGCTAAAAGAGCTTTTAGGCGTACAAAACGTTCACCACCGTGCATTTAGCGACGCCGTTTCCTGCTTTGAAATTTTCAAATCCGCGCTCTCGCGGCTGCCGTGGAGCGTGCAAAGCACCGAGGATCTGATACTTTTTAGCAAAACAGCAAAGAGTCTGGCGCTGCCTAGGCCACAGCTTTCGGAGCGCGGCGAGGGCAAAATTTTGTAAATCGCGCGCCGAATTAAGAGATGAAATTTTAGCGAAATTTCGCGCTGTCGTTTGAGAGATAAAATTTGCGTTTTTAAGCGGCGGCGCTTTAATTTGCGCAGATTACGGTAACATAAATTCGATCCGAGCGATTTTGGGCGGCACAAATCGGCGCATATGGACCTAGATTTTGAAATTTTACCCTTGCCGTAGCGATTGAATGCGCACAAATCGCGGCAGCGCAAATTTAAAGCGCTACTGCGGCGAGATGTGATTGCGAGCGAACCGAAACGGCACGAATTTAAGTAGGTGCAGTTTTAAATCGTATTGCGATCGCACCGAATTTAAGTGCAAATGCCCGCAGCGGCGCCCTCCGCGTATGCCGGCTAGGCGGATTATGCGATTTTAATTTGCTCGGGCGGGTGCGGCAGCGAGCGCTCGTGGAACCTTTTTGCTTTCGCGGCTTTTGATCTTTGCGGCGATAAATTTTGCGCCCGTCCGCAGTTTTACAACCTTGCTTCGGGTGAATTTTATGAGTGTTCGCAGTCGCGCGGATGCGTCCAAGGCGTTGCCTGCTTTAAATTTTAAAATCCAGTTCAGGCTGGCTCGGTGTAAATTCGAGGCTTTAAATTTTCAAATCAATAAATTTTGCCTGCGCCTGCCCGTTTTTTGCGTCCTAAAAGCAATAAATTTAGCGCGCCCGCACCGCCGCCGCAGATACGCTAGGCGCGAGGGTTTTCCGCATTCGCCGCCTAGAATTTTGAGATTTGATTTTATCTTGACGATCTGGTCGGTACGTGCCCGTGCCGCAAATTTTAAAATGGAGCTTTATAAAATTTTTTGGCGCCTACCGCAAATGAAATTTCATAAATTTTTATCGCAAAACACAGCGCGATCGGAGTAAATTTACGTAAACCCAAAATTTATCGTAGCGGCGTACCGTAGTCGCATATGTACTAAAATTTGGCGATAAGCGAATCCGCGATCCTAATAATACGAATTTTACGCAGACGCGCCCCGCTCCGAATCAAAGCGTCATCGGAGGGCTTGACGGGCTTTGCGAGCGAGCGGAGTAATGCGCCGCCGCCATCTTTGCAGAAGCGCGATTTTGCGATTGAGCGGTCTTTTTCGCCTCAAGACGGACATATCGCGGGCTAAAATTCGAAATGAAGTTTATAAAGCGGATCGCTGCTTTTAAATTTACGTTGCAAATTCCATAGGCTGCGAATACTGCGGTCAAATTTTAAAATTCTGTCTGTCTTAATCATGCCTTGAGGTTATGTATTGCGAGGGTCCACGAGCCGCTTGATTGGAAAATGAGTTTTAAATCATTCCTAGCGTATATGCTCGCGCAGTAAAGTGAAATTTTGCGCCGAAAATTTCACGCCGCTATTTCACCGTCGAGCCGTCCGCTGTCTTACCTTTCATCCGATCACTCCGTATTTTCAAACGCGCTAGAATTTCGGAAAAGCTCCGCTTTAATGTAAAATTTTATCTGCCTACCATGGTCTGTGGTTGATGAAATTTAGCCGCTCGCCGCGAGACACGCGCGGTATTTACTTGCCGTGCTTGCGCGTCATAGACCGCATATCCTTGCCGCAAGCCGCCACTTTACTAACGCCAATATTTGTAGGCTTTCGCCTGCTTCTTCGCGTATATTTTTGCGCCTTGTAAGCTACGCGTCACCGCATCTGCGTCAAGATCGCGCCGTGCCTTTAAAGCACGCAAATCCATCCTGCATAAAATTTTGCTTCTTCGTCGCGCTCGCCTACTGCCGCACTTTGTCGTGCTTATATGTTGCGAGCCGCCGCCTTATTTCGCAACCGCACCTGCCACGCATACATACCGCGCTCGCTGCTAATTTTAGCGCCTGTGCTTTAAATTTCAGTCTAAAAGCCCTATTTAGCGCCGTGCCCTAACAGAAACAATCTCACCGCTTGTTCGGCGACGCGGGCTAAATTTTGTGTTGCAGTCTCTTTTTCCATCGCGCGCTCAAGGCTCATCGGTTCGTTTAGGATGCAAAAAAATGCGCCTATGCCTCGCTCGTTACAGCCGCCGGCACAGGGCGAGATGCCGCCTGCCAGCGCGATGACGGGCTTACCGTAGCGCGCGGCGATCTTTGCGACACCGCAAGGGGTTTTACCCATTGAGCTTTGAAAATCGAGCCTTCCTTCGCCTGTGATGACGAGCTCGGTGCCTTGCATATCGCGCTCTAGCCCGATCTCTTCGGTGATGATGTCGATGCCAGGCTTAAGCGTTGCGTTTAGAAAGCTTACAAAACCAAAGCCTAGCCCGCCGGCAGCTCCTGCTCCGGGGCTATTCCAAAGCTCGCGTCCGAGGTGCTTACTTACGACGCTTGCAAAATTTATAAGTCCCGCATCGAGCTGCTTTACTATCGCCGCATCCGCGCCCTTTTGCGGAGCGTAAATATATGCCGCGCCATTTTCGCCAAAAAGCGGATTATCCACGTCGCAGGCAATAAGAAACTCGCATTCTTTAAGATGCGGTAGCACCGAAGTGCAATCTATCGTGGCGAGTTTAATCAGATCCTCGCCCGCTCCTGCAAGCTCTGCGCCATTTGCATCTTTAAATTTAAAACCAAGCGCGCGCAGCATACCCATACCCGCATCATTCGTAGCACTTCCACCGATGCCGATGATAAACTTTCGCGCGCCGTGTGCGATCGCATGCGCTATCATCTCGCCAAAGCCATAAGTGCTCGTTTTTAGCGGGTTGCGGCGCGATTTTTCGATGAGTGGCAGACCTGATGCGGACGCCATTTCTAAGATGCCTAGCTCGCCTTTTAAGGCGTAGCGCGCGGGCGTTTTTTCGCCTAACGGATTTGCTACGATGACGTCCATGAACTTAGCTTTTAGCGCGTCGGTAAGGGCTTCAACGCTTCCTTCGCCGCCATCTGCGATAGGCTTGACGAGCACCTCGCAGCCTAGCTTTTCGATGCCTGATTTTACGGCGTTGCCCGCCTCAAGCGAACTGAGAGAGCCTTTAAACGAATCGATCGCGACTAAAACTTTCATAAAATTCCTTTAGTTGGTATTTTAAAATTTTGGAATTTTACAGCGCGTAGACTAAATTTACGATGACAAGACTGAAGCAAGAGTAGAATTTTAAAATCTCGTCGCCAAATTTATGGGGCAAATTTTAAAATTTCATGTCGTGGAATTTTAAAATTTTGTAAGCCACAGAATTTCGGCTAAATTTTAAAATTTTGTAGCGATAGAATTTTAAAATTTCGCTCCTTGAGGCTTTGTGTGTAAATTTAAAACTCCGCTAATACGAAATTTTAATACTAGGGCATTTGCGCGGTATGGCTAGCTACGTAAATTTAAAGAATTTATGTAGCTAGCCGATAGTAGATGCCGTATTGCACTCCGCACTGATTTAGCGTGGTAGCGGCTAGAATAAGCTAGCCTAGATCAAAAACAGCGACAAAACCCACACGCTGATCATGCCCGTAATGCCCATAATTAGGGTTAGCATTGTTTGAGTGCGGTAGCCTTGCTGCGGGTTCATCTTGCTGAAATTCGTAACGACCCAGAAATAGCTGTCGTTAGCGTGCGAAACCGTCATCGCGCCCGCTGCGATCGCCATTACCACAAGCGCGCCGGACATTTCGGAGGTGAAGCCCAGCACCTGCATCAGCGAGCCATCCACGTTAAATGCGCCCATAATCGAAGCTGTAGTGATGATTGCCACGGTGGAGCTTCCTTGTGCGGTTTTTAAGACGGCTGAGATTAAGAACGGGAAGAAAATCCCCGCGGCTTTAATGGCAGTCGCATTGTCCTTGATGTAGGTTACGAAGCCGGCGTCGGTGATGACCTTGCCTAGCACTCCGCCCGCTGCGGTGATGAAGAGGATCGGGCCTACGATTTTTAAGGATTCGTTGGTGATCTCGCTAAATTCGCCCAATTTGCCGGTTTGCACGAGTAAAAATACCGCAAAAACTACGCCCAAGGCTAGCGCGATGATAGGATTTCCTAAAAATTGCGAAATTTCGCCCGCAAATCCGCCTACTTTTAGGATCTTGGCGACGGAGCCCAGCGCCATAAATAGGATCGGTACCAAAATAGGCGCCAAACTTAAAAATCCGCCCGGTAATTTGCCGTATTGTTTAAGCAGATCGTCGTAGCTTTTAGCGATTACTTCATTCGCTTCGGCTTCACTTATATGGACGTTTTTGGCGACCTTTTTAGAAAAAAAGTATGTGGCGATCAGCACCGGCAATGATACCACCGCGCCCATTGCGATTACGAGCAGTAGATTGCCGCCTAGACCCACGGCGCCTGCTGCGGCGATCGGTCCGGGAGTCGGCGGGATGAATACGTGCGAGGCATAAAGTCCGCCCGAGAGCGCTACTGCTAGAGCGACCGGATTTTCGCCGATTTTTTTGCTGATCGCTTCTCGGATTGGGTTTAAAACGACGAAGCCGCTGTCACAAAATACGGGGATACCCACGATCCAGCCCATTATGAGCATCGCAAGCTCGGGGCGCTTTTGCCCGACTACGTTTACGACCATATCGGCGAGTTTGAGCGCCGCGCCCGTCTTTTCGAGCACGGTGCCGATGAGCGCGCCGAAGATTATGACGATACCGATACTCTTAAACGTGCCGCTGAATCCGTCGCCGATAATCGCGGGGATCTTGGCTAGCGGTATGCCCGCGACGATCGCGAGCGCCAGGGAGATAAGCATTAGCGCCAAAAACGGGTGAACGCCTGCTTTGGAGATCAAAAAAATCATCACGACGACCGCTATGGCGAAGCAGATGATTAACGCAACACCGCTCATAAAAGCTCCTTGAATGGATTTAATTTGCCCGCAAGCGGTTTAAGCTTAAGCTCCGTTTGCGCCTCAAATTTAATGCGGTAATTTTAGCGAAATTTTAATATAAAGCAAGAAAGGTGGCGTTAAATTTATGGAAATTTATGATTTATACGGAAATGATGGACTAGCTAGCGGAATTTATCGGTGCCGCGCGGCGAGAGGCGGTTTAAATTTCAAAATTTGCGACGTTTGCTTTGATATGCTGTTTGTTTTAATGCGTTGCGCGGCGTCAGAAATTTTATCGCGGATCTGTCGTCGTGACATAGCAATGGCGGCGGTGTGCTTGCGCTTTACGCGCAGCTTTGGCAGCTAAAGGGTTGGACGGATTTGCGGCGCCTGCTGCTGCGGCAGCGGTGGAGATAAGGCAGTAGTGGCGGAGGTGGCGGTGAGGCAGCGGCGGCAGGGCTTTTGATATACAATCGGCGATGATGGAATTTTGATCGCAAACTACTTGCAGCAGCGGCGATAAAATTTTAATTGAATAGGTATCGGCGGCGGCTGAATTTTATTAAAACTATTGGCACAGCGGCAAAATTTTGATTTTGGCGGCGTCAGATGAGCTTTTTTTAAAGATCAAATTTTAATCAAAGGTAGAAGCGGCGTCGGCAGAGCTTCGATCAAAACGGCGCGTAGAGGCTCGGATAAAAACCGGCGACAATGCCCGATCTCTAAAATTTTAATCGAAAATGCTCGGGATGCGAGAATTTCTAGCGATAATCTTAGCTCGCCCGAGTTAAAATTTTGATCGAGTATATGGCGATAGAATTTCATTCAAAGCTAGCAGTAGTGAAATTTTCAGCTTCGAGAACGGTAGGAATTTTATTACTTGAAGGCAGTGGGGGGGGGATTTACAGCTTTTTATATGATTTTTCTGAGAGGTTGCCGTGATCCTTTCGCGATTTTTAAAATTTCAGACGGTATTTGCGCGGTTTATATGTGACGAAATTTTACAGTTCAGTGAAATTTATAAGAGCCATTTAAATTTACAAAGCCGCTTAAATTTATAAACTAGCGCCTCTTTTTGAGCGCTCTTTGCGCGCGTAAATTTTAATCGGCAGCTCTATCTAATCCGCAAAATTTTAGTTTTTGAAATTTTATATATTTTCGAGCTCGCGTTTTGGCTGAAATTTTGATCTACGACCTGATCCGCCGCCCCTTTCGCCCACTCTTCGTCGAAGTTTTGCCCGTTTAAATTTGCGCTGCTAGAATAGAGCCAGTCAAATTGCCTCAAAAACTCCTCGTGGGCGCACTCTTTTACTACGCGCACGGCAGTGCCGTTCGGATATAAAAGCGTCGTTTTCCTCGCGCGGCGCACTAAATTTTTAAATTTAGCGGGCACGCGAGCGAGATTTTTTAGCTCGCTAAGCTTTGCCGTCGTTATGAGGCAGGGTTTATCCGCGGCTCGGCGTTTTAGCGCGTTTATCTCGCGAAAATCCTTACTCAAAAATCCCGCCGTCGTATCGGTCTGCGCCAAATAGATCATCTCTCCTCCAAATTTACGCCTTTTTCCTATCTTTAGCCAGCAAAAATATGCACGAGATAATGAGCGTAAAGCCCGCAAAATCAAGAAACACGAACTCCGTCCCCAGCCAAAAATAGGCAAACGCCGCGGCGCTCACCGGCTCGATGCACGCTATCATGCTCGCCCTGCTTGCGCCTATTATCTTTAGCCCCGTCATGTAAAAGCTAAACGCGCATATCGTGCCCAAAATCACCACCGCCGCAAGCGCCGCAAAGCCCTGCGCGTCGCTCACGCCGCCTAGCTGCCAAACCCGCGTGTAAAGCGCGAGCACGCCGCCGCCGATAACCATACCCCAGCCTAAATTTAACGCGACGGGGTATTTTTGATTTAGCTTCGTGGGAATGAGGCTGTATATCACGACGCCAAGCGCGCTAATCAGGCACCAAACCAGCGCCTCCGCGCTGATAACCAGCGAACCCAGATCGCCGTGGGTGGCGAGCAGCACGACGCCCAGCACCGCGAAAATGAGCGCGATGAGCTCGACCTTTTTAGGCGCGCGCCGCTGTAAAAAGCAAACGACGCCGAGGATGAGCGCGGGCGCGGAGTACTGGATCACGGTCGCGACGGCGGCGTTTGAGAGCTCGACACCGCAAAAGTACGAATACTGCGTCATCATAAGCCCAAAAAACGCGTAGATGAGCAGCTGCGGCAAAAGCACGCGATCTTTTAGCGGCGCAAAGGCTAGGCGCGGCGAGCGAGCGATGTAATACGCTACCATCGCAAGCCCGGCGAGGCCTAGGCGATAGGGCACGAGCCAGTCGGCGCTGACGCCTTTTTGCGTGAACAGATACTGCCCGCAAACACTGCTAAATCCCCATAATACGCCGCCAAGAAGCGTGATGAAAACGCCAAAAAATTCGCTCTGTGATCTCATTTGCCGCCTTAAATTTAAAGCCAAAGTATACAAGCTTATGCTTAAGCTGGGGTTAAATTTGGGGTTTGGGGAGGATTTGAGGCGAGCGTAAATGGCTATTTAAATTTTTGGACCGGCCAAGAATGAGATTTTAAATTTTAGTTCGAGCAGAGTGGAGCTACAGGTATACAAACGCCTATACTGCCTCGTAGCGGTCAAAGTCGTAAAAACGCTGTATAATGACAAAATTTTTGATGAAGGAGAAAAGATGGCATCATACAATGATAAGCTAATAGATAGCTTGGCAACCAGAATTCAGTTATTTCTATTTTGGAAATCATTTGATGGAGTAGTCATTAAGACAGAGGATATAGAAAAATACATTAGTGAAATCGAAAAATTTGAAATCACTAACGATTTAGCAAATTTATATAGCAACACCTACTATCAAACTGATCTTAAAAAAGATCAAAAAATAACTCTAGATGAAAATGGCAATAAAAAGGAAATTTCAATAGTTTCTATTTGCAACAACATACCTTCAAAAACAAAAATCAAAGAGTTATTTGGCTCTAATTTAAAGAAGCTAAAAGACAACTATGTAAGTATTTTTAACGAAAACTTCAAAAGCGCATATGACGATCTAATGAAAGAGGAAAAATGTGCATATTGTGGAATTCGCGTAGATCAGATAAAAGCCCTTGGGGAAAATAAAAAGCTAAATAATAAAAGAAGCGATACGCGCGGATATACGCTAGAGATAGATAGGAAGCTACCAAATTTAGAGTATAGCAAAGAGAATTGTTGTATGGCTTGCTACTGGTGTAATAATGCAAAAACCGATGAGTTTTCGCCAGAAGAATTTAAGCCTATTGCTAGAGGTATTAACGAAATATGGAATAAAAGACTAGAAGCTATTTGGAAAGAAGATAGTAGTTTCAAAAAAGAGTGTGTTTTTGATGAAAAGTCAGAAATTTGGAAAATCAACTTTGACAAAGAAATGAATTCCAAAACAAAATAGTGAACAAGGCGGTAATTCTACCGCCCAAATTTCTCTGCTGTTATACAGTGTAGTGCACCGCCAAGCTCTATAATCTCGCTTAAATTTATCGTCTCTACTTTGCAGCCACTATAAAATTTCTTGATCTGCTCCACCGCAACATCGTCATCATCTATGCCGTATATTGGAACTATTAAAATATCCTTAATTTTAATAAAATTTAAGTAAGCGCCCCAGTCTCTCTTTTTGCTGAAAAATCCTTCGCGATACTTCATAAATTTCACATCCAAACCACTCGCTTTAAGCGCATTTATGAGCCTATCATTAAAGCTTTTGCTCTCGTTTGAAAAATCATTTACCAGCACGCTATTTTCATCTATCCACCTTACCATGCCGTCGCTGTGCCCTAGCATATCGTATGGCTGTCTTGGTATGATTATAAGCTCGTTTGGCGCGCATTTTTGCTTTATGGTCTCCACTATCTCAGCTTTTGTTTTCAGTGGATTTTCTTTGAAAATTTTATCAGTCATTATGGCTTTATTTTTATGCCTTACGAAATTCCGCCGTCTATAACTAAGTCTATATGGTTGCTTGTATATGGGATTTTGGTTCTTAGGTGGTTATACTTATCGCTTTTTAGATAATCTGGGTTGTAAACGTAAGACGCGAGGCGCCCGTCAGCCAGCAAAAACGGCATAAAATCCCTCATCCAGATGTCTTTAGTTTCTAAAATTTCGCATTTTATATCGTATTTATTAAGGATAGAGCGCAAGGCATCGGCGATTTTGGTGTGGTTTTTGATTAAAAGATTAGAAATGATGATGGTTGGCCGCATGCTAAATTTCTCCTGTATAGCCTAAAACTACCAATTTGTCACTGCCGCTAAATTTTCCTAGTCGGGTGCCTGATTATCGTTTTGCATTTTTGTGGCGCGGTTTTTCTGAGTCGCTTAGATAGGTTTCGTGATGCGCTATTTGCTCGCCAAAGTCCTTTGCGTAGCCGTTGCGGCGATAAGTTCGTCGATTTTAGCAACGCTTCGCGGCTCGTCGTCAAAGCTGTCGACGTGTAAATTTTGCGCGCAAAGCCTCTCGTCTATCCTCAAAAACTCTGCCGTGCCGCAACCCGGCTTCTTTTTCTGCGTAGCCTGTCGCTACAAAGATTTCAAAATTCTACGCAAGGTGTGCTGCTAAAGCGGCCAAATTTAAAGCGCCGTTTAAATTTAGACCAGCGCCAGCTTCAGCACCTCTTCGATCCGCTCTACGGGCGTTATTTTCAGATTGTTTTTGACCTCGTCCGGGATCTCTACTAGGTCGCGCTCGTAGTTTTTGAGCGGGATCAACACTTCGGCGATTTTGGCTTTGTGCGCGGCGATGAGCTTCTCCTTAAGCCCGCCGATCGGCAGTACCTTGCCGCTTAGCGTGATCTCGCCCGTCATCGCGAGATCTGCTCGCACCTTGCGCTCGCTTAAAATCGACGCGATCGCCGTGCTCATCGTGATGCCCGCGCTCGGTCCGTCCTTCGGCGTCGCACCCTCGGGCACGTGGATGTGAAGGTCGAATTTATTATAAATCTGCTCCGAGCTTTCGGAATTTTCCTCCGCGCCTAAATTTTGTGCCGCCGTAGGGCTTTTAGACGCTGCGCCGCCATTTGCGCGCAATGCGGAGTTTTTGCCGCCGCGTGAGGCTTTTGCTGCGCCGCTCCCAGCGTCTTGAGCCGCTTTGAGCTTGCCCTCGTCGATCAGCACCTTTACGACGCTAAAGGCGATCTGTGCGGATTCTTTCATCACATCGCCGAGCTGCCCCGTGATCGTCATCGCGCCCTTGCCTTTGATCTTGACCGCTTCGATCTTGAGCACGTCGCCGCCTACCGCAGTCCACGCAAGCCCGTTTATAATGCCGATTTGATCGCATTTTTCGACCTCGTTGATTTCGAAAACCTTTTTATTTAGAAATTCGCTTAAATTTTTCGTCGTTACGACGATTTTTTTAAACTCTTTGTCTTTTAAAATTTTAACCGCGACCTTGCGGAAGATCGCTGCGATTTGGCGGCGCAGGTTTCGCACGCCACTTTCGCGCGTGTACTCTTCGATGATCTCGGAAAGGGCGGCGGGGTTGATCGCTACGTCGGCGGCTTTGAGCCCGTGGCGCTGCAGCTCCTGAGGGATCAGATAGTCTTTAGCGATCTGAAATTTCTCCTGCGGCGTGTATGAGCTAAGCTCGATAAACTCCATCCTATCGCGCAGCGGTGCGGGTATGAGAGATACGTCGTTCGCCGTGGCGATAAAGATGATCTTGCTAAGATCGATGTTAAAATTTAGATAGTAATCCCTAAAGCTCGAGTTTTGCTCCGGGTCTAAAATTTCAAGCAGAACCGCGGTCGGATCGCCCTTGTATGAACTTGAAATTTTATCGATCTCATCAAGCACGATGACGGGGTTCATCTGATTTGCCTCGATGAGACCTTGCACGATACGGCCTGGCATCGCACCGATGTAGGTGCGGCGGTGTCCGCGCAGCTCGTTTACGTCCTCGAGTCCGCCTAAAGCGATGCGGATAAGTTTGCGCTTAAGCGCGGTCGCTATAGAGTTTGCAAGGCTCGTTTTGCCTACGCCGGGAGGGCCGTAGAAGCACAGGATCGCGCCGCCGTTTTTGCCGTCCTCTTTGCTCTTCTTGCCGCTTGTGCCGCGAAGCTCTAAAAGCTGCTTTAGCGCGAAATACTCCTCTATACGTGCTTTGGGCTTTTTTAGGGAGTGGTGGTCTTTGTTTAGCTGCGCGGTGACGCCCTCGATAGACATCTTGTGTTTAGCAGTCTTTTCAAAAGGCACCTCCAAAACCCAGTCCAGATAGCTCTGCACTAGCCCCGCATCGGCGCTATCAGGATGAAGGCGGGCAAATTTATCGATCTGCTTTTTGATCTCTTTGTAAGCATCCTCGCCCAAATAGGGCTTTTTGGCTTCCAGCTTTTTGCGGTATTCCTCGATCTCGACATCGCGATCGGCATCGCCGCCTAGCTCCTTTTGGATCTGTTTGAGCTGCTCTTTTAAAAAATACTCTTTGTTCGTCTTATCGATCTTGGAATGAACCTTGCTTTTGATCTCCTTTTCAAGCCTCTGCGCTTCGATCTCGTCGGAGATGTAGTTGATGAGGTTGAAAAGGCGTTTTTGCAAATTGCTCTCGGTAAAAAATGAGTAGGCTACCTGCTTTTTTAGCCGCAGTGCGCTTAAAATCAGATCGCAGACGCGCGCGGCGTCGGTGCCGTCGTCGATGGTCTTTAGCAGATCGTTTGGAAAAAAATGCGTAAGCGTGCTAAGCGTCTTGGTTTTTTCCTTTAGCACGCTTACCAGCGCGTCTAATTTTTGATCGTTGCCGCGCTCGTCGTGGATGATATCGACGGTAGCGACCAGCGGATCTTGCGAAATTTCTTTTACGATTTTGCCTTTTAGCGCGCCTTGGAATAAAATTTTAACCCGCCCATCAGGAAGCGGCACAGTTCTCATCACGGAGCCCACGACGCCTGCGTTATAGATACCGCCGAAGCTTCTATCGCCGCTAAATTCCGACTTTGAGCTTACGACCATTATCATAGATTCGTTTTTGGCGGCCAGATCGAGAGCCTTTTTGTTATGCTCGTCGCCGATGAAAAGGGGCGCTATCATAAAGGGGTATAAAAATAGCTCGTCCTCGACGATGATAGGCAGATCACTAGGGAAGGTTGTATTTTGCATCAGTTGCATCGCTCCTCCTACTCAAAAATCGCGCGGTACCAAGGCGAGCGCGGTTTGATGACGTCGGTGCCGTTTAGTGGGGACTCTTCGATGCGCTGCTCGTAAATTTTAGCAGAACTTTCGCGGTCGGTACGCTGGTAAAGGTCTTTGATGTCGATATTTAGCTGATGCTCGGCAAGGCGTAGCTTTGTTAGCATCGTCTCAAGTAGCGGACGGTACTCGCTCTGCGGGTATTCAGCGATAAATTTTCGAATTTCGTCGATGCTGTTTAGCATTAGCTTTTGGTTGCGATTTGGGCGGCTAAAGGAGTCGAAATTTGCTCTGATCTTTAGAAATCTTGCGTATTCGATCTTTTGCGTCGTACCGTAGAGGCGGATATATTCGTCTAGGTATTTGTTTGCCTTCTCGTAGTTTTCATCCTCCACAAAAGCCCACGCCATAATGAGTGTCATCTCCTCAAGCAGCGGAGAGGCGATGTGTTCGCTAGAAAAGCTAGTGTAGTGCTTCTCGGCATCCTCCATGCTGGCGTTATTGATATCTTCTAAAATTTTAGAATACCATGCCTCAGGGCTTAGATTAAAAAGCTCGCCGTCGCCTTTGCCGCTGCAGCCGCCGATAAACGCGATAAATAGGAGAGCGGATAGAATTTTACTTAGATTTGTCATAAAAAATCCTTGGAATTTATTTAGCTCGTAATTTTATAGTCTTTGAGTAAATGCAAGCTTAAATTCCGCGTTCAAATTTAAAAATGGAATTTCTTTAAAATTTTTGTGCGTTCGGGCTTAAAAATCTTTGAAAGCCAAAAAAATTTACGGGATAAATTCTAAATTTAAGTTTAACAATAGTATAATTAGCGCCGATGACGCAGAGTAAGTTTGCGTTTCCGTAATTTCAAAATTTTAAAGAAAGGATGTAAGATGAAAAAGGGTTTTACTCTAATCGAGCTGATCTTTACCATCGTGATTTTGGCGATTACGACGATGGCGATCCCTCGTATCGTCGCGCAAACCACCGAACTAAACGCTCTCGCGATCAAAGAGGAGCTCGTATATAACGCTAAAGCTTTTATGTCTCGTATATCTAAGGCGCAGTGGGATAGCGCATACGCAGCAGATGCTAGCTGCGGAGGTGATGCAAGCTGCATGAGGAGAATTCTAACGGTAAATCCGCCTTCTGATGGTGCCCCCGAGGTCAGACCAGGGATTTTAAATGAAGCTAGTAGGCGCGGAATTAGCGCTCAAGCTCCAGCTACAAAAAGACAATTCGGTAGAAATGGAATTTCTTTTGGTGGCGGTCGTTATAACGATATCGACGATTTCGACCAGTTCACGACCGATATAACAGTCGGTAATTTGGTGGGCTCTAGCAGTAGAGGTGATTTTATCCTCAATACTAGGATTAATGTCGATGTAGATTATGTAGCAGAGCCTTTTAGCGCGGCGCAGTATGCTACTGGTACTGATATAAGAGGTGTTCTTAGAGATCTACCTAACGACGAGTCCGCCGCCCCTACTAATATAAAGATGGTTAGGGTTGCTGCTACGGATATAAACGACGCCGTAGCTAAAGATGGTACCGCCAAATCAGTTGTTTTAAAAGCGTTTTTATCTAATATCGGCGTCGGCGTTCAGACAACCGTCACTAGACTACATAACTAATAGGAGCGCGAGATGAAAAGAGGCTTTACCCTTATAGAGCTTGTGTTTGTTATCGTAGTGCTGGGGATCATCTCGATGTTTGGCGCTGATCTATACACCAAGATCTATAAATCTTATGTGCATGTACGTGCAGTAAATCAGCTGGAAGCCAGAACGCAAAATGCTATGATGCTGATCACAAATCGTTTAGAAGATAGAATAAAAAGCTCTACCATAGGTAGAGAGCTTCAAACAAATGAATTTGTACCGATCAGCGATCTTACCGATCCGAAATACGACATACTAGAGTGGATCGGACAAAGCGTAGAGACTAGAAATATAAATCAGAGAAATCCTGGCTGGAGCGGCTTTATGTCAATGTCTCAGTTACGAGATAGCACATGGAAAGCGGATGCAGATAAAGGAGATGCCGGCTATATCGCAGATACTAGGGCTGCGTTTAATATGGTATCCTTGGGTAGTAATTTTCCGCAAGTAGCTAGGATAGTTGGAAATTTAAGGGCTACGACATATAATAGACCTTCTACTAACACCCAAGTTGCTGTTATCTTTAGGGTCGTTACTAACGATGCTTCGCCTACTAGTGTAAATATAGGTTTTGGTTACGATAGGGCTGTTCGGGCAGACGGCAGAAACCGCGTGCTAATCGCAGTAGGTACTCCTAGTGATGCGGGTAGCGGTAGTATGGAAGGTGAAACTATCACTATCAATCAATATCCGTTCAATCCAAACAATGCTAACTCTCAGGAATTTTCTGAGCAGTACTATATAGCGCATAGCGCCTATGCGATCGTCCCCGCTAATGTCGTAACTTATACGAAAGACAATGCGGGAAATTTGAGTAAGAATTTTGATCTAGTATTGAGGTATAACTATCGTCCATGGAGCACTGTTGCAGGTGATGCACACTCATATAATACTGCTAGTAGTTCACTACTAGCAGAGGATGTGAGCTTATTTAGGTTTAAGGACGATAATGGCGCCGTTGCGCTTAAACTATGTATGAGAGACGATGGCAGAAATTTTGATCCCGCAGAGCTGGATCTAAACGTTTGTAAAGCACAGGTGGTGTACTAATGAAAACTATGCAAAAAGGCTTTGCTCTAGTAGCAGCCATATTTTTTATCATCATTGTAGCAACTACGGCGATTACGGCACTATCTATAGCATCTATGACGGCTCGCGATGTCAATAATATCCAAGGCAGAGAGCAGGCGCTACTGCTAGCGCAGAGTGCTACGGAGCTGGCAGTCCTTGCTATGCAAAAGCACCAGTATTTAACTACCGAGCTTAAGGCGGGAGGCGCTACGGCTGCGACTAGTCCTACATTAAATACGATTACGCTTGAGTATCCGTCAAATGATCCGGCTCAAAAGATGTTTGATATCACCGTAACATTCGGATATTTCGATAGACAGCTGGGTGCGCCCGGCAATCATACCGTCGCTTATAGTAATTTCGGGCGAGGCTCGTCCGAAAGGCTTGCAAACGGTAGTGTGGGCAGAATTCTAAGCCATGCCGCGCTTGTAGATGTGGTAGTAAAATCTAATGTAGCGGTTATGGGAAGGCCACAGATCACATATCATAGGCGTACTATTCAAAAACCATAATGCAAAGGAGAGACGATGAATTTAAATATCGTAGGTAAGCAGTTTGAGTTAACGGAAGCTATCAAAAATTATGTCGAAAACGCATTTGAGACGCTAGAAAAATATAATCTCGACATTATCTCGGGGCGTTGTGTAATTTCTGCTGACGAGAAGCAAGGTAAAAAGGGCTTCGTGGTGGATTTCTCATTAAATTTAGCGCATCAAGACACTATCGTCGTGCGCCAAAAAGATAAAGATCTCTATGCTGCCGTCGATCTCATCGTCGAGCGCGCCTCAAAAGTGCTTCGCAGATACCACGATAAGGTAAATTCTCACAAAAATCGCGACGAAATGAAGCAAAACGCCGTAGATAATGCGGTCGGTGCCAATAAGCCAAATTTAAACGATGAAGTTGATGAGATCGTCCCTACCGAGCTGGATCTATATAAGCCGCTAGAGATCGATGAGGCGCTAAATAAGCTTAAAGAAAGTACCGATCAGTTCTTGGTCTTTAACGATATGGATGCTAAAATGCGCGTGCTTTATAAGCGCAAGGACGGTAAATTCGGCTTATTTTAGAATTTTAGAATTTTAGAATTTTAGAATTTTAGAATTTTAGAATTTTAG
>CAURUZ010000013.1:0-35258 GCA_963528355.1 uncultured Campylobacter sp.
TCGATATGAAGTTTTTAATCTAAAAACTTTATGTTTTTGTAACATTGTTTTTATGGATAGATTTAGTTTAAAGCTAGATGCTAACTTAGATATTCGTTACGGACGTAAAGAATTCTCTAAATTTCGATCCGGCGATCTAAATCTTAATCCATAGGCTCAATCGATCACTTGTTTAGATTTCAAAGATTGACTAAAGATATTTGTTTTTAACAGTTAAAATTTTAAAAAACGCGTTCGCTAAAAGGCTAAAACTACTAGGACTTAAGAGTTAAGAAAGCAGGTTCGGCTCGGTGCGAAACAGAATTGTAATTATACAAGAGCGATGCTTAAAGGGGGCTGAATAGGCAAGATTTTAAACTAAATAAATTTTATGCTCGGCATGTGCTATAACTTCGCCGATGATAGCGCTACTAGCGTAGCCTGCGTTTTTTAAATTTACAAGCGCTCGAGCCGCGTCCTTTTCCGCTACGGCAAGCAGAAGTCCACCGCTGGTTTGCGCGTCACAAAGCGTTATGTCCGGCTCGGAATCGACACCAGGCGCGATAAATTTCAAATTTTTATAGCTTCCTGCAGGGATCAACCCCTCATCAAGGCATCTGGTAACGTTTTTTAGAAGCGGGGTTTTGCTAGGATAAATTTTAAAACTCACGCTCTCATTAATCATCTCAAGCGCATGTCCAAGCAGTCCAAAGCCCGTCACATCGGTCGCGGCATGTATTTTTAGACCCGCTAACGCGCCCACAGTATAAAAATTTAACAAAATCATGCTCTCTATCGCGTCACGAAATTCTTCAAATTTAAGAAATTTCGCCTTAATAGCCGTAGCGATGATGCCCGTACCGAGAGGTTTTGTTAGGATCAGCAGGTCGCCTTCGCGCGCCGTGTTATTGCTCCAAAATTTACGCGGATTCACGCGCCCCGTGACGCTAAGTCCGTAATAAATTTCGGGGGTAGAGATGGTGTGACCGCCCACCAAGACCCCTCCGCACTCTTTGATCTTGTCTTTGCCGCCGCGCAGAATTTCGCGCAGAATTTCGTTTGAGAAATGACAATCGTCAAAACCCACGATGTTTAGGGCATTTATCACTTCGCCGCCCATCGCAAATACGTCGCTTAGGGAGTTTGCCGCCGCGATCTGTCCGAAGATAAACGGATCGTCCACTAAAGGAGTGATAAAATCGAGCGTCTGCACGAGTGCAAGATCGTCGCTTATGCGAAATACGCTCGCATCTTCGTTGCTGCAGGTTGACGAAAGCAGGTTTACATTGGGCTCGATTAAATTTCCAAGATTTTCGGTTAGACCCGCCGGGTCAAGCTTGGCGGCTCAACCGGCGGCTGCAATAAATTTCGTGAGGTTAAAATCTCTGTAGATCATAGTTTGATTACTTCGTATTTCGATAGGACGTCCATGATTTCGTATGCATTTGAAATCTCGCCGATCGCGAGCTTATCGACCAGTTTGTAGCCCTCCAGACAGCTTCCGCAGCTTAAAATTTCAGCTCCCGCTTCGTTTAGCTTTTTGATCGCCTCGAAGCATTCGTGGCCGCGGTTGGTGGTTATGCGCACGGCATTGTTTACGCAGATGACCTTCACTGGCTTTTCGTCTAAGCTTAGCGCCGCGCCTAAAAATTTAGCAAGCAGGCTTTTTCCGATCGGGCCGCTTCCGCACTGCTCCTCGTTTAGAAATATCACCTTGCCTCTTTTCGGCGCCGCGACGTTACAATAAATATCGTCGATATTTGCATTTTTCAGCTCGTCCGTTTTTACGGTTTTTATAAGCGTGTCGGCGCCCGCTTGTGAAATTTGCGCTTCAAAGCCGTTTTTAGCCAAAAAGCGTTTTATGTTTTCGCGCGGCGCTACGTCGTTTACTAAAATTTCTAAGCTCTCTCCGATTTTTAGCTCGCCGAGGGTTTTTTTAGCGCGCAAAAGCGGTTCCGGGCAATTTAAATTGCGACAATCTAGTTGCATATGTAATCCTTAAAAATAAAAATTCTTTGAACCTCAAAGCTAATGCGAGCCGCACGCAAGCAGGCCCGCATAAAATTTACCCAAGTTATAAACGCGGATACTTCGCTTCAAATTGCGATTTAGCGATCTGCCCCTTATCCAACAGCTCGCGATACCAGTAGTGGTGAAGTACGTAAACTTCCTCCTCCGGCTTGTGTCCGTCGATCATCGAGTGGATGGCACCGCTGATCGCAAAGACCGCCATATAGATATGCACAAGCAAAAATACCGCGCAGACCGCGCCCAAAAAATTATGAATAATCGCGCTTGCTCTTAAAATTTCGATCTGACTCATACCTAGCGCGCTTCTCATCTCAGGGATATTGTAATCTAAGAAAAACATCGATGCGCCCGTAGCTATCATCACTATGCCGCCTAAAGTCGCGACCCAAAACCACGCTTTTTGGCCGGCGTTAAATTTACCCGCAGGGATCGCGCGCTTCTTTTTGCTTAAATAGCCGCCCACGATCATCATCCATTTGATATCGTAAGCTCGCGGTAGCATGCGCCAAAACCATAGTAAAAACATCGGCACGACGGAGATGGCAAAGGCTATCGTAGCCAGTCCGTGAGCGTTTTTACAAAATCTCACGAAAGCACCGCCGCCGAATTCTTCGCCAAACATCATAATCAAGCCTGTCGGAACCAAGATCGCCCATGCGACGGCCGCTACAAGATGGTATAGTCGCTCAAATTTATTAAACGCATAGATCGGCTTGCCCGCATGATGATCGAAGTGCTTCGGTCCTATGATCGCGTAGTGCCCAATAAAAGCCACGATTACGCCCAAAACCGCACCCAGCGCCAGCCACGCAAAAAAGCCCGAGCTTTGCAGATGTCCTTGAAATTGCAGAAAAATCGGACCGAAGCCATTGCCGTAGCTATCGATGTTTTCAAGCCTTGCATTGCCCCAAACATCGCTATTTCCCTGCACGATATCGGCATATTTTTTCTCTTCGGCCTGCGCATAAATACAGGCGAAAAGCGCGAGAAACAATCTTTTCATAGATTTCCTTAGATATAAAATTCAAGCCGATTATATCATTTTTTGCAAAAAATTTTCTTACAAAGCAAAATTACATTTTTGCATTAAGTGCGGCGCTAGTTTCGCCGCGCATACTCGTCGTAGCCGAATTTTTTGATTGCCAAAACCTCTCCGCGCTCGTCCGCTAAGACGAGATCGGGCAGCTTGATGCCGTTAAAGGTCGTGTTTTTCACGATCGTGTAGTGGATCTGATCCTCGAAAATCACTCGATCGCCGATGTTTAGCGGCGCGTCAAATTTATACTCGGGCTGCCCGCTCTCAAGTCCCACGACGTCGCCTGCGAGGCAGGTATTGCCGCCGAAGCGATAGCTAAATTTACCGCTCTTACTCTCGCCGCGTACCGCAGGACGATACGGCATCAGCACGGTATCGGGCATATGAGCTTCAGCGGAAGCGTCTAAAATAGCGATTTTAGCGCCGTTTTCTACTATATCAAGCACGCTAGCGACCAAATATCCGCACTCCCAGCCGACTGCTTCGCCGGGCTCAAGATAAATTTCGACTCCATATTTTTTGCGAAATTTTTTGATCAAATCTATCAGCAACTCCACATCGTAACCTGCGCGCGTGATATGATGCCCGCCGCCAAAATTTAGCCATTTTAGGCCGTCAAAATACTTACCGAATTTCGCCTCGAAAACCTCAAGCACCCGCTCTAGGCTCTGAGCACTTTCTTCGCACAGCGCGTGAAAATGCAGCCCAGAGATGCCGCGCAAAAACTCGCCGTCTTGCAAGATCGCCCGCTGCAGCGCCTCAAGGCTCATCCCGAGCCTGCTAAAGCTGCCGCACGGATTGTAAGTGTCTTTGGGCGCGAAGGAGGCCTGAGGATTTAGCCGTAGTCCACACGATGTACCCGCAGCGAGCGCCTTTGCGCGGTATTTTTGCCACTGCGCGGCGCTATTGAACACGACGTGGTTTGAAATTTTTAAAATTTCATCCAAATCATCCTCTTTGAACGCTGGCGAGTATGTGTGGATTTCGCCGTTTTTAATAAACTCTGCGGCAAATTTCGCCTCGTGCAGGCCGCTGCAAGTCGCACCCCAGAGGTATTTGCCAACGTAAGGCATCGCGAAGCTAAACGCAAAGCCTTTTAGCGCGCATAGAATTTTTGCGCCGCTTCGCTCGCCCACGCCGCGTAAAATTTCTAAATTTTTTACCAGTTTTTGCTCCTCGCACACGTAAGCGGGGGTCGAAATTTCATCGATTTTCATCGTTTTTCCTCATTAAATTTTTACGCAATTATATAAAATTTTATGAATTTTTAGTTAAAATCGCTCAATCTTTAAAAAAGGATAAAAATGGTAGAGATAGAATTTTTAGGGCCGATCGGGCGCGAGCCCCTGCGCCTAAACGCAAACTCCTTGCAGGAGGTAAAAGCGGAGCTGCAAAAGGACGAAAGCCTGCGAGAGTGGCTTGCAAACTGCGCCGTAGCAGTAAATGATAAGATGATTTATGATGCGAATTTCGCGCTCAAATCCGGCGATCGCGTGAGCCTTTTGCCTCCCGTTTGCGGCGGCTAAGCTTAGGAGGCGGCAATGAGCGAGGCTAAATTTAATCCGGAAATTTTAAGCGGGATCGAGCCTGAAATTTATGAGGGCAGCTTGGACGTGAACGCGATTTTATCGCGCTGGTACGCTAAATTTAAAGACGCAAATTGCGGCGCGTTCATCACTTTCGTGGGTATCGTGCGCGAAGAGGGCGGCATCTGCGCATTGAGCTTCGATATATACGAGCCGATTTTGCGAACTTGGTTCGAAGCTTGGCAGCAAAAGGCCGCGGCACAGGGCGCATTCGTGCTTTTTGCACATGCAAACGGGGATGTGCCTATCCACGAAAGCTCCTACGTAGCAGGCGTCGTAAGCCCGCAACGCAAGGTCGCTCTGGCGCTAATAAACGAGTTTGTGGAGGATTTCAAGGCGGCCGTGCCGATCTGGAAATACGACGTAAAGGGCGGCAAAATCGAGGGCGGCAAAGTAGTAGGCGGGAAGAGGATCTACGCAGCAGATCGCTCGCAGAGGATAAAAGGCGCGGGACTTTTGGGCTAAATTTAAAAGCATGCGCTGTTTTATCCCCACAGGCTTGCTTCAATTCAATTAAACTTAATCAAAACGGCGATTGCGCCGACAAGCAAAATTCCGCGTAGAGATACTGCAGAATTTCAAAATAAAGATTTTGTGTAAATTTAGCGGCTGAGGCTAAATTTAAAGATCAAAATTTCAATCCAACTCCGTGCCCGCGCTCCGATAAGCATGGCAAGCGAGAACTAAAATTCAAGTCTAAATTTATAGCAAATTTAATCAATCCAGTCGATGTGCTGCACAGCAAATAAAATAGCGCTACAATCGTCTTGTAATCCCGCACAGCATAAAATAAAATTTAAACCCAATTTCGCGCGCCGTATCCGTGAGCACAAATGAAACGCAGTACGATAAAATTTTAAAATTTCATCGCAAATAACCATTCCTGCTAAGCGGCGGCTAAAATTTAAACACGCCTTTAGCTTCTGCGATGCGCTCGCTAAGGCTCGTAGCGGTATCTTCGCCACTTGCTGCGCACCTAAAAATCGGCTCAAGCACCTCGGCGAAAAAGCCGCTTAGCCCCTCTTGCATGATCTGCGCATTGTTTTGATAGCGCGCAAGCCCCATAAATACGCCGTGTCCGATCGCGCCGAGGCCGCTTGCCTCATCGGCGATAAACTTATTCAGCGCCTTGCAAACCGCAACGACCGCGCTTGCGTTTACGATCTCGCGATCTCTTAAATAATCCTCAAGCGCGCCGTAATCGCACTCGCATCTGATCCATCTAAACGCCTTTGCAATCGACGGCGAAACGCATTTATGCTCACTTAGAGTGCATAGGACGTATAAATTTTTAGGCACCGCAAAATATGAGCGGCCGTCCTTTAAAAGGACGCTGGCGCGCGCTTTCTCGTCCTCTTCAAAGCCGTCGATTACGTGGGAATTTTTCGTGCGGATCAGCGAAAGCTCGTCTTCCTCGTCGTAGCGGCGATCCAAAAGCACCGCCGCCTCGCCAAAAATTTTATCCAAGCTTGCAGCGCTTGCATTGTCGATCAAAAAATAATACTCGCCCTTCGAATCGTTTAGCGCCTCTTTGCACAGCGCCTTAAACTCGCCGCTAATAAAGCTTTCGCCGTAAAATCCGTCGATGAAATCACGGTATTCAAAGCCTTCGTGCAGGCAAACGTAGCGGAAATTTTTCGCCGCAAGTTTCTTTTCGGTAATCAAAGATCGCAGCCTACGGGTTTTGCCGGTACCGATCGCGCCGTAAAATATCGTATTTTTTGCGACCTCTTCGCTTTTGTAGTTTTTGACGTATTCGAAAAATAGCGAGGAGTACACGATCCTAGCCGCGCCCACGACATCCTGCGGATATGGGGTAAATTCCGCGATAAATCGCGAACTTACTTCGTAAAATTCTTCAAAAATTTCAATCTTTTCGTCGTAGAGCAAGGATAAAATTTGCGCAGTTTCATCGCGATAAATGAGAGTCGGAAACTCATCGTTGCACTGCGCAAATATGCTAGCTAGCAGATAGAGCTTCTCGCGCGAAATTTGCGCGAAATCGCCACCCTCGGCAAGTCCTAAATTTAGCATCCCATCGTCGCTTAGGTAGCTGTCGATCAAATAGAAATTATCGGCATTTATCGCGGATTTTAAAAATTCCATCAGCACGAAGGGCTGATTATGCAGCGCGACGTCGAAAAAATCGATCGCCAAAGCGCTATCTACCGCCGTAAGAAGTCTGTAAAGCTCGTCGTAAAAATTGACTAGTTTTTGTTTAAAAATATCGCGAGCGGTGCGCTCCTGCGAATAGCTATTGAAATTTTTAACGATATTTTCGATAAAAACATAAAGCGACACGATGTTTTTATCCTCGCCGCTAAGCACGCTATCTACGCTTTTTACGGCATTTTTAGGAAACAACTCCTTTTTGCCGACGATGCGGTCTTTGAAAGCGAAATCATAATAAAACGCGCTGATATTGGAATCAAAATACTGATCCATAAAGAAATACTCGGCGTGCGCGAACTTCTCGCCTAAAGATAAAATTTTGCAGCTTCTAAGATTGCCGTCGCTGAGATTTATATATAAAGTTTGCAAAAACTCGTTCTCGGTCTCATCAAAGCTCGCCAGGCAGCGCTTGATCTCGCCTAAATACTTTGAAATCGCGGTTTGTTTTTTAAGCCAGAATTGGTTTTTGTTGTGATTTTTCCAGCTGGCGACCAGCGACTCTATCTTTTCCTTGCTAAAATCTTGCATGACTCATCCTTGAAAGATTAAAATTGTGTATTGTACTTGAATTTAAATAAATAATTAATAAAACTCTGATCTCGCGGCGGAGCCGAAAGCAAATTTTATTAAATTTGCACGCTAGGGGCAGTAGAAATTTTAAAATTTACTGCGCGCTAGATCTATCCGCGACCCTGCACCAGCGGAACGAATTCGCAGGCGCCAAGCTCCTCTTCTTTGATCTCGCTTGGCGAAATTTTATTAAATCTAACGATCTTTTGCGAGCCGCCTCTATTCATCGGAGCGACCAAAATTCCGCCGATTGCCAGCTGCGCAAACAGCCGCTCGTCGATCCGCTCGGCGCACGCGGAAAGCAATATCCTATCGAAAGGAGCAAAATTTTTCCACCCCGCGTTGCCGTCGTCGTGGCGTAGGCTGATGTTTGAAATCCCGAGATTTGCGAAGTGTCTTTTCGCCTCGCCTACCAGCCGCTCAACGCGCTCGACGGCAAAGACGCGGTGAACCATCCTGCTTAAAATCGCCGCTTGATAGCCGCTGCCGCAGCCGATCTCTAAAATTTTCTCGACCTTCGGATCCACGCTTAGCGCCATCGTCATGCGCGCGACGGTCAGCGGCGAGCTGATCCACTGACTGGCTAAAATGGGCTGCGCGTTAAGGCTGAAAGCGTGCGCGCCAAGCGGAGCAAACTCGCTTCTAGCGACGCTACAAAACGCCTCAAAAAGTGCAGGATTTAAACTCACCTGCTCGGCAATGTCGTTCGCCATCTTTTCGCAGCGAAGCCGCTCTAGCGAGACCATGACGTGCTCCCGCCCGACCAGACGTTAAATTTAAAGCCGCAAAAGCTTTTGCTATGTTTAAATTCCAAACCAATAGAGCTTTTAAAAATGCCGCCAAAGCGCCCACTCCGCGCCAAAAGAGCATGAGTTGCGTTTTTTAAATACATAGCGCGGCTAAATTTCAAAAATTTTGGAGGTAATACGGCTTCTGCGCTTATCGCGCATCCAAACCACGCCGGACAAGTATCTGCAAAGTATCCATGCCGCGATGCGGCAGAGCAAAATTTCAAACCGCAAAATCCGCTAAAAATCATCGAAACTCAAGCTTCCTTTGCTGTAGTTCGTGACCTTGCTCTCGAAAAAGTTGCTCTTTTGATCGTTAAATTTAGAAAAATCATCTACCCATTTTATCGGATGTTTCGCGCCGTATCGCTTCTCAAGCCCGATGGCGAGTAGGCGCTGATCGACTAGGTAGTGGATGTATTCTTCGATGATGTCGTCCGTAAAGCCCATGATTTGGTTATCCGTGATGTATTTGCCCCAATCGATCTCTAAGTTTCCCGCCGTCTCAAACATCTCGTAAATTTTATCCACGTTGCGTTTGTTAAACAGATCGGCGCGCTCCTTGCGGACGGAATTTATCATATTTTGAAAGAGTAGCAGGTGCGTGATCTCGTCGCGCTGTATGAAGCGGATCATCTGCGCGCTGCCTAGCATCTTGCCCGCGCGCGCGAGCGCATAGATCGAGGTAAAGCCGCTATAAAAATAGATCCCCTCTAAAATTTGATTCGCCACCATCGCTAGCAGCAGCTTATCATCGCTAACCTCGCCCGCAAGCTCCTCATAGACGCTTGAGATGTAGTCGTTTTTCCTACGAAGCATATCGTCATGCTTCTCCATCTCGTAAATGAGATCGGTATTTTCGCAGATCGCCTCGACCATGACGGCGTAGGATTTACTGTGGTTGGCCTCCTCGTAGGCTTGGCGTGCAAGCACGGCGTTGATCTCAGGAGCCGTGATGTAGGGGTTGATATTATCGGCGAGATTGTTGGTCTGAAAGCTATCCATCGATATCAGCTGGCTCCACACGAGATCGTACATCCGCTTCTCGGCGCTTGTGAGATTGAAGTTATAATCGCGCACGTCGTCGGTGGTATCAACCTCTTTAGGAAACCAGGTGTTGGCCTCCATCAGATCCCAAAGTTTCAGCGCCCATTGATATTTCGCCTTGGTAAAATTTAAAATACCCTGCGGATTGCCGCCGAAAACCTTGCGACCCGTTAGCGTCTCGTCGGAGAAGGGGTTGTAGATTTTTTTCCTATCCATTTTTTGCCTTTTTAAAAATTTAGGGCGTATTGTAACGAAAAAAATCTTATCGAAGGCTTTGCAGGTGAAATTTAAAAGCGTGAAATTTCACCCGTAAAATTTGCGCGGAATTTTATAAGACGCACACAGCTCGGCAGGGATACATGGCGGAATTTTGCGACTGAGCGAGCAAAAGCTAAATTTTATACCGGCTGCATACTTGGAGCTTTGAAATGAAATTTTATGGCGAAGCTTTGGGATAAAATTTTATGATGGAGGAATTTTATGATGAAATTTTAAAGGCATGCGGTGCGATTCCATCTATTTACTTTTCGCCAATGCCTGCAGCAAGCGCCATTGCGGCAAACGGCGAGGCGGAATTTTATCGAGGCACAATATACGTCGGACAATGCGCGCGCTAAATTAAAATTTCATCGCGTTCATCGCGGCAAGACGCGCGCGACGGCGTAAATTTAATCAAAATTTCGAAGTTCGATCTTTAGATCTGTGCGGATTTTGCTCGGATCAAAGCTCGCAAGCGGCGCGTTTAAATTGCCGAAATTATCGCCGGTGGGCAGGAAGTTTTGCAGATAATAGACGCCGCGGTAGCCCTCGCTGTATAGAATTTGCGCCATCTGCTCGATCTTTGCTTCGTTTAAAAAATCGGCATGCACGGTCGTACGCACCTCAAATCTAAAATTTTGCCGCAGCAAAAGCCTAAGAGTTTGCAGAAATTTATCGTATAGGCTTGACTTCGTGATGAGCTCAAAATCCTGCCGCGGCGCCTTAAAATCAAGCGCGATATAATCTATCAGACCTAGGCTTAGCGCCTCTTCGATCTTTTGCGGATTTGATCCGTTGGTGTCAACCTTGAGCAAAAAGCCGCGCCGCTTCACTTCGTGCGCCAGCGGGATAAAATCGCTCGCACAGGTGCATTCGCCGCCGCTAAATACGATGCCCTGAAGCTTGCCCGCGCGCGCATCCAAAAAGCGCAGAAACTCTTCGTTTGAAATTTTACCCCGTGAAGTAACGATTTGTGGGTTGTAGCAGTAGATGCAGCGCATATTGCAGCCGCAAAACCACGTGATCGCGGCGATGTGATCAGCAAAATCAAGCATCGTAAACGGCGTGATCTCGTAAATCTGCGCGTTACGCAGATTTAAGGCTTGCGGCGGCTTCGTATGCGTTTGTTGCATTTGGCCGGTAGCGGCGACTAGGCTATTTGTTTTTTGTCTTTTTTCTCTTCAAAAAAGACGCGCTCTTTGTGTTCGCCCTTCTTTCCGATATTAAAGCTCTCTACTGGGCGCAAATAGCCCATTACTCTTGTGTAAACGACGCATTTTGTGCGTTTTGCTTCTAACTCTTTTGGAAATTCCATTCTCCATCCTTTCATTAAGATTAAAATTTAATCGCTATTTAGGCGCCCTTGCTCTGCTTGGCTTTGTATTCCACGAGTAGCTCCTCGTCGCATTTCGGGCAGTATTCATGCTCACCGCTGATGTAGCCGTGCTTATGACAGACGCTAAAAATCGGCGTGATCGTGATATAAGGAAGCTTGTAGTTTTGCACTACGCTTTTTACGAGCTGTTTGCACGCCTGAGCCGAGCTGATGCGCTCCTTCATATACAGATGCAGCACCGTGCCGCCTGTATAGGAGCTTTGCAGCTCGTCTTGCATCGCCAGTGCCTCAAACGGATCGCTTCCAAAATTTGCCGGAAGCTGAGTCGAATTGGTGTAGTATATGTTTTTATCAAATCCCGCTTGGATGATGTCTGCGTAGCGCTTCTTATCCTCTTTGGCGAAGCGATACGTCGTGCCCTCGGCAGGCGTGGCTTCGAGATTGTATAGATTGCCCGTGCGCTCCTGAAACGAGCGGATCTTCTCGCGCAGATACTCAACCATCTTAAGGGCAAATTTACGTCCGAATTCCGTCGTAATATCCTCTTTATTTCCGCTAAAATTTCGGATCATCTCGTTTGCGCCGTTGATACCGATGGTACTGAAATGGTTGTTAAAGCCCGGCAGATAGCGCTTCGTATATGGATACAAGCCGCGCTCAAACATCTCGGTAACAAATTTTCGCTTCTTCTCAAGCGTCGATTTTGCAAGCTCTAAAAGCTCGTCCAGCCTCGCATACAGCGCCTCTTCGTTATTTTTATACAGATAGCCTAGGCGGGCTAAATTTATCGTTACGACGCCGATGCTTCCCGTCATCTCCGCGCTTCCGAAGAGCCCTCCGCCGCGCTTAAGAAGCTCGCGCAGATCAAGCTGCAAGCGGCAGCACATCGAGCGTACGGCGCCAGGCTTATACGCCTTTGGATTGGGTATGCGCTCACCCTTTTCGTTCGTGATGTATTGCGAGCCGATGAAATTTTGAAAATAGCTCGAGCCTACCTTGGCGGTGTTTTCAAATACCGCGTCGGCCGCAGGGGTATCCCAATCAAACTCCTCCGTTAAATTTACCGTAGGGATCGGGAAGGTAAAGGGCTGACCGCACTTATCGCCCGTCGTTAAAACCTCATAAAATGCAATCACGATGCGGTTCATCTCAGGCTCGAAATCACCGTAAGTCATCGCCTCAAGCGAGCCCTTGCCGCGCCTTTTAGCCTCGGCCAAAAGCTCCTCGTCGCGTAAATTTTTAAATAGATGCTCGTTGTTATGCGTAGGGATCTGCGTTTTTAGATCATCAGGGCAGGTCATATCGATGGTGACGTTGGTAAACGGGCTCTGACCCCAGCGCGCCGGGACGTTTAGGTTAAACACAAAGCTCGTGATCGCCTTTTTGACCTCATCGTCGCTTAATTTATCGCGGAAAACGTATGGCGCCAGATATGTATCAAAGCTACTAAACGCCTGTGCGCCCGCCCACTCGCTTTGTAAAATTCCAAGAAAATTCGCCATCTGATACAGCGCTTCGCGGAAATGCTTCGGCGCCTTGCTCTCGACTCTGCCGCGCACGCCGTTAAAACCCTCGTTTAGAAGCACGCGCAAGCTCCAGCCCGCGCAATACGCCGTAAGGCAGTCCAGATCGTGGATATGATAGTCGCCGTTTCTGTGAGCCGCGCCCTCCTCGCGAGAGTAAATTTTATCTAGCCAGTAGTTTGCGATGACCTTGCCGGCGGTATTATTGATAAGGCCTGCGTTTGAGTAGCTGGTATTGGAATTTGCTAAAATTCGCCAATCCTGCTTGCTGATATATTCATTGACCGTCTGGGTGCAGTTGATATAGGTCGTATCCTCCTCAAGCCCCAAAATGTGCTCGCGCTGCATCTTGTGCGTGTGGCGGTAGATCATGAAGCTTTTCAAAACGGCGAAATCGCCCGCTTCGAAGAGCTTTTTCTCGATTAAATCTTGAATATCTTCGACACTTAATTTATCTTTAAAAACGATCGCACTCATTACGTTATCAAAGACTTTTTCGTCAAACTCGCTACCGACGCTTTTGTAGGCTTTTTTGATAGCATCTTTTATTTTGTAGGATTGAAATTCTTGAAAACTTCCGTCTCTTTTAATGATTTTTTTCATAAGCACCCCGAGAATTTTCTGAATAAATTGGCAGAAAGTATATCAAGGAATCTTTAACTCAAAATTAAAGGAACGAGCGGAATATCCGTTACAAATTTTGCTTATAAAAAACGAAATTTAACCAAATCTCGCTATAATCGCGGAGTTTATTTTATAAAATTTGGAAATGCTATGAAAAATTTTAAAATAAGTTTTTTCGTGATTTTACTATGTGTCTTTTTAGCGGGCTGCGCTGCGCTTAAAGGCTCTAAAAGCACGGATAATTCGGCGCTTACCGGAGGCATAGATCACGCAGGATATCCAAACGCATATCTGGAGCGCATTGCAGGCGAAAGCATCGCTGATCTGCTCTCAAAGCGTATCGTCGGAAAAAAAGGTGGCAGATTCAGCGTCGTCGGCATCGAGCCACTGGACGGGACGAACGCGCACGACGTAGATGCGGAATTTTTAAGCAAAAAAATTAGAATTTCACTGCTGCATTCAGGCAAAGCAGTCGTCACCGACGCCCCAAGTAAAGATGAACTCGTATTTAGCAACGATGGCGTAAGCCGTGGCTATCACGCCGTAGAAAGCGGCTCGATCTACGCGCCGGATTACATTTTGGTAGGTAAAATTTTACCGCAAAGCCCCGCTGCGACAAACAATGGTAAAACAGGATCTAAAAAAGCAAAAAGCATAAATTCTGCAGCCAAAAATTCTACCGTACAAGCAAGCGAAAGCCTACTTTTAGAGCTTTCGATGATAGATACTCGCAACAACAAAAGCGTGTGGAAGTATAAAAAAGCGCTTCAAAAGCAAATTTAAGGAATTTTTCGCTAAACTCACGATTCATTTTTTTGAAAGGCGGTGAGGAAAGTGCCTGGAGTAAAGGTATATCCGAACGAATCATTTGACGAAGCTTACAGACGCTTTAAGAAGCAGACCGATCGTAACCTAGTCGTTACCGAGGTTCGCGCGAGACGATTTTTTGAGCCGATGACGGAAGTCCGCAAAAAGCAAAAAATTTCAGCTCGCAAAAAGATGCTTAAACGTCTTTACACGCTACGTCGCTACGAGTCACGCTTGTAGCAGTTTGCGCGGATTTGCGGATTTTAAATTTGCAGATCTGCGCGAAATCTATCTCAAATCTTTTTAAATTTACAGCCCGCTTAAAATTTTACCAGCCGCGCCAGCGCCGAAATTCCGATCTAAATTTTAAAATTTATCTCTTAAATTTACCCGCCTTTGTGCGGCGCCTGCTTTATACGACATATCCGCCGGCGAGCCACTAAATTTTGAAATTTATTTTTACCTATTAGTTTTTTAGATATACTTCTGCATAAATTTCAAGGAGCGAATATGGATTTAAACGACTACCTGCACACCAGAGATCAGCAGCCCGTAAACCCGCAAGAAAAAGAGATCGCGCTCATCAAATACACCTTCATCGCAGCCTGCGCGCTTAAAGCGCTCGCAGAGCTGGCGCTGCTTGCGATGGGCACCTACGGCGGCTTGGGCGTGCTGCTAAGCACCGCGGCGCTCGTGCTTTTTATCTTTAGCGTATACAACGCCGCGGGGCTCTGCGCGAGCAAAAGCCTCTTTCGCAACGCCATAATCGGCTTTGCAGCGATATTCGCGGGCGTTTTATTATTCATATTTTTAGCGGGCGGCATCATCGCTCACATACTGCTTGCGCTCGGACTTCTCGCGTCGTTTGCATTTTTCTTCAGATTTTACCAAGAGCTTGGCGACAGCAGCGCCGTTTCGCTGTTTTTCTACTGCTTCGTTTTGCTCGTGCTTTCCGCGCTTGCCACCGCCTTTTTGGCGCGATTTTCCGTGCCTGCCGCAGCCTTGATAAATCTCGCCACCCTAGCGCTCAACGCCTACGCGATGTTTAGCGTGACAAATTTCGCCCACTCCTACCGCGACTACGGACTGCGCGGCAAATTTTAAGACGCGAAAAGGCGCCTATACGAAAGAAGCGAACCCGCGATGAAATTTAAAGATAAAATTTTAAAATTTCATCGCCGCAGACCCTCTGCGCGGATAAATTTAAATCTAAATTTTAAAATTTAAAGGGACGAGTCGTGGTTAAATTTAAAAATTTCCTTTGCGTTATCTTCTGCGCTATGCTCTTTTGCGGCGCGCCATACAGAGCTGGCGGCGCAAACTTTGCGTCCAATAGCCCGAGTAAAATTTCAAAAGCGGATCCCGCAGACGTAAATTTAAACGCATCTGCGCAAGCAAACGCGCGCGTAAGCGCAGATCCCGACAAAATTTCAAAGCAAAATTTTAAATCTGACTTCATCTGGGGCGTTACGATAGACGACGGCTGGTACGAGGACGCGCAAGACGCGACGGGTACGAAGCTGCAAAGTATCGTGCGCGCCCTGCAAACCCTACCCGCAAAGCCCACCGTGCGCGTCGTGATGTCAAAAGAAATTAGCCCGCGCGAGTATGAGCCTCTTTTTAGGCGGCTTAGCGAAGTTTCATACGTGATGGCCTGCCCCGTGGACTCCTACGAGATGAGCTCGTACAAAAGCGTGAAAAGTTATAAAAAGAGGTTCGCGGACGCCTATGCTGCGCTTGCGCCCTACGTCGCGATCTGGGAGATCGGCAACGAAATAAACGGCGAGGGCTGGCTCGGGGACGATGCGAATTTCATCGCCGCTAAGATGATCGCGGCATTCAAGCTCATCCACAAAAAGGGCGCCAAGACGGCGCTTACGGCGTATTATACGCCGAGCGGAGTACAAAAAATAGAAATGCGCGAGTGGCTGCGAAAATTCGTGCCGCAGGATATGAAAGTGGGGCTGGATTATCTTTTCGTAAGCTACTACGAGGACGACAACGAGGGCTTTGCGCCTGATTGGAGCGAAATTTTTACCGATCTACAAAGCGCCTTTCCCGCTTCGAAGCTCGGCATCGGCGAGTGCGGAAATACCGCGTCGGACGCCACGCAGGCGAGCAAAAAGACGATGATGAGGCGGTATTATACGATGCCGCGCTACGCGAAAAACTACGTGGGCGGGTATTTTTGGTGGTATTTCGTGCAAGACTGCGTAAGCGGGGCGGGAGCCGACGCTTCAAACGGCAAAAATCGCGGTGCACGCGACAAAGCGAAAGCTGCAGACGAGCTGCTGCAAAGCCTAATCGAAGCTATAAATGAAGCTCGTCGCGAGAAAAATTAAATTTATAAAGGCTAAATTTAGGCATTCCGATCCCCGAGCTTAAATTTAAGGCAATGCAAACCCGCTTTGATATAGAATTCTTTCAACAAAATTTTAAACGGAGGAGCGCAAAATGAAAATCCTACTTATCCTAGCAAATCAGCCGTACAACGGCTCGGACAATACCTACAACGCATTGAGGATAGCGGACAGCCTGCATAAAAAAGGCGAGGAGGTAAGAATTTTTCTTATGAATGACGCGGTCGATCTCGTAAGAGATAGCACCGAAAAACCCGGGGATTACGACATCGATCTGGTCGCCAAACTCAAAGAGCTATATCGCGGCGGCGTGGCGCTAAAAGTATGCGGCAGCTGTCAAAAAGTAGATATGGCTGATTTTGGTCGGGTTAGTGCCAAGATCCATCTTGTCAGTTAAAAGCAATAAGTGTTAAATCTGTATGCTACGCTTAGTAAAAGCGAATTTGCGGTGCAATATAAACATAATTTTACGATATCACGGCTAGCTAGATACATAATATAGAGCTCTTATATTTACAAAATTCCATAATTGTTGCAAATAAATGCCTCAAATGTAAATCGTAATCGGCAAGGATTAAAACGAGGGAGTTTTATATCCGTTTATACTACTTGAGGTGACAAAAATGAGTCTATTTGTTAGACTCTTGCTGTGCTCGTACCGCTTCGTCATAAGAAAGCTTGGGTAAAATTCTACTTGCGTTTACAAAGAATTCATCATCGGCATCAAATGGTAAGCTCTCGCGCGAGAGAAGGTTTCTGCCGAAATTCATCTCATCCAAGATTCCTAAATACCCAAGCACAGTTGTAAAAGTATCGAACGAGGTACCACGCTTTTTGATCTCGAACTCTCCATCCAAATCATCATCCAGTATCACAAATAAGTCCCGCTCGTCTTTAAGTCCATCGCCAAAGCCACCATCTATAGCATTTTTATAAAATAGCGGATGATCATTTTGCAGTACAATGATTGTGTTCGCTGCATATGGACTTGAGCGGATTTGCTCAATAAATTTACTCACTAATAGGTCACTGCAATGCACCGCGCGTAGCATTGGCACGGCATTTTCATTATATTCCAGCCCTTCACATGAGCGCGGGATAGATCCACTTGGAGTGTGCGCACCAATCGTGAGAAGTGAGAACAAAAACGGCCTACCTACTTTGTTTAGACGCTCAAAATCATCCCATGCCACACGAAGCATATCATCGTCATCCACACCCCATTCGTTAGTATGAACCGATGGATCCCACGGCTAAAATTTCGCTTCTCCCCTTAATTTCGTCATAACCTCTTTGACGCAAAAAGCCTCTAGTACCCTGAAAATTTAAGTCAGCGCCCTTCATAAAATAGGTATGGTATCCCAAAGAGTGTAAAATTTCGCTAGCGCAGACAATATTTTTAGTGAAATTTTCAGAAGCCATATCTTTGGCAGATGCAAACGTATAATTTGCAGCACAGTGTGAACCAAACAGCCCTTTAATAGTAAACCAGTATCTACTACTTGGTGTATTTCAGAAAAATCTATACGATTTTTGAGTGCATTTAGATGTGGTGTAAGTTTGGCAAAATTTCTTTCATCAGTATAGGCGCGATCAAAACTCTCTAAAAAAATATAGACAATATTTTTACGCTTTATCGGAGCCTTGGGATGTGGAATGGCTAGATACGGATAAGTCTGCTTCTTAATCGCTTCTACGGGCGGATTCAGTTGTAGATAATATTCTCTAGCTGCATCGTAAAGAGGATTTAAAAAAAGGCTGTTAAAATACATGGCATAAATAAAATACTAAGCTTTGAGCTATGACGAAAATGCAAAATGCGTACGGTAATAATTATACTAAGTAATATGATCGCTACGCAAATCATCACCAAAATCGCAATTTCACGCGCAAAACTTGTAATCGGAGCGCCTTCTATAGAGGTACAAAAAAATGTTATCACAAATAGTCCGAAATGCTTTCCAAAAACGAAAAATAGCAACAAATCGAAGCAAAGTGCAAAAATATAAATTAGTGCAATTATACCAACAGCAATTTTAAAAGTTCTATTCGACAAAAATGCTGCAAAAATCAGCGAAATAGCAAAAAACAAAACCGAAAAAATTGTAGTAAATTCCAAAAACAACCTTAAATTTAGCAAAATTTAATGCGTAGTCTAGCAAGAATGACTTTAAAATTTACTAACGCAGGCACAAAAATTACTTTTTAAAGTTATAGCGGCACAAAATTTTATACGGCGATTTTAAATTTCACCGTATATAATTTTGCAATTAAAGCATGGGTTTGCCGTTAAACCAAGCGTATGACAGCGAACCGAGCCAAGTTCTGCTAACGTCTGCGTTAGCCGACGCGTCTTTGAAAAATCCCCACGTAAAGCACGAAAATAAAACCGATCGCGACCGCGTAAGGAGCGAACTCGGTAATGCCTTTGGCCGAACTTGCGAGCAAGAAATTGTGCGCGACCGCAGCGCCTGCCGCCATGCCGATGACGAATATGCCCGAGCTTAAATTTCCCGTACCGGCCTGCACCAGATGCTTGCCCGGGCAACCCTCGCTGAGGCTGAAGCAAAGACCCGCAAGCACCATGCCTAAGAAATTCCAAACGAAATCGTTATGAGCGATAGGCTGGCCTTCGAAGCCGAGCTTGTATTGTCCAAACGCGATATTTGCGATGCTTGCAAACGCGATGACGCTTAACACGCCCCAAAACATCGAGAAATCGCCGCGGAAAATTCTACCGAACGCGCCAACGCTACAAAATTTGCTCTTGTGCATCACCGCGCCCACGATAATGCCCGCAGCCAGCGAGATGCCTACCGCTGCGTGTTGCGTGCCGGGGCCTTTAGCGGAGATAAAAAGCGCGCCGCCCTCGCCCGTTTTGAGTCCGAAAACCAAAGCTGCAAGTAGCGCTGCGCCTAGTATTACGGGCAAAATTCCGATCGGGCCACTAAGTCTTGCCTCTTTGCTCGCCTCATAGCCGCGCTTTTTAAGCAAAAACCCAATCAGTACGCCGCAGATTAGACCCGCTAATCCGGCTAGCGCGGTCAAATCGCCGCCTCCTAGGCGTAAAAACGCGCGCCACGGACATCCCAAAAACACAAGACAGCCGATCATCGCGAAAATCCCTAGGAAAAATTTTGCAAACGGCGAGCTACCCGTAACCGGCGCGAACTCGCGCGTCCAAAGCACGCTTGCCAAAAAGCCGCCGAACACGAGCCCTATGATCTCCGAGCGGATGTATTGCACTGCGCTAGCTCGGTGAAAGCCCAGCGCGCCCGTAGTATCGCGTAAAAAGCAAGCGACGCAAACGCCCATATTGCCCGGGTTTCCCAAATGCACCAGCGTCGCACCCAGCACGCCTAGCACGGCGCCTGCGATGATGTACCATTTAACGTTATTCATGAAAAAGTCCTGAAATAATCTAGATCGACCGATCTCTTAGGCGCGATTTTATCCTTTGTAAAATAAAAAGCAAATAAATTCCGATCTAAATTTACGAAAAGCGAAATTTCAAAATCGCGCGGGCGGCCGCTAAATTTAGACGCAAGTAAATCGCGGACGTTTAAATTTAGGCTCTTTGTTGAGATAAAAACGCCGAATTTATCCGCCTAAATACGGTGCGGGCGAGGTGCGGAAACAGTGCAGGAACGGCGCAGCCAAGACGCAGCCAAGACGCAGCCAAAACGCAGAAATGGCTCAGACGAGGTACAATGCTTGCTGCCAATAAAAACAAATTTCAAATGTTTTTGAAATTAAATTTCAACCTTATTTAAGTATGTAGATATATAATAATGTATTTCAATTTTATTTTAAAGGTCGAGGCATGAAAAAGCAAATTTTATTGGTGCCGCTTGCGATAGGCGCGATAGGCGGAGCGAATGCGGCCGAAAACAACGCCACGAAGTCGCAAGATCTAGGCCAAATCGTCGTGCAAGCGACGGTAAGCGCGGTCGATAATCTAAAATACGCGGGCTCGGCCGGAATTTTAACCCCCAAGGATATGAAAGCCAAAACCAACGTGATCGATTCGATCATGCAGATACCGGGCGTTGACGGCAGCATGGATATGGGGCGTCAGATCGGCAGGCAGTTTCAGATCCGCGGATTCGGATATCAAAGCGACGAGCGCGTCATCATCAAGCAAGACGGCGTGCGCAGAAGCGCGGGGATGTAATCAAATATGATTTCATCCTTCCGCACCGATAGCGACATTCTAAAGCGCGTCGAGGTCATAAAGGGCGCCTCGTCCGTGCTTCACGGCTCGGGCGCGATCGGCGGTATCGTAAATATGCAGACCAAAAGCGCGAGCGATTATCTAAGCGAGGGCAAAAGCGTAGGTTTGATGCTAGGACAGAGGCTTGAATCAAACAATATGCATAGCACGCGCGGCGCGGTCTACGGCAAGGGAGAGGAAATTCCGATCGACGTTTTACTCTACGGCAAGCGCGCAAGCTACGGCAATATCAAGCTCGCAGACGGCGGCACGCACTACGGCGAGGGCTACGACAAGAGCTTTAATAACGAGCATATCGATACTGGATTTTTTAAGATCGGCGCGAATTTGGACGATCACCGCATAAGCTTCAGCGCCTTTGATTACGACGAAAATTTACACACCGTCTGGCAAACGCTATGGAAAAACGAGGAGGATCTCTTCGTGCATGGAAATTTAAGCCAGAGAGATTACGTTTTTGATTGGAATTTCACGCCGCAAAGCCCGCTAGTGGATATGTCTTTTAAGGCCTATAAAAGCAGAGCCGAGTATAAACGCGGCTATAAAGATCAACAACCTACGGGCACGCTAGATTACGCCAATAAAGATGATCGCAAGGGCTTAGAGATCAAAAATATCTCGGAATTTGATACGGGCTTTTTAAACCACAGCTTTGCTTTCGGCGGCGATTACGAAAAGCGGCAAGAGGATGCGACCTATATCCTAAACGGCGTGCTATCGGATTTTGCCTCCTTTCCGAATGAATACAATAGTTACGGGCTTTTCGCGCAGGATTTGATCCGCTTGCACGATGATTTGGAGCTTACCTTAGGCGGTAGATACGATAGATTCGATCGCGACATCAAAGGCAGATCGGCTAAATTTAAAGATTCCAGATTTTCTCCGCGCGCGGCGATTGCCTATACGCTCTTTGATAAATTTACGCTTTTAGCGGGATACAGCGAGAGTTTCCGCGCGCCTACTCCGCACGAGACATCGCAATCAGGGCCGATGAACATACATTATTATTACATCCCAAATCCCGATCTAAAGCCCGAGACCGTAAAAGAGTACGAGGTCGGATTTAGCTTTAAACAGGATGAAATTTTTACGGACGATCACTTCGATATGAAATTTATCTACTTTAACGGCAAGATCGAAGATATGATCGGCATAAAGGCGCTTCCGCATCTGGGCGTGCCGCCGGGCGGCTTTTCGCAGCAATACGGGCAGTTTCAAAATATCGATCAGGCCAAAAGGCATGGTTTTGAGCTTAGCTCAAACTACCAAACGCAGGACTTTTATTTCGGCGCGAGCTTCGAACGACTTAGAATTTACAATAAAAAGACGCACGAAAACATCAATAACCACGCCAAAAAACTAAGCGTGCACGCCTCCTACTCGCCTCTGCACGATCTAAATTTAGGCTTTGAGGTAAGCCACTATTTCAAACCTCACTCCAAACCCGCTTCATATTTTGCACGCGGGAGGGAGTATTTTTATGTAGATAAGTCCTTTACGATCGCTAATTTCAGAGGAAGCTACAAGATCAAAAACGGCGTTATTCCGGTCCTTGATGGCGCGGACGTGAGCTTCGGCGTAAATAATATTTTCGATCGACACTACATCAACGCAAACCGCACGCGTGAGACTTTGGCAGTCGGCGCGGGGCGAAATTTCTACGTCGATTTGGAAGTAAGATTTTAGATTAAGCTTATACGGGCAAGGCGCGGGTTAAATTTTAAAGCTTACCCGAGCTTTCGCCCCTCTTTCTTTTCAAATTTAAACCTCATCGTGACCTTTTGGCGATGGGGGCTTAAATGTGGCATAAATTTCTAGCGCTATAAAATTCCGCAATTTTTAAAATTTAACAAACTGCAAAATTTTATGGGTTGCAAAGCCCGCAAGTTGCGAAATTCCAGGCCTCATCAATCGATAGCGTTGGAGCTTTTTAATACCACTAGATGTTTTTTACCCGCGAAGCTTAGCACTACGGCAGCATTATTTTCGTCGATCTCGCGCACCAGCTCTACTTTCACATCACTAGGTCTTACGGTATCCGAGCTAAGCAGCTCATTTTCTAAAATGCTTTTAAATGCCGAAACTTTAGGCTCTTTTGCATCCGATCTTTCTTTTGCTCCCTCGCGAAATTCCATCGTGCCACTCTCGGCAGGGCTTACTTTAAGCGGCGAAATTTTATCCGCTGCTCTTATATTCTTGGCGCTCTCAGAGTTTTCGTACGTCTCCGTAGCTTCCGAGCGCTCGGCACGCGCAACCTCATCGTAAAATTTATCGCGCATGCTCTCTTCGTTCACGTTCTCGCCTCTTAAAAAATCTGCGCTATCTACGTTTTTTGAGTCATTGGAATTTCTGGAATTTAAAGCGGAGGCTTCATCTTTCTTCGCAAACTCCTGCGCGTCAGAATAATTGGTAAAATTTGCGTTCTTTGATCCGCTCTGATTTTTAAAAGAGGAGTCGTTTAAAATTTCATCTATGCCCGCTTCGTCCACATCAGCGTCCTCCATGCTAGCGTCGTCTTCAAAAACCCGCCATGTCTCGTCGATACTTTTTTGCGGCTTGTGTGATAAAAATTTTCGCACACCGACGAAAGCCGCAGCCGCAAGCAGTAGCGCTACGATTATCGGCATTACAGAAATCCCGTTGCTGCTGCTTTGCGCCGTCTCATTAGCCTCACTTTTGACGCTCATCTTACTCTGATCGAAAGCGGGATTTTTTACGCGCAAAACGAGCTTTAAATTGCCGTCTTGAGTAAGAGCATCGACCGATAGATCGGCTCCGGTGGGGAAATTTATCTCGATATCCTTGCCTTTGGGCGCTATCGTAAAGCTTTTTAAGACCTTTTGATTAGTGCGCATTTCGTTAAATTTCTCATCGCCGCCAAGCCCTTTTAAAATAAGGCTCATCGACTGCCCGTCGACGCGGCGCACGATGTCAGGTTTGTATGCGGAGTCAAATGCCAAGGCGATATCCACGCTGTCGTCGTGGTTGAAGAGATCGTATTGCATCAGATTGGCGCCGAGGCAAAAATTTGCGATTAAAATCAAAAATATTTTTTTCATATTTATTCCGTTAATTAAAAAGTTCGGCGATCTTGCCTTGCAGCTCGCGCCCGCCATAGCTCGCGCATAAATTTACGATCGCGGTGCCGATGATAGCGCCGTCTGCGTATTCTTTCGTAGCGCGAACGTCGCTAGAGCTGCGAATACCAAAGCCGATCGCTATGGGCAGATCGCTCATTTTTTTAAGATCTGCGACCATATTTTTTAGGCGCGAGATCGGAGTTTGCTTGCTTCCTGTCACGCCGATAGCGCCCACGCCGTAGATGAAGCCTCGAGCACGGCTCAAAACTCGCGCGGCGCGGTGCTCGCTCGTAACGCTAATAAGCGGGATGAGCGCGATACCGAACTCCTCGCAAAGTGCAAAAATTTCCTCGTTTTCCTCATACGGCAGATCGGGGATTATTAGCCCGCTGATGCCGTAGTGCGCCGCCTGCGCTACAAACTCGCGCGCGCCGTAGGCAAAGATCACGTTGTAATAGACCAAAAATACAAGCGGCTTGCGCGTTTGCACCCCTTTTAAAATTTCAAATACCATGTCCGCGTTTACGCCGTTTTGCACCGCAGAAAAGCTCGCTTTAAAAATTTCGGGGCCGTCTGCGAGCGGGTCGGAATACGGGATGCCGATCTCAAGTAGGTCGATCACGCTTTCGTCTAAATTTGACAAAAACTCCTTCGTGTGCGCGGGGCTCGGGTAGCCCGCCACGATGTAGCCGATATTTGCCTTTTTGCCGGAAAAGGCCGCCTTGATCTTATCCATAAATCGTTCCTTTTTTATAATTCATCACGGTATCCATATCCTTATCGCCCCTGCCGCTTACGTTTACGACGATCGTTTTTTTGCCCTTTAGCTGCGGGCAGAGCTTTTGCAAATACGCTAACGCGTGCGCGCTTTCGATCGCTGGGATGATGCCCTCAAGCCTACAGAGCAGTTTAAGCGCTGTGATGCACTCATCGTCGGTTACCGCTTCATATTTTGCGCGACTTATCTCGTGCAGATGCGCGTGCTCCGGGCCTACGCCTGGATAATCAAGCCCCGCCGAAATGCTGTGTACGGGCTCGATCATGCCGAATTTATCCTGCAGTACGATCGTTTTCATGCCGTGGATGATGCCCGCGCGTCCGTTAGTGATGGTCGCTGCGTGATAAGGGGTATGCGCACCCAAGCCGCCCGCTTCGACGCCGATGAGTTGCACGCTAGGATCATCCACAAACGCGCTAAAAATTCCTATCGCATTGCTTCCGCCGCCCACGCAGGCTAGGACGTAATCAGCCTTGACTCCCTTGCTCGCAAGCTGCGATTTGGTCTCGGTACCGATGACGCTTTGAAAATCCCTAACCATCTTAGGATACGGATGCGGCCCGACCGCCGAGCCGATGACGTAAAATACGCTCTCTATCTCGTTCACCCACGCCTGAATCGCCGCAGTGGTCGCTTCTTTGAGCGTTTTAAGACCGGTGCCGATTTTGATTAAATTTGCGCCCAGAAGCTGCATCCTAAAGGCGTTTAGCTGCTGGCGCGCAGCATCGGTCTCGCCCATATACACGTCGCACTCAAGCCCGAATAGCGCCGCTGCCGTCGCCGTCGCCACGCCGTGCTGACCTGCGCCGGTTTCGGCGATGATCTTTTTTTTGCCCATTTTTTTGGCGAGTAGCGCCTGCGCTAGGGCGTTATTGATCTTATGAGCGCCCGTATGGTTGAGATCCTCGCGCTTTAGATAAATTTCATGTCCGTAGTGCTCGCTAAGGCGCGCGGCGTAATATAACGGCGTCGGACGCCCAGCGTATTCGCGCAGCAAGTAGTCTAGCTCGTCTTTAAATTCCTTCGTCTGCGCTATGGTGTCGTACGCATCCTCTAGCTCCTCGAGCGCAAACATAGCCGTCTCCGGCACAAATTGCCCGCCGAAACTCCCGAAATACGCCTTTTTATTCATCCTATCTCCTAGTATTAAATCGTGGGATTATATAAAATTTCGCGTTAAATTTCGCTTTTTTGACGGCGCCTTTTGCGGCGCTATTTTAAAATTTATCAGATATGCAGCTGTAAAAACGCGAGGCGCAAAATAGTAAATTTTAAAATTGTAGCTAATATTTTGCTTGATGAGTAGCCCCAACCTCGTAAATTTGAATAATTTATAAATTTATTTGCTTTCATTGCTAATATCGCTCTTTTTATAATTACCGATAGGACAAATTATATTATCAGTATCCGTAAGCCTTAATTTTTTCCACTCTTCAAAGCTATTAACTCTAATCAGATTATGTGGGATCTTTGACGGTTCATCAATAATTTTAAGACACTCGCTCGTTTCTCTTTTAAAATACTGCATAATAAGGTGACTATCGTTATTTTCCAAAGCCTTTTTTATACATTTTGCTTTTAACTTAACATAACCGCTATTACTTAGAGAATTTTTTGAAAAGAGCCTTATTGGGGCGCACTCGCTAATTATTTCCGTATAAATCATACGAAAAACAAAAAACGAAATAATTAGCAAAAATGGTAATAGAATAATATTTTTGTATCGTTTTAAAAATTTCATCTTATTGCCTTATTTAGAATTTTTAAATTTTACGGATAAAAACCCTTGATTTTTGTGTTTTAGTTCCGCTTATGCCTATACCATTAATATCTATAGAAGCCCAGGCACTTAGGCATAGTAGCAGAGTAAAGATATATAGGATAAATTTCATTCTAGCAGGTCTAATCCGGGTTTAATCATAGTCGAAGTCTTCCAAATCATATCCGAAGGTATACAAAGTCTTCAAGGCTAGCTCTCTGACTTCTACCCATGATTTATTATGATAGACCAAATATTCACATACGCCTTCTAGCAAGCTCTGATCTTTAAAGTATCTATCTATGAGCTCCAAAAGTTCTCTTAGCGCATCTCTCTCGTATGGCAGGAAGCAAAATTCAAATTGCTCCAATAAAGCGCTCTTGCATTCGGTATATAAAAGTTCCGCCATTTCCGACGGATCTTCATATTTATTGATTGTAGGATGAACGATATATTTATCCTGGTATTCCAAAGAAGCCATTCGGCTTAGGCGGCACATAAGAGTGCCTTTATTAAATATCTCTTTTCCGTTAATTTGCATTTGGGTTTCCTTTTTATTTAAGTGCTGGCTCCGTGAGCTTAATACAGATCAAAGTTGTCCAAATCATATCCGAAAATATGTAAGGTCTTTAAGGCTAGCTCTCTAACCTCTATCCAGGATTTGTTCTGATAGACTAGATAATCGTAAGTATCTCCTTCTAGCAGGCTTTGATCTTTAAAGTATTTATAAATAAGCTCTGCAAGCTCTTCTAAGATCTCTCTTTCATAGGGCAAAAAACAAAATTTAAATTGCTCCAATAAAGCGTTTTTGCATTCGGTATATAAAATATCTGCCATTTCAGATGGGTCTTCATAATATTTGGCCGTGGCATGTACTAGATACTTATCCTGGTATTCCAAAGAAGCCATTCGGCTTAAATTAAACATAAGACCACCTTTCTCAAATATCTCTTTTCCGTTAATTTGCATTTGTGTTTCCTTTTTATTTAAGTGCTGGCTCCGTTAGTCTAATATAATAGATCAAAGTCACCTAAATCATATCCGAAAATATGTAAGGTCTTTAAAGATAGCTCTCTAACCTCTATCCAGGATTTGTTCTGATAGACTAGATAGTCATAAGTATCTCCCTCTAACAAGCTTTGATCTTTAAAGTATTTATAAATAAGTTCTGCAAGCTCTTTTAAGATCTCTCTTTCATAGGGTAAGAAACAGAATTCAAATTTTTCGTCAAGAGCTCGCCAGCATTCATCACATAGTAGTTCTGCCATTTCTGATGGGTCTTCGTAAGATTTAGCCGTGGCATGCACTAGATATTTATCTTGATGTTCCAAAGAAGCCATTCGGCTTAAATAAAACATAAGACCGCCTTTCTCAAATATCTCTTTTCCGTTAATTTGCATTTGGGTTTCCTTTTATTGTATATGGTTTCTCGGACTTAGTCATAGTCAAAGTCACCTAAATCATATCCGAAAATATGTAAAGTTTTTAAAGCTAATTCTCTGACCTCTATCCAAGATTTATTGTGATATACCAAATACTCACCTATGCCTTCTAGCAAGCTTTGATCTTTAAAGTATCTATCTATAAGCTCCAAAAGTTCTCTTAGTGCATCTCTCTCGTATGGCAGGAAACAAAATTCAAACCGCTCCAATAAAGCATTTTCGCATTCGGTATATAAAAGATCTGCCATTTCAGATGGACTTTCATAATATTTAGCCGTAGGATGAGCGATATATTTATCCTGGTATTCAAAAGAAGCCATTAGGCTTAAATAAAACATAAGACCGCCTTTCTCAAATATCTCTTTTCCGTCAATTTGCATTTGGGTTTCCTTTTATTGGGATATGGGTTTCATCAGTATTACGTCCTAATATTTTACCGGAATCATCAAAATACTTTTTCCTACTAGCATGAATTCTTAAAACCCATCCATTATTGGTATTTGCAGTGCTTGGTAAATCCGGATTATTTTCCGGCGCATGTATTCTAACTCTGTCTATCTTTTTTCCATCTACGATTTCTACAAATTTAATACCTACTCCTCTATCTTGGAATTTCACTATCCAATTCTTAGGCGCTCTTGAAAATATCTCTTCAAATGATGCGCCTGTTAGACCGGTGAAATCCCCTACCTTAGTCGATATTTCCGTCTAGCCAGCCATTTTGAATTTCTTGACATTTAGCGTAAGCCGTTTCCGTCTACTACAAAAATTTAATTTTACTATATTATTTCAATTCATTAAACGGATTCGAAAACATTTTGCCTTTTTCTATTACGTATTCTTCTTCTGATGTAAAATTAATATCCTCGGGCAGAAATTTTAAGTAATATTTTATCTGAGAAGCCGCCCTCCTTAGCTCTTTGTTTATGCAATAAGCGAATCTGCTTTTATTATTATCATAAACCTTAAAATATTCATAGTAGCAAGGATCTTTCCTTTCGGCATCTTGAGAAAACCGATAATCCAATGCCCAATACATTAGACCGCCGGCGATCAAAGTCACTAGTGTTAAAAATACCTGTTGAAAACTATTTTTCATTTTTTACTCCTTGTATATTTGGTTTAAATTTCTCCATACCTTCGTCGCTAAGGTTTGGTAGAAAAAATACATTATTGTAGCGATAGGGTCCCCTTGTTCCATATACAACGACAGATCTTCCTGTTTTTGTATAGATTATATTAGAAAGCTCCTGCGCATAATTTGCACTGCCACATGCAGACAAATGGATAGCTATTGCCCTCCCCTTTTTCCAGGTACTATCATTTTTTATAAATTTTTCATACAATTCTTCTGGCGTGTATGCGGCAGATCCTTGGGAGATGAGGGCGGCGGTTAAAAGGGCAAGGGTAAAGAAAGAAAGCCGTCTTGTAAATTTATTCATTTTTGCCTTTTGAGCGAGGTATTAGAAATTTCTTTTCTACGCTATCTTTATTCCCGCACAAATTAATAATATATCCCATCTATGCACACTTCGGCATTTAGTTCGGCGCACATTTTTATCATTTCTTTACTAAAGTCGATGGAATATATATCGTCCTTCTCCGCCGCGTCTATCATTATATCGATGTTAACGTTTAAATTTAATGCCGATATCCTCTTTTTAATATCGCCAAAGTTTGCTTTTAAAATTTCATACAGATCTTTTAACGCATCGTCCGTGTATACGTGCTCTTTCTTGGCAGTATAGCATAGCCATCTACAGCTATTTCTAACCTTGCCGCGCCTTTCATCTATGTCGCCGATTTTATATTTTTTTATATAACTAATTTTATATTCATTGGTCTTCTCATCTAGGATCAAGTCCGAAAAATCAAAGTTATATTTATCCGACGATAAATAAAAAGCAACATACATAGTAGTCATTTGTGCTCCTCATAAATTTACAACCCACCAAACTTCTATAATTACCCATTAACGGCTAAATTTTAAATTATGAGATTATACTATCTCTACCGATATTTGAGCGTCGATTTTACCGTCGTTTTCTTTTAAAATTTCAGGAAATCCCAATTTTATAATCTGCTCTTCGCAGAGGCTATAAGAATAGTGGATATTTGACTCTATGCTCAGCGGAGCGACTATTTTCGCAACTTCGCTAAAAGGCAGCTTAACGTCCAATAACGCCACGTAAAAGGCGTCCTTATCGCTATCAAAGACATTTATATAGCAGCCTTTTATATTTTTATCACCGCTATTTGGAGCTTTGATTATTCTTTCATGGCCGGCAGAGGAACCAAAGAAGTATGAAAAACCGGGCTTAACCATATCGATGCATCCAAAAGATCTCATCTGCTCTATATTTAAGCTATAGCCATATACATAATAAGGATCGTCTTCATCCGATTTTACGATTTGTTTTATATCTTCTAAATCAAGATCTATTTGCCGCGAATCGGCGCAGCTCTCATCGATACCGAAAGATGTTATCTCATAATATGTCTTATAATACATATCGCGTATATGAAATTTAATCCGCTTATCTCTTAAAAGCTTTGGATCTATTTTTATATCTAGTTTTTGCGCGTCCGATTTCGCAATCAATTCAGGCTCGAATATAAATTCTTTTCCAAAACGACCGCTTTGCCCTTTTGGAATTTTAATCCAATACAGTTCTCGTCCATCTCTTACCGGAAAAAGATAACGGAAAATACCTTTTACGCTTTTCATTTTTGAATCCTTCTTGTCTTATCCGCTTTCCCAAGCCGCTTTAAATTTACGCTATGCTCGCTTGGATACTCTGCGCGTATTGAAATTTTAAAATCCGCGCCAAGCATCTTTCGCCCGGCGGCTAATACTTTCTTTTTACTATGTCGTCTTTCTTTACAAAATACTCCGTTTCATCACAAGGATAGTAAATTTTACACCATTTATCGCCACAACTTTCGATAGGGACAAGCCCCGCCAACCCTGCACCTATCTGCGTAGGTATAAAATTTTGCTCTGTTTTAATATAAATTGTACGGTGCACGTTTTTTTTAAAGGCATAAATTTTGCTATCATCGATTTCATAATCCGCTCCGAAGTCGAAAATGCCTGCACACTGACTAACAAATCCATAATTATTGCTTGTTAAAAATTTATTAGGTATCGGATTCATGCAGCCGTTAAATATTGCCATCCAAATTATGGCTAATGCTAATGTCAAAATTCTCATCTTATTTTTGCTCCTCTATCGGAATTCTATTTATAACGCCTTATGATATTCCTTGCAAATACATACGTAATTTTAAAATTTTATACCTTAAGACTGCGCCTCATTTTTTGTATGGTATTATATCGCTCTTTTTTACAAATACTTTTATGTTGCTGCACTTTTCAACGACCTCGCACCACTTATCATCGCAGTGGCTAATTACAAATATAGGATAATCGGGTCTTGCCAAGACATCATTTTCATTTTTGGATGCATAGGTTCTATATTCTCCCTCATAAAAATAACTATATTTATGCCTATCCTTAAACCAATACATATTCTTTTGAGCGGATTTATCATCGGCGCCGGCGCATTTGGCGGCATATTTCATAAAATACGGCTCACACCCGCAAAAGAATAATAACAATATAAAAGATATAAAATATTTCACAACTCTCCTTTTAAGTATAAAATTAATATCATTTTACTATATCGTCCTTCTTTACAAAATACTCTTTTTGACCGCAAGGATAGTAAATTTTGCACCATTTGCCTTCGCAGGATTGGATAGGGATTACTATCTCATCATAATAAGAAAATTCCTCTTTATCTTCATAGAAAATTTTACGAATAACGCCATCTTTAAATTTATATATAATTTTTTGATCTATTTTTTCGCCACATTCGCCGTAAAAGGCATCGTCTTTGTGTTTTGCAAAAGTGATTTTATGTCCTAAAATCGTAGGGCTGCACCCATATAGGCATAATGCGATAAAAGATATAACAAAATTTCTCATTTATTCTCCTTATTAAATCTATTTGTAATATCATTATATGGATAAACATGATTGATATAAAATGGATTATGTATTTTATATGTGTAATCGTTATATTTTATCTCCACGCCGTTTATAACATTGCTCCAAAATGTCGGCATAATAATAGCACTAAGATGACTCACCAAATCATATTCATAGTTATAGGTATTTTCTCCAAATTGGATATTAAATGGCGTTCCTGCGTATATAGTCTTTTTAGGATGCTTATCGAAATTTTTTAACCCAGAATTTAAAATCGCACTTCCTTGAGAGTGCCCTATGACTACATTGTCATTTTTTATCTCATGCCCCACCTGTCTCGCAATTCCTGTAATAAACGGCAATAAATCTATACCGGTTTCAAGTATATCAGAAAAAAATCCTCTGCTCGGATTATATAAGACCTTATAATCTTCGCCTACCATATAGCGAGCCTGATCGTTTGCATTATTTTCATCCGTCAAAATTCCATTAACAAAAGCCCTCTTCGATTTTGGATTACCTAGTATCTTAAATTTAGGATCGCCCGTTACTATCGCCCCTATGTTGGCTAGCAAACCTCCGTTATTTTCTTCACTAGGGATTAAACCCAAAGAGCAGGTGCCTAAGAAATTTAGCCCTTTTGCAACGGTTCTTTCAAAAGCGTTTTTTGAATTCTTACTCGGCATATGGTTTGATAACGAATCCGTAAGGAGTAGAAGCTCTTTTTTGATTTGATCTCGTCCGTCCTGGCTAAAAAATCTATGATCTATATCAGCCTTTGCGGATGAGTACAAATTACTATTTACGATATCTTTTTGTATCTTAGCCGTATCTCTATTTAGTCTGCTTAGTTCATCCGAGCCGGCTTCATTATTGATTATTAGATTGCCGCGTCCTACAGTAGCTAAAGTTTTATCTAAGCGTACCGAATGCGACCTGCTTAGCGATATGCTTGATGAGCTGAAATTTTTGCTATCTTCCTTGGCTACCTTTTCTTTTATGGACTTAATCGTATTTTGAATATGCTCGGCGCTTAAGTCGTCTTGTTTTAATCTAGCGCTCTTTTTATCTTGCAAGCTCGTGCCGCTTTTGGCTTGCGAACTTTGGTCTTGGCTACCTCCATCTTTACTTCCGCTTCCTCCTTCTTGTTGCGGATCTTTAAAAGCATAATTCGTTCCTATGCTTAAAGAATTTGATTTGTCGTATCTGGTGTTACTTAAATTTGAAAAAGTTAGGGTATCTGTTTTTAATCTAAGCTTGCCGTTATCTATAAAATTTCCATTCTCGTCATAGTAGCCTGCGGCTATTAGTGAGCCTTTCAGATCGGTATTAGATCCTACTGAATTTAACGCTAAAACCAGGAGAATAAACCTAATAAATTTCATTCCGTAATGAACTGCTTATAAGGATCTGGTACCGTCGGATGTTTGGAAAATAGCAATGGCATATATTTATAAATATCTACCATAACGATCTCTTGATACACATTGTCTAGCCGCCAGTCTATTTTGTCGTAGTGCTTGTTTTCATCATGCATATCTTCTATAAGAAGATCGCCATTTTTTATACCAAAATTTATAATTAGATCAAGTTCCTCTAGCGTGTATTCCCAATCTATATGGAAAAATTTAAAAACTACAGATATGATCCCGTCTCCTTCGATTGCGGAGGATAATAACTCTATAATGTGTTCTTGTCTCATTGATGCCCCCCATTCTAACATAAAAATTTATCTTTATCGCTCGGTATTTTAGTGCTCAAAACCAACCATAAATTACTATCAATACCCATATTTTCGCATAACTTTCTTACAATATCTAAATCGCTAGAGAAAATTTTTAAATCATATTCATACATTTGAACCAAAAAATCTTCCAATGCTATACCATATTCGCCGGCTTTGACCATCTCTTCTAAATAGACCATAAAATCATGCCGCCCTGCCTTGGCGAATTTATCTGTATAGCTACGGAATAAATTTAAAAATATCAAATCATTGTATCCCATCCGCTACTTTCCTTAAATTTATTTATCACTGCTACCTCATAATCTTCTAGCTTCGAATTTCTATTTGAATATCAAGCAAGTCATCGTGATCTGGGTATTTAGCGGTTTCTGAGAGCGTAAATTGTATCACGTCTAGCAACTGCCTAGCCAGATCGCTGTATTTTTTCTTGAATGCATCAAAATGTAAGAAAATTAGCTTTAAATCGTCTCGAACGCCCTGCTTATTTTTTAACCCATATCTCGAGTTTTCTTCTTTTTCTTCGATGTATTCGCTATAGCTTTCCCATTCGTCCTTATCTTCATATTGCTCCCATTCTTCCTCGCTGTAGTCTTTCCATTCCTTAAATCGCAGAAACCAAAAGAAGTCCGCGAATGCATCAGGGCCGATACGTAGCGGCAAATACAGCTTTTCGGATAAATATGAGTACAACTTATGCTCTATTTCTTTGGGGCAATAATCATGCCACTCATCAATATATCTTCTGTCTTTTTGTAACTCATCAAAGTCAATCACTACTTCTATCATTTAATATCCTCAAACATCTTTTCTATCGTCTTTTTGGGCATAATACCTGCTTTATAGAATGGGATACCCGTGTTACTAACTCCGTAATTCTGCCCGTAATGTGTATTTGTATAGTAATATCTGCCATCGCTACCCACTACTATCCTATGCACATTACTCTCTCCGGAAGGAGCTTTAATTCTATATTCTTTATATTTTATAACTTTCCCATCGGCTGTAACGACTGGCAATTGTTTATTGTCATTGTTGTAAATGGAGCCATTATGCTTTTTTACCTGAGTTTTTGATGCAATAGGATTTTCTATAATTCTTTTAACAGTATCGTCTATATTTTTAGCTAGTTCTTGATTTGTAATTTTGCCTATATACGGTATATTCTCTATATCTACCTGTTTCAAATGTTCTGTAGACGCAGGCTTAGTAATCTTGTTTTCAGGTGTCCCTTTTATTGCGTCTCCACCAATATCTCCAGCCTGGACTTTTGCCAACTTGGCATTTCCCATAGTCTTACCGTCAGGAATCACCTTCTCGATATTTTTTAAGCCCTCTGCCGCCTTTGCACCTTTAGAGACAGGGAGTAGTGAAGCTGCGGCCTCGGTATCCCTTTTGGTTACGGCTTCATAGTCTGCCAGCACCATGTCTAAATTGCCCTTATAAAAGCCGATTTGCGCCGAGTCAAAGGTATCCGACATATAGTTTACTGCACCTTTTGCCACTTCTATTGGATCAATACTAGCTAGTTTGCGCTTTCCTTCAACGGCTAAATTGTATATACCTTCTGTAGCTATCTTATTATATGCTCCTTTAGCAGTATCATATGCTCCCTCAACCGAATTAGAAATAAAATTCCATCCTCCAGAAATAAAGCCTTTCCCGAAACCAGCTATATCATCTAGAAAAGGCTTATCTACTTTTAGATTATCAATGTAGAAATTTTGATTATTAATGAAGCCATTCAGATACATATACCTCTCCGCATACTGAGAAGCAGTAGGATTAAAGGCATTTGTTCCGTCTAGGTCTTTATTATAGAAGTCGCTTTGCTTAATATACTCCTTAGCTAAGCCTATATCCGCTAGCTCATCATCGCTTAAGCTTTCTTTATAGGCTTCGTTAAAAGATTCATCGCTTAAAGATATTCCTCCTTTAGCGAGTATCTTTTTTGCTTCATCGTCCGTATATCTCTTAGAGGTAGCTTTTTGAATATAGTCTTTAAATTTAGCTATTTTTTGCTTATCGTTTAGCCACTCCACCTCTTTTTGATGTAACTGCCTATTTGCTCCCTTCTGTTTATCCAGCCTAGAGAATTCTTTATTATTGC
>CAURUZ010000014.1:0-34916 GCA_963528355.1 uncultured Campylobacter sp.
AAAGCGAGTGGCGGATCTGGGCGTCGCGCGCGAGGCGGGGGCTGATTTTATCGTGATCGGCCGACCGATCTATCAGGCGCAAAACCCGCGCGAAATTTGCGAGCGAATTTTGGATCAAATTTAGTGCTCGAGATTTGCGCGAAATTTGACGCAAGCTCGTTTTAAGCGGAATTCCCGCGCGAAAAAATTTTAATCAAAATGCGCACGAAGGTGGCTCGGAGGATGTCGAAGTGCCGTCGTCATCTTTTTATAAAATCCGTTGGAGTTTGAAACTTTCCTCAAGCGTAAATTTGGTCTTGGCGTTGGTGTGTAAATTTACCCCGTTGGGGGATTAAAAACGTTCAAACTTTACCGCGCCAAAGCTTCCCTGCTAGCTTGCGGATAAAATTTCCGATAATGAGCGCGGCGGCGGGCGTCTTAGCACTAAAAGAGGCGCGCATAAGCGCAGCGGCGGCCTGGCGGCAAGGTAAAATTTTAAAAATTTTTCGCACCGCGTGTATAAAATCCTAAAATTTGCCTCGCACGAGTGAAATTTTGAAATTCCGCACTCTCAAGGGGTTTTAAAATTTTATCCAAATGGCGAGCCGAGCAAAATTTGAATAAAGATTGGAGTAAAATTTGAGTAAAAGCGCGAGCGATTTTAAGAAAATCCCCTATGTCGGCGAGGCGACAGAGGCTGATCTGCTGGCACTCGGCTACACTGACATCGCTTCGCTAAAGGGCGCGGATCCGGACGAGATGTTTGAACGCACAAAGGTGCTCGGGCGTGGCAGCGACAGGTGCATTCTCTATGTTTACCGCATGGTTTGTTACTACGCAAATACGCCCCGTCCCGACAAAGCCAAGCTGAAATGGTGGCTTTGGAAGGACTAATTTACGAATTTGACCCGCGCGAGCCATTTGAATTTGAGCGGATTTACTAGCGACAGACGCGGCTGTATCTGCAGCACGAAACGGCGCCTCACGTAAGTGCAAGCTAGCAAGCGCAATGAACGGCGTAAATTTTAAGCGCGAGTCTACGAACACAATGCGATAAAGCGACACAAAGAGCGTAAATTTTACAGGCGCCGTATAATTGGGGCGCCGCAAAGCGGAAGGATGGTTGGGATGAAATTTTTTGCTATTTTGATTTTATGCGCGAGCGCGCTTTTTGGCGAGACGATCAGCGCGAAATATGAAATTTCGTTCGGCGTTTTCGGCGCAGTCGGCAGCGCAAATACGCGGCTCGTGCGCGAGGGCGATCGCTACGAGATCGTAATGGACGCCGTTGCGCAGGGCGTCGCGGGCAGCCTGAGCGGACAAAGGCGCGAGAGCTTCCGCTCAAAGGGGCGCGTAGTGGCGGGACTTTTGGTGCCCGATCTCTACGTCCACGAGGTCTCGCGCAAAAAGGGTAAAACGACGAAAAACGAGCGCAAAACCTACGCATTCGACTACGAGCGCAAAACGATAAAATTTCAAAAGTTCAAAGGCGCGGGCGGCGAGCTACAGCTCGTAAGCGATGAAATTTTGCCCTATTTTGCGACGAACGACCTGCTGAGTTTGTTTTTCAATTTCTCTAAAATCCCGCACTCGGGCGATAAATTTTTCGTTCGAGCCGCGGGCGCAAAAGGCGCTGACGGAAGGATCGACATCGAAAGGCCGCGCGGAAGCGCCGCCGCAAATATCGCGAGCGAGCTTGGCGTCGCGCCGCCTAGCGATGCGAATACCAATTCCGGCGCAGCGACAAACGCGAAACCGGGCGAGCATGGCGCAGATAAGCAGGCTGCGGCGATTTACGTGGTTTTCATAAACCAGCCGATATTTTCGAGCAGCCGAGGCGAGCTGCACCTGAGCCTAAACGAGCGCGGTTACGCCGATCGCGCCGTTTTGAAGGACGTGCTGCTCTTCGGCGACATCCGCGCGCGGCTCGTGGAATGAGACTTCGTAAATTTACGAGGTAAAATTTTGTTCAAATTTATCCTTATTCGCTTCAAACGTCATCGTTTTCATATCGCCGAAAAAGGGCAAATTTGATCGATCATAATTTAAGATAAATTTAAAATAGAGTCCGCTTTTATGATCTACACAAAAATTTGCGGCGGGATTTTATCTAAATTTTTTCCCGTTTTGAGTAGAAAATAGGCTTTTAGCTCCCCGTATTCTTTGCTGCTTAGAAACGAAGCCTCTATAAAAGAACTTTTGTCGTATATCAATATACTATCGTTTATAATATCAAAGCCTAGCCCGTTAAAAAGCCTATATAGCAATAAAGGAAAGAAGCTAATAGATATAATTACCGCAAAAATTATCCAAAAATTTTCCTCCCTTCCGTCTATCACTACCACTACGAAAAAAACCAAAAGCAAGTATATAAAAGCAAATAGCAGCATAAGGCATTTTGTCTTTTTTGATATTTCGGGATATGACGGTCCCGTGGTTCGTTTGATACAAGTTATATCTGAAATTTTGGTCTCATATAAAACGGCTTCCGTCTTTTTAGAGTATAGAGTTATATCGTCATTTTTAAAGCATATATAGCACTTGCCGAAATTTGAGAATTTATTTAATGCTCTGAGTGGAAAATAGCAATCCAGCAAAACGAGAAATAAAATTTGCTGGGCGGAAAATTTACCGCAGATCGCCATCAATATCGTAGTAATGATATAAATCGCGCCGATGATAGCATTTAAAATTATAGCGTGGTATTTTATGATTATCGGTTCTTTATCGTAATCACGAGTTTTAGCGCCCCGCGATGAAACACCGTCTGGGTTTAAATTTTGAAATTTTACTTCGTCTTTTGAGTTTAAATTCGTGCCGTTTAAATTTCTATCTCGGAAATTTGCGCCGCAAAGATGATCGGGTTGCGATTCGGGGTCTGTTTGATTAAAATTCGCATTTTTAAAGCTTTTACTACTCAAATTTATATCGTTTAAATTTAATGATCTGCGATCCGTTGCATCGCTTAAATCCGCATCGTCAAAGATATCGGCGCTAGCGCCTTTTCGAAGCTTTTGCTTGAAAGTCCGACGTCGTTCGTTTAGAGGCTTTTTAGATTCCTCAAGCAGCACTTTATCCAAAAAATATCCTTAAGCTTAAACGCTCGTATTTTATAATTTCAGGCTTAAATCGCAATAAATCGCGCCTGCTTCGCGCATTTTTGATTTTATTTAAAATGTGTTTTACATCGCGCCGCATACAGTGCAATTACGGCAGCAAGGCGCGCGGCAACGGAAACGGAGCACATTTTCGGATCGATTCATTTCTTAAATTTTCTTATGAAATCGCTCGCGTCCCGCGCCGCCATCGCCGAGCTCATAACGGCGATCCTGTCGGCTCCCGCGCGTAGGACGGAGGCGAAATTGCGCGGCGTTATGCCGCCCAGCGCATAGATTTCGCCCGCGAAAAACTCCCGCACGGCGCGGATCAAATTTAGCCCCTTCGGTGTGAGCCCCGCCTTGCAATCGGTCGCAAATATATGGCTCAGGCAGATCGCGCGCGAGCCCAGCTCCAGCGCCTCGCGCGCCTCCGCCTCGCTGTGGCAGGAAGCGATCAGTTTTTTGAAATTTGCGCGCAAAAACTCCGCGCCGCGCGCCGCACTAAAGCTCCGCAAAACCCCGAGCGGCAGCCACAAATTTCTCTCGCCCGCGCGCAGCGCAAAATCTGCAAAATTATGCACAAAGATCGCGGGCGGGCGCCTTGCTCTCTCTGCGCTCTGCGTGCCCTTCGCGCCCTGCGAGTTTTCCTCCCCTTTTACGCTCTGTAAATTTTCTACGCCCTCTATACTTTCCGAGTTTTCCGTGTACTGCGCACTCCGTGAGCTCTCCGCATTTTTTACACTATGCACATCATTCGCATTTTCTGTACTTTGCGCACCCTGCATACTTTCCGCATTTTCTGTGCCCCGTACGCCTTCTGCCGCTAGTTTTGTTTCGCTTGTAGCGCCGCGAAGCGAAATCTCGCCAGGCGCGCTATCATTCGCACAGTTTGCAGCGCCGGTAAAATTTTCAGACAAAATTTCATCTAAAACACGAGCGGAATTTTTAGACTGTATCTCATCTGTAGCGGCACCGTGCTTGCGGGCCGCATCCGCGCAAAGCCCGCTCCTGCCGCCGCCCAAATGGAGCTTTTTTAGCAAAACTTCGTCTGCGCCGCGCTCGCAGAGCGAAATTTCATCCGCATAGGCCACGCTTACGTCTAATCCGTCCGCAAAAGCTTGGGTTTCACTAAATTTAGCGGCGCAAGCTTCATTTGCAAAAATTTCGTCCGCGCGGACCGTATTCGTGCAAAACCCGTTCTCGCAGGCGCGTAAAATTTTACCAAACAGCGCTGCGTAAGCTTTCTCGCTCAAGTCTTTTTCGCGTACAACGATCTCGCCTACGCCCGTTGCGGCAAAATCCGCTATACGCGCAAGCAGTGCCGTCTCGCCGCCGCAGAGCGCGCGATTTGTGATGATCGTAATGCGCGAAGCAAGCTCAAAATCTAGCATCCGCCCGCTCCTTTAGGTCCAAAATCCGCGAGCGGCATAGCACTGAGGTTTAAAATTTTGCCCGTAGCATTTGGCTTTGAAATTTCACCCGCAGCGCTAAGGTTTAAAATCTCATTCACCAGGATTGAAGCCAAAATCCCTGTCTCCGCGCTAGAGATAAAATTCTTCGCCGCCGCATTGAAAACTAAATCCACAGCCGAGATGGCGGAGCTTAAAATTCTGTCCGTCCAGACAGAGGCTAAAATTTTGTTTGCGCCGCTAGGGTTTAAAGCATCTGCCGAACCATTAGATTTTATCGACTTTGCGTTGCCGCCGCATAAGAACCCGAAGCTCGCGCCGTTTTTAAATTTAAAATTTATGCCGCCCGCAGACTCGGAATCTGCACTGCCCTTAAATTTTAAATCCGCGTATGTGTTCCTAGGTCTTAAATTTACACGCGCATTTTTTAGCTCAAAATTCCTAACGATCGCTAGCCCGGTGCCGAAGCCTTTTTTATCCGCCATAGCGCGATAAATTTTATCGCCGTGGGCGGCAATGCAAAACTTAGCGCCATATTTTACGATACGAATTTTGCTGCGTCTAGCGGCACAAAATTTACCCGTAAGTAGCGCACCGCGAATCTCGCCTTTTAAAAAGGCATTGCAAATTTTACCCATGCGAGCGCAGAATTTCGCCGCATAAAATTCTAAAAATTTCGCCGCCGAAACAAGCCTTTCGTGCCGAAGTTTCGCGGCGCAAGCTCGCATATCTGCGCTCTCACACATAGATATACTCGCTCATCAGCGGCTGCAGCCCGCCGCCGCGGATCGCCTCGCAGACCTCGCTTACGCTGCGCGCGTCGCTGATTTCGAACTGCTCGTCGCCACTCTGCTCGCTGTGCCCGCCGATACCCACGCTCACGCCTGCTGAAATTTTACTTGCCGCGATCCTAATCGCATTGTCACGGAAGCCCGCCCTCTCGCGCGTGGAGATCGTGATCTGCGCACTTGGCAGCAGCAGCCGATACGCGCACATCACCTGCAGCAGCTCGCGCTCGCCGACGTCCTTCGGGTTTATTTTGTCGTTATTGATGATCGGGCGCAGGCGCGGCACCGAAAAGGCAATCTCGGCGCGCGGGTACTTGCGCTGAAGCAGCCACGCGTGTACGCCCGTAGCAAAGGCATCACGGCGGAAGTCCCCGAGCCCCAAAAGCGCCGCAAAGCCCACGCCGCGCATACCGCCTCTAATCGCGCGCTCTTGAGCTGCGAAGCGATACGCAAAAATGCGCTTGTTGCCCGCAAGATGCAGCTGCGCGTAGCGCGCGGGATCGTAGGTTTCTTGAAAAACGGTGACGAAATCGACGCCGCAAGCGTGCAGGTAGGCGTAATCGGCGGAGTTTATCGGATAAATTTCGACGCCGATTACCTTAAAATACTGCCGCGCGAGCTCGCAGGCGCGCCCGATGTAGCGCACGGGGCTGTTTTTCTCGCTCTCGCCCGTGAGGATCAAAATTTCTTCTAGCCCGCTTGTCGCGATCGCCTCAAACTCCGCCTTTAGCTGCGCCTCATCGAGCCTTGCGCGCGCGATTTTGTTTTTGCAGTTAAAGCCGCAGTAAACGCAGAGATTGTCGCAGTAGTTTGAGATGTAAATCGGTGTAAAAACAGCGATGTTGCTGCCGAAATGCGCGGCCTTCTCGCGCGCTGCGGCTTGTGCAATCTGCTCCAAATGCTCGCCCGCGCGCACGCTAAGTAGAGCGGCAAAATCGCGCAGAGTTCTGTTTTTCGCGCCGATCGCCCTTTGCACGTCAGCCTCGCTCGCCTCCTCGCAAAAACCATCGCGCAGAGCAAGCGTATGCTCCATCATCTCGCTTCCGATATCCTCCATGCCCGCTAGATAGTCGGTTCCCATCATCTTTAAAATTTTCCTTTTAAATTTTCATTTAAATTCTACGCGGCACGTTTTTGCGTGTAAATTTACGCGCCGCGAAGTTTATTTTCGTTTGGTTTAGAAGCGCATTTTAGCAGGATTTAGGTAAAAAATTGCAAAACGAGGGGCGCCTATTCGCATTTTAAATTTTAGTGATTATTAAGGGGGGGGGGGGGTATAATTTTGCGAAATTTTTCAAAATAAGCTAGCAAATAAAATTTTAACTGCGTAAAATGACAATATCTGACGATGAAAAATGAAATAATACGAAAAATTTTAAAGGAGAAGGAATGAAAAAAATCATCTTAGGTTTAGCCCTGTTGGGCTCTTTGGCTTTTAGTGAAACGGAGTTTCAATCGTTAAGAAAACAATTTGAGCAAAAATGTGAAGCGGGCAACCTTGAAGCCTGCGGTTATGCTGGCACCCTTTATAAACACCCAACGGTATTCGGAGCAAACGCATCCGATAAGGATTATAAAAAAGTGCTTTATTACTATAAAAAAGCTTGTAATGGAAATGATTATATAGCCTGCTCAGATTTAGGGATAATGTATGAAAATGGCGAAGGGGTAAAAAAAGACTATAAAAAAGCTATTGAGCTATTCGATAAAGCTTGCAATAGTGGGATTGAGTACGGCTGCAACAATTTAGGTAAAATGTATGCGTATGGCAAAGGGGTTAAAATAGATATTACACGGGCTATGGGATATTTCAGAAGAGCTTGCGATGCAAGTAGTTGGATGGCGTGCGGAAATTTCGCTTCACTCCTTGAAGACGGTAGTGACAGAGCAAGAGCGGTGCAATACTATCAAAAAGCCTGCGAACTAGGCAAAAAGGAATCACCGTCATTAAACAACGAAAAAAACTTTTTACAGAAATTCTGCGACAAATACGACATACTAAAATAGCCCGCCGATAAATAGGGCTTTTGGCGCGATGAAATTTTAAAATTTGATCGCCGAGCTTGTCGCGCTTTGCGCCGCTGCCAAATTACTTTTCGCCGCAGTGCTTTAAGATGCCTAGCGAAGTAAGGAATTTATGTCGTTCGGCATAGGGCTTAACAAAGCACGCTGGAATTTAACTCACATGGCGCAAAAACCTTGCGAGATTGTATCTATACAAACCCGAGAAAGGCAAATTCCGCGCAAAAAACACGGCTCGCGCAACCAAGCGCGGTTAAAATTTTAATCGCTAGCGCAAAAATCCCGTTAGCGGCGAGCTTGCGCTGGCCGTTTTGCAAACGGCGCCAAGCCCCGCCAGATAGGCATCGCGCCCCGCCTGCACGCCGAGCGCAAATGCCCGCGCCATCAGCGCCAGATCCCCGCTCGTGGCGATCGCCGTATTTACCATCACCGCAGCGCAGCCCATCTGCATCGCCTCGCAAGCCTCACTAGGCGCGCCGAGTCCCGCATCTACGATGATCGGCACGTCGATTTCGTCTAGCAAAATTTCGATCATCCCGCGCATCATCAGCCCGCGATTGGAGCCGATCGGCGCTGCAAGCGGCATCACGGCGGCTGCCCCCGCGCTTACTAGATCGCGCGCGACGCACAGATCGGCGTGCATGTAGGCAAGTGGCACGAAATCCTCGCGCGCCAGGGCTTCGCAGGCCTTGATCGTCTCGGCGTTGTCGGGCAGAAGGTATTTGCTATCGCCTATGATCTCGATCTTTACGAAGTCGCCGCAGCCAAGCTCGCGCGCGAGCCGTGCGATCCGCAGCGCCTCCTCGGCATTTCGTGCGCCGCTGGTGTTTGGCAGCAGCGTGACGCCGCGAGGGATGAAATCCAAGATATTGCGGCTCTTGCTTTCGTTCACGCGGCGCAGCGCAAGCGTGACGATCTCGCAGCCCGCGTGCCGCACGCAGGCGTCGATCATCGCGTGATCGAACTTGCCAGAGCCCATTATCAGGCGCGAGCTAAACTCCTTGCCGCCTAAGATTAGTTTATCGTCCATTCTATCCTCTTTAATTTAAATTTTCGTTTTATGCGCGGCGCAGATAGCGCAATATCGGCGCGCACACGGGTGCATTATACACAGCGCGAATTGCGGCACAAATTGTGCGCCCTGCTTCTATCCGTCGTTTTACGCGCCGCGCGACGCTGCGCTCAAGTTTTAAAATTTCCTGTCAAAATTTTACGCCACGACACAAAATTTTAAAATTTCACGCGCAGACTGCGGCTCGCTTTGCTGCGCGGAATTTTAAATCCTACGTTCAAAAGTAGTTCGCTCGCGCCGAATAAATTTTAAAATTCTACCTGCCCGCTAGCTAGGCACGGCAAAGGGTTTAAATTTCGTCGTTTAAATTTAGATCTCGCGGCTAAATTTACACGTCGCGCGGTAAATTTCACGCCGCTTTTAAACGCGCTGTATGCCGCCGAAACGCTCTCTACTTTTAAAAAATAATCGTGCAAAGCCTAAATTTAGCAGCGAAATAAATAAAGGCACGTAAATTAAAAACGCCGAAGCGCACGATTAGCGCCAAGCTAGCTCTCCTCGCCCAAAATCAGTCTAAGTGCGACGTTTGCCTGATGTGCGGCGCAGATCGCCACGCGCGGCGCGAGCAGTCCCACGCCCTGAGCTGCGGCGCTTTTGCGGTCGCCGCAGACGAAGACGTTTTTGCCGAGCCGCGTCGTGCGGATCTCGTTGGCATCGCCGCTGCCCGCCATGCCGCTAGCGCAGATCAAAAAGCGATCCGTGCCGCCGAATGCGCCAAAAATCATCGCTTTCGCCGTCGCGTCGTCGAAGCACTCGCAAATTATACGCTCGTTTTTTAAAATTTCGGCTACGTTTTGCGCGGTAAGTCGCTCGTTTAAGGTTCGCACGCGCACGAACGGGTTTATGCGCGCGATTTTTTCGCGCAGAGCGGCCGTCTTGGGCTTGTAGAGATCGCCGATCTCGTACTGCTGGCGGTTCAGGTTGGTCGGCTCGACGACGTCGAAGTCGATCAAAAAGAGCTCGCCCACGCCTGCGCGCGCAAGCAGGATCGCGACGTTTGAGCCGAGCCCGCCGAGCCCGCAGATCGCCACGCGCGAGCCTTGCAGCGCCTCGTTTACCGAAGGGGCGTTGCGAGCAAGCATCAGCTCGCGAAGCTCCTGCGGCGCCAGATCAGCACCGCGCGTGAGCAAAAAGAGCTCATCACCCGCCTTCAGCTCGCAATTTTGCGTGCTCGCATAGCCGTTTATCACGGCGATCTCGCCGCTAAATTTAACTTCGAGCTTCAGCCCGTCAAGATCGCTCGCGCCCGTTTCGTAAACTTTGCCGTTTAATTTTATCTGCATTTTGATCCTAAATTTTATCTTTTTGCGCGCCCGAGCCTCGCCGCGCAAGCTTCGATCCTGTGCCTTTTTTGCGTCACGCAAAGCCGCAAATTTTAACGATTATACGAGCTGTAGCGCGCATTGCTCGCTTCGCACCATGGCGATTTATACTTAAGGCAAATTTGCGCGGTCTTGATGACCGAAGCTCGGCCCGCCGTCATGATTGAGCCCAATTAGCCAACGCACCCGCACTTGAGCTTAACGCAAGTGCGCTTCGTCTTGCGATTAGCGAAACGCTACGATCAATCGCGCGTAAACCCGAAGTAAGCCCAATCGATAAAATTTTGACGCCGTATCGTGCGCTTTGTTTTGACCGGCCTTAAGCTTTTTAAATTTATCGCGCCGCCCAAATTTAATCGGCGCAAGCCGCTTTTTTACCGTGCGCTGCGCAACAAAGTCGCATTCCCGCTCCTTTTTACGTCGCAGTATTGTAACACGGCATATCGATAGATCTCCGAATCGATCCGTTAATTTTACGCACTGCGGCGTGCCGCCGAACGCGGAATTTTATGTTTAATATAAATAGATCACGCGGCACATACCGTGTTTACGAGCTAATTTAGCGCGCTCGCGGATAAAATTTGCGCGTCGGGTGCCGTTCCCTAGCGCGACGAAATTAAATTTTAAAGCCCCACGCTCAAGCTTGCGGTGCCGACGCAGTTTTAAAGCCACGTCCTGCCGCCGTAGCCGGCGACGCAAATTAACGTTTCGCCGCCGCAATAAAATTTAAACTCTATCGCCGCGGAGAGAATTTAAAACCTTGCGTTCTGCCGCCGCGGCTCAATTCGCTTGCAAAATTTAAAAGCTCACCGCAGGCACCAGGCTACCGCGGCTTTCTCATAAATTTAAAAACCCCAAACGCCGCTATGTCTCCGCTCCGCCGTATCGTTTAAAATTTTAATGAGGCGATGCAAATTTTAAGCCCCAGCCGCCGCGTCGCTACGCCGATTAAAATTTAGCGGCCTTCGCGCGGATTTAAACCTCGGCTGCCGCAATTTTAACATAATTCAAAGCTCCGACCTCAGCCGCCGCCTACGAACTCGACGATCTCATATTTTTTGCCGCTTGAGATCTGCGTGCGCTCCCACGCCTCTTTTTTCAAAATTTCGCCGTCGCGCTCGAGCGCCACTAGGCGCAGATCATGTCCGCGCGAGCGCAAAAACTCGCTCACGCTCATATCCTGCGCTAGCTGCAGCCGCTCGCCGTTTACGCAGATCTCAATCATCGCTCGCCCCCAAGCTCTCGCGATACTCCTCATAAGTGCCCCTAAAATCGACGATTTCGCCGTCTCCTTTGAGGTGCAAAATTCTATTTGCAAACGCGTCGATGAGCTCGCGGTCATGGCTCACGCAGATCGCGCATCCCGCGAAGTTATACAGCGCTTCGCCGAGCGCGATGATCGCCTCAAGATCGAGGTGGTTGTTGGGCTCATCAAGCACCAGCAGGTTCGGGCGTTGCAGCATTAGCTTGCTTAGCATCACGCGGTGCTTCTCGCCGCCGCTTAGGCTACCCACGCTTTTCTCCTGCTCCGCGCCACTAAAAAGCATACGTCCAAGGCATTTGCGAATTTCATCCAGATCCCTATTCTGCGGGCTTTGTAGATACTCGTAGAGCTTGAGCTCGCCTGAAATTTTATTATTCGTATCCTGCGCGAAATACCCGGGCTCGATCGTGGCGCCCATGTGCACCTTGCCGCGCTGCGGCGCGAGCTCGCCCATGATGATCTTGCAAAGGGTGCTTTTGCCCACGCCGTTTCGACCGATGATGCCGATCTTATCGCCGTGAGCGAGCTTGAGGTTAAAATTTTTCAGAATTTGAACCTCGCCGAAGCTCATATCTACGCCGCTTAGCTCTAAAATTTCATTACCGATCTCGCGCGCGGGCTTGAATAAAATGCTAGGCTCTCTGCGCGAAGAGGTCGCAAGCTCGCTAAGATCAAGTTTGTCGAGCTGTTTTTGACGGCTCGTGGCCTGCTTTGCCTTGCTTGCGTTGGCGCTAAAGCGAGCGATAAATTTTTCAAGCTCCGCCTTCTCTTTGAGCTTTTTCTCGCGCTCAAACTGCGCCTGTTTGGCGATTAGATTGGATGCGATGAACCAGTCGTCGTAATTGCCGCTAAATTCGCGCACACGCCTAAAATCAACGTCGAGGATGTCCGTGCAGACGCGGTTTAAAAAGTGACGGTCGTGGCTGATGACCACGAGCGTGCCCGTGTGGCGATTTAGCTCAAACTCGAGCCACGAAATGGCGTCGATATCGAGGTTGTTCGTAGGCTCATCCAAAAACAGCACGTCGGGGCGCGGGAAGAGCACCTGCGCGAGTAGAACCTTAAATTTATCGCTCGTCTCGATCTCGCTCATCTTTTTATCGAAGTCGTTTAGCCCCAGCGAACTTAAAATTTTCTCGATCCGCGTTTCGTATTCGTAGGCGGGATCCTCCTCCGCGCAGATCATCTCAAGCTCGCCGAGGCGCTCGTTTATCTCGTCGTTAAACTCGCCCGCCTCGTAAAGCTGCGTCTTTTCGCGCACGGCGTCATAAAGGCGCTTGTTGCCGTAGAGCACGGCGTCTTTGACGCTGAAGCTTTCAAAAGCGAATTGATCCTGCCCCAAAACGCCGATTTTAAGCCCGCTTTGTATTAAAATTTCGCCGCTGCTTGCTTCGATCTGCCCGCTTAAAATTTTAAGCAGCGTCGATTTGCCCGCGCCGTTTGCGCCGATGAGACCGTAGCGCCTGCCCTTATCGAGGCTCAAATTTACGTTTTCAAAAAGCAGCTGTTTGCCGAAACGCATCGTAAGATCTTTGATTTCAACCATATTTTTCCTTTTAAATTTCTATTTGCGTAGCCTTGCGTGCGGGCTTTTGCCGGATTTTGCGCGCAAATTTCATATCACGTTTTATTGCGGCATTTTACGCCGCTCGGAGCTGCGATAAATTTCTCCTATTGTAGCTTAAAATTCTGAAATTTCGCCGAAGGGCGCGCGAGAAAGCGAGAGCCGGCGCGATTAAATTTAAACCGCTAGAGCAATTTAAATTTTAACCGCTGTAATCGCTATCGCGAGTGATGATGAGCGTGTAGTTCGGATATGCCGCGCGCACCTGCTTGCAGACCGCGCGAAACGTCGCCTCCATATCGGGCGCTGCGAAATCAACGATAACATCGAAGCTGATCGAGCGCTTTTCCTCATCGAGATAAAATCCGTGTATCTGCGAGACGAACTCATGCGAAAACGCCATCTGCTTGATATGCTCGTAGATCTCGGCGGCGCGCGGATCGTTCCTGTTAAACGCGTAAATTCCTACGGTGTCTAGGATGATATTAAATTTCGCAAAAATGGCGTTTTGGATGCGGCGCGTAAGAGCGTCGATCTGCGCTGCGGTCGTGTCCTCTGCGACTTCGATGTGGATGCTGCCGACCATCTTATCGGGCCCGTAGTCATGAAACATCAGATCATACGCGCCGATGACGCCCTCAAAGCCGCGCACGACGTCGTAAATTTCATTCGTCAGCTCCAAGCTCGGGCGCGAACCCAAAAGCTTGCTGATCGTATCGCGCAAAATTTCATACGCCGTTTTGATCAGAAGCGCCGAAATTATCGCGCCCAGATACGCCTCCAAGCTCAGCCCGAAAATAAGCGAAATAAAAGCCGCTACGAGGGTGGCTAGCGATACGAGCGCGTCGTATTTGGCATCCACGCCGCTTGCGATGAGCGAGTCCGAGTTCACGCGCTCGCCCGTCTTTTGCGTATAGAGCCCCAGGCTAAATTTCGCCGCGACCGCCACTGCGATGATGGCGAGCGAAATTGCATTATAATTCGCCGCCTGCGGATGAATGATCTTTTTGATCGATTCGACGAGCGAGACGCCGCCGGTGTAGAGGATGATGACGGCGATTACGATCGCGCTTAGATACTCGATCCTGCCGTGTCCGAAGGGGTGTGCGCGATCGGGCTGCTTGCTAGCAAGATGCACGCCCACGATCGTAATGACGGACGAAAGCGCGTCGCTTAGGTTATTTACGGCATCTAGCACGATCGCGATCGAGCCAGAAATCAGCCCCACGACGCCCTTAAATGCCGCTAAAATTACATTTGAAATGATACCGATCGCACCGGTGCGAATGATGATTTTATCTCTGCTATACGCCGCTTGAGGCACTTCCATTATCTCTCCTTTGAAATTTTATTCCAAGCCGCAATCGCTGCGCGTGTAGGTCAGATCGGCGATTTTTTCGCCGCTTTGCAGAAATTGTCGCACGCCTATGCGATTTAGACTGCCCGCTTTCATCGTCGCGCATACGTCCTTTTGCCTATCGGCGCGCAAAACTCTCTCAAAATTTTGCTTGATCTTAGGATCTACTTTATCCCAAATTACGTTTTTTAGGGTCATGGAAACTATAAATTTATCACCTTCGCACGTAGCCGCGCCTAACTTTATATCTTCAGTCTCCGGGTGACTGCGCCCATTTACGGCGTCCGCCAAAGCCTTGCAACGCTCGGCGTCTATATCGCTTGCAAGCGCCGCAGTGCAGATAAATACGCCAAACAGGGCGGGTATAAATTTTTTCATTTTATTTCCTAATTTTATTTGAAATCTATCATATTAAAATTTTAAATTCAATCTATTTTTGAAATTTAAAGATCCTTTGCGCGGCGCAAATCCGCTAGCCGCCAAAATTCCTTGCGTTAAAATAGCGGCGTAAATTCCATAAATCACCGCTAGAAATTTTCTAAATCGCGGCAAAAATTCTTTAAATTTTGCGCGAAATTCTATGAGCGGAAATTTTTGCGACGGATCATATGCGCTCGCTCGAAGCTACGTATGGCGAGATCGTCCGCATCTTTTTTTAACTCGCCTTTAAGTTATAGATTTAACGCAGCTTTGAAAAGCTCCAGCCAATCCGCGCCCGCCGTTTAAATTTATAAATTTAATGCAGTTCCGCGTTGAGTTTGATCGCACGCTTGCTAACGCTTGCCGTAATCTGCCCGCTTTGGCTGTTTTGGCGGAAGTGCAGTCCGCTAAGCCCGGCAAGCTCAAGCCCTTTATAAATTTCGCGATCAAATGCAAAGCCCGCATTTAGCGCTGCTAGCGCTTCGCAATCCTTTTGCGCGATAAAAACCTTCGTACCCTCAAGTACCGCGATACCGGCATCCACGATGCAGCGATCACCGAGCGGAATGCCCGTGACGGAGTTTGCGCCCAGCAGGCAGTGCTTGCCGATGCTCACGGCATTGCCGTTGGTGCCGCTTAACACACCCAAAATCGACGCGCCGCCGCCTATGTCGCTGCCCTCGCCCACGACGACTGAGCTACTGACGCGCCCCTCGATCATAACGCTGCCGGTCGTGCCTGCGTTGAAATTCACATACGCAGCGCCCGGCATTACGGTCGTACCCGCAGCGATATGCGCACCCAAACGCACCTTCGCGTCATCTAAAATCCGCACGTTTTGCGGCGGTACGACGTGGCTTAGGTAGCGCGGAAATTTATCGACGCTGATGATACGCGGATAGCGGCCTTGCATTTTTAAAGAGATTTCGTTTTCACGCAGCCACCAAAGCTCGATCGGGCGGGCGTTTGCGTCCCATGCGACGTTCGGAAGCACGCTAAATGCGCCATCTAGATTGAGCGTGCGCGGCTCGCAGAGATTTAGCGAAAGCGCGTAAAGCTTGAGATAGACGCTCTCGACGCTTTTTGGCGCGGCATCCTCAAAGATGAAGCTAGCACAAAAGCTCGCGTGCTCGTCTGATTTCATCGCCTCTTTAACCGCAAGCAGCACCTGCAGATTTTTGTGCGTGCCCTCTTTAGCGTCTGGCTGTAGAAATTTTAAAGCCTCGATCGCCTTTTTTAGGGCTTTGTGCGTTAGCGGAAGGACGCACTCACTACCGCTAAAATCCACGACCTCGCCGCATTCGGTTAGAGCATGGATTAGCACTGCTGCGCTTACTAGCCCATCTTTAAAATTTACGTACGCGTAATTCACACTTAGGCTTTTATGCTCCTCCGCACGCCCCTTAAATACGCGCCCGACCGCCCACATGATCGGATCGCAGTAGCCTTTGGCTGCTCGCACGCCCTGTATAAGCTCATTCAACTCCTCTATCGTTTTAAATTCTTTAGACATTCTTACTCCTAAAATTAATTAAAAATATCGTTTATTTTACCGCCTTTTAGGCACTTTTCACGATCGATTTCGATTTGTTTTTTGAGCTCGGCGTCCTTGGCAAACACGCTTTCATCCACCAAAGTACTCGGCAAATTTATCATAATCGCGTCGTGAGAGCCGCTAAAACCGCTTAAATTTTGTCCAAAATCTTTTTTAATGAGCTCGTTTTTGCTACTTATATCTCCGCCATCGCAGTGAAAGTCCGATCCGCCGCCAACACAATCGCATCTTATTTTGGTATTATCATCGTATACACGATTCACCAAATAAACGTTTTCTTTCAAATTTATACTGCTTATCGGATTAAAAACGAGTACGGCTAGAATTTTATTATTATGCGGATTTGACACCTCCCAGCGTACGGCACGATATGAACTTAGCATCACTACAAGCGGCTTTTTCGATTTTTCTAGCGCGACGACTACTTTATTATCATTCGCATCACTTTCGTAAATGGCAGCTAGCCATATATCGAAATTTTGACCTTTTAGCTTAGCAGCTACCTCGCTTTGTTTATAAAAATTTGGCTCATCCTTAAAATCCACCAAAAGGCTAGTGGTATGCCAATTGTTGGCGAACCAAACCTCGATCTTGTGGCGCCCTTTACTAAATTTATGTACGACGGCTTTGTTTCTAGCATTTTCGGAGTCGTATATCTGCTCGCCGTCTATCACAATACGTAAATTCGCCCAACTAAAATCCGCCAAAATCATCTGTTGCACATCCTGCTTGAAGTCGAAATTCCCGACCCAATAGGCGATAAATTTTTCGGAAGGTATTTTGTGGAACTTGTCGTAAGCGAAATTTAAATTTATATTTTCGACCGTTTCCGAGAAAACGACGGTTTTCGGATCGTCTTTATTTAAGTAAAAAGCCAAAAACTTATCCGCTGGAATCTGCTTGCCCGCTGTGATCTCACTCGCCCATTTTTGTGTGTCGTTAGCGTTTGCACAAGCAAGAAATACGCAAAAAGCCAGTAAAAATACTCTTAAAATTTTCATTTTTTCCTCCAAATTTTAAATTTTATCCTACCTAAACACATCATCCATCGGCGTGCTTTCGCATTTTTTGCGGTCCGCTTCTACCGAGAGTAGGCGAGCTTTGCTTTCGTCTAAAATTTTTGGAGTGATAACAAGCCCCGGTAGGTCTAAGGAATTTACGGCGTGCTTGCCGGCAAATGCCCCCAGGCCTCTGCCAAATATCCCGTTTACGCGCCCGTTCATATCATAAATCTCGCTGCCGTCGCAGTGAAAGACATTGCCGGAGATGCACTCGCATTTAAGCCCATCCGCAGCCTCTGTGTATCTGTAATCCTCGACATAAAGCGCACCGCTTACGCCACGGACGCTACTAATGGGATTGTAAATTAACACGGCTAGAATTTCATTCTTTTGCGGATTTGAGATTTCCCACTCCACGGCGCGATATGAGCTAAGCAGTAGCACGATAGGCTTATCAGATTTGGCTAAATTTAGCTTGACGCGATTATTCATCTGCGCGCTTTCGTAGATCGCGCCGAGCCACAGATCGTAGTCCTTATCCGCAGGGATCTTGGCTACGGCGTCCTTTTGACGATAAAATGGCTCTACATCTTTAAAATCTACGAAAAGCTCGCTGGAATGCGCGTCATTTAAAAACCACGCTTCGATCTTGTGCTTGCCCTTGCTAAATTTATACGTAAGCGGGCGCTTTTGATTGCTAGATGTCCCGCCTAGCACGTCCGTGCCATCTACGGCGATTACCAGCGTAGACCAGCCGTAATCTCCTAGCACCATCTTTTCGATATCGGCGTCAAAATTAAACTCGCCGACCCAATACGCCATAAGATTTGGAGATGGAATTTCATGGAAGGAATTTCCTTCATAATTGACGCTGATGCGATCGACGTTTTCAGAGAAAACCACTTTCTTAGGCTCATCTTTATTCAGATAAAACGCCAAAAACTTATCCTGCGGGATCTGCGCATCCGCAGTAATCTCTTTCGCCCATTTTTGCATATTGCTCTCTTGCGCGAACGCCGCAAATGCAAGCACCAAAATAATCAAAAACCTCATTACCGACCTTTCTTATTTCGTATAAAAGTAAAATCCCTAAACCTAAAAGCCCTAGGCTTAGGGATTTTGCCGCCTTGGCTCCACAGCTTATACGAATAAAATTCCAACTGCTTAAATTTCAGCTGCGCGAGAAATTCACTTCCGCAATCACTACAGATAAAATTCCATCCCAAATAAACTCTACAGAGGCTTTCGCAGATAAACTCCACCGCCATAAGGCCCGGCGAAATAAAATTTAAACTAGCGCAATGCTACGGCTATCACTAAAAGCTAGACGCGATAAAATTTCAAGCCAGAAATTCATCGCTAAAGCCCCATCTTAAAATTTTAAAACAAAGTTTTAGCGATAAATTTTGCATTTTGAAATTCTACGGCAAAGCTTTATGCTTAAAATTTTACATTTAAAACTCCAAGGCAGAATTCTACGGCAAATTTTACCTCGCTGAATTGCGCGTTTGGAATTTAATTTGCGCCGTTAAATTCTGCGCTTAGAATTTTATCTGAACCCTCAAACAACGAAGCTTGGGTAAAATTGTAGCTCGAAATTTCGTCTGCCCAAATTTTGTGAGCGCTATAAATTTGCTCAAAATCAAAGTGAAATTTAAAGCTCTAAAATTTAGTATAAAAACTCGCGCTACGGAACTCTACACGAAATTCTATACACAAAAATTTTACTGGCGCCATAAAATTTCGCGGCAAAATCGCAGCGAAATTTTAACGCAGAATTTCGAGCTACAAAATTCGGCTCGAAATTCCAAGCCACAAAACCCGCGTTAAATTTTACCCACTAAATTTACGGGCAAAATTCTATGGCGAATTTGCATACCGAAATTTTGCGAGCATTATAAAATTTGCAGCGAAATTAGGCGTGAAATTTCAAACTATGAAATTCCGCGTTGAATTTCAATCTGCAAAATTCAAGAGAAATTCCACGCCGCGCCCGCCAAAGTCCTAATTCGAGCAGGCGCTCTTGCCGTCCATCACCGGCTGGATCGCGGAGTTATCCGCCAGCTCCTCGCGATCGATCTTCTCGATCTTTTCCCACAGCTTGCGCGCGGCCTGCTCGTAGCGCTTCGCGCTCAAAGAATCCGGCGCGTAGAAGCTTACCGGCTTGCCGCTGTCGCCGCCCTCGCGGATAGCGATCTCGATCGGAATCTCGCCGATTACTTCGGTATTGTATCGCTGCGCCAGCTTTTGCGCGCCGCCGCGACCGAAGATATCATACTCCTTGCCGTTATCGGGGCATATGAAGCCGCTCATATTCTCGATCAGGCCTGCGATCGGGATGTGAAGCTTCTCAAACATATCAAGTCCGCGTGCGCTATCGTCCAGCGCGACCGTCTGCGGCGTCGTAACGCACACGCCCGCCGTCACCGGCACGCTCTGAGCGAGCGTAAGCTGCGCGTCGCCCGTACCCGGAGGCATATCCAAAAACAGCACGTCCAGATCGCTCCACGCCACGTCTTTTAGCAGCTGCTCGATCGCTTTCATTATCATCGAGCCGCGCCAGATGAGGCTCGCGCCCTCCTCCATCAGCACGCCCATGCTCATCATCTCCACGCCGTGGCTTAAAATCGGCTTTAGCTTCTGCCCCACGACGCTTGCTTGCGTCTTATCTTCGCCTAGCATTCGCGGCAAATTCGGCCCGTAAATATCGGCATCTAAAATTCCTACCCTCTTGCCGAGCTTTGCCGTGCTGATGGCTAAATTTAGCGTCGTCGTGCTCTTGCCTACGCCGCCCTTGCCGCTGCTGATCATCACGAAATGCTTGATCTGCGGCGCTATATTTTTGCCGCTGCGAGAGTTGCTCTTTTCCTCGGCGATCTTAGGCTGTTTGATTAAAATTTCCACGTCCGCGCCGAGCGCCTTTTGCGCCGCCGATCTGAGCTCCGCTGCAATCTCAGGCTTGGCGCTGGGGATTTCGATCCCTACGAAAATTCTATCGCCGATCTCGACCTCTTTTACAAATCCAAAATCCACGATGCTTTTAGAAAAGCCCGGATAGATCACGCTTTTAAGCAAATTTAAGACTTCGTCTTTACTCATTCCTTCTCCTTATTTTCGGTTAAATTTCTACTGATTTTATATGCGCAAAATTTCGGCCCGCACATCGAGCAAAACTCCGCGCCCTTGTAAATTTCATCACCCAGGCTCTCGTCGTGCAGCTCGCGCGCATGCGCAGGATCGAAGCTAAGCTCAAACTGCCTGTTCCAATCAAAATTATACCTCGCATCGCTCATCTCGTGATCGCGCTCTATCGCGCCTGCTTTGCCTAGCGCGATGTCCGCGGCATGAGCGGCGATCTTATGCGCGATGATGCCCTCTCTGACGTCTTTTGCATTGGGAAGCCCTAGATGCTCCTTAGGCGTTACGTAGCAGAGCATGCTGGCGCCGCAATACGCAGCCATCGTCCCGCCGATAGCCGAGCTGATATGATCGTAGCCCGCGCCGATGTCGGTCGGAAGCGGACCAAGTACGTAAAACGGCGCGTCGCGACAGAGCTTGCGCTCTAGCTGCATATTAAGCTCGATCTCGTTAAACGGGATATGCCCCGGACCCTCGATCATCACCTGCACGTTTTTTTCATTCGCGCGCAGGGCTAGCTCGCCTAAAATTTCAAGCTCGCTAAGCTGCGCTCTATCGGTCGCGTCGTATAAACAACCCGGACGCAAGCCGTCGCCTAGAGATAGCGATACGTCATAAGCGGCGCAGATATCGCAAATTTCATCAAACGCTTCGTAGAAGGGGTTTTGCTTATGAAATTTCATCATCCACGACGCTATCAGCGAGCCGCCTCTGCTTACGATGCCCATCTTACGACGGGATAGCAGCGGCATAAACTCGAGCTTAAAGCCCGCGTGGATCGTGAAATAATCCACTCCCTGCCGCGCCTGCTTCTCGATCGTGCTAAGAATAGCGCTCGTTTTTAAATTTTTAATATCGCCCAGCTCATACATCATCTGATAGATCGGCACCGTGCCTATGGGTACGGGCGAGCGCTCGATTATCGCGGCGCGGATCTCATCCAAATCGCCGCCCGTGCTTAGATCCATCACCGTATCGGCGCCGTATTTTAAGCAGACCTCAAACTTTTTCAGCTCGCCCTCAATATCGCTCGTCGTGCCCGAAGAGCCGATGTTTGCATTGATCTTGCACCGCAGCGCGCGCCCGATACCGATGGGCTTTAGGCTTTTGTGATTAACGTTTGCGGGGATGATCGCTCTTCCTTGCGCGATGAGATCGCACAAGGCCCGCACGTCCATGCGCTCGCTTTGCGCGACCTCTCTCATCTGCGGCGTCAGCTCGCCTTTTTTTGCAAAATAGATCTGTGATACGCAGCTTTCGGTCATTTTCGTCTCGCTTCTTAAAAATGCGCGTATAATATAACAAATTTCATTAATCCTTACTTTTCTTTTGCCGTTTATTTTCGTAACGCAGGCTGAAATTTCGCCGCCGCGCCGCGTAAATTTACGCCTAAACTTAAGATATTTCAGCGCGCAAGCCGCGATTAATTTTGCTTTCATTTTTAATACGTATAATTTCGTAACAAAATTTCAAGGATAAAATTTGAAAGATATATCGCTGATTTTGCTCGCCGCGGGCGATTCGAGCAGGTTTGAGCTGCGCGTCAAAAAGCAGTGGCTGCGCGTGGGCGAGCTGCCGCTTTGGCAATACGTCGCGCAGAGCATTGCGCGGGCGCACCCATTTAAAAAAATCATAATCGCCGTAAACGAGGAGGACGTGAGCTATTGCGAGCGCCTCTATGCGTGCAGCTTGGCTTCGGCGCGCGGCAAAAGCGCAGAGTGCGGCACGAGCGAGTATAAATTTCAAAGCAAGCAGGGCGGGATCGGATGCGGCGCAGATAAATGCGGCTCTGCAAATTTACAATTTCACTTCGCCCCAGGCGGCGTAAATCGCCAAAGCTCGCTAAAAAACGCGCTGCGGCTCGTAGAGAGCGAACTCGTGCTCGTAAGCGACGTAGCGCGCGCGCAAATTTCGCCTGAGCTGATCTCCTCGCTGATACGAAATTTAGGCGGTGCGGACTGCATCAGCCCCTATCTTGGCGTAAACGACACGACCTATCTCGGCGAGCGCATTGTGGAGCGAGAGGAGCTGCGCCTCATCCAAACGCCACAGCTTTCGCGCACGGCGCTACTTAAAAAGGCGCTTGAAGGAAGCGAAATTTTTACCGACGATAGCGCGGCGGTCGGCAGCGCGGGCGGGCGGTTGGAATTTATAAAAGGCGAGGCGGGCGCGCTTAAGATCACGCGCGCAAGCGATCTGGCGGCACTAAATTTAAAACCCTGCTCGCGCGATATTTTTTGCGGTACGGGTTACGACGTGCATGCGCTTGAAAAAGGCGCGGGCATCGTGCTCGGCGGTGTGCAAATTCCATGCGAGTTCGCGCTGATCGCACACAGCGACGGCGACGTAGCGATCCATGCCCTAATCGACGCTATTTGCGGCGCGGCGATGCTGGGAGACATCGGCGAGCTCTTTCCAGATAGCGACGCCAAATTTAAAGGCGCGGATAGCAAGGAGCTGTTACGAAAGGTAATGCGGCGCGTCAGGGGCTACGGCTACGAGCTCGTAAATGCCGATATTACGATCATCGCGCAGCGCCCGAAGATCGGCGCTTACAAAGCGCAGATGCAAGAGGTTTTGAGCGAAATTTTAAACTGCGCCCGCGTAAATGTCAAAGCAACCACGACCGAAAGACTGGGATTTACGGGCAGAAGCGAGGGTATCGCCGCGCAGGCTGCGGTAAATTTGAAATTTTACGACTGGCAAAAGCACGCAGCAAAGGCGCAGGACGTATGAAAATTTTAATAATCGAGAGCGAAAGCTATCTCGCCCAAAGTATCGCAAACAAGCTTGGCGCGCTGGGGCATGAATGCACTAACGCGGCGAGTTTGGCGGCCGCGGCGGGCCTTGCGGAGGAGTTTGAGGCGGTGCTGCTCTCTACGAGCTGGAGCGGCGCGAGCTTTTATCCGCTGATCGAAAAATTTAGGCGCTCGATCATAATTTTGATGGTCGCCTACGTCGATAGCGAAACGGTGCTAAACCCCGTAAAAGCGGGCGCGACGGACTATATCCAAAAGCCATTTATGATAGAGGAGCTCATCAAAAAGATCGAGCACTACGCGCAGTTTCGCTCGCTAAAATCGCAAAACGAAGCCTACGAAGCGTTGCTTAAAGAGATCTCTCTTTCGTGCGAAATACCGACCACGCGTTTAGTGCAGATAAAATTTCCGCTTCTTTTGCGCGGCGATGCGGCAGCGCGGGCTGCGGCGGTATTTAAGATCGCGCTTGCGCTAAAATCGCGCCTTAAAATTCTATCCGCGCAAAGCCCTGAGCCGCTAGAACGCGGCGCGGAGATTTTTTACGCACCAGATTTTGATAGCCTAAGCGGCACACAGAAGGAAAAATTTCTAAGCAAAACCAAATCCATGCGTGTAATCGCCGGATCCATCGGCGCGCAAAAGGGCTTTAACGACGAAATTACGCTTGGCAGCAGCAAAGAACGCAGTGAAATTTTAAGCATCGAAGAATACGTAAAGCTCACGATCGTAGCGCACCAAGACGAGTATTTCGACTCCGATCTGGCGGCCGCCTTAGGGATTTCGCGAAAATCGCTTTGGGAGAAAAGGAAAAAATATGGCATCGCAAGAAAAAAATAGCCGCGCGCGCTCGGCATGGATCGCAGACGGGACAGAAATTTCACGCGATACCGGCAATTTAAACGAAATAAAACCGCTTGAAAGCGAAGGAATTTTAAGCGGCACAAAAACTCTAAACGTCGCAATAGCTTCGAGTGACGCGGCGCAGAATTTAGAAGCGAAGCAAAATTTAAAAGCATCACGGAACTCAAAAGCAAAGCGTGATTTAAAAACGATGCGGAATTTAAAAATGTCAAAAGCTAGTAATGCCAGAAAAGACGAGGCGCGAGCTAAGGGCGCGGCAAGAAATTTAAAAGCAGAGCAAGCCGGAAGCGAGAGCAAAGGCGCAAATAATAGCGCAACGCAAATCCGCAAGATAGTGATCTCGCGCTCCGACCTAAACGTCTTGAGCCTACTCGCAAACGGCGCTTTCGGCAAGAGCTGCGAGCTACTGCGCCCAAGCAAGCTAAGCGTATGCGGCATAAATTTCGTTTTTTCCTGCGCGGACGCAAAAAAGGGCGATATTTTGGAGCTTTATCTCCGCAAGGACGGCATAGCCGAACGCGCCAAAAATTCGCTTAGCGGCGAAAGTGGTGCGTATTTGCTAGCTAAAGAATCGCGCAACTTGCAGGATGGAGTTTCTGCCGCGGCGCAAAACGAGCAGAGTTTTGCGAAAAGCGGCACGGATTTTGCGCGCACTGCAAGTGCGCAAAGCGCTATAAACGCCACAAGCGAGGGCTTAGACCATATAGAAAGCCTTGCCGCGTGCCATGATCAAACTTTTACTCGCAGCACAGATGTAAAATCTGCAAACAACGCCGCTTTGGATTCGGAGAAAAGCTCCAGTGAAAAATCTGCGGTAAATTCCGCGCAGAGCTTTGCCGAAAATTCCGCACTCAATCGCGTTTGCAGCACAGATACAAAATCCGTAGCAAATTCGGTGGGAAATTTTATCTCAAATTCCACTGAAAATTTCATCAAAAATCCCGCTTCTTGCGAGCTTGTAGCGCGCATAGACGTTAGCGACGTTTATGCCCCAAGCGCAAGCGAGGTCGCAGACTCGGTGTTTCAAAACGCGTACGCAGAGCAAACTGCGGTGCAGGGGCGCATCACGCTGCTAAAAAATGGTCTTGCAGAGCAAATCGCGCGCATAAAAAAAGTCGCAAGCTCGCTTGCCGCGCCTAAAATTTCAGCGTTTTTTACCTGCGCCGATCCGATCCACCGCGTGCATGAGCGGCTGATTAGGCATATGATCGACAAAGCGGATTTTGTGGTGATTTTTTTAACCGGCACGAGCAGCACAGACGCCCTGCCCTACGAACTACGCAAAAAAACGCTAAGCTATTTGCTGCAAAATTTTTTGGTCGCGCAACGCGCCATGATGATCGATCTGGGCTCGCTTGCGATTTTTGACGACAAGCCCGCACTGCAGTGCGCGATCGCAAAAAATTTAGGTATAAACAAAATAATTTTTGGGCAAAATCACGCAAATATGGAGCTATTTTTCGAAGGCGGCGGCGTGCATTCGGTGCTGGACGAGTATCAAAAGCGCGGCGAAATCGAAATTTTGCTTATGCCCGAATACGTCTATTGCGAGAAGTGCAAGGTGCTCGTAAGCACCAAAAATTGCCCTCATGGCGCTCATCATCACGTGCATTACCGCACACAAAATCTCAAGGCACTGCTGCGCGCGGGGATTTTGCCGCCCGCGATTTTTATGCGTAAAGAGATCTCAGCGATGATTTTAAGCGAGCTTTTTCCCGCGCGGTTTTCAGATCTGCAAAAGCTCTACGACGAGCTTTTTCCAAACAGCGGGATCTTGCAGAGCCACGGCGAGAGCGAGTTTTACGAGCAGCTTATGCAGCTGTATCAAACCAGCGCGCTAAAGACGTAGCGTTTGAGGGCGCAACGCAAAAATGACGTGGAATTTGCGGAAGCTAAGCAGAGGGTAAAATTTCGCGACGTTAGAATTTACGGCGGCTAGACGTAAAGTAAAATTTCATAGTGCAGAAAGAAAGGACTGCGCGGAATTTTATAGCATAAAGAGCGGCGGACGCAGATTTGACGTAAAATTTTGTGGCGCAACGAAGCTAAATTTTTAAAGCATTAGTGGTGCGATAAAAGAGGTTTTAAATCCTAAAGGCGCGGATACGTAGCAAATTTATAACGACACAATAAAATCATGCGGCGAAGCGGATTTAAAATTTTAAGGTGCGGTGGATGTGTAAATTAGAAGTGCGGCGGATCTAAAATTTAAGCTTTCGGCGAGCAAGTTTAAATTTAGCCAGATGCTCGCAGTAAGTCGCAGTGCATAAATTTGGGCGAGGCGCAACGACTGCTCGCTCGCGCAAAATGCCGTGCGTTTGCGGACGGGTTTGAAAACTCCGCGTAGGCGAGCAAAATTTTAAAATTTTTACGCAAATGAGTAGAATTTTAAAATTCCTACGTTAGTGAGCAAAATTTTTGTGGCGAGCGGGTAGAACTGATTTCGTGCGGGTGGGCAAATTAATTTTACATGCACTAACAAAATTTAAAATTTCTGTACGTGGGCGAATTTAAAATTTTTGCGCGTGAGCAGATGCTCTAATTAAAATAAGCGGTAAAATTTTAAAAAGCAAAATTTAAAAGGACAATTATGGATAAAATTTTCGTTACATTTTTCGGCACGGGGCTGCTAAAGCCCGCGCCCGGCACCTGGGGCAGCATCGCAGGCTGGATAGTGGGGCTGACGATCTTGATGCTAGCGGGCGAGGTGACGCTGTTTTTATGCGCCGCTCTCGTCTTTTTCGTCTCGCTTAAGATCGTAGGCGATTACGAAAGGCGGGTAGGCGCGCACGATAACAGCGAGATCGTCATCGACGAGGTAGTGGGGGTGTGGATCGCGATGTGCGTCGCCGCGCCCGTGGGCGAGATCTTTTCGCTGCCGCTACGGGAGCTGATCACGGGCTTTGAGAGCAGCAGGATATCGATCGTCGCAATGATTTTGGCGCTGCTGTTTTTCAGGGCTTTCGACATCCTCAAGCCATCGATCATCGGGCGCGTGGATCGCGACGTGAAGGGCAGGCTCGGCGTGATGCTAGATGACGTGCTGGCGGGCTTTTTCGCGGGGCTTGGGGTTTTGATAATTATCTCTTTAGGAGTCAAGCTCGGCGCCGCAGGATTGATTTTTTAAGCTTTTTTGGGGCGCGATCGCAGCAAACACGGCGCGATTACGGGCGCTATCAAGCACCGAAATTTAAAAACCGCATCTTGAGCGCAGCTTATGAATTAGCGCAAATTTTAACTTCTGAGGCGCGAGCCCGCTTGGAATCTGAAATTTAAGAAGTATTTATTCGCGGCTCGCATAGCCTGCAAATAAAGCAAACGTAAAATTTTAAAATTTTGCACGAGTCGCGATAAAATTTGCGTAGCCTTAAATTTTAAATTTCGCAGCTGCAGAATTCTAAGGCATAAAAATTTAATTGCGCTGCAAGAATCAAAATTATGCCGACTGAAATTTCGCACGACTAAATTTTAAAACAAAGCGGCAGGCGCAGCTCGCGCGTAAAATTTTAAAATTTATCGCTAATCGCAGGCAGCCTAGCGGGGCATGCTATTAAATTCCAGCAATATTTATGGTTTTGCTTGTAGCATTGCCGCAAATGCGGGTACCGACGCAAAAAATTTAAAGGAACGAAAAATGCAAAAAAGCGAGATTAAGATCCGCGGTATTCCTGCCGCGGTTTGGGGAGGTCGCTCAAAAAGGGTTTATATCTACGCTCACGGGCAATGCGGAAGCAAAGATGATGCGGAGCTTTTGGCTTCCGTCGTTTGCGAGCAAGGCCGGCAGGTTATTAACTTTGACCTGCCCGGGCACGGACAGAGGCGGCACGAGCCCGCTTCTTGCGATCCGCGGCGCGCTATTTTGGAATTTCGTGAAATTTTATCGTATGCAAAGAAGCGCTGGGACGAGGTCGCGCTGTTTGCCGTTAGCCTAGGGGCATGGCTCGGCCCGCAAAGCTTCCGCGACGAAAAGCTTAGCGACTGCCTCTTCCTCTCGCCGATACTTGATATGAAATACGTTATTTCGAATATTATGCGTAGGGCTGGCGTTAGCGAAGAGCGATTGAAGCAAGAGCGGATGATTTTGACCCCTGCCGGGCAACCGCTTTTTTGGGAATATTGGAGTTTTGTTTTGAATAATCCGATCACTAAGTGGGAAACGCCCAGTAGAATTCTATACGCAGAAAACGACGATATCACGCCTCTTTGTATCGTTAGAAATTTCGCGCAGAAGTTCGACTGCGACTTAAGCGTTATGAAAAACGGCGAGCATTGGTTTCATACGCCGCAGCAGCTAGATTATTTACGCAGATGGACCAAATCGGCGGTTGAGAATCGGCGATAAAATTCTATGAGAGATTTTTAAAACTCATGTCCAAACCCGCGCCGATAAAATTCTGCGCGCTTTTGGAGTGCGAATTTCAATAAATTTAAGATGATCTTGATATTTTGCTTTAATACGCTTGTTTTATAAGGCACTTTTCGTAAATCCCAGCTCACATCGCCGTCGTACGAGGCATCTAGCTTCAAAAAGCATACATCTCATAAATTTAACCGCAATAGCATAAATCATGACCGATATAAATTGCAAATTAAAATATGATTAAAATTTAGCCGATAAGCTGTCAATATAAATGTAAAAATGCCAATTTTAAAGCTAAATTTTAAAAAATGTCTATAAAGATGAATTCTTGAGACTTAGCATGTTTTTGGCACGAGGTGCGAGCCGACGCACGGCTACGCACTTCACTAGTACTATCGCGCTTATGCTGCACGGATGCTTTACGAATCCATAGCAGTAGCGCGATTAAATTTTAAAAATTATTTGCCTATCCTAAAGCCATTTAGCTTCATATAGGTCGTATCTTTATGAAATGCTTCGCAGCGCTCCCTGTTGCGGTTGATGTTTTCGGTTGTGAAGAAATAGCCATCACTATCTTGACGCAAGGTGATCGTCGCGCAAAAGATCATATCGTTTTTGAGTTTCGGTCCTACTCCGTAATCAAAGGATTGATTTAAAGTGACGGTTTTTTCTAGATCGCTATCACTAAACTGCCTGGAGCCCGTCATACTTTTAAGCATTCTAAATCCACCTTGATTGAGGTAATCTCTTTGTATATCCTTAAATACACCTTCAAGCTCGACTGCGTAAGCTTTTACTAAAACCTCATCCTTAGCGCCGGTAAGTTTCGGCATCACGATCTTTACTATCACGAAGATTATAATAGCTAAAAATATTATCCCGCTTACGCCGCCGCCTACTGCCGCACCTTTTCTCATTTTCATCATTTTACTCCTTCGTCGATGTCCTTTACCAAGGCATCTATTTTTTTATTAAGCATAAAATTTTCATAGCTTTTTTGGATATAGGCTTCAAGCAGTTCGCCCGCATCCAGATGATCGCTGCCGCGAGTTAAAATCCGCCAATCCCTACCGAAGACCTTTGCAAAGTCATCATCCAGGCTTATCGCGTATTTTTTCGTCAAAGACTTACTCGTTAGCTGAACGGAAATTTCTTTCATTTCTCGCCTAAATTATCGCCTGCCAAAATATCGTCGATCTGCTTGCTTAGATCCTCATCGCTCATCTTGCGATATGCCAGATCGTTTTCAAGCGTGCCAAGCTGCATTCCCAAAGCCTCGTTTTGCGCCTTGACCGTCGCTAGCTCAGTGCGTAGCTTTTCGTTTTCGTCCCTAGCCTCGGTGTATCGTCTAATCAGCTCAGCTACTTTATTGCTTAAGCCCTCGACCTTTTTCTCTTCGTCAAAGATTGATTCCATTATTTCGCCTTTTCTGATATAATTTAAATGAAAATATTACCCAATTTTGGCTTTAAAAAAGGAAAAATTTTGCAAAATTTTAAAATCGAGAGCAAATTCTCTCCAAGCGAGGATCAAGAAAAAGCAATCGAAGGCATCGTCGCGGGCTTTCAAAGCGGCAACAAATACCAAACTCTTCTCGGCGTTACCGGCTCGGGCAAAACTTTTACCATGGCAAATATCATCAAGCGCCTCGGAATTCCTGCGCTCGTAATGACGCATAATAAATCTCTCGCAGCACAGCTTTATAGCGAATTTAAGGGCTTTTTCCCGCAAAATCACGTCGAGTACTTCATCAGCTACTACGATTATTATCAGCCCGAGGCCTACATCCCAAGGCAGGATCTTTTCATCGAAAAGGACAGCGACGTAAACCAAGAGCTCGAGCGATTGCGGCTAAGCGCCACTGCGAGCTTGCTAAGCTTCGACGATGTCATCACCGTGGCGTCGGTTTCGGCAAACTACGGCCTGGGCGATCCCGCCGAATACAAAGGCATGGTGCTGTTTTTTGAGATCGGATCAAAATTTAGCACCAAATTTTTGCTTCGCAAGCTCGTCGATATGGGTTACAAGCGCAACGACGATTTTTTTGATCGCGGGAATTTTCGCGTAAACGGCGACGTGATCGACATCTACCCCGCGTATTTTAACGATGAGGCGTTTAGGGTCGAGTTTTTCGGCGACGAGATAGAGGCGATGTATCATCTGGACGTGCTCGAAAATAAAAAGACGCAAAGCGTCAAAAAATTTATTCTCTACCCGACGAGCCAGTTCATCGTGGGCGAGCAGCGCCTGAAATCAACGATCAAAGGGATCGAGGAGGAGCTTGAGCAGAGGTTAAAATTTTTCGAGGACGCGGGCAAGCTCGTCGAGGCGCAGCGGCTTAAAGGGCGAGTGGAATTTGACCTTGAGATGCTGGGCGCTACTGGGATGTGCAAGGGGATCGAAAACTATGCGCGCTATCTGACCGGTCAAAAGCCGGGCGAGACGCCCTATTCGCTCTTTGATTACTACGAGAGCAAGGGCAAGGACTACCTCGTTATCGTCGATGAAAGCCACGTGAGCCTGCCGCAGTTTCGCGGTATGTTCGCAGGAGATCGCAGCCGCAAAGAAACGCTCGTAGAGTACGGCTTCCGTCTGCCTAGCGCACTTGATAACCGTCCGCTGATGTTTGATGAGTTTATCAATAAAAAAGCTAAATTCCTATTCGTCTCTGCAACGCCAAATGATTACGAGCTGGATCTTAGCCGCGGAGCCGTATATGAGCAGATACTGCGCCCGACGGGGCTACTTGATCCGCAGATTATCTTAAAAGACAGCGACAACCAGGTCGAAATTTTACACGATATGGCAAAGGAGGTCATCGCGCGCGGCGAGCGGATTTTAGTGACCGTGCTAACCAAAAAGATGGCGGAGGAGCTGAGCAAATACTATCTGGAACTTGGGCTTAAGGTCAAATATATGCACTCGGACATCGATGCGATCGAGCGCAACGAGCTCATCCGCGGTCTGCGCAGCGGCGAATACGATATGCTAATCGGTATAAATCTGCTCCGCGAGGGGCTCGATCTGCCCGAAGTAAGCCTTATCGCGATCATGGATGCCGATAAGGAGGGCTTTTTGCGCTCGCGCACCAGCCTCATTCAGACGATGGGGCGAGCCGCGCGAAACGTGAACGGGCAAGTCGTGATGTTTTGCAAAAAGATCACCGCTTCGATGCAAGAGGCGATCGACATCACCCAAAAGCGCCGTAAATTTCAAGATGAATACAACCGCGCTCACGGCATAACGCCGCATTCTGCGAGCCGCAATATCGAAGAGAGTCTAAAGATCGAGGATGGCACCGAAATTTTAAGAAAGGGCGCCAATTTAGAGAAGATGCCGGCCGCCGAGCGCGCCAAGATCGTAAAGGAGCTTCGCAAGCAGATGCTCGATGCCGCGGCGGCGCTGGAGTTTGAAAAGGCCGCTGCGCTGCGCGATGAGATCGCAAAACTTAGGAAGCTGTAAATCGCAAGGCTTAAAAGCGCCGTGAAATTTGCGCGTTAAATTCCACCTGGCGGAGCATAAAATTCATGCGCGTAACGCAATGTGAAATTCACAGTAGCTCGCGCCTATATTCCGCAACGCGCTCCGTGCCCATCTTTGCATCTTGCGACTTTTATTGCTTTTCCGTGCGTCCATATTTACAGCCATCTTTACGCGTTTGTCGCGCTATGCTTAAATTCCGCGCCGAAGCGGAATTTCGCCCAATTTCTTACGTAAACATCCGTAAAATTCTAAGCAATTTTTTCCGTCCGAAACCACGCGAATAAAAACGCCGTAGGCACCGCAAAATCCATCATCAAGGATATTTGCAAGCTCTCATCCCGTTTAAATTTAGCAGAATTTATCATCTTTTGGAATATATGTGCTTCGGTTGAAAAAATAGCACGCTGCGAAAACGATCAAGCAAACAGACGATATATTCGAGCCGTTTAAAAGTAAGTCTATTATCCTCTCATTATTTTTAGCGATCAATGTCACTATTATGAGCGCTAGCGGATACAAAATCAAAGCCGCGCTAGCTAAATTTTCAATAGTAAAAACCACTAAAGAAATTCGCTGATTTTTTATGAAAAGCTTGCTATATTCTTTCATAGAATTACTTTTTAAATAACCTATAGTTAATAGAATAGACGAAAATAACATTACTAAAACAATAACAACGCCGCGCAATATAGCAATAGCGCTCACAAATGTGACAATGATAAATAAAAACGCCAAAAATATTGCGCTCGCACGCCTAACCAATCTATGTATGTCATATCGCCTTTTTAAATTTTTTGGAATATTGGCAAATTTCTCGTTTAGTTTATCCTTTTTAAATTCGGCTTCTCGCACCGACAAATCAAGCTTCGTTTGAGAGCCGCAGATATGGACCCTTGGAGTATATGAGCCTTTATTATAAAAATAGCATAAAAGAAAAACTAATATGCAAATCGGGGCTATAAAGATTCCGTACAAAGTGCCGGCGCCGCTTAACTCATCTCGCGAACCTCCCATTGCCGAAGATAGAAATAGCAAGGGTGGGAAATAAAACCAAGACTAAGCTAGCCGTATTCTCAAAAGTAAAAATCGTCAAACTGGCATCTTGATTTTTTATGAAAAAGCTGCTGTATTTTTTTGTCTTGTAGCACTTTAAACAAAATGCCGTCAAGCAAATGGATAAAATGACCGCCACACAAAACAAAAGAGGCTCGGGCATCTGAATATCCACGTAAGAAATAAGTCGCGAAGCTACCGATGCAATGCCGAACAAAAGCGCTAAAAATACCATACTAGAGCACCTAATTAGCCTATGTTTGTCATATCGCTTCTTTAAATTCTCCGGTATTGCGGCGAATTTTTCGTCTAGCTCTTTTATCTCGGCTTGAAATTTTTCGCTCACGGCTCGCTCCTTTTAAGCGTTTAAATTTTAGAATTAAATTCGGCGCCGCGTCTTTTTGATGCCGCACCTTGCGGTTAAATTTTAAAATTTACCGCGTTGCATTCTCGAAGAGCCGAAAAATTTCAAACTCGGTAAAGCATTAAAATTCCCGTCCGCCTTTAAATTTAGCATTTTACCGCAGCTAGCAAAGCTCTAAATTTTCCACGCGCAGCGGTCTTTCGCCCTCGAAAATCACCCCGATGCCGAAAGGCTCGCAAATATCAAGCGCGCCCTCGGTAAATCTCATCAACCACTGCGTATCGCGCGCGTAAAACGTGCATTGCGGCAGCTCAAACGGCAGATCGCAAACGGGTACGTCAAGCAGCCTAAGCTCATCCTCGCTCAAACGATACTCGCGTCTAAGCTCGTCTCGCAAGAAGACAAGAGCGTCTTTTACGTACCGATCGATGTCTCGGGCGATCCGCCGAGCAAGCGAAATCGTCTCATCGTCCACATCCGCCGTATCTGCAGACACGAGGCAAAACGGCACCTCACCGAAGCTTTCGCTTTTTAGCTTCAGCTCCGCATACCAAATAAAGCCCTCGTCCGTCGCGACTTTTTCAAGCTCGCCAAATTTCCAAGCCATTTTTTGCATTTTATTTCCGCTCCATATTTTCGCATCGTCTTTTAAAATTTCGATGCTGCACCTGTTTTTGCGCGCCGTGTTTAAATCCGCACCGAAATAGAATCCCGCTCGCTTCTTAAGCGGACGAGCAATGATAACGAAACAGGTTGCTTTTAAATTTTAAAATTTTAGCTCGCCGCGGGGATCGCGCCGTAGAGACAGCGCGCCGTAAAATTTCACACCGTAAAATTTAAAAGCGAAATTCCGCGCCGAAATTTTAATTCAAAATTCCACGCCTGCAAGCGCAAGATTCAGAGCTTACTTCAGCCGCGACGCCGTAAATTTGCCCGCTAAATTTTATAAATTTTGCGCGATTTTAAATCCGCAAATTTAATACGCCTTTACGAGCCGTAAATTTTTTAGATATATGACGCCGTCAAAAACGCCGCCTCCATTCGGCGCGGGCCAAGAAATGGCGATTCTTTTCGGCTCCCTGTCATATTCGGGCGAGCAACGATTCTTGGAGCAGTCTATTTTAAACACCTCTTTATCGTTGCTATCAAAATCCGTCTGGGTAGAATTTTTAGGAATTTCCAGCGTGTGGATTATACGATACGGCTCGCCCTCTTTTGTGCGGGCGGACGTTATTTTTATTAGCGTATCTCCGCTGCCGTCCGAAGTCCTATAAACCCCGTCTTGCCCCAAGCCCGCCAGCTCGAATTTTTTCTCCTTGCTATAAAATGCCGAGATTATGGAGCAGCCGCTAAAAAGCAAAACTGCCGCAAATAACGCAAACGTTCTCATCTTTCCTCCTTAAGCGGGTTAAATTTAGTTTTTAAAACTATGAATAGGCGCAGGGATCTGGCCGCCGCGAGCGATGAAGTCCGCCGATGAGTTTTTATTTACGCTCATCACCGGCGCGCTGCCGAGTAACCCGCCAAATTCCAGCGTGTCGCCCTCTTTGCCCTTTGGGATTATGCGCACGGCGGTCGTTTTTTGATTTATGACGCCGATCGCGGCCTCGTCGGCTATGATCGCGGCGATCGTCTGCTCGGGCGTGTCCTGCGGGATCGCGATCATATCGAGCCCCACCGAGCAGATCGCGGTCATCGCTTCGAGCTTTTCTAAGCTTAACGAGCCTGCGCGCACTGCGGCGATCATACCTTCGTCTTCGGAGACGGGGATAAACGCGCCGCTAAGCCCGCCTACTTGGTTGCACGCCATCACTCCGCCCTTTTTGACAGCGTCGTTTAGCAGCGCCAGAGCCGCGGTCGTGCCGTGCGTGCCTACGCGTTCTAGTCCCATCTCTTCAAGCACGCGCGCGACCGAATCGCCCACCGCCGGAGTCGGAGCTAGCGAGAGATCGACGATGCCAAATTTCACTCCCAGGCGCTCGGACGCCATTTGGCCTACGAGCTGTCCGATGCGCGTGATCTTAAACGCAGTCTTTTTCACGGTCTC
>CAURUZ010000015.1:0-31943 GCA_963528355.1 uncultured Campylobacter sp.
ATTACGGCGCCGATATATTGAGTTATTATTTATGGGGAAAGAAAACTCCTCCTGGTCCGAAAGAATTAGCCTCTAACGAATGGATGGATAGAAAAGAAATGGAAGTCAAAATTTCTGCGAGTAAATATATGAAATATGTAGATACATATACTAGCGCGGCAAATTTTGTCGTCTTTCAAAAATTTTTCGAAAGAACGTATGTGGTAGAAACACCAAACGGTGAAACCATATTAATCAATGATAAATTTACTAAAGCGCAAATGGATAGAGTTGATGCTAAAATAAATTCGGATGGATATTATGAATTAAATATAAGACAAATGAGTGAAATTTTATATGATAATAAAAATAAATTTAACGAAAATTTAGCGACCGATATAAAACATTATACTCTTGATATACATTCGGATAATTATGCGGAAAGGGCTTTTGTTTTTGGAAGCACTAAGATGACATTTGAGGCCAAGGATGTTAAATTTCTAATAAACGCAAAGACGTTTGAGCCCGAATTTATAGACAATCTCCAAATTAAGCCATATCAGAGCAAAGATAATCCTAATAAAAATGGTGATTTTGATTTTGTAGGCGATGGAATAGTGGCTAAATTCGCAAATCACTACTTGGAGAAACTATGCGATCCATCAAATATTGGTAGAAAGGTAAAATTTGTATTTGATGATTTTGAAGGTATAGCGCATCAAAGAGTTAGCAAGAGCGATTTTTTAAAACAAAAAGCTAGATTTAACAGGCTAGATACCGTTGAACCTATAGATACAAAAAATGCGTGGGCTAAATATTTTAACGAGAAAATTCTTACCGCAGGCGTTATAAACTACCTAGACGAAAACGGTAAACTTGTTATGTATGGAACTAATAAGGATGATCGGCTTGTTGAATTTCAGGCTAAAAATATAAATTTTAGCGAGCCTTTACTTAGTGAGCTTGGCGATATAAAAAATCATTACAAACAATATGCAAAAAATGGTATAACCTACGTCGGCGGGAAAGGAAGCGATAATATAGTGGGTTCAGAATATGACGATATACTGTATTCGAACGATAAAAATAATACCGATGATGAAGCGCAAGATGTATTAATAGGCAGCAAGGGTTTTGATACCTATTACGCAGGAAACAAAGACGTCATCTTTGATAGCGACGGTAAGGGCAGAGTCTTCTTCAATGACACGATCTTAACGGGCGGAGCATATGATGAGGATAAAGGAGTATATATAAGTGAAGATGGAAAGATAGAGTATAAATTATTAGAAGATGAAAAACTGATCGTCAAGAAAGATGGCGGTACAGTCACGATCAATGGATATAGAAAGGATTTTAAAGACGAGAGCGGGAATGCATGTCTTGGGATAACCCTTCTAGATATAGTTGAGATAGGCATAAGTATAGATGACAACCAAACAAGCGAAGGAGATAGCGGTAAAAAGTCGTTAGATTTTAACATCTCGCTACAAGGCTCTATCGAAAAAGGTGAATTTCTCATATTGGGAATAGGGGATAAAAAATATCTTTTCGGAAATCCAAGTAAAAAATATATCAAAAAATACAATCTAAATTTAGCGCAATACGAACAGGGAAATACCTATACCTATACATGGGACGGCAATACAACCAAACAAGAGGATAGAGAATTCGAGGTAACCCCTAGAATCATCCAAACCTCAGATAAACTAAAAGCCAAGATATTAAAACACGGTATCGGTAAAATCATCGATGACGATGAAGATGACAGCCCAAACGATACTTTTCCAGATACGACTCCGGCTTCAACTAAAACCTCGCCTATTGTGATCGATTTAAACGGCGACGGCGTAAAAACAATATCAAGAAAAAACAGTAAAACATACTTCGACCTAGACAACAACAAATTCGCAGAAAATACCTCTTGGATAGATAAAAATGACGGAATTTTAATCAATAAAACCTTAATCACAAATAGCATAACGAACGGAAGCGAACTATTTGGAAATCATACTTTACTAAGAGATGGAAGCTTGGCTAATAACGGATTTGAAGCGTTAAAAGAATTCGATGAAAACAAAGACGGAGTGATAAATGAACTAGACGCGCTAGCCTATGAAAACTTAGCAATCTGGCAAGACATAAATGCAAATGCAAAACTTGATGAAAATGAACTGAAATCTCTAAAAGAGCTTGGCATAAAAGAGATAAATTTAAATTACGCAAATAGCAACTTCACCGATGAGAACGGCAACGAACATAGACAAACTTCAAATATAACCTTTACAAACGAAAATAAAGCCACAATCAGCGATGTATGGCTTGATACTTTCACGGCAGATACAAGATATGTAGGAGAAAAGATTATTTTATCTGATGAAATAAAAACATTGCCACAAATTTATGCCTTTGGAGAGGTTCTGAATTTACACCAAGCTATGGCAAAAGATAAAGTTTTACAAACAATGGTTGAAAACTACATTGCCTCAGATAAGGCCAAACAAAATGAGATGATAAACGACATAATCTATCGTTGGGCTAACTCAGACCAAATAGATCCAAACTCAAGAGACCCGAAAAAAGTTTATTCGCATGTAATGGATGCTCGTCAATTAGTTGCACTAGAGCATTTAACCGGCAAAGGTTATCTTGGAATTTGGTGCTGGGGAGAATATGACCCAAACCCACACGGTCAAGCAGCACCGCTTTTGATAGATGAGTTTAATAAATTTGCCAAATACGTACAAGCTCAAATTTCCGCTCAAAGCGAATTTAAAGATTTGTTTGCAGGTATCTTGCCTTTGCAATGGGAGAAAAATCAAACGGGCGATTTAAGCATAGCTTTTAAAGCTTTAAAAGATAGAATTGCCGATTTATTACCAAATGTTGATTATGCGGACATTTCCGCAGATAACATTATACAAGTTAGAAAACTAATAAATACCGCAAAGAATTTAGGCACTTATAACACAAAATATCAAGGCGTATTTGAAACGATTGAAGCCGGGTGGCTAAGCGAAATTGAAAATTTAAAATTTGTGATAAATTCGGTAGAAGGAACAGACGGAAATGATAATTTAAGCGGAGATAATAAAGATAATATCATCATAGGCGGTCGTGGCGATGATACGCTATTTGGCGGAGCTGGAAATGATATGTATTATTTCGATATATTATTTGGAAAAGATAGAGTCTATGATAGTGCCGGTGCGGACAGCATAGTATTTTCTAAAAATATAAAACCTGAAAATATCGAACTAACTCGCAACAAAACTTCTATTTACATTACCAGACTAGATGATAATAAAGCCAAGACTAATGATGTTATTCAAATAGATAATTTTTTCGAATACAACGGCGATATAGGAAATGGAGCGATAGAAAAAATCATCTTTCAAAATGGCACCCAGTGGGATATTAATAAAATAATTGAAATTTTAGCACCACAACCGACACAAGGTAATGATAATTTATACGGCGATATGAAAGACAATATCATATCTGGACTTGGCGGAGATGATATAATATATGGCGGAAACGGAAACGACACTATAAATGGGAATGACGGAAATGATGAGCTGCATGGAGATGATGGCAATGACCAACTATTTGGAGGAGACGGTAACGATACACTTTACGGAGAGAATGGAAATGATACTTTAATTGGTAGCATGGGCAGTGATAATTTGCAAGGTGGAGATGGTAACGATACACTAAACGGCGGTATTGGCAACGACACCTTAAACGGTGGTTATGGAGATGACACCTATATCTATAATAAGGGCGATGGAGCAGATACCATAACCGATTACGGCGGTAATAATATTCTCAAACTAGGCGCCGGATTAGATAAAAAAGATTTAATTGTTTCTCATAATTCCAACGGATACATACTTTTATCTTTTAAAGATAATGCTAGTGATAGCATAACTCTTACCTCTCCTAATATTCAAGTTGTTGAATTTGCTAACGGCGATAAGATGAATATAGATGAGATTAAAAAGCTATCTCTCATCGGAGATGATACCGATAATACGATTTACGGCTATTATAATGAAAATAATACTCTAATCGGCAACGGAGGTAACGATACGCTTCACGGCGGTTACGGGAATAATATTCTAATCGGAGGGAATGGAAACGATACGCTCTATGGTGGCCATGGGAATAATATTCTAATCGGAGGAACAGACAACGATACACTCTATGGCAATTACGGTGATGACACTTATATATTTGATAAAGGCAACGGGGCAGATACTATAATCGATGATGATGGTGATGATACGATTAAATTTAATGATTTCTATGCCAAAGATATATTATTAAAACGCGAGCTTATGGATGTTGTTATTGCCTCAAAAGTCTCAAATGATAAAGTCATTATTAAAAATTTTTATGGCAATAACGATAGTGTAATATCCTCTATTAAGAAGATTATTTTTAAGGATAACTCTGTTTGGGATTATCAAACTATTATTAATAACTCTCTCATAAAAGCAACAGAAGAAGACGATAAATTATATCTAAGCGACGAAGACGATATATTCGATGCCTTAAGTGGAGATGATGAAATATATGGAAATAAGGGTAGCGATACTCTAAATGGAGGTTATGGAAACGATACCCTTTACGGAGATGACGGTGACGATACTTTAATCGGAAACTCAGGTAACGATACACTTTATGGAGGCAATGACGACGATATTATTAAAGGGGATGAAGATGATGATAAGCTTTATGGCGATTATGGTAACGATACTCTAATTGGCGGAAACGGAAACGATCTGCTTGACGGAGGATACGGAAACGATACTTATATATTCAATAGAGGCGATGGGAATGACACTATTTATGATATGAATGGGCTTGATACTGTAAAATTTGGCAAAAATATAAATAAAGAAGATTTGAGCTTCAAAAGGGAACTAGATAGGCTTATAATTTATATAAAAGATAAAAATGGAATAAATAGCGATAGCGTAACCATACAAAATTTCTTCTCAGCCAATACAGATATTGGCGGCAATACTGTAAGAACTATTTTATTTGCAAATGGAAGTTATTATGATGCAAATAAGGTGCTAGAGCTCGCCCCATTAAATCCTACCGATAAAGATGACAGGCTTTATTTAACAGATAACAATGATACCTTTTATGCAGGTTTAGGAAATGATGAGATTTGGGGTAGAAATGGTAATGATTTTATTAGCGGAAATGAAGGAGATGATACACTTTATGGAAATGGTGGAGAGGATATTCTGATCGGTGGAGTCGGTAATGACCACCTAGATGGTGGCGCAGGAAACGATACCTACATATTTAATAAAGGCGACGGAAATGATGTTATAACCGATTGGGGTGGGCGTAATACTATAAAATTTGGTAAAGGAATTTTATATAATGATTTAGATTTTACCGCCACAGATCTAGGTTCTGCCTTCAAAATTTCGCTTAAAAATAGTCCAAATGATAGTATTACTGTGCATAGAAATGCCATAAGCAATATACAATTTTATAATGAAGATTCTTCTTTTGAACTTCGCTATACGATTAATTTAAATATTGTCGGAACCGATGGAGATGATAAGCTTATGGCGAATATTGACATTCCTAACACCATAAAAGGTGGCAATGGTAACGACATTATTTATGGGAATAATTATACCGAATCAATAAATGGTGGTAGGGGCGATGATATAATTTATAATAGACACCATGGCGCTACCTATATTTTTAATAAAGGTGACGGGAATGATATCATAAGTGGGGAACAAGGATATGGCATTTTGAAATTTGGAGAAGGAATTTCAAAGGATGATTTAAAATTCACCGCTATCGATCGAGGGCTTGCTTTCAAAATTTCATTTAGAAATAGTCTAAATGATAGTGTTACTATAAATAAAACTGCAGTAGGAACAATCGAGTTTGCCAATGGAGAGACTTTATGGCTTGGCGATATTCAAGAGATAAAAATCAAAGGAACAGATAAAAATGATACAATTAGTGCAAATATCAATATCCCTCATATTATAGAGGGGGGAGATGGTGACGAAATCATCAATGGTAATAAATACACAAAATACACTATCGGCGGCAGAGGCAACGATATCCTTAACGGTAAGGACGGAATGGATATTCTATTGTCCGACGAAAAATATGGCAACGATATCTATATATTTAATAAAGGAGATGGGTGCGATACTATTATGGATCGTTTAGGTAACGATGTTATTAAATTTAATGATTTTAATTACGGGGATGTGGAGATACAAAAAGAGAAAGATAACACGGTAATCAGTTCGAGAATTTCTAACGATAAGATTTTAATAAAATATAATAATATAGAATATGTTCAATTTAAAGACGGTAGTAGTTATGACTTGATAAATGATAAACCAATAGTAGCCACTAATGAAACCGATAAAATATCTCTTTCAAATTTAAACGATAAATTCGATGCCCTAGGTGGGAATGATGAAATTTATGGACGAGGCGGTGATGATACCTTAAACGGCGGATCTGGCTACGATATCCTTGATGGTGGTGAAGGCAATGACACCCTAATCGGTGGTAAAAATGACGATACCTTAAGCGGGGGTACAGGAGACGATACTTATATCTTTAATAAAGGCGACGGCAACGATACTATAACTGATAATGGGGGAGCTGATACCCTTAAATTTGGCGAAGGTATCAGTAAGGAAGATCTTATCGTCAAAAGAGTTGCGAGAATGAACGATTATACTAAACGAAAGGAATATACGGACATAGTTATATCGTTTAAAAATTCTCCGAACGATTCCATCACTATGCAAAACGTTATCGATAGCAATAAAAACAAAGATAATAATATCATAGAAAACTTTGAATTTGCTAATGGCGATAAGTTAAGCTTCGAAGATATCAAAAAGCTCTCTTTAATCGGTACCGACAAGAGCGAAAATATCATAGGCTATGTCCATGCAAATAATATCATCAAAGGAGGCGACGGAGACGATAAGCTCTACGGCCAAGGCTGGAACGATACTATGTATGGCGAAGACGGCAACGATCTGATCGAAAGCGGCAGCGGTAATGATACCCTAATCGGAGGCACAGGAAATGATACCCTAAACGGCGGTATAGGGGATGATATTCTGATCGGAGAAACGGGTGACGATATGCTAATTGGCGGTGCAGGAAATGATACGTATGTATTCAATAAAGGTGACGGCAACGATATTATAGAAGATAACGGCGGAGTCGATACTATTAAATTTGGAGAAGGGATCAGAAAAGAAGATTTGATCGTTACTAAAGAATCAGATAATTCCCTTAAGATATCATTTAAAAACAGCTTAAACGATAGTTTGACTATAAAAGAACTGATATATTTTGGCAACACAATAAATAATTCGAAAGCTATAGAGATTTTTGAGTTTGCCAATGGAGACGTTTTAGGTTTCGATGATATTAAACATCTTTCTTTAATAGGCACAGATAAAGATGATGTCATAGCAGGTTATTTTGGAGAAAAGGCTAATATTGAAGGCAGGGGTGGTAACGATAAACTCTCTGGTTCTAAATTTGATGACATATTAAACGGGGGTGATGGGGATGATAAAATTTATGCGGGAGAAGGGAATGATGTCCTAATAGGTGGCAACGGAGATGACGTCCTCAATGGAGGGGACGGTGATGATTCCCTAGAGGGCAACGATGGCAATGATAAACTTTCTGGTGACAAAGGCGATGATATATTAAACGGTGGCAATGGAGATGACGAGCTTGCTGGGCAAGAAGGCAATGATACTTTAATCGGAGGCACAGGCAATGACACCCTATATGGATACAATGGGGATGATACCTATATTTTTAATAAAGGCGATGGAGCCGATACTATAATAGATACGGGCGGATCAGATACAATCAAATTCGGCGAGGGTATAAGCAAGAAAGATTTATCGGTCAAGATAACTTCAGGTACCTACTCCGATACTAAAAATCTAACTATCTCGGTAAAAGGCTCAAATGATCGTATAGATCTAAACGATATTTTTAGAAACAGAGACAATATAACCGATCGCTTAATAGAAAAATTCGAATTTTCTAATGGTGAAATTTTAAATTTTGAAGATATGAAAAAGCTTTCTTTAATAGGAACAGACGAAAACGATGAAATTGACGGCTTTTATGGTGCGGATAAGAATTTAATTGAAGGCGGAAAGGGAGATGATACGCTTAATGGCGGATATATGGCAGATAACGTATTTGTATTTAATAAAGGCGATGGAAACGATATCATTGAACCCAACGGAAAGAACAACACTATTAAATTCGGCGAAAGTATATCAAAAAATGATGTAACAATAAAAAGAGCCAACAAAGATGAATATGGGCGCGAAGATTTGATCATATCATTTAAAAATAATACTAGTGATAGTATGACAATCAAAAAAGTTATAAGCAATGATAAACTAAACAAAGAACGTACTATAAATTTCTTAGAATTTTCAAATGGAGAAATTGCAAATTTAGATGAAATTACGCGTATGTCTTTGATCGGAAGTAATGGAGATGATACCATATCAGGCTACACAGGCTCAAACAATATAATTGAAGGTGGAGCCGGAAATGATACCCTGGAGGGTAAAGAAGCGGACGATACTCTAATTGGCGGCGATGGAGATGATAAGCTCTATGGCAATACAGGCAGTGATACTTTAATCGGCGGCGAGGGAGATGATCTGCTTGAAGGAGGAATGGGGGACGATGTCTATATTTATAACAAAGGCGATGGAAATGACACTATACTAAATAAATATGATTGGATGCCAAATACTACCAATAATGATACTTTGAGATTTGGAGAAGGCATAAGTAAGGATGACTTAATAGTAACGAGAGTACCTATTAATAAAGAATATGAAGAATTTAGTGATTTTGTCATATCTTTTAAGAAATCAGATGGTTCGATAACTTTAAAAGATATGTTACGCCTAGATTGGGCCAATGAGAATAATATCATACAAACTTTTGAATTCGCCAATGGGGATAAACTAAGCTTTAATGATATCAAGCAGCTATCGCTAAGCGGCACCGATAGTAGTGACACAATAAGCGGTTATTTAGATATGAGCAATATACTAGAGGGCGGTAAGGGGGATGATATTCTAATAGGTGCAGATTATTATGACAATTATGGACAAGAAGACAGTCCATATAAAAACACTTTCGTTTTTTCTAAAGGCGATGGAAAAGATATTATAAAGATACTTAAAAATAAAGACCTTATTAAATTTAAAGATTGGGATAAAAAAGATGTAAGATTTGATCTAAATTTGATCAACTCTACCTTGCTTATCTCGAACGCCTCTTCAAATGATACCGTCTTAATAGAGGGTTACAATGCTATTGCGGGTTATGATTACAAGGAAAACCGCAGATTGGTGACAAACCTAAATATACAATTCAAAGACGGCATCACTTTAAATAATGACTTTATCTTAAAAAACGCCAAGCTTAAAGGCGATGCAAACACTATGATAGGAGGAAAGGAAGATAATGTCTTTACCTATGACGGAGGAGCAAAAACCATAATGGATCTTGGAGGCTACGATAAAGTCATATATAAAAATCCCGTAAAAAGAGTCCGCTATGATTACGGTGAGAACGGTTCGGATGATCTCAAATTAATCATCACTCCTGCAGATCCGAATGCGAAGAACGATATCTTGGAAGTAAAAGGGTTCTTTAGCAACCGAGACAATGTCATAGAGGAATTTCGTATCGGTAAATATCTAAATATTAAGGCAGCGGATATTTATAGAGCATTCGGTATGGATTATCAAGCAAATAGCGCCAAAGTGGCTTCCTTAGCAAACGCCGCGGATGCATTTTTGCCGGCTGCCAAACCTGCTGCATTAGCGATGGATACTAATCTGGCGATGAATAATAAAGCCCAAATCTCGCCTCTTTCAAAAAGCTCCGGCGATAGTTCAAATTCCAAATCCGGCTGGGATATGGTTTTAGGCGGCGATAAAGACGAATTAAAGGCTATCGTTTCAAAATTTTACAACGATGCAGACTTAAACACATCCGAGTTTAATTCGACTCTTAGCCCTAGCGACGTTGCAAATCTAAACACCATCTCGAGCATCAGCCAAGAAGATGCTTTAAAAGACAATGCTTTCTTAAGCCAAGATACTGTAAACAAGATCATCGAGCAGCTAAATATCTATGCCGATAACTCGGAAGCTTTGGAATTTAACCAAAGAGATATTCGCAAGGATGATATGCAAGTTTATATGAGTTAAGGGCTATTTTAGGGCTATACTGACATTTCGCTTGCTAGCATAGCACTTTATAGATTAGAATTTTATATGAGGCGACATATTTAAAACGCCGCCTCATAAGCTACAATCTTTCTAAATCACAGCGAGCGTATGATTAATTTAATACGGCAAATTAAAATGCCCGCATGAGGATAGACAAAATTCCGTAAATATCTCTATCCCTACATAGGTTTTTACGCTTGCGACCTTTACTCTTCTTAAAAATCCTGAAAAGAACTATGTTGATTCCATAAACTACAACATATTCGCACCCTTTATATCTTCAAAGCCCAACTCATACATGTCCTTCAACAAAATATTCCACTCAAAAACAACCCTGAAATCCTCCACGTAAAGCCCCCAATCTTAAAAACGAATACCTTATCTCTCATAATCCCCTACCTCTCATATCCTTCAAAACATCCGCATATCAGGTTCTACCATTCTATCACCAATCACCAAGCCTTTTTATAAGAAACAACGAAGCCCCATAAAAACCGATGAAGTTACTGAAAAAATAACTAGACTGTTGAAAAAATAGAGCTTCTAAAAAGACAATGAATCTATCGAAAAACAACGAAGCGCAATGATGCTTCTAAAAACAATGAAGCATAAGGTTTCTGAAAATAATGAAACTACCAAAAAGAATAACAAAACTTAATGAAAACAATGAATCTACTGAAAAGAATAACGAATCTATTGAAAAGCAGCAAAGCTTCCTGGCATTTTTTTATTCTCCCGTTATAATAGGAGCGGTAATCTTTAAATTTACCGCAAAACCTATCACAAAGGAGCAGATATGCATTACGAAAATCTTTTAAGAGTCAAGAAAGGCATAAAGGTCTTTAACGATAAAGCTCAAGAGACTGCTAATCAGAATGAGCTTATAGAGTTAGTAAATACCTTTATCTCATATATTAGTAGAGCAAGGCATGATAAAAAAAGAGCGGATAATGCACTTAATGGCATATTGCACTATTACAAAGATATGAAAGTAGATAAAAGAGCCTTAAGCGAAGTAGTAAATAAAGAGTATAAAAAGCTACTAGGCCCAAAGAAAAAACCGACCAAATCAAAAATAGCAGATTATAAGGATTGCTTAAAATCCCTACATAAAAGCGGCCATAGCTATCAAAAAATAGCGGATATTCTATGGAAACGCTACGGCATACAAACCAGCAAATCAAGCGTAGCAAGACTATTAAAAAGATAAAGGTATATATCATGGCTCTACACACTAGAATGAACGCTAAAGCTATTATCTCTCAGATTATGAGGCAAGCAAACGGTATCGGAATATCTAAAAGTAACGTAAGACGCAATAGCAAGCTTAAAGGACAAAATGGTCATACAAAGAGCGCATACGCCCATAGCATTAAAAGCCTTCAAAATTTAAGAGCGGTAACTACTCAATATATAGAATTTCTTAAAACTAGGCACGGTCAAAAGATAACGCAAAACATTAATGCCGGTAGTGCAAGAGAGTGGCTACTGCTAAAAGCAAATGAAATAAGCGGCGGAACGCTTAATACCTATATATCTACATTAGCTAAGAGCTTTGATAATTGCAGCAAGCTAGGTCTAAACGTATCGGGAAAAGATATTACGGATATCCGGAAAGAGCTTAAGAAAAAGGGGATAAACCTTCGTAAAAGACACTATAACAGAGCCTATGAAAATCCATATAAAATCATAAGCAATATGCAATTAAGCTCATTATACTATATATCCGCTAAGCTGCAATTAGAAGCGGGGCTAAGACTAGATGATGCCATTAACTCAAGCAAATGGAAAATCAACGATGATAATAGCATTACCATACTCGGCAGTAAGAACGGCTTATATTACAGCACTAAAAAGCTAAGCGATAAAACCATAAGGCAGCTAAAGCTCGCTAAAGAATCTGGATACTATGCCCCAAAGAATGCTTACGTAAAAGATCTAAAAGCAGCAGGAGCAGATAGTAGAGGAACACATGGGCTTAGATATAACTTCGCTCAAGAAAGATACGAAGAGTTACGTAAAGAAGGTATGAGTCATATAGAAGCTTTAGCTCAGGTATCTATAGATATGGGGCATTCAAGAGTGGAGATAACTAGGCATTACTTGGTTGGGCTATAAGCATTATTGACTTGATTATATATAAGCTTAAGCCTGATTAAGAGGGGGGGGATGGCTAGATAGATGCCTTCGGTATTTAAATGCCTTTTAAAAGCAAAGCTACATAAGAATATCCCCGGAATTTACTATTTGCAATAAGGAGCTGCTTTAGCAAAGAAATATTCCGAAAAGTTATAAAAAGTATATTTAAACGGCACTTAATAAAAAGAGAAATATCCCTGCAATGGATAAAATGCTGATTTGGTTGAGAAATTTAAGCTACCTATATATATGAAACTCATGGATTATGGAATTAATGGATTAAATGGGCTTACAATAGCTTTAGAATATCTGAAATACGTAGTAAGCTCGTCCCAGTTATTTTCTAGAGACTTAGCTATACTAGAAAATCCTCTGTATGTTTATAGTATTTATCCGTTTATGGCAAGAGCTTTGCTATATCTATGGTATTTTCCGTATATATTACTTTAATTTGCGGATGTATTCTGTTCAATCAACAACCGCGTAAACCTTCAAAGAAACTATCCTTTTTTTTAACTCATCTCTCCCCTTAAAATTTAAACCCCAACCCCTTTAAATAACCTAGCCACCATGTTAAAACCCTACGCGTATTCTCAACGTTCGTAGCTTTATTATAAATCTTTTGTATCTCTCTTTGTGCATGAAAAAGGGTGCGTTCAATGCTATAAGGATCCAGCTTGTTCTCATGTATTTTCTCATATGCAAAGGTTTCTAGTATCTTTCTAAAAGAGTGAAAGACCAATCTATTCTTAGCTATTACGGGAGCATAGGTTTTAAGTGCTTTAACTAGAGTCATATCGCTTAGTACCTCTCCTTGCGTATTGGCAAAGCATAACGGGCAGCTGCTATTATGAGCGTGTAACCTTTGCAGCCATTGCCCTACTTCTGTAGGAAGTCCCAGATGTTCATCTCCATTGCTTTTTACCTTATTTTCATCTTGCGGGAATAGTAAGTAGTATTCTCCATCATCACCTATTTTTAAATGCTCACGGGTTAAGTTCCTTACGTTTGAGCTTCTTAGCCCCGTAAGTAGTCCGAATATTAAAGCGTTTTTAACGCCGATTTGATGAGGATAGTTCATGATAAATTTAATAAGTACGGTTAAATCCAAGTCATCTTTTATATATGGGTATTCGCTATGGCGAGGTATATTATAAAAGTCCTTAAACACCTCTTCTGCAAATAATGGATTTTTAGAAATATCTCTTATGCGAGCATATCTGAATAGTCTTTTTATAAGTTTGAATAGAATTTCCAAGGAGGCGTATTTTTCATTATCGTAATAATAATCCAGTATCGGCATAATATCCTTTTTGCTTATCTTGTTTATATCTTTGTCGCAGATATCCTTTAAAGCTTTAAAGCTCATATCTCGTCTTTTAGAGGTTGCTGATGCGACGTTGCCGTTATGTCTGCAAAACTGTTGGTAAACACTCGCTAGAGTATTACTTGGGGCGGCTAGTTTAGTAGAACCATCTACTATTAAACCTTTAAGCGCTTCTCTGGCCTCATTAAGACTTATCTCATACTTAATCAGCTTGCCGCCTATGCAATAGTGATAGTGCCTATGGATTGTTTGCTCTCCCTTTTTATTAAATGAGCGATATAATCTAACTGCTATATGCTCATCTATCATTTCCACCATAGTATTTTTGCGATGAGGCAGGGAGAAATTTCTGATCACTTTATCGGGATCCGTTTTAAAAGACGGATCATCTTTAATTTTAGAAAAAACTTTCATAACTACTTATCCTTTAAAATTTAATATAGTTTCATAGGACAAATTATAAAAGCTTCCAAAGAGTTTAACAAGCTTAAGAGCTACTATACATTTTTTAATATATAGTAGTTTCTCTTAAACCGCCTGTATAATCTAGCGTTTTTAGTATTTGAAATTTTTTTGAAAAAATTTGAAAAAGCCGTAAAACAGGGCTTTTAAAAAAATCAAAAAACTAAAATTATGGGGGAAATTTGGTGGATGGTGTCCTGCGTTGGATTCGAACCAACGACCCCCTCATTAAAAGTGAGATGCTCTACCTACTGAGCTAGCAAGACATCTTAAGAAGTGGCGCGACGAATGGGGCTCGAACCCACGACCTCCGCCGTGACAGGGCGGCATTCTAACCAGCTGAACTACCGTCGCACCAAAAATCACACTCGCAGCGCAAGTGCCAAAGAAGTATGAAATCCAAGGATTTCAAAATGGTGGTCGCTGTAGGGATCGAACCTGCGACATCCACCTTGTAAGGGTGGCGCTCTACCAGCTGAGCTAAGCGACCGTTTGGGTTCAAAAAAGAAATGTGATTATATATCCAATACGATTAATTTTCACTTAAACAATGATGAAAAGACTGAAATTGTGCTATACTTGCGACATAAAATTTTATCAAAGGCTCGGTAAATTTAGATGAAAAAGTTGGTTTTCACCCTGTTTTTAGTGCTTCAAGCCCCCGCTTACTCGCCGAACGAGATCGTAAACGCCATCGCCGCAGTAGCGCAAAACGAAGGGGTAAAGCCTGAAATTTTATACACCATCGTCAAAATCGAAAGCGACTTCGAGCCCTACACGATCTCCTTTTTGACAAACAAAGCAAATGCCGATTATTTTGCAAGCCTGCGCAATCAAAATGTCCGCATCAAAACGAGCAACTACAGCCTAAATTCCAGCAAATGGGTCGTTACGATAATACCGGCAAACGAAATTTACGCCGTGCAGATCGCCAAGTATCTGTACGAGGACGGCTTTAGCATCGACGTAGGGCTTGGGCAGCTAAACGCGGTAAATTTCAGCCAAAATGAGATCGATTATATATTCAACCCGATGTACAACCTCACTAAATGCGCCAAGATCCTGCGCAAATGCTGGAACGCCAAAAATAAAAATATAAAAGACACGATAGAGTGCTACAACTACGGCATGCGCAAACGCTACTCAAATCCCTACTACAAGCGCTTTTATGAGCATTACGAGAAATTTTTCGGTAAGCCCTATTAAGAGTTAGTAAAATTTCGCTAAAATCGCACAAATTTTAAAAAAGGATATTTCATGATACTGATCGCAGGACCCTGCGTGATCGAAAGCCGCGAGCTGATAATGAAAGTTGCGGAAAGTTTGCGCAAATTTAACGAAATGAGCGGGGTGGAATTTTACTTCAAAAGCAGCTTCGATAAAGCCAACCGCACCAGCATCTCAAGCTTCCGCGGCCCGGGGCTGCAGCGCGGCTGCGAAATTTTAGCTGAAGTAAAGGAGAAGTTCGGCTATAAAATTTTAACCGACATCCACGAAAGCTACCAGGCAGAGCCCGCCGCGCGCGTCGCCGACGTGCTGCAGATACCTGCATTTTTGTGCCGCCAAACCGACCTGCTCGTCGCCGCAGCCGGCACGCAAGCGGTAGTAAATATCAAAAAAGGTCAGTTTCTATCGCCGCAGGCGATGAAACACAGCGTCGAAAAGGTGCTGCAAACCCGCAGCGCACGGGCTTATACACCGCAAAGCGGCGCGGCATCTAGCGGTACGAACGCCGCTCAAAACAGCGCCTGCTCCGACGATGCCGAAATTTGCGGCGCGCAAAGCGGCGCCCGAAGCGGTGCGAATAACGGCTCTTCCGCGCTAGGCGCGCAAAATTCTTGCGGCGCACGATCGGACGCGCAAAATTCCACCCATGCTTGCAGTACCGAAGGCGTTGCAAATTCTGCTCAAAGCGCCCCGCAACCAAACGGCGAAGGCATGCACGATCTGGCGCGCCGCTACGGCGTTTGGCTCACCGAGCGCGGCAGCACATTCGGCTACGGAAACCTGATCGTCGATATGCGCTCGCTGCCGATTATGCGCGAGTTTGCGCCGGTCATTTTCGACGCGACGCACAGCGTGCAGATGCCTAGTATCGGCGCTACGAGCGGCGGCGACTCGCGCTTCGTGCCGTATCTCGCGCGAGCGGCGGCGGCCGTGGGCGTGGACGGCTTTTTTTACGAAACGCACCCTGATCCCGCCCACGCGCTTTCGGATGGGCCGAATATGCTAAATTTGCAGCAGCTAGAACGCGTCGTAGCCCAGACGCTCGCGATTCAAAAAGCACTCGGATTTTAGAGCGGGCAGCTGCAAAATTTCAAATTTAGGTTAGCAAGCTTAAATTTTAATTTCGCACCGTTGCGCACGCTAGCCACTTTTTCGCACTTTGCGCTAACGAATTTTATATTCGTACGGACGAGCTTCAACCGTAGCGAGTTTGCATATCGCACGCTAAAAATTTCAAATGTATTGCGATAAAATTTAGTGCATTTATAAATTTACCCTGCGAGCTTCATTAAGCCTTAGGGCTTTGATAAAATTTATGCGACATAGGGCGATCGCCAGGCCACAAGCGGGGCAATTTCGCTGCGCTAAATTTACAATTTTAAAAGCCTAGTGCGCAGAATTTAACCATAAATTTTGCGCTGAATTTCGCAGCCGACAAAGTAAAATTTAATCTAAATTTACGCACAAATTCCGATTGCCCAATCCGCATTACACGAGCTGCCGCCGCATAAAATTTAAGTCAAGATTAATGAGGCGGGGATATAATTTAAGCCTAAAATTCTTTTAAAGGATATTTATGGGTTACGTAGAGTCTAACCTTCTAAATAGCGAAAATGTGATTGCTAAAGCCAAAATTCACTGGGCGGTTTTTATCTCCGCTATCGTCATATTGATTCCCGCGATAGTTGGAATCATAAATAAAGACGATAGACTTTCATTCATATGCTTTGGCGGTTTTATAGCGGCGCTAATTCACGGGTTTATTGTTTTAAAAACAAACGAGCTCGCTATCACGAATCAACGTATAATCGGCAAAAAGGGTCTTATTAGCCGTGAAACGGTGGAGCTAAAATATGAAAAAATCGAAAGCATATCCGTAATGCAAAGTATCTTGGGGCGAATTTTAAAATTCGGCACCATAGTGGTGCGGGGCACCGGCGGCACCGCGGTTAGCTTCCAATTTATCGCTAATCCCGTAGCGTTTAAAAACAAGGCGATGGAAAAGATAGGCTAGGCTTCACCTTGTATATAAATTCAGATAGATTATAAAATCTTACGTCCTAAATTTATCTCAAAAATAAGTGCGATTGACTAAAATTAAAATTACATCCATCGCACCTTTAAATTTTAATCTAAATAACGTAGCCCGATAAACAATGTGTCGTTCTTTAAAATTCTAAAAAAACTTATCGTCATATTAAGACACCACATTTAGTATTTTATCTAAAATTTTGTTTTTGTCGCTATAATGCGGCTTCTTGACCTTTTCGTCTAGTGGCTCAGGACGTTGCATTCTCAGTGCGAAAACGCGTGGTTCAAATCCCGCAAGGGTCGCCATTATGGACTTATACAAGCCTCTTGATTTTAAACGATAAATTTATCCATGATTTTATCATGGACTTTCATACAGCCCATCTGATTTCAAATAATAGATTTTATCCGCGATTTTATCGATGAAACTTTTATCGTGCGAAACGATGATTTCGCTTACGTCAAGCCCCGCCAAAATCCCCGCCACGCGCTCCTGCATCGCCTCATCAAGCGCCGTCGTAGGCTCGTCCAGTAGCAGTATCCTAGGCTCGCATACCAGCGCGCCCGCAAGCGCTACTAGCTTTTTCTCACCGCCGCTTAGATGAAAGGGCACCCGCTCGCGCAGATGCTCGATTCCCAAGCGTCGCAGCGCCTCCAGCGCCTTGCGTTCGATCTGCTTTTCGCTTAAAATTTCAAGCTTTTTTAGATGGTCGTTTTCGCTGCCCTGCCTTAAAATTTGCGCCTTACGACCAAAAAATTTAGAAAAAATTCCACGCCTTTTCTCCGCATTTCGTGCTTGTTTTAACCGCTCATTTTGTGCACGCAGGCTAAATGCGACGTCCTCAAACACGCTCGCGCACAAAAACTGATCGTCGCTGTTTTGAAATAAAAACCCGATCTCGTGGCGAAATTTTACAAAATCCTCCACACACTCAAGCTTCTCGCCGAAAAGCTCAATCTCGCCCTCGCCCCATTGTCTTAGGCCACCTAAAATTTGAAGCAAGCTCGTCTTGCCCTGCCCGTTCGCGCCCAAGATCGCCACTTTTTCCTTATGCCCTACGCTCAAATTTACGCCGCGAAAAATTTCTCGCTCGCCGTTTTTAACGCTTAAATCCAGCGCCTTAAGCGAACAGCTCATAAGATAGCTCCGATTTTAACAGATACGCACGCCAGCACGAACGCCAAAAACGAGGCCTCCGAGACGCCCAAACCATCGCAACGTTCGTAAAATAGCCTACCGCAAAACCCTCGCGCGCTCATCACCAGGCTTAAATTTCTTGCTTGCTCAAGCGCCGAAATCGCTAAAATCCCGACTAAATTCGCATAAATTTTATAGGTGAAAATTCCGCTCGTCCCCACAAATCCGCGCATCCGCAAAAGAGCTTGCAGCCTTGCTAGATCCGAGCGTAAAAAATTTACGAATCGCCCGCAGCAATACACCAAAGAGCTTAGCTTTTCGCCGAGCCCGAGCCCGTAAAATCCGCGCGCGAAAAAATATTCATCCTTACCGTAAAATAGCAAAATTGCAAACGCCATTATCAAATTCGCGCGCAAAAATATCACGCCCGCAAACTCGTAGTTGCCGACTATGGCGGGGCTTAACGCGCTTAAAATCGAAAAGATATTTAATACCGCAAGCCTTGTGCAGACCGCGCGCGCAATCGAAATTTTAAGCGCAAAAAGAAGTAGCGGCGGGGCAAAAAACGCCGCATAAAGCTGCCCGCTAAGTCCGACGCCAAAGCTGAAGATGAAAAACGCGAGCAGCGATACGGCGGGGCTCATTTGCGCGCTCTTTTCGCTAGCCACATTAAAGCAAAAAAGCCGAAAATCAAGGCCAAACAAAGCGCGATTTTAGGCGCCTCGGCGGACTGGTTTTGAAACGCCAGGCTCCTAATATCACTCTTAGGGCTTTCTTTCGGCAAGATGCTTTGCGAGGCGGAATTTTCCAAAGGCTTGGAAACATTTGAAATTTTATCTTTAGACACACTGCCTTTCGGCGCGATATTTTCGGGTGCGCTGTCTTCGGACGCGGAATTTTTAGCGGCGTTCAAATTTTGCGGCAAAGGATTTTTAGAAACGTCAGAATTTTGTGGCGCAAAGTTCTCGGCGCTAAATTCCATCTGCGCGCCGTGCCCTGCACCTCCATAAATTTGAATAGTAAAATTTTTAGCCGGGATCTTTATGCTTGCAAGTCCCTCTTTATCGGTCTTAGTGCGCAAAATTTCGCGCCCGTCCGCGCTAATTAAAACTTCGCACTCCATGCAGGGAGAATTTTTATAAAAATAGCTATAAATCGCCACTCTATCGCCCTCTTGCGTCGCGAAAAGATGCAGCGCGTGTGAAAATGCAAAAGAGCTCAAAACCGCTAAGAAAAATAGCGCCCTCATCGCCTCTGTCCGCCGTAAAATTTTGTAATAAAGCTAAGCGCAAAAAGAGTGATGATCCCTTCCAAAACAGCTAGAATCGCGCCTTCGAGCGAGATGAGCGTCGCGATAGCAAAAAACTCCCGCCCACTGATGAAAAGCACTAGATCAAGAAGCAGCATCGAGCAGACGATCGGCACGAAACCCGCCAAAAATAGATAAATTTTTTGCGTGCGCACTTTTAGCTCTTGCGCTTTTGCGGCGGCGGCAAAGAGCCCGCCCAAAACCGCCGGAAAACCGATGACTGCGGTATTTACGCCGAGCACGCTAAGCCCTCCGAATCCAAAAAATACCCCCTGCAAAAACAGCGCGACGAAAATCGCCAAGATCGCGCGCGAGCCCAAAAACGCGCCCACGAGCCCGCTTAGCATCAGGTGCATGGAGCTGACGCCCACGGGCAGGTGCACAAAAGATGCAACGAAAAACAGCGCGCTAAAACATGCGATCCTCGGGATTTCAGACTGCCTTACGCGCCATAAAATCGCCGCCACCGCAGGCGCCGTAACCGCCCAGCCTGCAAGCAGTACGGGCGCGCTCAAAACTCCTTCGCTAATGTGCACGGCTCACCTCCTTTAAATCGCTCCCGTTTTTTAGACGCGCAAAAACGCGGGAGCTAGCTAAATTTAAGGCATTTGCGACCTTTGTGATAATCGCTTTGATTGCTATAGAACTTGCTTTTACGGCTTTAATCGCGATAAAATTTGCGGCTGTAAAACTCGCGGTTTGCGTCCTATCTGTGGTGACCGTTGGCGTAAAACTCGGAGTGGTCTCGGAACCACTTACGGAACCAGTGAATTTGATAAATTTTACGGCTTGCATGGTGCAAGAATTTTCGCTTGCTACATTTGTAAGAGCAACAAGCGGATTCTGCGACGCAAAATTTAAAGCTCCGAGCGATCTCGGCGCGGTGCTCTCGCGGTAAAACAGAGCCTGCAAAATTTCAAAAAACGAAATTTTGCGCGCGGGTATTTTACGCTCATAAATCCACGGATATGAAATTTTACGGCTCGAAGCTCCTAAGAGCGGATTTCTACCGAGCAAAATTCCACGCAGCAGAGCTTCGTTACTTAAAATTCTACTCAGCGAAATTTTGCTCCGTAAAGTTTTAACCAAACCCCGAGACGCAGACTGCGTGGAGGTGCGAAACAGCGAAATTTTGTCATTTAGAATTTTAGCCGCAGAATTCGCTGGAAATTCTACGCTCAAAATCAAAACGTGCGAAAATAAAATTTCAAAGCTCCGCTCAAACGCAAATTTAAATTTATCCGCAGCCGCGCAAATTTCACCAGAAAAAAGAGATCTCACCGAGCCGCTCCCCTATTTTTTCAGCTCGCCTGCCTTGATCCAAAGCACGGCGCCCAGCTCATTTACGGGCTGCTCGCTTCCTTTGGCGGCCTCCTCCTCGCTAAGAGCCGCAAAGCCCCACCAGCCGGCAACCGGCATCACGAAGCTAAACTCGCCCGCGCCGTTGGTTTTAACGACCTGTGTGACATGCGCCTCACTAGGGGCTTTGTAGCCCTTATCGTTATATAGCTCGATCTCCACGTCCGCGCCCGAGACGGGCTTTCCGTGCAGTAAAAAAACTCCGCTAAATATCTCGCCCGCATACAGCGCATAAGGCCGCACTAGCGGCACGATCTCCGCCTCTAGCCCGAGCGGCTTATCCCAGCCTTCGCCCGCGCCGTAAGCATCGACGTAGGTTTTGGTAATATGGCGGATCATCTTACGCTCGGCCGGCTCGGCATAGGGTTTCGGATCAAAATAAAACGCCAAAAGCGATGGCTTGTCAGCTTTAAATTCCGCCGTGAAATAGGAATTTTCGCCCTTTTTCTGCTCTTTTAGGCTGCCTAGGAGCGATTTTTTCTCACCATCAATAAAAACACCAAATTCTGCGGGCTTTTGTAGATTCATAGACTCCTGTAAAAACGGATGGGAGAATTCCAAATTTAGCTTTAAAGTAGCATCTTTTTGATCCTCTACGACATTTTTATCCGTCGTAAGAACGCCGAAATGTGCGAACACAAGGCTCGCCGCGAAAATTCCTAAAAAAGCAAATTTTGCCTTCATGTAATACCTTTCATAATAAAATATTACGGAATTGTATCACTTTTTTTCATCCGTATTGCTTAAATGTGGGTTTATTTTGAGTATTTAAAGCAAACTTTAGTTAAAATGTCGCAATTTAAATTACCAAAAAGAGGCAGAAAATGATAAATTTAAAACTTATCGAGACGAATTTCGACGAATTTAATAAAAAACTTATCGCCAAAAAAGTCCCGCCGCAAACCCTGCAATCGCTACTAGATGCCTACAACGAGCTAAAATCTAAAAAGAGCGATCTTGAAAACCTTCAGGCCGTGCAAAACGCAAAGAGCAAGGAGTTAGGTCTCGCCGCGCGCGAAGGCTGGGACGTAGGCGCGCTAAAATCACAGCTTGAGGAAAATAAGCAAAAGATCCAAAGCCTTGGCGAGCTCGTAAATGAGCGCGAGCAGAGCCTAGAGGCGATCGCCGCGTGCGTGCCGAATATCATCGACGACGACGTGCCGATCGGCACGGACGAGAGCGAAAACGTCTGTATCAAAAAGGCGCTGCAGCCGCGCACGTTTGACTTCGCGCCCAAGCAGCACTTCGAGCTCGGCGAGGCGCTGGGATGGCTTGATTTCGAGCGCGGCGTCAAGCTCAGCGGCAGCCGCTTCACCGCGATCCGCGGGCTGGGCGCAAAACTGAATATGGCTCTCATCAACTATATGATCGAATTTAATAACTCGCGCGGCTTCGAGCTCGTAAATATGCCGTTTTTGGTGCGCGATCAGATCCTCTACGGCACGGGCCAGCTGCCTAAATTTAAAGACGATCTCTACCGCGTTGACGACGAGGAGCAAAACCTCTACCTAATCCCTACGAGCGAGGTTACGGCGACAAATCTCTTTAACGATGAAATTTTACGTAGCGAGGAGCTGCCGATCAAGCTCACCAGCTACAGCCACTGCTTTCGCAAGGAAGCGGGCTCGGCGGGGCGCGATACGCGCGGCATGATCCGCCAGCACCAGTTTGAAAAGGTCGAACTCGTCGCCATCACGCGCCCTGAAGATAGCGCAAAGATGCTTGAGGAGATGATTTCGTGCGCGAGCGATCTGTTAGCTAGCCTAGGCCTTCCGCACAGACACATGCTACTTTGCAGCGGCGATCTTGGCTTTAGCGCCGCAAAAACCGTGGATTTGGAGGTTTGGCTGCCGGGGCAGAACCAATACAGAGAGATCAGCTCGATCAGCAACTGTCGCGATTTTCAGGCGCGTAGAGCCAAGATCCGCTTCAAAGACGGCAAGAAAAACAGCCTCGTTCACACGCTAAACGGCTCCTCGCTCGCGGTCGGCCGCACGCTGATCGCGGTGATGGAAAACTACCAGCGCAAGGACGGCAGCATCGAAATCCCGTGCGTTTTAGAAAAATATATGTAGGCGGCCCGTGCGAAAGCCTTATAAAAACCCAAATTCTAACGCCCACTTTGCAGCCGCTGGATTTTACGCGGAAAAATTTAAGAAACGCGGCGTTAAATTTTTTGCGCTGCAAAATGCGGGATTTTTTGCAACAAAATTTGGTAGCACGAAATTTTGCGGCGCAGAGCCTGAGGCGCACGATACCGAGTTTCGCGGTTTTAAATTTTGCAATGAAACGCTTCGTCATACGCGACAAATTCGGCAATCACGGCACTCGCATTTTAAATTTCTTGGCGCGAAATTTAATAGCGCGAAATTTACGACCTACGGAACGGAATTTTTAGGAGCGAACTTTCGCCGTACGGAATTCTGCAAATCAAAATTTAGGACACGCGGCGTCAAATTTTACAAAGCAAAATCGCGCGAGATGGGTTTTTTAGCTCGCACTGCAGAATTGTACGGCGTGAAATTTCACGAGATGAAGTTTCAGACGCTAAATTTAGAGCTTAAAATGAAATTTAACGCAGCGAGATTCGGCGGGGTAAAATTCCACGGCGGCGCGCTTTTTAAATTTGCCGCCGCAAAAGGGCTACGACGCAGTCCTAGCCTTTGCGCCGCCACGCCTTTTAAATTTACCGCGCCGCAAAACGCGAGATTTTTTGAAACAAAATTTGGCGAAGCGGAATTTTACAGCGTAAAATTTCATAAAGCAAGATCGCGCCGCGCAAAATTTTATGCCGCGGAATTTACGGCGAAGGGCGAGAAATTTTGCGGCATGAAACGGCGCGGAGCGAGCGCGTGAAGATCGCGCTTTTCGGCGGCAGTTTCGATCCGCCGCATGCAGGACACGACGCCGCGGTAAGGGCGATCTTATCAAGCCTAAAGCCCGACTTGCTGGTCATAATGCCGTCGTTTCTCAACCCGTTTAAAAAAAGCTTTTCGGCGCCTCCGCAGCTGCGGCTTAGATGGTGCCGCGCGCTGTGGAGCGACGCCCCGGGCGTGGAGGTGAGCGATTATGAAATTTCGCAAAACGTGCCGGTACCCACGATACAAAGCGTGAAATTTCTGCTCGAAAAATACGGCGCAAGCGGCAAAATCACGTCGGAGACGGCAGCCTCGACGAGCGAAACCCCGACAGCCGTAACGGATAGGGCTTTATCTAACGGCGCAAATATTGCGAATAAAATTTCTGCCGGTGCTTATACTCCTGGCAGTGCAGACGAAATTTTACCCGAGAAGACGGACGGGACTTTGTCGTGCGGCATAGCTAAAATTTCAAGCGACGATGCCTGCACCGCCGATATTACGGACGGGACGAGCATCCCCGCTAACGCAAAAAACGAAGCTCTGCAAGGCGGAATGGCGGATCAAATTTCGATTGGTAGCAAAAGCGAAATGGACGGAATTTCACAAAGTAACGCGGGCAGCGAGGACGGCGCGAGTAAAATCCAAAACGCAGATAAAATTTCAAATGCGAGCGAAATTTTAAACGCAAAAAACCGTGAAATTCCAAGTAGCATAGCGAGCGAGAGTTCGGATGCGGATGAAATTTCAGGCGCGAATAAAATTCAAAGTGGCGGCGCAGACGGCGTATGCAACGTAAGCGGTAGCGCAAATGAAACAAACGGCATGGGTAGAGCAAACAACGCAAGCGATGCGAGCGACATAAATGATATGAACGACGCGCATAGCGCAGGCAACGCAGTAAATTGCATAGGTAGCACAGGCGGCGCAGATACAGTCTCAAAGCTCTACATCGTCGTGGGCGCCGACAACCTATCAGAGCTTCATAAATGGCGCGATTTTAGCGAGCTGCAGAAATTAGCGGAGTTTGTCGTGCTTACGAGGCCGGGCTACGAGATCCCGCGGCAGTGGGCGAGCCTAAGGCGGATCGAGATTGCCGTAGATGCGAGCTCAAGCGGTTTTAGGCGAGATTTCAAAGGCGAAATCCCGCCCAAGATCACAGCAGAGGTCATAAAATTTTATAAAAGGAAAGATATGCAAGATCCAAAGCAAAGGGCGGAGCGGATCGCCGAAATTTTAAACGAAAAGAAAGCCGAAGACGTCCAGATCATCGATATGAGTGAGCGCGAATACATCGCGAAATTCGTAGTTATCGCAACTACGCTAACCTCCCGCCACGCAGCCTCACTTATCGAGGAGCTAAAAAGCGTACTAAAGCCGCTCGGCGAGGAGTTTTTGGCTATCGAAAGCGGTGATGAGTGGAGCGTCGTCGATCTCGGCGACATCATAATCCATCTCATCAGCGAGGCTTACCGCGCCAAATACAATATCGAGGACTTCCTCGACAAGCTCAAAAAAGAGCAATTTTAAGGAGGGAGCGTGCCGAGACAGACCTGGAGCAGCAAGCTCACATATATCTTAACCGTCGCAGGCGCCACGATCGGCTTTGGTTGTACGTGGAGGTTCCCGTATCTAGTCGGGCAAAACGGCGGCGGCGCCTACGTGCTCATATTTTGCATCGCGATGATCGTGCTTGGGATCCCGATGATCTTGGTAGAAAACGTCATCGGACGCCGTGCGCTAAGAAACTGCGTCGATGCCTTCGCAGCGCCTAAAAAGGACGGCTCGCGCATAAAGCCCGCATGGAAAATCGTAGGCATCATGGGCGTAATCGGCGCGTTTGGAATTTTGGCCTATTATATGGTCCTCGGCGGCTGGGTGCTAACCTATATCGTAAACATCGTAAGCGGCAACTTCGACCTCTCCGCGCGGATCACAGACCCCGCATTTACGCAGAAATTCTACTCAGATCACATCGAAAACAGCCCGCTTGGCGTCGGAGCTTACACGATCGTTTTCATAGCGATCAACTGGTACATTTTGAAAAACGGCATCATCGAAGGAATCGAAAAATTCGTAAAATTTTTAATGCCCGCGCTATTTTTGTGCTTCATCGCGGTGATCCTTACAAATTTAACGCTCGAAGGCGCAAAGGAGGGCGTGAAATTTTACCTCGGCGTCGATTTTGCCAAGATCACGCCCAAACTTTTGATCGACGTTTTGGGACAGGTCTTTTTCGCGCTCTCACTCGGTTTCGGCGTGATGATCACGCTGTCTAGCTTCCTCAACAAAGACGAGAAGCTGATGCAAACAGCCACCATCACCGCAGTCGTAAACACGCTCATCGCCGTGCTTGCGGGCTTTATGATCTTCCCGTCGCTCTTTAGCGCAGGGCTTGAGCCGAGCAGCGGCTCGTCGCTAGTTTTTAAGAGCCTGCCGATCGCGTTTTCGCACATGCCGTTCGGCAACGCCGTCGCGGTAGTCTTTCTCTCGATTTTGCTCATCGCCGCGCTTACGACGTCGATCACGATCTATCAGGTCATCATAAATTTCGTTGAGGAGCGCTTCTCATTTTCAACGCTAAAGGCGGTAAATTTAACGCTCGGCGGCGTCTTCGTGCTCGGCAACCTACCCTGCATACTCTCAAGCAGCGTGCTTGCGGACATTAAAATTCTGGGGCGCTCGGTTTTCGACGCCTTCGACTTCGTAAGCGCGAACGTATTTTTCGTGCTAACGGCGCTTCTATGCTGCATCTACGTGGGCTGGGTGCTGAAAAAGGACGCGATCTACGAGCTCACCAACGAAGGCGATCTGAGCGCAAGGCTCGCGGGAGTTTGGTTTTTGTACGTCAAATTTATCCTGCCGCTTATCATCGCGGTGATCTTCGGATACGGGATTTTCGGCTAAATTTAAAGCCGCGAGAGTTTTAAATTTTAAATTTACCCGCGGCGCTGCGGCTCACTTCGCCGCAATATATTTTATGCCAAGGCGTGTAGAATTTTAAAATTTCATTCGTTCCGTTGCATACGCTGCGGCGTAAGTTTTTACTCGGTGCGACACATTGTATTGAAACTTGCGGCACGGCGGTCTTGCGACTAGGTGCGAGACACTGCACCGCAGTTATAATATAAATTCAGCGCAGGCGTAGCCTGCCCCTTGTAAAGCGTCGTCGGGGGTTAGGTGGGGTTTGGGGCGGAAAGGGGAGCGACCTCGCAATTCAAGCCCCCTTCCCGCCCCAAGAAAAGTTTGGGTGCGGCGCGGCGGAATTTTAAAATTTTATTCGCCTCAGCGCAGCGCGTTAAATTTTAGAAATTTAAAATCTATCGCAGCGGCGCCGTATCGCGAGAGATAAAATTTAAAATTTAGCCGCAATTTAGGGGTTTGCAATGCTTCTGTTTTTCTTTACGATCTTTCCGATATCGCTGATGCCGGGCATCAACATGACCTACGCGCTAAATCTCGGCATCGCGCGCGGCTATCTTAAGGCGCTGCCCGCGCTGCTCGCACAGGTGCTGGGCGTCGCAGCCGTGGCGGTTGCGTGCATATTCGGCCTCGCGGGCATTCTGCTTGCGCACCCTGCGGCGCTTAGCGCGATTAAAATTTTAGGCGGCGCGTATATCTTCTATCTGGGCGTCGCGACTTTTTTAGCGCGCGGAAATTTCAAGCTGCAAAAACAGAAGTGCAGCGAAAATATCTTCTTCCAAGACCTCGTAGTCGCGGTCTCAAACCCCAAGGCGTGGATATTTTTTACCGCGCTCTTTCCGCCATTTTTGGATGCGGGCAATCTTTTCGGCGCGCGCACTTTCGCCCTCGTCGCCACGCTGTGCGCCAGCGAAAGTATATGCCTTAGCATCTACGCGCTGGGCGGAGCGGTGCTAAAAAATCTGCTAAAAACCCACCTGAAATACCTCGAAATTTTCTGCTCGGTGCTGATGTGTGCGATCGGGCTGCGGATGATTTTGGGTTAAATTTTGATTGGACTTGGCGCCCGGGTTTTGATGAAATTTTAAATTTAAAAGATAGATTGAAAAGCGGTATTGCTGCGACTAAATCTCAAGAAAAGCCCTAAAATTTAGCCGCTAGCTTTGAATTAAAATTTTAAGCGATCGGTGGCATGCAGCAAGCGCCGCAGCGGTTATCGTCCAGGGTCGCTTGCGGTGCGTCTAAGCGATTTGCGGGCGGCGTTCACGTCCTACGCAGCAAATCTGCGTCTGCAGCGAACCCACAGCGAACCTACGGGCGCTCAAGAGATTTCAGCTTTGTGTACTACGCGAGCCGTATCCGCTCTACTCGGATTATGCGTTTAAACGGATTCTAGCTCTGCGGGTAGCACCGCTTCCGTTTGTGCGTGCCCGCGCAATTTAAAATTTACGCAAGCGAAGCGCGACGGACCCAGATTTTTGTATCGCCGCGTCCGCTTAAATTTTAAAATTTAATCTCTGCCGTGAAGCTCGTCGATGTAGAATTTCACCGAGCCGAGACCCTCTTTTTTAGCCCATTCGTAGGCGCTTGAGACGAACTCCCAGTTGATGCCCGCGTAGAATTTTTCCAGATATTTCGGGCGCGCATTGTGCTCATCGATGTAATACGCGTGCTCCCAAACGTCCACGACTAGAAGCGGCACGAGCCCTTCGGTCACCGGCGTGGCGGCGTTTTGGGTCGCTTTGATGCAAAGCTTGCCCGATTTGGGATCGTAAGCGAGCCACACCCAGCCCGAGCCGAAATGCGCCGTAGCAGCAGCCAAAAACTCGCTTTTAAAATCCGCGAAATTTTCCGCTAGCGCCGATTTTAGCTCCGCAGACGGCTCGCTAGGCTTTGCGATGCAATCCCAGTAAAAATCGTGGTTGTAAACCTGCGCTGCGTTGTTGAAAAGCCCGCCGCTAGCAGCCGTTACGATCTCGTAAAGCCCCTTGCCCGCAAACTCGCCCGATTCGGTAAGTTTATTTAAATTTGCCACATAGGTCGCATGGTGCTTGCCGTGGTGATAATCACAGGTTTGCTTGCTTACGACCGCGTTGTGCGCCGCATCGAACGGCAACTCTCTAAGTTTAAACATCTTTCTCTCCTTGAAATGAATTTTGAAGCGATTATAGCCTAAAATTTCTAAACGAATAATAAAATTTATTATTTAGGATTAATTTTAAGGCGAATTTTAATCTAAGCTCGCTCCCAATATAATCGCGCCTTAAATTTAAAATTTAGGCGGTTTATGAAGGCCAAAGGCTTTGTTTTCATCCTCATCGGAGCGCTTTTTATGTGCGACCGGGCGTACGGGGCTTAAGCGCGCTGCTAGTGCGCACGATTAGCTACTGACCGCCACCCGCGTAATTGCGAGCTTTTTATATTTATGCTTGCTTTTAAATACATAGCGCGGCGCTCGCATACGTTCTATACGCGGGACCGGCATGCTTTTTATCGTCTTTCTTGAAACGATCGTCGCGCTAGAAGAGGACTCGGAGGTAAGTCTGCTTTGCATATTTTCATACTCACGCTAAGCCTATGAACGGCCATCGGTACGATCAGCGCCGTGATGCCGGGTGTATTCGTTCGCCGCGAGAAAATTTCTGCGCGCAAAGCGCCTGTTATTTCTCATAATTTCAAGCGCCGTGATGCTGAAATTAATTTAGAATTTTGGCGAATTTAGCTAAGCTTAGCGCTAAATTTAACGCAAAGGAAAATCATGAAAATCATCGAAGGCTCGCTTGCTCTTAAGGGCAGCGAAAAGATCCTAATCATCAACGCCCGCTTCAACCACATCATCACCGATCGCCTAGTCGAGGGGGCGCACGATGCGTTTTTGCGCCACGGCGGCAAGGAGGAAAATTTAAGCCTTATGCTGGTGCCGGGCGCTTTTGAGATCCCGCTCGCGCTTGAAAAGGCGCTAAGCTCCAAGCTCTACGACGCCGTCGTCTGCCTAGGCGCGGTGATCCGCGGCTCTACTCCGCATTTTGACTACGTAAGCGCCGAGGTAAGCAAGGGTATCGCAAACACTATGCTAAAATACGGCGCACCCGTGACTTTCGGCGTGCTGACTACCGATAATATCGAGCAGGCGATCGAGCGAGCAGGCTCAAAGGCCGGTAACAAGGGCTTTGAAGCAATGAGCGGCGCGATCGAGCTTCTAAGTCTATTTCGCAACATAAAGGCGTAAAATGGCCACCAGACACCAAGCCAGGCTTGCTGCGATCTCGCTGCTTTACTCCCGGGATATGAATGGCGGCAGCGAGGACTTTGCGGACGAATATCTGGAAGAAAAGCGCATTCGCAACGAGCAGCGCAACTGGACACTGGCACTTCTGCGCGGCGCTAGCGAAAATCTCGCTGCAGTTGATGCGCTGATAGATGAAAATTTAAAGGAATTCAAGCTCGCCGAAATTTCGGCTCTGGAGCGCGCGATACTGCGGCTCGGGGCGTATGAGTTGCGCTTTACGGACACCGATGCGGGCATCGTCATCAACGAAGCGATCAACTCCGCCAAGGAGCTTGGCATCTCGCCAAAATTTATAAACGGCGTGCTGGATGCGCTAAAAGACAGCCCCGTAAACATCGCGGCGGATAAAATTTCCAAGCCGACTGCGACGGCAAGCGTAAATCCCGAGACAACCACGGAGGCAGTCAAAAATTTTAAGCCTGCTGCGGCGAAAAACTCCGCTGTTTCGGGCAGCAACGATACGGCGAAAAATTTCATCCCCGCAGGCGCGGACGGCGATACGAAAAATTTTACGAGAGCAAAGAGGAGCGGCACGCCGAAAAATTCTACGGCGAGCAGAAGCAGACCGTCTAAAAAGCCCGCTAATTTGAAAACTCGCAGCGCGTCCGCAAAAAAATCCGAATCCACCGCGAGCAAAAAATTTAAAACGGAGAGAAATTTTAAGACCGGGGATAAATTTAAGACAGAAAAAACGGGTAAAAATTTCACAACGGGCGAGCGAGGTAAAAATTTTAAGGCAGGCGAACGAGGCAAAGACGTCGCGCCGAAAAGAGAGGGTGCGGATAGAAATTTCAGAGCCGGCAAAAGCGCAGCACCGAAAAAGGGCACTGCGGGTAAAAATACTGCGCCGAAAAGTAGCGTTGGGCGCAAAAGTTCTATCGCGCCGAAAAAATCTGCGGGCGGCAGAGGCGCTCTCTCGAAAAGACCTGCGGACAACAAAGGCGCGGTACGCGGCAAGGATAAACGGTGAAGCTCTGCGTCGCGCTTGATCTAGGCTCGAAGCAGCAGTGCTTACAGCTAGCGGAGGGACTTGCGGACTTTGCGGATAAAATTTGGCTCAAAGTTGGGCTGCGAGCCTATTTTCGTGACGGAGCTGGATTCGTTGAGGAGCTAAAAAAACTCGGAAATTTTAAAATTTTCCTCGATCTAAAGCTCTACGACATCCCAAACACAATGGCCGATGCCGCCGAGGAGATCGCCAAGCTTGGCGTAGATATGATAAACGTGCATGCAAGTAGCGGTAAGCGCGCGATGGGCGCGGTGATGGAGCGACTGGATAAGCTCGGTTCGCGTCCGCTGGTGCTAGCGGTTTCTGCGCTAACGAGCTTTGATCAGGCGGAATTTAACGCGGTTTACGAGCAAAATTTAAACGACGCCGTGCGCAAATTTAGTGTGATGAGCTACCAAGCGGGGCTTGACGGTATGGTCTGCTCGGCGTTCGAGAGCCGCCTGATAAAGGACGTCGCGAGCGCAAATTTTATCACGCTTTGCCCGGGCGTACGGCCGTTTGGCGAGAGCGCAGCAGATCAAAAGCGAGTGGCGGATCTGGGCGTCGCGCGCGAGGCGGGGGCTGATTTTATCGTG
>CAURUZ010000016.1:0-29129 GCA_963528355.1 uncultured Campylobacter sp.
GAGCTAGCCGCTTAGGTAGCGTGGCGATAGCTGACTGCTTAACGTTTGGTATGATTGCGGGAGAGAATATAGGCTAATTTGCGGCGTCTTTCGGACGCTTTTTGCGGAGCTTGCTAAAATTTTGCTTGGCAGACTATTTTGTCTAGTCTGCGCAAAATTTTAGCCGCGCAACCCCAAAAATTGCCTCGAAATACTTGCAAATCTTATTTCGTATCGCAGGTTAAATTTAAGATTAAATTCGAGAATTCGGCTTGCGATACTTTTAAATTTAAAGCCGAATTTGCAGTTAAATTTGTAAATTTGACATCCGAAAGGAATTCGCATGAAACATAAAGCGTTTCTCGCCTTGTGCGCATCTATGCTACTATGCTCTTTTGCATTTAGCGCAGGCGCCCCAAGCGCAAAGATAACGTCTTTAGTTGATCTTAACGTCACCGACGAGCTGCGAGCCAAACACCCTTTAAAACCTCATCACGAAAAGCTAAGCTTCACCTGTCTTGATTGTCACGAAGGACAAGGAAACGACGCTAGTAAATTTAAATCCATAGGCGATAAAGGCTGTTTGTCCTGTCACGGCGACAAGAAAAAGATAGCTAAAAGACTAGAATACATGGATCTGCTAAAAGCAAATCCCCACAACTCGGTTCACGACGGCCCTACGCTATACTGCGATGAGTGCCACAACGAGCATAAAAAATCAACCAATATGTGCACGGAGTGCCACGAACACGAAGTTCCGCAATGGATGGGGGTAACGCCATGAAAATTTCAAAGAAAGTACTAGCGCTTATTATATTAGTAAGCGGCATTATAGGGTTTTTAGTCGTACTACCCGTACATTACGCCCTAGAAGAAACTAGCGGAGAGAAGTTTTGCGTAGTATGCCACGAGATGGATCCTATGGTTATAGCTTATAGCAACGACGTACATAGCGGCAAAGGTAAAAGCGGAGTAAGGGCTAAATGCGTAGACTGCCACATACCTCACGACAACCTAGCCAAATACGTCCTAGTTAAAGCCAAAAACGGAATGATGGAGGGATATATTCATTTCTTTAAAGATCCGGAGGCTATAGACTGGCATAAAAACAGAGAGAAAAGAGAGCACTTCGTATTTGATAACGGTTGCGTTAGCTGCCATACAAATTTGGTGGATAATAAGCTAACCTCAGCCCAGGCTCAAAAGATGCACGCTCACTATCAAAGCCTGCTAAATACCGATAAGCAACTAGCCTGCGCTAGCTGTCATGCCGAGGTAGGCCACAGCGGGCTAAACAATATGCTAAACTACTGGAAGCCTGAATACAAAATCTACGAAAAGAAAGCCGCAATCAAAAAAGAAGAGATAAAGAAGGCATATTTCGGGGAGGATTATGTGGGGCCAAAAGAGGTGAAGACTGAAGATAAAGAAGGCAATGCCACCAAAAAGTAGGCTAAAATGAAGAAAATTTTGCTCGTTAGCGACGACGTGGAGATGCAACTAAGTCTCAACGCCGCGCCTTAGCAAGAATTCGGCAAATTTTAAGCCAGCAAAATTCACACGATAACGGGAGTCGGACTCCCGTTATGATCTTCATAGACAGACCATCTCTACGCTTTATAAGAAAATTTACTACGCCAAATACGACTACTTTATAATCAAACTTTTACCCAAAAAATTTTATCTCTCGTATTTAGAAGCTGCCGAATTTTATTCGGGAATAAATTTTAACCAAAGCTCGCATCTACTCAGCTCAAAATATAAAATTTAAAATAAGCCGTTTTCGATATAATTTTCAAAAATTTCGGAGCGGAAAATGGGTAGAAAAGAGCTTCTGGGCGGCGCAAAACGTATCGTCGTAAAAATCGGTACTTCAACGCTTACGAACGCGGACGGTTCGCTAAATGAGCGACTCATCAAAAGTCTAGTCGCGCAAATTTGCAAGCTAAAAGATGCGGGCTTTTGCGTGGCTTTGGTAAGCTCGGGTGCCGTGGGAGCGGGCATGGGGCTGCTAGGCATCGCGCAAAGACCTAAAATTTTAAGCCGCAAGCAGGCTCTGGCGGCAGTCGGACAGGTCGCGCTGATGCATCTTTACGAGCGGCTATTTTGGGCGCATGACCGCATTATCGCGCAGCTACTGTTAAGCCGAGGCGATTTTAGCGACAGGGCGCGCTATCTTAGCGTGCGAAACGTCTGCGCGGAACTGCTCTCGCGCGGCATCGTACCGATCATAAATGAAAACGACCCCGTCGTAGCAGATGAACTCAAAGTGGGCGATAACGATACGCTAAGTGCGCTAGTAGCTGGGCTAATCGATGCGGATCTGCTCGTGATTTTAAGCGACATCAACGGGCTGTACGACAAAAATCCGAGCGAGCACGCGGACGCAAAACTTTTAAGCTTTATCGAAAAAATCGACGAGCACGTCGTCAAAATGGCAGGCGGCGAGGGCAGTAAATTCGGCACGGGCGGCATGGCGACCAAGATCGCGGCGGCGCAAATGGCAAATCAGATCGGCACGAGTCTGATCATCGCAAACGGGCGTACGGACGGAATTTTGCTTAAAATAGCGGCGGGCGAGGAGGTAGGCACCCTCTTTAGCGCGGGCGCAGCGCGGCTTAGCTCGCGTAAATACTGGCTCGCATACGGCGCGATTAGCAAAGGCGCGGTGATTATCGACGCAGGGGCGGCAGAGGCGATAAAATCGGGCAAAAGCCTGCTTGCGGTCGGGATTGCAGAGGTGCGCGGCGAGTTTGAGCGCGGCGAGATCGTAAACGTCTGCGCGACCGACGGCAAGCTGCTGGCGCACGGCATTAGCAACTATTCAAGCTGCGAGCTTGAGCGCATAGCGGGCGCAAAAAGCGATGAGATAGAGCATGCTTTAGGCTACAAAAGCGACGATGACGCGATCCACGCGGATAATATCGCGCTGCAATGAAATTTTAGCCGTGTTCTGTGCGTTTAAAATTTCAAACGGAAGGCGTAGATGAAAAAGATTATATTTTTTTGCACTACTCTTGGCAGGCGCGGTGCGGGCGGCGAAATTTGACGAACCGGACGCCGATAAAAACGGCGAGCTAGACGTTCTTGAACTGCGCGGATATGAGCCGGCGGATTACGTAAAAGTGCTATGCGCGAATTGAAATGAGAAGGTTGGGCGTAATGCCTGGCGAGTAAGCGAAATTTTGACGCAAGAAAATCCGAAATAAAATGGCCCAAAGCGCGCTAAATTTAAGCCGTCGTGCGCGGATAAAAATAAGACGCACTGGAATTTTAGACGCGATATAGGTGCTGTTCGCAGAATTTTGATACAAAGCGTGTGATTTGTTTTATAGATTAAGGAGCGAAAATGAACGAAATTTTAGATATATGTAAGCGTGCGAAGGCCGCTTGCGGCGAGCTTTTGAGGCTTGATAGCAAGGCTAAATTTGAAATTTTAAACGCCGTGGCGGATGAGCTGCTCGCGCAAAAGGACGCGATAAAAGCGGCAAACGCCAAAGACCTTGCAAACGGCGAGGAATCGGGCCTCCGCGCAGCGATGCTTGACCGCCTAAGGCTAACCGACGCCCGCATCGAGGCTATGGCGCAGGGCGTGCGCGATGTGGCGGGCTTCGCCGAAGTCGTGGGCGAGAATCTAGGCAGCTGGAGCCATCCAAACGGCATGCAAATCAGCCGCGTGCGCGTGCCGCTGGGGGTGCTTGGTATCATCTATGAGAGCCGTCCAAACGTCAGCATCGACGCGGCGGCTCTGGCGCTAAAAAGCGGCAATGCAGCGATCCTGCGAGGCAGTGCTAGTGCGCTAAATTCAAACATCTTTTTAGTAAATTTATTTAACGAGGCGGGGGCGAAATTCGGCTTACCGACGGATGCAGTGCAGCTCGTGGAGAGCGCAGATCGCGAAGTCGTAGCGCACATGGCGAAAATGAGCGAGTATATCGACGTTTTGATACCGCGCGGCGGCAAGAGCTTAAAAGATTTTATCGCGCAAAACGCGACCGTGCCGATCATCATGACGGGTGCCGGGGTGTGTCACATCTTTGTCGATGAGAGCGCAAATTTGAGCGAGGCGGCAAAGATAATCAAAAACGCCAAAACCCAGCGTCCAAGCGTTTGTAACGCCGTTGAGTGCGTGCTTTTGCATGAGCGCGTGGCGGGCGAAATTTTGCCTGAGCTTGTGCGCGAAATGCCAGAGGTCGAGTTTCGCGTGAGTTCGGAGCTTTTTAATGCGTGCGAGTCGGAGCTGCGAGGCGCTAAAAACGTCAAACTTGCAGGCGAGAGCGACTTTGGTGCCGAGTTTTTGGATCTCGTGCTAGCCGTACGCGCCGTGCGGGATACGAACGAGGCGATCAGCTTTATAAACGCGCATTCCAGCGGACATTCGGACGCAATTTTGAGTGAAAACTACGCAAACATCGAGCGGTTTTTAAACGAAGTCGGCAGCGCGATCGTCTACGCCAATGCCTCGACGCGCTTTAGCGACGGTAGCGAGTTTGGATTCGGCGGCGAGATCGGCATCAGCACGCAAAAGCTGCACGCCAGAGGGCCGATGGGGGTGAGAGAGCTCACGACCTATAAATACGTCGTCCGCGGGGGCGGGCAAATTCGCTAGCGGCTCGTCTTTTTCAAAAGGATCATCTTGCGAGCGCTTTTGAGAGAAATTTTGCTTCTCTTGCGCTCGCAACTGCAAGCAGAAGTCTAGCTTGCACAAAATTTTAGCTTCTAACTCAAAAAATCGCCTCGAAATACTTGCAAATCTTATTTTATATCGCAGGCTGAATTCCTTCTGTGATACTTTTACCTAATAAACTTGAAATTTTATAAATCACCTCTGTCAGAATTTTAAAAATATATGACGCTAAAGCTTTGTCATACAGGCGAAATTTTGTATCACATCTTACTAAAATTTAAAATTTTTAATAAAAATTATATATTCCGCACGATATAATCGCGCATCTGCTCGCAGCGCGAGCGATAGCTAAATTTCAAGGAGATGTAATGAAAATATTTAAAGCCCTGCTCGCAACAGCGCTGATCACCGCCACCCTAAGCGCTAAGACGCTCAAAGAGGGCACGCTCGTAATAGCCACGGAGGGGACTTACTCGCCGTATTCTTTCTATGATGAGAAAAATAATCTTACCGGCTTTGATGTCGATATCGCTCGCGCACTGGCAAAAGAGCTAGGGCTAAAGGCGGAATTTTTAACCGCGCCGTGGGATGCGATGCTCGCGGCATTTGACGCAGGCAAAGCGGACATAGCGATGAATCAAGTAAGCATCACGCAGGAGCGCAAGAAAAAATATAATTTCAGCGAGCCTTATACCGTGGCTTATGCTGCGCTGGTAGTGCGAGCTGATAACGAGGAGATTAAGAGTTTTGCGGATCTTAAAGGCAAAAAAAGCGTCCACTCCGCTACCAGTAACTGGGCTGACATGGCGCGCAGCTATGGCGCCGAGATCGTTACAGCAGACGGATTTAGCAAGGGCGTGGAGCTTATCATAGCTCGTCGCGCAGACGCTACGATCAACGACAACATCACATTTTTCGACTATATGAAGCAGCGCCCGAACGCCCCGCTAAAGATCGCAGCTCAAGGCAATGAGCCGATCTATTCAGCTGTGCTGCTTAAAAAGGACGACGAGCTGACGGCGCAGATAAATTCCGCGCTAAAATCGCTAAAGCAAAAAGGCGTGCTGAAAGAAATTTCACTTAAATATTTTGGCAAAGACATTACGGAATAAATTCTACGACCGCTTAGTTGAAGCGTGGAATTTTAAACTTAGCTGAGCGGAATTTTGCATTTTAAATTTTGCTCATAAAATTTTGGAGGAATTATGAAAAATTTAATAAAAACTTTGCTTGCGTGCGCGCTTTTAATATGCGGCGCAAACGCTAAAACACTACGCGAAGGCACGCTTAAAGTGGCTACGGAAGGCACCTTTTCGCCATTTTCGTATTATAACGACAAAAATGAGCTCGTAGGATACGACGTGGATGTCGCGCGCGCAGTCGCCAAAAAACTTGGCCTAAAAATAGAATTTCTAACCGCGCCTTGGGATGCGATGCTTGCAGCATTTGATGCAGGCAAGGCAGACGCTGTGTTTAATCAAGTAAGCATTACTGATGAGCGCAAGAAAAAATATGAGTATTCTGTGCCCTACACCGTCGTTTACGGAGCTATTATCGTGCATAAAGATAACAACGACATTAAAAGCTTCGAGGATTTAAAAGGCAAGAAAAATGCAGACTCCGCTACCAGCAACTGGGCGCAAGTCGCTAAAAAATACGGCGCGCAAAACGTAACTGTCGATAGTTTCGCCAAAAGTATGGAGCTGCTTATCGCTCGCCGCGTAGATACCGTCGTGCGCGACAATACCGTATTTTACGACTTTTTAAAACAACGTCCGGACGCTCCGATTAAGATCGCCGCAAAGCTAAAAGATGTCGATTATAGCGCTGCAATCGTGCAGAAGGGCAATAAAGAACTCGCAGATCAAATCAACAAAGCCCTAAACGAACTCAAAGCCGAGGGCAAGCTAAAAGAAATTTCGCTTAAATATTTCGGCAAAGATGTGAGTGAATGAACGAAACAAGCAGAATTTTAGAGCTTGTTAGCAGCTCGCTAGAGCCGATGGCGCTAGCCCTGCTGCAAGTTACGATCCCGCTTACGATAATCTCATTTCTGCTCGGGCTCGTGCTTGCGGTGCTGACGGCGGTCGCACGCATCGCAAATTTTAAAATTTTAAAGCAGCTAAGCGAAATTTATATTTGGATTTTTCGCGGCACTCCGCTTTTAGTGCAGCTTTTTATCGTCTATTTCGGGCTTCCAATCGTTGGGATCACACTTGATGTTTGGGCTGCTGCGATCATTACCTTTAGCCTCAATATCGGCGCTTACGCTTCAGAGGCGGTGCGAGCCGCGATCCTATCAGTGCCAAAGGGGCAATGGGAGGCGGCTACCTCTTTAGGCATGAGCTACGCTCAAATTCTGCGCCGCATTATCGCTCCGCAAGCAGCGCGCATATCGCTGCCGCCGCTATCAAATATATTTATCTCTACGCTTAAAGATACCTCGCTCGTAGCCTCGATTACGATGGTTGATATGTTTATGGTCGCTCAACGTATCGCCGCACGGGCATTCGATCCGCTTACGCTATACGTGCTGGCGGCGCTATTTTATCTAGCAGTCTGCACCCTTCTTACGTTTTTACAATCCAAGCTAGAGCGACGATTTTCAAGGTTCGTGTGATGATAAAATTTACGAACTTAACTAAGTGCTTTGGCGATCACGTCGTGCTAAACGAGCTAAGCTTAGAATTTCGCGATGGGCAAACGACAGTGATTTTAGGAAGCTCTGGCTCTGGCAAATCCACGATGCTGCGTTGCATAAATCTGCTCGAAATTCCAAGCGGCGGCGAGCTACAGCTAGGCGAGTTTAAGATAAATTTCGACGCTCAGCATAAAACAAGCGAATATCATCCATTCCGCGCGCATACGGGCATGGTTTTTCAAAGCTTCAATCTCTTTCCGCACCTCAACGTCTTGCAAAACGTCATCGAAGCACCCGTACACGTGCTAAAGCAGCCACGCGAGCTTGCCGAGGCAAATGCAATGACGCTGCTAAAAAAAGTCGGTATGGCAGATAAAGCTGGCGCGTATCCGGCTCGCCTCTCCGGCGGTCAGAGCCAGCGTGTAGCGATCGCGCGGGCGCTTGCGATGCAGCCTGAGTTTTTGCTACTGGATGAGCCTACGAGCGCGCTTGATCCCGAACTTGAGGCGCAGGTGCTAAAGACTATCGCAGAGCTTGCCGCAGAGGATCGCTCGCTCATAATCGTCACGCACAATATGGGCTTTGCACGCAAGATCGCAGATAGAATTTTATTCTTAGACGGCGGAGTTATCGCATTCGACGGCGACGCAGAGGAATTCTTTGGCAGCAACGACGAGCGCATAGCTAAATTTATCGGAGCGATGAGCTTTTAAATCCATTAAATTTCAAGGAGAAAATATGAAAATAGATACCCTAATCGTAAAGGGCATAGAGGCCAAGTCCAACCCCCACAACGCGGTCATTCCGCCGATATATCTAGCCAGCACCTTCGTGCAAGAAAGCCTGGATGATTTCGGCAAATACGCCTACTCGCGCGGCGCAAATCCTACGCGCAACGCCTTTGAGGAGCTTTTTGCAAAATTTGAAGGCAGCAAATACGCCTTCGCGCTAGCCTCGGGTATGGCGGCTACGAGCGCTGCATTCGCGCTGCTTAAAAGCGGCGATCGCGTGCTGCTAAATAACAACGTCTACGGCGGCACCTATCGCTACGTAAGCGGGATTTTTAAAAATCAAGGGATCAATTACGACTTGGTGGATGATCTAAATTTGATCACCGAAATTCCAAGCGACGTTAAAATGGTCTTCATCGAAACGCCATCAAATCCGCTTTTGCGAGTAACCGATATTGAGCGCATCAGCGAGCTCGCGCATAAAAACGGCGCGCTTGTGGTTATGGATAATACCTTTTTGACCCCATATTATCAGCGCCCGCTAGAGCACGGCGCAGACGTCGTGGTTTATAGCGCAACCAAATACATAGGCGGGCATGCCGATCTGATCGCCGGCATCGTTACGACGAATGACGACGAGCTTGCCGCAAGAATTCAGTTTATGAAAAACACTCTGGGCGCGACGCTATCGCCTACCGACGCGTATTCGCTCATACGTGGGCTTAAAACGCTAAGCGTGCGCTTCGATCGCCAGAGCGAAAATACGCTAAAGATAATAGAATTTTTACGCAGCAATCCTGCGGTAGAGGCGGTAAATTTTGCAGGCTCGCATTCAGCTAACGAAAAAGAGATACAAGATCGCCAAGCTAGCGGCATCGGAGCGGTCATCTCGCTGGTGCTTAAGCCGCAATACGACTATAAAACCTTTGCGCGCAGCCTTGAACTATTCGATCTAGCCGTGAGCCTGGGCGGCGTAGAGAGCCTGATCTGCCACCCCGCGTCGATGACGCACGAGAGCTATCCGCGCGAGCTGCAAGAGCGCATCGGCATCAGTCAAAATTTGCTGCGCCTAGCCATAGGCATCGAAAACGCTGACGATCTCATAGCCGACCTTACTGCCGCGCTAGAAAAATCTAAAAAATAGGCGGCGCGAAATTTGCGCAAGCTCGCGTAATTTTTATGCAGGCTTGTAAAAATTTGCGCGGGCGCGCAGAATTCATGCCAAAATTTAGTCCGAAATCCTTATAGCTTCGCTCATGGGTCTATAAGGGCGCGGTCTTTACGAACCGGCGCGCAGGGCGGGTTTAAAAAGACCCGCCGCCGATCATCTCATCTTACAAAAATTGCTTTTTGCAAAACCTATGTCCATTTTCTCGCGGGCTAAATTTTGTACGAATCTCACTCGTTAAATTTTACGAAGCGCGCGGCTTTGCGTAAAATTTAAATTTAAAAATTTCGTCACTACGCCGCTTAAATGAAATTTTAATTTATACGCACGGCAAGATTTATCCAGACCTCTTGCTAAAACACATCGTTTAAATTTAATTCGGATAAATCTATCTAACCGCCGTTTGATATTGCCAAGCGGAGAGCTTAAATTTAATCAAAAATTTAAAGACGGCGGCGATCTGTGCCGCACCACGCCAGCCGCTCGGTCTAAATTTAGAGCGATTAAATTTATCAAACAAGCAAATTTAGGCTCTATCCTGCTCAAAATTTAAAATTCTACGCGCCGTTTAAATTCCGCTTAAATTTTAGTCGCGTTTTAAATTTAGCATAGCTACTTCAGCTCGCCCCAGCGCTTGGCGATGTTTAGGCTCGTCTTTAAAGGCACGTTTAGGCTCGCCGTGCTTTGCATAATCTCTTGCGCGCGCTCGCCGAAGCTCTGCGCCAAATCGTCCCGCACCTCGAAGATCAGCTCATCGTGGATCTGCAATATCAGCCGCGCCTCATCGTTTAGCAGCGGCGAAATCTCAACCATCGCCTTTTTGATAATGTCGGCGGCGGAGCCTTGAAATTTCGTATTTACCGCCTCGCGCTCGTAGCTTGCGTAGACCATGTTGTTTCGCGCGTTTGCGAAATCGAAGTAGCGCCTGCGCCCAAAAAGCGTGCTTACGTAGCCGTCTGCTTTCGCATCCGATTTTATGCTATGCAAAAATTCCTTGATCGTAGAAAACGCCGCGAAATAGCGCTCGATATAGCCTTTCGCCTCGGCGCGCGCGATACCTAGGCTATCGCTTAGCTTACCCGCGCCCATGCCGTAGATGAGGCCGAAATTTATGCTCTTTGCGATCGTGCGGTGCGCGGGCTGTGCGTCGCCGAAGATGCTGATCGCCGTGCGAGCGTGAATGTCCTCATCTGCCCTAAACGCCGCCAAAAGCGCAGGATCGCGCGAAAAGTGCGCGAGCAGGCGCAGCTCGATCTGCGAGTAATCAAGCGAGATCAGCGAGTAGCCCTCGTCTGCTAGGAAGCAGTCTCGCACGTCCTTCGCAAAGGTGCCGCGCGCGGGGATATTTTGCAGGTTCGGATTTTTACTCGCTAGCCGTCCGGTAGCCGTGCCTGTCTGCAAGAAATTCGATCTGACGCGGTTTTGCGCATCGGCTAAGGCAAGCTGTAGCAGCGGCTCGCAGTAGGTGCTTTGCAGCTTAAACAGCTCGCGGTAGTCTAAAATTTTACCCACCGCGGGATGCAGCGCCGTAAGATCTTTCAGCACGCTTTCATCGGTGCTGTAGCCCGTCTTGGTGCGCTTTGCCGCAGGAAGTCCTAACCGCTCGAAAAGCACGGCGCCGAGCTGAGCGGGAGAGTTTATATTAAACTGCTCGCCGCAAAGCTCGTAAATTTCATCCGTGAGCGCCCGTAGGGACTTTTCGTTGCGCCCGATAAGGCTCTTTATCATCTCCGCATCGATCTTGATGCCGCATCTTTGCATCTGCCAAAGCACCCGCACGAACGGGAACTCAAGCTCCTGCGCGAGCTTAAAAAGCGCAGGCTCTAGCAGCCCCTTGAGCTTAAAATACAGCCTCAGCGTCACCCACGCATCCTCGCTCGCATAGATCGTAGCGGCGTCCAGCTCCACGGAGGCGAAGGTCTCGCCCTTTTTGACGACGTCGCCGAAATGCACAGTCTCATACCCAAGATACCGCGGCGAGATAGAGTCCATCCCCACGGCGTTTGCGGGATCGAGCAGCCACGCTAGCACCATCGTATCGGCAAAACGCGCAGCAGGCTCGATATTAAAATTATTTTTCACGATCTCAAAATCGTATTTTAAATTTTGCCCCACGACATATCCGCGAAACAGCGAGCCGATCGCGGCCTTTGCCGCATCCGAAGAGATTTGAGCAGGAGCGCCCAAATAGCTATGCGCGAGCGGGACGTAGTAGGCGCACTCCTCATTAAACGCGAACGAAAAACCCACGATCTTGGCGCTTTTGCTGTCGATGCTCGTCGTCTCGGTATCAAAGCTCACCAAGGTCTCGGCGCCCACTCCCTCGCACAGCCTCGCAAGCTCCGCGGCATCAGTGATGCAAATAGGCTCAAAGGGTGTTTTAAAAGCGCTCTCGCAGCTTTGTCCGCCGCAAGCGGAGCCGCTAGGGATAGAATTTTGCCCGTCTAGCCCCCCTACGGCAGCGCCCAAGATAGAGCCGCCGCGAGACGCCTCTGCGCCGGAGCCTTTGCCGCCCGCGCCCAAAACGGAGCTTTTTGCGCCCATGCTTTTGCCCTCGCTCCAAAGATCAAGCCCGTTTTGCTCCTGCAAGCTTAACGCCGAAAGAAGCCTATTTAGCGCGTAATCTTTTAAAATTTCGCGGATTTTAAAAAGCGGATTTTGCTGCGGAAATTTCGCATCCTCTAAAGGCGGGATTTCCAGCTCGTCGTAAAGCGTAGCCAGGCGCTTGCTTATGTAGGCGCTCTGCTTCCCTTCTATCAGATACTCGCGCTGTTTGTTCTGCGGCAGGCGGTCTAAATTTGAATAGATCCCCTCAAGCGAGCCCCACTCGTCCAAAAGCTTCTTCGCCCCCTTGTCGCCGATGCCCCGCACGCCCGGGATATTATCGGCGCTGTCGCCACAGATCGCTAAAAAATCCACGATCTGCTCGGGATAGACGCCGTAGCGCTGCAAGCACTCGTCTCTGCCGTAAAGCATCTTTTTGCCGTGGCTGTAAATTTTAACGTTTTCGCCGATGAGCTGATACAGGTCCTTGTCGGAGGTAACGATGTTGATTTTATGCGTGGCGCCGTGCTTTTTAACGACGCTTGCGATGAGATCGTCCGCCTCGTAGCCCTCGCGTCCGAGCGAGTAAAGCCCCATCTTTTCGATCATCTCGATGCAGACCGGCAGCTGTTGCAAAAGCGCGGGCGGCGGGGCTTGGCGGTTGGTTTTGTAGTTCGGATCGATATCAGAGCGGAAGGTCTTGCCCTTGCTATCCAGAGCGAAAATTATATAATCGCTCTTAAATTCCTTCGAAAGATTTGCGATGAAGCTCGCAAACCCGCTCACCATGCCGCTGGGTTTGCCGTCTTTGGTCTTAAGCCCGCTCATAGCGTAGTAGAGCCTGAAAAAAAAGCCGAACGTATCGATGATCGTGATGGTCTGCATAATGGTCCTCGGATTTAAAATTTTAACGCGTAGTGTATTAAAATTCGGCTAAATTTACAAATTCCGAATAGGACTTGATCTGCCTCATTTCAAAATTTTAAAATTTACTATATAATCGCGCGAAATTTTAAAAAAAGGACCCGGTATGGATTTTTTCACAGACTGGCAGGAGTTCGACGCGGCGGGCGCTACGGTGAAATTTTACAAAAAATCGCAGGGCGGCGTAGAATACATCGGCTTTGATTCGCGCAAATGCATTCCGCCCGAGCCGATGGTAAATGCGCTGGTGGCGCTAAATTTCGTAAAAGACCAAACCAAAAAGGTCGTCATGGTAAATCATAAATTCCCAATGGGGCTGATCCCAAAAATCGAGTCTAAATTTGACATAGCACGCGAAGATCTGGACGGCGACGCGGTCAAGCTCACCATCAGCCTAAAGCCCGGCGCGGTCAATGAGGGCTTTGATACCGACGCGAAGTGCCACGGCTAAAGGACTTTAAAATTTAGATGAATATCACGACCTTTTCGCCGCCGTTTCGCATCGTAGGCGGCTATTTCATCTGCGGCTTTATCTTTTTGCTTCTAAGCGCGGCGAGCTTTTTAAAGGCGGATTTCGGCGTGATCCAGGCGCCGCAGACGGCGAGCTTTTTTCACGTATTTTTGCTGGGTTTCGTAATCAGCATAATCATCGGAGCGCTCTATCAGCTTACCTCCGTCATCATCCAAAAGGAATTTTTTACCGTCAAATTTGCGTTTTTAAATCTCCTCGCCTACGGCGCGGGCGTGGCGCTGCTAAGCGCAGGATTGCTGCTTTCAAATATCGCATTATTGCACGCAGGCGGCGCCGTTTTGCTGCTTAGTCTATTTTATTTTACGATCTGCTACGCGCTAAGCTTCATCGGCACGCCCAAATGGAGCTTCCCCGCCGTAGCGCTTGCGATCTCGGCTGCGTTTTTGGCAGTAGGGATCAGCCTTGGCTTTACTCTAGTGCTAGCGCTTAGCGGCGTGGAGATTTTCGGAGTGTATTTTTCAGAAATTTTATCCTATCACATATACTTCGTGCTGGGCTTCGTGTTTTTCGTCATCGTAGGCGCTGCGTGCGTGCTGCTGCCGATGTTTAGCCTGGCCCACGATCTAAGCTTCGCGCTAGCAAAAGCTTCGCTGGCGCTGTATCTGCTCGCGGGGTTGTTTTTACTAAAAGACTTTGGAATTTTCATCGCAATTGCCGCACTTGCGAGCTTTGCGGCTCAGGCGATCTATATCCTAGCCAGGCGCGTGCGAAAAGCGATAGATTATTGGAATTTAAACGTCTACATCTCGCTAGCGGCTTTGGTATTTAGCGCAGCATTTTGGCTCGCGGATCGTGCGGATACGGCGGCATTTGGGCTGCTATACGGCTTTTTGTTCGCCTTCATCGTCGCGCACCTTTATAAAATCGCGCCCTTTCTCATCTGGTATCATTACGTCTCGCCCTTCGTCGGCAAGCGCAAAATCCCTATGCTTGAGGATATGATAATCAAAAAGATCGCCTACGCAGCCTGCGTGCCGAACGTCTTAGCGCTTGCATGCGCGAGCTTCGGAGCGCTAACGCCTGCGGTTATCTTGCAAGCGGCAAGCATAATTTTGGTGCTAATCAACACCGTAAATATCTTTAACTACATAAAATTCGGAGAGGAAAAATGAAAGTAACAAAAGAGCAAGTTTACGATGCGCTTCGCGCCGTGGTAGATCCCGAGGTGGGCTTTGACGTCGTGTCGCTGGGGCTCATCTACGACGTAGCGGTTGATGAGGCGAACAACGCCAAAGTCACGATGACGTTATCGACTCAGTCGTGCCCGCTGCACGAGATGATGGTAGAATGGGTGCGCGCGGGTGTCGAGAGCGTGGAGGGCATCGGCGAGGTGGAGATCGATCTCGTCTTTGAGCCGATGTGGAATATCGATATGGCAGAGGATCACGTCAAAGAAGCGCTCGGTAGATTTTAAACAGCTTTGCCGCACCCCGCAGTTTAAGCTTTGAAATTCTAAAATTAGACTTAAAATTTATACTTAGGGGCTGCTATGAAAAAATTTACCGACGGCAAGAAAGAAATTCTACTTCAAACGCAAGGGCTTAGTTTGATTTCAAAGACGCTACAAAACGGCAAAGAAAGGCTGAACTCTAAAGAATTCGCAAATCAAGATGCCTTGCAAAAAGCTTTTGTAAAAAAGCAAGTTGATGCCCTAAAAAAGGGCTTCATCTACGAAAACAAAAAAGCGAAATTCGGCGAGGCGCTAGCGCATGCCTATATCGGTGGCGGATACAGCGGGGCGCTTGGATTTGCCGAGTTTGAGGATAAATTTTACGTCTATAAATGTAATTTTGACGAGCATGGCTGCGATTATTTAATCGTGCTGGACGACGAGCTAAAAACTCTTGCGCAAATTAAGCTACCAAAAATTTTAGCGTGGAAAATGACTGCTACCAAAAAGGCCTTGGTGCTTGATTTGGACCACGAATTCTTTCTTTTTGACGGAGAGAAATTCAGCAGGCTTTTTGAAGCCTGGGGTATCACAGGGGGAGGCTTTAGTTCTGCTCTAAGCGGCAACAGCGAAATTCTAGCCTGCGGCACGGATGGAATTTTAGCTTTCGGAAGCGACAAGAAGCTAAATTTTAAAACGGATTTTTCGGCGAAAGCTATAAGCTTCGGCAATAAAATTTGCGTAGCCTGTGGGGATGAAGGCGGCAAAAATGTCGCTAGGCTCTACCGCCTAAAAGACTTCGCCGAGCTTTGCCGTATCGAATGCGACGTGGGCTATATCCACTCCCTAAACGTGGGGCTTATCAAAAATGACGCGATTTTGGTCGTAAATAACGGCTTTGATGAGCTGTATTTTTGGGACGTCGCAAGCAAAAAGCGTCTAAGCGTACCAAAAAGCTTGCCAAGAAGCATAATGAGGTTTGCCGCAAACGATCAAATTTTTCTTACGTACTTTTACGGTGGATTTAAAGCATTCAGCTTGGAGGATTTTCGCCTCTTAGGCGAGTTTGAATGCGAGCACTGCGTCAAAACTGCTGCTATTGAAATCTCGGGCGAGCGCCTTTACGTTCGCACCGACTACGGATTTTTTAGCATCTATTCTTTAGCCGAGAATGGAATTAAAATTTAAAAAGCGCTATTGATACAGATTTATCGACCGCTTCAAGCTCCTAAAATTAAACGAACTCCGCCTGCCTTAAGCTTGCGCGACAAGCAGGGGCACTATTTAAAGGAATTTTATCGCAAATATTGCGGGCTTTGAGAGCTTTTTAAGGCTTCCTTTAAGCATTATCAAATTATCCGCGCCGGAGATTTTAAGAGTGGAATTTTCAAAGCAAAATTCTAAATTTTTTAGCGCGTTTTCGCTTAAAAGGCGCGCAAGCTCCAAAATATAGCTCAGCCACGCAAGCTTGCCGGCATCGGGCAAAATCGCGCTCAAAGGCGCGAACGTAGCGCCAAGCTCGCGCTTTCCGTGCATCGAGATGATCGCGGCTATTAGCGCCTTTTCTTTGTGCGTCGTGCGATAGTTCAGCCCGCCGAGCACCATATCCGCGCTAGTTTCGTGCTTGGCATAAAAGCCGATCGCCCGCCCGATCTCGCAAAGCGATGCTGCGGTCTGCAGGATTTTAATATATTTTTCGCCCAAGCCGTGTAGAGGCGATAGCGCGCAAAACAGCGCCTTTGCGAACTTCGGAGCCTCGCTCGGCTCGGAAGCGAAGCGATCTTTAAGGCTTCTTAGGCTCGGATTAAAGCCTCTAGGCAAGTTTGCGCCGCGCAGAATCGAGCTTAAAAACGCCCCCTCGCGCACTCCCACACCGCTGGTGATGATCTTTTTCGCCCCTAGGCGCCTTACGATCTTATCAAAAATGATGGCACCCTCCCTGATCGTGTCGTAGCGGTCCTTTTTGATCGGGAATTTCGCCAGATCAAGCGTCTTTGCGCTCATCAGCTTGGCAAAAAACGGCGCGTATTTTTCATAATCGTAGCTGAAATTATGCACGATCTTTAGCGGATGGTTTTGCAGGCTCATCACGGCGCCCGATAGCGCTCGCGCGGAGCCGCCCATTACAATTAAATTTTGCGTGCGAAACTCGGTGCCTACTTGCGAGATCACGCTGTTTATGTATTTCTCCAGCCCCTTTGTGTCGCCGCGGTCGAAAAACAGCTCCTTTAGCCGCACCGTGCCTAAATTTAGAGAAATTTTATTTTCTATCCTGCCGTTTTTGATGTAAGCAAGCTCGGTCGAGCCGCCGCCGATATCCAGCGTAACGCCCTCGGAAAAGTCGCTAAGCAAATTTTGCGCCGCATAAGCGCCCAAATACGCCTCCATCTGCCCGTCTATCTTGCGGATCGTAATGCCCGTTTGCTTGCGGACGAGATTTATAAACTCGGTCCCGTTCGGTGCATCGCGAAGCGCGGATGTACCGATGCAAATCACGCGCTTGGCCTTGTAATTGCATACCAGAGTTTTAAATTTTTTAAACGCCAGCAGGCATTTTTGCATCGCTTCGGGAGTTAAAATTCCGCCGTTTTCGTAAGCGCCCTCGCCTAGACGGATCTTGATCTTGTGCTCGGCCAGGATAAAAAACCCGAGCCTGCTCGTGCGCTCGAAAATCACGGCTCTGGCGGAATTTGAGCCCAGATCTATGACGGCGACGCGCTTGGGCATTTAAATTTCCATATGTACGTGTTTGTATTTCAGCTCGTCCGCCGTCTCGATATTATCGGGGTCGGTGATGATACACTCGACGGGACAAACCACGATGCAAGCGGGCTCAGAGTAATCCTCGACGCATTCGCAGCATCGATCGGCATCTATGATGTAAACCGGCTCATCCTCAAAAATAGCTTCATTAGGGCACTCCTCGCGACACGCGTCACAGCAGATGCATTCTTTCGTAATCAATAATGACATATAAGCATAACCTTTGAAAAAAATTATGGCGTTTTTATACCATAAAAAGCTTCATTTTGTTTTAAAATAGCGAAATTTCGGGCTATTTCTTAAATTTTTTAGTGGAAGTTTAAAAATCGCGACAATTAGCGAGCGCTCTTTGTCGTTTTTAAGATCCACTTGCGCGCCCATCGCTTGAGCGGCATTTTTGGCTAAAAAAAGCCCGAGCCCGGCCCCCGGTTTGCCGCCGTAGCGCTTAAAAGGGGCAAAATAATCGATCTCTTCGTTAAGCGGCTCGCCTTTGTTTGCGACCCGCACTATGAAATTTCCGTCCGAAATTTCGCTCTCGATTAGCACCTTTTCGCCGTCCGGAGAAAATTTTATGGCGTTTTGGATAAAATTTTGAATCACGTGCATAAAGAGACTTTTCTGCACCGAAATTTCAAGCTGTTCAGGCTTAAGATTCATCGTCAAGTCCTTGCCTGCCGTACGCGCTAAAATTTTAAAACCTACGCATAGCTCCTGCAGATACGCGATTATATCGGTCTGCTCGGGCGCCTCAAACTGCGCCCCCTCCTGTCGCCCGATCTCTAGGATCGAACTGATCATTTTATTCATATTATCGATCGAGTCGTTGTTATTTTTAAGCGCCTCGACGTATTTCTCGCTCTCGCGCGGCTTAATTAGCGTAACTTCGTTTTTGGTTTTCATAACCGCAAGCGGGGTCTTAAGCTCGTGCGCAATACCGATAAAAAGCTCTTTTTGATACAAAATGAAGGTCTCGATACGCTCAAGTAGGCGGTTAATGCTGTTTGAAAGCATATTAAACTCGCTCGGGATTTCGGCCCCGTCGATCGGCTTTAGAAATTTTTCATCCACCGAAGCAAGCCTTTGGCTGATCAGCTTAATTGGCATTAGTAGCATGCGCGAAAGAAACATCGCGTAAAACACCACCAAAAATATCATCGTCAAATTTACCAAAATGATGTCGATGAGTATTTGATTTACGATGTTTGCATAGACGCTCACGTCTGCTTTGATGCTTAAAATTTTATCCTTACCATAAGGGTAGTGCAGCTGTAAATAGCTCCTGCCATCCTCGGAGCTTTCGATAAATTTAGGTTTATTGATACTTTCGTTTTCGATGATTTTGCTTTCGTATTCGCCCGGCGTGTTTTGTAAAAAAGATGAAATTTTCTCAGGTGGCACGGAGGCGTCTACGATTTTTTGCGCTCTTTGGATTAAATTTTGAACTGGAGTTTCGAAGATGGTAATTCTCATATAATTATAGAGCATTACCGAAAAAATGACAATTAGCATCAACGAAGCGGATGCTAATTGTATTACAAAGCGGACTCTTAGGCTTTTTGTGGAAAGCAAAATCTATATCCGCGTCTGCGAACGGTCTCGATCGTAGAGATATTTAGAGGCTTATCCATTTTCTGTCGAATTTGATTGATCGCGACTTCGATGACGTTTGGAGTAACGAGCTCAGGCTCCTCCCAAATAGCGTCTAGCAGCTGCTCTTTGCTTACGATCTGATCGCTGTGGCGCGCTAGGTGAGTTAGCACCTCAAACGGCTTGCCCTTAAGCTCGATCTCTTGACCTAGATATGTGATCTTTTCCTCATCCGGATCGATGATGAGATCGTCGATTTTGATGATATTTGAGCCGCCAAAGCGAAGTCTAGCCTCGAGGCGTGCTACTAAAACATCAAAGTCGAAAGGTTTTTTGATAAAATCGTCCGCGCCAGCGCGAAGCGCTTTGATCTCGCTTTCTTTATCGTCTTTTGCAGATAGCACGACGACGGAGGTGCGCGCGGATTTTTGCTTAACCAATGCGATGAGATCGATGCCGTTGCCGTCAGCTAGCATCCAATCGGTTAGCACCAAATCATAATTTCTAATGCCGATATAATACTCTGCGTCCTTAAAACTCTCGGAAGTATCCGTCTGATAGCCGAACTCCATCAAGCCCTCCGCTATCGTCTTGTTTAAAGTCACCTCGTCCTCGACTATTAAAATTCTCATTTAATTTCCTTGCCTTAAAATTTTGCGGCGATTTTAACATATTTTAAGCAAAATTTCAAGATTTTTTAAAGAAATTTTAAAATTTTATCTCTATTTCTGCGCCGACGCTCGCGTCTTGTAAAATTTCGGGCTTTAAAATTTTCATATAAAAATAATCCATCGAGCGAAATTTTGAGTGAAACTCCTGTGCGAAGTATCTTAGCGCGTCCTCCACGAGGCGAAATTTTTTCTCGCGGAACTCCGCTTTGATATATTCGCAAACCCGCGCGTAGTCGATAAATTCCTCCGCCCCAAGCTTCGCCCATACCCACACGCGCTGCTCGCGCTTGCGCTCAAAATCCAGCGTCCCGATTATCGTGCCAAATTCCAGCTTTTCGATTAAAATTTTAATCATACTACGCGCTTTTCCTCGCCCTTAAGCAGCCTGGCGATATTCGGCGCGTGTTTGTAAAATACGATGAAAACTATCAGAAAGATCGGCGCATGAGTGTTGATCGCCGGCATCTGCGGATGGATCAGGTAGCTAGCGATAACTAGCGCAAGCGCCGCTGCAAGCGATGCTACGGATGAAATTTTAACCGTCTTGCCGACTACAAACCAAACGGCAAGCGCGATGATAAGCTCGATAGGGATGAAGCAAGCAAGCACGCCGGCTCCCGTCGCAATGCCCTTGCCGCCGTTAAATTTCAGATACGGGCTAAAGCAATGCCCAAGTACTGCAAAGACAGCCATGCTCCATAGCACGTTTTCATCAAAGCCCAAAGCCCGCGCGATCAGTATCGGCAGGATGCCCTTTAGCGCGTCGCAGGCGACGGTGAGGATCGCGAGCTTTTTTGCTTTTTGCGGATCGCGAGTTTTTAAGACGCGAAGGACGTTGGTGGCGCCTATGGAGCCGCTGCCCTCGCTTTTGATATCCACGCCGCCTAGGTATCTGCCGATCAAAAGCCCAAAAGGAATCGCAGCGATCAGATACGCCGCGACATAGCACCAAAAATTCGGCGCCGTAACGATGCTAAGTAAAAATTCTAAAATTCCCGATTTTTTCATAAAATCCCTTTAACTCTTCCAAAGTAGCGAAATTTTCTCGTCGTAGATGTCGGTTTTCTTCGGCGAAATTTCTTTCGTTTCGAGTTTAATATTTTTTAGATCCAGGCTCTGTTTTAGCGCGTCCACTTCAGCCTCAAATTTCTGCGTAAGCACCTCCAGCTCCTCTTGTAGCGCGCTTAGGCTATTTTCGGCATTTTTGGCTTCGCTTCGTTCGTTTAAAATTTTATGCGCGCTCTTGGCGCCGCTGATCGCTTTAGAGATATTGCTAGCGCTGCGCGAGCGACCTAAAAACGCGCCTAAGATCGCTCCGCCTATGTTTAGCGCCGCATCCACCCCACGACTTAGCACGTCGCCCTTTTCTTTCTCGTATTTTTCGCTAGCGCGCAAAATTTTATCCTCAAGGCGCGCCTTTTCCTTCTCAAATTTAGCCGTAATCTCGTCGGTTTTGACCTCTAAAGCTTCATTTGCCTTATCGCCTAGGCGCACAAAAAACTCCTCCCTGCTCTCGCCCGGTTTTGAGAGCAGATCAAGCGCGCTAAAAAGTTCTAACTTTTCGTTGCGGTAGATCCACTCTTTAAAGCTTTTAAGCTGAGCGTTTAAATTTTTTGCGCCCGCGATGAAGCTAGGAAGCGCGCCGTAGAGCGAGCCCGCCTGTTCCTGTCCGCTTAAATTTGCGACCTCTCGCGTGCTAGCTTCATTCCAATCTATTTCGCCCCCGTCCGAAAGCGAGAGTAAAAAGGAGCGTTGCTGCGTAAAATCGACTCCCTTGTCGCAAAATCGCATCTTTGCGCTTGCATACAGATACGGGCTTAGCTCAAGACCCGCGCCGTAGCTGTAAAGCTGCGAAATTTCAGCCGAAACTACCGGTTTGGCGGCTCCGGCGGATTTGACGCCTTGCGCGGCGCCCGGCACGGATGAAATTTCAGCCTTTTTATCCTTAGTTAAATTTGAAATTTGCTCGTTGCTTAAAGGGCCCTTTAGATAGCTTAGCGCAAAGCGCGTCTCGATTACCCGCAGCACATCCTCGTTGATGTTTTTTACCAAAAAATTTCGCTTTTTAAGGTTTGAAATTTTCTCCATAAGTACGCTTTTATCGATCGGATTTGAGCCGATGCCGCTTAGGCCGCTGATGACGCGCTCCTTATCCTGCGCGGTCTGCAAGCGCCCGATAAACCACGTGCCGATGTTGCTAAGCCCCTTATAATCGAGATCGACCGGGTTTTGCGTCGATAATACGCAGCCAAGTCCGAAAGCGCGAGCCTGCTTTAGCAGCGTAAGCATCGGGGTTTTGCTCGGCGGATTGCCGTTTGGCGGGAAGAAGCCGTAAATTTCATCCATATAAAGCACGGCGCGCAAGGAACTCGTGCCGCTGGTGGTGCGCATCCATTTGATCATCTCGCCCAAAAGTAGCGTAACGAAAAAGATCCTCTCATCGTCGTTTAGATGCGCGATGGAAAATATATTCGCCCTTGCCCTGCCGTTTTCGTCAAAGAGCATCTTGGCGATATTTAGCCGCTCGCCCTCGCACCAAAGCTTAAAGCTCGGACTTGCAATGAGCGCGTTAATCTTCATCGCAAGCGCCATTCGCTTATCGCTCGGAAAAAAGGTATTAACGTCGAAAACGCCGATCTTATCGAAAGGCGGGTTGCCGATCTGCGAGATGAGATCCACCACGCTCACCCCCTCGCCTTTGTTAAAATGATAGGACAGAATTTGGCTGATTAGTAAAAATTCCGGAGAGCTGAGATTATCGCTGCTAATCCCTGCGAGGCTTAGCACGCTAGTAGCGATACCGCCGATGTAATTATTCAAATCCTCTTCGTTTAAGCCTTTCGGCGCTTCAAAGTCGCTTAGTAGGCTGATCCCAAGCCCAGCGCTTGATTTGGGCGTATAAATTCTAAAATCGGCGCTGTTTTTCAAAAGCTGTACTCGCGCCAGGTCCTGATACGAGCCCTCGATCCCCTCGCGCCAGGTATTTGCGGTCTGCTCGGCATACTCGTGCACGCTAAGACCTTTGTTTTGCGCCTCGGTCTCGTCGATATAGGGCTCAAAATCCTCAGCCCTCATCTGCGGAAAGGTAAGAGCTAAATTTGTCAGATCGCCCTTTGGATCGATGATGATGGATGGGATATTATCGATCGCGGCTTCCTCTAGCAGCGTGATACCAAGTCCCGTTTTGCCGCTGCCAGTCATTCCTATGATAAGCGCGTGGGTCGTCAGATCCTTGTTTTTATACAAAAACGGCTCGCTGTTTTCGAGCCCCAGATAAAAAAGCTTTAAATTTTCTTGAAGCGTTTTCATTGCGTTCCTTAAATTTGCAATTTGCTTGGCATTATATCATTTAAATTTTTAAATTTAAATTTGCTAAAATGCGCGAAAAATCAAGGAATGGCAAGTGTTAAAAGAAAAAATTAGAAACGAAAAAAGCGGAATTTTGCTCTATGGCATCGTTCCGCCTAAAATCACGTCCTCTCAAGACGAGCTCGAGCGCCTGGGTACGGCGTGGTCGCAACGCCTAGGCGAATGCGAATGCGACGGCATCGTCATCTACGATCTACAAGATGAAAGCGCGCGTACGAAAGATGAGCGGACCTTTCCTTTTGTGCATACGATCGATCCTGCGCGCTACTACACGCAGTATCTACACACCGATAAAGAAGCGATCATCTACCGCGCGGTAGGCAAATACGACGAGGCGGAATTTCGCGAAATTCTAAGGCATGCCGCAAGCGGGCTGGGCGTTTTCGTGGGGGCAAGCTCTAAAAACGAAGAATGCAAACTGCATCTAAGCCGCGCCTATGAGATCAAGCGACTTGTAGCGCAGCATCTTTGCCTAGGCGGCATCTGCATTCCTGAGCGCCATGAAAAGAGCCACGACGAGCACCTAAAAATCGCGGAGAAGACTGCGGACGGGTGCGAATTTTTCATCACTCAGGCGGTTTATAATGTGCAAAATGCCAAAGATTTCATCGACGATTACGCCGCTTTGGAATGCAAAAAGGTGCCGATAATCTTTACTTTCACGCCGTGCGGCAGCCTAAAGACGCTTGAATTTATGAAATGGCTTGGCATCTCGGTGCCAGATTTTCTGCAGCAGCGACTGCAAAGCAGCGTCGATATCTTGCAAAGTTCAACAGCACTGTGCGCAGAGATGTTTGATTTCATCTATAAATACGCCCTCGCAAAAGGTGTAAGCGTAGGCGCGAACATCGAGAGCGTAAGCACCCGCCGCGTCGAAATCGAAGCCTCGCTCAGCCTATTAAAAGAGATCAGAAAAATTATCCTTAAACACGAGAATTTGGGATTTTACGTTATTTAAAATTTTAAATCGGGTACACGAACAAAACGCTAGATAGTCCAAGCTAGCGGAGGAATTTTAGACAATTTCGGATCGCTTTTTAAAAAATAATCGAAATTTTATCCGAATGGAATTTGAACTTAAAATTTATAAAAAATTGCCTTAATAATATGCTTTAATACCTGTCGTCCGTAACTGCAAGATGATATTTCGTGCTAAAATTTTTAAATGCTTACAATGACATTGAGCTAGACCTATATCAAAACCTATAAACCGCTGTAGCTTTCGCACTAAAACTAAACGCATTGACCGCTTCAATCTGTAGCTATAGCGTGGCTGCGCCCTCTGGCTCGCTGCTATCTATATAGAGATAATATATTGTATAACGGGAGATACCTGGAGGCTTTATACCCTATAGATATTTAGAGATACGACGCCTCTTCGCTCATGGCATAGCGTCCTTTATTGTTCCATTCGTAGTATTTGATTTAAATTTACCGGCGTTTATGCTAAATTTCAAATCTAAGGCAATTTGATGCTTGCTGTTGTGAGTGTTTTGGTATTTGAATTTTATTCTGCAGCCTATGTGTAGGTCACTCAAAAGATCCACATACGCCGCCGTAAAAATACTTGTCGAGCTTTGCAGCCAATTAAAAGCCGTTAATGCAGAATCGGCTGAAATTAACACCCATTTAGGCTATCATATTTGATTTCTTTTATATTTCTAAAAGCCCGTCGCCAAAAAGCAGTAGCCTCAGACTAACGTCGTTTTACTATCTCACGCAAAAGCCGATATTTTAACTGCACAAGATTATAATATGCTTTCAATCGCAAACGCTTCATTTTAAAATTTTGAAACCTAACTCGGAATAATATAAATTTGAAATTAGTTTTGTAAATAAGCTTGGAATTTTAACTCTTAAATATGGCGAAATTCAAAGATAATAAAATTTAAAAAGCGCTAGTTTGTGCTCTTACCGCCAAATTTCAAAAGCGCGCTGCCCCACGTAAAACCGCCGCCGAACGCGTCCAAAAGCATAAGCGAGCCGTTTTTGAGTCTGCCACTCTCGTAAGCGTCGTTGATCGCCATCGGGATCGACGCCGAGCTCGTGTTGCCGTACTTGCCGATCGTAAGCACGCATTGTTCGTCGCTAAATTCTAATCTCGCCTTGACTGCCTCGATGATGCGTAAATTAGCCTGATGTGGGATAAAAAGATCAACCTGCTCGGGCGAAATTTTATTTTTCGCCAAAATCTCCACGACGTCATTACTAAGCGTCGGTACCGCGATTTTAAAGACCTCGCGCCCCGCCATCTGCATGAAGCCTAGCTTTTCGTCGATGATTTTTTGGCTGAGTGGATTGACGCTACCAGGGGCTGCGGTGATAAGAAGATCGCCCTTGCTGCCGTCGCTAGCGGTATGAATGTCGATGATTTCGTTATCGTCACACGCCGCGATAACCGCAGCGCCTGCGCCGTCGCCGAAAAGTATGCACGTAGCACGGTCGCTCCAATCGACTATCGAGCTTAGTTTTTCCGTGCCGATTATCAGCACGTGTTTTTTGGCACCGCTTTCGATGAGGGATTTTGCGAGCTCTAAAAGATAGATGAAGCCGGTACAGGCGGCATTTATATCAAACGCCGTGATGCCGAAATTTAAGCCCAGTTTATCTGCGATGACACACGCAGTCGAGGGCATGCAGAAATAATCGGGCGATATCGTGGCGCAAATTATCGCATCGATCTCGTTTTTTTGTAAGCCGCTACGCTCGATCGCCTTTAACGCCGCTTTCGCGCCTAGATCACTAGTACTCTCGCCCTTCGCGATACGGCGCTCATGAATGCCCGTTCGCTTGACGATCCATTCATCGCTCGTTTCAACCATCTTTTCAAGATCAAAATTGGTTAAAATTTCGCTCGGCGCGTATGCTGCGATTGAGATCATCGAGGCTTTTTGCATTCGTTTTCCTATTCGTTTGAAGAAATTTCGCTTTCTATCGCGGAGTTGATTTTAGAATCTGCAAATTTAAGCGCCTGAAAGATCGCGTTTTTAACGGCTTTCGGGGTGCTTTTGCCGTGGCTTATGATGACGCATTCTTTGACGCCTAAAAGTGGCGCGCCGCCGTATTCGTCATAATCCGTACTTTTTTTGATAATTTTAAAGACACGCTTCATCAAGATGGAGCCTGCGATGGCGATAGGGGATTTTTTAGTTTCGTTTTTAATAAGTTTGCCGATAGCGCTTGCGACACCTTCGCTAGATTTTAGCATAATGTTGCCGATAAATCCGTCGCACACGACCACGTCTACCGAGCCGTCAAAAATTTGATTGCCTTCGACATTACCGATAAAATTTTGCATCTTCTTAAGCATATGAAAGGTTTCTTTTGTTACCTCGTTGCCTTTACTATCCTCCTCGCCGTTGGATAATAAGCCGATGCGTGGTGCGTTTAAACCCATAATCTCCTTGGCGTATGCTTCGCCCATAATCGCGAATTGAAATAAATTCTCAGGCTTACAATCCACATAAGCGCCCACATCCAGCACAAGCGTACGTCCACCTATGGAATTTGGCATCAGCGTAGCAATCGCCGGGCGTAAAATGCCTTTCAGCCTGCCTATGCGAAGCGTCGCAAGACTCATCGTAGCGCCGCTGTGTCCTGCGGACACCACGGCTTTGCAAGTGCCACTTTTTACCAGATCAACCGCTTTAAAGATGCTGCTCTCTTTGCGTTTGAGAACGTCTGTTGCGCCCTCTTTCATCTCGAAAACTTCGCTTGCAGCTACGTAAGTGATATATTTCTCAAAGCCTTGATCTTGTGGAATAAAAGGCTTGATTTGCGCTTCGTCGCCTACCAAAAACGCATTAAATTTACGCTCTCGCAGCGCATCTACGACTCCGTTTATTATCGGCTCACAGCCGAAATCACCGCCCATCGCGTCTATAGCAACGGAAATCATCGGATTAATATTCGCCCGTAGTTTTGTTTATTCTATGCGGAATTTTCCAGCTTCCGTCTTTATCTTTGACGGGAATCGGAAGGGTCACTTTGTAGTGAGTGCGTCTTTTCGCCGCACGAGTTTTACTAACTCTTCGCTTTGGAACTGCCATTTTTTCTCCTTTATAAATTTAGTTCTTGCATTCTTCGCAATAAAAATAGTCGCTTTTGAAAGCTTCCGTTTCGCTTCTTAAAATTTCATCCAGATCAACTTCGGCGCCGAAAAACTCCATAACGTCCAAGCTTTCGTGCCTTTCGTCGTTAAAAACGCCTTCGCTTAAAAGCAAATTTACGCTCTCGTTTACGTCAAGATCAAATTCTTTACCGCAGCGATCGCAAATGTATGGAATTTTGCCCTTAATTCCGCCCTTACACTCGATAAACTTAGAGTCTTTTCGTTTTAAATTTCCGCTAAACTTAAGCCCGTTTTGCGAAATTTCAAACGGCACTGGCGATGCGGAAATTTTAGCAAAAGCGATCTTCACGTGGAACTCTTAGCAAATTTCTCTTTTTGCAAAGAAAAATGCGATCTCGGTTTTTGCGTTTTCTAGGCTGTCGCTGCCGTGAACGGCGTTAGCGTCGATACTGTCTGCAAAGTCCGCTCTGATCGTGCCTTTATCGGCTCTTTTCGGATCGGTAGCGCCCATTAGCGCGCGATTTTTAGCTACGGCATCGTCGCCTTCAAGCACCATTACGACCACCGGGCCGCTAGTCATGAACTCAATCAGATCCTTATAAAAAGGGCGATCCTTGTGAATTTCATAAAATTTACCTGCATCTTCGGCGCTTAGGCATAATTTTTTAGCCGCTGCGATTCTTAGTCCGTGGCTTTCGAAACGATCGATAATTTTGCCGATAACGCCTTTTTTAACGGCATCAGGCTTAATAATAGAAAGCGTTTGCTGCATATAATCTCCTTAAAGTGAAAGGCGGATTGTATCGAAAAATAGGTTAAAATTTATTTAAGGATTGAATGAATTAAAATTCCGCGCATTTGATCGCGGAATTTTATCTGCTAAGCAAATACCGGGGTATCTCCGCTGCGTAGATCCGCGCCTATACTATCCCTACTAGGTTGGCCCGCTACGATGTCGCTCCAGACGATACAGCCATCAGTCGGACAGGCACTAGCGCACGCAGGCTCGTCGTTGTAACCGACGCACTCGACGCATTTATCGGCATATACGTAGTAGCTATCCTCACCGCTTGGGTTATCGCTATCGTCCACGATCGCATTTACCGGGCACTCGTCGATGCATGAGCCGCAGCTAATGCAAATATCGGTGATTTTTACAGCCATTGTTTCTCCTTTATCAAAAAATGAAGCGTGATGATAACATACTAAATTTAAAAAATGATAAAATTTAATATTATCAAACAAATAAATTTTATTATATAAAAAATTTCATCAAATTTCAGCAAATCTAAAGTTATAAAATGTATAATCGCCATCATAAATTTTATTAACAAGGAGAAACAAATGATAGTAACCAACAAAGCCGTTGATTTTACGGCAACTGCGGTTTTAGGCAACAACGAAATAGTTGAGGATTTCAACCTCTATAAAAATATCGGCGAAAAAGGCGCGGTCGTATTCTTTTATCCAAAAGATTTTACCTTCGTCTGCCCAAGCGAGATCATTGCATTCGATCACAGATATCAAGATTTCAAATCCAAGGGTATCGAAGTTATCGGCGTTAGCTGCGATAGCGAGTTTACGCACCTTGCATGGAAAAATACTCCGGTAAATGCAGGTGGTATCGGCAAAGTGCAGTTCCCACTCGTCTCAGACATCACGAAGGACATCGCGCGCAGTTTCGACGTGCTGTTCGGCAACGCCGTAGCGCTTCGCGGCAGCTTCCTGCTTGACAAAGACGGCACCGTCCGCCACGCCGTCATCAACGACCTACCGCTTGGCAGAAACATTGACGAGATGCTAAGAATGGTCGATACGATGCTATTTACCAACGAGCACGGCGAGGTCTGCCCTGCGGGTTGGCACAAAGGTGACGCAGGTATGAAAGCAGATCCTAAGGGCGTCGCGGATTATCTAGGCAAAAATGCGAGCAAACTATAAGTTGTGAAATTCTTCACGCGAAGCGTATGAATTCTAATTCTAACTGCGTAAGGTTTAAATTTAGCCTTGCGCAGGCTATTAAAGCTCGCGAAGCTTTCTAAATTCCGCTGCCAAAATTTTAAGTCGCGGCGGCGGAATTCCAAAAATTCCAAAAATTCCAAAAATTCCAAAAATTCCAAAAATTCCAAAA
>CAURUZ010000017.1:0-28780 GCA_963528355.1 uncultured Campylobacter sp.
CGTAGGGTTCTAACATGGTGGCTAGGTTATTTAAAGGGGTTGGGGTTTAAATTTTGAGGGGAGAAAGGATAAGGCTAAAGGTATTATTCCTACTATGGATAGCGCCTTTAAGTCTATGTGCCTATGTGTTTTAGAAATTTCCGGATAAGCGGAAAAATAGTAAAGTAGGGGGCTATAGCGCAACCTATCCGCAGTTTGTCATTCTATAGCTTACCGTAATTAACGTGTAAGCTATCTTTATTTTCTTCAAAAAAGCGCTTACTTCCTCTTTTTGTATATTACTTTATTACTACTCCTTTCCTAAGCGCTCACCCTCATTTTAGTGTATTGCTGCTTTCTTTTGAAGTGCTCGCCTTTTTTGATACTAAAGACGAACGCTCACTAGGATAGGGACATGATAGATTATATAAATTCTGAAGCATTTACATTCTTTTTTAGCTCTACGCTTTTTACTAGGAATTTCTTGCATATTGCATATTAAGCTTTCATATCTTTTAATGCTCGGTTTGTAGGTTGTGCTTCATTGCTCTCCAGCTCTCATGAGCTTACTTTACCTTTATAATCTTAGGTTTACTAGGTTCCTTCATTGCCTTTAGATCCAGGTTTAATTAAAATACCCCCGTCTTTTAAAACAGCTCACACCATTTTTTTGTTTTTCAGCTATATTGTTTTCATAAGGTATTTTTTGAAATATCCTTATAACGCTTTTACTAAGGAGAAAGAATGTTTTATATATTAAAAAGCTTCTTGGCTTTTTGAAGTAACCTTTAAAGTTTTATATATTACGGTTTTTCGATGGGTTACGTTATCGGTAATGTTTTTATTGATAAGCTTAAACGCTTATCAAGCATTCTTAATCTTTAGTTCCCCGCTGGCGGTTTGGGGTAATAAGAAAAATCGCAGAGGTGCGTTATAGCTTCGCACATTAATCTAAAAAGCTTCTGTTTTAACTAAATTCTAAAGATGTAACGTCTTTTTGCCCCTAGAGTTTTTTCCCCAGATAGCCTTCTTCTTCGTTTTATTTATTGCCTAAGTGCATTAAATTTGAAAAGGGGACTATCTGAAAAGCCGCGTGGAGGTAGTGCCTCCGTTAAAGGTTACGGGGCTGATTCGCTCGTCGCTAGCGGAGCGTTTGCTCGTCTGCTACCGCCGTTGCGATTATTCCTTGTAGGGGTATTATTGTATAGATGGAATTTTCTATATCTAGTGGATAGAATAAATTTTTTATTTCTTTTAGGAGTATTTTTTGCCTAGTACTATATTATAAATAGTATTTGATCTTAATATATTTTTATCGCTTGCGGGGATATTATTTACCAAAGTAGCTCTTTTATCATAGATAGAGCAACCTCTTGGCCTATCCATTTTAAGGATATTTTTTATGTGTAGCCTTGCTTTTGATATTTTGGGCTTTGCTCTAATAGAATGCTTGAGTATCTAAAGGATATTGAAGATATTTAGGTATGAAGTATTAAGGGTGGCAACCCATCATTTTTTAAACACTCCCCCATATTTTAAAAGCCTTTGGCCATCTTAATACTATATAAGAAAATAGCATAGCTTCTTTTATACTTTTAAAGAAGCCTCTAAGTCCTTAGACTTTTTATCTGTAAATGAAAGTAAAAGAAGAGATTAATAAATTTGAGCTAAGAAGCTTTTAAGATCTTTCTAATATAATCCCCTTGTTCATAAGGACGAAGAAGGCTTTAAGCTTTTATCTATTTTTATTTGTTCTTTGCCTTAAAGAACAAACATCTTACAGATGGGCGCTTAAGGCATTTAGTGAAAATGTATTAATCAGCCTCCTTAAGATTTTAAACCTTGAGCTGCTACAAGGCTTAAGCTAAATTTCTTAAGGCTTGAAACTCCTTAACTCATTTTTGCTTATTATTTAAAGTTTCCTTAAGAGACGATAAATATTTTTATATAGTTTTTTAAAAGACTATATACTGATATTCTGTAATCGAGTGTTCGGGGGAATTCTGAGGGTTGTAAAAATTCAACGCAGGACACCACTTTTATCACTAATCAAATCGGCAAATTCTATGATTGATCGTTTATGTCTAAAAAGCCAAAAATAAGTAAGGATATAAAATGAAATTTTTTCTCATCATACTTAGTATTTATATTGTTCTTTCGGTGCTAAGTTTTTCACCTTGTGATATTAACGATATGTTTAGGCGAAACTACAATCGTATGGAGCAAAAATGCAGCTTAAAATTGATACGACGAGCTAATAATGGCAACAGCGGGGCGCATAGGCGACTTTTCTATTTTTATGAATTTTATTTTTTAGATAGATATTGTGTAGATAAAAAGGCGCAGCAAGAATTAGACAAAGAGGAGCTAAATTTTATTAAAAAATTTCATTCTGGAAATTTAGATCTATGCACAAATAACGACTTTATAGTTGGTTTATTAAAAAAGTGCGTTTTGAGGGAGGGAAATTTCACATTATGTACCGAGCGGATCGGAAAGGAAAAAGAGATTAACATGGATGAAGTCATACATCTATATTACGCGGATAGAAAGCCGAAAGAATAAGAGATTTCATGAAAAATAAAATTTACTTTATTGCCGCCGCTATAATATTATTTGCGTGGATATTTTATCTATATAAAGAGCAAAGCGCCTCTTGCGATATAAAAGATCTTTTTATGGGCAATTCTGAAATAACAAAAGAGTGTAGAATTGCTATAATAAGGCAATTTGAAAAGAACGGTAATCCGCGCGCATATAAGCGATTGAGCTTGGTTTATGGAAAAATTTTAAGCGAAAGACCGACAGAAGAGGTTTTAGATGAGCTAGATCAAGAAGAGATAGAATTTTTGAAAAAATTGTATCCTGATTCAGAAATTCTATCTAAAGAGCTATCAAATAGAAAATAATCGATTTTTATAAACGCAAATTTGTCATAAAGATGGCTAAATTTAATAAAGAAATGAAAAGGACGGTGATTAATGAGCCTAGAGCTTTTATACCAAAATTCAACGAATTCTGATAAATTTAGCATCAATTCGTTTGTTGGAAAATTTATATATCAAAAAACTTGGTCGGATTGCAATTATTGGGAGTTGGATAAAGCTTTAATGCAAATTTTGAGCTTTTATCATGATAAAACGCTTCCAAAAGAAATTTTCGCCGCAATACTAGCGATATTTAATGATGTTATCGGCGTGGAGGACAAATCGGAAATTTATGTAAGCAATATGCTGTGTGCGAAAAACAGCGATGGCGTGGTGCCTAGCATATATGATAGATTTGAAAAATTAAACGTTCTGTGCAACAGCATCGTATTCAAACAAAAGCTTGACAATAGCGGTTTTTGGTATATTCCAAAGGATTAATGCAATGAAGGTTGTAAATTTTTATAGAAATACTGCATTTGATGATAGATATGATGCAAATTCGTTCATAGGCATGATTTTGGATTATAATTTATGGTCCGATGATGAATATTGGAAATTGGAAGCCGATTTAAAAAAAGATTTTGCAGCATTATAAAAACAAAGAGTTGGACCTAGAAATAATGCAAGGCATTATTTCTATCTCTAATGATATATTTCTAAACGGAAATTGGCGCGACGTAGATATAGACGCAAAAAGCGAATGTTTTAAAAAGTATGAATATCAAGAAGATACAAAGCCAAATATTTTCGATAGATTTCGTCGCATAAAAAGCTTATTATTGGCGGTTGCTTCAGGGGATGAAAATTTTTATAAAATCAAATTTTTCTATGAAAATTGTATGCTGGAGTCTTGTGCTAAAAATAGCAAAGACGGTGCGGTAGTTAAAATTCCATTAAAAGGAAATGCGATTTTAAATGAATAAAAAGACGATTTTAACTATTTTATCGGGAATAGTCGAAGATGGCGATTATATCTCTTTATGGGAGATTGTTTGGGAATTAAATTCTATTAACGTTGCCAATTCGCTTAAAGTGGCGAAAGAAATTTTATTGTTTTTATACGAGCAAGGTTATATAAGATTGTTTAGTTCAAACTGGGGTTATGATACAGAAATGAAAGAGATACGCGATAAATCTGAAATTTTAAATATTTTAAGAAATGATAAAAATTATGAGCCGGTCGATATAAATAGCACATATTTTTGTGTAACAGAAACAGAGCGGGGAAGAGCTTATTATGCAAAACAAGACCAAAATTCTGAAAATAGTTTGGACGGTATAAAATGAGAGTAAAAGCGCTTGATTTAAATTTAAACCCATATGTCTATTTCTTTAGTAAAGCGGAAGATTTTAGGTTTAAGATTTTTAAAGATTTTCAAGCCGTGAGTGGGAAAAGACCACTGGATTTTTATGAGCTTGAGGCGTTTAGCCTAATGAAAAGCACCGAAGTCTATGAGACCGATTCTATCGCTAGCACATTAATTCATAATTTTAGTTTATGCGATGAGAATGTAAAAGATATTTTAATAATGCTATTTGGGCAGTTTTATCTAAATAATTTCATAGATACCGACATAAAATATAAAAATAGCGCCAATATAAATTTAAATATGAAAAAATTTGAAGAATGGAAAATTTTAAGAGAAAATTTCTTTTATAATTTAGATAAATTTATAGCTCGCCCATACGAATATCTAAAAAACCATACTCACGCAGACAGCGCCTTTTGGGAGGAGCCGAATCGGTGGTGCCATCATAATATGTATATATTTATCACCGAATGCGGTAAAAAATATTATGATGAAATTTTGATTCCGAGCCTCTGCAACAAATACGAACACATAGAGGTCGATATCGACGAAAAAGGGAAAGTGACAAGGTGGTATGGAATATAAAAGTAATAAAATTTAGGAGAATAAAATGGCGAGAGGAAGAAAAGCACTTTTGCAATCACTTTTTGCTTTAGCGTCAATTGAATTTCAAACAAAGTATATTGATAATGCCGATGTATATACATCGCCGGAAGAATTGCTAGAGGACCTAAGTAGTGCCTGCATAGAGGCGCAATCATTTAAGGAAGAATTTACGCAAGATGAATTAGAACGATGTGAAGTAATGAGAGATAAGATAAAAAGTCTTCCCAATGAAGATATATATAAAACGCCTCTTTGGGAAAAACTACGTAAAGAAGCGAAAGATTTTTTAAATTTTATGGGTTATAATGTAAGTGATATCGATAATAGCATTTTCAGGCAATTTTAGTTAGCTATATCAATGAGAAATAAAAGGAAACCCAAATGCAGAAAAATAATGCACAAAAGGCTTTTATCGTCGAGCCTTTATATTGTCTTGCATCGAGAAAACATCAGATTAGATATATAGATAATTCCACTATCGATGAATATGCAACACCGGGCGAATTAGTCGAATATGTATATAATCCTCTAGAGATAGCCCAGAGACCAGAATACAAATTTCTATTTACAGAAACAGAACTAAAAGCCATAGCAGAGTATAAAGAAATGATCGATTATTTTTATAGCAAATATGACTACGATGAGATATATGATAATATGCCTGAAATTTGGAAAAAGATAATGGAGAAGTCATTAAGACTACTGAATATACTTGGTTTCACTCTTGATGATTTTTATGAGCGCGGGGATTTAAAATCCAAAACCAACGAAACCCACATCCCAATAAAAGAAAACCCAAATGCAAATTAACGGAAAAGAGATATTTAAAAAGGGCGATCTTATGTTCCATTTAACTCGAATGGCTTCTTTGGAACATCAAGATAAATATATCGTTCATCCTACGGCTAAACATTACGAAAGTCCTTCGGAAATGGCGGAACTTTTATATACCGAATGCAAAAACGCTTTATTGGAGCAATTTGAATTTTGCTTCCTGCCATACGAGAGGGATGCGCTAAGAGAACTTTTGGAGCTCATAGATAGATACTTTAAAGATCAAAGCTTGCTAGAAGGCATAGGTGAGTATTTGGTATATCAAAATAAATCCTGGATAGAGGTTAGAGAGCTAGCCCTAAAAACAATCCATATTTTTGGCTACGATTTAGGTGACTTTGACCTATTATATTAAACCAACGGAGCCAGCACTTAAATAAAAGGAAACCCAAATGCAAATTAACGGAAAAGATATATTTAGGAAAAGCGGGCTTATGGTTAATCTATGCCGTATGGCTTCTTTGGAATATCAAGTTGATCATTTGATACATCCCGCGGTTGAATATTACGAAAGCCCATCGGAAATGGTAGAATTTTTATATACCGAATGTAAAAATGCTTTATTGGAACAATTTGAATTTTGCTTCCTGCCATACGAGAGGGATGCGCTAAGAGAGCTTGTGGAACTTATAGATAAAAATTTTAACGACCGCGGCTTATTAGAGGCGGATGATTACGAATACCTAGTCCATCGCAATCCATCCTGGATAGAGGTCAGAGGGCTAGCTTTAAAGACATTGCATATTTTCGGCTACAAACCATATAGCTTTAACTATGATTAGACCCGGATTAGACTTAGCAGAATGAAATTTATCCTACATATCTTTACTCTGCTGCTATGCCTAAGTGCCTGGGCTCTGCTCGGTTATATACAGCAAAAATAAGACGACACGCCGCGCAAGCAAATAGTTTCATTTCGGGCGCACTTATGCTGCGCCGTATCATACCGCCGCACGCCGTAACAGCGCATCTTAACGCCGCCAGGCCGTGCTTTAGCCGCTACGTCGCGACACATACTATCGCTGCGCCTCAAACCCTTGTGCCGAAATGCCTAGAGCATCTTTCCGACGAGTTTTTCTTTAAATTCTTTGTAAATTTCAGGCCCCGCGTGTTTGTATTCGCTCGTCAGCTTATTGTGAAATTCCGCCATATCGCCGCCGCTTTCGCGGTAGAGCTTGATCGCGTTTCGCCTTACGGTGCCGTCTTTTAGGTCGCTATCGTAGGCGATGCTCGCGTATCGCGTCCGCGCGCCGTCCTTGATCTCACGGTAGGCTTCGCAGCCTTTGGCTCTGCCGAGCTTTGCGACGCACGCGGCATAGAGGGCTTGCAGGCTCATGCACTGGGGTATCAGCGCTTCTGCCGCGGCAATGTCCGCTTTGGTGATTTTAGAATTTACGACTTTTTGTTCCTGTTGTACAGCCTTCGGCTCCTGCTTTGCGGTTTTGGGCTCCTTTTTCGAGGCTTTTGTCCCTTGCTTTTGAGGTTTTGACTCCTGCTTAGTAGCTTTCGGTTCCGCTTTTTGGGCTTTTTTCTCTGCCGCGCCGCTTGTTTTGCCTTGCTTCGCGCCTGCTCCTAAGGCATGCGAGACTAGGCTGATCTTTTCAAATTTCGGATTTTTGCGGTAGTTTAGATTGTTAAAAAATTCTATCACGTCGTCGTAAAATTTATCGTTGCTGACGATGCCGATCTTGCCCTCCTGCCCGCAGAGCTTGCCCATCAAAAACACGATGATCTTATCGGCGAAGTCCTTTCTTTGCTTGCCGATCGTAAAAACCTCGCCTATGCTAACGCCCATCTTCGATAGGCGCGCAAGGGTTAAGGCGCCAATTTTTTTGGCGGTGTTGGAGACGATATTTAGTTCATCGCCCTCTTTGAGATTTACGACGTCGAAGATATTATCGACGTCGATATTTTCGTCGTCTATGATAAAGTGCGTCAAAGTTTTTCCTTTAAATTAAATTTCAATGCCCGCGCTCGCGCAAATTTAATCTCTAAAGTGCGCGAAAGGCTTCATCGCGGGCTGGTTTTGCAGATGCTCGCCGATGGGCTTTTGCATCCACGCCATATCGTACCAGCGGCCGAATTTATAGGCGCAGCGCTCGAATCTTCCGACGAAGCGAAAGCCCATGCGCTCGTGAAATCGCACGCTCGCGTCGTTTAGATATTCGTCATCCCCGCAAGCGATGCAAGCGTTCATGTTTGCGATGTTTTGAGCTCTGAGCGTGCGCTCTAGCGCTTCGTAGAGCAGCCTGCCGATACCAAAAGCGTGCGCGTTTTGCGATACATAAACGGAGCTTTCCGTCGACCAATCATATGCCGCTCGCTCTTTGAAAACCGAAGCGTAGGCGTAGCCGAGGATTTGGCCCGGTTTTAAATTTGCGCCGCTTTGTTTTGCAGCGACGATTAAATTTGCACCGTTTCGTTTCGTCGCGGCGCTTGTGCGATCTCACGCTTCGTCTGCGCGCGAAATTTCACTCTCTGCGCCTGCCGCGCTCGCAGAAATTTTAAAATTTTCATCCCGTTCATCGTTCGCAAATGTCGCCTCGCCGCTTGCGTAAGCGAGCAGATAGGGGTATCTTTGCAGCGTTTGCTCGATGCGCTCCGCAAATTCCGCGGCGCCGGGCACGTCGTATTCGAAGCTGATCGCCGTTTGCTTTACGCAAGGCGCGTAAATTTCAAGCAGCGCATCCGAATCTTGCGGCGTTGCAAGCCGCAGTTTTATCCGCATAAAATCTCCTTTAAATTTGGCCGTTTTGTATAATTTCGGTTTCAAATTTGTCTAAATTTGCCGCCGCGATTTGGCTTTTAAATTTGGCGGGAATTTTATCTTGCGCGCAAAACGGCTAAATTTCAGAGGCGTGTTTGAGCGCGTAAATTTTAAAATTTAACCCGCGCAAGCCTCTATTCGCCGAAAAGTCGCCAAAACTCGGGCGCAAATTTCGTCGGCGTAAATTCTATGATCTCGTATTTTGCGATGCCGTTTTGAAAGAACGGATCTTGCGCGATGATCTCATCAAGCTCCGCGCGGTCTTTGGCGTTGATTAAGATGATGCCGCCCGTGCGAGGGACTTTGCGCCCAGAGCAGATAAATTTATCCGCCGCATAAAATCGGTCTAAAAACGCGTTGTGCTCGTTGATGAAGCGATCGATTTCGCTAATTTCTTTAACGTAAGTGAGGTTTGCAATAAACATTTTGATCCTTTGTGAGATTTAAAGCGCGATTTTAGCATAAAATTCCAACAGATAAAATTCCCGCTGGAATTTTCGCGCGCTACGTTATAAAAAATATCGGCGAAATTCCGATTATCGCGCAGCCAAGCGCTGCGTAGCGAAGCTTTATCGCAGCAAGCGCGCAGATGTTTGCAAGCACGAAAAGAAGCAGCGGAATTTGCGCTTGAAAGCTCGGCAAAGTAAAATTTAAAAACGCAAGCAGCGGCGTATCGAGCGCGCCGCCGAGCCCGAATAGATGCAAAAAGATGCTTAGCGGATAAAAGATCACGAACACGTATCCTAGCGGCATTACGCTAAGTTGCTGCAGCGAAGCGGTCGGGAAGAAATAATAGACCGCCGCGTTCATGCTGAGCCAAACGTAGAGGTTAAAAAGTATGACGTTCTGCCAGAGCTTAAATTTAGGCGCGAAGTGGTGCAGGTAGAGGAAGATATACAGCACGCCCAGGCAGGAGAAATAAAATCCGATCGAAAAGGCTAAGTGCGGGAAAAACGCGAGCAGAAGCGCGACGGTGAGAAAAAGGTTCGTAAATTTAAGTACGTAGAAATTTCGCATCGCGAGGAAAAACCCCACGCAGCACATCGCAAGCGAGCGCAGAAAGCTCGGCGTAAAATCGAGCACGAAGAGATATCCGCTCATCAGCACGATCACAAAGACGCTAAGATCGCGCTTTGCGCTGCGGTATGGAAAGTAGCGATCTTGAAAATAGCGGTAGATCGGCATTGCAAGCAGAAAGACCGTGCTAAAGATAATGCCCAGATGAAAGCCGCTGATCGAGATGATGTGCGCTATGCCCCAGTTTGTCACGCTGGCGCGCAGCGGTTTTGAAATTTCGGTCGCAAAATACAGCGCGGAGTAAAGATCCGCCGTCATCTCATCTTCGTGCTGAGCGCGAACGAAGCTTATCGCGCGCCATTTTGCCCCGGAGGGCGCAGTCTCAGCTGAAATTTTAAAATTTGGCGCGTAAAAGCGCTGCTTTAAAAAATCTAAAAATTTTACGTTTTTCGTCACGATGCCGATATTTACGCGCGCGAAGCGGTGAAATTCCCGCCCGAGCCCGGCAGTCGTGTAGAGAGTGAAATCCGCCGTTTTGAGCTTTAGCACCGTGTAGGTGCGGCCGCGCTCGTTCGTTTTGGCGTAGGCGTTTAAAATTTGCGCGTCGTAAAAAGCGTAGTTTTTCGCGCGAAATTCTTTGAATTCATAAAATTTCACGCCTAAGTTTATCGATAAAATTCCAAGTAAAATAAGCAGAAAGTATAAAATTTCACGTTTGCGGTAAAAGAGTTGAAGCTTCACGGGCGGTATTTAAGTTCGCGCATGCGGTAGAATTTTAAAAGTTCGCACGCGGCAAAATTTTAAAATTCCAAGGCTCTATGCCGTACCGCCTCGTAAAAACCGGGCGGCGCGGCATAAAATAAGCCCGTCTTAGCACGAATAATTCGTCGCAAACTCAAACGGCGTAGGGCGCGCCTCGTAAGGCCAAACCTGAGTTTCAAATTTAAAATGCTGATAGGTTTCGATAAAAAGCTCGCTCATTATCGGGCGCAGATACTCATTATCGCGGATCACCGCCTCTAAGCTGCCGCGAAGCGTGTGCGGAAGCTGCTCGATGCCGCGCTCGCGGATCTCATCCAGGTGCAGCTTGAATAAATTTTCATCCATCGGCCCGACCGGTTCGGTTTTGTTTTTGATACCGTCGATGCCGGCCATCAGCATCGCCGCAAACGCCAAATACGGGCATGCTGTGCTATCGGGGAAGCGCATCTCCGCACGCACCGAGTGCTCGCCGCTGCCGTAAGGGATGCGGATCGAAGCGGAGCGGTTTTGGCTTGAATAAGTTAGAATGGACGGCGCCTCAAAGCCCGGGATTAGGCGCTTGTAGCTGTTGGTGCTCGGGTTCGTAAACGCTGCGACGCTGCGCGCATGCTTTAGCACGCCGCCGATATACCACCTCGCCGCGTCGCTTAAATTTGCGTAGTTGCCCTTTTTGTAAAAGGTATTTTTGCCCTTTTTCCAGATCGATTGGTGCACGTGCATTCCGCTGCCGTTGTCGCCGTAGAGCGGCTTTGGCATAAAGGTCGCGGTCTTGCCGTTTAGGTGCGCGACCATCTTTACGACGTATTTGTATTTTTGCACGTTGTCGGCGGCCTCGACGAGAGTGCCGTATTTGACGCCGATCTCGCCCTGGCCTTGCGCTACTTCGTGGTGACAGATGAAGGTCTCAAGCCCGATCTGTTCAAGCACCTTTAGCATCTCGGCGCGCAGATCGACCATCGAATCGACGGGCTGGACTGGGAAGTAGCCGCCTTTTACGCCCGGGCGGTGGCCGCTATTAAAGCCGTCTTTGTAGTTTTTGCCGCTGTTCCAATGCCCCTCTTCGGTATCTACCTTAAACATCGCGCAGTTCATATCGTCGATGATCTTTACGTCGTCGAAAACGAAAAACTCATTCTCCGGCCCGAAGTAGCAGGTATCTCCAAGACCCGTGGTTTGCAGAAACTGCTCGGCTTTTTTAGCGATCGAGCGCGGGCATTTTTCGTAAAGCTCGTTTTTGTAGATGTCGTAAACGTCGCAGATGACGATGATCGTCACGTCCGCGGTGAACGGATCCAAAAACGCCGTTTCTACGTCGGGCTTTAGCATCATATCGGATTTATCGATTGGCTGCCACGCCGCTACTGAGCTCGCGTCGAACGGAATTCCGTCGGCGAAGTCCTTCGGCAGGCGCTTGTAGTTGTAAGCGACGTGGTGCCAGGTGCCTTTTAGATCGGTAAATCTAAAATCCACGAACTCGACCTCGTTTTCATCGCAAAATTTAAAAAATTCCTTCACGTCATTAACAAATTTTCCCATATTTTTCCTTTTTTCCGCCCGTATTCGGGCTAAATTTAACGGCGGATTTTAACATTATTTAGTTGAAATTCGACTTTATCTGCGCGCCGCGATTTTTAAAATTTTGCGCCGTCCGCGCCTTTAAAATTTAGCAGAGAGCGGCTGCCGTTAAAATTTATGCCAGCTTCACGAACTGCCGCTCGCGATTTTTGAAAACGGCGATCTTATCGTAGCCGAACTCGCGCGCTTTGGCGTAAATTTTATCGTAGTTTAGCGCTACTTGAGCTACCGAGTGCGCATCCGAGCTAAGCGTGATCGGCACGTCCGCATCTGCTAGCACCTCTAAAAGCGCGTCGCTTGGATAAATTTCATTTGCGGGCTTGCGAAGCCCCGCGGAGTTTAGCTCCACGACGATGCCGCTTTTTTTGATCGCGTTTATCGCGCCGCCAGCCAAAACTCTAATATCTTTTTTCGGAGTAAATTTAAAAATTTTAATCAGATCCATGTGCCCTAAAATATCGAATTTGCCGCTTTTGCACAGCGCGCAGATCAGCGCAAAGTATTCTCGATAAACGTCGTCTATTTCGCGCCCGCTCCACTGATCTAAAAATTCCTCATTATCAAAGCCCCAGTTGTTTAAAAAATGCACCGAGCCGATGAGATAATCAACCTCGCGCGCGAAAATACGCTCATCCATTAGCTCTTTTTTCGTCATAAAATCGACCTCGTATCCCAGCCGCACGTCGATCCGCCCACTAAACTCATCTCGCAAATCTCTAATCATCCGCTCGTAAAGCTCCATCTGCTCGAAGCTCATTCGGTATTTTTGATCGAAGTTCATCGGCGCGTGATCTGCAAAGCCGAAAATTTCTATGCCTCGTGCGATTGCCGCTTCCAAATACTGTCGCGGCTCGCCGCTAGCGTGGTTGCAAAGATAGGTGTGGTTGTGTAGATCGGCTCGCATCAACTGCTCCTTAAATAAAATTTTGGCTAAATTGTAGTAAAATCGCGCTTAAAAAATCACTAGGAATATATTTGAAAAAACCCGAACTCTTAGCTCCTGCTGGGAATTTAACGAAACTAAAAATCGCCCTGGCTTACGGCGCGGACGCCGTGTATGCAAGCACGGGCTCATTTTCGCTGCGCCAGCGAAGCGCTAAGGAATTTAGCAAGGAAAGCTTCGCGCAGGGCGTCGCATACGCGCACGAACGCGGCAAGAAGCTCTACGCGACCGTAAACGGCTTTGCGACCAACGGCCAGCTTGAAAATATCAAAAGGCATCTGGAATTTCTTCGCGATCTGCGCGTAGATGGAATTTTAATCGCCACTTTAGGCGTCGCAAGCCTCGCGCGAGCAGTAGCGCCGCAAATCCCGATCCACGTATCTACCCAAGCCAACGTGCTAAACTATCTCGACGCGCAGGTTTGGGCGGATCTAGGCGCCGTCCGCATCGTCGCGGCGCGAGAGATGACGCTCAAAGACGCCGTAGAGATCAAAGAAAAAATTCCGAACCTCGAGATTGAAATTTTCGTGCACGGCTCGATGTGTTTCGCATACAGCGGGCGCTGTCTTGTTAGCGCGGTGCAAAGCGGGCGCTTCAGCAACCGCGGAAGCTGCGCGAACGACTGTAGATTTAACTACGAGCTTTACGCGAAAAATCCCGAAACCAGCGCGCTTTTTCGCTTGCAAGAGCGCGAAGGGGAGGGCACTTTCGTAATGAACGCGAAGGATCTTAGCCTCATTTCGCATGTGCAAAAGATCATGCAAACGGGCGCGATCGACAGCTTCAAAATCGAAGGGCGCACCAAGAGCGAATACTACGTCGCGTGCGCCACGAATGCCTACCGCGCGGCGATCGACGATGCTGCGAGCGATAAATTTGAGGCCCGTGTTTACGAGCGCGAGATCGCGACGCTTAAAAACCGCGGCTTTAGCGACGGATATTTGATAAAGCGCCCGTACGAGCGAGAGGATACGCAAAATTTAGACCGCAGCATTGAGCTTGGCACGCATCAGGTCTGCGCGATCTCGCAAGACGGCGAGTTTATAAGCGTCAAGGATAAAATTTTACCGGGCGAGAGTTATGAAATTTTTGCTCCGCGCGGTTTTGAAATTTGCGCTTGCGATAATGAAATCGGCGAAATTTACGAGCTTGACGGCAAGTCATATTTGAAATTTAAAAGGCTGCAAAGCCGCAGCGGTAAGGAATTTAGCGAGATTCACAGCGGCAATCTAAATGAGATTAAGCTGCCTGCGAAACTCGCGGAGTTTTGCTTTTTAAGAAAGGAGATAGAATGAAATTTGTTTCTATAATAATGGGCTCAAAGAGCGATTACGAGGTCGTTTACGAGGCGGCTAAAATTTTAAACGAATTCGGCGCGGCGTACGAGATGATCGTCTCCTCCGCGCACCGAAGCCCCGCCCGCACGGCTAAATACGTCGCGGACGCCGAGAAAAAGGGCGCGCAGGTTTTCATCTGCGCGGCGGGCATGGCGGCGCATCTTGCGGGCGCGGTCGCTGCGAATACGACCAAGCCTGTGCTTGGCGTTCCGCTCGGCGGCAGCGCGCTTAGCGGCGTAGATGCGCTGTATTCGACCGTGCAGATGCCTGCGGGCATCCCCGTCGCGACGCTTGCGATCGGCAAGGCGGGCGCGAAAAACGCGGCGTATCTGGCGGTGCAAATTTTAGCTCTAAACGACGAGGTGCTAAGCTCGAAGCTAAAGGCGGATCGCGCGGCAAAAGCGGAGGCGCTGAAAAAGGACTCCGAGCAGATTGAAGTGCTGCTTGAAGATTAATCTATGAAAATTTTAAAATTGCGCGAGAGCTTTGAAATTTGCGGCTTAAAGGCTTGCACGAATAACGCGGATGAGATGAGTGGGCGAGGGGTGATCGCAAATTTGTGGGGCGAGTTTTTAAAATTTAATGCTAGCAGAAACAGCGCCACGAAAAATGAAATTTACGCCGTATATTACGACTATGAAAACGGCGCGCATGGCGAATACTCCGTGCTAATAGGCACTTGCTCGAAGGAAGGGCACCATAAGAAAGCCACGACGAAGCTTGCGAATCCGCAAATCAGTGCTATAAAAATGAGCACGATGAAACCTGCGAAAAATTACGTATCGAAGCGGGCGATTACGCGGTTTTTGATTTTGCAAACGAGCCTACGAGAGCTGGCGAATACTGGGCTGAAATTTGGAAATTTTTTGAAAGCTCGAAGCTTCAAAGAGCCTTTAAAACGGACTTTGAAAAGCACTCGGAAGATAAAATTGAAATTTACATATCGATAAAAGGATAAAAATGACGTTTTCACAGATTATTTTGACGCTTCAAAACTACTGGCACGAGCAGGGCTGCTTGCTCGTTCAGCCCTACGATATGCCCGCGGGCGCAGGCACATATCATCAGGCTACCTTTTTGCGCAGCCTAGGAAGCAAGCCGTGGCGCGCTGCATACGTAGCACCCTCGCGTCGCCCTACGGACGGACGCTACGGCGAAAACCCAAACCGCCTCGGCGCGTACTATCAGTTTCAGGTGATCTTAAAACCGAGCCCGGATAATATCCAAGAGCTCTATCTAAAAAGCTTGGAAAAGCTTGGGCTCGATCTTAAAAGTCACGATATCCGCTTCGTAGAAGACAACTGGGAGAGCCCGACACTGGGAGCATGGGGGCTTGGCTGGGAGGTTTGGCTAGACGGCATGGAGGTGACGCAGTTTACATATTTTCAGCAGGTAGGCGGCATCACGTGCGAGCTCATAAGCGGCGAGATCACCTACGGGCTTGAGCGCTTGGCGATGTATCTGCAAAACAAAGACGACGTTTACGACATCGTCTGGGACGACAAGTCTGGGCTAGTAACCTATGGCGACGTGCATAAAAGGGGCGAGTTTGAGTTTAGCAAATACAACTTCGAGCTTGCGGACACCGCGATGCTTTTTAATCAGTTTGAAAACTGTTTCGGCGAGTGCAAAAGTATCCTAAAGCACGGCCTGGCGCTTCCTGCGTATGATTACTGCATGCTCGCGGCGCACACGTTCAACGTCCTTGACGCGCGCGGAGCGATCTCGGTTACGCAGAGGCAGGATTATATTTTAAAGATCCGCGATCTTGCCAAAAACTGCGCGCTTTGCTATGCAGATCCGCAAAAATATGTCGCCGAGCTTTGCGGCACGGCATGCAGCGATAAAAAAGGCAGTAAAGACGGCGGCGCGGCAAATGAGAGGGAAAAGAGCGAGAAGTGCGGCGTTAAAGAGGGTGTCTCGGCGCCCGCTTCCTCTGCAGGCGCAAATTTAAAAAACGCTTGCGGCAAGCAAAACGCCGCGGATAAAGCGGATAAAAGCGCAAAGTAGGATTTATGAAAACGGGCGAAATTTATGAAATTTTAAACGCCGCCGCGCCCTTTTGCGACGCTGAGGCGTGGGATAATAGCGGACTAACGCTCGGAAACTTGGATGATGAAATTTCAAAAATCTATCTAAGCCTCGACGTTACTAGCGAGCTGGTGCGCGAGGCTGAGGCGGGCTCTCTTTTCGTGGTGCACCACCCGCTGATTTTCAGCCCGCTAAAATCGCTCGATCCGCGGCTATATCCTGCAAATTTGATCTATGATATGATCCGCAAAAATATCTCGCTTATCGCGATGCATACGAATTTCGACAAGCACGTTTTAAACGGATTCGTAGCGCGCGAAATTTTAAAATTTGAAATTACGGACGAGCGGGAATTTTTGGTTTTCATGCGCGCGGATTTGAGCTTTGAGCAGCTGTGCGCACAGATAAAGCGCAAGCTTGGCATCGAGCATCTGCGCGCCGTAAAGACGAAAGATTTCATCCAAAATATCGCGCTTTGCACCGGCAGCGGAAGCGAACTAAATCAAAGCTTAGGCGTGGATTGCTTCATCACGGGTGATATAAAATATCACGCGGCGCTTCAAAATTTAGAAAACGGCGTGAGTTTGATCGACATAAATCATTTTGAAAGTGAGCGCTATTTTGGGCGCGCGCTCGCACCTTTCTTGCAAAAAAGCGAAATTGAAGTTATAATAAGCGAGCAAAAAAATCCATTTACGTATTATTAAAGGAAAAAGATGAACAAATATTTAAGCCAATTGGTGCAGCTTTGCGAATTCGATAAGCAGCTGGACGGATTTAAGCCTAAAATCGAGGCTGCGCAGGAGAAACTAAGCAAAAAAAGCGGCGAAATTTCAGGCGCAAAAGAGCAGATCGAAACTCTAAATGCGGAGATCGCCGAGCTAAAATCTCAAATTTTACAAGCAAACGCGCAGCTTAGCGCCTTTTCGTCCAAGCTAAAAAGCACGGGCAAAAAAAGCGGCGCGGCAAAAACCGAAAAGGAGATCAAGGCCCTTAGCGTCGAAGAGGATATCGCAAAAGAGCAGCTTGAGGCCACAAACGAGGAGATCGAAAGGCTAGAAAAGATCGTAGCCGCAAAAGAGGCGCTCGTAAAAGAGCAGAGCGAAAAGCAACAGGCGTTTGAAGCCGAGCTAAAAAGCTTGCAGGAGCAGGTAAGCGCCGAGATGGGCGAGGTCGAGGTCGCTCGCGGCGGGATCTACGCCAAGCGCGATAAGCTAATGCAGGCGATGAACCCCAAAACCGTTTCATTCTATGAAAAGATCCGCAAGTGGGCGGGCAACACGGCGGTCTCGCCGGTGCGCAAACAGGCCTGCTACGGCTGCTTTATGCGTATAAGCGACAAGACCTATTCTGCGGTCATCAAAAGCGACGACATCGTAACCTGCCCGTATTGCGGCAGAATTTTATATAAAGAAGCCGAGTGATCTACACCGCCTTGGCGTTTTTGGCGTGGCTTGCAGCTGCGCCTTTTATTTTTATCCTAAGCTTTAAAAAAAAATACCGCACGAGCCTGAAGGCGCGATTTTTTCTATACAAAAACCCTAAATTTAGCCCCGCTGCGGTGCACTTTCACGCTTGCAGCCTGGGCGAAGTAAACGCTCTTGCGCCGCTAATTTCTAAATTTGAGAGCGTCGCGCTTAGCACGACCACGCAGACGGGCTTCGGTGCGGCGCGCGCGCTCACACCTAACTCTCGCTATCTGCCGTTTGAAAACTGGCTTCCGTTTTGGCTTACGGGCAGCCGCGTGCTGGTGATCTTTGAAGCGGAGCTGTGGCTAAATTTGATCCGTTCCGCCAAGGTGCGCGGAAGCTACGTGATCCTGCTAAATGCGCGCATTAGCGACCGCTCGTATGCGAGCTATCTGCGTTTTAAGCTTTATTATCACAAAGCGTTTGAAAATATCGATCTGGTGCTTGCGCAAAGCGAGCTTGATGCGGCGCGGCTGCGGGAGCTCGGCGCAAAAAATATAAAGGTCGCGGGCAATATAAAAAGCGCGAATATCGCCGTTGCGACGAAGGATTATTCCGCCGCGGCCGCAAATAGCTTTTTGCTTACGATCTCAAACACTCACGAGGGCGAAGAGGAGCTCATTTTATCAAATTTAAATGATTTTATAAAATTTCACGGCTCGCAGAGTATTCTCAAAAAATACCCGCGCGCAGCGGGCTCTCATGGCGATAGGAGCTTGCCTGCGGCTGAGCTTCGCAGCGAGACGAGCTCGCTTGAACCGGTAAATTTAAACGCAGCTTCTTTGCCTGCGGCGCCTTCAAGCGACGCTTCGTCCGCTGTGCCGAATACGGCGCCTTTAAACGGCGCGTTTTTAAATTCTACCGCACCGAATACGACGTCTTCGACCGCCGCACCGCAAAAGCTAAAAATCATCCTGGCACCGAGGCATCCGGAGCGCTTTGAAAAAGTACGTGAAATTTGCAAGGCTTGGGCGCATGAGCACGGGCTTAGCTTTGAGAGATTTAGCGATGGCGCTGGACTTGAAAGCGATTTTATCTTGCTGGATGTCTTCGGGGAGCTAGCGAACTTTTATAAAATTTCAAACGTCGTGATCTTGGGCGGCAGCTTTTTGCGCAATATCGGCGGACATAGTCCGATCGAGGCGGCGAGCTTCGGCGTGCCGATCATCAGCGGGCGATTTTTTCATAATCAAAAGGCGCTGTACGCGCTCGTACAAAACATCGCTCTGTGCGAGGCGAACGAAATTTCAAGCGCTTTAAAAGAGCCGCTAAAGGGCACGCGGATAGATAAAATTTGCGATCTGCAAGAGATAGAAAATTTAATCAAGGAAAGAATTTAATGCAAGAAAAAGCCTACAAACTGCTGGCGGCGCAGGAAAATATCTCGCACAACGAAGCCAAGGCTCTCATCGACGCGGGGCTTGTGAGCGCGCGCGGCGCAAAGATCGCTCTAGCGCGCGAGATGCTCGGCGAAAATACTAAATTTAGCGTGATGAAGCCCGCAAAACCCGAGATCATTTACGAGAATGAGAACGTTTTGGCGGTCAATAAGCCGCCCTTTATGAGTAGCGAAAATTTGGAAAAAATCTATAAATTCGGCCTTCTAAACCGCCTGGATAAGGAGACTAGCGGCGTCGTGCTGCTGTATAAGAACGAGGAATTTCGCGAAGCGGCGATTGCGGAATTTAAAAATTTGCGCGTGAAGAAAAGCTACATCGCGATCGTGAAGGGGATCGTGAGCGAAGAGATGAAATTTGGCGAGCCGATTTTGACGATAAAGACCAGAAGCGGTGCGTTTTCTAAAATTTCGCCAAACGGCAAGAGCGCATTTAGCGAGGTTTATCCGCTGATGATAAGCGGCAAAAAATCGCTCGTAAAAGTGCGGATCGAGACAGGTAGGACGCATCAGATCCGCGTGCATCTGGCAAATGCGGGATTTGGCGTAATAGGCGATGAAAAATACGCTAAAAGCCGCGCGAAGCGGATGTTTCTGCACTCATACGAGACCGAAATTTTGGGGCTGAAATTTAAAGCTCCGCTAGATAAAAGCTTCAACGAATTCGGCTTCGAAATTCCTATGGATCTCTGATATTCAATGGCTTTTAAGTTAATTTTAGGTAACATCGCAAGTTTAAAAATTTTATAAGGGATCAAAGTGTTTGAGATCATAAGCGAGTCGTTTAAAAACGCGGTCAATAAATTAAAAACAATCGATGACGAAAAAGCTTTAAAAAACGCCTTGGAGACGCTAAAAAAGGCGCTTTTAAAGGCCGACGTGCATCACAAAGTCGTAAAGGATTTTTTGGCGCTTGTCGAGGCCGATCTTCGTATCGGTACGATAGGACAGAAGCCGTTTTTGCAGTCTATCAAGACAAATTTGACTAAAATTTTAACGGCGCCTAGAGGCAGCAGTCAGGGATTTGTATTTGCCGGCACGCCTCCTACGGTAGCTTTGATGACGGGACTTCAAGGAAGCGGAAAATCCACAAGCACGATAAAACTTGCAAACTATTTAAAACTTCGTAAAAAAAAGGTCTTGGTTGCAGCGTGCGACTTGCAGCGCCTAGCCGCGGTCGAGCAGCTCCGCCAGCTGTGCGAAGCAAACGAGATCGAGCTGTTTTTTATTGAGGGCGAGAGCGATCCGCTAAAGGTTGCGGAAAAAGCGCTAAGCAAGGCTAAGAGCGGGCTTTATGACGTACTGCTCGTAGATACGGCGGGGCGCCTTGCGATCGATGAGGCGCTTATGGCACAGCTTGCGGAGATGAAAAAGGCTCTAAATCCGCATGAAATTTTTTACGTAGCGGACGCCATGAGCGGTCAAGATGGCATTAAAACTGCCGCTAAATTTGATGAAATTTTAGGCCTTACGGGCGTGATCTTAAGTAAATTTGACGCCGATACCAAAGGCGGCGTAGCTCTTGGTATCGCGCAGCAGCTGGGTATCCCGCTTCGCTTTATCGGAACGGGCGAAAAGGTGGCCGATCTGGAGGGCTTTATACCCGATAGAATCACCGGTCGCATTATGGGCGAGGGCGATTTAGCGACGTTAGCCGAGAAAACAAGCGCCGTTTTCGACGAAAGAGAAGCTAAAGCTCTGAATAAAAAGATCAAAAAGGGCGAGTTTAATTTCAACGATTTCGTAAATCAGCTCGAAAGCGTGAAAAAGCTCGGTAATATGAAAAATTTAATCGGCATGATCCCGGGACTTTCCGGCATGGCGAATAAGATAAAAGATATCGATTTGGAAAACTCAAAAGAGATACTTCATATCAAAGCGATGATTAACTCTATGACGCCGAAAGAGCGCGAAAATCCTGATCTATTAAATAATTCGCGCAAGCGCAGACTTGCTGCTGGCGCAGGGCTTTCGCAGGTGGAAGTGAACCGCTTTTTGAAGCAGTTCGCGGGCGCTTCGAAGCTTGCGAAGAAATTTTCGGGCAAGGGCGGCATGCAGGGGCTTGCCTCGATCGCTCAAAGGCAAAATTTACCGAGATAATTTCTCGGTAGAGTTTGCAGATGTTTAAGTTTTAGCCATCTGCAAGTTCTAAAACTTACAAAAATTTAAGGAGAAAAAATGGCAACAGTTGTTAGGCTTACAAGAATCGGAAGAAAGAAGCAGCCTTTTTACCGCATCGTGGTAACGGATAGTAGAAAAAGACGCGACGGCGGCTTTATCGAAACGATCGGCTTTTATAATCCGCTAAAAGATAGCGATAATATAAAATTCGACGCGGAGCGTTTGGCATACTGGAAGAGCGTAGGCGCGAAGTTAAGCGATAGGGTCGCTCAAATTACAAGCAAATAAAATGGTAGAAAATTTTATAAAAGAATACGCAAAGTTGATCGCCGACTATCCGCAGTCCGTCTCTACGCAAAAACGGGTCGGTGAAAACTTTACCGAGATCATCGTCTATGCCGACAAGGCCGACACCGGCAAACTCATCGGCAAGGACGGCAAAATGATAAACGCCATAAAGACCGTCATCATCGGCTACAAAGCAAAGGATCCGATCAATTATAAAATTACCGTCAAAGCCAAAGATGCCTGATGATCTTTTAGAGGTCGCAAAGCTCGGTCGGACTATCGGCCTAAAGGGCGCGGTTAAAATTTTTGATCGCAGCGACTTCTCCTCTCAGTTTAAAAAAGGCGCCAAATTTTATCTGCGAAACGGCGAAATTTTAGAAATTCTATCTTTTAACGGCGCAAATTCTAGCGCTATTTTTAAAAATTACGAAAGCGTAGAAGCGGCGGCAAATTTAACCAACCAAATTCTTTACCGAAGCAAAGAGGACACGCGGAAATTTTGCAAATTGCAAAAGGGCGAGTTCTTTTACTTCGATATTATCGGGCTTGAAATTCATGAAGACGGCGCGGTTTTGGGGCGCGTAAGGGACATATCGCAGATCGGAAACGGATATCTTTTTGAAGTAGAAACGGATGAAAGCCTAATCTCACAGGCTTTGCCGAAAGAATTTTTCATCCCCTACGTGGATGCCTATGTGAAAGAAATTTCGCTTAGCGAGCGTAAAATTTTTACGCAAAATGCGCGCGCGATTTTGGAAAACTCATGAATTTTATCTTCATCTCGCTGTTTGAAAATCTCATCGCGCCGTATTTTGAAGACTCGATTTTAAAGCGCGCGGTCGATAAGAAAATAATCTCGACGCATTTTTTTAACCCGCGAAATTTCACGACAAATCGGTATAAAAAAGTAGATGATTATATGATCGGCGGCGGCGCGGGGCTTTTGATCGGCACGGAGCCACTTGCCGGGACGATCGAGCAGGTAAGAGCTAAATTTAAAAACGCCAAGTTTATCTATCTCTCGCCCGCCGGTAAAAAATTTAACCAAAACGACGCCAAGCGTCTAAGCGGCGAAGAGAGCCTATGCTTTATCTGTGGGCGCTACGAGGGGATCGATGAGCGCATAGTCGAGAGATATGTAGATGAAATTTTTTGCATCGGCGATTTCGTTCTTACCGGCGGCGAGCTCGGCGCGCTTTGTATGTGCGATGCGATAAGTCGCAACATAAAGGGCGTTTTAGGCAACGAAAGCTCCCTTGTCGAAGAAAGCTTTGAAGGCGGAATTTTGGAGGCGCCCGCATTTACAAAGCCTGATATTTTTGAAAATTTACCTATAGTTTCAGAGTTTTTAAAGGGTAATCACGCTAAAATGCGCAGCTTAAAAAATCAAATGGCGCTATGCAAAACGAGGTTCTTCCGCCCGGATATGTACCGAAAAATCGCCAGAAATAAAGGAAATTTATGAAAAACAAGTATATTCAAGCGTTTGAGGACGCTCAGATCACAAGCAAAAGTGTGCCTGATTTCCGTGCCGGCGACACCTTAAAGGTAGCCATCAGGATTAAAGAGGGCGATAAGAGCAGAATTCAAAATTTCGAAGGTACCTGCATTACACGCCGCGGAAATGGCGTCAGCGAGACCTTCATTATTCGCAAGATCGGCGCAAATAGCGTCGGCGTAGAGAGAATTTTTCCGATCTACAGCGAGAGCATCGAAAGCATCGAGGTTCTAAGAAAGGGCCGCGTTCGCCGCGCGAAGCTATTTTACCTACGCGACAGACGCGGTAAAGCGGCTAAAATCAAAGAGCTTCGAAAATAATCCTTTAAATTTACGCTTCTCAATTCAAAAAGGAAGCTCTTTTTATAATGCGCGAGATTTTAAAAAATTTCGCGCATTATATACTCGCATTGAATCTAAAATTTTACAACTTTTCCATTAAAATTTTTAATTTTAAACTGCCTAAAAATCGTCTTTTTCTATAGAAAAAGATAAAATATATCCTGATTTTATTTGCGTTTAAAAATATTACTATAAAATGCAAATTTTAATTTAGAAAACTCGCGCTAAATTTGAGAATTCGGCCGAGTAAAATTTATTCAGTAAAGAGCGAGATGTGATTTTCTTAGGCATTGACGTAGGATCAACCACTGTTAAAACGGTAGTTTTAAACGAAAAATATGAAATTTTAAGCAAGAGCTACGAGCGGCATCTGGCAAAGCCCAAGGAGTTGGTGCTGGATAAAATTTTGAAAATCCAAAAAACCTATGCAGGCGAGCAATTCAGCGTCGCCATAGCGGGTTCGGCTGGCATGGGTATCGCCAAAAATTGTAAAATTCCGTTCGTCCAGGAGGTTTTTGCTACCTCGCTCGGCGTCAAACGGATGTTTCCGAAGACCGACGTCGTCATCGAGCTGGGCGGCGAGGATGCTAAAATTTTATTTCTCACGGGCGGACTTGAAGAGCGTATGAACGGCTCATGCGCGGGCGGTACAGGCGCATTTATCGACCAGATGACCAATCTTTTGCATCTGGATATCACAGAGCTTGACCGTTTAAGCTTTGCGGCAAATAAAATTTATCCAATCGCTTCACGCTGCGGTGTGTTTGCTAAAAGCGACATTCAGCCGTTATTAAATCAGGGCGTTAGAAAAGAGGATATTTGCGCTAGTATCTACGCCGCGGTCGTCGAGCAGACGATCTCGGGGCTTGCGCAAGGTCGCGAGGTCAAGGGCAATATCCTGTTTCTGGGCGGTCCGTTGTTTTTCCTAAAAGGCCTTCAGGCGCGCTTTAAAGAGGTGCTAAAGCTCACCGACGAAACTGCGACCTTCCCCGACATTGCGCCTTACTTCGTGGCTTACGGCAGCGCACTGTACGCAAAAGATACGGGCGAGACGTTAAATTTGGAAGAGACGATCGCGCTTTTAAAAAAGGAGCCCGACAGGACCGCGCTGGAAGCCGAGCCGCCGCTTTTTAAAGACAGAGCGGAATTTGACGAGTTCACCGCTCGCCACGCCCGCGCAAGCGTGCCTAAGGTGGATATCCACACCTACAGCGGAGATGCGTATTTGGGCGTGGATTGCGGCAGCACTACGATCAAAGTCGTGTTGATGGGCGCGAACTACGAACTGTTGTATAAATTTTACTCCTCCAATAAAGGCGATCCCGTCGACATCCTGTTGCCGCGACTTAAGGAGCTATACGATCTTTGTGAGGGTCGCATCAAGATCAAGGGCAGCGGCGTTACCGGATATGGCGAGGATCTCATTAAAACCGCTTTTCGCTTCGATTACGGTATCGTCGAGACAATCGCGCATTATAGTGCTGCGCGCCACTTCAATCCGAAAGTAGATTTTATCATCGACATCGGCGGGCAGGACATCAAGTGTTTCTCCATTAAAGATGGCAATATCGATTCTATCGTGCTAAATGAGGCGTGCAGCTCGGGCTGTGGCTCGTTTTTGCAGACTTTTTCAAATTCTTTGGGTTACGACATTAAAGATTTCGCAAACCTAGCCTTTTTTGCAACCCATCCCGCCAAGCTCGGTAGCCGCTGCACGGTTTTTATGAACTCTTCGGTTAAGCAGGCTCAAAAGGACGGCGCTACGATTGAGGATATCAGCGCTGGACTTGCTATTAGCGTCATAAAAAATGCGATTTACAAGGTTATCCGTGTGCGAAACGCCGATGATCTGGGTCAAAACATCGTAGTGCAGGGCGGGACATTTTTAAACAACGCCGTGCTGCGCGCGTTTGAAAAAGAGCTCGGCAAGGACGTGATCCGTCTAGACATAAGCGAGCTAATGGGCGCATACGGCGCAGCGCTTTTTGCTAAAAATAATGCAAACGAGCGCACCGATATGATCAGTCGCGCCGAGCTTGAAAACTTTACCCATCGCAGCGAATTTAGCGTCTGCAAGCTCTGTACGAACAAATGCCCGCTTACGATCAGCTACTTCGGCGATACTAAATTCGTCTCGGGAAATAAGTGCGAACGCGGCGCGGGCAAGGAGATCCGCCATGACATCACGAATTTGTTTGAGTTTAAAAATGAGCTTTTGCGAAAATATCGCAAACCGCCGAAGCAGGACGCACCGCGGGTCGGAATTCCGTTTGTTTTGAATATGTTTGAGATGATCCCGTTTTGGAGTGCGTTTTTTGAAAATTTAGGCATGAGCGTCGTGCTGTCGCAAAAGCCGCGAAAAGAGACGCTGTTTTTAGCAAGCCAAAGCATCCCGAGCGACACCGTCTGCTACCCGGCTAAAAGCGTGCACGGCCACATCTACGATCTGCTAAACAAGAGCGTCGATTTTATCTTTTATCCGTGTATGAGCTACAGCTTGGACGAAAATATCAGCGAGAACTGCTACAACTGCCCCGTAGTCGCATACTATCCCGAGCTGATACGCGCGAACGTAGGCGCGCTGGAGGAGAAAAAATTCCTCTATCCGCATGTGGATCTTAACATGCAAGATTCGTTTTGCAAAACGATGCAGGCTGAGCTTGCGGATGCCGGGTATAAATTTAATGTCGATGCGATCAAAAACGCCGTATTTCAGGGGCTAAAGGAGCTACAAAACTATAAAAATACCGTACTGATCAAAGGTGAGGAGACCCTAAAAGAGATACAAAGCAGCGGCGCTAGCGCCGTCGTGCTCGCGGGTCGCCCGTATCATATCGATAAGACGATCAACCACGGTATCGACCGCTATCTAAATTCCTTGGGCTTTGTAGTTCTTAGCGAGGATTCGCTGCCGCTTAGCAGGGTGCAGACGAAGAGCCTTAATCAATGGACCTACCACGCCAGGCTTTATAGCGCGGCGCAGTTTGTCTGTAAATACCCGCGCATGCAGCTGGTGCAGTTAGTCAGCTTTGGCTGCGGGATCGACGCGATCACGGGCGATGAGGTGCGCGATATACTTCGCCAAAACGGTAAAATTTACACCCAGCTCAAAATCGATGAAGTCACCAACCTAGGTGCGGTCAAGATCCGCCTGCGTAGCCTAAAAGCGACTATGATAGAGCGCGAAAGGCAAGGCGCGCAACAAGAAGCAAGAAAGGATGCGTGCTAATGTTTGCTAAATTTACGAAAGATATGAAAGCCACCCATACGATATTGATCCCCACGATGATCGATCCGCATTTTCGCTTTATGCAAGGCGTGTTGCGTGACGAGGGATATAAGAGCGTTTTGCTCGGTGAAAATCGTCAAAATATCGTCGAGGAGGGGCTTCGCAGCGTGCATAACGATATGTGCTACCCTGCGCTGCTCGTCATCGGGCAGTTTATCGACGCGCTAAAAAGCGGCGAGTTCGATACGCACAAGGTAGCGCTTCTCATCAGCCAAACGGGCGGCGGCTGCAGAGCGAGCAACTACATAAATTTGCTTCGTAAAGCGCTTGAGGACAGCGGCTTTAGCTACGTCCCCGCAATCTCGTTAAATTTCGGCTCGCTAGATGAGAATGAATTTAGCCTCGGCAAAAAATCGCTTCTAAAGCTCTTTGCCGCGATATTTTACGGCGATTTGATGATGGGGCTGTATAATCAGTGCAAGCCCTACGAAAAGATCAAAAATCAAACGAATGAAATTTATGAACTCTGCGCCGAGCGGATCAAAAATTTGACCGATCAAAGATCGTTTTTCAATCTCAAGAAAAATTTCAAATTTATCCTATCGCAGTTCGCTAAAATCGAGCGCGACGATAAGCCGCGAGTAAAAGTAGGCATCGTGGGCGAAATTTATCTTAAATACTCGCCCATCGGCAACAACGGCCTAAACGCCTACCTCATACGCGAAAATGCCGAGCCCGTAAATACGGGGCTGATGGACTTCGTGCTTACCTGCATCTACGATGCGGTCTACGACAAGCAGCTCTACGGCAAGGGCGGTGCGGCGTATTATGGCTCGCTTGCGGTCGCTAAGGTAGTGGAATTTTTCCAGCGCATGATGATTAAGCAGATGAAGCGTTTCGGCTTTCGTGCGCCGAGCCCATTTAGCGAGGTTCGCGCCGCCGCCGACGGCTACATCGGTCACGGCGTGAAGATGGGCGAGGGCTGGCTGCTGACGGCGGAGATGGTCGAGTTTATGCGCCACGACATACAAAACGTCGTGTGCGCGCAGCCCTTCGGCTGCCTGCCAAACCACATCATCGCGCGCGGAATGATCCGAAAGATCAAGCAGAACTACCCGCAGGCAAACATCGCCGCTATCGACTACGACCCGGGCGCAAGCGCGGTAAATCAAGAAAACCGCATAAAGCTGATGCTTGCTAACGCAAATCGAAAATAGTGCGCCGCATATCAAAAAGGGCTTTGGAATTTTAGATTCTAAAGCCTATCGTAAAATTTTAAAATTTAAAAGCAAGCTCGCGATGACGGTTAAATTTTGACGCGCAAATAGCTCGCTTCCTTCCGCGAAATTTCCTCGAGATTTTAAAATTTTAAAATCTTGGCAGCGCCATTGCGCCTATTTTGCCTTTTCCGTGCGTTTTGGCTTCAATTCTTGCGAAATTTCATCGGAATTTTATGGAAGTCCGCGCGAAATTCTACGCGCCGCCACCATAGAATTCCATCACACAATCCCATTTCGCCATGTCATAAAATTCCACTCTCGTTAAGGCAAAATTTAATACAATCCGTCTTTAAATTTTACAAAGGAAGTTTATGAAATTTTGGATTTACGGTGCGCTTTTGGCGCTATGCTGTGGGATTTTTAGCGGATGTGCGAGTAAGAATTTGCCGGGCTATATGCAAGGGCGCGAGCATATCGTCGCGATGAGCGCAGCGTCCGGCGGTCAGCTGCGTATGAGCGGTGAGATTTACGATTATGTATTTGATGCAAATCTTAGTGCCGTGCGCGCCAAGGTTGCGAGTCTGGCGTCGCTAAATAAAAATGCGATAAGGCGCAACGTAAGCATGCTCACGATCGACAGATACAACGAGGGCAGCGATGCCGCATATATCCAGCACGAAATCGAGCTCGTAAAATACGATTTGCCGCTATCCGTGCAGGCTAAGCTGATGGACGACCCAGAGCAGCTGGAGCCCGCGTATAGTTCTACGTTTCGCTACTCTTATCTGATCGAAGGCAAATATTTTAAGCGCTTAAAAGATCACGACGAGCTGCGCAGATCGCACCGCCTAGGCGTGCCGATCGAGTACCCTGCGCGTATAGCGGTCGATAGCGGTATCAAAAGCGAGCGCGATGAGAAAATGGATACCGACATACAAGGACTCATCGTAATGCCGCTAATGATGCCAGTGCTGCTTTTAGGCAGTATCCTCGGTAGCTAAAATCGACTGAATCACGGAAGTGAAATTTTATTGATTTAAATTCTAAAGTAGTGGCGGACAGAGAGGGATTTGAACCCTCGAGCCCCGGTTAGAAGCTGCACCCTTAGCAGGGGTGTGGTTTCGGCC
>CAURUZ010000018.1:0-26878 GCA_963528355.1 uncultured Campylobacter sp.
GCGCCATCGTGTTTGCGGCTTTAAACTCGCCGTCCTTCGCCCACTGCAGCTTATATTCAAATTTGGCGGTGTCGGGGTGCTCGTAGTTTGCGGTGTCGATGTACGGGATACCGGCGCGAGAGCACGCGTCCATGAGGGTTAGGTCTTGATATGGCAGTGCGACGTTTAGTAGTAGCTCGGCGCCCATTTTTTTGATGAGCGCGACTACGGCGTCGGTATCGTCCGCGTCGATCTGGGCGGTGTCAATTTGCACGCCTAGGCGGTCTTTGATAAGCTTAGCGATCGCGTCGCACTTGCTTTTGGTGCGGCTCGCAAGGGTGATCTTGCTAAAAACGTCCGCGTTCATCGCGCATTTTACGGTCGCGACTTGGCTCACGCCGCCCGCGCCTATGATTAAGATATTTGACATTTTGGCTCCTTTAAATTTTAAATTTAGCTGCAATTTTAGCAAATTTAAGATGAATTTTAAGCGATGAAGCACTGTTCATATTGGAAGTTTGATTTATGGCGGACGCGGAGCGCAAGCCCTATCTAGCAAAAGCGCCAAAAAGCGGTGAGTGCTAAAATTTTACATAGTTAGCAGCATGCCGATTGACGGCGGCACGAGACTAAATTTACCACATTAAATTTACCGCCTTGCATCGCGCGATAAAATTTTAAGCTTTAGAGGGCTAGTTTAAATTTAACATTCCGCGGCGAAGCATGGAGAATTTAAAATTTAAAACCCCTCACTTCGCCGCTAAAATTTATTGCGCCTCTTGCCCCAAGCACGCGATAAAACCGCATACCGCGGCTAAATTTAACGCTTGAGCGAGCAGCGGTTTAAAAAGTAGCAAGCTGGACAAAATCCCGTGACGCCCACGATAAACGGCACGAGTCCGACCAGCCCCCACCAGCTGTTAAACACAGCTCCCGCGATCATTATCGTTAGACCGATCAGCGCTCTTATTATCCTAGTTTTCTTACTTAGCATTGCGTTTTCACTTCTTTGTTTTTACATTTTGCACGTATTAATACTTAAAATTTTTAAAGTAAGCAATGGCAGCAAACCGCCACCTGGCGTATCTTTCAGCTAGCTCTCCGACATACGCGCCTTGGTTAAATTCGGCTTCGTTTAATTATCTTTTCTTTTTCGTAAAAGTGCGATCCGACAAAATTTGCGTGCCTGAGGAGTGAAATTTTATTCGAGCTCGACTTAAAAATTTCGACAAGCGTAAAACAAGGCAAACTCGAATGCAGGCGGGCAGTAGGGTAAAATTTGTGTATCAAAGGATAAAAATTTACATGTAGCTTTAAATTTGGAATTACGATAAATTTAACCGAGAGGAATTATATCATTGCAGAAAGTTTGTCTAAATTTAAACTTGCCATGTCTTTTAGAGTTTAAATTTATGCGTCCCCGCGGCAAAGAAGCATAATGCGGACGTAATATTTACGATCGAAGAGGCACCTGATCTCACGCCGTACCGCTAAAATCAGATTTCGTAGCGATAAATTTTGCCGAAATTTTCATCCAGAGTGTAGCTAAACTCACCGCCTGCGTAATAGATTGTCTCGCCGCTCTCCAGCTCAAAGCGCTGATATACGCGCAGCACGACCTCGTTTTCGCTGATGCCTTGGACATGGATAAAGATATCGCTCTTCCTGCCCGCGGTCATCGCCATCTGGTAGAGCTGATTAAATAGCGCGTATTCGGCGTTTTTCTCGGCGTCCTCTTGCGATAAAAAGCCCTCCAGCACACCCAGCATCTCCGCGCGAAATTCCGTCCTGGCGCGCGCATAGGCGTTTTGAATATTTTCGATCTGGTTGGTATCGAGTAAATTTAAAAGCGAATGTTTGCCCACGTAAAGCGTCGCGCTCGATGTGATTTTGCCGTCCTTGTCGGTCACTAGTCGCAGAGCTTTCTCTACGCGCCACAAGGCCTCTTTTAGTTCGAGCCCGCTTTCAATTTCAATTTTCATCATAGATCCTTTATCAAGAATGCGGAATTTTAGCGTGAAATTTTAAATTTTAAAGACAAACTTCGCGATCAGATACGCCATATACAGCATCAAAACTCCCATGAGCGCGTCGATTATACGCCATGCCCTACTGCTTGCAAAAAGCTTCGAAAGCGCCCCTGAACCGTAGCCCAAGCCGAAAAACCACGCAAACGATACGAACATAACTCCCGCGTAAAACCACGGCTTTTGCGGATCCGCAATCGTAGCGCCGAGCGAGCCCACGACCACGACGGTGTCTAAATACACGTGCGGATTTAGAAGCGTCACCGCAAGGGCTTTGGCTACGACGGGCGCTAGCGGGCTATTTGCCGAGTTTTGGATCTTAGCAAAATGCGAGCCCTTGTAGGCGCTGAAAAACGAGCTTAGCGCGTAGCAGAGCAGAAATATGATCCCGCCTATGCCTAAAATTTGGGTAAGAAGCGAGCCTTGCTTAAGGGCGCCGCCGATTAAAAATATCCCTATGCCCGTAAATACGGCATCGCTTAGCGCGCAAACCATGCAAACCGCTGCGACGTGGTTTTTCGCAAGACCTTGGGAGATGACGAAGATGTTTTGCGCGCCGATCACGACGATGAGCGAGAGCATCAGCGCGGCTCCTTGCAAGAAAATTCCGATCGGCAAGGAGTTCAAGGCTGCGCCTTTACTTATTTTTACTTTCGCAGTCGGAGCTTTGCATCGCCGTATCGGTAGTATCGGAGCCGTCTACCGCCGCACTTTCGGGCGCAGCGTCAGGCTCATTATCGCCCGCGAGAATTTTAGGCGTGGAATTCTCGGCGCCTATGAAATTTTTGCCCGCGGCAGCGTCATTTGAGGAAGCGACACCATTCGGCGCGGCGGAGCTTTGTTCGTTTAAATTTGAAGCGCCCTCTAAATTCTGCGCGTTGCTTAAATCGGCGGCGCTAGAATTTTGCATGGCGGAATCCTGCGTAGAGCGGGAATTTTCCGCGCCTGAATTTTCATCTAAATTTTGCGCGCCGCAGGAACTTTGTGCATCGAAATTTTGCGAAGCGAAATTCTCATCGCGGATATTTTTAGCTTTAAAATTTTTAGCGCTACTCGTGCTTTTTTTAGAGCCCTTAGCGCCTTTGCGAGTCTTTGGAGCGACCTGCTCTTCCTCAGAGCTTTGCGAAAGACCCACTTTCTCGCGCAAAATTTTGCTCAGCTCGTAGATCGAAATTTCAAACGAGCCCGGCAGTGTGGCCTCCGTGTCGCTGTAAAATCGTAAAAAATTAAAGCGGTCCTGCGCCTGCGGCGCTTTTTTGAATACAAAATTTAAAAGCTCCATTTTGTTTCTGCCTGCGACGAAGGTTTTGGTGCCTAAATTTGCGATATCTTTGTATTCGAAGCTCTCGGAATTTGCGCCGCGCACGATCGTAAGGGCGTCCTCGCCGATCTGCAAATAATTTTTAGCGCCGAGTCTGAGCGCGCAAAAAAACGCGCAAAATGCCGCCACTACGGAAGCGAAAAGCGCCGCGCCGCCAAAGCCCGCGTGGTAGCAATATCCGCTAGCGAGCGCCAAAATCGCCGATCCCGCCAGCGTCATCGCTACGGGCTTTTTATTCTCTTTTACTATCATCTTCCCTGCTTAATCAGTTGTCTTATATATTCGTAAATTTTAAAATTTAGCGCATCCATTACCGAGTCTTTAGAGCCCGGATTTTTGATGCTTTGGTAGTTGAGATTAGTTACGTAATCCTTCCAAGCACCTTTGTTTTTAACGCTTATGTAGAGGCTGATCTGCGAGTCGTAGAAGTAGTCTCTGTAATAATCGTCGTCATACCAAGGATCATAACCGAAGGGCATCCCCCAGCCCATGCCTACGCCCGTATATCTGTAATATCTGCCAAATCCCATACCGAAGCTAAATCTCGGATTGTCCCACGATCTGCGCGAAAAATCCGCCTTGCGGAAGTAGTTGAGATTGCCGCCGATTTGGACGTTCGCCGCGCCTTTATTTACGACCTTAAATCCATCCGCACGCAGATGCTGGATCACTACTTGGGTTAAATTTGAATCCGTCGTCGAGGTATTGGTGAAATTTACGCTTATGAGCTTATCCTGCGGAAATTCCATAATGTGAAGCGGCTCGGAAGTGCGCACGATACCGCTATTTACGGGCACATTTTTAGAGCAGCCCGTAAAAATCAAAAACGCCGAAATGACCAAAAAAAGTGAAATTTTATTTTTCAAGACAGATCCTTTCGTTTAAGATTTCAAATCCTAAATTTGAGTGATTGTAGCATAAATTTAAAATTTTAATGTCAGCAAGAAGCTATTTTTTTGAAATAATCTAACTATCGATACGCAGGAGCGGAGATTTTCAAATAAAATTTCGCGCCGAGCGACCGCTAAATTTAAAACCGTCGCTCGGTTGAAATTTCTGCGAAAAGAGACGGAATTTTAAAACCGGAGGAGTTTAAAATTCCACAATCTTATAGGCTCACGCCGCGCGTAAGTACGCGCTTGCGATAAACCTCCGAAACTCTGCTCGCGTCGCCCACGATTAGAGCGTTCGTGCAGCAGATCGCCGCACACATCGGAACCTTGCCCTCTGCGATGCGGTTTTGGCCGTATTTATGTAGCTCTTCGTGCGAAAACGTAGGCTCCGGTCCACCCGCGCACATAGTGCACTTATCCATCGCACCTTTAATACCGAAAGCTCCGTCTCTAGGGAATTGCGGAGCGCCGAACGGACACGCGTAGAGGCAATATCCACAGCCGATACATTTATCTTTGTCGTGTAAAACGACGCCGTCGGTTCTGATATAGAAGCATTGAACCGGGCAAACCTGCGCGCAAGGCGCATCGGTGCAGTGCTGACAAGCGATAGAGCTTGAAACCTCCTGCCCCTCTATGCCCTCGTTTAAAGTAATAACCTTGCGCCTATTGATCTGCACGGGAACCTCGTGCGCCGAGCTGCAAGCTACCTGGCAACCATAGCAAGCGATGCAACGCTCGACATCGACGTAAAATTTTAATCTTGCCGGCATTTTATCTCCTTATGCTCTTTCTAGTCTGCAAAGACCGGCGTTAAATTCCGAAATTTGCGTATTTATGTCAAAGCCGTAGTTGGTAATCGTATTTGAGCTCTCGCCTCTGATATATGGCTTAGTACCCTCAGGATAGCGCTCGCTTAGATCCTCGCCCTGAAAAATTCCCGCGAAGTTATACGGCATAACAATACGATCAGGCGTAACGGCGTGCGAATAGATACACTTGACTTTGATCTTCGTGCCTTGCGGCGAATGAATCCACATCATCTCACCATCTTTGATACCTTTATCAGCGGCAAGCTTAGGATTTACGTGCGCAAACATCTCCGGAGTAATCGCTGAAAGATACTTGCTCGTGCGCTCAATCATGCCTGCACCGCTTAAATTTACAAGCCTTAGCGAGCTTACGATAGTAGGGAAGTCCTTGCTCCAATCCTGCTTTTTCTGCTCGGAAATAAATCTAGTAAATACGCGGAAATTTCGTTTTTGATCCGCAAAGGTCGGATATTTCTCCACTAAATCCCATCTAGGCGAGTGGATCGGCTCGCGGTGCTTCGGAATTTGATCCGCAAACTGCCAAACCTTGGCTCTGGCTCTTGCGTTTCCGCAAGGACAAATTCCAAACTCGCGACATTTCTTAGCGATAATGCCACTATAATCTGTGCTCCACGTAGGTCCCATCTTGGTTTTTTCATCCTCACTTAGCGTGATGCCTAAGACCTGCTCAATATTTGCCTTGGTAATCTCCGCATGACCGCCTTGAATTTTTGAGCCCGGAAGGGTAATACTCTCGTCGGCTAGCTGCGAAACGCCGTCGTGTTCTAAGCCGAAGCGGTTTCTAAATCCCATACCGCCGTCGGCATAAGGCTTAGTTACGTCGTAAAGGATCGGCGTGCCCGGGTGTTGCGTATCCCAGCAAGGCCATGGAAGTCCGTAGTATTCGCCCTCTACTTCTCCGCCTATGCCGCGCAAAGTATCGGGATCAAATAGATGCCAATTTTTCTGTTGTCTGCGAAATCTAGCTGCGGTGCGTCCGTTATTTCCAATACTTTGAGTATTGCGTGCAATCTCATCGGTAGCGTCGTCAGGCCAAACAAAATCGTCTTTAACCTGCTTAAGCTCGCCATCAACGATGCCCATCTTCATGCCGCGAACGTATTCGTCGTAAAAGCCGAATTTTTTCGCGAATAAAAACATTACCTCCTGATCCTCTTTGCTCTCAAATAGAGGCTTAACGATCTGAGTTCTCCACTGACCGCTGCGGTTTGTAGCGCTTAGATGACCTTCGCTCTCAAACTGCGTAGCTACCGGCAAAACATAAATTCCATCCGGTCTATCGTTTAGAATCGCTACTTCGTTTAAGAACGGCTCGGCGACTACCAGCATATCGATCTTACCTAATGCTTCTTGAGTCTCGCGAACGTGAGCCATAGAAGTAATTCCTGTGCCTTGCACCCAAAGAACGCGGACATTGCCACTACTTAAAACGGGCTCGTTTTTCAAAACGCCCTGCCACCATTTAGATAGCGAAAAGCCCTTTTCGTTGCGCCAGTTTATCACGTCTTGCTCGATGCTCGGATCGTAGTGAAAATACTCGGTAAAATTCGTGCCAGGCACTTTTTCACCCTGCTTTTCGTGCGGCTGCTTAGTAGAGACGGCAAATCTTTTAATAAACTGCTCGTAATCTACGCCCCAGCCCTTGCAGAAGTGCTTCCAAGCGTTATCGGCTAGCCCGTAATACGCAGGTAAGCTATCGGAGAGATTGCACATATCGGTAGCGCCCTGAACATTATCATGGCCTCGAAGGATGTTGCAGCCGCCGCCCGGCTTGCCCATATTGCCTAGTATGAGCTGCAAAAGAGCCAAAATTCTAGTATTAGAACTTCCGATCGAGTGCTGTGTAATGCCTAGAGCCCAGCACAGAGTAGCGGGCTTTGTGGTAGCGAACATCCTCGTAAATTCTATCAGCTCCTCTTCTTTGCAGCCGGTGACATTTGCTACCTCTTTAGGATCCCACTTCTCAGCTTCGGCTCTAATCTCCTCTACAGCGTAGGTTCTGGTTTTTATTAGCTCCTTATCTTCCCAGCCGTTTTTAAAGATTAGATGCAGCATTCCGTACACAAACGCTATATCGGTTCCCGGACGAATTCTAATATACATATCGGCCTTAGCCGCAGTTCTAGTAAAATTTGGATCAACTACAACGATTTTCGCGCCGTTTCTATCGCGAGCCTGAAGAGCGTGCTTCATAGCTCCCACTGGATTTGCAACCGCGGAATTCGCACCTATAAAAAGGATCATTTTAGAATTTTTCGCCATATCGCCTACGTGATTTGTCATAGCTCCATAACCCCAAGTATTCGCCACACCGGCGACTGTTGCGCTATGTCAAATTCTGGCTACGTGGTCGTTGCTGTTCGTACCCCAAAAGGCTGCAAATTTTCTAAAATAATATGCCTGCTCGTTACAAAATTTAGCCGAACCCAGAAATACCACACTATCTGGGCCGTCCTCTTTGCGAACTTGAAGCATTTTATCGCCGATTTCGTTAACGGCTTGCTCCCAGCTGATACGCTCCCACTTGCCGCCAACCTTTTTGAGCGGATATTTAAGACGCATTTTAGATTTGGTTAGATCGATTTGATCGATTCCCTTACAGCAGTGGCTGCCTTGCGAGATCGGGTGATCTACTGCCATATCTTGGCGAATCCAGGTATTGGTGCTCTCATCCACTTGAGCCTCGATACCGCAGCCTACGGAACAGATCGAACATATCGTTCGCTTCATAACGGAACCTGGAAATGGGTTTTTGATCTCTTGCTCAGTAGCGGCTCTTAGCGTATTATTTTCGCCAAACGCAGCTACGCTGCTCGCTCCTAAAGCGGCGAGTTTCAAAAACGATCTCCTTCCGATCGCATTCTCACTCATGAAAATTCTCCTAGTAAGCTACTTTATAGTATTTTTTCCACGCTTCACTCTCCCAGTAAAGCACCTCTTTTTTCGGTGATTTGCCACGAACGGTATCGCCATAGTCCTGCTCGCTTTTTGCTAGAGCCTGAGACGCGGCAACGCCCACGGCACCTACCGCGCCGATTTTTAGAGATTTTTTAAGAAAATCTCTGCGTTTGTTCTCCATGGTTTTCCTTTGTGAAGAAATCGCTTTAAATCTTTTATTGTAGTAACGCCTGTTACAGGATTTAAGTCTAATGAATTATAACGAAAAGGCAGTGAGATGGAAATTAAATTTTAAGTTACTTTTTAAATTTTATTTAAAATTCAAAATATAAAGTTATAACTAAAAAACTACTCGCAAAAATCAAGCTTGCAAGTTTAAAATTTAACCGAAATTCTGCTTTTGCGTTAAGATTTTCGTTAAAAATTTTATTTATCAATCCAGATTAAAAATATCTTCCGGATTTGTAAATTTATTTTGATAGCCGCCTTTTTTGATCGCTTCTTTAACGACGCTGCGATCTTTCTTTTGCGGAGCAGCTATAGCTAAAAGAGAGCGTTCTAGCGCAAAAAAGCTTCTCATTAGTGCGCCTAATGATTTGAAAAAATCCGCCCGCACATGCCCGCACAAAAGCTCGCTAAACTCATCCACAAAGCTGTTGGTGACATTCGTAAAAAGCTCTAACGCCAGCGCTTCGCCGTCTTGCGCGCCGACGAAATTTTTAGCGTATTGCGAGTTCGCAGCATTTTTGCCATCCTGCGAGTCCGTAAAATTTTTACTGCCATGCAAACCTGCAGAATTTTTTCCGTCTTGCGCCGCCAAGCTCGCGCTATTCGTAAAATTTTGCTCGTTTGCCACGGAATTTTGTCCATTTAAAACCGCGCTGTGTTTTGCAGCCGCGTCGCGCAGCAGAGTCGAATGCAGGTAAAAAATAAATCCCACATAGTCCTCGCACTCTTTGCAAAGCTCCATATTGCGGCGAAATTTACTCTTTTTTAGCACGTCGATTACCGCGACACGCATACGTCCATCGTCGCGTCCCTCGTCGTAGAAGCTCGCACTCATCGGCACGTTGGCGTATGAAAAATCAAAAAGCACGGAATTTTGCTCGCTTTTAAACGCTGCAAAATCGAATTTCGCCAAATTTTGAAATTCCGCCTCATCGCTAGGCACGATGGGCGAGCTACGTAAAAACTCCAGTTGCTCCTTCCAGCGCTTAAATTTCGTATCCGTTTCATAGAAAAAAAACGGAATTGCAAAAAATTCGTAGTAGTAGCTTCTTGCTTGAAGTAGATTCGCATCCATTACATTGCCTCTTTTCTAGCATCTTCTATCTGCTTTTTTATCATTATTTTCGCCTTGCAATCGCCGCAGCAAAAAAGCGTCTTCATCTTTTCAGGCTCGTTTGCAAAATGCGCGCCCATCATCTCCGCGATCTTCATCACGGCTTTGCTAGTCGCAAATTCCTTGCCGCACTCGATGCACTTAAAAAGCTCGTCTTTGGCTAGCATTTTATAATTAAAAAATCCCGGCTCAAGCTCCACGCCGCAAGGCTTAAGCTCGATCGTATCCTTTTCGGCACAGCTTAGCACGCAGTAGTTGCACGTCGTACAAAGCGAAGCGTTGAGCTTAATCGAATTGTCGCTGTTGTCGGCATACAGCGCGCCGGTATTACAGGCGCCCACGCAGCTAAGGCAGAGCGTACAGCTTGCTTCGTTTATGTTTACTTTGCCAAATTTTAGCAACTCTCCGCTTTTTACGGCGCCGAAGCTACCATCGCCAACCATTGCGCTTACGCGTTTGGAAAAAATTTCTTTCTTGCTAAGACCCTGCTCGTTTAAGCTAAACGCCCAGGGCTGAGAGCTTTGCACCCACTTTAGCGCTTCTTGCAATTCGGTTAAATTTCGCGCTAAAAATACCGCGTCCTTGCCGTAGATCGCGCGCGAAATTCCATTGATAAGCTCCACCGCTTCGCGCGTGCTCTCGCCCACGTCTGTGCCGTAAACGATCACGCTCGAGCCGCTTTCTTGCATCGCGCTTAGCAAATTTGCCTCATCTATTTGCTTGCTTCCAAAAATTCCAAACGGTAACACGCCGCACGGAAGCTGCACTGCAGGTGCGGATGCGATTTCGCTCTCTGCGATGAGAAGCGGAATTTTGCCTGCATAGAGCTTTGCGATCTCGCCAAATACGCTTTGGGGCAGCTTGGCAAATTTCAGCGCGCCGCTAGGGCAGGCGCTCACGCACGCGCCACAGCCTATACAGTCGATATGCGAAAATACTAACTCGCGCTTTTCGTCGTTTTTCAAAATCGCCACTGTGGGGCAAATCTCCGCGCATGGCGCTCGCAGCTCATTTCGCCTGCCTTGATACTGGCAGATCGCAGGATCGAAGATCGTGGAATTCTTATAATGATAAACCGGGCTTTTGGAATTTAAAATTTCTAAAATTTCATCGTCTTTTAGTCCCGAGATCTCGTAGCAGCCGCTTTGTCGTAGCTGATATGGCACTGCACCGCTAATCAAGAAAAAATCCGCCTCAGTCTCAACCTCATCCCGCTCGCTTAAAATCGTAACCGCAAGATCGCCAATCTCGCCGTAGACGAACTTAATCTCGGCCCTGCTTAACGCAATCACCTTAAATCCGTGCTGCCTAAGTAGCCCCACAAGCCCCTCTCGCGGCTCATCACAGGCGAGAATTACGTTTTTGCCGACGGGCTTTTGATAGTCGCTATCTAGGGCACCGTCAAAGGCGATATCTTTGGCGCGATACAAAATATCTACGTTTTTAGCAATTTGCAGCGGCTCATCTGCGGAATTTTCTATATAAAAATTTATCTCGGGCGCATAAATTTGCGCTTTTAATTTCGGCGAATTAGCGACGATAAATTCCTCATTTTTCGCCTCCTCTTCATCGCCGCAAATTTCGATATCGTCGCTTAAGACGACATCCTTTAGCCCCGCGGCGTAAAATCCATGTTCTTTCATAATCTATCCTAAATTGATAATTAGGCGGGTTTTACTCTTATTTTCTAAACAGCTTTTAAATTCTGCGCTTAAAGTAAATCGAATTTAAATTAATAATTCTATAGATAAAGCAAAATCAAAGCTTTAAATGATAAAATCGCCTAAATTTTAAGGCATCGGGGTCGCAATGCAACGAATCAAACTACCAAAAATCGACAAAATCGCAAATGCGCAGGAGTTTCAAAACTGCCTCCGCCCGCAAATCATCAAAATCGCGCAAGAGCTCATTGAAGAGGCACGCAGGGAGGCGCTGCAAGGAGGCAAGCTCGCAAGCGAAAGCGAGATCATCGCGCGCATCAAATCGCGCTACGAAAAATTTCAAAATCTAAGCCTTAAGCCGCTCATCAACGCAACCGGCGTCGTGCTGCACACAAACCTCGGTCGCAGCGTCATCAGCGCCGAAATTTTAGCCCGCGCGCAAAAAATCATCACCTCGTATTCAAATTTAGAATACGACCTATCCGAGGGCGCGCGCGGCAACAGATACGACTACATAGCGCTTTTGTGCAGCGAGCTCTTCGGCGCGCAGGACGCGCTCGTGGTAAATAACAACGCTGCGGCGGTATTTTTGGTGCTAAATACCTTCGCGCGCGGACGCGAGGTCGTGGTAAGCCGCGGCGAGCTAGTCGAAATCGGAGGGAGCTTTCGGGTAAGCGAAGTGATGGCAAACTCGGGCGCAAAGCTCGTAGAGATCGGCACTACGAACAAAACCAAGCTGGACGATTACGAAGAAGCGATCAATGAAAATACGGCGATCTTGATGAAGGTGCACCGCTCAAATTTTAAAATTTCAGGCTTCAGCTCTAGCGTAAGCGCTGCGGAAGTTGCGGCTTTGGCACGCCGTGCCTCGCAGGCAAAGAAAGAATTTTTAGCGCTTAGAGCGGCAAGCTTTAAAAATTTAGAAAATCTTTGCGGCGGCTCTTCGGACGCAGACGGCGAAATTTTAAATTCCGCGCCGAATGGTTTAAGCTTAGCGGCAGCTTCTGCGAATGCTCTAAATTTAAATAGCAGCGAGCCGTCCGTAAATAGCGAGTGTTTTTATGAAGGCGATGAGAGCGAAATTTACACCAAAGCTTCTAAAATTGCTCCTGCAAAATTTAGCATGAAAAAAGCGGAAAGCTTTAACGAGATCATCGATTATTACGATCTTGGAAGCGGTTACGCGAGCGAACTGGGATTTGGGCTAGGCAAAAGCGAGCCATCCATTTTTGAGCTTTTAAAAAGTGGCGTGCGGCTGCTTAGCTTTAGCGGCGACAAGCTTTTCGGCTCCGTGCAGTGCGGCATCATCCTCGGAGATCGGCAGCTTATCGCGCGTCTGCGCAAAAACCAGCTACTACGAATGCTGCGCGTGGATAAGATCACGCTAAGCCTGCTTGCCGAGACGATCAAGGCGTATATAAATAAAGAATTTCACCTCATCACGACGATAGATCAGATCCATCTAAGCCTGGACGAGCTGCGCGAGCGAGCGAAGCTAGTGCGATCGCGCATCGGCGTAAAATCGCAGATCGTGCTTACTACCACCTTCGTAGGCGGCGGCACGATGCCGAGCGCCTCCTACCCTAGCGTCGCGCTTGCGATACTTGACGGCGCAGATCCGCAGAGCACACAGGCTAAATTTCGCGCTGCGGGTATAATCGGGCGGATCGAGGATGATAAATTTTTGCTCGATTTCAGATCTATTTTAAAAAGCAACTTGCAAGATTTAATAAAGAAGATCGGAGAAATTTATGAATAGCGTAATCATCGGCACCGCCGGCCATATCGATCACGGAAAAACCGCGTTAATCAAGGCGCTAAACGGCTTTGAAGGGGACCGAATGCCGAGCGAAAAGCAGCGTGGCATCACGATCGATCTTAGCTTTTCGCATCTGCGCTCGGGAGACACCAACGTCGCCTTCATCGACGTTCCGGGGCATGAAAACCTAGTAAAGACGATGATTAGCGGCGCGTATGCTTTCGACGCTGCGATGCTAGTAGTCGCCGCGGATGACGGGCTGATGCCGCAAAGCAAAGAGCATATTGAAATTTTATCGCTGCTCGGGGTAAAAAGCGTGATCTTGTGTATCAGCAAGTGCGATCTAGCCGACGACGCGCGCAAGGCGGAGGTCGCGGCGCAGTGCAAGGAATATATCTCCAAATTTAAAAATTTGCAAATTTTAAACACCTTTTTTATCAGCATAAAAGATCCCGCAAGCATCGCCGAGCTGAAAAATTATCTCTTTAATATCAAGCCTGCGCAGCGCCAAGGAGGCGGCGTGGTGCACTACTACATCGACCGCGTCTTTTCGCTCAAGGGGCTCGGCACCATCGTAACGGGCAGCCTCATTAACGGCGCGATTTCAAAGGGCGAGAAGCTTTACAACTGCGATCTGGGTAAAGCTTTTAACGTCAAAAGCGTGCAGATCCACGACGAGGATACGCCGCTAGCGCAGGCTCCAAACCGCGTCGCGCTAAGTCTGGACGCCAAAACGAGCGAGCTTGAGAAGGGGCAAATCCTAAGCAAAAAGGGCTTTTTCCGCGGCTTTAACGAAGCCGACTGCACCTTTAGCGGCGAAATTTCGCATAATCAAGACGTGCTGTTTTGCGTCGGAAGCAAGCAAAGCGCGGCAAAAGCGCTCATTTTAAAAGAACTTCCAAGCGGCGAGAAGCTCGTAAGCTTTAAATTTGACAAAACGATGTTTTTGAAATTCAATGAACCCTTCGTGTGCCTGGCAAACTCGCGCGTAATCGGCGGCGGACGCGTGCTAAACGCCGTGATCGAGCCGCTAAAAAAGCAGAGCAAAGCCGTGCTTCTAACCGCGCTTTTGAAGCGAAATTTCACCGAAGCGTTTAAAATTTTAAGCCTCTTTCACAAGCATGGATTCGGACTATTTTCGGCATATCAGCGCTTCGGAATGGAGTACGACGAAGCGGTAAAGATCGCGCGCGGCCTAGAGGGGACGTATTTTGACGAAGCAAATTTATGCGTTTACGATCTAAGCGCGATCGAGGACGTGAAAAGCCTCATAAAATTTATCGTCTCAAAAAACGACTACGCGATCTTTTCGCCCGCCTCGATCGCCCTAAAGCTATCGTGGGCCAGCGAGGAGCTTGCCGCGCGCGCTCTTAGCGAGCTTGAGCGGAGCGGCATCGTCTCCAAAAAGGGCGGAGTTTACGTAAAATCGGGAGTGGATTTTGACGCGCTTAAGCAGAGCCTGGAGAGTAAAATTTTTGATCTCATCAAAAAGGGCGGCATCGCGCCGCTTGCACCGTATAACATTTACGACGAGCTAGAGATCGACCGCGAAAGCGGCGATGACGCGTTAAAGAAGCTAACCTACGCCAAAAAGGTCGTCCGTCTCGCGCACAATCTCTTCGTCGAGGCTGAAAATTTAGCCCTAGCGATCAAACGCCTCTACGCAATCATCGAAAAAGATGGCTTCGTAAACGTCACTAACGCCAAAGAGGAGCTTGGGCTTAGCAGGAAATTCGTCATCTGCTATCTCGAGTACCTAGATAAAATGGGAAATATCGTTACGATCGACAATAAACGCTATCTGAAAAAGTAAAAATTTAAAATTTTGCACTACAATGCGCGGAATTTTTTGCAAAGGAAAAAAATGAAAAAAGCTATTTTAACTTCAGTTGCGCTCGCAGCTAGCCTAAACGCGGCTTTAAGTGACAGCGAAATTTTATCTATCTACGGCGGCGCGCCACAAGGCATCGAAATAAAGGTCGCCGAGCGCATCCCACTTAGCGAGCCAAAGGGCGTCGAGGCGGTCGTTTTAAAGATTTCTCAAGGCAATATGTCGCAAGAGGAGATCATCTTCACTCAAGGCGATCTGATCTTTACCGATATCATCGATCCTAAAAAACGCGTAGTCTATAAGGAGCAGATCAAACAAGACCGCATCGCAGGACAGCTAAGTAAGGTCTTCAAAGCAGAGAGCAAAGACAATATCATCAAGCTAGGAAACGATCCCAAAAAGCCTACAATTTTGATGCTGACGGACGCTTTGTGCCCATTCTGCCGCAAAGAGATGGCAAGGATCGAAGAAACGCTAAAAAATAATAATGTCGATATCGTCATGACCTCCGTTCACGGCGATGACGGCCACGCAAAATCCGCACTCATCTACAAAGAGATCAAAAATGCTAAAACTGACGAGCAAAAGATAGCGGTTTTTAGAAAATACTACGCCGAAGATAACAAAGCAGGTGCCAAAGACGTAAGCGCTGCCGAGCTAAATGCTGCAAAAGCCCTAGCTGCCAAATATTTCGGTGCGGGAGTAAACTCAGTGCCTTACATCATCGAACTAGACAAGCTGAAATAATCTCTTTTAAATTTTGCGGAGCGATCCGCAAAATTTCGCTTCTTTCACCCAATTTTGGCAGCTTTCAATCAATCTAAATTTTACCTCGAATTTATGAATGCTGCCCTTTTGGAGTTCTTACAATTCCGCTGCTTTTAAAAAATTTCGTAGTTGCGCCGCGCATAGAATTTTAAAATCTCTTACGTATGAAACGCGATCCGCAAAGTCATAAACGGGCAAAATTTAGAATTTTAAAAAATCCTCAGCGCGTCCGCGCAAAATTCTGCGGCAGTGATTCCATCTCGTCGCTTCGCATCCAAAACGGCGCAAAAACGGTCTTACCTGGAATTTCAAAGTAGAAATTATGCGAGCAAAAATTTTAAGGCCGAAATTTTAAAATTTCGCGGCAAAGCTCGGGTAAAATTTAGCCGCAAATTTTGTTTTGCGGCAAAGAGGAATTTATAATCGTGCTTCAAGCTGCCTATCTTGGACTACTCCGATTAAAATCAAAACTCCACGTCAAAAGCGGCTCTTGCCAGGCTATTTTTGCTCTCGCTTAGCTCGTACGATGCGCTGAGTCCGACACTTTGAAGGATCTTATATTTCAGTCCGATCGCGCCGTTAAACACGCCGTTAGAATAATCAAGCCCCTCCACGTCGTATCTGTCCGAATACTTTCTGCTTGCATGATACGAATCGCCGCTAAATCGATGCTCGTACTCCGCATTTGCGAATATCTGCAGATCGCCGAAAGCCTTGATCGCGTAAATTCCCGCGGTGCCGTTCGGTGCGGTTTTTGAAGCGGAGCTAAATTTAAGCCTGGATATCGCATCCTCGTTCACCCTAATCGCTCCAAGCCCCAAATATGGCTTAATATAGCCGTTTTCAAATAAGAATTTGTACCCGGCTCTGGTGCTGAAATCCCAAATTTGCGATTTGTATTTTGCGCCATGGATAGCGCCGAATCCGTTGTTGGTTTCAAATTTATGATCGTTCGTCGAATATGTTAAGCCTACCGCCAAATCCACGTTCTCGTTAAAATCATATCTACCCGCCAGACCGAGCTCGTAGGATTTGATGTTTTCTTTCACGCCGTCGAATTTACCCTCATACCAAGCGTCCGATTTTTGATACCCAAAGATCACGCCCAGCGTAAGATCATCCACTCTCTTGGAGGCTCCGAGTAAAATTCCGTCGCTCTTGTGATCGTATTTGACGCCGCCCGAGCGGTCTTTGTAATCTCCGCCGTAGTTTCCTATCGCGCTTACGTTTACGTTGAACTCCTGCCCGTCGGTATCGGCTAAATTTTTATAAGCGGAATTTCTTGCAAGCTTAGTAAGATCCAGATCGACCTTCGAGCGCGGCATCTCGATGCCTACCCGGTTGCCGCCTCTTGCGACCTGCGAAAACAGACTACCGTTTTTAGGCGTGAAATTATTGATCGCCAGCATCAGCGCTTCAAAATAGGTAGGCAGATCGTCGTATCCGCTAGGATAGGCATTCGTATCGGAGGTGATGAATAAATTTGCCGCGTTGCGCTCGCGAGATAATCTTATGATCTGGTCGTATTGATCGGGTCTGGCGTTATATATGACATGCAAAATTTTAGAGGAATTTGCGGGGTCTTTTTCAAATTCCGAGGTTCTAGGGCGGTAATGGTTTATATACTCATCCGCGCTCACCTCTTGCAGCATCCAAACGTCCGCATAGGGAGCTATGGCGTCGCGCACGCCCCAGCCATTGTTTGCCAAAACGAGCATTCCCGGGTATTTAGTCTTGATATAATTGTAAATACTCTCCATATAGGCGATAGTTGCGGGATTGTTTTCGGTATTAACCTCGTCGATGAAGTATCCAGCGATATTTTCTCTGCCGTAGAAATTTACGAAATTATCGATATCGGCATAGACTAAATTTAGATTTCTAGTAGAATTTTTGGTATAGGTATAGCCTAAATTTGATATTCCCGCCGCGATATTTCGCTTCATCTGAACTGCGTCTTCTTCTCTTCTGACCAGATATTGCGTGGTTTGATCGCCCGGTATCGCCGCCTCGTAAGAGCCGAAAGCCACATAAGGAACCAGCGCGCCGCCTATATTGGTAATGCCGTTCCAAAACTCGGCATTTACGCCGCTATTGCCCGTCCAGCGAAATGCAGGCATCATAACGCGCTGATTATTAAGCCTGCCAGAATATGAGCCCTTTTTGGCAAAGCCCCTTGCGTACTCGAGCTTGATACGAAATGAGTTTTCATACTCGTCGCTCGCGGAGCTATCGCTAGCTGCGTCGCGCCTGCTTAATTTCGCGCCCAAGCTATCCGCAGCGCTCATTACATCGGAACGGGAAGTGTTGTTGGAAGGTGATTTTTGCGCGTTTGCATAGCTCCAGGAATTCTGCTCGCTTGCATAGCCGAACCCTGCTGCACCGACAAGCGCAAGAGATACGATTTTTTTCAAAGACTTTAGCATTCTGCACCGCCTCAAATAAAATTACCCAAATTCTTAAATTTCGACAAATTTGCGGGCGCGCTTTTAAAATTAAAAGCTTTATCGAAATTTAAAAATTTAGCCGCCTTAAGGCGACCAAATTTTAAAGCTTATTTTAATGCCGCTTTTGCCTTCTTCGCGACGGTTGCGAAAGCTTCGGCGTCGTTCATAGCCATATTTGCTAAAATTTTTCTATCAAGCTCGATGCCCGCTTTTCTAAGTCCGTTGATAAATTTAGAATAGCTGATGTCGTTTAGCCTGCAAGCTGCATTGATGCGCACTATCCAAAGTCTGCGGAAATCGCGTTTTTTCGCGCGTCTGTCACGGAAGGCGTAAACGAGGCTTCTTTCTAGCTGCTCTTTAGCCTTTCTGAAATGTTTGCGTCTTGCGCTATAAAATCCGCGCGCAAGCTTTAGCACCTTGTTGTGACGGCGGCGTCTAACGATACCCGTTTTTACTCTTGCCATATTAATCCTTTCTTAATCGGCGTCCCTCTTGGGATCTTGCCCTAAAATCCATAAATTTAGGGGAGTTTGAATGACTTTCGTCAAAAACTAACTTTGCACTATTTGCAAAGCATTCTTTTAACCGCAGATACGTTCGTAGAATCGACGTATTGGGCCTCGCGCAAATTCCTCTTGCGTTTTTGAGACATCTTCGTCAAAATGTGGCTGCGAAACGCCGAGCCTCTTTTGATCTTGTTTTTGCCCGCTTTAAAACGCTTGACGGCACCGCGCACGCTTTTCATCTTTGGCATGGTCGTCCTTTTTTTAAAGTGAACGGGAAGTATATAATAAAGTTTCTTTGAAAAATTTGAATTTAAGGAATTTTATAGCTTAAATTAACGTAAGATAAATTTAAAGTTAAATTTTGCCGCCCGATTAAGATTTGGTTTTACCTGATTTGAAAAATTTTATACAAATTTAAAGGGCTAAATTTAGAGATAAACTTAGCCCGCATTAAATTTTAAAACTACGCTATTTAGCTCAAATTCACGCGCTGTACCGCGAAGAAACAACGCGCAAATTTTAAAATTTTGCTGCACGCAGTGCAAAATGCCACTAAATTTACGCTACGCCTTTTTCGGCGTGATCAGCATATTTACGTAGCGGCCCTCCAGTGCTGGCGCCTTATCGCGATCGGCCACTTCTGCGAAAAATTCGTCCCAAATTTTATTGAGCAAATTTACGCCGATTTCCGGGCTTGACATCTCGCGCCCTTTTAAAAATACGCGAAGCTTGACGTGTTTGCCGCTACTAAGGAATTCTTTCGCGTGTTTTACTTTGTAATTAATGTCGTTTTGAGCGATTTTGGCGGACAGCTTGATCTCTTTGACCTCGATGATTTTTTGCTTTTTTTTCGCCTCTTTGAGCTTTTTTTCCTGCTGATAGCGAAATTTGCTGTAGTTCATGACCTTGCAAACGGGCGGCTTTGCATCGGGCGCTATCAAAACCAGATCCACACCCTCTCGCTCGGCAATTTGCAGCGCCTGAGCCTTTGAAATTATGCCGTAAACCTCGCCGTTGTCGCCTATGCACCTGACTTCGCTAGCCGGAATGTCCTCGTTTAGAAAAACCTCTTTCTCTCTGCTCAAAAATTCACCTCGTTTAATTTAGCTTTTACGAAATTTAAAAACTCATCCAGTCCTAAATTTCGCTGTTCGCGCGCCCTGCGATCGCGCAGAGCCACGCTGCGAGCCGAAACTTCATTATCGCCTAGGACGATGATGAGCGGCACCTTCTGCTTTTCAGCCGTTCTGATTCGTTTATTTAACGTCTCGTTTCTATCCAAAATTTCGCCGTCAATGTCTGCTTCGCGCAGCAAATTTAAAATTTCTTTCGCGTAGTCTGCGTGCGCCTCGCCGATCGGCACGATCGATACCTGCGTAGGACAGATCCAAAACGGAAGCTCGCCCGCGGTATGCTCGAGCAAAATCCCCACGAAGCGCTCGAAGCTTCCCAAAATCGCGCGATGCAGCATCACGGGCTGCTTTTTTTCATTATTCTCGTCGACGTAGCCTAGCTCGAAGCGCGCAGGCAGGTTAAAATCGACCTGCACCGTGCCGCACTGCCATTTTCGACCGAGCGCGTCGGTGATTTTGATGTCGATCTTAGGCCCATAGAATGCGCCGCCGCCCTCGTCTAGGCCGTATTTTAAGCCTTTTTCGTCAAGCGCGTCTTTTAATGCCTTCGTCGCGATATCCCAAACCTCGTCGTCGCCGACCGCCTTTTGCGGTTTGGTCGAAATTTCAAGCTCGTATTCAAATCCGAAAGCCTTCATCAAAAGCTCGACGAAATCTAAAATTTCATAGACGTTTTCTTTGATCTGGCTCGGCATCACAAACAGATGCGCGTCGTCCTGCGTAAACTCGCGCACGCGGAAAAGCCCGTGCAAGACGCCGCTTTTTTCGTGGCGGTGCACGACGCCGTACTCGCAAAATTTAAGCGGCAGATCGCGATATGAGCGGATTTCGCTTTGATAAACCTTGATATGACCGACGCAGTTCATCGGCTTGATACCGTATTCTTGCTCCTCGATCGTCGTAAAATACATATTTTCTTTGTAATTGCTGTAGTGTCCGCTGATCTTCCACGCGTCGGATTTTAAAATTTCAGGGCCGCGCACCGGCTCGTAGCCGCGCTTGCGAAGCTGCCTATAAAGGCGCTCCTCGAGCTTTATACGCATCCTCGTGCCCGCAGGAAGCCAGATCGGAAGTCCCGCGCCGATCTGCTCGTCGAAGGTGAAAAATTTCATCTCGGCCCCGAGCTTTCGGTGATCGCGCTTCTTAGCTTCTTCCAGCATCGTAAGGTGTTTTTTAAGGCTATCTTTGTCGGCAAATACGACACCGTAGATGCGAGTTAGCATCTCGCGCTTCTCGTCGCCGCCGAGATACGCTCCCGCGATGCGCGTAAGGGCGAAATTTTTCAAAAATTTCGTATTTTGCACGTGCGGTCCGCGGCAGATGTCCTCAAACTCGCCCTGCGCGTATAAGCTAACCGGGCCTTCGGGGATGCGCTTTAAAACCTCCTGCTTAAGATCGTCGTTTGCATATTTTTTCGCGACCGCCTCTTTAGTGGAGGCTATCTTTTTAATCTCTAAATTTGCCTCGGCAAGCGCGCGCATCTTTTTTTCAATCGCCTTTAAATCCTCTTCGCCGAGCTTCTCGCCGCCATTTTTGTTAACGCGCATATCATAGTAAAACCCATCCTCGATTGCGGGTCCCACGAAAAATTTAGCGCTCGGGTAGAGCTCGCGTACCGCCTGCGCCAAAAGATGCGCACAGGAGTGGCGCAAAATTTTAAGCGCGTCCTCGGAGTTATCGAAATATATCGGCTGCGCTTCGCTTTCGCGCTCGCCGATACTTTGAGTATCGTAAATTTCACCGTTAAGTTTATATGCGATAATATCGCTCATTGGCTTGTTTCCTTTTTTACCGAATTGTCTTTCTTACGCTGAAAGAACGAGAGCTAATTTTAGCTAATCAATCCTTAACGATAAATTTAAAAAATATTAAAATTAAAATTTTTGATTCTTTTTTCGCAATAAAAAATACACGGCGTTCGCGCAAAGAGCACAAATCGCCATCACACTTGCGAGCAAAAACGGCTTATTCGCTCCCACTGCACCCACGATAAACGAAATGGCCCCGGCGATGGCAAATTGCGCAGTCCCCAGTACCGCCGAAGCTGCGCCAGAGTTGCCGTCCTTATACAGCGCCATCGCAAGCGTCGTGGCGTTAGGCGCGACAAAGCCGAGCGATGAAAGCAATACAAAAAGCGAAGCCTCAAAGCAGATGAAGGGAAGGCCAAGCATAGCGCATGCGAGCAAAATCAGGCTCGTTGCAAGCATCGCGATTAGGCCGAAATTTAATAAAGCGGCGGGTTCGCGATTTTGCACGAGTTTGGCATTTAGTGCCGAAACGAGGGTCATTCCAAGAGCGTTGATGCCAAATATCACGCCGAAGGCATGCTCACCCAGCCCATAATAGCCCAAAAATATGAAGCTAGAGCCCGTGATATAAGCAAAAAGTGCGCTCATCGCAACTGCAAATCCTAGCGTATAGCGCATAAATTCTTTATTTCGCAAGATTATGCCGTATTCGCCAAGCACGCCTTTTACGCTAAGTGTAGCAGTCCTGTCTATCTGAGCGCTCTCGTCGAGTCCGAAAAATATAAATGCAAAAAGCAAAATTCCAAGCGCAAACAAAATCGCAAAAATCGCTTGCCATGAGAAAAAATCTAGCACAAATCCACCTAGAGTTGGTGCTAGCATCGGCGCTAGCGAGCCCACGACCATCATCAGCGCAAACATCGCCGCAGCCTCGTGCAGCTCAAATTTGTCATTAATTACGGCTCGCGCAAGTACCACTCCCGCGCACCCGCCCAAAGCTTGCAAAAATCTAAAAAATATAAACGCGTAAACGCTATCAAAGCTTACGCAAGCAAGCGACGCACATATGAAAAGCAAAATGCCCGCGTATAGCGGCTTTTTACGGCCGAATTTATCACTTAGCGGCCCATAAACGAGCTGTCCTAGCGCAAATGCGATGAAAAAGCTCGCAACCGATAGCTGAGTGTAAAACTCGCTCGTAGCAAAGCTTGCCTTTACCTTTTCCAGCGCGGGCAGATACATATCAGTAGATAAGGGCGCCAGAGCGGACATATAGGCGAGTATAATCACCAGTTTAAATTTAGCGAATTTACTTTGTTTGACCATCGTTTTCCTCAATTATTTTTAGGCAGAGCTCAAACGTGCGCACGAGCGCGTTTAGATCCTTAAATTTTTGCGGCAAGAGCCTGGTGATAAAATATATCGGACGCAGCGCAAGCACCGTGGTCCACGAACTTTGCACTACGTCCTGCCCGCCGCTTGAGGCGTAGGCGTGGATGCCTACGCGCACTAAGCCTTCGCTCAGACCTTCGCGACAAAGATCATAGACAAACAGCAAAAAATCTCGCATTTTGGCTTTTTGCAGATCACCGCGCTCGCCACGATTTTCAAAATCTATAAATTTCATCTCGCCGTTTTTTACTAAAACGTCGCGCAGCGCGGGTCTGCCGTGTATGAAGCCGCGCGAATGCAGCTGTGCTAACGCCGCAGCGTAGCCCTCAATGAGCGCCACGCAAGCCGCCTCATCCGAGCTTTTTAGCACCTCGTCCACCGGCGTGCCGCCGTCTTTGAGTACGAAAAAGCTCTCGTCTCGCAGCACCAGCTGCGGCACAGGCGCGCCGGCTGCATACAAACTCTCGCATTTTAGCGCTTCGTAATCGAAAGCGGCTTTCGGATTTGCTTTAAATATTTTCGTAAGTAATCCACCGCGGATGCGCAACTCCGGCTGCTTGAGCCAGTATTTCTCGTCCTCGAAATTAAAGCTCGTGACGCGCTCGCCAGGATGATTTTTTAGAATTTCATTTACGTATTCTTTAAAATTTTGCATTCGATAAATTTAGCGAATTTTTTTTAGAAAGAGCTAAATTTGCGAGTTTTATTTCATAGAGTTTCATCTGTCCGCATAAAATTTATTGCGTAAATTTGGCGGAGCTAATTTTAAAACTATCAAGTAGAATTTATTGCAGTCTTGGAATTTTGTAGCGCAGGAAGCAACAAAAGCGTATAATTTTGAAATTTAGAAGTTAGATAAAATTTCAGAATTTTAAAAACTAAAATTTGCGTCAAAAAATTTTAAAACTAGAAGTGGCGACCCCTACGAGATTCGAACTCGTTTTACCGCCGTGAAAGGGCGATGTCCTAACCGTTAGACGAAGGGGCCACTTAATCTGGTATTAAGATTAAAGGCGGTATTCTACTCAAGACGCACTTAAACCCAACTTAAATTAAGGATTATTTATGAAATGCTCTTTTCTGGCGCCACTTGCACTTTCGCTTCTGCTCGCAGGCTGCGCTACCACCGCGCTCAAGCCCGCTTCTACGCAAGCTGTAAATTTCACCGTCATTTCGCCGCTTACTCGCACCAGCGACGCGGGCTTTATGCGCAAATTTAAAAATCAAACCGAGGTTCAAATTTACGCAAGCGGCATCAGCGTGCTGAGCCTGGTTTTAAAAGGCGATAAAATTTGCATGAACGGCGCGTGCGACGACGAGCTCGTTTTCAATAAAAAATTCTTCGGCACCGAGCACTACCGCGGGCTTCTGAGCGAAATCCTAGACGGCAAGCCGATCTTTGGCGGCAGCGACGCGGGCGAGCGCCATTGCCTCGCGCAAAGCCTGCAAGCTGGCTCTATCGATTATAAGGTTTGCCGCGACAAGGACGGCGGCGGAAGATCCATAAGCTTCGCCGACGCAAAACGCGGCGTGAAGATCAAAATCCGCGAGCTGCAGTAAAATTTCACGCGGCAGGCATTTACAGCACGCAAGATATATTACTCCGCAGGGCGGCGCGAGCAAATCGCGAACGAATAAAACGCGCGGTGAGATGTCTGTAAGTGCGCGGAAATAATGCGCTTCGGTCGCCGCTTCAAAACACGGCGCGAGCGGTCAAAATTCCATTACTCGGCTGGGTAATTTTCAGCTTGCGCAAACGGCGCGGTTTTATTGACGCTCTGCACCGACTCTTTGCGGCGAAATTTACCAAACAGCGCGTATGTGCGAAAGAAAAAAACGCGCATTTAAAATTATAAAATTCGCGTGCGGCTCGGGTTGATGAAATTTGCCGCACGCGGCGTAAAATAAAATTTAGGAGGTAAAATGAAGCGGATCGGAGCACACGTGAGTGCTAGCGGCGGGGTTTCCAACGCGCCGTTAAACGCCGCAAAGATCGGGGCGGACGCGTTTGCGATGTTCGTCAAAAATCAGCGCAGATGGGATGCGCTGCCGCTTAGCGCGAAGGAGATCGCCGCGTTTAAGGATGCGCTGAAGCGAAGCGGCATCCGCGCGGAGCATGTTTTGGTGCACGACAGCTACCTCATAAATTTGGGCCATCCGCGCGAGGCGGAGCGCGAGAAGTCTCTAAACGCCTTCATAGACGAGATACGCCGCTGCGAGGCGCTCGGACTTAAGCTTTTAAACTTTCATCCGGGCTCGCATCTAAATGAAATTTCAGCTCAAGTGTGCCTGGATAATATCGCAGGATCGCTAAATTTCGCCATCGCAAACACTAGTGGCGTCAAGCTCGTGCTCGAAAATACCGCCGGGCAGGGCTCCAATCTCGGCTATGATTTCGCTCAGCTCGCTTACGTGATCGACAAAATTTCAAATAAAGATCGCATCGGCGTCTGCATCGACACCTGTCACGCGTTCGCCGCAGGATACGACCTCCGCAGCCCGCAGGCCTACGAGCGCACGATGAGCGAGTTTGACCGCGCGATCGGCTATAAATTTTTAAGCGGCATGCACCTAAACGACACGAAAAATGAGCTTAGCGTGCGCAAAGATCGGCACGAGAGCCTCGGGCGCGGATTTTTGGGGCTCGCGGCGTTTGAAAACATCATGAACGACCCGAACATCGACGAGATCCCGCTGATTTTAGAAACGATCGACGATAGCCTCTGGGCGGAGGAGATCGCACTTTTGCGCAGTATGCAAGGACACCGTAAAGCCTAACCGGGGCCTTTTGCGCCACGTAGAATTTTATCTCATTTCGCTTCAAAGTGGCGCCAGCGATAAGAGCCTTATGTCGTGCAAATTTAACATCGTGGGATTTATCGCTTAAATTTTAACAAGCAAAATAATGAGGATCGCGCGTTAAGAATGCCGCGTCAAAAAAGTCGCGAAATTCTACGACGAAAAACACATCGTCATAGCAAAAGAGCAAAATTTTTATAGAAAAACTATAGAAAAACGCAGCGTCGCGGCAAAAATGAAAAATTTTACGCTGCATAATTAAAATTTTCAAGCAATATTTTTAAAGCGATGCGGTGGCAAATTTTAAAATTCTATCGCTACGATATTTCAAGGCTCAGCGCCAAATTCGAAGCTCTAGGAATTTTAAAATTCTAAATTCCACATCAAAAAATTGGCGCTAAGCTTTAGCTTTATATTTGCGACTGCGTAAATTCCGATCTTGCAATTGCCTGATCCATGCGGAGACGCAAGCGCATAAGGCTACGTAATTCTAACTTAAAATTTTGCTGCGTGCCAATCTATGCTTTTTGGCACGTATTTGCTTATGACAAATCTGCCTCTTTATTTTAGCGCTTTGCTTGCGCTAAAATCTATGCAGGATCCGTGTAAATTTACGTTAAATTCTACCGCATATCGCCCGATCAATTTAAAATTTTATCGTTGAGCTTAGTAGCCTACCGCCGCGATTTAAATTTAAACGCGGCGGGATTTTAATCCGCAGCCGATGCGTATTGTACCGGCTGCAACTCGGCGCGCTATTTTAGCAGCTCATACATATCGCAGGATTTTTGCCAAGTATCCTTCAATTCCGTCATATTAGGAAGGTCAAGATAAGAGCTATTTTTGCCTGAATCACAAGCTTTCTTGTAATACTGCGCAGCTTTACTTTTATCTTTTTCGACGTAATGGTTAAAAACCGCAAAATTGTAGCAATTCAGTAATTCGCCTGCTATGTCGCAACCTTTTTTATAATAAACCGCCGCTCTCATTTCATCCTTTTTTACGCCCTTTCCTTTGTCATACATATCTGCTAACATACTGCACGATAGTTCTTCTCCTCCGTCACAAGCCTTGTCATAATAAGTTATCCCTTTTGATATATCTTTTTCGACGTCGACCCCGAGACTATATTTGATCCCCAATAATCCGCAACAAATAGTGCATTTCGCGTTATAATTTTTTTCAAGAGATCTGATGCCTTTTTTAGGATTTTCTTGCATCATTCTGATCGACATTACAAGGCAACCTGGCTCATATCCGCCGTCGCAGGTTTTTTCAAGCAGCTTAAGTGTTTTAGTATTGTCTTCGTATTGTAAAGCGGCTCTAAGGCAAGACTCCATATTGCCGTCATTGCACTCTTTTTCTAGCGTCTCAAGCTCGGTCGCTCCGAACGCAAAGCAAGCGATAAATGCTAACGCAAATAGCGATTTTTTCATTTAGTATCCTTTCCGGGTAAAATTTGGCTAATTTTACCCCCCCCCTAAGAAATTGATTAAATTTGCCGCGAATTTTAACGAGGCGGCGAGAATTTAATGGTCGCG
>CAURUZ010000019.1:0-25187 GCA_963528355.1 uncultured Campylobacter sp.
TCAGCGCGACCTTTACGTCTTCATGCGTCGAAACGGGCGCTCGCTCTTGCAAAACTACGTTCCACGCGCGCTTGGAGCCGTTTTTGATCTCGTATTCCCAAGCCATGGAATTTTTGCTTTCGCCGCCGAAAAAGGAATTTTTCGTGAAGTTGTTCGCCTGCTCTTTTTTGACTTCGATCAGGCTGTTTTTACCCAAGTACGCCGTAGCCTCGGAGTTTGCGGCAAAGCCTAGATGCACGAGCCCGATCTGCACGCCGTCGAGCTTTATTAATGTTTCGCCCTCCTCTATGTTTCTTTCGGGGCTAAATTTAGCTCGCACGTAGGCCGCCTCGCTGCCGTAGCCGTCGATGAGCAGATCAAATTTAGCATCCAGACTCTGTTTGTCGAAGCTAAACTCGCCCGCTTCGCCCGCTTTGAGGCTTACGCCGCTGATTTTCCACACCTTTGAGAGCGAGCTTTCGATATTTGCGCCCGTCCTTGCATACGACGATCTAGCCTCCATCGCAGGCGCGACCCTATCCATAGTCGCCTCCTCTAGCATCACATCCTTTTTATAAGCCGCCGCGGGTGCCGGTCTTGCAGGCTCGCCCTCGTACCATGGATAAAATGGCTGCGGCGCGGTCTGCGAGGAGTATTCGTAAGGATACAGCGCGATCGTCAAATTCGCTAGCTCCGCGTTTAGCGGGTTTTGCACCGAGATCTTTTGCGTAACCTCGATCTTGCCGCCTGCAAGATCTGCCGAGAGCTCGTTGTGCGTGTAAGCGCTAACATCGACGGGGTAGCTTATTTTTACGAAGCTCGGATCGCAGCCAAAGTTCGCGTTTAAGCGGCGCTCGTTTTTGATCACGTATTTTGAAATTTTCTCTTTGAGCTTTCCGATTTGCTCGTCCGTCTTTGAAATTTCGCCCGCTACGAGCAGGACTTCGTCGTAAATTTTTTGCGAATCCGTCTTTAGGCTTGCCAAACTTCTATCTTTTAAGCTCGCAAAATCGCTTAAAAAGCGCTGCTGCGCCTTAAGCGCGACCAGGCGGTCGCTTAGCTCGCGCAGGCTCTTTTCGTCCGCCTCTTTTTTGGCGAATTCCGCGTTTTTCACGGGCTCGATCTCTCCCAAAGATAATTCGCGCACCTCGCAAGAGCCCGCGATCTCGATGCTGCGGATATCCAAGTACTCCGGCACGTTCACGCTGAAGTTTGATTTTTGCGCGCCGAAGTTTTGGTACAAGAAGGCGGAGTTCGCGTAGATCTCAAGGCTATTTTCCTGCGCGCTTAAATTTACGGCAAGCGCCGCAGCTGCGCTTAAAAGCACTATTTTTTTCATTTTCGCTCCTTAAAAATTTTACGTAATTGTAACGATAAATTTTGATTTTTATGCTTAAAATTCGGAGCGAATTTTAAAATTTCGGCCCCGCCGCCCGCTTTGAAATTTTAAAATTTCGCCGCCGTAAAAACTCCGCCGCAGAGGCTAAAATTTTACCGCTACTAGCGCCCATTAAGTCCTCTTGCTCGCACAGCCGAAGCGATAAAATTTTAAAATTTCGAAGCTTCTATTTTAAGGACGAGCCGTACCCCTTCGCGAAGTAAAACCGATAAATTTTAAAATTTTGCGTAGCAAAATTTCTGAAACTTTAGGCGAGCGAAGCAATGCGAAGGAAGCGCGGGGCGCTTCCTAGTCTTCGCGAGAAATAGTGAAGCTCCCCGTCGCAAGGACGAGCTGTACTCCTCTGCGAAGTAAAACCGATAAAAATGTAGGCGCTAGCCTGCCGTAACTTTAGCGGGGCGTGGGGCAGAGCCCCGCTCGCAGGCTCGGACCTTCAAGGAAACATACTATGTCGAGCGCTTCGCTTGTTTTGTTCGAGCCGAGAAGTAAAACCGATAAATTTTAAAATTTTACGCAGTAAAATTTCTGAAACTTTAGGCGAGCGAAGCAATGCGAAGGAAGCGCGGGGCGCTTTCTAGCCTTCGCGAGAAATAGTGAAGCTCCTCATCGCAGCGGCGGCTTGGCTGTCGCAAGGAGTTAAACCGATAAAAATTCAAAATTTTGCGCAGCAAAATTTCTGTAACTTTAGGTGGGTCGAGGGAGCGAAGCTCCCCGTCGCAAGGACGAGCTAAGCTCGTCCGCGAAGTAAAGACTAGAATGGATACGTCAAACAACAGACCCTGCCGACCTTTTCGTTGTAGCTGACGTCGAGCTTCAGATCGTATAATTTGCTTAAAATTTCGCTTTTTATGATCTGCTCCGCTTTGCCGTATGCGACCTCACCGCCGCCTTTTACGAGTGCGACGTATCCGCCCAAAAGCAGCGCGAAGTCCGGATTGTGCGTGGCTAAAACGACGGTGTAGCCGTTTTTGAGAAGCTCCTTCGTGGCGCGGAGGAATTTGTATTGGTTGGCAAAGTCTAACGCCGAGGTGGGCTCGTCGAAGATCACGATCTTAGGCTCGCTGCAAAGGGCGCGAGCGATGGACGCCATCTGCCTCTGGCCGCCGCTTAGGCGCGTGATGATCTTGTCTTTTAGGTGCCAAATTTCAAGCATTTTCATGTAGCGCTGCGCGAGTTTGTAGTCGTTTTCGCTCGGCTGCGAAAAGATACCTATATGCGCCGTGCGCCCCATCAGGACGTATTCGAAGACGCTGTAATCGTACTCGCAGACCTCGCTTTGCGAGACGTAGCCGATGATCTCGGCGCGCCCTTTGGCGCTAAGGCTCGTCATATCCTTGCCGTCGATTGAAATTTTACCGCGCAGAGGCTCAAGCGTGCCGCTGATTAAATTTAAAAGCGTCGATTTGCCCGCGCCGTTTTGCCCCAAAATCGTCAGCATCGCGCCCGCTTCGAGGTTGAAATTCACGTCGCGCAGCGTCAGAGGGGCGGATTTTACGTAGCCGAAGTCTAAGCTCTCAACCCTAACCATTTAGCTTCCTTTTGTTTTTAAGCAGGATGAATATAAAAAATAGCGTGCCGATAAAGCCCGTAAGCACTCCTAGCGGGATCTCGCTTTGATTTATACTGCGCGCTACGTCGTCTACGATGAGCACGAAGATCGCGCTTAAAAATATGCTCGCGGGGATCGCCTTGGTGTTGCTCACGCCCACGATAATGCGCGTTAGATGTGGCATCAAAAGCCCCACCCACGCGACTATGCCGCTGATACACACGCTGCTTGCGGTTAGCAGCGTCGCGCAGACGATGATGATGCCCCGCTCCAGCACGACGTTTACGCCGAGCTTCGCCGCGGTCGCATCACCCATGGATAGGACATTTATGCGGTAGCTCATCAGCACCAAGATAGCGATACAAACCCCCATCACCGGCGCTATCATCGCTAACACGGAGGGATCTACTTTCGCGAGGCTTCCTAACTGCCAATATACGATGTCTGCAAGCTTCGTCTCGGGATCTGCCATAAATTTTAAAAATCCGATAAGCGCGCCCATCAGACCGCTTACGATGATGCCCGCAAGCACGAGCATTATGGTGGCGCTCGAACGCAGCGCTCGCGTGATTAGAAGCGTAATGCAAACCGCCGCAAGCCCAAAAACGAAGGCGAAAAGCTGGATCAAAAGGATGTTTAGATCAAGCAGGATCGCGATCGCCGCGCCCACGCAAGCTCCGGCGCTAACGCCTAAGAGATCGGGCGAGACGAGCTGATTTTTAAAGACGCCCTGATACGCCGTGCCGCTGATGCCAAGCGCCGCGCCCACGAGTACCGCAGCGATGATGCGCGGCAAGCGCACATCCATAACGACGTTGTGGACGTTTTGCGCTACCTCGCCGCCGCTAAGCGCTTTTAAAACCTCGGCAATGCTTAGGCCGAAGCGCCCTATACAAAGCGATATCGCGATCGTCGCGATCGTCGCCAGTATCAGTAGCACGAGCATAAATTTAAAATTTTTCATACCTTCCCTTGCTTTAAATTTTTATCTTTTGCCTTAAATTTAATCTTTGAAATTTTGTCTCGTTGAAACACGCTTAAAATTTCGCTTTAAATTCCGCCTTCCGGCTCGTAGGCGAAAGGCTTGCAGTAAAATTCTTTCGTGATAGCTCCAAGATCAATATTTCAGAAAGGATCCGGATGGAAATTTTAGCCGCCTGCAAGATTTGCAGTGACGTCCTCGCGCCCGTGCGGTCTCAGCCGAAAATGTTTGCAGGCGCAGCATAGACGCGCTTTTGCTGCACCGCCTCAAGCTGCGAAACGCAGGACTTGACAGCAGAGCCTCCGCCTCGTGCGACGTCTTCTGTCGATGATGATACAGAGACTGCGGCGGCTTTGATTTATGCATCTAAATCCTTAAACAGATGTGGCATTTTAGCATATATCATATTAAATTTTTATGATTTCGGCTTTCATATACGTGAGCGAAATTTAATGGCGTGTAGCTCCGTGTAATAAGGCTTTTAAGCGAAATTTCGCTTGTGGATTTCAGATGAGCGTCTACGAAATTTATGCTGAGATGGAATTTTAAAATTTCATCCTTTCGCGAAAGATGCGCTTAAGCTCGATGGCGGAATTTTGCCCGGCTAAATTCCACCTATTTAGCAGTAGACACAGCGCGTGGCGAAATTTTACGTAGGATTTGAAGATTTGATTTAGAATTTCACAAACGGATGCTGCGCGAAAATTTTCTCTTTATTTGACCCCGGCTTTGCTAGCCACTTAGTCGTAGAATTTTACTTGCCGTTTGGACGCGGGATTTTATTTGACCGCAAGAGGTTAAATTTTACCAAGGAATTTCGCATCGCTTAAAATGCGATGCGAAACGAATCCGTCCGTCGCTACTGCCAGCCTAGAGCTTTACGCTTTAGGCGCATGTCGCTTACCATTTTTAGCGCAAGTGCGACCGGATCGGTATCTACGTGCATCACAGAGCCAAGTGCCCGCCTGGTGCCCTCTTTGAAAAAGTGTATGACGTTTGCGGAGCCGTGGATTTGATACTCGACGCAGTGATACGAGTCGATGCCCATTAGACGGAATCCGAGCGAGGCATCGACGCCCTTTTCGTTTGCCCACTCAGGAGAGGTAAAGGCAAGCGGCAGCTCGTAGAGATTTTTACCTAGCACCCCTGCGATACCTGCGAAAATTCCGCTGGAGCGGGTGTTATCGATGCACTCGCCCACGTGCCATACCGGCGGAAGCTCATCTTTTTCTAAAAACGCCCGCAGCGACGCGCCTGCTTTTTTATATGCACTTTTTTGGCAAAAACCCAGCTTCATTAGCGGGAATGACGCGCAGCCGTTGGTTAGGATTAGGACGTTATTTTCGATTAGGGTTTGTGCGACATCTATGATAGCGCGCTCATAAGGCACTTTAGGATTGGTGCAGCCGACCATATTTACGATGCCTAAAATTTCACCGCTTTTTAGCGCGTGCGCTAACGGCTCCATGCCGCCGTATTGCTTATGGACGAATTCTACCGAAAAACCCACTTCGGCCTCGACTTCATACGGCGGGATATATACCGGCAGCCCCTTGCGCTTTTCGTGAGATTGCAATGCGCGATCTAGAATTTTACGCGCCAAATTCCTAGTCTCGGCGATATTACTATGGTGATGATCGTAGCCTATATGCTCGGCTCCGGGAAGCCTAGCTGATGAGCTTGTGGTAACGACCTTGGTCTGGAAACAGTTAGCCACGTCCATGATCGCAGGATAGACATCTTGGACATCGGCGACCCACAGATCAAGCGCGCCTGTGCCTATGACGAGTTCGGCAGTTACGGCGTTTGAGAGCGGCACGACGCCCCAGTTGCGATACATCGCCGATAGTCCGGAACAGCACACGCCGTAAAATGCGATACCCTGCGCGCCTATTGCGAGAGCCTTGTCTTGGTACTCTTTAGAATTTCCGATCTCCACTATTAGGCTTACTAATGTCGGCAGATGTCCGTGCACGGCGATATTGACCCAGCCTTTTTTGAGTGCGCCCATATTGCTTTTAGAAGTTACGCGATCTCCTACGCCAAATAGCGCATCCGTAGCTATATTCGCAGCTACTACGCCAGTGAATGTAAAAGCAAGTCCACAGCGCAAAAGATGCTGCATCACGCTGCGCCAGTCTCCGTCCGTGCCTACACCCGTTCGGTGATATGCCTCAAAGACTTCGTTATACGCACTAATCGGCAAGATATCTAGCTTCCGCCATACTTCTTGACGCTCCTTGGGTGCGAGCGCAGTGATGGTTTTATACTCGCCGCTGCTTTGCGAAAGATCTGTTAAAAGCGTATCGGCAAGCTCGATCGCTACCTCTTTTAACTCTCTGCCTTCAGTTGGAATTCCAAAGGCTTTGGCGGTATTGATGATTTTGTATTCGCCTATTATGGGCAGATCTAGCTTGCCCTGTGCCGCCCATTTTAGCGATAGTAGAAGCTCTCTGGCGTGCGCGCCGTGTTGAGCTACGCCTGCAGCTACTTGGCGCAGTAGGTTGCGCGATACGATGAGATCGGCGTCTGCACCGCAAGTGCCGCGATCGGCCTTTTTAGTAATTTTGCAAGGCCCCATATTGCAGATCTTACAGCATACTCCGCTAAGCCCATAGCTACACATCGGCATCTGTTTATCGAAGCGATCAAACGCCGTATCTACGCCGATCTGCTCCATCCTAAGCATCATTTCACGCACGGCGGGATCGGGGGTTTTCTCAAGTACTTCTTGCTTTGTGGGGAAGGTCTTTTTGTATTCAAGCAACGCCTTCATATAATCCGCCGTAAATTCCGCCTCGTGAAAATGCTCGAAAAGATTGCCCTGCGCGTCTTTATGTGTGTGCGGACTAGCCTCTGCGGGCACTAAAACTTTTGGGATACCGTGCTCGTCAAATCCGATAATCGCGCGATGAGAGTGGGGTTTGTGATCATGGCAATGTTTGTCGTGCTCGTGCGAGCTGATGGCGGAATCCTCGTCGTGCTCGTGCGAAGACGCCGCAGAATTTGCGCCGTATTCGTGCAAATAAGCTGCGAGGTTTTCTTCTTGATCGTGTGGGTGGGTCGCAAGATCTTCGTCGTGTAGATGCGAGTGGATTGCGGAGTTATCGCTATGCTCGTGCGAGCAAGAGAAGTGGTCTTTGCTGCTTGGGCTCTTCGTAGGATTTGGGATGGAATTTGTCAAAGAATTAGCCATGGAATTTGTCGTAGAGCCTATCGCGGATTTTTTAGCGTTGCTTGCGCCTTGAGCGCTTGAGTGCGCCGCAAAGTTCGTGCTTGAAGCAGATCTTGCGCTATCATCGTAACTCGGTGCGGAATTTTTAGCTTCGCAATTGCACTCGTCGCAGGAATTCTCACCTGCGGCGCGATTTTTAGAAATTTTGTCGCGAGCATGTGAGGCGGAAGTCGCAGAATTTGCTGCGGAATTTTTAGCAGTGCTTGTACTTTTATCAAAAACGGACGCGGCGGAGCTTTTGAGCGCGTCTGCGGCGGAATTTTCTCCCGTATTCGCAGCGGAATTTTCATCCGTCGCAGCCTTCTTACGTGAGTCTTTTTGTTTTGCGATTTTGTCGTTTGCCATGATGTCTCCTTAAAATTTATTTTAAAAATAAGTGAGAATGTAGAGCTCAATAAATATACTGAAAAACTACACTATTTAATTCTTATAGATAAAATTTAACGTGATTGTATTTTTTAATTGCTTTAAATTCCCTTAATAGCGCACTAAAATAAAAGATAAAATTTTATGAATAAAATATACTAAAATATCTGGATTTAAATTTTGCCAAGCGGCTCGATCATCTTAGATAATCGATCAGCCTAGCGGAGATTTCTCGAAACTGCAAAATTTTATGCCCCTTTTTCTCGCGCATGAAGTCTTGCGCGTCGCACAATCTTGCAAACGTGATGAGATCATCGCCTCTGGCGCTTTGCAGCACGCTGCCGAATACATAAAACGCGTCCTGCGCCCGCAAAATTTCGCCGCTTGCGTAATCGGTGACGTAAAGCTCCGCACCGCCGAAATTTGCGCCCGTAGAATTTGCCTCGCCTAAATTGCCGCTAGCGGGATTTTTGCTCATCAAATTTTCCTCTGCGGAAGCCCCGCCGTTATTGCCGCTCAAATTTTTACCCTCGAAAAAATATGCAAACATCGCCTTGGGCGAGGCAAACGCGAGCGCACTGCCGTCTTTGAGCCTTGCGTAAGCGCGAAATTCAGGGTGCGCGCTAGTATCGATGCCGTATTTGGCGCAGGTGAGATTTACGTCTTTAAGCCACGTAAGATCGCGCACGCTTTTAAAATTCTGCTCCAAATCGGAACCTGTATTATCTGACGCGCTTAAATTCTGCGCTGAGCCGGAGCTCTGAGCCGCGGAATTTTGCATCTCAGCTGCACCGCAAAGCGCTATAAATGCCGCTAAAATGAGTGGAAATTTCACGCTAAATCCTTCGATCTAAAGATAAAATAGCCCAAAATCAGGCTTGCCGCGCCCAGAGCGATCGGATAGAACAGCGAAAAGGCGATGAAAAGCCCGCGCCCGAAGTGATCTAGGATAAAATACGCCGTCGTACCGATGACCGCAAGATCCGGATCAAACAGGCTGATGGCGGCGATGCGGAAGTCCTCCATCGGGTTTGCTAGAGCGATTGCGAAAATGAGATTTTCGTTCACGCCCGTTTTTGCGAGCAATCCGATCAGCACGAGATCCAAAAACGCAAGGCAGAAAAGCCAGATGAAAAACGCGAGCCCAAGCCCCATTTCTTGGCTTTTTGAAACGGCGCAGATCAAAAACGCGATCCCCAAAAATGCCGCGCACAAGCTAAAAAGAAGCCCCGTATAAAGCAGGCAGATCGCCCACGGAATGCCCGTGCCCTTGATCGCGCCCCAAACGATCGCCAAAAGCAGCGACAAAAATATCGGCACGAACACTCCAAACAGCCTTCCTAGCGCCTTGCCGTAGTAATACTGCGCCTGCGAGATCGGAAAGCTTAGCAGGTATTCGAGGATATTTAGGTCGCGATCGGCTAGGATCGCCTTGCTGGTGGTTACGAGCACGAAGACGGGCAGGATGATGATGCAGATCTGAATAAATAGCAGCAGCAGTCGCGAAAGCCCGCTAAAGCCGAGCACGCGCGAGTCGGTCACCCCCGTGATGAAAAACGCCGCCACGAGCCCGCTAAAGATCAGCAGATAGAGCAAAAACCAGCGCGAGCGGAAGGACTCTTTGATGTCCAAAGCGGCGATGGTGAGTAAATTTTTCATTCTTTTCCTTTATTGCGCCTCGGTGCGCTTTTAAATTTAGATTTCTCGCGCGGCTTAAATGCCTGCTTTTAAGCTTGGCTCCGTTTCGCGGCGCGGATTTCGCGGCCTTAAATTTTGCCCGTCTGGCGTTTAAACAGGCGGCGAAATTTTATCCGCCGCCTGCGACCGCGGACCGCGCATAAATTTTAAATTTACGGCTCGCTTGCGGCGCCTGCAAACAGCGCGTCGTTTGCTATCCGCTATCCGTCATCTGCCGCAGTTTTAAAATTTAGCCGTTTAACGGAACTGCTTAAATTTCAGCTTCGTAAAATTTCAAAAACGGGGCGTATTCCGCGGCATAAAATTTTAAAATTCTAAAAATTCCGAAGCGGCGAATTCCGCGCCGGATAAATTTTAAATTTACGGCGAAATTTTAAGCTAGCGCATCTGCGTAAATTTTAATTCGGCAGAACGAAATCTCGCGCCGTGCGTTAAATTTAGCCGCGTTACAAGATAAAATTTTGCAGCCGTTTTCTAGACCCATCTCTGCCTCGCGTTAAAGCTGCGAAGTAAAATTTTATCTCATCTATGGCGGCACGGGCGGCGCGCTGAAATTCAGGCTTTAAATTTAGTGCAAAACGAAGCCTCTTAAAATTTCGTCTTAGCCAAAGCGTCCTTAATGCGAGTGCCCTGAAGGCATACCGTGCGCCGCACCGCCGCTTTCGTGCATATCGTGCGGTGAGCCTTGAGGATGTGCCGTGCTGCCCGCATCGCCGCCGCCCATATCATGCTTAGGCTCGCTCATGCCGTGCTCTGCGGAGTGAGGGTCTTGCATCCCACTCATGCCATCATGTCCTGCGCTCATATCATGTCCGTCGCTTGCGCCGTGCGCATCGCGACCCATATCGCCCATTCCCATGCCGTGCGAGCCACCGCCTGCTTTAAGCGCCGCGACTACTTGATCGAAGCTGAAGTCTTGCTTGCCCTCTTGCTTGTTTTTAAACGCGCCCCAGCCAAACGACATAGGGGTTTTAAAACCGCGATAAAAGTGCGCCGTGCGTGCGTCGATAAACTCGCCGTTGCCGCTAGCGTCATTGATGTAAATTTTGGCATCCTTTAGCCAGTTTAGTTTATCGTTTGTCACCATAAAATCCACTAAGCAGCCGATGTCGTCAAAGTAGTGATTTTTGCCGTCCACGCGTACATCGACACTGAAGCGGTTGTCGCTGATCGCCATCTGGCAGTGCTCGCATACGTCTCTGTCGTAATGGACGTTGCCGTAGTCCTTCTCGTCGCCGCAGCCTAAAAACGTAAGCGCCGCAAGTGCGCAAAGCATAATTTTAAACATTTTTGTCATCTACGATCCTCCCTAGATCCATACAAATCATTCTTTTTACCAGTCCTCCCACTTCCTCGAGCCTGTGCGAGATAAAGATCAAGCTCTTATCTTTTGCGTGGTTGTGCAAAAGCGTCTTAAAACGCTCGCGCGCGCTCGGATCGAGATTGGCGGTCGGTTCGTCAAAAATCATCGCCTTGCTAGCTCTGCCGAATGCTAGCGCAATTAAAAATTTCTGCTTCATACCGCCGGATAGCTTATGAAAGGGTTTGTTTAAATTTGAACTTAGATCAAGCTCCATTTCGCCGCAAAATTTTACTATATCCGCTCTGCTTGCGTCCGCCGTGCGCTCGGCGAAGTAGATGAGCTCATTTAGGCTCAGCTTAAGCGGCGGCGGGGTTTGCGGCACGAAGCTGATACCGCGTAGCGCGCGGCTGCGCTGCTTAAACGAATCAAATCCGTCGATAGCTACGCTGCCGCTTGTGGGTATGTATTCGCCCAAAATCGTCCGCATCAGCGAGCTTTTGCCCGCGCCGTTTTGCCCGACGAAAAGCACTTGCTCGCCATCCAAGATATTTAGATCGATATCTTTTAAAACGAATTGATCTGCAAATTTCTTGCTTACGTTTTTAATCTCTATCATAGGCTTCCTTAGATCATATCTTTTAGCTTGTTGCCGATACTCAGTGCGTCTTGGTGACACACGTCGATACAGCGTCCGCACAGCGTGCAGTCGATCCCTTTTAGCATAAATTTGCTCTTATCACCTAGGTTTTCGGATGCCTTTTTTTTGGTGATGTCTAGCACGTGCGAAACGAAGCAGACATCTTGGCAAACGCCGCAGTGATCGCACCTGCTCTTATCCCAAGTAATCTTGCTAAGGCTAGCTTTCGCCGCAAGCGAATAGGTGCTGCCTAGCGGGCATAGGTGCGTGCACCATACCCGTCTGCTAAAAAATACTTCGAGCAAAAACACAAAAACGATCCAAAGCCCAGCCAGCGAGAAGCCGTAGATGATGAGGCGCGATAAAATTCCAACTACGTTAAAAATTTCAAAAACGAGCAGGTCTGTAATAGCACTTAGCAGCAAAAACAGCGCCCAGATCGCATATCGCATACCGCGAGGCAGGGTGCGCTCCTTGATGACGTGCTTAGCGATTAGCGTATTATGCAGCTTCTCGCCGATCTCGCTAAGCGCTCCGTAAGGGCAGATCCACGAGCAAAACGCCTTACCGCCCGCGATGAAATAAAATAGCAAGATGGTGCCCGAGCCGATGAGAAGATTTATCGGCAGATCCTTGTGCGCGGCGATCACCTCAAGAGTCGCGAAAGGATCTGCTAGGTGAAAGCCAAGTATCCGCGAGCCGCTGATGTCGCCTTCTAAAATTTGAATATCCGCGCGAAAGGAAAGCACGAAGAGCAGATGCACCAAAAATACCGTAGCGTAGCGCAGAGCCCGAATGCTGGGACGCCATTTGCCGCTTTTATTTTTAAGCGCGAAGGTTGAGAAAAAGCTCGTATTTTTGATCGTGCATCGCGAATTATATTTATCCAAGACCTACTCTTTAAATTTTGAAATTTCATCCGCGAGCGCATCTAGGCTCTCGTCGCTTACGTTGGTTAAAAGCCCGCTCATTAGGCTGTTTTTGATCTTGCCCGCTTTATAATCTTTGAGGCTTGCTAAAATTTGATCCTTGCTCTTGCCACCGATCGGCGGAGCGATCTTGCCGCGTCCGTCATCACCGTGGCAGGGCGCGCAGCTTACCAGATAGGAGCTACTAACCTTAAAATCGCGCTCTTTGACGCTCTGCTGTAAAATTTTAATATTTTTCACGTCCTTATCATCGATGAGATCGACGCTTTTGCTCTGCGGCGCGGGCTTTGCTTGCGCTTGCGGCTTGACTTCTTGCTGCGGCGCGTTAGAATCGTCCGAACTAGCCATAAAGATCATCAGCGCGATCAGTGCTACACCCAAAATCAAAGCTAAAATTTTGCCCGGTTTCATTTCTGCTCCTTAAATTGTTTGTTGAACTCGTAAATTTCTTTCGCCATCGTCTCTATCTGCTGCTCGCTCATGCCGTTTACGAGCTGCACCATAAGAGGATTAGGCTTTTCTTTGAATTTATACTTTTTAATCATATCCACGATCTGCGCGTCCGTTTTATCCAGAAGCGACGGACCGATGATGCCGTTGGCGTAGTCGTCGTGGCACGCTGAACAGCGCAGGATAAAATCATGCCCAAGGCGCTTTTTCATCAGATCAAAATTTAGCTTTTCGTATTGGTTTTTGATGCTCGAATACGCCACGATATTTTTGGTCGTTTCATTCACGTCGCCGTTTAGATTAAAATTTACCTTTCGCTCGCCGTAAAAATCGTAGTTTACGAACTTATCGTCCTTCTTAGGCGCTTCGCCGCTTTTAACGCTGATGCGAGGCTTTGCAGTATGATTTTGTTCCGCGCTCTGCGATGCGGAATTTGAACTCGCAGAGCCTTGCCTTGCGGAGTTTTGTGAGACTGAATTTTGCCCTGCGGAGCTTGTCGCGGCAGAGCTTGAACTGCCGTCATCTCCGCAGCCACACAGCAAAAGCGCCACAGCTAGCGAGCAGAGGTAGAATTTAATAGAGTTTTTCATTGTTTTCCTTCATAGATTGATTTGTAATCTGCCCGCGGGATTATCTCGATGATACGCGCCGGGCAGAGCTCTGCGCACGCGCCACAGCCGACGCAAGCGCTACGGATCTGCGGGGCGAAATGCGCGCCCGCTTTTATCATAGCTATGGCATCAAGTGGCTGCGGGTAAGGGCACAGCGACGCGCATAGATCACAGACCTTGCCCTCTTTCGCCGCCAGCGCTGAGTTTAGCTCGCGTTCCTGCTCGGTCTTGGCGGGCTTTGGGCGCAGATCGCTAGATTTTAAGGCCTGCCCGCGATACGCCAAACAAGCGTCTAAATTTTCAATCACGGCGATACCCATTTTAACCTTTTTAGGCTCGTTCGTCTCGTGGCTGAGCGCGCCGCTTGGACAGGCTAGTACGCAAGGAAGTGCGCCGCAAAGATAGCAGCCTCGCTCTTTGGCATCGATGACGGGCGTGCCGATGTCAAAAAGATGAGTAATATCCAGCAGATAGATGCTGTGATAGGGGCAGACCTGCACGCATTGACCGCACTTGATACAGCTAGAGCGGAAGCCTCGTTCCGCTAGCGCTCCGGGCGGGCGCAGATATAAAGAGGCGGAATCCCCGCTAGAATTTTGTTTTATGGGATTCGGCGCAGAATTTTGTCTTGTGGAATTTACGGAATTTTGCTCGTTTAAATTTTGCGCTTCACTGCCCGCGGAATTTGCAGAATTTTCATCCGCACATAAGCTCGCTACCCCGAGTGTTCCGAGCGCTCCGCCGAGTAGTTTTATCGCTTCGCGTCTATTCTTTATCATTGCCTCATCCTGGGTTTTGGATCTTTTAGCAGTAGCTCGGGCTCTGAAAACGGAGCGAGCTTGGAGATGAAATTTAAAAGCGCGATCCCGCTGGAGCCGTAAAAAAACCGCACATTCGGTTTATACGCCCAAAGCCTATCCGCGTAGGCGTATGAGCTGTAGCTAACGTCGCCGTAGCCGTCGCCGTCGCGATCAAATCCGTCGTAATCGTCGAAGTAGTTGCCACTCCATTCGTTTTGTAAGAGCTTGGATTGGGGCGTATCGTTTAGCACAATCTCCATATTGCCTTTAAATTTATTGTTTTTAAATACGCTTTTTAGCTGCGTGGCGTGGAATTGCACGCCGATGCTGTTGTATTCGATATCGTTGTTTTCAAAAACGTTAAGTGAGCCCGGCTGGTAGGGGGATTGATCCAGATAAAATCCGCGGGCGTTGTAAACGACTTTATTATCCGTAACCCTGAAATTTGAGCTATCCTTCATACCGATGCCTACGCCGTAAGCGCCGTCTGCATTGCGCACTACGTTACGCCTGGCTATATTATCGCTTGAAAACATAAAAAATAATCCCACGCTATTGCCGTCGTAGTAGTTATCCTCCACGACGTTATGTCCGGAGTTCATAAAGTGCAGAGAATAGCGACAGCTATGGCCTTTATTGCCTGCGACGAGATTGCCATTAGAGAAGTAAAAAACGGTGTCGCGGACATTATGGACGTCGTTATTTAAAATTTTATTGGCATTGGAATACCAAAGCTTGATGCCGTCGCCTTTAAAACTCGTGCGGTAGGCGTTACTTGAAATTTCGTTGCCCTCGATCGTTACGTCGTTTGCCTTGCTTAGTACGACGCCGTAGAGCACGTCTTTGATGAGATTATTTTTTATGATTACGTTGTTTACGTCGCTTACGTTGATGCCCGCATCCTCGCTAAGATGCTCGAAGCCTCCGTTTTGAATTGTTAAATTCTTGATTATAACATGCGGAGAGCGGACGCGGATGACCGTTCCGTTGCGATCGCCTATGATCACGGCGGAGCGGTCTAGTCCGTCGATAGTAAGGGGTTTATCGATTAAAATATTGCCGTGATACTCGCCCGCGGCTAGTTCGATAATATCGCCCGCTTTTGCGCTATCGATCGCGTCTTGAAGCTCGCCCGCGCCTAAGCTTAGCGCGAACGAGAATGCTAGAAGCAAAAGCCTCATCTATGCTCTCGTAGAAATTTTTTCTTAGATAGCAGTGCTAACGCCGATAGCAGCGACAGGGCCAGCATCAGCCAAAAGCCAAGAGCCGGATATGAATGGGTAGTAAAATGCGCTACGCTGCCGTCGCCAAATGCTGTAGGCATAAAAGGCTTTATTTTAAACGCGCCCCAGTCTTGCAGGTTATGCCCGAACCAATACAGCCAACCCACGTAGCAGCCGATGAAGATAAGCGGCGCAATGATCGGCAGGATCATAAGCAGAGTCTGCCCCTTGCCATCATAGTACAAAAACGCAAGCATACCGATCGTAGCGATTATGAGATAATACGGCGATAGAGAGTGCTCGAGCGTGCCGCCGCGCCAGACGGGATACATGCCGATATAGTGATTTAGGGTATTCATCTCGCCGACATCGCCGCTAAAGCCGTCAACGTGGACGTAAAGTGGAATTCCATCGGGGAAGGCCTCCTTCGGATAGTTCGGCGCTTCGAGTGAAATTTTCCACACCGGTATGCTAGGGACCCCCACTTCAAATTTATGCTCCAGCATCGCGCCTAGATCATTTTTAACATCACTAGGAATTAGGTGATTTTTATACGATGCTTTTGTATAAAAATTCCATATCGGCGCGGAGTATGCAGGCAGCTGCGAGATGCTGCTAACCTGCCCCGATACGATTTTGCCTTGGACTTTGAAAAATCCGAGCGTAGGGATGGTAAAAGCGACCGTCATAATAAGCAGCGCTAAAATCCCGTAAATTTTATATTTTGGCATTTCATCTCCTTTAAATTCTCCCCCTTGCGGGGGAGAGTGGGGCTAGTTAAGGCCCGCGTTCTCATCGACCCATTTTAGGTATTCGATGATGTCTTTGATCTCTTCGTCTTTCATATGCTGATTTGGCATGCGAAGGTTGAAGTAATTTATCATTGCCTTAACGTAGTCGTCTTCATAGAATTTAGCAGGGTCTTTGATAAAATCAGCTACCCATTTCTCGCCGTTTTCGTGGCGAAGTAGGACGCCCGTTAGATCAGGACCCGAGCTTACTTGACCGATGACGTGGCAGCCGTTGCAGCCTCCGCGTAGGTAAGCCTTCTCGCCGTTAGACGCAGCCTCGCTCATAGGAGTGGAGAGCTCGCGGATTAGGTTGTTTTTAGCGCGAAGTCCGACATCTGCGGTTTTTACTAAATACTGCCAAACTTGACCTTCCCAAAGTATCGCGCCATTCATATCGCCTGCTTTTACCGCGGCGTCTGCCTTGGCTTTGGTTTCAGGAATTTTGCCGTATTGATCCAGCGCGTCATCGACTAAAGCCTTGACCTTAGGATATTTCTCGTAGTTTTTCTCTTTTAAGAATTTAACGACTGATTGGATAACGTCGTCGGTGGCTTTATTCGTAGCTACTACCTTATCGTATTCGGCTTTTAGAGCCTCCGGGCTAAGAGCTTTTAGCATAGACGCTTTAGCTGAAGTATATTTTTTATTCGGATCTTTTACGTATAGATATCCAAACATCTCAAGGTGCAGCGCAGAGCAGAATTCCGTGCAGTAGAAAGGAAATACGCCCTCTTTATCTGCGATGAAATTTACGCTCGCAGTCTTACCCGGCTCAAGCGACATATGCAGATCGTAATCATCAACCGTAAAGCCGTGAGTTTCGTCCTCGGCACGCTCTAAATTTGTCATATAGATCGTTACGTTATCGTCCTTATTAACCTCGATGTGCTCAGGATTAATATGGCTGCGAATCGCCGTAGCATAGACTTTTACGTTTTTACCGTCACGCTCGATGCGCTCTTGACCTGCTAGCGTCATGGCAGGGTGCTGCTTGCCGGTGCGAGAGTTCGTTCCCATAGTATAGGTAGGTTTCGTATGAAGCTTGCTAGCTGCGATAGAAACTACGTCGTGCGGCTCGCCAAGACCGATCGGAAGATCGTAAAGCATCTCCATTTTAGGTCCTGTAATATCGATGAGCTGGTGATTTTGCGGATGAAGCGGTCCGATAGGATTAAATCTATCGATCGAAAGCTTATCTAGCGCGATTACGTATTTGCCGACCGGCTTGGAGGATTTACCCTCCATAGAATCGAGGTGACCGATATTGTAGTGAACGTTGATCCTATCTAAAACCTTTAGCGTTTTGTAGTTCCATTTTACGATCTGGCTATCAACGTAAAGCGATGTATAGATTACGCCATCTTGCGAATCGAAGGTGTTATGCAAAGGTCCAAGACCAAGCTCTGCTTGTCCGTGAAGCGTCTTTTGCATATCTAGGATCGGAATTCCGTATGGATCCTTGCCTGCGTATTCTTTTTTATCAATTAGCTCTTTGATCTTTTTGAAATCATAAACACTAGCGTGAGTATCTAGTTTGCCGCCGATGATGATATAGCGGCCATCAGGGCTAACGTCAACGCCGTGAGGGGATTTGGCTTCAGGGATCAAAAATAGCGCTCCCGCTTTTACGGCGGCGTCTATCGTAACGATTCTGTGTCCGTTTACGACCTTATAGTTTTTGCTGTCTTGAGCAAGCTTTTCTAGAATTTGCCAGTTGTAAACGTGCAGGTAGTCGGTATCGTTGCGGCTCATGCCAGCTTCCATAGGAGGCAGACCCTTTTCGATACCGCCTGTGTACATTTCGGAGTTAAAGCTGTTGGTAAACGCCCAGCCGAAGCTCTCGCCCTTACCTGCGTCGCTTAGATCTTGCATATATGGAGGAAGCTCTAGTGAGAAGGATTTATTTACGTCGATTTTACCTTTATCGTAGTCAAATTTCCATAGCGTTACCGCACCGCGATAGACTGCTTGATACTCCTCGATTGGGTGCCAGTCGTTATCGAAAGGGGCTGCGTATTGGCTGGTTTCGATGACGTATTCGGTATTAGGCGTTACGAAAGAGCCGCCGTGATCGCTTTTGATTACGGGATTTACGACTATTTGAGTAGTTTCGAAATCGGATAAATTTATAACCGCGATTCTTGGGTTTGCCTTATCGTTTATAAAGAGATAATCACCCACATACTCGCCGTTTTTTTCGCTGAAATTTGGATGGTGAGTATCGCCCCAGTTGATCTCTTTGCCGTTAATGGAGCCCGATCTTAAGACCGCCTTACTCTCCTCATCAAAGCCGTATCCCTGCCAAGGCTCCGGGGTAAATACGCCGATATATTTGTAGATCCTCATCGACGGCACGCCGTAAACGAGCACCTGTCCGCTTTGACCGCCGGAAGAGAAGACCATATAATCGTCCTTCCGACCGGTCGGCTGATAGGTCTTAGCCGCCGCCAAAACGTCTTTTTCGCTTAAATTTCGTTCTTTCATCACGCGCTCTAGGTCACTATCTGCGGCACACAGGGCGCTTGCGGCGAACAAAACCGAGCCCAAAAGCACGGGTTTGAAACTTTTTAACATACTAATCCTTTCTTAGAATTTTAAAATTTTGCCTGATTTGCTGACTACGAGGATCGCTTCCCCGTCTGCGTACATCGCTAAAAATTCGCTTTTTAAATCCACAACCTCCTTTAATCCTGCTTTTTGATTTTCGTAAATTTTATCTTTAGTAGCGATAAACTGCGTGCTGCGGGCGCATACGATGGATTTGATCCAAGAGCCCACGCTTTTGCGCTCGCCGCTTTTTAAATTTATAAAGCCCCCCTCTATATCGCCTGCAAACAGCGTCCCGTCGCAGTCTGTAAGCGCAGTGGCTATAGAGCCGCTTAAATTTTTATCGCTAGCTTCGGCTGAAATTTCGCTTTGAGTTTTAAGCCCCTCGTCTTGAAATTTTGCGCCTTTGAATTCTAAGCTTTGAAATTCCGCGCTCTTTGCGCCGCTAGCTTTCGTTTTATTTGGCTCGGAGGCTTGCGCGCTTTTTGCATTATTAAATTCTGCATCTTTAAATTTCACGCCACCAAGCTCTCCCTGCGCGGCGCGATTAGGCGCTGTATCGATGCCGCTAAATTTAATCGCGACAAGATCTGCGCTAAAACAGGCTACGCCGTTCCAGCTTGCGACGCAAAGTCCGTTAGCGCCCAGGCTAACGGCATTGATCCTGCCGTAATGAAACGAAATTCCGCGCAGCCCGTCGGGGATGGAATTTCTATTTAAAGATTGCCCGTTCGCGGTGGAATTTTCACCCAAGGCGTAGCCGCCGTTCGCGCTGTTATCAGGGTCTTCGTCTAATCTTATTAGTTGATTCTTATCCACTACCGCGTAAATCGCGTTTTTTGCGGCATAGATCGCATCTATTTGGGCTGTGCCGCTACGCCCCGTCTTAAGCGTGCGTAAAAACTTTAGTCTATCGTTTAGCACCGCGATTTCGGCTCCGCCCCAAGCTAGATAAATTTTGCCGTTTTTAAAATTTAGAGCCGTGATTTCGTTATCGCTGTATTTTTGCGCGAACTCCACATCCCATTTAGCAGTATCAAACATCCTAAGCTCGCCGCCACTGCCGCATAAAAGCAGTCGGTGCGAGCTTGCGTCGAATGCGCCCAGACGCAGCGTGGAGTTTAGATCAAAGCTACCAGCTGCTGCCATCTGCGATAAACAAATCAAAAAGGCAATACAAAATTTTATAAAATTCATCTTAATCCGCTCTTTACGAAATGATACTATCCCAAGGCTTAAAAATCGGTTTAAAGCTTGAGCTATAATTGAATTCTAAGTTTTCTTAAAAGTTGCGAAATTCTATGATATAAAAACAGCTCTAAGTGAAATTTTATTTTTCGCATTTCGCTATAAATTCTGCTTTAAAATTATAATTTCAGTAAATTTTTATTTTGATAGATTTTTACAATTTGTAACGCTCCTTTAATTTTGTTTAAATAAAAAGTTAGTATAATCGCCAAAGTTTGTTTTAAATTTTACTGAAGGAGAAACTATGGAGTTTCTGACAAGTTTGTCTGAAAGCACTCAATTCTTTTTGCAGCTCATTATAGTCTTGGGCTGTTTGTTTTATGGTGCTAAAAAAGGCGGTATGGCGCTGGGAATTCTAGGCGGTATAGGCTTAGTGATCTTAGTGTTTGGATTTAGATTAGAGCCGGGTAAGCCGGCAGTGGACGTTATTTTAACTATCCTCGCAGTTGTCGTAGCAAGTGCAACGCTACAGGCTACGGGAGGGCTTGATGTAATGCTTCAAATAGCGGAGAAATTGCTTCGTAAGCATCCAAAGATGGTTTGTATCATCGCTCCAACTGTTGCGTGGACGCTTACAATCTTATGCGGAACGGGACACACCGTCTATACGCTGCTTCCGATCATCTATGACGTAGCTATTAAAAACGGAATTCGCCCTGAGCGCCCGATGGCTGCTTCTACGATCTCCTCGCAGCTTGCTATCATCGCTAGCCCCGTTTCGGTTGCCGGCGTTTCGATGGTTGCGATCTTGCTAGGTCAAGGCGTGCATATTGAGGGCTTTAGCAGCTATTTAGATCTACTTAAGCTAACTATCCCTTCTACTTTCATCGGTATGCTTGCAATCGGAACGTGGTCGATTTTTAGAGGTAAAGATCTGGATAAAGATCCGGAATTCCAAGAAAAGATCAAGGATCCAGAGCAGAAAAAATATATCTACGGCGAAAGCACGACCTTGTTAGGTCAAAAGCTTCCTAGGATTAAGTGGATCTGCATGTGGATTTTCTTAGCCACTATTGCGCTAGTAGCGGTTTTAGGTTACGAAAAAAGCTTGCGCCCTGCGTGGACTAAAAATGTCCCTGGAAAATCCGTAGAGATCATCGTCGATAAAAAAACGGTCAAAAATATCACGATCAAAGATGGTCAGGTCATCTCCATGGTGGATGGCGGTAAGGTCGTCTCAAACGTCAAAGAGTCTAAAGCCAAAGATGCGACGAAATTTAATAGCGTCGAAATTTACGACAAAGATAAAAAGCTTACTCAAAGCATCGTCGCTCAAGACGGAAATGTAGTAATTACGACAGGTGATAAGAGCGAGAGCATCGCAAACGCAAGCATAGTCGTAAAAGATACTATGAAAAAGACCACAAATTTAAATATGGTCTTAACCATTCAAATTTTCATGCTTCTTGCAGCATCTATCATGATGATCGCCTCCGGCATAAAAGCGGGCAATATCGCTAAAAACGAAATTTTTCATAGCGGTATGATTGCACTCGTGGCGATTTATGGAATTTCATGGATGGCAGAGACTATGTTTACTGCTCATATCGAAATGCTTAAGGCATCCCTTGGCGAGGTCGTTAAGGCCTATCCATGGACCTATATCATCGTCTCTTTGCTCATCAGTAAATTTTTAAATTCCCAAGCTGCGGCTATCGCAACCTTCGTTCCACTCGCCGTCACTATCGGCATTGATCCGGGTCTAATCATCGCATTTGCACCGGCTTGCTACGGATACTATATCCTGCCTACCTATCCGAGCGATCTTGCGGCGATCCAGTTCGACCGCTCGGGCACCACGCATATCGGAAAATTCGTCATCAACCATAGCTTCATTTTCCCTGGCTTGATCGGCGTTCTTACTGCTTGCGGTGTGGGCTTTGTGCTTGCGCATCTTTACGGCTATTTATAATAGTTATGCTCGCGGGCAGACGGCTCGCGAGCTTTAAATTTCAAACCTCAGCGGCTTTTTAAAATTTTATAAAATTTTGAAATTTTAAATGCTCTAAATTTTTAAATTCCAAAGCTTTCTAAATTCCGTTCATAACCCGCTCTAGGCTAATTCGTTTTAAATAAAATTTACGTTATAATCCCGCCAAATTCCACACAGGAGGCAGATATGCAAATCCCTATCGCATACGGCAAAGATGATCATCTAAACTTAGAGATAAACGAGAAAAATTTGTTCGGCGTTTTTGATCCAAACCCCGTGGATAAATTTGATGAAACGGCGCTCATCGCAAAGGCTCTGGCAAATCCGATAAATCAAAAAAGCTTTGACGAGTTTATCGCGGGCGATAAAAAGATCGTCATCATCGTAAACGACGGCACGAGACCTACGCCGACGGCAAAAGTTTTAAAGCAAATTTACCCAAAAATCCGCGAGAAAAATAAAATTTTCATCATTGCCACGGGCTGCCATAGAGAGGGCACGCAGGAAGAATACGAGATGATCTTCGGCAAAGAAATTTACGCAGAAATCAGAGCCAAAAACGAAGTTCACGATCACGACTCCAAGCACGACGAGATGGTATTTTTAGGCGAGAGCAAAAACGGCACGCAGATGTATCTAAACAAAGCCGTGGCCGAAGCGAAAAAAGTAATCGTCATCGGCTCGGTCGAGCCGCACTATTTCGCGGGCTACACCGGCGGCAGAAAGGCTTTTTTGCCGGGCACCGCGTCGTACGAGAGCATCACGCAAAACCATAAACTAGCTCTTAGCGCCGACGCTCAGGCGCTGCGCCTAGAGGGCAATCCCGTGCACGAGGATATGATCGATGCGATGAAGGTTCTTGCGCACATCGACGTTTTTTCGATCCAGACGGTGCTTGACAGCGAGCACGGCGTGTATTACGCAAGCGCCGGCGACCTCAACGACAGCTTTTACGACTGCGTGAAAAAGGCCGACGAGGTCTTTTGCGTAAATATCCCGCGCAGAGCAGATATCGTGATCTCGGTAGCGCCCTACCCTATGGACGTCGATCTCTATCAAGCTCAAAAAGCCCTAGACAACGGCAAACTAGCGCTCGCGCAGGACGGAATTTTAATAATGGTCGCAAAGTGCCGCACCGGCATCGGACCAAAGCTGTTTTTTGATCTGATGGCCTCCGCCGACACGCCTAAAAAGGTGCTAGAAAAGATCAGCGCGGGCTTTAAGCTCGGCTATCACAAGGCCGCTAAGATGGCTGAAATCTCGCTCTGGGCGCAAACCTGGGCGGTAAGTGATCTAAGCGATGATGAGATGCGAGCCGTGCATCTAAAACCGTATCACGACATCCAAAAGGCCGTGGACGACGCGCTCGCGCAAAAGGGTGCGGACGCCAAAATTATCATCCTGCCGTTTGGCTCGATGACGGTGCCTAAGGCGTAAGTTTGGCTAAAATTTTATATTACGACGCTAGCGCTGGTATCAGCGGCGATATGAATTTGGCCGCACTGGTAGAGCTCGGCGTTGATTTTGGCTATCTTTGCGCCGAGCTTGAGAAGTTAAATTTAGCCGGCGAATTTCGCCTGGAGCGCAAAAACGTGTTAAAAAACGGTATCGCCGCGACCAAAATCGATGTCGTGCCGCTAAAATCGCAGCCTCACGCCAGAAGCTACGCGGGTATCAAGCAAATTTTAGAGAGTTCAAATTTAAGCGAGCGCTGCAAACAAAGAGCGGGCGCGATATTTCGCACGATCGCGCAGGCCGAGGCCAAAGTCCACGGCACGGACGTAGATCGGGTGCATTTCCACGAGCTCGGCGCGATAGATAGCATCGCGGACGTCGCGGGCGCGGCGATCTGCTTTGAATATCTTTTTGAAAATTTAGGCGTCTCGCGCGTGCTAAGCTCCAAAATCGAGCTTGGCGGCGGCGTAGCCAAATGCGATCACGGCGAGCTTAGCGTGCCTGCGCCCGCCGTTTGCGAAATTTTAAAAGGCGTGCCCGTAAGCCTCGGGCGCGCAAATTTTGAGATGACTACGCCCACGGGAGCTGCGATCTTAAAGGCCTGCGCGGACGAGTTTACGGACGGTGCGAGCTTTAAAATCGAAAAGATCGGCTACGGCGCTGGCGGCAAAGACGCAGCGGACTTTGCAAACGTGCTTCGAGCGATGATCTGCGAGGTTGACGAGGATTTAGACGAGCGAAATTTAAGCGCGCGCCCTGGCTACGGCGAGGTTTGCAAGCAAATTCTGATCTCCACGAACATCGACGATATGGACGCCGAGAGCTTTGCGCTTGCGTGCGAAATTTTGCGCGAAAACGGCGCGCTGGACGTGTTTAGCCGCTCTATTTTTATGAAAAAAGGACGCATAGGCTTTGAGCTAAACGCGCTGTGCCGCGAGCAGGATGCGCAAAATTTAAAGGATCTGATATTTACGCACACGACGGCGATCGGCGTCCGCGAGATAGAGGTTGCCAAAACCGAGCTAAAGCGCGAATTTGTGCGGGTACAGACGAAATTCGGCGAGATAGGGCTTAAGATTTCTGGCACCTGCCAAACGCAAAAAATAAAGCCCGAATTTGAAGACTGCAAGGCCGCGGCGCTCGCGCACGGCACGACGATCGAGCGGGTGCGAAAAGAGGCGCTAGAAATCTATGACGAAACTAGAAAAACTAAAGGCTGATCTGCGCGGGCTGGGCGAACTCGCGGTCGCATTTAGCGGCGGCACGGACAGCTCGCTACTATTGCGCGCGGCGCACGACGCGCTGGGTGCTCGAGCGATCGGCATAACGATCAGATCGCCCTACATGTCCTCGCGCGAGATCGCCGAAGCCGTAGAATTTGCCCGTGCTTACGGCATCCGCCACGAAATTTTAGAGCTCGGCGTCGCGGAGGAGATCAAAGACAATCCAGAAAACCGCTGCTATCTGTGCAAAAAGGCGGTGTTTTCGCGCCTGATAGAGCGCGCCCGCGAGCTTGGCTTTAGCCGCGTCGCAGATGGCACGAACCGAGATGATCTGGGCGAATACCGCCCGGGGCTCAAAGCAAAAGAGGAGCTAGGCGTGCTCTCGCCGCTGATAAATTTAACCAAATCCGAGATCCGCGAGCTATCGCGCGAGTTAAGGTTGCCCACCGCCGAAAAGCCCGGCTACGCGTGCTTGCTAACGCGCTTGCCTCACGGGCGAGAGATCGATGAGGGCGAGCTAAATTTGATCGAAGCGGCGGAAAATCTACTCATCGCAAGCGGCTACGCAAACGTCCGCGCGCGGTGCGACCGCAAAAATATAAAGCTGCAAATGCCCTTTTCTAGCATGCGGGACTTCCTAAACGACGCGAAATTTAAAAGCGTCGTTAGGCAGCTCGTGAGGCTTGGCGCGGCGGATGTGACGCTTGATCTAAAGGGGCTTAGAGAGGATGTTTTGCATGAGAGAGGATGAAATTTTAGAGCTTTTCGCGGGGATAAAAAGCGGCCGCGTGAGCGAGCAAGAGGCGCTGAAATACCTGAAAAACTACCC
>CAURUZ010000020.1:0-21017 GCA_963528355.1 uncultured Campylobacter sp.
CGCGCAGTATTTTGGCGCAGTGCAAATTTTAGGCATAGAAAATAAAATTTTAAAAGTAATGATCGGCGGGACGTTTGATTTTGCCGACCTGCTGTGCTACGCTGCGGGCTGCGTCCTAGCGGGCGCGTATGAAAAATTTGAAAGTAAAAACCGACAAAGGAGAAGCGATGGATAAACAAAAAGTGGTAGAAAAAATGATCGAAGTCATGGCAAAATTCGTCGGCTACACGGGCAAGGTGCTGCCTGACGATGTGACGGCGAAGCTGCGGGAGCTTAGCGAACGCGAGACGCAGCCGCTAGCGAGAGAGATCTACAAAACGATGTTTGAAAACCAGCGCCTAGCTAAGCAGCTAGACCGTCCGTCCTGTCAGGATACGGGCGTGATCCAGTTTTTCGTGCGCTGCGGAGCGAACTTCCCGCTCATCGGCGAGCTCGAGGAGCTGCTGCGAGAGGCCGTGCTGCGAGCGACGCGCGAGGCTCCGCTGCGCCACAACAGCGTCGAGACATTTGACGAGTACAACACCAGCAAAAACGTCGGTAAGGGCACGCCTAGCGTATTTTGGGAGATCGTACCGCAAAGCAGCGAGTGCGAGATACACACCTATATGGCGGGCGGCGGCTGTAGTCTGCCCGGCAAGGCGACCGTGCTGATGCCTGGCATGGGCTACGAGGGGGTCGTGAAATTCGTCATGGACATCATGACCAGCTACGGCATAAATGCCTGTCCGCCGCTGCTAGTCGGCGTGGGCGTGGGCACCTCGATCGACGTGGCGTCGCTACTATCTAAAAAAGCGCTGATGAGACCTCTTGGCTCACGCAATCCAAACGACCGAGCCGCGCTAACGGAAAAGCTGCTCGAAGATGGCATCAATAAAATCGGCCTGGGCCCACAAGGCATGAGCGGCGCAAGCTCGGTCATGGGCGTGCATATCGAAAACTGCGCCCGCCACCCAAGCGTCATCGCCGTCGCCGTAAACGTAGGCTGCTGGTCGCACCGCAAAGGCCATATCGTCTGGGACGAGCAGCTAAGCTTTGCCGTAAAATCGCACAAGGAGTTCGCGCTATGAGTAAGAAAATTTTAACCACGCCGATCAGCGCAGAGGATCTGGCCGACATCAAAATCGGCGACGTCATATACCTCAGCGGACACATCGTCACCTGCCGCGACGTGCCGCACAGACGCGTCGTAGAGGAGGGTCGCGAGCTGCCGCTAGATATCAGAGGCGGTGCGATCCTGCATGCGGGACCGATCATCAGAAAAACGGACGGCGACGGCAAAGAGGGCTTTGAGATGGTCTCTGTGGGGCCGACCACTAGCATGCGGATGGAGAAATTCGAGCGCGAATTTATCGCCAAAACGGGCGTGCGCCTGATAGTGGGCAAAGGTGGCATGGGCGAGGGCACGATGAGCGGCTGTAAGGAGTTTGGCACGATACACTGCGTATTTCCCGCGGGCTGCGCGGTGGTGGCAGCGACGCAGGTCGAGCAGATCGAGAGCGCGGACTGGACGGAGCTTGGGATGCCTGAGACGCTGTGGAAGTGCCGCGTGAAGGAGTTTGGCCCGCTTATCGTCTCTATAGACGCGCACGGAAATAATCTTTTTGAGCAAAACAAGGTCAAATTTAATGAGAAAAAGGACGCGGCGCTAGCTGAAATTTTACCGCAGGTCGGGTTTATAAAGTAGTTAAATTTTGGCGGCTCCCGCTTTAAATTATACGCCTTAAATTTTTACGCCTTGCCGCTAAATTTTAAAATTTATCGCTCTAACGAGGGACAAATTTTAAGAGCTTTGGGCGGATAGCGCGGGTGCGATTGATTAATAAAACAGGTAGCGGGACTAAGCGCGAGATTAAATTTTATCTGCAAAATTTAGCTAATCGCAGGGGTAAATTTTAAAAGCTTAGACCCGCAAAGCCCCCGTTTTAAAGCGCCGGCTAAAAGCGCGCTAATTTCGCCGAAGCTCTTTCGTAAATTTAGCCTATGCGCTATTTTTTTTGCGCGAATTTCACGCTTGCATAGAGGTAGCTTGCAAGCCCTAACGCGCCCAGTATCGCGCCTGCCTCGCCTATGTGTTCAAGCCCGAATCTCGTTGCGATCTGATGCCCTAAAAGCGCTCCGCCGCCGATGCCTACGTTATAAATCGCCGAGTAGATCGATATCGCGACGTCGGTAGCATCCGGAGCTAGCGCCAAAACCCTAATCTGCAAACAAAGCCCGAAGCCGAAAATCCCCACTCCCCAGACGAAAGCTGCAAGCAGTAGCGCTACGTCATTTGCGACAAAAGCTTTTAACGTCAGCACCGAGGCTAGGATAAAAAGGATCGAGCAGATCAAAAAGGCGTTCGCAAATGAACGGTAAAGCTTTGAAAAAAGCACACTTGCAGCGATGCCCGAAGCACCGAATGCAAGCAGGACGTAGGTTACGAAGTGATCGCCCGCGGGATTAAATTTCGCCACGAAGGGCTCGACGTAGCTGTAGGTCGTAAAATGCGCGCCTACGATCAAAAACGTCAGCAGATACAAAGCAAGCAACATCGGGCGCCTTGCAAGCATCGGCAAGCTCGCAAGAGAGCCCGCGCGGCGGCTTGGTAAAAACGGTAAAATTTTCCAAAGAAACAGCGCCTCCGCCGCCGCAAGCGCGCCGATTGCAAAAAACGTAATCCTCCAGCCGAAAAGCTCGCCGACCACGCGCCCCAAAGGAAGCCCCAAAACCATCGCTAGCGAAGTACCCAAAGCCAGCATGCCGATAGCCTGAGAGCCTTTGTTTATCGGCGCTAGGCGCACGACGAGCGATGAGGTGATCGACCAAAAGATCGCATGCGAAATCGCGATGCCAAGGCGCGCTATTACCAAAATGGCGAAATTCCACGCAATGGCGGCCAAAACGTGGCTTAGCGTAAATAGCACGAAAAGCCGCAAAAGCAGCCTCTTGCGCTCGAGCTTTGAGGTTAGTAGCATCAGCGGCAGCGAAAGGATGCTTACGGCCCACGCGTAGATTGTGATGATTAGCCCCGTGCTCGTAACGTCCATGCTAAAATCCGCCGCGATGTCGCTTAGCAGCGCCACGGGGATAAATTCCGTCGTGTTAAAAATAAAGGCGGCAAACGCCAGCGCGATAACTCTCGTGTAAGCGATTTTATGGACATTCATCGGCTTTCCTTTTTTGAGCTTTTTAAATTTGGCTTTAAATTTTGAGCGCTTGCGGCTTGCGTCTGCTTTGCTCGGAATTTTAAAATTCCGCGCCATATATACGTGCCGCGCTAAATTCTAAACTGGGGATTATAGCTAAATTTATCCTCCGCGCAGCTTGCGGAAATAGAATTTACGCTCAAAACGCAAAGTCGCGTGTGGTAAAATTCACGTAGCGATCGATCGATGAAAATTTAAAATGAAATTTGCGCTGTGCTCGGCAGGAGGCAATAAAATTTCTTATATTTGGCAGAATGCGCCGAAATTTTATATACCGCGATGTTGCAAGTCATAAATAAAAATTCGCTACGTTGAGCTTGGATGCGTATAGCGGTTGAGGTTTTGTAGTGGCTAAATTTTATCACCCCGGTCTTGTTAACGATATGAGACTTGCCCCATTTTGTGGTAGGTGCATTTTTAAATTTCTTAATTTTCGCGCATTCCCGCCATTTGATATTTGGGTTAGAATTTCAAGCTAGACGGCTAAATTTACATTAATCTCTACCCACTGCTTACGATCTGCGCTTAAAGTATGCAAAATTTATTTTCAAAGCGGTGAAAGAGCCCGTCTCAAATCGCCCGCAATGCTCGTCTAAAACTGCCAGCAGATCGCGCTTGTAGCCCGCCTGCTGTGATAAAGCTTTAGAATTTTATTCGGTTTGCGAAGCATTTAAATTTTTAAGCAATAAATATGTAAAATTAGCGAAATTTGATAATTCCAAAGGAACGAAAAATGGCAAAAGTTATGAAAACGATGGACGGAAACGAGGCAGCGGCTTACGTCTCATACGCCTTTACCGAGGTCGCGGGCATCTATCCGATCACGCCTAGCTCGCCTATGGCGGATTACACCGATATCTGGGCGTCGCAGGGCAAAAAAAACCTCTTCGGCATGCCCGTTAAAGTAGTCGAGATGCAAAGCGAGGGCGGCGCGGCGGGCACCGTGCACGGCTCACTCCAAGCAGGCGCGCTTACGACGACGTATACCGCATCGCAGGGGCTTTTGCTAAAAATTCCAAATATGTACAAGATCGCAGGTCAGATGCTTCCGGGCGTCATTCACGTCGCGGCGCGCGCGCTTGCGGCGCAGGCGCTCTCCATCTTCGGCGATCATCAAGACGTCTACGCCTGTCGCCAAAGCGGCTTTGCGATGCTCGCAAGCGACAGCGTGCAGGAGGTGATGGATCTGGGTGGCATCGCGCATCTTGCGGCGATTAAGGGGCGAGTGCCGTTTTTGCACTTTTTCGACGGATTTCGCACGAGCCATGAAATTCAAAAGATCGAAGTGATGGACTATGCCGAGTTTGATCGCTTGCTCGATCGCGAGGCGGTGCGTAAATTTAGAGCTGACGCGCTAAACTCCGAGCATCCTAAAACTCGCGGCACGGCGCAAAACGACGACGTATATTTTCAGACGCGCGAGCTAACCAATAAATTTTACGGCGCGCTTCCGGACATCGTCGCGGAGTATATGAGCGAAATTTCAAAGATCACGGGGCGGTCGTATGCGCCTTTCGTCTATTACGGTGCAAGTGAGCCGCAGCGCGTGATCGTCGCGATGGGCTCGGTCAATCAAGCCCTTGAGGAGGTGGTCGATCATCTAAACGCGAAGGGCGAGAAGGTAGGCGTACTAAAAGTGCATCTATACAGGCCTTTCAGCCTCAAATATCTCTTCGCCGCGATGCCTAAAAGTGTGCGTAAAATCGCCGTACTCGACCGCACGAAGGAGCCCGGCAGCCTCGGCGAGCCGCTGTATCTGGATATAAAAGCCGCATTTTACGGGCGCGAGGGCGCTCCGCTCATCGTGGGCGGCAGGTATGGCCTAAGCTCCAAAGACGTTGATCCAGCCCAGCTAATCGCCGTGTATGAAAATTTAAAGGCGGACGAGCCTAAAAACGGCTTTACGATCGGTATCGACGACGACGTGACGCATCTGTCGCTACCCGTGGGAGATAAAATTTCGCTCGGCTACGAGGATGAGACCGAGTGTCTATTTTACGGCCTGGGCGCGGACGGCACCGTGGGCGCGAATAAAAATTCCGTCAAAATCATCGGCGATAAAACCGATCTTTACGCGCAGGCGTATTTTGCCTACGACAGCAAAAAATCGGGCGGCTACACGCGCTCGCACCTGCGCTTCGGCAAAAGACCGATCCGCTCGACCTATCTCGTCTCAAATCCGCATTTCGTCGCCTGCTCGGTCGCTGCGTATCTGGACATCTACGACGTCATCGGGGGCATCCGCGAAGGCGGCACCTTCCTTTTAAATTCCATCTGGGATGCCGAGCAGACGGCGGCAAAGCTTCCAAACAAGGTCAAAAAAATTCTAGCTACCAGGCGGGTAAAATTTTATATCCTAAACGCCACCAAACTAGCACGCGAGATAGGGCTCGGAGGCCGTACCAATACGATTATGCAATCGGCGTTTTTCAAACTTAGCGGCATCATTCCGTTTGAGCAGGCGCAAAGCTATATGAAGGAATACGCCAAGAAAACCTACGCCAAAAAGGGCGAGGCGGTCGTGGCGATGAACTGCGACGCGATCGATAGGGGCGCGGATGCTTTGGTGCAGGTAGCGATCGATCCTGCGTGGGCAAATTTAAAGGATGACCCAGCGGGCGCGGACGACAAATACAAGGGCGACGAATTTATAGAAAAGATCGTAAAACCGATGAACGCAGCGCGCGGCGATAGCTTGCCGGTGTCGGCGTTTTTAGGACACGAGGACGGCGGGTTTGACGCGGGCACGACGCGATTTGAAAAGCGCGGCGTGGGCGTCATGGTGCCTAAATGGATCGAGCAAAACTGCATCCAGTGCAACCAGTGCGCCTTTGTCTGCCCGCACGCCGTAATCAGGGCGTTTTTACTAGACGAAAAGGACGAGGCCGCCGCGCCTTTAAATTTAAAAGATCACCTACTAGAAGCCAAGGGCAAGGAGCTAAAGGGGTTAAAATATAAGATCCAAGTAAGCCCGCTAGATTGTACGGGCTGCGCGCTTTGCGCCGAAAACTGCCCGAGCAAGGAAAAATCGCTCGTCATGGTGCCGCTTGAAGAAGAACTCGCGAAGGGCGAGCAAGAGAGCGCGGACTTTTTATTCGAGCACGTAAGATATAAAGATGATTTGATGGACAGATCAAGCGTCAAGGGCGTGGGCTTTGCCCGCCCGTATTTTGAATTTCACGGCGCATGCCCTGGATGCGGCGAAACTCCGTATATCACGCTGATCACGCGACTTTTCGGCGATCATATGATCGTAGCCAACGCCACGGGCTGTAGCTCGATCTACGGCGGATCGGCGCCCTCGATGCCGTACCGCAAGGACGAGAACGGCCGCGGCGTCGCGTGGGCGAACTCACTTTTTGAGGATAACGCCGAGTTTGGGCTGGGAATGAAGATCGCAAGCGAGACGTTGCGCCATAAGATCGAGGATCTGATGTTAGGCTCGCTCTCAAGCGTGCCAAACGCGCTAAAGGCGCTTTATCACGACTGGATCGAAAACAGAGACGATACGCTAAAATCCGCTCAGATCAGAGATAGGCTGGTGCCGCTGCTAGAGCAAAGCTTAGACGCGCCCGGGGTTCGTGAAATTTTAGAACTGAAACAGTATCTAAATAAAAAATCGCAGTGGATCATCGGCGGCGACGGCTGGGCTTACGATATCGGCTACGGCGGGCTCGATCACGTGCTGGCTACCGGCGAGGACGTAAATGTGCTGGTGCTGGATACGGAGGTTTATTCAAACACGGGCGGACAGAGCTCTAAAGCTAGCCGCCGCGGCTCGATCGCGCAGTTTACCGCAGGCGGCAAGCGCGTTCAGAAAAAAGACCTAGGCCAGATCGCGATGACCTACGGTAACATCTTCGTCGCGCAAGTAAATTCCAACTCGAACCAAGCCGCGACGCTAAAGGCGATCATGGCGGCGGAGGCTTACCCGGGACCTAGCCTTATCATCGCGTATTCGCCGTGTATCGCGCATGGCATCAAAGGCGGCATGGGCAGCTCCGGCGATCAAGCCGAGCTTGCGAGCAAATGCGGCTATTGGCCGACCTACACCTTCGATCCGCGGCTCGCGGCGGAGGGCAAAAATCCGCTTAAAATTTCATCCAAAGAGCCGGACTGGAGCCTTTATGAGGAATTTTTGCTAAACGAAGTGCGCTACAACGCGCTTAAAAAGATCGATCCGGAGCACGCGAGCAAGCTTTATGAAGCAAATAAAGCCGACGCGATGAGACGTTACCGCCAGCTCAAGCGGCTTGCCAATGCCGATTTCGGCGATGAGGTTGCCTCTACGGACGCCGCGAGCGAGAATGCTTAAGCTTTGTAGTTAGTTTTTAGAATTCCGGGTCGCAGAATTTGTGACCCAGGAATTTCGTTAAATTCCAAAAGGAAAATCCATGAAAAAAATCGGACTAATCGGCGGCATGAGTTACGAATCTACGATTCTATTATGATGGGATCAATCGCAAAATTAACGAGCGTCTAGGCGGGCTAAGTAGCGGTGAAATTCTGCTAAGTAGTCTAAATTTTGACGAGATCGAGCGGTGCCAAAGAGATAATGAGTGGGGCAGGGCGGGCGAAATTCTAGCTCGTCACGCGCGGGTTTTGCAAAGCGGCGGCGCGGATTATATTTTTCTTTGCACCAATACGATGCATAAGTGCTACGAGGCGATAAAAGCCGCTATCTCCGTGCCTTTCGTGCATATCGCGGACGCTACGCTAAATGAGCTGCGAAAACGTGGCGTGCAAAAAGTAGGGCTGCTCGGTACGATCTACACGATGACGCAGGATTTTTACAAACAGCGCTTAATAGAGGGCGGCGTAGAGGTGCTCGTACCGAACGCGGACGAAATGGAAGCGGTAAACGAAGTAATTTTTGATGAGCTTTGCTTTGGTAAAATCTTACCGCACTCCAAAGAGAAATTTTTACGGATTATAGAAGGACTTAGAGCTCGCGGCGCGCAGGGCGTGATACTGGGCTGCACGGAGATCGGGCTGCTTGTATCGCAAGCAGATACCGCCGCGTGCCTATTTGATACTACGCAGATCCACATCGATGCCGCAGTAAGTCTAGTTTTAAGCAAGTAAATATCAAATATAAGCCGGTAAAATTCCGGCTTATAATTTCAAATTTTTATATACATTATCAGTTAAATTTAATCTTTCTCTGTTATAATAACGACTATCAATCATAGAAGGGGATGAAATGAACGTTTTAGTCATAGGAGCAGATGAGATTACGCCCATTAAGGCGGTTTTAAAAGACCTTGGCGCGAGCAATATCGAGCACTGGGACGCACGAAACGAAAATCGCGTAAATCGCAAGCCGATCCCGCAAGATACCGAGTGCGTCGTGATGCTTACGAGCTTTTTAAATCACAACACGATGAAAAAAATCAAAGGCGAAGTTAAAAAGCGCAAAATCCCGCTCGTATGCGCTAAAAGAAGCGTCAGCTGCGTATTTTGCGAATACTGTAAGGTCTTCAATTTAAATCAAGAATTCGGTTGCAGACCTTGCGAAGATGATTAAAATTCCAAGGAATTTAAGTAGTAGTGCTGGCAAGTCCAGGCAAGCGGTTAAAAAATCGCGCACTACGCCGCAATCAAATGCTTACGACGATGAAGCTGGCGAGCTAAATTCCAAGGATTTTTTAAATTCTAGCAAATTTAACGCTACTTACCTTGCACGCGCCGAAAGCAAGAAATTTAGCGGCAAATTTAAAAAGTTTTCAAGTGGTAAATCGGACGCGCTTAATTGTAATGCCTCTAAGCCGTGCGTTGCAAAGAGCGCGCAAAAAGACGGCGCAAATAGGAATTTGACAACAAGGGCTTTTTATAACACTGGCTTAGCGCAAAAGAATTTTTTCTGCGCTAAGCGTTCGGACGAGAAATCAGCTTTATTACAAGATATTGCTGCATCAAAACGAGATATCGCGACGCGCGAAAAACGCCAAAAAGCGGATCTGCGGCGCGATAATGAGCTTATTGATGATGAAATTTTAAATGCCGAAGTTTTTAATAAGCAATTCTTTAGCGGCGAGATTTTTGGCTTTGATGCGAACGGGCGCGAGATTGTGCCAGAGGCGCTGCGGGATTATAATGCGGCTTCGCGAGCGCGAGCGATGCTAGCTCTATATAATTTTAACGTTAATGCGGATTATAGAATTCCGCCCACAAATTTAAAGGGCGCTTCGCAGTTTCGTACCGCATTTTTAAATTTCATCGCCTCCGAGCTTGGGCGCGGGGCTCGTAAAATTTACCGTTTCAAGCTCGCCGTAAAATTTTGCGCAGCGGATAACGCGATAATCTTTTCTTATTTGCGTGGCATGCCGCTGCCCGTATTTGCCGCCAAGCCAGCTTATAAGCTAACTCGCGCGATCGTGAGTCTGCGTAGCGGCGTGCTGCTAAATGCCGGCGAGGCATTTTGCAACTTCGTATTTTGCAAAATTGTGCTTCGCAATACAGGCGCACAGCTGCAGCTTGTGGGCAAATCGGGTGAGCTCATCGTAGTTCGCAAGAGCGGTTTTAGCCTAGGCGTGGTTACGAGCTTTAAAAAAATTCTACCTCAAAATCCAGCCATTTATGATAATGATATAAAAAAAGCGCTAGAGCTTTGCCGCGGAGCAAACCTCGATGCCTTGTATCTTGTCTATCCAAAAAATGAAAATTTTAACCGCCACGTCGAGATAAAAAGCGAATGCTTTAAGGGAAATTTCATTATGAAATTAGTACCATACAAGCTTACCGACAAAATTTATTAAAAGGATACCAAATGGTTGGAATTATTTTTGGAAGCTCGATGGGCAATACCGAGGACGCCGCGAAGCTGATCTCCGAAAAGCTAGGCATAGAAAACGAGCTTAAAAACGTCGCGGACATTGCGCCTGCAGATCTAAATAAATACACTGCGCTCATCATCGGCAGCTCCACATGGAACGACGGCGAGTTGCAGGACGACTGGGCGGGCTTTGATTTTTCAGCCCTTGATGTCTCAGGCAAGACCGTCGCGATTTTTGGTATGGGCGATAGCTCAAGCTACAGCGACGCCTACTGCAACGCAATGCGCGAGCTATACGACAACTTCAAAAAAGCGGGTGCAAATATCGTAGGTGCAGTGCCTACCGACGGATATGAATTTGACGAGAGCAAGGCCGTAGTGGACGGCAAATTTGTTGGTCTCGCGCTAGACAACGACAATCAAAGCGATCTCACCGAGAGCCGCATCGAGGCGTGGGTAGCGCAGATCGCCCCATCTTTTAAATAGTCCTCCTTTAAATTTGCTGCGAAGCGTGCGCTTCGCAGCACTGTTCTTACAGATTTAGTTATAACTTCTTAAATTTAGCACTAATTAAAATACAGAAATTTTAGAATTTTCGTAGTTACATAAAATTAAGCAATATATAAGAAGTGCTGAGTAAAATATTTCTTTTAAAATTTTAAAAAAGATTTGCAATGGCTAGTTTTCTCTCTAAATCACCTAAAAGCACGTATTTCAATAAAGACTTTTCTAAAACGGAAAAAGAGCTTAACGAACTTTTTGATCATAAAAGCTTAAAGATAGAACTTACAGATGGCTTGCAAAATGCTCTAGACGAACTTTCAAATTTGCACTCCAAGCTTCCGGAAAATCAAACCAGCACGCTTTTACATCTTTGTGAAGCTAGTGCAATTAGCGCTATTACGTCACAATTTGGGCTGGCTAGCCTAATTATAGATGCAAGAGACGGAGGTAGCGTAACGACCGTGCATAATTTTGAAAAAGGTATAACGGCAAATGAAGCAGACGCTGCAAGATATAGCGATATGATAGCAAATCGTAATGGCAAATACTTAGAAGTAAGAAATAAAGTAGGATACGATAAGCCACTAGTAAAAAGACGAAACGAAGCCCTTCAGAATGAAGCCATCATAATAGATGAATACACTGGCAGAAATTTACCAAAATATGGCAGGGTGCACTTAGATCATATTGTGTCGGTAAAAGAGATAGAAAGCTCTGTGTCTGCAAATTTGGCTCTAAGCCCCGAGGAACGCGCCAAAATTGCGGCAGATAAAGAAAATCTAGCTCTTATCGATGGCAGCATAAATCAGTCGAAAGGTAGCGATGAGATGAAAGTTTTTCTGAATAAGGAAGATAAAAAGACGGGGCAAAGAAAGGCTGAAAAATTTGGCATTGATGAGCAGAAAGCTATGCAAAAAGATAAGAAGGCTAGAAAATTTGTCTATGGTGAAATAGATAAGGCAAAGGTTAAAAAATACTCAAAAGAACTCTTGACTACAGGTTGTAAAGATATCACCAAGATAATGGCATACACAGTTATAGGCGTTGCTATGAGAGAAATTGCACAAGGAGCTATAACCGAAATTAAGCTTGCTTTTAAACAAAGAGGGAAGGAGAGCTTCGGTGAAATTTGGGTGAGATTTAAGACTAGAATGAGTGAAATTTTAGATAGTCTGAAATCGAAATGGAAAGATTTGGTGGCAGGCAGTATAGAGGAAGGATTAACATCTTTTATATCAAATTTGGGCGTATTTTTGATCAACGTTTTTGCTACCACGTTAAAACGCTTCGTGGCGATGATAAGAGCAGGATTCGTCTCGTTAAAAGAGGCAGTTAAGATTTTAGTTAATCCACCTAGGGGTTTAGATAAAGATGAGGTTGGCTATCAAGCCGTTAAAGTATTAACTGCTGGATTAATTGGCGCTCTATCGCTAGGGCTGAGCGAAGCTATAGATAAATTTTTGCTAAGCATTCCTGTTTTGACGCCTATTTTTTCCTTTATAGTACCGGTAATAGGCAAAAGTGTGGGAGATATCGTAAGCACGTGCTTATCTGCAATTCTGGGTGGGGTACTAACGACTATAGTAATTTATTTTATGGATAAGCTTCATTCTCAAAGTAAGGCTGATAAAATCCAAATTCAACTCGTAACAAAAAGTGGGGAGATATCGGCATATCAAGTGGCTCTGAGCTGGGTGGCTTTGAGTGAGGCATACGACGAGTTCTTCGTAGATGTGAAACAAAGTATAACAAAGCTAGCGAATACGATACGCATAGTGCGTGATAGTTCGCAAGAAACAAGCATGGCGGTATCGAATTTTATCGATAAGATGCAGAATTTAAGAATTAAACTAAATAAAACAATCGAGAAGTAAAAATGGAAAATTTAGTGAGGGACGAGACTATATCGGTCGAAGTTCTAGAAAAAATGTCGCAAGACGAGCTAGATGAATTAGCAAGAAAAAAAGCTCAAGAGATATTTTTAAATATCCAAGGAGCTAAAGAAAAAATAGAAAAGGCAAAACGTCTGTCATCGGATGTCGAGGGCTTGGACATAGGTGGATCTGATATAAAAAATTTAATAACGCTCGGTATTTGCGGCAAGAGTAGAGAAGATAAACTAGCCGATGCACTAAGGCTTACAAACAAAGCTCAAATTAGCCAGAATGATGCGATTGACGAGCTTTCTGAAATTATACGAGAATCTATAAAATTTACGCAAATGACAAGCAAATTCTCGTTATCGCTACACCGTGCTATGGCATTTCTATTTGAAAACGGGATAAAAGATGCAAATGGAAATATTATCAAATTAAGTGATGAGAGTGCAAAAGCGTTTCGTAGTCTTGTAGACGCTGCAGAAAAATTTGCAGTAGACCAGGCAAGGCTTGACGATAAACATGAGCAAATGTCTCAACAAATTAATCAAATTTACACTACGCTAAATAGTAAAGCTCAAATCGATGACGCTCAAGAAGCAGCAATTACTAGTAATGCAAAAAATATTGAGAAGATTATTTTAAATCTAGATGATAAAAATAATCTAGACACCAAGCAAGACGAGCTTATAGCAAAGAATGCAGCTTTGATAGCACAAAATTCTGAAATCTTGCGCAAACTTCAAACTAAAAGTAGCATTAAAAATTTATATGATTTGCACTCTATCTTTGGTAATTTCGCTAATTAGTCTAGCATTGCACTTTATAAAAATTTAGTCTTTTTGCCCTAAAGCCTCAGCTCTATCGCCAGATCCTTTACCGCTTTGAGATTTACCTTGCCGCTGCCGAGCACCGGGATTTGCTCCACTTTTTTCACGACGCTTGGCTGCATTATCGGCGCAAGCGCGGAGTCCTTCAGACGGCGCGAAATTTCATCTTCGCTCGCCTCACCCACATAAAGCAGGGCGATCTTTTCGCCCTTTTTCTCGTCTTTTAGGTTCACGCACGAATAGATCGCGCTTTCGCCCAAAATTTCGCCCACGGCGCTCTCTACCGCGCCCAGGCTGATCATCTCGCCGCCGATTTTGGCAAAGCGCGAAAGGCGGTCGGTGATAAATAAAAACCCGTCGTCGTCGATATAGCCGATGTCGCCGCTCTTGTAGTAGCGCACACCGTCCATTTGCGCGATCGCCTCAGCGGTTTTGGCCGGCTCATCGTAGTATTCCTTCATAACCTGATGTCCGCCGATTAAGATAAGCCCCTCTTGCCCGTTTGGCAGCGGCTGTAGCGAGGCGGGATCGGTGATCTTTATGACCGTGCCCGCAAGCGGTAAGCCGACGCTCTTTTCGCGGTTGAAGTGAAGCTCTTTGAAAAAATCGGGCTCGAGGACGTTCGGTGTATTTACGCTCACCACCGGCGCAGTCTCGGTCGTGCCGTAGCCCTCGTAAATTTCGATGCCAAATTTTATCTTAAATTCCTTGCGGACGTTTTCGTTTAGCTTCTCCGCGCCCGCAATCGCTAGGCGAATGCTTGCCAGCATAAGCGGATTGAGCCTTTTATTTTTGGTGTAGAGTCTAAAAAACGTCGACGTGCCGAACATTATCGTAGCGCCGTATTTTGCGCTCATCTTGCCGACGCTAAAGGCGTCCGTAGGATCGGGCACGTGGATGCTTAAAATTCCGTCGTTTAGCGGAAAGAGCGTCGTTACGGTAAGCCCGAAGCAGTGAAAGATAGGCAGCGACGCTAAAATCGCGTCGTGCTCGGTGGCGTTTATGAGCTCTGAAATTTGACGGACGTTCGCCATTATATTTTTGTGCGTCAAAACCACGCCTTTGGGCTTTCCCTCGCTGCCGCTGCTAAACAAAATAGTCGCTACGTCATCTATCGCGTGCGGCTTAAAATACAGCGCGCGAAATAAAATTTTAGGCATTAGCAGCGATTTTAGCGCGCAGGCTATGCGCTCGTTTTTAGAGGCGCCCTCGCTTAGATCCTCAAGATACACGAGCCGATCGCCGATCGAACCCTCCAGCTCAAAGCCCTTTGATTTGAGCTTTTCTACGAATTTGCGCGAGCTGATGATCGTGCGGATATTCGCTTTATCCGCGCAGTAGATTAAATTTTCCTCGCTTAGCGTGTAGTTTAAATTTACGCTCGTTTTGCCCATCACAAAAAGCGTTAAATTTACGGCGCTTGCGATGACCGAGCTAGGCAAAATGATACCGACGTTTTCCTCGCTGCTTATGCGACTCTTTAGCCTTTTGCGAAGTATCAAAACGGCGCTCATCATCGCTAAATTTGTGAAGCTCACTCCAGTGCTATCGACCGCCACGCGCTTAAAAGGCGATCGTTTGGCCTGATTTAGCCAGTTGTAAGCAAGCGGCTTTAGGCTTGCGAGGTATTTGCCCCAGCTGAAAAACGACAGCTCCGTTACTGCGCGCTTTACTTCGTGCGCCTTGGAATTTGCCTCGATCGGCGCGCCGAAGCTTACGCGAAGTGCGTTTTTGCCGCTTTGCGAAATCGTTCTTTTATAATGCTCGCTGGCGCGCGAAAACGTCGATCCCCAAAGCCCTCTGATATAAAAAGGCACGATGACGGAGTTCGTATCGTGCGCGGCGAGCTCAAATCCGCCCTGAAACTCGTCTATGCGGCCGTTGTAGCTGATGTGACCCTCGGGGAAGAGTCCGACCACTTCACCAGCATTCAGCGCCTCGCGGATGCTTTCGATCGCGCTTTTGCTCACACCCGCTCCGATCGGAATGACGCGGAAAATTTTAAAAAACCACTTCAAATACCACAGATCGTAGTAGCTACGATGCATCACAAAGCGCACCCCGCGCGGGCAGGCAAGCTGTACCACCGCCCAATCGATCCAGCTGATATGGTTTCCTAAAAGCAGCACTCCGCCTTTTTGCGGGATGTTTTCGATGCCGTCTACGTGGACTTGATAGCCAAATTTCATAAACGGAATGAGTAAAATTCTAACGAAAAGCTGCGGCAGATATTTTGCGCCGAAGATCCCGCAGATAAGTACGCACAGCGCCGCCATAACGAAAATTTCGCCGCTGGCGACCGCAAAATGCACCAAGATGATGGCGATGAGCAAAAACAGCACCATAAAGATATTTTGGATGAAATTTGAGCCTGCGAGCACCCGTCCCATGCGCTCATCGGCGGTGAAAAACTGAATGACGGCGTTGAGCGGCACGATGAAAATTCCGCCGCTAAATCCGAAGAAAAACGACGCCGTACCGAGCCAAAATACCGAGTGCGCGTTGGCTAGCACCATTAGCGCGAGCGCCAGACCGAATGCGCCGAACGGCACGATACCGAGCTCGATATGCTTTTTGCAGTAGCTGCCAGCAAAGATCGAGCCTAGCGCGATTCCGATTGCGCTAAGAGCTAAGATCACCTGGATCACCATTACGTTGTCGCTGCCGCTAAGGCTCTTGTAGTGAGCCGGGAAAGTCGCTATTACGAGCTGCGAGACTGCCCAAAACATCGAAAGTCCCAGCGTACAGAGCAGTACGTTTTTGTCTTTTAGCACAAAATTTAAATTTTGCCTTAGATAGCGAAGCTTAAGATAGTCGTCTTTATTAAATTCTGCTTGCGGCTGCGCGGCGTCGAAGAATGGAATTTTATACGAGTAGTATGTTTCAAGCACGGAGCCCGCGACCAAAAGTACGCCGATGAACCAAACCGAGCTCATCAGCTCGCCCGCGTCGCTGCTGCGAGCTGCAAACAGCTCGAAAATCACCGAAAAAACAAGCGATGAAAGCAGAATCGCGATGATGGTAAGAGCCTGCACGAGGCCGTTTGCCGCGCCTAAATTTTTCGCGCCGACGATTTTTTTAATCAGGCCGTATTTGGCGGGCGAGTAGATCGCGCTTTGCGCCGCAAGCAGGATCGTCATAAAAAATGCGAAATAAAACCATCCGCACAGATATCCGAGCGTAATAAGCGCGGTAAGCGCGACGCCGAGTTTCGCGCATATCCGCGTAATGCGGGTGCGCGAGAATTTGTCGTTGAGATAGCCGCTGGCGCTAAAAAGAAATACGTAAGGCAGCAAAATCAGTAAATTTACAAGCGAGGTAAGGGCGATGAGAGCGCCGGAATCGGCGCTTTTAACAAGGACGTTTTGAATCGTGATCTTATGGCCCAGATCGACGCTTGCGTTGATAAACATAATCGCCAAAAACGGCAAAAATCCGTTGATTTTTAATAGAGATTTCACGGGCGCTCCTTTAAAAGCGCGATTTTATCTCACGGAAGTTAACGGACGCAAATTTAAGGCGGCTTCGCTACAATTACGCAAAAATTAAAGGAAAAATATGAAAGTACGTATCACCAATCGCGACGTGGATAACCTCAATAAATTTATGTTGCTTTATAGCAAAAAGGCGCGCAAACAGCGCCTAGTCAGCACCTACGCCATACCGTTTGAGTTTTTGCTTATGGGCATTATCATCGACGGGCTTTTAAAAACGGCGCCGATTGCGAGCGTGGCGTCGGTTATTTTGGGTGCGGCGTGGCTTATTTTTTATCCGAAATTTTATTGCCGCATGCTAAGAAAACATCTGGCTGCCGCTAAGCTCGCGCAAGACTCGAGTACGGAGATGAGCTTCGTCGCGGACGGCGAGACGATCTCGTTTTCAAAAGGCGAGCCGCGTGCAAGCGAGAAATTTGCCGCGCGCTCGCTAAATCGAATCGCCGCGGGTGGAGAGAATTTTTTCTTGGCGTTTGATCGCGGCTTTCATATCGTGCTTCCCAAAAACGCCGAGACGGACGCCGCGGTGCAGCATCTCGCGGATCTGCGAGGGCTGCAGATCGAATCCGTGGATATGGACGTTGAAATTTAACTCAGGCGTAGCCTGCACCGCTAGCGTCGTCGGGGGATGGGTGGGGTTTTGGGGGCGGGAAGGAGAGCGACTTCGCAATTCAAGCCCCCTGCCCGCCCCAAGAGGAACATATCGCGGGCTAAAATTTAAACGGAATTTCATTTTGTAATAAATTTAAAATTTCTCTATGTAGAATTTGCCTCTAGAATTTGGGGCGTGGCAGCGTTTTCTCTTAAGAGGGAAGGGGCGCTACTTGCGAGGCGCTCCCCTTTCCCCTTAAAATCCCCTAACCCCTGGCACGCTCAAAGGGCGAGCTACGCTCGCGCTAATTTTAAGCTGCAGTTGGCGGCGTAAAATTTTGGCTAAAATTCTGCGTTCAGTTCGCCATTACGCCTCGCGCATCTCCTCTGCTAGGCGCTTTTTGTAGGCGCGCTTGAAATAAAACGCCCAAATTAGCGGAAATATTATCTCCAGCCCTTTCCAAAATGCAAACCCGCCATACTCTCCAGGAATGGTAAAAAAACCTATCCAAACTGCATAGTAAGCAGCCACATAGCTTATCACGAAGATAAGGCCCCAAATTAGTACTTCAGAGCCGGTCGTAACAATCCAGATCGCAATCAAATAGATTAAAGCGCTTGCTAGCGCGGTCGAAAAAAACCAATTCAAAACGCCTAATTTTTGATGGTCTATATCCGCGCTAAGATAGCCTACTACGCACGCGATAATACACAAAGCGCATAAGATAGCGCGCAGCACGGCTAAATAGCGCAGTCTGCGGGGTTGTATCGCGCATTCATAGTCGCTGTTTTCGCAGCTACTACTTTGGCTGTTTTTGCCGCCGCGCCCCGAGACATAGACAAAATGCGCGCCTAACCCTACAAAGCAGGCGCATTGAATAAAGTCCATAAATATGAAGCTGCCGAGTGCATCACTTTCGCCTACATTGCCTATTAACCTAGGCCACGAAAATTTTACTATGCAAAACGTCGCCGCGAGCAAAATCGGATGCAGCGCGAGCCTGCCGCTCCTTAAATCAGAGAGTAAATTTTTAAAATATCTCATGCTTTCCCCTTAAAATTCCGCGGAATTTTACTCGCTTTCCATTATTTTAAGGCGCGGTTCGGAGCTGAAATTTTAAAGCCACTTTGCTCGTTCATTGCTAGGATCCGTTTCGTTGCCGATCGCTTCGTAGCGCGAGTAGTAAAACTCCACAAACTCCCTCACTTGCGCCTCGCACGGCAGATACACGCCGCCGCTAAGCTCCGCAAAGCGCGATAAAAATTCCGCCGCGTCCTTTTTATCGCAATAAAGCCGCGCCAGCTCCTCGTAGTTTTGCAAGCACGCGGCTTTGAAGCTCTCATAGCCTGCGCGGTCAAATTTAACCGCCAGCCGCCCGCGCTCAAATTTCAAAACGCCCGATGCAAAAAGCAAGCTCAGATGTATCAGAGCCTCGCAGTAGTAGGGTTTGAGCTCCTCCACCCGCTGCCACGCGATGAGCCCCACGGCGCGGCGGATCAGCTCATCTAGCACCGGCAGGCAAAACTCCGCCTCCTCGTGGAAAAAGAAGCTCACGAGCCCGCCGGTGGTTGCTTTGTACTCCTCGATGAGCTTAAAAAGCCCCGAGCGGTTCATGCGCGCCTCAGTGTCCGCATCGATGAAAAATATATGCCCGAACTCATGCCCGATCGTCGATATTTCGTAGACGCGGCGCCAAATTTGCGGCTTTTTAAATAAAATTTCGCGCCCGAAATTTAGATACTCAAGGTCGAAAATTTCGCTGCTTAGCCGCATAAAAGGTCTAGCCTTGGCGCTTTCATAGACAAAATTTACGAAGGCGAAAATTTTCTTGCCGCAGTTGGTGCTTACAAATTCGTCGTTGGGCACGACCTGCGCCGAAAAGAGTCCGTTCAGATCGGCGCCGTAGTAGATCAACGGCGCGCAGACATAAAGCTGGGTTTTGGCGATGTTTGAGAGCACGAGCGAGTGCATGACGGCGTTGTTTGCGCCGATTTTTTCATACGCACGCTCAAAACTCTCGCTTACGCACGCTTTAAATTCCTCCGCGCTAAACTCATACGCGCCTGCAAGCCTAACGTCCCATTCTAGCGCGACTGCGTGCGTGTAGGCATCCTCATAGTACTCAAGCGGATGACCGATCTGAAGCGGCGTTTTTATATCCATCCACGCGATCTCCGCATCCCGCCACGCGCCGATTACCGCGCTAGCGTCCTTTTCGCAAAAGGCCTGTTTGAGCTTGCCTAGATATGCGATGTAAGCTAGCTCGCTCTCATCCTCTGCAAGCGTCACCAGACGCTCCAAAAGATCGCTAAATTCGCTCTGCAGCTTCGCCGTCTCATCCGCGAAAGCCACGGCGTAGGGTACCATTTGGAATTTACCCTCGCGCTGCACTATCGCGCCGTAGCAGCGCTCGCAGATCTCGCCGTGAGGCGTGCGCATAAACAGCTCCTCTTGCAGTAAAAATTCCTTCGCCTGCGCAAGCGAGTTAAATTCCTTCTGCAAGCGCTTGTTCGTGCCTTCGATAATTAGGGCTTGCCAGCTTTTTTGCATATCGCTTAGCACGAGCCCGATGCGGTGGATGCCTTTTAAAAGCTCCAGATAAAAGGGCTGTAAAATCTCCTGCGCGCTGGCCTCGGCGATAAGAGCTGCGTGCATGCTCTCGTGTATTTCGCGCGTGAAATCATACATTTTGCTCTTTAGCTCGCGCTGGCGCGCCTCATCGTAGCCCAAGCGGCGAAATTCTTGCAGTAGCGGATCCTCTTTGAGATCCACGATGCGGCGCAGTACGGCGATGCGCGCAGTATCGCCAGACTCAAAGCCGCAAATTTCTAGCCCGCGCGCGATCAGCTCGGCGTGCGGCTCGTCGTAGAGGGCATTTAGTCGCGCTTTGGCGGCGGCTGTCATCTCGCTAAGTTTTGCAAAATCGTTCATCGCGTATCCTTTTTGCCGTTTTATCGTCTTTTTACGAGCGGAATGTGTCTGTTTCGAGAGCAAAATTCCATCCTCGCGTCCGCTTAAAATTTTAAAATTTCGGCATAGATTTTTGCCGATTGTATCGAAAAAGTGTTAAATTTGCGCGGTTAAAATGCGAGATTTTTAAATTTAAGGAGTAAAAATGAGCGATTTAAACTTAGACGATTTCGGCGAGCCGCGCATCAAGGTCGTAGCGCTGCCTAAGGATACGAATAGCTCGGGCAATATTTTCGGCGGCTGGATACTTAGCCAGATCGATTTAGCGGGCGCGACGGCGGCGCGCGAGATAGCGCCCGAGCGAGTGGTAACTATCTCGATGCAGGAGGTAACTTTCAAGCAGCCTGTATTTATCGGCGATGTCATCAGCTGCTACGCAAAAGTATTAAGCGTAGGAAATACCTCTATCCGCGTGCAGATCGAGGTCGCAGCGCTACGACTGGGCGAGGATGGATTTCGCGAGTGCCTGCATGTAACCAGCGCGATCGCAACCTACGTAAGTGTGACCAAATCAGGCCAGAAAAAGCCGATCAGCGCAGAGATTAAGCGGCTGCATGGATTTTAAAATTTCTCAGACTTTAGTTTTAGCTCAAGGAATTTTAGCGTCAAGCTTATAACGCGAAAATTCTTATGCGGGATAAGCTTAGTGTACAGAATTTACTGCATAAAATTTTATAATTTTAAGCGCGGAATTTTGCTGTGCAGTATTTTGGCGGAAAATCTCACAGACAAAATTTTGGAATTTTGGAATTTTGGAATTTTGGAATTTTGGAATTTTGGAATTTTG
>CAURUZ010000021.1:0-20734 GCA_963528355.1 uncultured Campylobacter sp.
GGTAGAAAATTTCTGCCAAAAGAGCATGAAATCGTAACTTTTCTGCACGATTAAATATAAAGGATAAAAAATGACGAGTAAACAAGCCGATCAAATTTTAGCAGATATTGCAAACGGTAAAGATGTGCGCACTAGTAGCGGCGCTAAGGTAACCGCTGAAAATTTTGAGAAATTTTTTCTAAACGATATGGTTAGAAAACTAGGTACTAAAAGCGAAGGCGATATCTACGAGCATATAAGCGAATATAAACACGTTGTAGATATAATTTTTAAACATTAAATTTTAAGGAGAAGAAGATGGCATTTGAAAATGCAATCATCACTAAAGAGGATGATGAAAAGTATGGGCTTAGTAAGATTTATCATAAATATAATCCAATGTATGAGAGATTACCGAAATGTAAACCATGGATTATTGATAGAAATTTAGACTGCTGGATTATGGAAACTGGATATTTTCCTGATCCAAACTGTGATCATGCGATGCTTCCTGAAACATTGTGGAAACTATACTATAAAGGCGATATATTCGATATTATGTTATATTATGTAAGGGATCAAAAAGTAAATGAGGTGGTATACGATAGAGTATGGAAAGTTATATCTATATATCCGGAACAAAGTCACAATCTTCCAAAAAGCAAGATAATACCATTACTAAAAAATATTTTTATAGCATTCGGCTTTGATGGACTTAGAAAACAGGTAAAAAATTTTAAAATAACTGTTATAGATTCAAGAAATGAAAAATAGAATTGTGAATCTAATACTAAAAGCAGGCAAATGCTGAATTAAAAAGATATTATAGGATAAACCGCCTGCGACATTTACTTAATGCCGACTATAAATATGCAGTCGATTTAAAATTTTACCGTCGTAATAGGATAAATTTTAAAACCCCGTCCGCTTAAATCAGCGTCGGTTTTAGCTTGCGCGCCGAAAAGTCGGGCCTCTCGCCGCGAGCTAGAGCGATGAGCTCATCTGTCTTAATTAGATAAAAGCCCGCGAGATCTCTGCCGAAAAGCCTTTGGATTTCATCGCTTCTGCCGTCTAAAAAATCAAGCGCGAGCTTGGAATTCAGGAGCAAAAAGTCGCTTCCGCTATCAAACGCGTCAAATAAAATTTCACCCCCCAGCCGCAGCGCGCACTCCCGCTCGCGCTCATATATCTGCGCTCCAAGCGGCGCGCCTTCGCAGCCAAAGTGCACGATCTGCGCGCCCAGCCTGCTAGCCAGCTCCTCCGCAGCCTCGTCGTACCACACGGCGACATTAAAGCCGCTAAAATTGTGCTTCGCGCCCACTGCGTCAAATTCCGCCATGCTCTGCGCGCTTAAAATTTTATTGCTGCGCGCGGGCTCAAATTTTAAAATGTCGCAAAACGCCCTGTATGCCGCGCGGTCGTCAAACTCCATCCCCACGGCGTCGCACTTCGTAAAATACGCCATCTGCGGCTCGATGATCTCCAAAATCCTCATACGCTCGCTCGGATGCGTCTGCATCAGGCGGTGCGCGAAGATAAAGGCGCTGTTGCCCAAAAACTCCTGCGAGCATGCGGGGATTTTCGTCGAGTAAAAATATGGCGCGAGGCTTTTGTAAAACTCGAAATCAGCAGCGTCCGCGATGCTCTCAAAGGCTTTAAATTTATCCAAAAACGCCCTCGGCTCGCAGCGCAGATCTTTAATCGCCTCTTTTTCGCTAAGAGGCGCGATGATTAGCTCGCTTCCAAAGTGTGCTATCAGCGTATCTAGCGGCTCTTTTACGCTCACCGTGGTGCCGCCGATTTTTACAAATTCCACTCCTTGCGCGCTGAAATAGGGATCGTGCGCGCAGATGTCGTCAAGCAGTGCCGCAAGATCGGCAAAGGGCGCGCTTTCATAAACATAGGGCTTGAAGTAGCTTGCGACGTCGCAGCGAGGATCGAAGCGAAAGAGCCTGATTAGCATTTTTCATCCTTTTTTTATGGCGAATGATACTAGAATTTGCCTTAATAATGAGTTTTTTAGGCTCAATTTTATAAAATTGCGCCTTAGATTAACGCAAAGGCCGGCTATGAAAATTTTATACACCCTAAATCACGCGCCGATAAATGCGCATTTTAGTAAAAACTCAAGCGATTTCGTCGTGCGCGAAGTGCCGCTTTACGAGCCTAGTAATGAGGGCGAGCACTGCATTTTGCTGCTGCAAAAAAAGGGCATCGGCACGCACGAGGCGCTGCGGATTTTAAGCGAACGCACGGGCGCTAAGATGCGCGAGTTCGGCTACGCGGGGCTTAAGGACAAGCAGGGTCTTACGACGCAGCACGTTAGCATGCCTGCTAAATTTGAACCCGCGCTGGGTGGATTTTCGCACGAGAGCCTTAAAATTTTAAGCGTGCAAAGGCACAAAAACAAGCTTAAAATCGGCCATCTTAAGGGCAATGACTTTTTCATCCGCTTAAAAAAGGTTCTACCGCCCGACGCCGTTAAGCTCGCAGCCGCGCTAGATACGCTAGGGCGCGAGGGCTTTGCGAACTACTTCGGCTATCAGCGCTTCGGCAAGTTCGGCGACAACGCGGCGCAGGGCGAGGAGGTGCTGCGCGGACAGAGGCGGCTTAAAAACCCCAAAATGCGTGACTTTCTAATCAGCGCCTATCAGAGCGAGCTTTTCAACCGCTGGCTCAGCAAGCGGGTCGAAATTTCAAAATTTGCGGCTGAATTTAACCTTGGCGAGTTTGCTAAAATTTACGGACTAAGCAAGGAGGAGGCGCGCGAGATCGCAGCTCAGCCGCAGTTTTTTAAGCTTTTAAGGGGCGAGATTTTAGGACACTTTCCCCGTGGCGCGTTTTTTAGCTGCGACGATCTTGGCGCGGAGTGCGAACGATTTGCAAGACGACAGATCACGAGCGCAGGCCTTATCGTCGGGCGAGCGAAGCTGCGAGCTAGCGGGCTTGGCGGTAGATTTGAAGATGAAATTTTCGCGCCCTCGCGCGAGCTTGAGGCGCAGATGAACGGCTCGCGCAGGTTTGCGTGGAGCTTTATGGAGCGCGTACAGCACGCCTATGATGCGCAAAATGCGCATTTTAGCTTCAGTTTTTACCTGCCGAAAGGCTCTTACGCGACGGTCGTTTTGGAAGAAATTTTGCACCGAGATATATTCGAGGGCGCCGCGACAGACGAGGATTGAGCCGCACCGCGCCGCGCCGCGCTGCAGAATAGGGCTCGCGCGCCCCATGTCACGCCACGTCAAACCGCGCCGCAGAGTAGGGCTTGGCTACGTCGCGGTGCACCACGCTGCACGGAATTTTAAATCTTGGCTGCGTGGATTTAAATTTGCGCGGTAGAAAATTTTATGAAATTTCGTAAAATTTTATCGCAGTAAGCGCGCCGTTTTGTCTAAGCCATAGAATTTAAAATTTTATTCGGCTCGGCCGTAGGTAAAATTTTGATAAATTTCACCTTTTTATAGTTGCCCAAATTTATTTTCGCCAATAACCAGCAAAATATTATTAAGCTTAAAATCGCTTAAATCTTTTATCTACTATTGCCCGTTTACAATATTTTCAAAAAAATTATTCTCTTCCCAAAAGTAGCATTCTAACATTTTTAAAATTCCATTTTCCAAAAGAACCATTGCTCCTCCAATGTTTTCATCAGAAAGCGTTAAATTTACATTGCCGACAAAGCCGTTGTTTTTGCTTTTTTCTAATATTTTTTTACACTCGAAATGGCAATAATATCCGGCTGTCGAAACCTCTCTTTTTGTAATTTCTGAATTTTCAAACTGCTTATAAAGCGCATAATCGCTTAAATCATCACTTATTAGCTTAATAATTTCAGCTTCGATATTTGTAATATCCGTAAAATTATCAAGGGATAAACATCGTTCCGATTTTTGGTTTTCCATTTTTTATAACTCCACATACAGTAATTTCATAGCCTTTAATATTGACTTTATGACCATTAGTAAAATTATTTAGCAACTTACCATTTGCCATATCTTTTTCAAGTTCTTTAATTATAGCATTATAAGCTTGTTGTTGATTATTTTCAAATTTATTTAAAAAATCATCTAATTTATGCTCTTTTTTTGTTAAAGATGTGATTTAATTTATTAGCTTCTTTATCGTCGTCATCCTCCGGAGGTAATGGTGCGGGCTTGGAGCTTGTACTTGCTCACTCACGCCGTAAAATTCTACCCCTTAAATTCCGCAAGCCCTGAAATTTAAGCCAAAAAAGCTATAATTGCGCTCGGGTGTGGCGTGCGGTCGCTCCGCAAGGAGAGGAAAGTCCGAGCTGCGATAAGACAAGGTTGCGTCTAACGGACGCCGGGGGCAACCCTAGGGAAAGTACAACAGAAAGCAAACCGCCGCGTAAGCGGTAAGGGTGAAAGGGCGGGGTAAGAGCCCACCGCGCGCGTGGAGACACGGGCGGCAATGCAAACCCAACCTGCAGCAAGAACGGGTGGTTTCGTCTTATATTCGAACCGTTCGCTCGAACCGATTTGCAAAAATCGGTCTAGATAAATGACCGCTGTAACGGAACTCGGCTTATAACCACACCTCTTTTACGCCGAATTTATTTACTTGGAATAAGGAAAAAATTTTGAAAAGCTTAATTTTATGCAGCGCGCTTTGCGCCGTCGTTTTAGGGCTCGGAGGCTGCGCGAGTACGGGTCCTGATAAATCTATAATCTTGCAAGGCGACGCCCACGATCGCGCCTGTGCGGAGGTTTATGAGCACTATAAAGAGCTTGAAGCGGAGCTTTTAGCGGTCGAGGATCGATACGCAAACCCAAGCGTTGCGAACGATTATATACAGAATTACGACGAGTACGAGCGCACCATTGCCTACTACAACGAAAATTGCGCGACTGATAAATAAGCGGTGCGGATTTGGTGCGATTGTACGGCTGCATCGCAGCAGTGCAAAACGCTTAAAAATTTTATAAAATCGCTAAAAACTATTGAAAATTTTGCGCGAAGCAAAAAGCGTCTAAAATTTATTAAGTACGCTTGGTTCTAGTGATACGAAGTTGCAGTGTGAAGCATGGGCACGATGCCTATTCATGCCCGTATTTAGCTTGGTGCGTCAGCGCGTCAAGTTGCAGAATCATATGAGGGTGCCACATACTAGCGCATTGGTTAAAGGGCGCGCGATTTATTAATTGGATTGACGCAAAGTCGTGAAGTTGCGAAGTCGCACTAAAAATTCCGTCGAGTGGAGTTGGCTGTTATGCCCGTTTATGCGTCTGCCAAAGCCTCGCAGTTTCAATATATTCCGTCGAGTGGATTTGATTAACGCCTAGATGCTTGGACCAATCGCAAAATCAAGCCTTTAAAATTATATTGCTCGGTTTTAACCTGCCGCGCGGTTTTCGTAGTATATAAAGCGGTAAAACGAGATCGTTAAGGTAGCTTTAAGGTGCAGTGCGATTTTTTCACTTACACATGCGGTTTTGAGGCGCTTGGTAATTTCAGTTTACTTGCAGAATTTTAAGATGCGCGGTTTTTTGAGACTATAGCAGCGGGTTTTTGGGTTTTTAGCGCGAAGGTTTTGACTGGTTTGCGGTGCTACGGCTTTGATTTTATTTTTATCGAAAAATCTTAGAATTTTACGATTTCACAGGAGAATTTTGTGTGTTTTGGCGCCGCGTCGAACTTAAAATTTTATCTTGCCGTCGCGTAAGATTGCGCGTCTAATCTTTCCATTTTTTTAAATACGGCGTATGTTTTGAAATTTGCGTCCGTTTTTGAAATTTTACTCCGAATAAACGCCGAATTCACAAAATAAGCCGCCCAGCGATAATTTTAGAAAGCCGTGCAAACCTGCAATGTAAAAGCTAAAGCTTTATGAGAGGCGGAGCTTAAGGCCTTTGCCGATAATCTTCTAGCCGCACAAAATTCCGCCGCGTTATAAGCTTGCTAAAGTACTCCAAGCTGCATTGTACGCTACGTTTGTCCTCATTACAGCTCGCTAAAACGCTCAAAGCGGGCTTCTAGAGATTTTGCATTTTTGTTTAAAAGCTCCGCTTGCGCAGCGAGCTTATCTGCGTATGTTTGAAGCGACGTCGCATACTTAGCATGCGCCTCAAAGTCCGATTTTAGCGCGTAAATTTCATCTTTTACCGATTTGATATTTTGCGCGAGCACCTCGTCTTTTACGAAGGTTCGGATCGTGCCTAAAAGCGCCAGCAGCGTCGTGGGTGATGCCGCAAAAATGCCGATTTGCGCGCAGTATTCAAGTACCTGCGGCAGCTTCTCGCAGACATATACAAAAACTGCTTCGCTGGGCACAAATAGCACCGCAAACTCCGTGCTCAGAGGCGGTATGATGTATTTTTCCGCGATATCTGCGGCGTGCTTTTTCATATCGGCGGCGAGTTGCTTATCCGCGCTAGCAAGCGCTGCAGTGTCGTTTGAAGCGGAGGCAGCGATGATATTTTCATAGCTTTGAAGTGGGAATTTTGAGTCGATGCAAAGAATTTTTTCTTTTGCGATATGTAGCGCGCAGTCCGCAATCCTGCCGTTTGGTAGGTGCTTTTGCAGCTCATAAAATGCGGTATTTTGCCCGTAAATCATCGATAAAATTCTCTCTAATCGGTACTCGCCGAAGTTGCCACGCAGCTTGACGTTGCCTAAAATCGAGTTTAGCCTTGTGATTTCGTCACGCACCTGAAGCGAAGTTTTATTTTGCTCGCTCATTCGCGCTAAATTTTCCGCTATGTCCTTAAAGCCACGATCCAGCGAGCTTAAATTCTCGCTAAGTGCGCTGTTTTGGCGTTGCAAGCCCTCGCCCAGGGATCTATTAAGATAATAGAATTTATCACTAAAGCCGTCATTTAGGCTTTGATTTAGCTTAAAAAGCTCGGCACTTGCTCTCGCACTTTGAGCTGTGAGCCTTTCGTTTAAAAGTTCGCTAAGCGCGGAGTTTGCATCGCTTATGCGGCGGTTTTGTAGCACGAGCGCGATTAGCAGGGCAAGCACTAGCGCAGCAAAAAATGCAAACGCCGCGAGCAAAATCCCATCAGCGCCCATTTTCTTGCACGCTTTGTGGATCTAAAATTTCATTTTTATAGCGTAGATATTCGATATCGTTGTTAAGCGCGCGATTTTCTTCAAGCAAAACCTCGTGTTTAGTGCGAAGCGCGGCGATGTCGCGGCTGATGTAATAAATTTCGTTGCGGATGTAAATTGCCGGCACCGTCAGCAAAAACGCAAATCCGATCAGCAGATAAACGACTAAAAGCTGATAAAGCGTGAGATTTTTCTCCTTTTTTTTCTCGGCATCGTAGTTACGTAGTAGCTCGTCTTGTGCACCCGCGAAACTGCCATAGCCGCGTCCTGCAGCAAGGCTTGCATAATCATGCGCGCCCAGATCTGCGTAATCTTGATTTTGCGTGCCTGTAAAGCTTGCATCTGCAAACGCCGCATAATCCGCCTTGCCGGTAAAATTGGCACCTGCAAAATCGCCGTAGCCCGCCTCGCTTGCGGATTTCTCGCTGCCTCGATTGGCTAAAAGATTTGCGTCGCCACGTCCTTTGAATTTTACTTTGCTGTTTTTATTAAATTTTGTTCCGCCGCTTTCGGAATTTAGATAGTTTTGGGCGTTTGTGAAGCCTGAACTTTCGAATTCCAAGCCGGTAAAATCGTCGTAACCGCCCGCTGCGCCCGCGTAGTTTCGTTTTACGGAAAGATCCGCGGCAAGCTTATCCTCTAGCTCCTCATCCGTCAGATCCTCCATAGCTCGTCTTTTTGCGAGCTCTATGCCCGCTAGATCGGATGTCCCTGCGAAGTCGTGCCCGTCATCGTCGTCGGCAAAATATTCATATTTGTTCATTTAAAATCTCCATAAATTTAAAACCACGATCTTATCTTTACTCGCCGCCGAGGCGCCTGCGTCAAGATGAATTCTGCTCGAAGTCCACAGCTAGCGTGCACCCAGCAATGAGCCGTTAAGGTAAAATTTAAAAGCCAAAGTTACGAGCAAAATTCTTCTTTGCAATTTTACCTCGGTAAATGGAATTTTATCTTAACTCGCCAAATTCTATCTCGGCCAGCAAAAACAAAATTTTACTTTAGCGGGCTATTACGTTTATTTATCTGGCTCTTTGCACGATATTGTATAGCAGCAGAAGCTTCAAAAGAAGCATCGCGTTAATTTTGCTCGTTTTTTGCACCACAGGCTTACGAAATTTATGTAAAGGCAAATTCTGCTGTAGCAGGTGAGCTTATGTTGCTTTTATCTATTTTTTATACGCTGTGACAGCTTGCAAAATTTATATCGGCAGCAGAGTTATCTGCTGAGTCTAGCTGTCTAGTTTAAAATTTTTACGTTGATAGTTTTTGCATTTGCGGCGAAATTTCATTTACTTCACCGCTATCTATCTGCAAAATTCTATCTTGGCAAGCGGAATTTTAATGTCTTTGCCTGTTTGCACCGCCTCTTTGGGAAAAATTCATTTTGACAGGTAAAAATCGAGCTCACTTTACCGAGATTGACTATTTATAAAATTTTGTCAAATCATCTGAAAAACCGTTAGAATTTTACTGAGCCTTCGACTCTGTGCCTATGCTACCGCCTAGTCCATAAAAACATGCAGCAGTTAAATCTCATAAAATTATACGTTAAATATAGCGTAAAATTCAACGTTAAATTTTTCGCTAAAATTTTATAATTTAGCTATTAGGTACTCAAAATAGCATTGAAAAATATCATAAATTCTAAAGCAAATCTTTGTAAACTGAATTTTAAAATTTCGTAAAATTTTAAAATTTAATGCCTGCAAATCTGTAAATTTTACAAAATTTCGTCAAAATTTAAAATTCATAGCAAGCAAAGGCGGTTATTTTAGCCGAAAAATTCTAAGCTTCGCGCTTGCAGCCCGCGAGTTTTGCGCAAGCTCTTGCGCGTCCGCTATTATAGGGCTTTTGGTTAGGATTTTACCTAACGAATGCCCGCCGCCGCATTCGCAGCGCATAAACTCGCTAGGGCAGACGCAATCGCGCTCCCACGCCCTAAATCGCTCCTTTACTATGCGATCTTCAAGCGAATGAAACGAGATTATAGCGACAGTTGCATTAGTTAGAATTGAATCGCGCGATTTTTGCTCAATGAGCGTGAGCAGGCGCTTTAGCTCGCCAAGTTCGTCGTTTACCTCGATGCGGATCGCCTGAAATGCTAGCGTAGCCGTGCTGATGCTGCGCCCTTTAACGGGCTTCGTTCCGATTAAATTCGCCAAAGCTTTAGCGCTTGTTAGTGGTGCGTTAGTCCGCGCAGTAGCTATTTTGGAAGCGATTGCGTTAGCGTTTGTTAGCTCGCCATATTCGCGGAAAATGCGCGCTAGATCCGCTTGTGAGTAGTGGTTTACGACGTATGCCGCATCTAGAGCTGCGCTCTCATCCATTCGCATATCCAGCGTGTCGCTTTTAGTGGAGAAGCCACGGCAGTTTTTATCTAGCTGAAGCGATGAAACGCCAATGTCGGCTAAGATCCCGCGAACTGCGCGGAGCTTTTGCTCGGGCAGAATTTCTAAAATTTCGCTAAATTTTGCTTTGTGGATTTCTATGCGATCTTTAAATTTACCAAGCCGCTCGCGCGAAAATTCTATCGCTTCGGCATCTCTGTCGCAAGCGATGAGTTTAAGGTGCGGATTAGCGGTCAAAATGCCTTCGCTGTGCCCTCCGTAGCCTAGCGTGCAGTCGATAACATAGCCGTCTTCAAGCTGCGAAAATGCTGCGATCGTCTGCGAAAAAAGTACCGGAATATGTGGAGCTTGCACTTAAATTTATCCTTTTGAAATTTCTAATCCTATATAATAGCGAAATTTTTTACAAAGGCGAGAGATGGACGAGTATTATTATGAAATTTTACGCAAAATTTCGCTTTCGATGTTTAGAGATAGGCTTTTTGGGATCTTTCACGGCTCGATTTCAGCAAAAATTAAAGAAAATCAATTTTTGATCAACAAAAAAGACGCGATTTTCGATAGCCTGGATAGAGATGATTTTATAACGCTGTTTTCAAAAAAAGACTACCGCTGGCAGGATGCTAGCATCGATAGCGATATACATATAAATATTTACAAAAATATAAAAGAGGCAAAATTCGTAACCTACGCGACACCACCATATCTCGTCGCATATACGCTGGAGCATGATTTTATTTTGCCGCGAGATTACTTTGGGGTGAGCAAATTTAAGCGCATTGAAATTTACGATCCTAAGAACTACGACGACTGGCACGAGCGTGCGCCGTATGAAATTTCTAACTATATGATAAATGAAAATAGCGATATAATGGTGATTCGCGGCTATGGGGTTTTTGCCCATGCAAGGAGCGCGCAGCAAATGGCGAAAAAAATAGCGATTTTAGAAATGAGTTCGAAGCTACTTTTGCTAAGCTAAGATTAATGTATACCAAATCGTTTACTAACGCGTTATAATTCGCTAAAAATGCCTATTTTTCAGCCTTACATAAGGTTTTATCTGTATAATTACTAACAAAAAATTTCTTTAGTTAGCTATTTAAGGATTTAGATGATAGAATGGATGCAAAAGCATAAGAAGTCGCTTATACCGACGATTTGGATAAGCACGATAGCTTTCGTGGGCGCAGGCTTCGTCGGCTGGGGCGCATATGATATGAACGTTAACCGCGCAGGCTCAATCGCTAGAGTAGGGCAGATCTCTATAACAAATCAAGAACTAAACACAAAATACTCCGAACTATACAACAGGCTGAGTGCTATGAGCGATGGGCAATTTACTCAAGAACAAGCCAAAAATATGCATCTAGATCAGATCGCAGTAGATCAGCTAATCGGCGAGGCATATTTTCTAAATTTTGCTAAAGATTTAGGCGTTCAGGCTAGTGATAAAGATGTGGCGGAATTTGTGCTAAACTCGCCGAATTTCCAAGAAAACGGCGCATTTAGTAAGGAACTTTACGATAATGTCGTAAGGAATTCAGGACTTACTAAAAAGGAATTTGAGCGCAATCTACAAAAGGTCCTAACTTTAGAAAAGCTCGGCAAAGCGCTAAAAATAACGCCTAGCCCTAAGATCGTAGAAGCATTTGCTGCATCGCAGCTGATGCAGGATAAGGTTTCTGCAGAGATAATCTACGCCGATGCTAACGTCACTTTTAACGATGACGAGCTAAAGAAATTTTGGGAAGGCGAGAAATCGCACTTTATGACCGAGAAAAAATATAATCTAGGGGCCTATTTCGTGGCGCCTAGTAAAGCCGACGTGAATGAGACGGAACTAAGTAAATTTTATGAAGAGCACAGAGGCGAGTATAGAAGCCTGGATGATAAACTATTGGATTTTGCAGAGGCTAAACCTAATGTCTTAAAAGATTACCGGATGGATCAGGTTAAAAAAGACGCTACAAAGGATTATCTGGAGATTAAAAAAGGCAAGCTTGATACTAATGAAACTATAGTTGCTACGGCTAGCAATTTTCCAATATCTGAGATTGAGGTTGCAAAGCCAGGAGATGTCATAAAGCCTTTCGAGTACAAAGGCGGATATTTGATTGCTAAACTAAACGGTGTAGAACAGCCTAGGCAGATGAGCTTTGAAGAAGCTAAGTCTTTGGCTTCTAAAGAATTTGAAACGAAGAAACGTAAAGAGCTACTTGAAAAAAGAGCCCAAGATGCGCTTAAAAATTTTAAAGGCGAAGATTTCGGCACCTTATCTCTAAGTAGTAAAAACAACACTAAGCTAAGCGATGACGAATTTTATAAATTTCTTATCGATATGTTTAATAAGCCTGCGAAAGAAGGGATAGTGATGTTTGATAATAAAGCCGTAGTGTATAAAATTTCACAGCAGAGCCTAGGTAGTAGTGAAGAGATAGATAAAGAAAAAACGATCGTAGCCGATAGAATAACCACGTTATTAAATTCTAATCTGCAAGATGATCTAACCAAAATGCTAGAAAAGCGCTATAAAACCGAAAGATATTTTAAAGGTAAAGACAGTGAGTGAGTATATTTTAGGTCTAGATATAGGCTCAACTAAAATTCGCGCGATAATCGCTAAAAATGACGGCATTTTTACGGTCTTAGGCGTTGGCGGAGCCGATACTTTAGGTATCAAAAAGGGTGTTATAACAAACATAGAGCAAGCTGCGGGCTCAATAAAACAGGCGGTGAAAGCAGCAGTAAAAGGCGCTGGTAGAAGCTACGATAAAGCCATTATATCGATCTCTGGCTCATATGCCAAAAGCGTTAAATCTCGCGGCGTCATAACCATGGAAAATGAGATCGGGCTGGATGAAATCAAGCGCGCTATGCAGGTCGCAGAAGCCCAGGCTAATGTGCCTAGCGATAGCGTAATCTTGCATGTGCTTCCGTATGATTTCAGAGTTGATGAGCAGGAACACATCGAAGACCCCCTCGGTATGAGCGGCACGCGCCTAGAGGTATCTACGCATATCGTTATCGCGCCGGAAAGCTCAATTAAAAATTTGAAAAAATCCGTTGAGATGGCGGGCGTAAAGGTAGATAACATCGTCCTTTCAGGCTACGCATCATCTATATCTACGCTTAGCAAGGATGAAAAAGAGCTCGGCGTCGCACTGATCGATATGGGCGGCGCTACATGCGATATAGTCATACATCTGGGAAATTCTTTGCGTTATAACGACGTGGTGATGTTTGGCTCCAATAACGTTACTAACGATCTATCCCGAGCGCTACACACGCCGCTTCCGTATGCGGAAAATATAAAGATCACTTACAACGATTTGATAAATCAAGGAAATAGCGAGGTCGAGCTACCGGTCTTAGGCGATAGCGAGTCGGAAAACCACATCATAAGCCTTGAGATCATTTCGCAAGTAATACTTGCTCGCGTTAAAGAGACCTTTGATATGATAGCCGATAAGATCGAAAGAAGCGGCTACAAAGATCGCATAGGCGCAGGTATCGTCATCACCGGCGGCATGGCGAAGCTAGACGACGTGCGTGACTTGGCGGCGATAGTTTTTGATAACACATCCGTTAGGATCGCAAGAGCCAAGACCGTAAGCGGTCTACATGAGATCGCCGAAGATATCGGAAATTCTTGCGCTTTGGGGCTTTGCATGTATGGATTTGGAGAATTTACCCCTTACGAGATGGACTCTAACGGCAAGCTTCGCTATAAAGATGAGATAATAAATAAAAATCCAAAGAGAAATATAAACGACTATTACGAAAAAGAGGTTAGCAAGGCGATAGAAAAGGACGGCTCAAGAGCTGACGGCGGTGCGGCAGCCAAAAAAGACGATCTAAATATCCAACTTCCCAAAAAAGACGGACAGAATTTTTTCAATAAAATTTGGTCGTCTATGAAAAATTGGTTTTAAATTTTAAGCTAAGGAGATACTCGTGAAAGGATACAGCATGGAAGAAAGAAAGGGCATCTACGGTGCCAAGATGAAGGTTATCGGCGTCGGCGGCGGCGGATGCAACATGATAAATCACATGATCCGCGAAGGTTTTACTAAAACAGACGTCGAACTAATGGTGGCTAACACCGACGCACAGGCGTTAGAAAAATCGATCGCAAATACTAGAATTTTACTAGGCGAAAACACCACCAAAGGCCTTGGCTGCGGTATGGATCCGGCGCTTGCTAAGATGGCTGCAGAGGAGAACTACGACGATCTTAAGGACCGCTTGGACTACTCTGACATCGTTTTCGTGGGCTCCGGTCTGGGAGGCGGTACCGGCACGGGCGCCGCGCCTATCGTAGCAAAAGCTGCGAAAGAGAAAAAAGCGCTAACTATCGGCGTCGTTACTACCCCTTTCGGTTTTGAGGGCAAAAAACGCATGCGACTAGCGCAAGAGGGTCTTGAAGAGCTTAAAAAAGAGTGCGATTCCATAATCGTTATCCCAAATCAAAATTTATTAAAGATCATCGATAAAAAAACCGGTCTAAAAGACGCATTTAAGATCGTAGATAATGTCCTATTCCAAGCCGTAAACGGTATGATCTCCGTGATCTTAGAGTCCGGCGATAGCGATATCAACGTCGATTATGCCGACGTTAAAAAGGTAATGACGCACCGCGGTTTGGCATTGATGGGTATCGGCGTTAGCGAGGGCGATGGCGCGGCGGAAGAAGCGCTAAAAAGTGCGATCCAATCTCCACTTTTGGATAATACTTCCATCCATGGCGCTATGGGCGTGTTAGTGCATTTCAAGATGTCGCCTGATTGCTCCTTGCTTGAGATCGAATCTGCTATGAATATCATCGAAGATACAGTGGATAAGGATGCCGACGTTACTTGGGGCACTACCACCGATCCTAAGATGGAAAATAACCGCGTCGAGGTTACTCTCATCGCCACCGGTTTTGAAAGGAGCATCGAGGAAAAAAAACAGGTCGCCAGCGATAACGTAGCGGATCGCAGAAAGGCGCTTTTAGAGAGCATGGGTCGAAATTCTATCTTTTCTAGGCAAAAGGTAAGCAGCGGCGATTTTAACGGGGACGAAACCTACGACGAGCTCGACGAGCCCGCATTCCTACGAAACCAGATGGACTAAATGCGCAGACGAGATAGGCAGCTAAGCGAAGATGAGGCGTTAAAAATCATCGACGAGAGCGAGTACGCTACGCTTAGTTGCATAGACGATAGCGGCGAAATTTTTAGCGTGCCTATCTCGCCGGTGCGCGATGCAGACATTATTTATATCCACGGCGCGCCTGCCGGCACAAAGGCGAAACTCTTTCAAAACGGACGCGCGGTAACGGCGGTTTTTGTTAGCTACAACCGCGTTCCTACCCCAAGCGACGAAGAATACCGATCTATCGCAAACGACGCTGCCGCTTTAGGCTCTAGAGTTTATACGACGGAGTACCGCAGCGCGATCGCCGTTTGCGAAGCAAGCGAAGTAGAAGATGACGAGCGTAAAATTTACGCCCTGCGGATACTATGCGAAAAATACACCCCAAACTACATGTCGCGCGTAGAATTCGCCTCCAAAGCATCCCTAAAACGTACGAAAGTGTATGAGCTTAAAATAAAATCCGTAACCGCAAAGGCTAAAATTTTATAATGCGTCCAAATTTGCACTTCCTGCGCCATGCCTTACTTTGCGGGAATCTCTTCTTTTATATGTTTTTGTCCTTTTTGTCGACCGCCCTACTTTACTTGCGATTGACATTCGCTTGGGTTTAGTGCGGCACCTCTTTTCAACGCCGCTATTTGATTTCAGTTATGATGGGCTTTAAAGGAGCGAGATTGAAATTTTTTATAACCGCCGTGAATACGGAGGTAGGAAAGACATTCGTTACAGCCTCGCTTCTGCGGGCGTTTTTGCAAAGCGGTCGCACCGTAATCGCGCTAAAGCCCGTGCAGACGGGATGCGAGATGAGCGGCGGCAGGCTTGTCGCGCAGGATGTGAGCGAGTATGCTAAAGTAAGCGCAGATAGCGACATTGCGCCGATTTATGCGTTTAAATTTCCGGCTTCGCCGCACTACAGCGCGAGTTTGGAGTGCCGAGAGATCAAGACGGATAAAATTTTAAAATTTATCGACGCTCATTCGGCGCAGTGCGAAATCACGCTGATCGAAGGTGCGGGCGGTATTTTCGTGCCGCTGAACTCGCGCGAGAGCTTTTTGGACGTGATGAGAGCTGTAGATGCGCCAATCGTTTTGGTCTGTAAAAACGAGCTGGGCGCGATAAACAGCGCGCTTTGCAGCGTCTATGTCCTACGCTCGCACGGGCTTAAAATCGCGGCGCTGGTTCTGAATTTTACCGACGAGAAGGACGAAATTTGCGTATCGAACGCAGCGTATCTGAAAAGCAAACTCAAAGGCATATCCGTCATATCGCTACGTAAATTCCAAAAGGACGACTTTACAGCGGCAGCGCGCTCTTTTGAAAATTTCATCGCTTCGCTAAATTTTAACGATCCGTCGCAGATGGACGCGGGCGCGGCAAATTCAAACGAAACCGCCGCGGTAGCCTTGGATACGGCGCAAAGCGGGCAGAGGGGCGCAAATTTAAATGAGAATTCTAAAAATAGCAAGGCTCGCTTTGCTTTGGACACAGCGCAGGTCTGCGAACAAGACGGCGAAATTAAAAGCAGCCGCGTCGCGCCGCCGCTCATGAGCGCTTCAAACACGGACCCCATTGATCTAAGCTTCGATGCGAAGCATCTTTGGCACCCCTACACTTCCGCGACGCATCCGCTTAAGGCACGCGGCGTGCTCCGCGCCGAAGGCAATAAAATTTACACGACGCAGGGCGCGCTGATCGACGGGATGAGCTCTTGGTGGTGCGCCGTGCAGGGATACGGCAGCGAGGCGTTAAATGCCGCGGCGACCGCACAGATAAAGGAATTTTCTCATGTGATGTTCGGCGGACTTACCCACGCGCCCGCGATAAATTTAGGCAAAAAGCTACTCTCGATGTTGCCGCAATTTGATCGCATCTTTTACGCGGACAGCGGCTCGGTAGCGGTCGAGGTGGCATTGAAAGCGGCGATCTGCTATCAGCAAAACGTCTCGCCTAAAAAGAGTAAAATTCTAACCGTCAGAGGCGGGTACCACGGCGATACGTTCGGCGCGATGAGCGTTTGCGATCCGCTCACCGGCATGCATTCGCTATTTAGCGGCATCTTGGCGCGTCAAATTTTTGCACCGCGCCCGAGCTGTCGCTTCGACGCGCCGTTTGACCCATCTAGCACCGATGAAATTTTTAAAATTTTTAAAGAAAACAAAGATGAGATCGCAGCGATCATAATCGAGCCTATCGTCCAGGGAGCCGGCGGGATGTGGTTTTACCATCCGAAATTTTTAGACCGTCTCCGCGAGCTGTGCGACGAAGCGGACGCGGTGCTCATCTTTGACGAGATCGCCACCGGCTTTTGGCGCACGGGCAGGGTATTTGCATACGAATACTGCGGCGCGGCACCCGACATAATCTGCATAGGCAAGGCGCTAAGCGGCGGATTTATGAGCTTTGCGGCTGTTTTGACGAACGAAAAGATCGCGCACGGCGTGAGCAAAAACGGCGGTGTTTTGATGCACGGACCGACCTTCATGGCAAACCCTCTAGCTTGCGCCGTTTCGCTTAAAAATTTAGAAATTTTGTGCGCGCAGGACACGGCGCAAAAGGTCGCGCAAATCCACTCCGACCTGCAAGAGGGCCTTAAGGGGTGCAGGAGCTTAGACGGCGTGGCAGACGTTCGCACCTTGGGCGCTATCGGCGTCGTAGAGATGAAGGAGGCGGTGGACGTGGAGGCACTGCAGGAGTTTTTCGTAAAAAGGGGCATCTGGATCAGACCGTTTGGCAAAAACATCTATCTCATGCCGCCGTTCATCACGCCCAGAAGCGATACGCAAGCGCTTTGCGAAGCGATCCGCGATGCGGTAAAATCAAAAATTTATAAAGGATAAGATTGCAAATTTTAATCGCATTTATCATATTTCTACTTTTGCTAGGCTTCTTGGAATTTCGCAAAAAGACCGCCCTTGAGGGCTTTTTGGTCGCGGACAGAAAGGCAAGCGCTTTTGAGATTGCGTTTTCGATAGTCGCTACATGCGTGGGCGGCGCAGCTACGATCGGCGTGGTATCGAATATGCAAAAGTATGGATTTGCCGCGGTTTGGTGGCTTTTAAGCGGCGCGATCGGACTGATGATTTTAGCGATTTTTATTGCGAAAATTCTACGCGCGAGCAAGGCGCTGACGTTCGCGCAGATAGCAGAAATTTTTATCGACAAAAGAGCCAGGCTCGTTAGCGCAGTCATCATTTGCGTGGCGTGGTGCGCTATTTTGGCGGCGCAGTTTAGCGCTAGCGCACGCATACTCTCTACGTTTGATCTAAATTTCAACTCCTCGCTGCTCATCGGAGGCGCGGTCATCATCGTTTATACGATTTTGGGCGGACAAAGAGCGGTCATTAGAAGCGATGTATATCAATACGCTATCGTAATCGCGGCGTTTTTGGCGGTTTTGCTTTGGCTAAATTTTAATTCGCCGCAGGTATTTGAAAATGTAAATTTTACGCTCAAAAATGACGCCTTCGGATACGATAAGATCGGATATTATCTGCTGGTTATCGGTACTAGCTACGTGATCGATCCGATGCTATTTTCTAGAATTTTAAGCGCAAAGGACGAGCACGCGGCGATCCTGGGCTCTATCTTCGGTGCTTTTGGAATCGCAATCAGCAGCATAATGATCGCTTTTATAGGTTTCGGTGCGATGAGCCTTGCGACCGCCGGCACGAGCGGCGAAAATCTGCTTAATGTAAGCCTTTTTAATGCGTTGCCTGCATCGTTGGGCTCGGTTTTGATGCTGGGGCTATTGGCGGCGATCATATCCTCTGCGGACACCTGCTTGATCACGGCTTCCAGCATCTTCGCGCACGATATTTTGCGAAGCGAGGATCTAAAAATTTACCGTATCGCCACGCTAGGTTTCGGCGCGATCGCGCTACTTTTAGCAAGCTTCGGCGGCGAAATTTTAAACTATCTCTTCGCGGCGAGCAACATCTTCGTAAGCGGCGTGGCGATGGCGCTATTTTTCGCCATCATCTTTCGCGGCAAGATCGATAAGGATCTTGTTTTGTGCGCCATGTATCTAGGCGGCGCCTTGGGGCTAGCCGCGGCTATTAGCGGTATAAATGCCTTTGCCGTAGCAGGGATCATTACGGCGTGCATTTTATGCCTGGCGGCTAGATTAAAATTTAACGCAGTCTCTTCAAAGCTTGATCCAAACTGCGTCTGCATACCCCAAGCAAGCGAGTGCGAGAAAGAGTGAGCCCGCGGTGTGATAAAATTTCACGCGGGCGGATACGGCGCGTTTAATAATATCGTTATCGCATAAGAGTGAAGCTGCTAAATTTATCCCGTTTTGCATTGCAAGATCTATGGTCTTTTTATGCGCCACAAACGGGATCATCTGCGTAGCATCTAAATTTAAAAAGGGGCGAGAAATCTCCCGCCCCTGAAATTAAGTATAGGATTTGATTTTATAGATGTGTGAGCTAGGGCTTATGCATCTCTTATTTAAAACATCACCTCAAACCCTGCATTGATAGCACCGCCTCTTGTTTTGCCTACGTAGCCTTTGCCTCCTAGGCTAAGGATAAGGTTTTTACTCTCATACTTATAGCCGGCTTCAAATACTCCGGTTGAACCTTTTAGGCTAGGCTTAGGAGCGTCAAGTCCCATGGTAGATGCTTTAGCATCTCCGCTAAACTCATACTCGTATGCGCCTCCAAAGTATAGGTTATGCTCATCTTTTAAATTTATAGTATCTCTAAGACCCGCTCTTACTCTATTAGAGGTAACGCTATCAAAGTGATATCTCTCGCCAGAGCTTATAGAGGCATCTGCATCATCTGTGTAAGCATATAGCCATTTAGTATAAACGTCTAGCTTGTTACTTTCGCTTAGATCAAAGATCTGACCTATTCCTATATGAGTAGCCATATAGGTTGAGCTGATATCAAACTTCTCATTATGAGCTAATACTCCAGGAGCTATGGCATAGGTCCAGTCGTTACTATTGTAGTCGCTGCTTATCTTACCTACGTGGAAGCTTGCATCTAGATAGGTGCCGCTAGTAAAGTTTTGCTTTAGCATTAAACCTCCACCTATATACTCACTATCTCCGTCTGCATGTAGACCGCTATCTAAGTAGCTATCGTAGTTTGCTTTTCCATATTCAACGAATACTCCGCTTAAGATATCTCCTGCGAAATTCTCAGTTAAGCTGGCAAGTCCTGCTGCAACGCCATAGCCTTTGGAATTTACGTGCGAGCCTGTCTCATGTCTTAGATCATAAGCTTCGCTTATAGCAAAAGGAAATAGCTCTAAATGCCCATCAGGTATTAGCTTATCTAGGTAGTTAGTGATTAACTCGCTTCCGCTCTTTAAGCTAGCTAAGCTTGCGGCACGGGTTTCGGCGAAGGATTTGGTATCCTCTTTTACCCTTCTTTTACCGCTAAATCTAAGATCTAACGCTCTTCCGTTTGCATCTACCATACCGTAGGTCTCATACTCTATGGTAGCTCCTTGCTGAACTCTGGTTTGTAGATGCGAAGGATCGGGAAGTAGTAATCGTCCGCTTCCTTGCTTGTCTATCAAATGGATCGTACTGGTATCTCCTACGTCAGTATTGCCGCTAATGTAAGCGGTAATCTTACCTCTCATATTGCTTAGATCAGTATTAGCCGTAGGATCGGTAAGCTTAATCATAGAATCGCCGTCTTTAACGGTAGGTGGCATAAAGATATTGATATCGTCAAACCCTCCGATATTCTTAGCGGTGATTGAATTAGGAGCTGCCGGATTGGTAGGGTTTTTACCTACGTTTAGAGTACTTTCAGCTCCGCCGGTGATATTTCCGATATTATTGCCGCCGGTTAAATTTACGGTAGAGTTGTTGCCGCCGTCGATATCTAAGCCGTTAAAATCCGTAGGATTAGAAGGATCTTCGTTAACTACGTTTATTACAGGATTTGGGATATTTCTGTATTTATTGATCTCTCCGCCATCGAATTTGCCGTCATTGGAAATTTTTCTTGAAGTAAGCTTATTTCCTTGAATCAAGATAGATTGATCGTCGCTGCTCTTAATTAAGCCTTTTAGCATTATGTCGTAGGTGGTAGAATTTTTAAGAGTAAACTCGTTGGTCGTTTGCTTAGCCTTCTCTGTAAAGCTCGTAAAGGTATTACCAGTATTGCGGATAAGATAATACTCCTTACCCTCCTCGATATTTAAAGAGCCGTAGCTATCGTTACTTG
>CAURUZ010000022.1:0-15289 GCA_963528355.1 uncultured Campylobacter sp.
AATTTTGGAATTTTGGAATTTTGGAATTTTGGAATTTTGGAATTTTGGAATTTTGCGGCGCGTAGATTAATAAGCGATTAAAACGCGCCGCAGCAAGTGGTGCTAGCAGCTAGTTTGCAGCGTCTTGAAGCTCTTCTTCGATCTCGGAGTTGCTTTTTACGACCATGCCTGAGCCGTGGATGACGCTAGGCATGCAGGATGTGCAGATATGCACTGTCTCGCCGTTTTTATGCGCCTTGATAAAGACCGCATTTTCATCGTCGCTGCTTTTTAGCGAACAAATATTGCAAATGTAAATATCGCCTGATTTCATAGAAATCCTTTCTTAAAAAATTTCGCACTATTTTATGAAAATTTCAAAATTTTTCATTGATTTTAGTTAATCTTTAGCGATTTTTATTGCGGGCGCTTTCGTCTATCAGCACTATGTGCGTCAAAAAGATGATGAAAAATAGCTGGAAAAATAATCCTACCAGCGGGATCAAACACAGCAGGTAAAAAATAAAAGCGCTTAGGGCAAATTTATATCCGCCGCCCATTTTATAAGAGCGCTCGAAGCTTTTCGCGCTTAACGCATTTGAAGCGACGTCGATTAGAACCAGCTTGTAATAGATATAAAAAAACGGCACGTTGATTATGAATAAATTTATTACCGGCACAAACAAAAGCACCGAACAGATAAATAAGATCGCTAAAAATTTTAAAATTTCAAGGCTCATTAGCTTCAGTACTCGCGCCATGCTCGCTTCATCTGTGCGGATTAGGTGGTAGTGGCGGGCGTTGATCTCTTTAGTGACTGCGGGCGTCAAAAAGGCCGCGATGATAAGCGCACAAAACACGCTAAGCATCAGTACCGCAAAGCTGGCAAACACCGAAAAAATCGCGCCGATAATCCACTTCGTAGCAGCGAAGCTTAGAATTTTTGCAATTACCGGGAAGCGCTGTTCGTCCAAGAAGCTAAAATCGCCGCTTTGCGCGCCCTGCGAAAGCGCGTCAAAAAGCTCTTTACCGCCGAAAAACGCGAGCGTGCCCAAGATTATAAGCGAGCACATAAGCGGCAATAGTGAGAGCAGAATGAACTTGCGCGTAAAAAAATCCTGCTTTGCCAAATTAAAAATTCTACCCATGTATGCTCCTATTTACGTTATTTTAGCGACTTTTACGACGGAATTTGAGCTGAGTAATTTGGACTGCCGCACGAAACGCGCCTCATCAATTCGCCCGCTTGGCTCATTCGCTTGCTTTAGCCGGTCCATCCTGCCTTATAATACGAAATTTATGCTTTGATCGCTCGCTCGCTTTTAATTTGCTCATTTATAGTGCGTAAAAAAGAGGCCAGATCTAGCTTGGTTTTTACCTGTTGCAAATATTTATTTGCTTGCTACACGGAATTTTGCCACTTGTATGCAAGCAAAGCATTACGTAAAATTTCAGGCACAAAATTGCAGAATTCCAAATCAAAGCCCTTTTTTAAAATTCGCATGCCGAAATTTTATAGATGAAATTTCAAAATTTTAAAGATAAATCTCGCGCGCAAATCCAGACTTCACTTCGTCGCGTCGTAGATCTTTTGCAATTGCTCGTAAATTTCGTTTGCGCTTACTGTGCCTTTTGATAGCACCTCGATTAGCACCTCGTTATCTTCAAGGTCTCCCCAGATTTTGCGGTAGTTGCCCTCTTTGTAACCGTTATTTTGGCGGAATTTATTTAGCACGTTTTTGCCGATATATTTGGCAAAAAGTATGTCTAAGCTCACGCCGCATTTAATCGCCACGCGAAAAAAATCGGTCAGCAGCTCGCCGATTTGCAGCTCAAAGCCGCTCGTTTCGTGGATTATGAGCTCGATGTCGTTTACGATTTCGTAGATGCTGTATTCGCGCACGTCGTAGGCGTAGGAGCTAAACTCCGCAAATCCGCTTACTGCCGTGACGTCGCTTACGATGTGGTCGATGTCTTTGTTGCCGTAATATTGCTCTAAAATATAACTCATCACGAAGTGCCAAATATCAACGATCTCGATGACGATATTATTCACGTCCGGCGCTGCAGAGATATTTTTCCAATGCTTCCACGCAAAGCTATCGATGAGCTCGGCGCATTCCATGTAAATGCAGCGCTTCCAGTTGATAAGTTTGCCATTTTTTGTATAGCCGTCCTCCCAGCCCACGCCATTTGTTTCGTCGTTTAGGGCTTGCTGCATCAAAAACATCTCTTTTACTTTTTTATAATTTTCCATAAAAATTCTCCTAATTTTGGCTCGTGATTATAGCTAATAAAAGAAAATCATTGTATAATTTAGCAAAAAGGAGGCTTAAAATGTGTGCCGCTCAGGATAAATTCGACGAGTTTTTAGGCAGGATGAAACTCCTATCTCTCGGAGTTTTGCGCAATAATCTGCCATATTGCTGCAGTGCATTTTATGCCTACGATCCGCAAAATAAGGAGCTCATCATCGCAAGCGCGAACGACTCCGAGCATATCAAAGCAGTCTTTGCCAACCGCGGAGTTGCAGCTACGGTCGCGCTGGATACGAAATTTGTAGGCAGGATCAAAGGCGTGCAGATTTGCGGCCATATCCGTAGCGCGGATGAGCGCGAAACCTCGCTATATCTTAAGCGCTTCCCGTTTGCGCGCGCGATGGAGACCGATTTTTTTACGATCAGAATCGATTGGATGAAAATGACCGATAATACTCTAACTTTCGGTAAAAAACTAATTTGGGAACGCTAGTTCGCTAAGAAATCGTCTATTTATTTTTACGAAATTTTAGACTTGCGAGGATTAAATTTTATCTAGTAAAATTTTAAAACTTGCATAAAATTCTATCTTGTCGATTTTTCAAAGAATTTCACTATTAGACCCGCTTTAAAATTTCCGCTCGGTTGGTTTTTTGAATTTTACAGCATGGAATTTAGCGTAAAATTTCATCTTGCAAGCGGGGATTATCGCAAATTTTATTCCCTTAAAAGCGGAGCCTGCCGCGTAGAATTTCGCTTTAAAATTTTAAAATTCTAAAATTTAGCTTTTCAAATTTAGCCTGGTGCGCGAGCTTAGCTCTGCCGCTTTCTGATTTCGCTTACTAGCCGCCCGCCGATCGCGTAGTCGTCAGTGGATATTTCGTCTATCGTCACGACCGTGGTTTTCTCGCCCCTACCCAGCACGGCTACCAGGGCATCGGTTAGGTCTTTTACGAGCTTTGCTTTTTGTTCGCGACTTAAGCCGCCATGCTCTTTGGTAATTTTGACGTTTATGTAGGGCATCAATTCTCCTTAAAATAAACGTAATTGTAGCCAAAATTTCGTCTGTGCGCCTGAAAGTGCGGAATTTTATGTTAAAATCGCCGTGATCTAAATTTAAGGAGGAAATATGCCATTGTTAGATAGTTTTAAGGTCGATCATACCCGCATGAATGCCCCAGGCGTGCGGCTCGCAAAGAGCATGCGCACCAAAAGCGGCGATAAGATCAGCGTCTATGATCTGCGGTTTTGCCGCCCGAATTTAGAGATCATGAGTGAGCGTGGCACTCACACGCTGGAACATCTTTTCGCGGGCTTCATGCGCGAGCACCTAAATAGCGCGGACGTCGAGATCATCGACATTTCGCCGATGGGGTGCCGCACGGGCTTTTATATGAGCGTGATCGGAGCACCCAGCGAGAGTGCCGTTGCGGCGGCGTGGAGCGCGAGCATGAAGGATATTTTGGGCGTGGGCTCTCAAGCGGATATCCCCGAGCTGAATAAATTTCAGTGCGGCACCTTCGCGATGCACTCGCTAGCAGAAGCCAAACAGATCGCGCAAAACGTGCTAAATAAAGGAATCTGCGTAATCAAAAACGACGAGATTGCGCTGGATCCAAGCAAGATAAAATAGTTTTGAAATTTAAGAGATGGCGCAAAATTCTAGCACTATCTCTTTGAACTCCCGCTCGGCTCGTGATCAGTATGTTACGCGCTATAAAAACATTATCGTAAAATGTGCAAAAATTCGAGGCGCAAAAATGCGTATCTGCTAAAACAAGCTGGAGGTAGCATCTATTTATAAACCGACTTGGCGCTTGCCGTAAAGTCTACGCCATGCGAGGTTTTTGATAAAAGCTACGATTTGGCTTTAATCTGGGTGGCAAAAGCGCACAAGCAAAGCTTATATCAAATTTAATAAATTTATCTCGTAGGCCGGTTTTAAATTTATAAGAATTTTTAAAATTTCGTCTTAAATTAAAGCCGAAATTCTACCCGCAAATACCATGCTTATGCGTCTTCTTACTTTCAGAAGCGATCTTCAATCCTCCAAAAAAATCGTATAGCAAAACGAGAATTTAAAATTTTTATTAAGGTTTCGTTGTGAGTTTGACGCTTGAAATTTCACTTTCGCTCCACGAAAAGAATGCTAAAATTCCGCCTAAACCGCACCGGATGCGGTGAACTTAAAGGAGAGAAAATGCAAAGAATTTTTCATATAAAAGATGCTATTTGTAGCGACGAGCGAGCCGTAAAAACGACATTTTTTACTACGGAGGCCACTTGCGGCGCGGTTTGGATCGTCAAACGCGGCCAGGTCGTAGCGCCGCATATTCACCCAGACGGAGATGACGTATGGATCTGCTTAAGCGGACGCGGCGTGTTTTATCCGAGCAAGGGCGAGGAGGTGCCGATCTGTGCGGGCGATCTAATCATTTCCAAAAGCGGAGAGTGCCACGGTATGAAAAATACGGGCGATGAGGATTTTGTGTTTGCAAGCGTTACGGCGCCGATTCCGTGCGGCTACGAAGCGATTTGAATTAAAATTCGCCAGAGATTTTGTGGCATTCGTAAAATAAATTAGCGCCGCAAAGAGTTGAATCAGAATTTGCCCGTAGCGTTAAATTTCATAAATTTAGCCGCGCTTTTGTACAATTTCAAGTGCCGCGCAATCTGCGGCGAGATTAAATTTGAGGCAAAAGATGTATGAGGATTTTACGCAAGAGCCAAAGGATGAGCGCGCGCAAAAGAAGCGCAAAGCTAGGGCGCGCAAGGCAGAAGCAGATCGCAAGCCGGCGCGAGACGAGCCCCGAGGTATGCCACTTTGGCGCAAGATCGTGCTTGGCGCGACATTTGTATTCGCGGCTTTTAGCGCGCTCGCTCTGTTTGCGGTTATAAATTCCGCAGACGACTACTCGCCGCGGGATGACGAGCAGATCAAATACAGCGATTTTTACAAAAAAGGAGACGAAATTTACGCCCTCGTGGTGGGTGCGGGATATTTCGCGATACCGAGCGCAGACGCGGCGAGCTTTCGGGTTTTGGATTTCGGCTCCGGCTACCGCTCTAACGTCGCGGCGGATAAAAACGCCGTATATTGCGGCAACATCGCGATGAGCGAGCTAGAGCCTGCGCGCACGAAAGCCGTGGCGCTCGGATACGTAAGCGACGGACGGATCAGCTATTTTTGCGACGGCGAGGCGGTGTGGAACGAGGCGCTGGGAGCGCTTAAACTCACTTATCAAACCTTGGCGCATATTTTTTGGGATGCGCCCAAGCCGCAAAGCTACCTCTATAAATTTAAACGCATGGACGCTACAGATCTGCGCCAAATCGCGGGCGTGTATTACGCTGCGCAGGGCTCTCGCGCGTTTTATAAAGGAGAGATTTTGCCGGGCGCCGATGCCGCGAGCCTGCGCCAGATAGAGGGAAGCGATGGCAGGGCGAGCGACGTTTATGCCGCAGACGGCGCGAACGTGTATTTTAAAAACCTGCGCCTTGACGCGCGCGATAACGGTGGCCATTACGAACTTTTGAGGCAGCGGTTGAGCTATTTTTTATGGGATGCGAAAAGCGGCTACATTTTTGCGAACGATTTAAAATTTGATCCCGCCACCGCGCCCTATACTCCGCTAAATAGGCAGCTCGCGCACTCAAACCATCTGCTTTTTGCCTCCCCTGGCGGCATCTACTATTTTGACGAGAATGACGGAAAGCAAAAGCGCGCGGCAGATAACCCCTTTGAGGGCGAAGTTCGCGCGCTTAGCGGCAGCGTATTTCAAAGCGGCGAGCGGATATATTTTTTAGAAGGCGCCGAAGTTTGGGGCGGCGGCCGCAGCAGTCGTAGGCTGGTCGCTCGCAAAAGCGGGCTTTTCGCGCTCGAGCTGCCGCATGAGTGGCGTAGGGTGGGCGGCGTGCACGGCGGGCTATACGGCTGGGTGTATTCAAACGGCGGGCGATTTTTCTATTTCGACGATCTGGGCTCTTCGCAGCTGATAGATCGGTGCATTTATGAGATCAGGGATCTAGATTTGGTTGAAATTTTGCTTCAAAAAAGCAGCCTTGGCACGAGTAAAATTCGCGAGATGATAAAAAGCGGCGGGCTTGAGGCGGTGGACGGCGAGCTGCTTTTCGAGGTAAAGACGCGGGTGGAATTTTAGCCGCGATTTGGGTGCAGACGACGATTTCGTGCAGATCGGGTCGCTTCGGTTTTTGATTTTAGCTGCGATTTGGATGTAGAGTGCGTCGCTAAGCTTTAAAATTTGCCTTTATTCGGCATAAACTTTATGAAATTTAAAGCTACGGCACAAACTTTGGCGTAAGCTTAAAATTTCATCGCAAATCGCTTTAGGGCGGTCGTATAAAATTTATTTCACCGCACCGAGGCAGCTCGCGGAATATTTTGTATGTGATAAGCTCGGTGTGGCTCGGACGATAATTTTATACATCGCGACGAGCAGAGTTTAAATTGGTGCGCGTAGTTATGAGATTTGCATATTGTGGCGAGGCCGTACTGGAAATAGAGTGTGGGTGCGGCATTAAATTTTATGTATCTAAGCAAGTGACGCGCGATGTGCGGAACGGGGGCGTGCGCACGATAATTTCGGCACAGCCAGGCGACAAATTCTAAATTCAAAGCGCTTTGAAATGCGGGCTCGAACCGCGCGGATAATGTGCGCCAAGCGATAGGTCACCGAATTTGGTGCACAGAAATTTAATCTATGATGACTTAAACTGCAGCTCTGTGGCGGCGATACGTCACGCGCATGGTGGAAATAATTTTATGAATGATTTGGGCTTACGATCGAGCAAGGCTCTAAAATCTTGCTGTAAAATTTAGTTCTATGAGCGCTTTAACTTTCTAAAGGTCGGTTTCTTTACTGGGCTTCGTATGGCAAAATTTTAGTTCTATGAGCGATTTAACCGAGCTAGGCGAAAGAATTTTGCGTTGCAAATATCTTTGCCTCTAGTCGGACGCTCGTCGCCGTTTATTGAGCGCATTCACCGCTTCACGCTCGCAAGTGTGTCGTTTTATATCGCAGATGCGGCACCTATCGTTTAAATCACATCGCTTGAAATTTTATTCGCAAGTTCTATTTGCGCGGCGTTATTTTTAAATTTTTTGCATATTTCGTTTGTGCTGTGTTATAGTAAATCTATCACGGCATATTTGCATGCATCGCGTCGTTTGCGTGCGCGCCCTTCACGTTTTGCGCGACATTTGGTTTTTTATGTCGCAGCGCGATAGTGCCGTATAAATTTTATACTTTGCGGCGCCACCTTCTCTGTATCGCACGCCGTTTTGCGAGCAGATGAGCCCCAAGCGATGCTAAAGGAGCTTCGGATGTGAAGCGTTATTTTATAAATCCGCTTGCCACTACGCGGTCGCGTTCGTCGTAAAAAACCGCAAGCTGTGCAGGAGCGATGCCTGCTGCGGGCGCGGACAGCACGGCATGCACGCCGTCCTCGCGAGGCGAAATTTTAACGGGGAGTTTGGCGCTGCGGTAGCGGATTTTAACGCCGAGACCCGCCATATTTAAAATTTCATCCCTGCTTAAAAAGGCGTTAAAATTTTCGGTGTCGAACTCATAGGTCGCCAGCTCCTCCTTGCCGCCCACGACGATCTCGTTTTTGCTCGGATCGATGCTTAGCACGAAGTGCGGCTCATGCGCGCCGTGCACCGTAAAACCGCGGCGCTTGCCGATCGTGTAGTGCATATAGCCCTCGTGAGTGCCGATGGCGTTGCCCGCGCGATCGCGCACGATGCCGGGCATTTTGGTGCCCGTATGACGGTTCAAAACGTCGATGTAGGTGGTGTCGACGAAGCAGATCTCGCTGCTTTCACTCGCAGAAGCGATCTGCGAAAGCTCCGCATAGGCGCGCGCGGCCTCTTTGACATCCTTTTTATACATCCCCCCAAGCGGAAAGAGCATAAACTTAAGCGCGGCGGGATCGATGTTTGCTAAAAAATAGCTCTGATCTTTGCTAAGATCGGTCGCAGCTTTTAAAAGCCCGTCCTCGATACGGACGTAATGCCCGGTAGCTAGGCGCTCAAAGCCCTGCTCGCGCGCAAATTCCAAAAGCTTGCCGAGTTTTATACGGCGATTACATAGCGCGCACGGATTTGGCGTAAGACCGCCTATATAAGCCTGCACGAAGGGCTCGTAAACGTCGCGATTAAAATCCTCCTGCAGATCCAAAATGTGGATTTTTATACCTAAAAACTCGCCCACCTTGCGGACTTTGGCGATGTTTGCCTCGTGATAGCCGGGCTTTGCGTGCAGCTTCATATAGCAGCCCTGCACCTCGTGGCCTGCGTCCTGTAGCAGCTTCGCGCACATCGAGCTGTCCACACCGCCGCTCATTGCGACTAAAATTTTCATTCGTTCTCCTTACGTCGCACGTCCGTTAAAATTTCATCCACGCTGTCGCAGAGTTTGAAATTTTGCATATCCTCTTCGTTTATAGCACCCGATTTTAGCAGCGAGGTGCGGAAAAACTCCATTAGCGGAGCGTAGAATTCCTCGTCGTAAAGATAGATCTGCGCGCGCTTAAAGCCCGTCTGCACCAGCACTAAAATTTCAAAAAATTCATCCAGCGTGCCGAATCCACCAGGAAAGATGACGAAAATTTCGCTGTTTTCGATGAGGGCGCCTTTGCGCGGCGCAAATGCCGAAAATTTTGCGCCCTGTGTCAAAAAGCCGTTGCTTTTTTGCTCAAACGGCAGCATGATGTTAAAGCCCACGCTGTGCGTCCTTGCTCTCGCAAATGCGCCTCGGTTGGCGCCTTGCATAATGCCGCCACCGCCTCCGGTGATGATCGAGTATCCTAAATCGGCGAGTCCCTCGCAGAGCTTTTGCGCGTCTTTTACGTAGCGATTATCTTCGCTAAAACGTGCCGAACCGAAGATCGTGGCGCTTTTGCCCACGTTTTTGAGATTGTCGCGGGCAATTTTGATGTCTTTTAAAATTTCTTTTAACTGCATGATTAATCTATCTTTTGTGTATATTATTTAAAATCTTAACTTTAAGAATACCATTAAATTTTTAAAATTCCGTTTAAAATAGTAGAATTTGCGTGATTTAAAATCTCATCGTAAATCATACTAGGTTGCTAAGCTTTCGTAAAAATCCGCCGACGCCGCGGTAAGCGCTCATATCGATCGGCTCGCAGCCCTGTTTGCTCAAAAATCGCGAGACGCTCTGCTTAAGCGCGATGGTAGCTGGCGAAAACGGATAGTGCGAGTTAAAAAGCGCGCGATTTTGTGAGCAGACGGCTACTTGTTTGCAAAACGGCACAAAGCCTAGCAGTTTAAAGCGCAGCTCGCTTATATTGCGGTGCGCGACCGACTTTAGATTTTCGTAAATCATCACGGCGTCATCCTCGCTCGCGGTGAAATTTAGCAAAAACAAAACCTCTTTTTTGCTCGCCCCGAGCGTTTTTAAAAGCGCGTAGGTGTTGCTGATCGAGCATGGTTCGTTCGCACACAGCACGATATTTTCGTCGCCGATGCTCAAAAAATCTCCGAGATACTCAAGCCCCGCATCGATCAAAATAAAATCGAAGATTCCCGCCTCTTTCAGCTCGCTTGCGAAGCGAGCGGGGCTTTCGTGAGCCTTTGCGTTTGCGGAATTTCCGGCTTTTTCGGAATTTGATGAGCGGGCGGAATTTTTCATTTCATCTTCACTCGCGGAATTTTGAGAATTCTCGTCAGGGATTGAATTTTGCTTAGTGAAATCATCGCTTTTAAAATTTTCTAGGCTTTCTGATTCTGTAAAATTCTGTTCACCCCCGCAATTTTGCGGCTTTTTGGCTACACAATCCGTAGAATTTTTTGCAGCGCTTGCTATTGAATTTGAAGCGGCGGAATTTTCTGAGTTATTTTTGCCATCAAAGCTCGTGAGCTTTTGCGCGTAATTGTGCGAGCCGCCACTTTCGTCGTCTTGCGAGCTTTGCACGACGTAATTATCTGCGCTAGAGCTTGCGTTTTTGATAGAATTTTGCGCCGTAGAATTTGTGCTATTTGTAGAATTTTGTGAAGACGCGGGATTTTGTGAAGCAAACGCGGGCGAGACGAGAGTTAAATTTTGAGAAATTTTTACTGCGACGGCGCTTGGCAGCGAAATCCTCTTTCTTTGCAAAGCGTTTAAGATGATCTCTTGATTGTTTAAATTTGGCGCTTCTATGATCGCCGTGCGGTAGCCCTGCTCGCTTAGAATTTCGGCGAAATTTGCTGCAATCACGCTCTTGCCGACTCCGCCCTTGGCGCTTAAAAAATTTACGATTTTAGTTTGCATATCAGTCCTCTTTTAAATTTCATCTCTCCAAGTGGCAAAATCACGCTTATGCGCTCGCAAACACCCGGATGCGGCAGCACGAGCCGTTCGCAGGCACGCACCTTTGCGCTTGCATATAAAATATCCACGTCCAGCGTGCGCGGCGCGTTTTTGAAGCTTCTTTTGCGCCCAAATCGTAGCTCTGCGCGCTGCATGATTTTGAGTAATGTAAGCGGCGGCAGAGAGCTTTGCACGAGCATCATGGCGTTTAAAAAATCGGGCTGATCTAAAAAGCCGAACGGCCTGTTTTTTAAGATCAAGGAATTTTGCGCTACGAAAAAGCGCGCATCGCTTTGCAAAACGCGATAAAATCGCTCGAAGCGCCGCCTGATATCTCCTAAATTCCCACCGAGCCCGAGCAGATATAAATTTTTAAAATTTCCGCGCTCGCGGCGCCTCATCGGGAAAACGGCGCTTTTTACGACGCACAGCGCGTCCGCGCACTCGTAAAATCCGTTTTTCTTAAGCTGCATGTTCACTCGAGCTACTCTCATAAAATTTCAGCCCCGTTTTCGCGTACGACCACGACATCCTCGATACGCACGCCAAACTCGCCTGGCAAGTAAATCCCAGGCTCCACGCTAAAGACCATCCCCTCTTTTAGCACGGTATCTCCGCGCTTTGAGATGAACGGAAGCTCGTGGATATCGACTCCGACGCCGTGTCCCGTGCTGTGGAAAAACGCTTCGCCGTAGCCCTGAGCGGCGATAAAATCCCTAGCCGCCGCGTCGATCTCGCGCGCCTTTTTACCGGGCATAACCGCCGCGATCGCCAGAGCTTGCGCCTCTTTTACGATCTCGTAAATCTCTTGCCGTTTGACGTTTTTAAAATTTTGCTCCTTGCCGAAGTTAAAATTTTCGTCAAAGCACGCCGTGCGCGTCCTATCGGAGCAGTAGCGATTAAATTTAACCCCCGCGTCAAGCAGAAGTAAATCGCCCTGCCGTAGCCGCTTTTTGCTCGGCAGAGCGTGCGCCTTGGCGGCGTTTTCGTTGATCGCGACGATAGGCGAAAAGCTAAGCGCTAGCTCGCCCTTTTTCTTAAAAATAAGCTCGGCGTTAAAAAACAGCTCCTCTTCGCTCATCCCTTCGCCGTTAGCGCGCACGAACGCGGCAAATTCGTCAAATCTTTGGGCGCCTAGCTGCGCCGCTTGTTTTAAAATTTTTATCTCATCCTCTGATTTTACTATGCGCGAAATTTGCGAAAAATTTGCTCGCGCCTTAAATCTTATCCCAAGCCCCTTGCTCAGCGCTTCCCACTCGCCCGCGCTAAAATCGTACGGGTTGTAGCTAAGCTCCTTTACACCTGCCTTTCGCAAAAATAGCCGCGCGTCTTTTATCAAATTTCGCTCGACCTCGATAACCTCCGTATCTTTGCAAAGCTCGCGCGCTTCGATGCTATAACGCGCATCGGTGAGGAAAAATTTGCGCCCCTCGAGACTTAAAAATATCGCGTTGTCGCAGCTGTATCCGCACTCGTGGTAAACGGCATTTTCGTCCTTTAGGATAAAATTTTTCAAATTTAACCCGGTCCTACTCAGTTTTTTGCTCGGCTCTGGCGGCTTTGATCTGCTCAAAAATTTGAATCATTCCGATCATCGCCAGATGGTATCCCACGGGGCCGAAACCGATAATCTGACCCGCTGTTACGGGTGCTATTAGACTTTTTTGTCTAAGCTCCTCCCTGCGGGCGATGTTTGAGATATGCACCTCGATCACGGGCAGACTGACTGCGGCGAGAGCATCGCGGATAGCGAGCGAAGTGTGCGTGTAGGCGGCGGGGTTGATGATGATGCCGTCGCAGGTGCCGAAGCACTCTTGGATCTTATCGACGATCTCGCCTTCGAAATTGCTTTGAAAAAACTCGATCTCGTTGCCACTCTGATTGGCGACCGCCTTCATCTGCTTATGGATATCCTCCATCTTCATAACCCCATAAATAGTGGGCTCGCGCATACCGAGCATATTGATATTCGGTCCTTGAATCACCATAATTTTCATTTTTACGTCCTTGTTTTGAAATTTAAGCGAAAATTATAACCAAAGCGAGCTTATTTTTTACTATGGCGCTAAATTTGCCTGCTCAAACCCAAACGATAAAATTTTATCTCTAAATTTAGCGCGAAATAGAATTTTATGCTAAAATCACGCGCTGTTTTAGATAAGGAAAACGATGAGAATTTTAAGGGCGAAGTGGGTTCTTGTCTGCGATGAGAATTTCAAAATGTTAAAAGAGGGCGCGATCGTCTTTGATAAAAAGATAATCGAGGTTTGCGCCTTTGCAAGCGCGGCGCGCAAATATCCGCAAGCCGAAATTTTAGACTTTAGCGGCGACATAGCGATGCCTGCGTTTATAAATCCGCACGTGCATTTGGAATTTAGCGCAAACAAAGGCACGCTGCGTTACGGCGATTTTTTGGACTGGCTAGGCAGCGTCATCGCCTCAAGGCAGCAGCTTGACGCCGCGGCGCGCGGACGGCTGGTCGCGGAGCAGATCGCCGCGATGATGCGAAGCGGCGTGGGTACGATCGGCGAAATTTCAAGCTTCGGCGGCGAGGCTGAAGCTTGCGCGCAAAGCGGCATTAGAACCGTGTTTTTCAATGAAATTTTAGGCGCGAGCAAGGATGCTGCAGCGGAGAATATTTTGAAATTTAAAGAGCGATTTGAGCGCTCAAAGGCGCTCGCAAGCTCGCTTTTCATCCCCGCCGTGTCGGTACACTCGCCGTACTCGGCGCACCCGCAGATTACGGAGTTTGCAACGAGGCTTGCCCGCGAAAACGGGCTTGCTATAAGCACACATTTTATGGAAAGCGCATATGAGCGGCAGTGGCTGCGCACCGCTCGCGGTAAATTTAAAGCCCGGCTTGCTAAATTTAATCCTGCGCCCGCGCCTTTTTACTCGCCGCAGAGCTTTGTAGCGCATTTTAGCGGGCTTCGCACGCTTTTTACGCATTGCGTTTGGGTGGATGATTTTAGCATCTTTGATCCGAAGCTCCACTCGATCACGCACTGCGCGCGCTCCAACCGCCTGCTTAGCAAGAAGAGGCTGAGTTTTAAAAAGCTGCTCGCAAGCGGACTTAATTACAACATCGCTACCGACGGGCTTAGCTCGAATTTTAGCCTAAGCTTTTTAGACGAGCTGCGTGCAAATTTAATGATGCACGACGAGCTGGGTTTGGCAGAGCTGGCGCGGGCGTTACTTTTAGGCGCGACGAGAAACGCTGCTGCGGCACTTGGGCTAAGCTTGGGCGAGCTGAAAGCAGGCAAGCTCGCCGACATCGCCGTTTTTGAAGGCATTGAGTGCGAACAAAGCCAGCTGGCGCTACAGCTCATTTTGCAGAGCAAAAACGTAAAATCACTTTTTATCGAAGGAATGAAATGCAATTTCTAAAAAACATCTTTGCGCCGATCGGCGCCGTGCTCGGCTTTATCAACAAATACTTTAAATCCCTGATTTTTCTACTCATTTTGTTTTTGATTTTTGCAGGCGGCGAAAGCGCGCAACAAAAAGGCGCGAATCTCGCTCAGCTTTCGCTAAGCGGCGCGATAATGGACGATAGCGAAATTTTAGAAAAGATCGAAACTCTGAAAAATGACGAGGCGATTAAGGGGGTGCTTCTGCTGATCGACAGCCCCGGCGGCGCGCTAAGCCCGAGCGTGGAAATTTCGCTGGCGATCAAGTCTCTAAACTCGCGCAAGCCGGTCGTTGCTTACGCCAAGGGCACGATGGCGAGCGGCAGCTACCTAGGCGGCGTGTGGGCGAGTAAAATTTACGCAAATCCGGGCAGCTTCATCGGCTCCATAGGCGTGATCATGCAGGGCTTAGACGTGAGCGAAGCGGCAGCTAAATTGGGGCTTTCTGAACAGATCGTCAAAGCGGGCGAACTCAAAGAAGCGGGAACGATGATGCGAAAATGGAGCGACGCGGAGCGCGCGAGCCTGCAAGCCCTGGTGGACGAGAGCTACGAGCTATTCACGCGCGAGGTGGCGCAGGCGCGCTCGCTGGATCTTAGGAAGCGCGATACGTGGGCGAATGCGCGAGTATTTTTAGCTAGCGGCGCCAAAGGCGTCGGGCTTATCGACGAGGTGGGCTCTTTAGAGGACGCTAAAAGCGCGCTCATAAAGGCTAGCGGCGTAGCAGATCCGATCTGGCAGGAGCCCTCGGCGTATGAAAAGATGATAGATAGACTGGCAAATAAAAGCGAGAGTTTGGTGCGCGGGGCGTTCGGCGCGAAACTGATGGCGTATTAGAATTTTAGAAATTTCGCAGAAATTTTAAAATATGAGGGAATTTAAAGAGTAGAATTTTGTATGCGAAAGCTACGCTGGGCGCTGGGTTTGATTACTTTTAAATTTCCTCGCTTTTTCATTTGGCGTTTCTTTAAAATTTTACCATTTTTGTGAATTTTTTCTTCGTTTAAGAACTCCTCATTTTTTACCAATTATTCAGCCCCCTTTAAGCATCACTCTTGTATAATCACAATTCTGTTTCGCACCGAGCCGAACCTGCTTTCTTAACTCTTAAGTCCTAGTAGTTTTAGCCTTTTAGCGAACGCGTTTTTTAAAATTTTAACTGTTAAAAACAAATATCTTTAGTCAATCTTTGAAATCTAAACAAGTGATCGATTGAGCCTATGGATTTAGATCCCTTAAAGGATTTAAGTTCATAAAAACAATGTTACAAAAACATAAAGTTTTTAGATTAAAAACTTCATATCGA
>CAURUZ010000023.1:0-12405 GCA_963528355.1 uncultured Campylobacter sp.
TCTCTCCGTAAAGAGTATCGTCGCCTTCGCCGCCGTAGAGGGTATCGTTACCGTCTTGACCGTAAAGGGTGTCGTTATTTTCCGAGCCTACCATCATATCATTTGCATTGGTGCCGCTGGAATTGGATGTTATCGTTGCTATGTCTAGCTTATTTTGCGTCTCTTGGCCTATGGCGGCTATATATTCGCTCAACACTCCTCGTTTATTCGCTCCGTATGCAAACTCGGCAAGTAGGCTAAGCCCTGCGGCGAACTCCTTTTTGCTCTGAAATAAGGTAGTAAACTCCGCCAAATCCACGAAAGCCTTCTTCGGATCGCTTAGGTTTATCTCTTTAAATTTATCGATTACTTTGGTGAAATTTAGTCTGAAATCATACTTTGGCTTAGCAGATGTATTTGCGCCGCCGTTTGCAGATCCCGAGGCACCGCCCGCAGCCGTATCGTTAGGCACGGAGATCATATCCAGACTTATCAGATCGGCATAGCTTTTTAGTCTCGTTTGAGCCAGTAGCGAAGCATAGGAGTAGTTTAAAATTTTATCATAGGTTTCGTTCGTGTTTTTGATGATAGCTTTTATATCGTCATTGCTTATATAATAGAGCTCCGCAGTCTTTGAGCCGGTGAAAGCGTCGATTACTTTGATCTTATATTTTATACTCTCAAACTCCTTTAGCAAGCTCTCATCTATGGATTTAGAACTATCTAGAAGCGCTCTGTATTGAGACGGAGTAAGGCTTAGTCTTCTGGCGTTTGGATTACCGGAGTTTATCACGTTTCCGTCTGCATCTACATTGATGTTTGATCCTGCGCCTAGACTTACATTGCTTGGAAGCTTCACCCCTTTTAGACTTACTTCGTAGCCCGCGGCATTAGAATTTCCGTCCGTGCTTCTTACCGCAGTCTCGCTCCAGGCTTTGATGAGACCTGGTAGAGCCTTGAGCTGCTCCTCTTTAGTGCCTAAGCGAGAGTAGTTATCTAGCGCGGCAGCAAGATCTTTATTTAATGCAGCGGCCGATCTTAGATCTCTTAGTAATCCAAAGCCTTTGATATTTGCTCTAGCCATATCTTCGGAGTTTAACGGTGCCCCGTCTTTAAATTTAGAGTTTATCGTATCTACGTTGAAATTTAGATCGCCCATACTATGAGCGGTACCGTCTTTTTTAACGTAGCTTCCCTTTAGGCTTAGGGTGTTGCCGCCTCCCAGATCTTCGTTTACCTCGTTGTGGTTTAGGCTTAGGCTCGCTATGCCTAGCTCATCTAAGCTCTTTAGCTCGCCTTCATCTGAGATCCCGTTAGAGTTCGCATCCTGCCAAATTTTAAGATCTTTAAATTTATCGTCTTTATTATTTATAAGCCCGTCGTTATTGCTATCGAATTCCTTTAAAGCTTCGTAGCCGTCCTTGGCTAGTCTTTGATTGCCATCTTTATCTTTTATCTGCGTGAAATTTCCAAATAGCTCGCCACCGTCGTCTATATTGCCGTTGCCGTTACGATCGTAGGCTAAAATTCCATCCTCTTTGCTGATCCAAGATGATTTGTGAGATACTCCGTCGCCGTTGTGATCGAAGTAGGCTCCGCCGCTTTCATTATTATTCGAGCCTGATTTTTTATCCGAAGCCGTTATGGATATAGGATTGATACCGATCTTGCCATCACCGTTAAGATCAAGGGCGAGAGGGTCGTAGATGGAGAAGTTAAAAATAGAGCTGAATAATTGACTGTAGAAATTCTTAGCATCTTGTAATACATGTGGAAAATTTGGATCAAATGGATTTAAAAAATATGACAACGTATCGCTTACATTTTCCCATCTATTTGGATCTTGCCAAAAATTTTTAAATTCCTCCAGCCATTCCTGATCTCTACCTTTCCAGTTTTCGTCAAATGGATCAATAAAATATAAAAGAGCGTCTCTATTTTCATATAAATACGAAAACAACTTGCTACCGGCCGCCATAGCCGCCATACCTATCAACAAACTTCCTACCGTTACCGTTCCGCCCATTAAAGCCATAGCTGCTGCTGCGGTCAAATAGCCGCCACCTAGAGAAACCGAATATTCGCCTATTAGATCGCTAGCCCGCTGCGCATCTCCCTCTTCCAGTGCTTTATATGCTTCGTACGAAACCCAACCTGCGCTTAATACGAGGCCTGCAGTTCCTATCTTATTTAATGTGCCGATAACTTTAGCTGGCGGCTCATTTTTTAGAACTTTGGTAATCTCTTTGATCTTATCGCTATATGACATTTTCTCATTATTAACAATCTCTCTTGTGATTTTATCGATCTTCTTTTCGTTGCCGCCTATCTCTATCGGCGTATCTGTAGGCTTTTTATTTCCTATCGTATGTTCGGTATTACCACTCGCTTTTTGATTTTGATGGGCGATCAAATCTTTTGTTTTGGTATGCAAGATCTCATTATATTTGATATTTTTTCTAGCGGTTTCGAAGTCTTTTTGATTTAGCTCGTATAGCTCGCTTTTGCCGGTTATTTCTAGCACTGTTTTTCTGTCGCTTATTATAAAATTCAGTTTTTCTTTATCGGTAGCATAAGAATTTAGTTTAGAAGCGAAGTCCGCTTTATTCATGCCGTTGATTTTAGTAATGTTTTTATTCTTGAGAAGTTCGGGGAGTTCAGTTCTAAAAAATACTCTTTGCGTTTTAGCGTCGTCGCCTAAAATTATAACCGTTTCTCCCTTGGCTGTCTGCACAAAATTTCTTGATACGATATCCCAAGCGCCTTCTGTTTTTGGCTTTACAAGCTTACCGCTTTTATCGTATTCTGAATCTATACCGCCTAATAAAATACCTTCTCTTGATGTGTAGTTTTTTAAATTAGGTTCATATCCATAAAAATTTTTCCAAATTCTTTTGAAAATAATATTATCATTGTTAATATTGGTTAGAAATTTATAAGCTTCCGTCTTATTTATAATTCTAATATTCGGACTTTTTGTTGCTATCTCTGCAGCTTCATTAGCGCTACTATATAGCACGGTTGTCTCGCCTTCGCTTTTAGAGCCTAGCTTTCTAACCATATCGTTTAGAAAAAATTTCTCAAAATTTTCAGCGGTTACCTTAGCGCCGCTACTGGTGCGCACATCTTTACCATTTGCAATATCTGCTAAAATTTGATCAGCTTGTTTACTCGTCATTTTTTATCCTTTATATTTAATCGTGCAAAAAAGTTACGACTTCATGATCTTTTGGAACATATTCCCTATTTTCAATACCGCCGCTACCATACTCAGACAAGGCTTCATTTAAAATTTTATAAAGCTCATCCATTGAAATATCTCCAATATCAGAATTTACGCTTTGGAATTTATATTTGACCTTAAATGGATTTTCCGTGAAATATTTACTCGTTGTCTCATCATAAATTCGCCTTATATCAAGCTCGATATTTTTACCTTTATAATGAAGCAACCAAATATCCTCGCCCGTATAGCCATCTCGTGGATCCGGCAATTGTGGGCTACCGATAAAGATAAGATAGGTCTGTTTTTGTTTATCTACTACCCAATTTAACCATCTAATATCTTGATCGCTCAATAAAGGTTTTCTAAATTTTGTCCTAATTTTATCAACAGTGTCTATAATGCTGTATCTTTCCGAATCAACTTTAGAAATATATTCCGCTACAAACGCCATTCTCTCCTCCTTAAGAAATTTAATAATCTTAGATTTTACGATATGTTTATATTCGCCTATGCGCTCATAAATATATAGTAGGAAGTAGGATTTGTTTTATTAGAGCTTGCTTAGCAGAGCGCTTATCTGTTTTAGCACTCGCGTTATAAAGAGCTTTATTGACCACCATCGGCTCTTTATCGCAATCTCTCATCAAATCCCCTACTCATATAAAAATTTCGCTGCATTTTACCCTTTTATTCTTACGGCATATTTAAAATTTAAAACAGCTTTACCATATCGAATTTCAAGGTCTTTTGCTACTATAAATTTTAAAATTTTACTTCCCAGCGCAGCAAAATACAAAGCCTAAAAACAAATGCAAGACACTATGTTAAAACACTATAGCTGTTTAAACTATTTATTGGGCTAGCCGCGAAACCATCTACTTGGCTACCAAGTGCCTACTCACACCTTCCGTATCTAGACATTAGTTCCGCTTTTTTGATATTAAAGCTCGCTTTTTGTGCGTGATCTTTAAGGGCTAATTCCTTTTTTAAAGAGGCTATTAGGGAGTTTAAGACATCTATCTTTGAGCTTTCGTTACCGGCATTTAATCTTTTTTGCATAGTTAGGATATCTTTTGAAATTTTAGAGGAATTGGATAGGATTTTATCGTATTCGTCCTTTTTGGATAGAAATAGTTTAAGATCTGCGATCTGCTTTTCGTATTCTAATCTAGCTTCTTCCTTTTTAGATAAAATCCTCTCTTTATTGATCTCTTTTTCTTTAATTTGTGCGGCGCGCTTGCCTCCGTCAAATAGGCTCATATGCACCGTAAGTCCCGCTCTATATCCGTGTCTTTTGACATCCTTTCCGGCGCGGCTAAAGTCGTCTCTGTCGCTGCCGTACAGATCGTATCTGCCGTAGAGCGAAACGGTAGGATAATAAAGTCTTTCTTGCGATCTCATGCTCAGCTCATTTGCGGCTAGCTCATGATCAAATCCTTTAGCGATTACGCTATCTTCAAAGGGTACGAAGTCTGAGCTGATACTATTGGCTCCGCCTAGATCGGAAAGATAAAACACGTTTGGAATTTTAACTCCAGAAAGCGAGTAAATTTTATTTAAGGCGTTATTTGCGTTTAGTTCTAATTGAGATAGTTCATAGCTCGTATCGGCTAATGCTATGGCTTGATCTGCTAGAGCTGTTTTGCTTAGCTCTCCTGCGCCCGATAGTCTCTTTTCATAGATATAAAGCATCTCGTAGGCATCTTTTAACCGCTCATAAATTTCTATTCTGTTTTTATACCCGAGAGCTTCGTCGTAAAGCTCCAAAAGCTTAATCGAGCTATCCATATACGAAGAGCATCTTTTAAGATCTGCTTGTTTGATATTCTCTTCGGCAGCTTCTATGGCTAACTCATCCGCGCCGAATTTAAATATATCTTGACGTAGTACTAAAGAGAGGGAATCTCCGTAGCCGCTTTGCGAGACTAGGCTATCGTCGCCAATCTGTACGGAATTGTAGCGAGCGCCGTAGCGTTTGGCGTATTCGCTATTAGCATTAATTCCAAGCTCGGGATAACGCGAGGCCTTTTGATACTCAAGCTCGTTGCGTGCGCTTTGCACATCCAGTCTTGTTAAATTTAAACTCGGCGAATTAGCTAGAGTGTGCTTTAGCAGCGCGTCAAAAGAGAAGGAGCTTGGGTGCGCTTTAAAATTTGAATCAAGCTCCCCGTCCAATCTTTTTTGATTTATATCCCGTATTTTTGATCTATCTAGTCTGTAAATTTTAGCAGGGGCTTTGGCTTCGGCTTTAGCTTTGGAACTTGAACCTTTAGAAGCGTCTTGCGAGCTATCTTGTTTGGGGCCCATCTCTGGAGCGGAGAGATATTTTTCTAAAGCGCTTTGAGCGTTTGGCGGGGTTTGCTTATTGAGCCCATTTTGTTTATCGGACATTAGCTTTTGTAGGGATCTTTGAGTTTGAGTGGATTTTTGTGCCGATATTTTATTGGACATGGATCTTTGCACATTTGCTCTATCTGTATCTGGGATGGGTTTCGGTGGGGCGGGATTAAATTTGTCTGCCGCGTTTAATGTGCCTGCACCCAAGATCAAAGCAAAAACGGTGAAAGCTATTTTAAATTTATCCAAATGAAGTTTAAATTTATCCAAATTAGGCTCTTTATAAATGAAATTTTAATGCATTTTATACGAAAGGGGATTAAAATTTTATAAAACAGCGGATGAAATTTTGAGTTCCGTCTTAAATATTGAAAGACTAAGGCAAGCGCTTCAAAGTATATCCTACCTATAAAGCAGCAGAGGAATATTATAAACTCCCTAGAGCACTTAAAGAATTTAAAGAAAGTATTTGAGCGAGGAGCGCAAAAGGAAAGCGGCAAAAAGCGTAACATACAAGTGAATCCAATGCAGCTAACAAGGATAATACAATAAGCAAAAGTCGTCCCATTTGCCTTCCCGCTCGTCTCATTTTACACTATGAAGCGTGCCACATGCAAGCTATAAATACCGATAGAATGGGGATATCCGTCAAGAGGCGATAGGCTCTTGACGGATATTTATAGTGTGTCTTTCCGTCGTGTTTTACCTTGTTTGACGTATTTGAGACGTTTTAGTACTTTATGGGGGTTTTCTTTTTTCGACTGTATTTTTTGTATATTACAGCTACGCGTAAATTTAAAAATACATCTATGTATTTTTTAATCATCATAACTATAAAAGCATAAGCCTAAAAGATATTATCTCTTTGTGATTGCAATGCTCTATGACTTCTTTTAATATTATGACGCGTTTTAATGCTATGATGTGCTTTAATGCTTTAATTACTGCAACTATTAAGCTTCAATGTTCGCTTTTGGTGTTATGAGTACATGAGCTTTTAGAATATCTACTTTATCCTTTTATTAGCTATTTTGTCTTTTCATTGCTCTTTGCCATTCCTATATCATTTCTTGTTTCATAATCTGATAGATGACTACTTTGGCGTTTGTTGGTATGTGAATAGCTATCTGTTTTATATCGCTTATTGCATTTGATTTTGGGCTTTGTATTTTGCAGTGCTGAGAAGTAAAATTTTAAAATTTAGAGCAGCAAAAGACCTTGAAATTCGATATGGTAAAGCGATTTTAAATTTTAAATACTTCATAAAAGGGTAAAATGCGCCAAATTTTTATATGAGCAGGGGATTTGATGATAAATTGTGATAAAGAGCCGATAGCAGTAAAAACGATTACTTACTAAAAAATCTAGAAATTCTTGTGTCTATTCTAAAATTTCAAGTCATATTTGAACAAATAAAAACGGTAAATAGCCGCCTACCTCTCTCTTCCTATCCTACCTTACACTAAGTCCTTCGTCCAGGTATTTAATGACGGGATAGATAAATAGCTCTATTACGCGCCGTTTGCCCACCTTTACTTCAGCCGTTACGCTCATACCGGGCTCGATCTCCTTTTTGATCCCGTCTACGATTAAAAATGTAGAATCCGGTCTAATCTTTACTTCGTAAATCTCTCCCAGCTTCTCATCATTTATCGCATCGTTTGCTATGTGAATGAGCTTGCCTTCAAGCTTGCCGTATTTTTGAAAATCGAAGGTCTGAACCTTAATCGCTACGCTTTGATTGTTTTCTAAATAGCCTATGTCTTTATTAAGCACGTTTGCTTTGATGATCAAAGGCTTATCGCTAGGCACTATAGAGATTAAATTTTCTTGATTTGTGATGGCGGTTCCTTGCGTATTTACAAGTAACTTTCCTACAAAGCCGTCAACGGGAGAGGAGATGATCTGCTGTCTGGTTTGAAATAAAATCGCGTTGATCTCCGCTTTTAGCGAGCTTGCTTCCTTCTGCTTGGCTAGCATCTCATCGAGCCATTTAGATATGCTTTGGCTTTTAAAGGCTTCAAGCTCCTTAGCTAGCTCATCTAAATTTGCCCTTTGCTCGGCAAGCTTTTCTTTTGAAATTTTAAGATTGGAGTTTAGCTCGATTACCTTGGATTTGAGCTCATATAGATCCTTGCGCGCTATTATATCTTTTACTTTATTTAGATTGCTTAGTCTTGCTTCATCTATTTTTAAAATTCCGCTTAGTCTCTCGACTTCTAAATTAGTAGAGTTTATCCCCATTTGCAGAGCTTGCATTTTTAGATTATAGACGTTTATGCTCTCTTCGTAGTTTGATTTTTGCGTATTGTATAAGCTCAGCTCATCTGCGCTGATATTGGCATCTAAGCTTTTGCCCGAGCTTAGAGCGTCTAGCCTTTTTATCGAGTACTCAAGTAGAGCTAGGCTCTCTTGCTTGGTGGATAAATTTACCGTAGAGACGCTAGGATCGATTAAGATTAGATGATCGCCCTTTTTTACCCGGTCACCCTCTTTAACTAAAATTTTAGAGACGACGCCGCTTTCGAGAGATTTTAAAATTTTAATCTCTCCGTCGGGCACGACCTTACCGTTAGCGCTTACTACGATATCTACTTTAGCAAATACCATCCACAGCACGGCAAATATCAAAGCCCCGCAAGCTATCCATAAGATAGATCTTCCCAAAGGGTTTTGCGGAGCATCCTCTATCTCGATCAATAAAGGCTTGAACTCGTTTGAATCATCCTCTATTCTTTTGAAAATTTTTAGCATTGTTTAGATCCACTCATTTTTTATCCCGGCTCCGTTTGTAACTTTAATCCAATAAATTATTTCATAGCATGGCTATTACGTTTAAATATCGCTAATATTTTTATGGCGTCTTTGCTTACGCGAAACGGCACCGTATAGCCTTTAAAAACCAGATCCCTAGTATCTTTACGATTTAGCTTAGGATTTTTTCTAAAACTATACGGGCGATTTGGAATGTCTGAAATTTTAACAATCAAATCATCTGCAAATTTAGCCGCACTTTGGGGACTATCCTGCGCGATAAACATAATAATTTTATCCAGATCATTAAGGAATTCTTCGCTGTAGACAAGCTTCATATCTATCAGACCATTTTTTTAAAAAGCTTATTTAAATGCTCCAACATTTCCTCGTGCGAGCGATATTTCAGCTCGCCTCTATCGTCGGCATCCGAAATTTCCATAAGTCTAGCTTCATCTTGTGGGCTTAAAGAATTCGGCTCATTATAGCTAATAACAGCGGTAGGATCGTTTGCGATTATATCCTCTATGGCTTTAAGCGTTTTGGCGTTTGACGTTTGAATATTTATCGATGCAAGCATAGTTTATCCTTGTAGAAATCTAATTGAATTATGCCATAAATTTATAATAAAGCTCTTAAAGGCGGCGACGCGCAATAAATGAGTTTAAATTTAAAAGCGCTCTTGCGTTAAAATTTTATCCCGCCCTGCCCTTCGACCTATCCTAGCTGCTTATCATATAAGCTCTTATAGTAGCCGCCCAGAGCCATTAGCTCCTCATGCTTTCCGCGCTCTACGATCTCGCCCTTATCTAGCACTAAAATTTCATCGCAGTTTTTAACGGAATTTAGCCTATGTGCGATGATGATGAAGGTTTTTCCCTTTTTGATCTCGCTTAAATTCTTATTGATGATGCTTTCGCTTTCGTAATCAAGCGCAGAGGTCGCCTCGTCAAATATTAAAATTTTAGGATTATTTATGAGCGCTCTAGCGATTGCGATGCGCTGTTTCTGTCCGCCGCTAAGGCTAGAGCCGCGCTCGCCTACGAAGGTATCGTAACTTCCCGCAAGCTCTGCGATAAAATCATGAGCGCCCGCGATCTTGCTAACTCTGATGATCTCCTCCATACTCGCTCCGCTTGCGGCAAAGGCGATGTTTTCTTTGATACTGCCACTAAATAGATAGTTTTCCTGAAGGACGACGCCGATGTTTTGCCTTAAAAGATAGGGATTTAGATGTCTGATATCTATGCCGTCGATATAAACGGCGCCCGAGCTTTGCAGATAGAGCCGCTCGATCAGCTTCGTAATCGTGCTTTTGCCGCTGCCGCTTCTTCCTACTATGCCTACGCTTTTGCCGGGAGAGACGTGAAAGCTGATATCTTTTAACACCAAATTTAGATCCGGCCTGTATCTGAAATTTACGGCGTCAAATTTTATATCCCCTTCTATATTATTTAGCGCAATGGGCTTATCGGTGCTCTGCTCGGTTGGAGTATTTAATATATCTCCTAGCCTATCAACGCTAAGAAGGGCTTGCTGAAACTCATTCCAAAGACCTACCAGCCTCATCACAGGAGCGCTAAATTGCCCCGCAAACATCTGAAAGGCGATGAGCTGACCGACGCTTAGCTTGCCTTCGATCACAAGCCCCACGCCGAAATATAAAATGCAAAGCGTCATAAGCTTTTGTAGTGCGGAGGCAAAGCCGCTTGCGACGTTGCTTAAATTTGAAAGATTAAAAGATGAGCGGACGTATCTGCCTAGATTTTCCTCCCACATCTTTTGCATACTGCCCTCGATCGCTAGAGATTTTACCGTCTGCATTCCGGTTACCGCCTCTACGAGATAGGAGTTTGAAGCGGCTCCCATTTGAAATTTATCCTCCAGTCTCCTTCTAAGTACCGGCGTGATAAAAAAGTATATTGCAGCAATTACGCTTATAAATGCGATTGCGATCAGCGTAAGCTTCACGCTGTAAAGCAGCATCATAAAGACAAATACGAAGCTAAATAAAATATCAAGTAGCACGCTAACGCTTTTATTTGCGATAAACTCTCTTATGCTATCTAGTTCTCGCACTCTAGCAACGATGTTTCCAACCTTGCGGTTCTCAAAGTAAGTCATCGGAAGCAGAGCCAAATGGCTAAAAAGCTCGCTACCGAGCCTAGCGTCAATTTTAGTGGTAGTGTGCGCGAATATATAATTTCTACTTAGACTTAAAAGCATCTCAAATATGATAGTTGCCAAAAATGCAAATGCAATTACGTTTAGCGTGCTGATGCTATGATGAGTTAAAACCTTATCGAGCACCACCTGCGTAAAAAGCGGCGTAACTAGGCCGAAAAGCTGCATTATAAATGAAGCTAAAAGCACTTCAAATACAACCCTTTTAAAACTTAGCATCCGCTTGTAAAACCATGCAAAGCCGAATTTAATCTGAGAATTCAGAGTTTTATGAGCTAACACTATAAACTCGCCGCTGCAAAGATCAAATAGCTCGCTAGCATTAAGCTCTTTTACGGAATTCCCGCCATCAAATACGATAAATTTAATAGCTGCTTTTTGTTCTTGTGAGGATTTGGATGAGCGGGGAGCGTTAGTCTCTTTGGCGGAGGAATGGGGTGCGCCCGCGGAGAAGGAAGACGGCGCGCTAGAAGAAGATGATGTATCGGAAGATAACGATGCGGACGAAGATGAGTTTAAAGAATTTGTCGTGTCGCTGTTAGAGCTCAATATCTCCTTGGAGCCTGCCGCGTCTTTGGAATTTGCGCTATCTAAATCGGCTGCCGTCTTGCTAGTATTTGCCGCTTTAATATCCGCTTCGCTTTGCTGCTCGATCTTTAAGATATTAAAATAGCTTCCATCCTTTTTCTGAAGGATAAAGGGCGGTTTATAGCGCATCAAATTTGAAAGATTTAGCTTTTTGATTTTAGCCTTAAACTCGCAATGCTTAGCCATACGCACCAGCTCTTCGATCTGCGGCTCCTCGCTGCTTAGCGCAAATTTATTTATAAGCGCCTTGGCATCGAATGGGATATGATTTACGGCGGCTATCAGACCTAGCGAGCCCAGAGCGGTTTGCATCGGATACCTTTGAGTGAAATTTGAAAGAATTCTATTAAGTCTATTTGAAACGGGGCTTAAATTCGGAAGGAATTTTAAAGAAATTTAAGAGATTGAGAGAAATTTATAGAACTCGAATGGCGTTGTGGGAAAGAATGGCTAGGAGAGCGCCAGAAATATTTTATAAATTTTAAGCGCGCTTTTATAAATGTGGATATATAATCCGCGCTAAGGGATAACAAGAAAAGGGCTGATATGAAATTCTACAAATCTCTTAAATTTAAAATCCTAACCGCAGTGCTACTTTTCTGCGCCCTGTTTATCCGCATCGTGCCGGATTACTCCGCTTCGCAAGGCTCCTGTGTAGTTACTATTTTTAGCTATTACAAATATCAAAAGGGATATTGTCTAAAAGAGAATAGAATTCTGAGTAACGAAGAGCTACTTCAAAATGCCGCTATAAATTATTTTAAAAGATATCGCGACTATGAAGTTCTGCGAAATACCATTATCGATGAGCACGATATAAAAAATTTCGGCCATAGTTTTTATACGGCGCACATCTCCAAGCTCTATCTAATCGGCGATTTCAATGAAGAAAACTGGTTTGATTTTTTAGTTGAAAATACCGACAGAAAGAGTTTTGATTATGAGATAAAAGACAAGACGCAAATAGATATCTCCGATCTATCCAAATACTTTGTATATAAGGATGAAATTTTGGGCTTTAGACAGCCTATTATCTTATCGGAAGAGAAAAATCCATTTCATAACGGAAAAATGTTTTTAGAAAAATCATTTTTAATTAAAGAGAATCAATTTTTTGTGAATTATGCCAGACCTGATTATATAAGTTGGTATATTGAGCTTAACAATAAAGAAGATTTAACAAAAATCAAAAGCAAAGAAAATTTAATACGAATAAAAAACGGATATGAGAACTTAGAAAGCCTTAACGAAGTCTTGGCTTATACTCATATGAAAAATCTACGACGTAAATTCTCATACGATAATTGCGGAAATATAAATTTTGATATCAAAGCTCC
>CAURUZ010000024.1:0-10853 GCA_963528355.1 uncultured Campylobacter sp.
AACGCAAAGCAAGCTATAAATGCTAACCCAAATAGCGATTTTTTCATTTTGTATCCTTTCCGGGTAAAATTTGGCTAATTATACCCCCCCCCCCCCCCCCCCTAAGAAATTGATTAAATTTGCCGCTAATTTTAAAAAGGCGGCGAGAATTTAACGGCCGCGGATCCGCCAAGCCCGCTCAAAATTTAAATTTTACCCGAATTGGGCTATAATCCCTTTTTTGAAATTTTAACCTTGGATAAAGATTTGAAAATAGCGTTTTTTGACTCGGGTATCGGCGGGCTAAGCGTGCTAGCTGAGGCTCTGCGGCGGTTTAGCGGGGCGGAGTTTTTGTATTTTGCCGACGAGGATCACGTCCCCTACGGCACGAAAAGTAGGACCGAAATCGTGCGGCTAAGCCTTGATGCGGTGGGGTTTTTGGTCTCGCGCGGCGCGAACGGGGTCGTCGTTGCTTGCAATACCGCCACGAGCGCGGCTATCTCGGAGCTTCGCGGCGCATTTAGCGTACCCGTCATCGGCATGGAGCCCGCCGTCAAGCTCGCCGCGGACAGCTTCGGCGCGCGTCCGACGCTGCTCATCGCCACTCCGCTAACGATCGCGGGCGAGAAGCTCGCGCGCCTCGTGGGGCGGCTAGAGTGCGAGACGTGGAGCCTGGCGTTACCGCGTCTCGTGGAGTTTGCGCAGGATTTGGAGTTTGACTCGCCTGCGGTTCGGGCGTATCTGCAGGGGGAACTGGGCAAATTTGAGCTCGCGCGCCTTGGCTCGCTGGTGCTTGGTTGCACGCATTTTAACTATTTTAAGGACGTTTTGCGCGAAATTTTGCCGCCTCACGTGCGTATCATCGACGGTATCGACGGCACGCTAAACCGCCTTGCAAGCGAGCTGGGCGGAGGGCTAAAGCTTGCGCGCGGCGAGGATTTGCCTTCGCGGACGGTTAAATTTAACGCGAGCGGCGAGAGCAAGCCCGATATGATAGAGCAAGGTATGAGCAGACTTCGTGCAGTGTCGTGCGGCGCCAGAAAAAACGGCGCAGTGGGGTATGATGAGTTTTCTAACGCGGATGAGCGCGGCTTCGGCATGGATACTTTGCGCGACGTAAAATCGCAGGTTTGTGCGGATAAAGGCGTAGAGCAGTGCGACGAAGATAAATGCCGCATGTCGCCACGCGCCGTAGATGCGAATTCACAGCTCAAGCTTTATTCTCGAGGCGGCGCGGATTTGTCCTTAGAATTTGAGCCGCGAAGCGAAGAGGCGGGTATTTCGCGAGTGAATTATCCAAACGGCAACAGCGTGGAGTATTTTTACTCGGGCAGGGCGCTAAATGCGGCGCAGCTGCGCAAGGTGGGACTGTTTTTAAAGCGGCTCGATGCGATGCGAGGGATCGGCTAGGCTACGCGTCCGTGAGCCGCAACGCGGATTGAAATTTTATCACATCGCGGATCGCACCACGCAAATTAAAATTCTAGCGCATCGCAGATCGTGCCGTGAAAGTTAAAATTTTGATACGCTATAAATCGCAGCGCAGACTCAAAATCGCGCCGTTTTGTAAAACGTACCGCATAGGCTAAAATTTCGCCGTGCAAAAATTTAACTCGGCTCGGCGATTTAGAAGCGGCTTCGCAACGGCGTGCGAGCAATGGCACCTAGCCGTCGTCCGGTGCGCGAAAGTTAAAATTTTACGGGGCAAATGCTGCCTTCCCGCCGCCCAGCACGTAAATTTAAGATTTAACGCACAACGCCGCCGTACGACTTGAAACAATATAGCGTGAGAAAGACGCTGTCGCTTCTTTAAATTTAATAACGTAAGCCGAGACGTTGTATATGGGGAGTTGCCTCGCGCCGCACGAGCTGTCGCCGCGGATTTGAAATTTTAAATTTAGACTAGGGTGCGGATAAAGCGCGCGAAGTTAAATTTAGTGCGCCGCGCAAACCGCCGCCGAGAGAAATTTAGACTAGGCGCACGGCGTAAATTTTAAAATGATTAAATTTTAAGGCGCCGCGCAGCCCGTAAGTCTTTTCTGTGATAGCCAAGCCCACAGGCTTTAAATTTGAAATTCCAAAATTCGTAAAGCAAGATTTCGCGCCGTATTGTTTCGCAGGAGGAATTTTATACGGCAAAATTCTAAGCCGCGTAGAGCGAACTTACTCCGCGCCTTCGGTGTAGAGTAAGTTAAAATGAGCTTACGCATAGGGCATAAGAGGAATTTTAATATTGAATTAATATTAAAATTTATTTTGTTCCAGAGAACATCTTTTTACGTTCATTCCATCTATATTCTTCTAACCCCTTACTTGCATTTTCACAATTCTTGTGCATTTTGCTTCCTTCTTCTATCTTATCCCAATCACAATTCTTTTCTACTTCTTTAGCTTCCTCTATATGCTTTTCATAGTATTCTACCGTCATAACTTTTATATCATTGACCGATTCTTTTGCATTCACGCAATTCTTATACGAGTTGCTTCCATCTTTAAGGGTATTGAAATCGCACTTTGCTAAAACCTCTTTGGCTTCGTCCAGATGAGCGTCGTAATACTCCTTGGTCTTTACCTCGGTATCATCGCCGCAACCAACTAAAAAAGCAGCTAACACCCCCCCCCCCCCCCCAGAGGAACATTTAGGATTTTTCATTTCATTCTCCTTGTTTGAAATTTATCGGTATTTTACTATCCGTTTACTTTAAAAAATTTGAATTGCGCGCGCGCCAGTTTAACGCGGCTAGTTAAAATTCAGCTTTTAAAATTTGCTCGCTTTTTTTGAAATTTCGCTTTAAAATTTTATCCGCGCGACGGAATTTTGCAGAGCGGAATTCTGCGGGATGAAGCAAAATTCCGCCGGACAGGATTCCGCATCGCTGCGGAATTCGGAAGCGGAAGGCAAAAGCGAAATTTAAAAATTTACAGAGCTACTCCTCTATCTTTTTACCTGCAAATCGCACGAGAGCCCACGTAACGGCAAGTCCCATCGGCAGCGCGATCCAGACGCTAAGTCCTAGCGCTACGGGCAGATATCCTGCCACCACGGCGACCGCGCCGACGGATAGAGCGTAAGGCATCTGCGTCTTTACGTGCTCGATATGATCGCAGCCCGCGCCCATCGACGAAAGGATCGTGGTGTCCGAAATCGGCGAGCAGTGATCGCCGAAAATCGCGCCCGTAAGCACGCCCGAGATATTTACGATCATATAGGCGTGAAGCGCATCGCCCGAAAGCCCGTAGTGAAGTCCCACGGCGTTTGCCAAAGGTATGGCAAGCGGCATTAAAATTCCCATCGTACCGTAGCTAGTTCCCGTCGAAAAGCTAATGAACGAGCCCAGCACGAAAATCGCTACCGGCAGCAAGAATTTCGGCGTGTTTTGGCTCAGCATATCGACCAGATAGCGCGACGTGCCGAGCTCCTTGATGACCGAGCTGAGCGACCAGGCAAGTAGTAGGATCACGATCGTGACGATCATCGTCTTCCACCCTTTGATCCACGTAGAGATCGCCTCTCTGACGTCAAAAATTTTGCGGTAAACGCTCATAAATATAGACACGACCGTAGCAAGAAGCGCCGCTTGAAAAAGCGCGACCGACGAGTTCGCGTTGCCGAACGTCGCCTGAAGCGCCGCAAAGCTTAGCGGAGCGGCTTTTGCGGCTGCGAGAGCATCGCCCTCAAGCTTGCTTAGTCCGCTAAAATAAAAGCTCGCAAATGCGCCGCAGATTAGCACTATAAGCGGGATAACGGCGTTTGAAGCTTGCGGCTTGATCCCCTCTTTGGGCTCTAGCGTTTTATCTTCGAGCTCGGCGATGTTAGAATTTTTAGAGTGGATTTCGCCCGTCGCCGCGCGCCTTTCGGCAGAGAGCATCGGTCCGAAATCTCTACGCATGAACGCCACGTAAACCACGAAAGCAAGCATAAAAAGATTGTAGAAGCGATACGGCATGGTTTGCACGAAGATCGAGAAGGCATTTACGTTTTGTACGCCGATCTGATCATATCCCGCTCTTATCAAAGAGACCTCAAGACCTACCCAGGTAGAAATTAGCGCGATACCCGCAATCGGTGCGGCGGTGGCGTCGATGATAAAGGCGAGCTTTTCGCGGCTGACTCTAAATTTATCGGTAATCGGCCTCATGACGGGGCCTACGATCAGGGCGTTTGCGTAGTCGTCGAAAAATACGAAAAGGCCCATAACCCACGTTGAAATTTGCGCCGAGATACCAGTTTTAGCGCGCTTGCTGATCCAAAGCGCCACGGCTTTCGTGCCGCCCGTCCTACTAATCAGCGCGACTACGCCGCCGATACAAAGCACCTGCAAAAGCACGCCCGCGTTGCCTTTACTGGCCATCGAGCCCACCACGCGCGCGACCAGATCGGTAAAGCTGCCCACAAGCGCGGAGATCGGATTGTCGTTAACGACTGCTAGCATATAGGTGCCGCTAAAAACGCCGATGAAAAGCGATAAAATCACCTCTTTGGTGATAAAGGCAAGCGCGATCGCCACGACGGGCGGCACCAGCGTCCAGATACCGAAAAGCTCGGCATTATGCTGCCTAGTTGCGTCATCCACCGCAAACGCGGCAACCGATAAAAACATTAGTAATAGAATTTTTTTCATTTTCTCGCCTTAAAATTTAATGCTTCTCGATAAAAAGCCCAGCCCAGCTCTGCTGCGTCGCCATCGCCTCTACGACGTTGATATTTACGCGGTGCGGCATCGCTAGGCAGCTTAGCACGATCTGCGCGATGTCCTCTGGCAGGATCGCATCGACCCCCTCATACACGGCCGCGGCGCGCGCTACGTCGCCTTTAAAGCGCACCTCGCTAAACTCGCTCTTACAGATTCCAGGAGCGATCTCCGTCACGCGGATGCCGCTGCCGCGCAGGTCGTTGCGGATATTGCGGCTAAACTGCTTGATAAACGCCTTGCTCGCGCCGTAAACGTGGCTACCCGGATAGGGCCACGCGCCCGCAGTCGAGCCGAGATTGAAGATATAGCCGCTTTTGCGCGCGATCATCAGCGGTAGCACTGCCTTGGTCGAATACAGCACGCCTTTGATATTCGTATCAACCATCGTCTCTAAATCCTCTACGGGTGTCTGCACGATCCCCTCAAGCCCCAGCGCGAGCCCTGCGTTATTTACGAGCACCTCGACGTCTTTGAAATTTTCAGGCAGCGCGCTTACGGCATCAAACACCGCAGCCTTATCGCGAATATCCGCGGCGATAATGTGCGTGTTGCCTAGCTCGCCGGCTAGCTTTTGCAGCCGCTCCTTGCGGCGTCCAAGCGCGACGATCTTATAGCCCTGCGCGCTAAGCGCCCTAGAAATCGCCTCTCCAAAGCCGCTCGTAGCGCCCGTAATGAATGCCGTATTTTTCATATGATCCCCTTTGCGTAAAATTTTAAATTTAGCGCAATGATAACGCAAAACGGATTTAGAATTTATGAAATTTGTTCTTGCGGCGCTGGTGCGGATGAAATAATACGAAGGCATTGGCAGGTTCTCTCACCCGAGCTCGCGATAGGCAGCGGATTTTGCGAGCGCACGGGCTAAATTAAAATTTTGCGTCGTTTGTTTGTCGCGGTTTGCTATAATTACCTAAATTTAGGAAAAAGGCAAATGAGCAAATTTATGCGATTTATCCTTGTTAGTATCTGTGTTTGCGCCACTTATGCGGGTCTGAAATATGCTTTTATACTCTTTATCACGTGGCTCATGTTTAGTGGGATATATTTTGACGGGCCGGGTGCACTGCTCGGCATACCGCTCACGTTTTTAAGCTCGTCGGTTATATTTGATTATTATTGTATTGCGCTGGGCTCTCATCTGCTCTTTTTATCGCTGCTTAAAGGGCGCGACGTGAAAACGCGGTGGATTTTACCTTTATTTTTTCTCATAACGCTCGCGTTTTGTAGCTTTTGCGTCTTAATCGGGCACGAAGATTATCAGCGCATAAACGCGCTTTTTGCACTCTTGCTTATCTCTCCTTTTACGCTCATCGCATACGCCATCGTTACGACCGTAATCCTTGCCAAAAATAAAATTTCGGATTATTATCCGATCTTAGTCGCGATAATTTTTGTGCCCATTCATGCCGCCAGCATAGGGATATGGGGATTAGAACGCATACATTTTGGAGTATTTCTAAACGCGACGATACTGGGGAATTTTTATTTCACTGCGAAAATCGGGCGCGTAAATTTGATCGCACATAGACCCGTACCCTACAAAACGCAAAATTCTAAAGACCGCGTTATCAAAACAATACAAAGCAGCGCGACATTTTTAAACGATGATATTTTAAAAAAGCGCTAAATTTTATCCTTTTTTAAGAATTCTACATAACGCTTTTGTCGCGCACTACAAGCTTATATTCTTCCCGATAAATCTGAGCTTTACCGACAAAACCCTTCAAAAACTGCGCCGTTTTGCTTCTTGATACATTGACGCCCCTATTTGATCAAATTTATATCCAGCGTGATCTTATCGTTTTTGATCACGCCGATACTCTTATTTAGCACATTTTGCGCGATCTGTTTAACTTCTGCTAGCGAGTGCATCGCGAAGATGCCGCACTGAATTTATTCAGCTCGGGGATGTCTGCTTGAGAGCCTACGCCTAGAATATATCTTTCATGCTCGCGTTCCACACCGCTATGATGGTAAAGCTTGGTTTAGATAGCAACTACCCCAATAAAATTTCATCTGTTGCTCATAAAACCTTTTGCGTTTTTCGATTTAGAATTTAGGTTGTGAGAATTCCATTCGTCGTTTATGGATACTCAGAATAAATATTGTGGCTATATTATACGTGTAGAACGAGATAAAATTTACAGCCCTCAGGCGTGGCAAAATCACGCACCCCGTTTTACAGATGGCAAAATAAGGCGCACTGGAGTCGGCTCTAACTTGAAATTTTATTTAAAAAGCAAATCGGATTTTAGCTTGGAATAAACCTGCTCGCCTTTTAACTCACGGACGATTTGTAGTGCGAATTCCATCGCAGTAGCGGGACCTTTCGAAGTCATTATATTTTGATCTTTTACGACATTCGCCGAATTCGTATAGCCTGAGTGAGCGATCTGATTTTCGAAGCCTGGATAACAAGTATAAGAGCTTTTTAGCACACCCGCGGTAGCTAGCGCCCATGGAGCGGCACATATTGCGCCGATTTTTGCGTTATTTGCATCAAAGTCGCGCAGAATCTTACCGAGTTTCTCGCTTTTGGCTAAATTCTCCGCACCGGGCAAACCCCCTGGCAAAACGATCATAGAAAATTCAGACACCTTAATATCATCCAAAATTTCATCCGCCACAAGCTCGATGCCGTGCGTACCGCGAACGCATTTTTTCTCTAACCCCACGGCTAGAGCATCAATATCTGCACGTCTTAAAATATCAATGATGCTTATCGCCTCGAGCTCCTCAAATCCGTTAGCTAAAACTATTGCCACTTTCATCGCATACCCATTATTTTAGATACGAACCCTGCTCACTAGGGGCAGTGGAAATTTCGGTATTCGCACCTTTGCTAGATGGGGTATCGTATAGGAATGAATCGTCGCCCTTTAAATAAGCAATAATATAGCCTAGCTCCGTAGCGCCCGTCTTAGCGGCGATCGGCTGCATGATATTTTTCATTTTGCCACCGTAACTTAGATCCGTGGTGTATTGTGAAATAGCTATCGAAATCTCCTTGGCATCTAGATCCTTGAGTTTACGCGATACTCCATAAGCTCTTTTTTGGCCATTCTCACCGTGGCATGAAGCGCACTTCTCAGCAAAGATAGCTCCACCTCTTTCTTTTAAAAAATTTATATTTCGATTTACCTTGCCGCTATGGGTTTTACTGCCTGCGACCGGAGCGTTTTTGTAGATATTTACGGTTACGTTTTCATCTTTAGAATGCTTTTCGATCAGGGATTTTAGCTCTTTGGCAAACTCACCTTTGGCTTCGAATACATACGTGTCATCATTTGCTTTATCCGCGGCATTTAAACTAAAGGCAAAAAAACATGCTAAAAAAGAAATTTTAAAAATTTTCATAGAAAACCTTGATTTAGAATTTAAAAAGGGCGAAGCAAAAGCTTCGCCCTAATTTTACCTGTATAAGGTAAATAATTAGAAGCTGTATTTAGCCTCAAATCTGATGCGATCTTTTTTCTCATCAAGACCGCCAGCAGCATCGTCAATCTTATAGTGAGAATACCAAGTTTTAAAGCTTAGCTTTTCATTATATTTATAAGAAATTCTACCTACTACTTCGTATGCATCGTCACCATGCGCTTTACCGTCTAGGTAATCAGCACCAATTCTGATACCAGTATCAGGGATAGTATATCCTGCTACTACATACCAATAGTGGTTCTCGCCAGTAAAGCTTCTATAATCTAGCAACTCTTCACCTGGGCTAATGAAGGATCCTTGATCTTCAAAGGATACAAAAGAAAGGCTATCTTTATGATCAGGTTCAAATTTCAAATAACCCGCAGCTAAATCAACGCCAAAGAAACCAGCACTTGCTTCTGCGGCCCAGAAATCTGCATCATCGGCACCTACTACATTTTTATAGTCGCCATCGAAATCAGAAAATGCATACTGACCTTTTACGCCGAGATTAAAATCATCAGAGATATCAAAGCTTAAAGCCAGTTCTGCAGCGAAAAGATCTGCTACATCTTCTAAAGAGTTATACCATAATTGGAAAGATACGGGATCATATGAACCCATAAATCCTATGCCATATAGGTTATGATCGGTAGTTAGCTTATTATTTACGCTAGCCCAATCAAGGCTTGAAATATCGCCATCGTTCTCTAGAGAATCCATCCAAAAGCCACTAATTGTTAAGCCCTCGATATCGGTACTAGTAATCTTAACGCCATCTCCATACATATCATCGGTAAAGAATGAGCCTATGCCCTGGCGACCAACTGCAATCGTAGTACCGCCGATAGTGTATCCCAAGTAAGCCTTAGCAATATCGAAATCAGAATCCGGGTCTTCTCTTCTTGCGCCGTAATTGCCATGATATTGACTATTTGAAGAAGAAGCGGATTCGCCATGATCTTCATCCATAAATCTAATGCCTACTACACCAAAGAAGTTATCGTCGATTTTAGCTTTAAAATCTACTTCCGATTTAAACTGCCAAACACCTCTATTGCTATCTGCTTTATTTTTAAGGTGATCGTGAGTATATCGCATACGAGCGTATCCGTTTAGATCCACGTCCTTGATAGCTTCCTCTAACGGAACAGCACTTGCACTCATAGCAAGAGCACCTGCAGCGACTGCTGCCGCTAAACTAAGTTTAACTAGTTTCATTTTGAACTCCTTTAAAAGTTTGTAAGCGCAATAGTAGCACAAAATGACAAATTATATGCTTAAAATAGGCTGAAAAATACTAAAATTTTACCAAATTGTTACCGAGTATTTACCGAAAATCCAAATTTAACGGGCATAAAAAAAGCGAGACCCGCACAGGTCTCGCCGATTATTGAAAGGAGTTCTAATTTCGATGTGGGGATTATATCAGGCTGCGGTAAACAGACGGCAACACCTCTTTCATGCGGGAGAAATTTCATAAAATTTTACGATGTGAAATTTTATGTATAAAATTTCAAGATACTAAATTTGCAAAGCGTGGGTTTTAAAAATCCACGTAACATCTTATCAGCGGAGGATACAGCACTGAAAACGAGCAGTCCGTGAAAAACTGCGAGAAAGAAAATTTATAAGAATTTCGCAATCAAAATTCTAGCGCCAGCTGTATTTCTATAATATAAAAATTTACAGACAAAATGGCACTATGCAGAAAGGAATTTAAGCGCGAAAGAAGTGGATATGAAATGCGAGCCGAGCCATATAAGCAAGATGTGCAGCGCAGAATTTTGTGAAATATAAAATTCCACAACTTATAAAATATAAAATTTATGCGGGCAATTGCGTAAAGAATCAGCGGACTTTAAAGCGCAAGCAAATCGCGCAAGTCCGTCATGATTAAGAACAGAAACTATTGCCTTCATAAGAGTAGGGAGCAAACACAAAAACGTTTATCTCAAATTGTGAAAGCAGGCTCGCTTACCTTAAAGGGCACAGCGGCTAAAAATCGCATAGGATTAAAAGCTGATATTTTCGCTCTCTGGTACAGCAATAGCGTCATTTTTATGCATTTGTTTGGTCTCGATTTTGCCGATATCATAAGCGCGCGGAGCGGCAGAGCCTGCCTTACGCGAGATAATTCGCATATCGGTGATAGCGCCTGCTGCGGTACTTATGTAGGCAGTATCGCCCGCAGCCGCATAATATCTGCTTGCGCGAGCGGTGTAGAGCTCGCCGCTGGATAGGTCTTTAAACGTATAGACGTAAGCTGTGGAGCTTTGGCGAGTGTAGTTTACGATCTCGGATTTTAGCGAGCGTAAGTTGCCTGCAGGCGTCGGAGCGGTGCTTACGGCGCAGCCTGCGATGCCAAGAGCCAAAAGTGCGGAAAATATGAAATTTTTCATTCAGTATCCTTATTTGTAAAATTTGAACTTTTAGAGTAGTAGGTTTGGGCTTAAAGTTTGCTTTTTTGAGAGGCATCGGAGCGGAATTTAAACGACGATGGATGCGCTTGCGTCGCTGGCATTTGTTTTTGAGGAGCGTCGAAGTGGAATTTAAACAGATCTCTCTTAGCGTTAGGCGAAGCGAGAATGCGCTTTTGGCGATTTTTTTATATAAATGGAGCAAAATTTAGCGACAATCGCGAGCGAGACTTGGTAGTCGCGTCTAAATCAAACACGGCAGAACTTTAGCTTCTTTTACCTGGCTAGCTCGCATCAGCACTCTTTGCGGCGCTGACTACGATATTTGCAAAAATCGGACTCG
>CAURUZ010000025.1:0-9534 GCA_963528355.1 uncultured Campylobacter sp.
TGGCGCGAGGCGCTGCTAGCTAAAAACGTGCTGGCTGGACTAACTAAGGGCTACAAAAATCACCCGCAGCTTGACCGCTTTTACGCGCATGAAAACGCGCTAGAGGCGGTAAATGCGTATCTGGCGGAAGTTTATGAGGAGGGCTGCGCTCGCGGGTATAAATTTGACGCCGCGAAGGTGGGCGAATTTGACGAGCGAAATTTAGCCAAAATAGCCGTCTCTCGCGGTCAGATCGAGTATGAATTCGCCTTTTTACAAAAGAAGCTAAAATCACGCGATATCAAGGCTTACGAGCGAAATTTAAGCGTAAAAAATATAGAAATCGCAGGCATTTTTGAGGAGGTTGCAGGCGGGATTGAGCCGTGGGAGAAGGTTAAAATTTAGCTCTGTTTCGCGCAGGATTTTTGGCTTGCCTAGGCAAATTTGATCAATAAAAACGCCAAAATACGTTACGTTGATTTTCCCATAAATTTGACGTAAAAATCTCAAATTTACGATTAGTGGGATTTGCCAAAAAGGCAAGCAATTTTATCCGCTTTGGCGAGAGATTATGGGCAATTCGTCAAATTTTAAAAGACAAACCTAACGTCAAATTCTCGTCAAATCAGCCTCTGTTTTTAAAAATCAAAGCCGATCCGCAAAATCCCACGCTTAAAATTTACCCGCAAGCGAGCGAATTCAGCCAAATTTTGCAAATCGGCAACTCCACTCCTCTCTCATCTGAGTACCTGCGAATGCTAAGCTTAAACCCCAAGGCGGGCGCGCAAAAAATAAAATTTTAAAATCACGCCAGTCCGCTTATAACGCCTTCGTCCGTGATCCTCATATTTAGCGCGTTAGGAACCTTCGGCAGCCCCGGCATCAGCATTATCTTGCCGCAGACGGCTACGATGAAGCCTGCTCCCGTGCGGATCTGAAGGTCCTTGACGCTGAGTTTAAAGCCGCGTGCCCGCCCAAGCGCCTTAGCATCGTCGCTGAAGCTATACTGCGTCTTGGCGATGCAGACGTTTAGCCGCTCAAGCCCCAAGGCCTTGATGTGCTGTAGCGCCTTTTGCGCCTCGGGCTCGAAAACGACCTCGCTCGCGCCGTATGGTTTAAATTTTACTTCGCGGTGGCGGGCTATCCGCATTCAAAAAGCAGCGCTCATTGCATGATAAAATTTCGCCGCCTCGCGACAGCTGTCAAACGGCGCATTAAATTTAAAATTTACAAAACGCAAAATTTCAAATTTTCGCACAGAGCGATATCTCTACACGGCACGCTGCCAAATTTCTACGCAGAAGCAGCCTTCGCAAAAGCTGTATATCAGGCGGTAGCCCGCTTTCCGCGTACTTTGGCATAAGTAATGAGGGCATAGTGCATGAAGTCGGCGAAATAACTTATAGTCGCTCGGGTACGGGAAATACACTTTATATCCTTTAAAACGACTACGAAACCACATTTACCGATATCGATGGATTCTGCATGTACTGCATTATTTGGTAAATCTCAGCGACTTGGTCTTTGATATGACGGAGCGTGGATAATCATCAAAAGCTACGATTATATTGCCGATATGGGGGTAGAAGGGGAAAAGATAGCACGAAAAACCCATCGCAAAATACGGCTGGCATAAAGATATTTTCTAAAGTCATAAAAAGCTTATTAAACTGATAAATTTTTACTCAATGAGTTTAATAGTTAATTAAGCTAAAAGTATTTACAATTTCAAAGATGTGTGGCTAGATTTTGTGTTTGTGTTTCGCAAACGTTGACTAAAATGTTGGCAAACTTTGCTACATGCTTACAATAATGCAATTATTTTGTATAATGAGTTGCCACACATTCTGATTTTTCCTTTGGATAGTTATGCTTAGTTTAAAAGATGTAAAAACAAGAAAAGATTTTGCTGTTTTTTTGGGAATTGAACTTAAATTATTAACCTACATACTTTATCACATTAAAGTGGAGAATTTATATACTACATTTGAAATACCAAAGAAGAATGGTGGCACTAGAATCATTAATGCGCCTGATAAGAAGATTTTAAAAAAAATACAAAATAGACTAATGAATAAGCTGTATAACTATCAAAATAAGATCAAAAAAGATGAAAATATAAAAATTAATATCTCTCACGGTTTTGAAAAAGGCAAAAGCATAATAACTAATGCTAGAATCCACAGAAATAAGCGGTTTGTTTTAAATATAGATTTAAAGGACTTTTTCGCTAGCTTTCATTTCGGTAGAGTTGTTGGGTTTTTTGAAAAAAATATAAATTTCAGAATCCCAAAAGATATAGCAATTATTATAGCTCAATTATGTTGTTACAAGGGTTCTCTTCCGCAAGGAGCCCCGACTTCTCCAATTATATCAAACATAATATGTAATATATTTGATATGCGAATATTAAAACTTGCTAAAAAATATAAGCTTGATTATACAAGATACGCAGATGATATAACATTTTCTACCAATAATAAAGATTTTTTGAATATATATAATGAGTTTTTATTGTGTATTTCGAAAGAAGTAGAAAAGGCGGGCTTTTGCATTAACCAGAAGAAGACTAGGCTTTTCTATAAAGATTCAAGACAAGAAGTTACTGGATTGGTTGTTAATAAAAAAATAAGTATAAATCATAGTTATTGTAAATATACAAGAGCTATAGCCAATTCTCTTTATAAGAATAAATCCTTTAATATTGATGGCAAAGATGCCACCATGAATCAACTTGAAGGAAGATTTGCTTTTATTAATCAAATTGATCGGTATAACAATATAATCAATATTAATGATAATAAACATAACGATGGTAAGAAAAGTAATGATAAAAAGTTAAATTGCAGAGAAAAAGAATATCAAAAATTTATTTTTTATAAGTATTTCTTTGCTAATCAAAAACCACTCATTATTACAGAAGGAAAAACGGATATATTGTATTTGAAATCCGCAATAAAAAGTCTATATGCATATTTTCCAGATTTGATTAAAAAAAATAGTAATGACGAATTTGAATTTAAAGTATCATTTTTAAGAAGAACAAAGAGGCTTGAATATTTTTTAAATTTTGTAAAAGATGGAGCGGATTCAATTCAAAATATCTATAGGTTTTTTGTAGGACGAGAAGTTGTAAATTATTCTGAGTATTTTAAAAAAATAACAAAAGATATAGCTGCCAATCCAGTCATTCTTATTTTTGACAACGAAATACCTAATAATAAGAAGCCTGTAAGGAAATTTATAAATTTTACCAATAAGAAAGAATTTGAGAATATATTAGATAAAGAGCTATATGCAAATATTGTAGACAACTTATTTATGATAACAAATCAGCTAGTAAGAGATAAAGAAGAGTGTGAAATAGAAGATTTGTTTGATGATAAGACACTTAATCATAAGATGGATGGAAAAGTATTTTGTAGGGACTCGGCTATTTTTGATAAACAAAAGCACTATAGTAAGGAAATTTTTTCAAAATATATTTCAAAGAACTATAAAGATATAGATTTTATAAATTTTAAACCCATGCTAAAAAATATTGTAAAAATAATAACAACTTATAAATGATAGTTATATAAGTAACCTTTTGCTAGAATTATATAGAGAAGAATTGCGAAAATTACTCCTATAGTTACTGCCTCTAAGTTTATAAAAAATGCACAAGCTATTAAATGCGTATCTAGTGGTGTTTTAGAGAGGTTCTACACCTACTAGCATAAATTCGGTGGTGCGAAGAACGGTGGTGCGAAGCGAGGATTTTTAAATCCTCGCAGATTTATCGGTGCAGCGCGTAACTCCTTAAATAACATGAAATTTCAAATTTGCAGGCAAATTTAAAGCAACGTAAAATTTTTAAATTTCATCATAACGGAATTTTGGATTTAAGCCGTAAATTTACGGTTCGTAGAATTTTAAAATTTTGCGTCATAAATTCTAAATTTTAACTCAGCATGATTTACCTACGCAAATCGATGCAGCTCGCGTTTATCGTGGCGCGTGCATAAATTTCAAGAATCTCCCACCTTTTAAAACGGCGCTATCTTTGCGCTGAAATAAAATTCCGCAAAATTTCAAAGTAGCTTCCGATAAATTTGACCTGTAAATTTAATCTAGCAAAGCTCCGTCTTTTCGATTTTGCGGCGCGAAATTCCGATTGTAAATCCCTTTTACGAAATTTCATAATCTCTTAGCTGCGCAAAATTTCAAATTTTCGCACAGAGCGGTATCTCTACACGGCACGCTGCCAAATTTCTACGCAGAAGCAGCCCTCGCAAAAGCGGTATATCAGGCCGTAGCCCGACCGCCGCGCGCTACGGCGTATTACGCGCAGCACGAAGCCGTGCGCGATAACCGCCGCGTCCGCTTCCAGCAGCGAGGGCACCAGATCAAGCGCGCGCCGCCGTTCCACTTTCGCGCTTGCGCCGCTAGGGTTCATGCCGCACAGCCACAGCAGACGCGAGAGCACGAGCCGGCAATGGCATTTTTATTAGCGGCACGGGGAATATTCGCAGATTAAACTCGCGCAAAGCCTCTAGATACTCTATGCCCCGCTGCGGGAATAGCTTTTGCGCCGTCTCGCGCTGCAGCGGCGAGGAGTATATTCGGCTTATGCGAGCGAGCTTTTCGTATGCGGCGCTGCTTTTAAATTTATCGATTTCATACAAAGCTAAGCTTTGCGTAGCGTCATACAGGATCGCGCGCCGCGCGGCCTCTGCGGCGTCGCATACGCCGCGATCGATCAGCGGCGTAACGTGGCGGATCAGCGCTAGCGTCATTATCTTGCCTCCTAAAATACGAGCATGTAAGGGCTTGCGTCGTTATATTTCCGCTTCTACAGGATACTTGATGTTTAGATTTGCGCTATTTATGCGAAATCCGCTAGGGTTCTTGCTCCGTAGCCACGGCGAGCGCAAGGGTCTGCTTCAAAGCATAGATTTGCGGGCTATTTAAGCCTCTCGTAGCTTTCGCATGAGCTTTTCCATATCTGCTCATGCTCCGCTACCGAGCTCATAAATCTATCCTTGCCGCCTAGTTCGCAGGCCTTTTTGTAGTATTCTACGGCTTTTGTATTATCTGCACCCTCGTAAAGACGCGCTAAATTTAAGCACGCAAGCCAGCTGTCCACGATATCCATATCGCAACCGCGCACATAGTAACCTACGCCCTTTATAGCGTCTTTGCGCACGCCTCTGCCTCTGATATACGCAGAGCCTGCGTTACTGCAGCCTATCGCGTGCCCGTCATCGCAGGCTTTGTCGAACAGCTCCGCCGCCTTCGCCTCATCGCGCGGCATCCCCTCTCCGCTTTGATACAAAATGCCTAAATTTACGCACGACTCCACATCGCCGCCTTTGCAAGCTTTGACGTATAACGGCGCAGCCTTTAGCAGATCTTGCGACACGCCCCAGCCATAATTATAAATCTGCGCCAACGCCCCGCACAACTTTATATCGCCCTTATCACAGAATTTTGTAGCCCGGCTTATATCGTCTGCGGTGATTTCAAAATTTTCGGCAAGCGCGAAATTTGCGGAAAGCGCCGCGATAAGCGCTAGAACTGAAATTTTATTTTTCATTTTCATCCTTTTTGGTTTTTAAGATCGCCCGCCAAGCCTAAGGTGCGGATTTACCATTAAGGCGCAGTTTGATCGCTAGAGTTCGGATTTGTTCTCGCCCTCTCTTTGCTTTTTAATGCCTCGTAAATTTCATCGACGCCGCTTAGGTTTTGATCCAAAACCTCCCTCGCCTTTTTTAGAGTGCGTGCGCCAAAAATCCCGTCCTGCTTCACTCCGATGCTTTTTTGGATATATAAAATTTTATCCTTTTGCATCGCAGCAGAATCCTTAGTCGCCCCGGAAGCGGAATTTGAAGCAGAGCTTTCAGAGCCGCTAGAGCTTGCACTCGTAGAATTTTCGTCTGCAGAATTTACGCCATCACTCGCGGAAGCGGAATTTTCGTCCTCAAAAAATGCAGGCATCCACCCTCGCAGCAGCCCTGCTGCGCCGGTTTTCGGCACGTAGCCCGTATTTGCCGCGCCTCCGTAGATTGCGCTAGCTAAAACGGCGCAGAGCAGAGCTTTGCAAAAGCGAGCAAACGCCCCGCCGCGCCTGCCGCAGCGATACTCTCGCGGAATTTTACGAGCTTTTACAGCGCACCGCACTACGCTTGCCAGCCACAGCGCCACACCGCCTAACAGCCCCGCAGCAGCGATTGCCACGCCGCACGCAAACGCCCAAAAATAATGCTCCGCAAAGATCATCTCGAAGCAGCCCTCGCACGCCAGCGCAGCCGCCGCGATGAGCGCGCCTCCGCCTACGTACCACACTACGCGGTCATAGCGTGGGCTTAGCACGCCAAGCGCCCCAGCCATCGCTCCGCCCAAATCACGAGCGCATTGCTGCGAAATAAAGCCCTCACAAACTCGCATAATCGCTGCGGCAAAACTCTGCGCGCAATCCTCGCGCAAAGAACGCGGGAAAAATAATTTCTTTAATCGTGCAAAGGGCGAAATTTTAGAATTTGACGCGGCAGGGCTTTGCGTATTCGCGCGATTTTTAAATTTTGCAGCGGCGAGATTTTTGGAATTTGCAGAATTTATCGCAGCGGAGTCTATGGAATTTGCGGAATTTTCAGCACCCAAGGCGCTTAAATCTCGGTAATCTCGCTCGCCGCGTAATTCGCAAAGACCCTCCGCGGCGCGATCAGAAGTGCCGCTTAAGCCCTCTTGCGAGCCGGCAAAATTAGGTCCATTCTGCGCGAGAGCTTCGCTTCCTTGCTGCCTAGCCTCAAAATCGCCGGCAGAATTCTCTCCACCTTCCAAAAGATCCGCCCCGGCAAATTTTATGCCACCGCTCACTCCTCCTGCGAACCTGCCTTGCTCTCCGCGCAACCCCAAGCGATTATCTTCCGCGCCCATAGAATTCGCCGAAGCGCTCGCGAATTTCGTGCCCGCAAATTTTACGCTCGCGCCGCCCTCGAGATTTTCTTTGCGAAAAGCGTCTTTTGCAAGGCTCAAAGCGTCGCGACCAGCCGCGCTGCGGGTAAAATTTATAGAGTTAAAATGTCCATCCGAGCCGCGCAACTGATCAAGATTTAGCATCTCGCCGCGCAGCTTAGCACTGGCTAGGCGCATCGCCGCATCCAGCGCAGGCTTCGCGCGAAACAGCGCAAAAAGGCTTTGCGCATCGTTCTGCCCTAGCCTAGCGGGTGCGCCGCGCACCGCCGCAAGCTCCGGCGCAAAAATTTCGTCAAAAAAGTTAGGTCTTACGAATGTCGCGCCGCCGAAGCACGCCGCATCGTAAGCCTTGCCGCAGACGGCAAAACTCAAGCGCAAAAATTCCTCCTCCGCGCTAAATACCGCTTCGCAGCCGCCCTGCACCGCTCGCAGCGAGCCTAGACGAAACAAAAGTCTGCGCGCAGCAAAACCTACGCCCTTGCTGCATAAAAACTCCAGCAGCTCGCGCCCAAAAACCTGCGAGCTAGCGCCTATGCTGACGCTCGGGCGGGCATAAACGGATACTTTGCCGGTGCGAGTAAAATACCCGCACCCATCGCAGTGCTCGCAGCGAAAATCGCCCGCACCGCCGCACTTTTCGCAGCGCAATCTGCCTGCGCCGCCGCAAGCGGGACAAATGCGCGAGCCGCTACCGCCGCAGCTAGCGCAGGGAATGAAGCGATAGCCCATAGAATTTGACGCAGGGCCTGCAAAGTCGCCTCCAGAAAGGCCGCGCGCATGAGCGTCCGTAGAGCTTAACGCCGCGCGGCTATAGCCACCGGTGCCCTTGCAAGTGGGGCAGATCAAGCGCCCGCGCCCGCCGCAGTTAGCGCATGGCGCCTTGCCTGCGCCTTCGCAGACTTTGCAGCGCCTCCTGCCCGATCCGCTGCAATGCTCGCAACGCAGCTGAACGCTAAAGGGCTTAAAATCGTAGAATTTTATGATTTGATCCGCATTCGTAGCGGCTTTTTGGGGGTCTGCACGCAGGCGTAGCATAAAGGCCTCGCTTAGCTCCGCATCAGTGCTTGCCGCGCGTAGGCACTCGCGCGCATGAGCCTCGAACTGCGCGATATCTGCGAAATGCAGCTGAGCGCGCTCGCCGCCACTTATCTGCGAGACGCTAAACTTGCCGGCAAAGTCATAACGCACGCCAAGCCTCACGCTAAATCCATAAAACTCGCGATCAAGCTCGCGCAGATCGGCGCCACCGCTACGCGCTAGTGCTTTGAGTCTAGCGACAAGCGCCTCTGCTAGCTCCTCTTTATCCAGCTTGTCCATGATCGCTCCTTTCTTGCAGGCACGCCACAAAGCCGCGCCGCATAAATTTTAAAATTCCTTTATTAAGATCCCGCAAATTTTAGCATTTCATATAATTATACCGCGAAAGGGAATTTTAAAATTCTAAAATCTCACGCAGGATGGAATTTAGCGCCATTGCGCGCCGTAAAATCTCGCTGCAAATCAAAACTCTAAAATAGAGCTAGACGCGGAATTTCGCACTGCGGCGCGGCGACGTACATAACTGCCGCAACAAATACGGCGCGAACGGATCGCAAAACGGAGCCGCCAGGCATACGGCGCCCGAGCGGTAGCAGCGGGCATGCAAGCTTTAATTCCGCAGCAGCACATAATTTGGCTCGCGACGATGTACGACACAGCGTAACGCGAAGCAAATTTCACGCCTACATAAAATTTTAAATTTCACGGCGAGCTCGTACGTACGACATGCAATTTAAAATTTTACGACAGCTATAGCGCGGCATGCAGCGGCCTAAAATTCTGCGATAAGCGGCACGCAAATTTCAATCCCGCGCGACAATCAGGCGACGAGCGCGTGGAGTGCAATTTAATTTATAAGCGCGCAGCGGCATATAGCCATCGCGCAAATTCAGTTTGCAGCTAGCAGCACAGCGCAAAATTTCATTGCGGCGACGCAGCGGCTCGTAAAATTTAGCTCTGCTGCCGCACAGCTATAGCCGCCTGCGCCTTTGCAAGCAGAGCAGATCAGACGTCCGCGCCCACCACAGGCGATGCACGGCGGTGTGGAAAATTTAATCTGGGCGCCGCAAACCTCCGCCAACATGACTGATCCGCACGAGCGTAAAATTTAGCTTGCGATGCCGCATAATTTAACTCGCAGCGGTGCATGTCGCGGCGCAAGCGCGAATTTTAGATCGTGCGGCGATCTGCTGCGCGACCGACGGATTAATTTCACGGTGCGCTCGACATGAAATTTAGAATCTCATAGCAATACATGACACTGTGCGCGGCCGCGTGAAATTTTAAATTTCACGGCGAGCCCACGCGTTATGAAATTTTAAATCTTGCCACGATGAGCTGTAAAGCTCGCGAGCGGCTCAGTTTAAGATCTTGCGCTCGGTTTTTACGCGGAATTTTGCGAGCGGAATTTCAAATGCCTAACCTGCATGGGTTTCGCGCTGAATTCTGCGTAGAATTTTACGCAGAATTTAATAAAATTTCGCGGGACGAACCCGGCGCGCCGAAATCCGACCAATCCGACCAATCCGACCAATCCGACCAATCCGACCAATCCGACCA
>CAURUZ010000026.1:0-9269 GCA_963528355.1 uncultured Campylobacter sp.
GCCGCGGCCTTTTGCAGATCCGCTAACAGCGGGCGCTTGGCAAATTTTTTCTCCGCGTTTTCGCTGTTTTTTAAGCGATTAATGATCCCTTCAAAGCTTGATTTCAGATACACGACGGTGCCGATTTTATTTAAATTTTTCACGGCGTAAAAGCCGCCGCCCGTGGAGATCACGGCGTGCCTGACGGACTTTTCTAAAAATTTCGCAAGGCTTACTTCCATCTTTCTAAAGCTCTGCTCGCCCTGCTCTTTAAAAATTTGCCCGATCTTTTTATTGGCGTAGCTTTCGATCATATCGTCGCAATCAAGCGCGAACATCCCGCTTTGCGCAGCCAGAGCCCGCGCTACCGTGCCCTTGCCGACCCCCATAAAGCCGATGAGCACGATGTTACCGCTCTTCATCGCTCTCACCTTTTTTGCGCGGCAGCAGTACTAGCGGACTTCCCGAAAGAGCAAAGCTCGCGCGCAGCTTATTTATCAAATAGCGCTTGTAGCTAAAATGTAGCGCACTTGGGCGGTTCATTACAAGAGCGATCTTCGGCGGCGCAAAGCCGATCTGCGCGGCGTAATAAATTTTAACCGATTTGCCCCGCTCGCGAGGTATCGGATGCGCCTTTATCGCGGCTTCTATGGCTTCATTGATCCTTGCGGTGCCGAGCTTGCGCGTGAAATTTGAATAAACCTCCAAAATGAGCGGGTAAATTTTATGTATCCGCTTCCTGTCCGTCGCGCTGACGCTGATGATCGGCGCGTAGGAAAGAAATTTAAACCTATCTCTCAAATCGCGGCAAAACTCGTCGTAATCGCGCTCGCAAAGATCCCATTTGTTTAAAATTATGATGAGCCCGAGTTCAAATTTAGCCGCAAGCCCTGCGATGCGCTCGTCCAGCTCGTTTAGCGGCTCGCTTGCGTCAAGCACCAAAAGCGCGATGTCGGAGTTTTGTAAAATTTTTTCGGTGCGATTTAGCGCGAAACGCTCAATGCCCTCGATCTTGCCGCGGCGGCGAATGCCTGCCGTGTCGATAAACTCAAGCGTGCGTCCCCCAAATTCCGTGCTTTCGTTCACCGGATCGATCGTCGTGCCCGCATAATCGCTCACGACCGAGCGCTGCGAGCCCACAAGCGCGTTTAGAAGGCTTGATTTACCGACGTTTACCCGCCCGATAATGCCTACGCCGATGGTTTTACTAGCGTAAAATTCCTCGTCGCGCCCCTCTTTCGGCTCGCCCTCGTCGTTGAAGCCCTCTATAAAATCATCAAAAATTTCATCCTCGTCCTGCCGCGCAGGCGCAGGATCCAAGAAGCCGTAGATCCACTCTTTCAGCTCGTCGATGCCGCTGTTGTGCGAAACGGAGATCGGGAAAAATTTAACGCCGAATTCGTTAAACTCCCAGCTGCGCTCCTCGTCGCGCTTGCCGTCGATCTTATTGACCGCTAGAGCAATGGGCTTACCGAGCTTTTGCAGCGAGAAAAATATCCGCCGCTCATCATCGCTCGGAAGCAGCTTACCGTCCGTCATAAAGATTATCAAATCCGCGCTCTTTGCCTCGCTTAGCGTCTTAGCCTGCACGCGCGCAAACAGCTCGGAGGCGTCGTCCAGGCCGCCAGAATCGATCACGCGCACGCGACGATCGAAAATTTCGGCTTCGGCCCTATTGGTATCGCGCGTCGTGCCCGCAACGTCGCTCGTGATGGCGATGCGAGCGCCCGCTAAGCGGTTAAAAAGGCTCGACTTGCCGACGTTGGGGCGCCCGATGATGATCAAACTTTTCACGTTCGTCCTTGTAATTTTTGGCGCGATTATAACCAAAAATAGATTAAAGCCAAATTCTACGCGCTCGCTCGCGGAAGGAAGCGGCGAAATTTTATAAAATTTAGGCGCTAAATTTAGCGAAATTTTATCGCGACACGAACAGAGTGTCGCCTAGATAAAAGGCCTTAAGGCGCACGATCTGTCGCCGAACATATCGCAGGATGCGGGGCTGTGCGTAAATTTTATAAAATTTTAAAACCGAAGCCTGTCCGCGAAAGCTAGCAACCGAAGCGCGAAACAGACACAACTGCGCGAAAACATAAAAGCCTGCAGCTGAGTAAATTTTGACTATTCCGCGCATACAAGCGCCGAAGTGCAAAACCGAGCCGTCGCACGGGGTGCACAAAAGCAGGCGGCGCGGCGGAATATTAAAACAGCGGAATATTAAAATTTAATCATTATGCGTGTATAATTTCGCAAATTTAAAGGGTCGCGATGAAATACAACAACTTCTTGCTGCACCATCTAAGCGTGTATTATATGCTGATGGCGTGCTTTTACTACTCTCTTACGGGCGTTTTTGCCAAGCTTTTGGGCGCGCAAATTTCATCGCTTGAGGTCGTGCTCTTTCGCAATCTACCAGGGCTTTTGATCCTGCTTTATAAAATCAAGGCTCGTCCCCGCGCGGCGCGCTTCGCAAACAAGGGCGGTCATCCTTTTACGCTCGCGTTTCGCGGCATTATCGGGATTTTGGGGCTGATGGTGTTTTTTTATAATATCGCAAACATCAGCCTCGGCGAGGCATTTACCTTTCAAAAAACGGCGTCCATTTGGACGGCGATCATCGCGTACTTTACCCTCGGCGAAAAATTCGGCGCGATGGGCTGGTTCTCGGTCTGCCTCGGATTTGTGGGCATCGTTTTGGTAATTCAGCCGCAGTTTGGCTTGCAGCCGAGCGATATTTTTGGAATTTTAAGCGGATTATTCGCCGCGATGGCGCTTACCTCCGTGCGCGGGCTACGTAAATACTATAGCTCCAATACGATCATCCTCTCTGCGCTTCTTGCCGGCACGCTGATGCCCGTAGCGCTTATGATCGCGGCGGAATTTATAGACGCGCCGGCGCTTAGCTTTATGCTTTGCAAATTTAAAATTCCAAACGCGCAGGGCTGGCTCTTTGCCGTGCTTCTGGGGCTGCTGGGGCTGTTTTATCAAACCTACGTCACCAAGGCCTACGCCGCGACGCGCAAAGCGGGCATAGTAGCTACGATCAGCTACACAGACATCATCTTTTCGACGCTATTTGGGCTGCTGCTAGGCGACGCCCTGCCCGGTTTCATGGCGCTTGGGGGTATGGCGCTCATCATCGTCGCGGGCACGCTAGTGGCGAACCGAAAGTAGGACGGCGTGAAGCAGAAATTTTACTCCGCGTTTTGGCTGAAACATCTTGGCGTTTATTACATGCTCGTAGCGAGCTTCTATTTCGCGCTAAACGGCGCACTAGCCAAGGTCATGGCGGAGCGGATGAGTAGCGCCGAGATCGTGTTTTTCCGCAACGTCGTAGGCATCGCGATCGTGCTGTTTTCGCTACGACGGGTAAAAAATCTGGGGCCGGGCGGCAAGCCGTGGCTGCTCGCGTTTCGCGGCTTTATCGGTAGCTGCGGTATCTTAGCGACCTTCTACAATATCGCTCACATCGATCTTGGCACCGCTTTTACATTCCAAAAGACGGCGCCCATTTTCACCGCGCTATTTTCGGCGTTTTTCTTAGGCGAAAAGCTAAGCTCGCGCGGCTGGTTTGCGATACTGCTCGGTTTTGGCGGAATTTTACTCGTTGTGCGCCCGCACATCGGCATCAGCGTAACCGATGCGGTGGGAATTTTCGGCGGCATGTGCGCGGGGCTTGCATACACGAGCGTGCGCGAGCTCCGCAAACACTACGCCACAAACCTCATCGTGCTAGTTTTCGTCTCGTCAGCCACCTTTCTAAGTGCTACGATGATGATAACGGGCTGGGTGCTTGAAGGTAGCGAGGTTAAAATTTTAGGACTTTTCAGCGGCGCGGATTTAGCGAAGCTCGCTTATTTCAACCCGCCAAGCCTTTTTGGCTGGGTGCTCGTGGCGCTTCTGGGTGTCAGCGGTATCTACTTTCAAATTTACATGACGCGCGCCTACGCCGCTTCGCGCAAAGCGGGCATAGTCGCCGCGATCAGCTACAGCGATATCCTCTTTAGCATGGCGCTAGGCATTATGCTAGGCGATCGGCTACCCGGTCCGATCGTGCTAGCAGGCATTGCGGTGGTGATTTTAAGCGGAATTTTAATCGCGCGCGAGCGCTAAATTTAAATCTAATTCAAATGCGGCGCAAAGCTAAATTTTATCCGCGCCGCAAGCATACGCTAAATTTCAGCAGTCTAAAAGCTTAAAAAGACTAACATTCAAATCAAAGTTCTACGGCGTAGAAATATTTTTCGATGGATTTAAATTTTATGCATTTTATCGGTACCAACATCGGCGGGACGTCGTCAAAGGTCGCCGTTATGGACGAGCGCGGCAAATTTTGCGAGCTGTTTTTGCTACCTAGCAGCTTTAGCACGGTCAAGGTCGCGCGGCAGATTAAGCAAAATTTAGAGCAAAAAGGCTACGCTGAGGGCTTCGTGACGGCTACGGGCTACGGGCGCATTAGCGTGGAATACGCACAGCTTAGCATGAGCGAAATTTTATGCCACGGCCTTGGTGCACACTTTTTGTTTGAGCAAGACTGCACCGTCATCGATGTGGGCGGGCAAGACACCAAGGCTATCAAAATAGAAGGTGGCAAGCCTACGGACTTCATCATGAACGACAAATGCTCGGCTGGCACGGGCAAATTTTTAGAGATCAGCGCGGGCCGCCTGGGGCTAGAACTAAGCGAAATTTACAAAACCGCCCGCAAAAATCCCGCGATCAAACTAAGCTCGACCTGCACTGTTTTTGCCGAGAGCGAGATCGTCTCGCTAAGCGCAAACGGAGCCGAAACTAGCGAGATCGCCTACGCCATCGTGGATTCCTCCGCGCACAAGGTCGCCTCTCTCATCAAACGGCTGGAAAATCAAATTTATTTTTTAAGCGGCGGACTTAGCAACGTGCCGCTCTTTAAGCAGCTTCTAGGTGAGCATCTGGGGGCTGAAATTTTTACTTGCGAAAACGCAATCTACTGCGGCGCGATGGGCGCTGCGCTTATCGGTGCACGCAAAGCAAACGAAATTTTAAAGGAGAGGAGATGAGAATGGATTTTGACGCGCTTAAAAAGCGCAACGCAATGGCTCTTCACGATCTAAAAGAGCAAGGCAAACGCGTAGTGGGGATGTTTTGTACCTACTCTCCCAAGGAGCTCATCTACGCAGCGGGCGCCGTACCGGTTGGGCTTTGCGCCTATGATGAGAGCCCTATAGACGCTGCTCATGCCGAGCTTCCGCGCAATCTTTGCCCACTAATCAAAGCAAGCTACGGCTACGCGGTTACGAAAAAATGCCCCTATATGAACGCCAGCGACCTCGTCATAGGCGAAACGACCTGCGACGGCAAGAAAAAGATGTATGAGCTGCTCGCAAAGCATAAGGACGTCCACGTGCTGCAACTACCGAATATGAGAGACGGCAAGAGTTTGGAGCTTTTTACCGACGAGCTTAGGGAATTTCGTAAAGTTTTAGAGCAAAAATTTAATACGAAAATCACGGATGAAGCGCTACTAGATGCGGTGCAAATTTACAACGAAGAGCGCGATGTTATGTTGGAGCTTTTAGAGCTTGGCAAACTAAATCCTATGCCGGTAGCGGGCAGCGAAATTCATCAAATTTCATTTGCGAGCGACTTCATATACGACAAGCAGGAGAAGCTTAAAATGATACGCGCCTACATAGCCGCCGTAAAGAAGATATCGCCGCCGAAAACTTGCAAAAAGCGGATCATCATCACAGGCTGTCCGAGCGGAGGCGTGTATGAAAAGGTTATCAAGCAGATTGAGGAGCTGGGTGCAGACGTAGTGGCCTTTGAAAACTGCTCCGGCACCAAAGGCTATCAAAACCAAGTGCAAACTAAGGGCGATCTGGTCGCAAATATCGCCGAGCGCTACCTTAAAATTCCATGTTCGGTGATGTATCAAAACGACGCACGTTCGGATATCATCAAGGAATTTATCCGCGAATATCAAGCAGACGGCATCATCGATGTCGTGCTAAGCGGCTGCCACACCTACGCGATCGAGACGAACAAGATCAAAGAAGCCAGCCGCGAAGCGGGAGCGAACTATATGTCGCTAGAGACCGATTATTCAAAACAGGACGTCGGGCAGATACGCACGCGCTTGGAAGCATTTATCGAGCTACTTTAGCAGGTCTTATTTGAAATTTTAAAATGAAGAATTTTCTAAATTTAAAAACAAACCAAAGAAAGGAGAGATTGCATGAAATTTAAGGAGATAGACGAATCTCGTCGCGGCTTTTTAAAAGGAGCTTTGGCGGCAGCCGCCATCGCCGGACCTGAAACGATGCTCGCTGGCTATACGCCGTTTAAGCCAGGTTCCCTGCAGGTTTGGTCGTGCGGAGGACTGTCCGAAGCATTTAACGAGCTAAACGCCATTTATGAGTCAAGAACGGGACATAATATCCAGTACACCGGCGCCTTTGCGGGTGCGCTCGGAAAGTCGCTACTAGCCTTGCAGGGCAAAACGGAGGTTTTCGGCGCTCGCGTTTTGGAGCTGTCTCAAAAACTACGCAAAGCAGGGCTTAGCCTCCGCTTTAGACCGCTATGTTTTACCGACTACGTTTTAGTAGTGCCAAAGGGCAATCCTGCAGGCATTCGCGATCTGAAGGATTTGGCAGAGCCCGGCGTAAGGGTGATGTTGCCGCTAAGGGCATCGCCTCCTGGTAGCGGATCGGTAAAGGGAATTTTGAAAAATTCAGGTCTCACAGGGCCCGTTATGAAAAATATGGTCGCCAACGGCTCATGTGTCATCCAGATGATGTGCGATCTGGTAGACGGCAAAGGCGATGCGTCCATAATCGAAAAGCGCCTAACGACGCACGATAGATTTAAAGACAAGATCGAATATATGCCTATCGACGAGAAACTCATCCCGCCCGGGCCGCTTACCTTTACGCTAAATATCATGAAATACGTAAAAGACGAGAAGCTGGCCGACGACTTCGCGGACTTCGTCTGCTCCGTGGAGGGGCAGGAAATTTTCGAGCGACACGGCTTTACCTCCATCCATTCGGCGCGCGGGCTTGAACTCATAGAAAGGTTTGGTGTAAAAGATGTTTAGTATCGTAAATATGGCAAAGATGAAAAAAGTCTCTAGGCTAACTAAAATTCGTCGCTTGGTGCAGCTGATTTTTATCGGCGCGATCGGGCAATGGGCATACTACGGAATTTTTAGATGCCCTTTTATAGTGCCTTTCGTCAACTGCCAATCCTGCCCGATCGTCACGTGTTGGGGGCGGATCGCGACCGTGTTTTTCGGATTTTGGCTATTTATCCCCGTGCTGGTTATTTTCCTTGGGCGCGCGTTTTGCGGCTGGCTTTGCCCGGGCGGATTCGTAAATCAAATGCTCGGCAAATTTGCCGCTTTTAAGCTCAAACTAAAAAATAATAGGAAGCTACGATATGCGCAGATAGGCATGGTTATAGCCGTTTTACTTAGCGCGGGCGTGTATTTTATCTACGGCAATCCTCGCGTTATGATCCCTATTCGCACCAGCGACGAGTACCTAAACGCCGTTATCATGTCCTTTAAATTTTCCGACTGGTACTGGGCAGCTCGCACTGCCGTAGTCGTAGGCCTCATCGCCGCATCCTTGATCGTCGCAAATTTATGGTGTCGCTTCGCCTGTCCTGGCGGCGGCATAATGGAGCTGCTGCGTAAAATTTCAATATTTCGCGTTTATAAAACGAGCGCCTGCGATAACTGCAACGCCTGTTTGCGCAAATGCGAAATGGGCACGAGACCGGACGAGATGAACTGCACGAACTGCGGCGATTGTATGGACGTTTGCCACGCAGACGCCATAAAATTCGGAAGGAAAAAAGATTGATGAATTTTTTCGCCAAACCCTCCTTCGACAACCACCCCTGCTTTAGCAAAAAAGCGTCCGCGAGCTACGGGCGCGTGCACCTTCCCGTAGCACCGCATTGTAATATACAATGCAATTTTTGCAACCGCATCTACGACTGCGCCAATGAAAATCGCCCCGGCGTAACCGGGAGGGTGCAGAGCCCGGACGAGGCCGTAGGATACGTGGAAAATCTATTTAAATTTAGACAAGATATCTCGGTCATCGGTATCGCAGGGCCCGGAGATCCTATGTGCGATGCCGACAAAACTTTGTCTACCTTTGAAAAATGCAAAGCCCGCTTCCCTCGCGCCCTACTTTGCCTATCTACGAACGGTCTAGCTCTGCCCGAGCACGTGGATGATATCGTGCGCATCGGCGTGAGCCACGTGACGGTAACGGTCAATGCCGTAACACCCGAAGTGGGCGGCAAAATTTATGCGTGGGTACGCCACGGAAATAGAATTTACCGCGGCGAAGAGGGCGCTAGAATTCTTGGGGCGCGCCAAGAGGAGGGGATCCGCAAGCTAAAAGAAGCTCGCATGATCGTCAAAATCAATACGGTCGTAATACCTGGCGTAAATATGGCTCACGTCCCGCAAATCGCGAAAAAAGCCAAAGAGTGGCAAGCCGATATCATGAACTGTATGGCGATGATCCCCGTGCATGATACCCCTTTTGCAAATATCAAATCGCCCTCGAATGAAGAAATTCGTAGCATGCGAAAGCTAATCGGCGGCTCTATGGCGCAGATGACTCACTGCAGCAGATGCCGCGCCGACGCATGCGGCAAGCTTTGCGAGAGATAAAGACCTGCTTTTAGCGGGTCTTTTATCCCACTTAGAATACACTCTCATAACGCGCATAAAATTTTATAAAGAGATTTAAATTTAGAATTTGTCTAAATTTAGAGCTAGCAAACAGCCAATAAGCAGCTTTTTGGCTACGGCGGTTTTTTAAAATTTAAAAACAATTTTTAAATAATATTATTTTGCTTTTATTTAACTTTGGCTATAATTCTCCCAAAATTAGGCACATCAAAAACCGAAATTTCGGTTTAAAAACAAAGGAGACGTATCATGAAAAATGTTTCAAGACGTGATCTGCTCAAAATGAGCCTAGTTGGCGCGGGTGCTTTAGCGCTCGGCTCCGTAAACGCAAATGCTGCGGTAAACGCTAAAGACGTCAAATTTGACGAAGAGTGGGACGTAGTTATCGTTGGTTCCGGTTTTGCAGGACTTGCGGCTGGTATAACAGCAGCCGAAAAGGGCAATAAAGTCTTAATCCTAGAAAAAATGGGACGCGTCGGCGGCAACTCCGTAATTAACGGCGGAATTTTTGCCGTTCCAAACAGCGACAAGCAAAAAGCCGAAGGCATCAAAGATAGCAACGAGCTATTTATCAAAGACTGCCTAAAAGCCGGCC
>CAURUZ010000027.1:0-8999 GCA_963528355.1 uncultured Campylobacter sp.
AAGAATTCCAAGAATTCCAAGAATTCCAAGAATTCCAAGAATTCCAAGAATTCCACTCAGCTCAAAAAATCATAGTTAAAATTTAGCAAACTCAGGACCCGATTGCTAAAATTTTATAAAATTTATATAAAAACCTTGACATCCTACCACTCAATGTTGTATAATACTGGCAATCTTACCGAAAGAGTGCTAAAAGTGAAAACGAATAAACGTGATATGATCCTGGAATCCATCATTTCCGCCTATCTCGATAGCAACACCCCGATCGGATCTTCCGAGCTGGGTGAGCGTATGGGCGTAGCGATGTCAGCGTCTAGCATTCGAATTTATTTTAAGCGTTTAAGCGACGAGGGGGCTTTGACGCAGCTTCATGTAAGCGGTGGTAGAATCCCCACAGTTGCGACGATGCAAGATTACTGGCGCGCTAGACTTAGCTTCGACGATGAGTTGAAAATAGACGATGCTCGCGAGCTAGAAGCGGTGCTTGAGGATTTTGAAATTTACTGTATGATTTTCAACGCCGAAAACGAAGCCCTAAGCGAAGTCATCAATCACGATGATCGTTTCATAATCCTTACATTTAGAACGGATGAGATTATCTTAAAATACGATTTTAGAGTTTTTAAATTCCTATCAAATTTAATAGGAATTTCACTCGGAGATTTGGAGCTAGCTTCGATGCAGATCGGTCTGCGCGAGCTTAGCGCCAAAATCAAAGAGCTAAAAAATTCTAAAATCGAATTTCTTTGTAACGAGGTCGTAGCGTATAAAATTTTCAAAGACGAGCGGTTTAAAATTTTACTCAACCCCTCGATCGCCGTAAATTTTACTAAAAATTTGATCTTTGCGCCCTACTTCGAGCACGGATTTATGGGGATCAAACGCCCCGTAAAATTCGAAGGCGAGGACGCTACGATGATCTGCGCAGGCAGCGTTTACGAGAATTACGAGAAATTTTTTAACTACGCTAAAGGAGTAGCATGAGCCATAAATTTAAAGAGCACAGCGATAAAAATGCAGCGTGCGATAGTGAAGAAAAAGAGGTTTGCGAGCAGTGCGCGTCAGAGGCGAGCGAGCCGCAAGAGGTGCAGACATGCGATGATACCGACGCGCAGATACAAAAGCTTCAAAACGAGCTGAGTGAGATCACCGATAAATTTTACCGCGCCAATGCGGATTTTGAAAATCTCAAAAAACGTTTGGAAAAAGAAAAAGATAGCGCTGTTGCTTACGCTAGCGAGAGCTTTGCAAAGGATCTGCTGCCGATAATCGACGCGCTTGAGGAAGCCGCCAAAATTGATGTGGAAGGTAATGAGCTTGCGGATAAAATCGAAGTTGGCGTAAAACAATGTCTAAGCCTTTTTACAAAGACTTTTGAAAAATACGGTATCGTTCCGATAGCGACGGATGCGGGATTCGATCCTAGCGTGCATAACGCGATCTCGATGATCGAGGCAGAGGGTGCAAACTCGGGCGATATAGTTCAGGTCTATCAAAAAGGCTATATGTATAAGCAGCGCGTTTTGCGCGCCGCTATGGTGGTGGTGGCGAAATGATCGCTCAAATTTTAAAATTTTAAATTCAACACAAAGGATAAACAAATGGCAAAAGTCATAGGCATCGACCTAGGAACAACAAACTCGTGCGTAAGCATATTCGAGCGCGGCGAGAGCAAGATCATACCGAACAAAGAGGGTAAAAACACCACTCCGTCGGTAGTCGCTTTCACCGACAAAGGCGAGGTTTTAGTAGGCGACAGCGCCAAGCGCCAAGCAGTCACTAACCCGGAAAAAACGATCTATTCGATCAAGCGCATCATGGGTCTTATGATGAATGAAAAAAATGCGCAGGAGGCCAAAAAGCGCCTACCGTATAAAATCATCGACCGAAATGGCGCGTGCGCGGTAGAGATCGCGGGAAAGGTCTATACGCCGCAAGAAATTTCAGCCAAGGTGCTGATCAAGCTAAAAGAGGACGCGGAGGCGTTTTTGGGCGAGCCCGTCGTAGATGCGGTCATCACCGTGCCTGCGTATTTCAACGACAGCCAAAGAAAGGCGACGAAAGAAGCCGGAACGATCGCGGGCTTAAACGTGCTTCGCATCATCAACGAGCCGACCGCAGCGGCGCTTGCGTATGGACTGGATAAAAAAGAATCCGAAAAGATCGTAGTTTACGATCTGGGCGGCGGTACGTTCGACGTAACCGTGCTAGAAACCGGCGATAGCGTCGTAGAAGTTTTAGCTACCGGCGGTAATGCATTTTTGGGCGGCGATGATTTCGATAACAAACTGATCGACTTTTTAACCTCAGAATTTCAATCTGAAACAGGCATCGACTTGCGCGGCGATGTCATGGCTATGCAACGCCTAAAAGAGGCTGCGGAAAACGCCAAAAAAGAGCTAAGCAGCGCGATGGAAACGACGGTAAATTTACCTTTCATTACCGCTGACGCTACGGGTCCTAAACACCTGATGAAAACCATCACTAGAGCTAAATTTGAAAGTATGATCGATTCTTTAGTAGATGAGACCATAAGCACGCTTAAAAAGGTCGTAAGCGATGCAGGTCTTAGCATGAACGACATAAAAGAAGTCGTCATGGTTGGCGGCTCGACGCGTGTGCCTTTGGTGCAAGAGGAGGTCAAAAAGGCTTTCGGCAAGGAGTTAAATAAGAGCGTAAACCCTGACGAAGTCGTAGCTATCGGCGCAGCGATTCAAGGCGCGGTCATCAAAGGCGACGTAAAAGACGTGCTACTACTCGACGTCACTCCGCTAAGCCTCGGCATCGAAACCCTAGGCGGCGTGATGACTAAGATCATCGAAAAAGGAACTACAATACCTACGAAAAAATCTCAAACCTTCTCGACTGCAGAGGATAACCAAAGCGCCGTTACGATCAACGTCTTGCAGGGCGAGCGCGAGTTTGCGAAAGACAACAAATCGCTAGGAAATTTCAATCTTGAAGGCATCATGCCAGCCCCTCGCGGCGTGCCGCAGATCGAGGTGGAATTTAATATCGATGCGAACGGAATTTTAACCGTTTCGGCAAAAGACAAGGCTACCGGCAAGGCAACCGACATCCGCATCACCGGCTCAAGCGGTTTAAGCGACGCCGAGATCGATAAGATGGTAAAGGACGCCGAGCTTCACAAAGAGGAAGACAACAAGCGCAAAGAGACCGTCGAAGCGCGCAACCAAGCCGATAGCATCGCACATCAAACCGAAAAGAGCCTAAGCGAGATGGGCGAGAAGGTACCGGGCGATCTACGCGCTAAGATCGAAGGCGCGCTAAACGATCTAAAAGCCGTGCTAAAGGATGAAAACGCGAGCAAGGAGGCGATAAATTCTAAAGTAGAAGCCCTAAGCAAGGTCGCTGAGGATCTATACAAGGCTGCTAGCGCAAATCAAGGTGCGCAAGGCGGATCGCAAAGCAGCGGTGCAAACGGCGGTAAAAAAGACGATGACGTCATCGACGCCGAAGTCGAATAACTCCCCTACTTCGAGCCGATATATATCGGCTCGATCTTTTAGCAAAACTCCAAACCCTTCCGTTAAATTTAAAGCCCCGGTTGCAAGCCTTAGATCTCGCGCGCTTTGTAACCTCCAAATTTGTTTTAAAATTTCAAATTTAAGCCGCAGCCGCATTAAAATTTAAAATTTCGCTACTAAATTTAGATGCGCCGAAGTCCGGCTAAATTTGCATAACGGCGGCGAATGTGCCGATAAGTTATAGCTAATTAAGCTTAAATCGGCTATCATCGCATGAAATATCAAGGAGTAAGCTTGCGCCTGAAATACTTTTGTATTATAGTTTTTATGATTTGGCTTTGCATATTTATCGCCTTGCTACCCGCATATAGAATTTCAGCGATCCTAGAAGCGCTTGATTTTAGCGATAAAAACCTGACGCAAAGAGAGCTTGTAGAGCTAATTTAAAAGATTACCTAAAAAAGCTTCACTACTTAGATAATTATCCGCAAATAGATTTCGGCAAGATGGCGGATATTCACTTAGATAAAAACGGCTATGAGAGAGTAAGATTTTCATGGTGCAACGGCGATAAATACCCCGATGATAGATGCGAATTTTGGAAGCTGGATAAAAGGCTAAATTTTGATTATCTAATGGATCTGGGCTCTAAAATTTGCAAAAACGGTAAGCCCATAGAAAATGCCGAAGAGATTGTAAAAAACGACGAGATTTTAAAACTACGGCTCTTTTATCCTTGGGAGCAAAAGCATTTGATTGACGAAGATGGAAATTTTATAGATAATTTTATATATATGAGGTTTGGAGATGGCGCTTTCCATCCATTCGGCTTATTTACCGATTTTGTATTCACAAATAAAATGAATATACGCTCTTTGTTTAATGAAAATAAAGATATTAAATTCAATATAATTATTACGAATAAAAGTTGCTATCATGCACTTTTGGAGCCAATTTTCAAAAATTTATTAATTGGAGATAAAAAAGCGGATATAGAATCTTTTTGCTATAACTACATACATATCAAGAATAAAATTAATTGGTTTAATAATAAAGAGAAAATCGATTGCGATCACTCTTATTTCTTTTATTACATACCTATATATAAGAAGAAGAAAATGAGCGAAAAAGATGTATTGTCCGATAGTCATGTGTTTTTCTATAAAGATATAGAGACTTTGTTTAAGCAATACCAAAATTTAAAGAATCAAAAGAATAAGATAAATTTTAACTCACAAGGAGAAGATAATGGAGCCAAAAGCAAATAATTTGTCTGAGGGAGGCGTCGTAGAAACGATTGATTTGAACGGCGATTATCCGCCGGATCGTTAAGTCGAATCTCTCTCCGCTTTAAATTTAATAAAATTTCGACCCTCCTTGCAATGCAGTCTAAAAATACTCGCTACCGCACGACGGCGACTCAGAAACGCCGTATTACCTCTCAATCGCTGTAGCGCGTAAAAATAACCGCGCCGGCACAATTAAATAGCTCGCACAATTTGGCCCAAAACCCGCCAAAAAGCGCGAGCTGCGCGCTAAAATATGAAATCCGCCTTTAAATTTAAAAGCTTAGCTCGCATTTAGCCCGAGATTAATTCTTGCGAGTATTCGCATCAGGGGTGAAAAGCGGCTTATTTAGCAGCTTGAAATCGCCTACGAACTTCTGCCCCTTCTCGCTAGTAATCCATTTGATGAAGCGCTGCGCGTTTTCATAGTCGGCTTTTGGGCAGTGCTTCGGATTGACCGCGATTACGGAGTAAAAATTCTTCAGATCATTATCGCCTTCATTGATGATAACCATATCGGGATTTCCCTTTTTATTGTCCTCGTATTTGATGTAGGTGCCGCGATCTGTGAAGGTCGCGCCTTTTTGCTCGGCGGCTGCGTTGATCGTGGCGATCATGCCTTGACCGGTTTGGTTATACCACGCCTCATTTTCAGGCACGGCGCCCTCAACCTTTTTCCAAATACCTTTCTCTTTGTTATCGGTACCCGACTTATCGCCGCGAGAGAAAAATTTAATCTTTTCCGCCTTGATTAGCTCAAACGATCCCTTAAGGTCTTTGCCTTTAAATTTAGGCGCGATGGATTTATCGGCGATGAGGATAAAATCGTTATACATAACGGGCGTGCGGTCAACGCCAAAGCCTTTTTCTACAAATTCTTTCTCGACCTTCGGCGAATGCACGAAAAGTATATCCACATCGCAGTTCTCGCCAAGCTTTAGAGCAGCGCCCGTACCTACCGCCGTCCATTTGACATCTACGCCGGTTTCCGCCTTATACGCAGGATAGATAGCGTCTAGCAAGCCCGTATTATCGGTGCTCGTAGTGGTTGCCATAACCAAATCGTTATCGGCGGCAAAAAGGCTCGCACTAAGAGCAAGCGAAGCAAAAAATATTTTTTTCATGTTATCTCCTTTAAAAAATATGCTATTATAGCATATAAATTTGCCAGAATAGAACATTTAGGACACAATCTTGGATTTTATTTTAGAAGGAATTTTAAGCGCATTCGGGCTGCTTTTTAGCGGCGATGCGGAGACCTTTTCGGCGATTAAGGCGACGCTTTATACTTCGAGCATCTCTATACTTTTTGCGATTATAATCGGCTTTCCAATAGGATTTATCCTTGGATTTTACGAATTTCGCGCTCGCAGAACGCTTAGACTTTTAAGCGACGTAGCGCTTGCGATGCCCACGGTAGCGATAGGACTGATCCTTTACGCTTTCATCTCCAGAAACGGCCCTCTGGGCGAGCTGGGGCTGCTTTTTACGCTCAAAGCCGTGATGCTCGGACAGTTTGTGCTGGCGCTTCCCATCATCGTCTCGCTAAGCGCCAGCGTAATCGAAAATATGGATAAGAAGCACTATCTAAACATTATGAACTACCGCCTAAGCCCGCTAAATTTAATCCTTTGCGTGCTTTACGAGCTGCGCTACGCCCTACTGGTCGTCATCGCCACCGCTTACGGGCGGATCGTCGCCGAGGTGGGCGTAGCGATGATGATCGGCGGCAATATCAAATATTTCACCCGCACGATCACCACGGCGATCTCGCTTGAGACCAACAAGGGCGAGTTTGCGATGGGTATAGCGCTCGCGCTGGTGCTGATTTTAATAGCGTTTGCGGTAAATTTAGCTATCCACGCGCTAAAAAGGCTGGATCGATGAGTGCGGATAAGCAAACGCGTCCTAGCAAGAATTTCACGGACAAAAACCGGGCGGAGCGGGAGAGCGAAAATTCTATGAGCGAAAATTTCACAGATGTAAATTCCGCCGCCGAGAATTCTACGGACATAAATTCTACGCGCGTAAATTTCGCTGCCGAGAATTCTGCGAGCAAAAATTCCACTGCGGGAAATTCTACGAGTGTAAATTCTGTAACCAAGAATTCCATTAGCGCAAATTCTGCGGATAAAAATTCCAAGAGCGAGAATTTCGCGAGTGAGAATTCTACGAAAAAGAATTTTGCAAATGAGAATTCCGCCGCCGCGCGATCTGTACCCAATAGCGAGCTGATCTCGGTGCGAGATCTAGTGCTGCGCTACGGACGGAGCGAAATTCTAAATATCCCTAGCCTCGATCTAAATACGAGCGGCATCACGGCGCTTTTGGGTTCTAACGGCAGCGGCAAATCCACGCTGCTGCGGATTTTGGCCTTTTTACAGCGTCCGAGCAGCGGCAGCGTGGAGCTTTGGGGGCAGCGGGCGCCCTCTTTGCAGACGCTGCGGCAGACCTGCTTGCTGCTGCCCGAGCCCGTGCTTTTAAAACGCAGCGTGGAGCAAAATTTTAAATTTGCGCTCAAAAGTCGCGGCGCGCTTGCGGAATTTGACGAGCGAGTGGATGAGGCGCTCGGCCTAACAGGGCTTGATAGAAGTTTTTTATCAAAGAAGCATTTCGAGCTTAGCTCGGGGCAGACGCAGCGCATCGCGTTTGCGCTCGCTCTGGCGCAGCGCGCAAAGCTCTATCTGCTTGACGAGCCGACCAATAGCCTCGATCTTGCCGCTTCCAAGCTCTTTGCGCGCGCGATTTTATTTATGCGAAGTCGCTACGGCTGCGGCTTTATCATCGCCAGCCACGATGAGAAATGGCTCAGTGCGATCGCGCAAAGAAGCGTGTTTTTGCATCGCGGCAAGATATGCGAGTTTGAATACAAAAATATCTTTGACGTGCAAAACGGAATTTTAAAATTTTCAGATGAAATTTCGCTACGCCTTGAAGAGGGACTCGCATGCGCTCGCAAAATCGCGATAAATCCGAGTAAAATTTTATTATCTCAAAGCCCGTTTGAGCGCTGCTTTGCGGGGATTTTACATTCGGTTTCGCTTCAGTACGGCTCCTCGCTACTCATCAAGATCAAGGTGGGCGACGTGCTGCTAAAATGCGTCACGGCGCAGGATGAGCGGCGCTGGAGTGCGGGCAAGAGGATCTATTTCGGATTTGAAAGCGGCGCATTTTTGGGACTGGAGTAATTCTGCGCGAAGTGCAGATAAGCTTAATTTTGCTTTAGAATTTTATTCGCGCGGCGCTAATAAATTTCATTTCTACCTCAAATTTTCACTGCGAACCATCTAGCGCGGCATGCCCGGCGAAACAGAGCGCAAAAATTTGCGCCTTTAAATTTTGAAATTTACAAGCATGCCTTTACCGAGCAGCACAGCGTGAAATTTTAAAATTCCATTGCTAAGAAATTTTAAAGCTTAGCCGCGAATACAGCTAACGGGATTTTGAAATTCCACAATTTCTAGGCGCGGAATTTAAAATTCTAAATTTTAACTATGCAGAGCGTGTCGTTTATTTTATCTATAATGCAAAGGCGGAACGATGGTAAGAATTCCGCGGCGCAAAACCAGCGTAAAATTCCAAAGAGACGGCGCGGAATTCCGATAAATTTTAAAAACTGTGCGGAATTTTATAAAATTTCGCGAGCTCAAAAAAGTGGCAGAGCTCTAACCTCACGCTACTTAAATTTTCCCGCCGAACATCTCGTACATCGCCTTTTCCTCGCCCCAAAGATCTCGGTGCTTTTTGATGCAGGATCTTATCGCGCCCGCGAGATATAGCACGTCTTGCTCGGTGTGCGTGTAGTGCAGGCTCACGCGCACGAAGCCGGGCTTGGCTTCTGGCATGCGCCCCTCCTTAATACCCAGCAGATCGTGAGCGTACGGGCCCGCGCACATCACGCCAGCGCGCGTCTGGATACTGAAGTCGTTGCTAAGGCTCGCGGCAAAATCATACGCCGAGACGCCACGCACGTTAAATGAAAAAATCGGCAGCCGCGGCGCGCCCTTTGGAGCGTAATTTATGATCTCGTCAATGCCTGCTAGCTCGCTCTCAAAAAGACGTACGAGCTCGTCCTCGATGCTTTTTATCCTCTCAAAACCGACCTCGTTTCGTAGCGCGTAGGCCAAATTTGCCCGCATAAGCCCGATTATAGGCGGCGTACCGCCCTCCTCTAGCTGCTCGGGATTTTTCAAAAACACGTGCCCTTCGCGGCTGGCGTAGGCGA
>CAURUZ010000028.1:0-7363 GCA_963528355.1 uncultured Campylobacter sp.
TCTAGCTGCTCGGGATTTTTCAAAAACACGTGCCCTTCGCGGCTGGCGTAGGCGACCGTCCCGCCCGCGGCAAATGTCGGCACATCGCTGTTAAGCAGCTCCTTTCTGATCGCCAAAAGCCCGCAGCTAGCAGGCCCTCCTAATAGCTTATGCGGCGAGAGGAAAATCGCGTCGAAATGATCGCAGTCTAAATTTGCGTGCGAGCTCAGCGCCGCGCAGTCAAAGGCCACGATACCGCCCGCAGCCCTGATTAGCTCGCTGATTTTTTTGTAGTCGCTGATGACGCCCGTGACGTTTGAGGCGGCGCTAAACGAGCCGATGATGCGGCGTCCCGCATTTAGCTTCAAGATGCGCTCAAGCGCGAGCAGATCGATCTCGCCTGATTCACTAAGCGGCACGCGCATGTAGTCGCAAAGTCCCTCGCGAAAGCTAAGCTCGTTTGAGTGGTGTTCGTAGGGCGAAACGAGCACGAACGGAAGCTGTGCGGCGCGTAAATTTGCCTCGCCGATCGCGCTTCTAGTCGCAGGCGGCAGGTAGATGCCTAGCAGCTCCTGAAATTTCTTGATCGCGGCCGTCGCGCCCTGCCCACAGGCGATGAGATAAAACCGCTCGTCAAGCCCTAGCAGCTTTTTTAGGCTCTCTCTCGCGCCCTCGTAGCGACGCTGCGTAATGATGGCGCTGGAGCTACTGTCGGAGTGGGTGTTGGCGTAGGTTTTTAAAATTTCGCCTATCTCGCGCTCTACGGGTCCATAAGCAAGCCCCGAAGCCGCGAAATCAAAATAATGCACGCCAGGTTTTAGGATGATATTTTTTCGAATTTCGTCTAAGCTTAGCATTTGCGGCCTTTAAAATTTAAGTGATTAATTATAGTGAAATTTGGATTAATTTAAGGCTTTACGTCCTAGCTGGGAGAAATTTTAACGAGAATTTTAAAATGACCTCGCCTACAATGTTCGGGTTTTTATACTTTTCTCTATCGAACTTCGCCATTGCGCCTCTCCTTATTTGGAATTATTATTGCTATTTGTTTGTATCAAGCTGCGTATTTTCATCTAAGTTTACTACCGTTTCGGTATCGCCATTTTCAAAGTAACTCTTCAAATATGCCAATACCATCTCGAATTCTTTTTCACCGCTTCGCCAAGCTATAAATTTTTTGGTATCTTTAAATGTAGAATTTGCATCAGGGCAATGCTTATCATAAAATTCTTTTTTCATAGGCCTTAGTCTTTCAAATCTCTCTTTCGAAATAGGGACGGTATATCGTTCAGATATCTGATTGATTCTTTCTACTCCTCTGCAATATGATTCATATGTATTACGCAGAAAAAATTCTCTATCACTATAGCATTTATCATATTCTATTTTAAGCAGTTCCCTGGGAGGCTGCCCTTTGACATTATACTTTAAAAGTAAATCTAGCATTTTTTCATAATGCGGCACATAATCAAGTAGTCTATAATACGTATAATAGTATCTAAACTCCTCTATATAAAATTTTTGATAGCGTTCCTCTTCCGTATTCTTCTTTGTCGCTAATATGCTTTCCTCAGGGACTATATCCGTAAACTCATCGCTTGTTATTACATTCTCATTATTATCATAGCCGTAATAATATTTTGTCACATACCCATTTTTCAATATCATTTCCGCTAGCTCTACAAAATTATTACGAATAACGTACTCAAGAAGCAGGCTTGCATCACTTGAACCCGGGCCCCTATTGTGTTTGGTATAATCGATATGATCTACTTTGTTATTTTTAATATAGATCTTTTTTATATTTGGCGGATATAGGTACATCTGCACCACCTTGGCTTCTTCAAATTTAACGCCGTTGTCTAAAAGTAGTCTTACCGCTTTGGTGGAGTTATTTTCTATCGCATAAGCCATAGCGGATAGCTTGTATTCGTCTTTTTTATGTATATCCGCGCCTAGCTTTATAAGCTCTTGAGTAGTATTCGTATCGTCCCAAAAGCTAGAATACATCACGGGCGTTACCCCTCCGTCCATAGTATGATCGACGGATAGATTATTATCTTTCATAAATTTTAAAATTTTATCCGTTTGTTTGCTTTTTAAAAGTCTTTTTAGCTCTACGTCTATGGCGGGTTCTTTAAATACGTTTTCTGGATTTGAATTGTAATCTATATCCCAGTAGCGAAATGCGAAGCTATCGACCTCCTCTTGGGTTACGTATTTGCTAAGACCCGGCACTTTTGAGACATTTGTATCTAAAGTAACGGTAAAATGGGTTTGTTTGCGCTCCGTAAGACCCGATCTTTCGGCTAGCAGATACAGCGCACATACGACTACCACGCAGACGGCATAAATAAACCGAAGTTTAAAGCTTTTCAAAATTTCCCCTTAGAATTTTGCCCGCGACTATATCCAATGAGTACTTAATAAAATATAAATACTATATAGGCGAAATAGGCAAAGCTAGCTGAGAAATGCGGTTAAGCCGGGTTTGAATGATGAAATCTTTCGAGTAAATTTGGCGAACGAATGTCGTCATAGACCTTATTTGCGTAATCGTATCCCTATTTGCACGCTACGCTAGGCTCTATATCCGAAGCTCGTTCGCCGTAAATTTTACCGCAACATCTTTGCACAAGCTCTTCTTTAAAGCACAAACCCGAAAATCATCGTCGTGCTAATGAGCGGCAAGTCGCTACCGTATCACGAAGAGCGTATTTTTCGGGATTTGTTCTCAAGCTGCTCGCGCGGTCATAAAGTGCGCTTTGCGCCTATTTGCCGATAAAATTTTTCTGCAGCCACTCCATCGCTTTTTCTTCGCTTTCAAATCTGCCGCTTTTGGCGACTTGAAACTGCCCCTCGTAGAAGCGAATTCTGATACCGTCCTGGACGCTATCTACCTTGATGCGCGTGATCCTGTCTTTGTTTAGATAGGTTCGGTCGTTTAGTTTTACAAACATCGTTCTCTCCTTTAAATTTAATGGTTTTTATCTGCCGCTTTACTTGCGTCTTTCTCGCCCTCTTTTTTCAAAAACAGCTCCTTAAAACGCTCGTTTGCGTAGTGTTCTATATCGCTTTGCAGCTGCTTATACGCGGCGATCAGCTCATAGGCGCGCGCATTTAACGTCGTGCCTGCGGCATTGCCCCCGCCTTGCTTGGTGCTAAAGAGCTCCTCTTGCAGATTTTTTTGTAAAATTTGCAGATGGCTCCAGCATTTTTTGTAGTTCATCCCCAAAATCTCGGCGGCTTTAGAGATAGAGCCCGTCTGAGCGATCACGTCTAGCACTTCGGTTTTGCCCTTGCCGAAAATGAGCTCGCCCTGCGCATTTTCGATCCAAGTTTTTGTTTTTACCCTCATTCTTTTGCCTTTCTTCTCCTTAAAGCAGCCCAGCTGACAATATTTCACGTCTATGCCGTGCTCCTTAAGCGTAGAGCGCACTGTATCAAACCCTACTCCGCCGCTAGCTACGGCTCGGGCGTCGCGACAAAAAATCCGTCTTTTCTCATCCAAAAGCCGATCTAGCTTTTGCAGCGCTTTTATGCTGCCTCCGCTGCATTGCAGCTTGCCGAACTGTCCGAGTTCGCAGCGATCTATCCGTATCCCTTCGCGTGCCGCGAGATCTCCTACTACGCTCGCGTCCACGCCTAATTTGGCAGCGATCTTAAACGCCGCGCCGCAATCAAGTTTGCCGCTTGGATTTAGTAAATTTAAAATCAGCCTTTTGATCTCGCTTGCTTTTTTATCGTCTATCTTGATATCTATCTCCATGCCGCCCTCTTAACTTAAAATTCTCTCTTCGCCGCTATAAACATTTAAATTTTCGCCGCGAGCAAAGCCGCAAAGGGTAAGATTAAATTTACGCGCGATCACGACGCCGAGGCTCGTAGGAGCCGTACGCGAAACAAGCGCACTAACGCCGCTCATCACGGCTTTGGCGACCATTTCGGAGCTTAGCCTGCCGCTTACCAAAAGAAGCGAGCCCTGCGTATCATGCCCCGCCAAGACCGCCTTGCCGACGGATTTATCGATGGTATTGTGTTGGGCGATATCCTCGCCGATAAAATACTCGCCGCCCGCGGTAAAGAGCTTTGCGGTATGCACGCAACCCGTCATCTCATAAAGCTCGCACTGCGTGTAAAACTCGCTCATCAAATTTAAAATTTCATTCTTATGAAATTTAGCGTCCGAGCGGACTTTGCGCGCCGCCATCGCCTCTGGATCGATATTTGCGGTAGAGCTGCGCCCGCAGCCGCTGATGATGACCTTTTCGGCATCGAAGCTATTTAGCCGCTTTTCGTTTATCTCGCCGCATACATTCACGCTAAGCCCGTCGGGCGCGAGCTCGATGCTCTTTATACGGCTTGGATCCGAGATCAAATTTTCGCTCAGCAAATAGCCTATCGCAAGCGCCTTTAAATCGCTCGGAGTCGCCATCAGCGCGCCGAAACGCTTGCCGTTTAGTAAAATTTCAAGCTTGATCTCGCGCACCAAGGTATCGCTTACGATCCTTCTTTCATCCCCTTTAAATTTAACTATCTCCGCCCTATAAATCGGCTCCATAGACCTTCCTTATTTTAATTTCGCCCGTATCGTAGTGAAATTTTGCTTAAATAGCCTTAATTTGCCGAAGTAAAGCCGTCGTAACGAAGCGGCGTGCGTAAATTTAAATCGCTCGCAGTTTTGTATTTAAAAAATCGCGTGGAAAATTCCACGAGCCGCTCGCACCGTGCGCGCAAGCGGCTATGAAGCGCCCGCAAAGATAAAATTTCATCAAATTTTGCCGTAGCCGCGATTAAATTTCATCTTTGCAAAGCGGGCGGAATTTACCGCCCAAACTACCTATGCACCGGCGATAGATAAGGTTTCTCGGAGTGCATTGACATCTCGTTTTGTCTTCTGAACTCGATAAACTCGCTCTCGCTAAGCTTTCTGATATTTGCGATCGTCATCTTTAGCGGCGGAATGCCCGATAGCGGATCCAGATCGCCCGCATGCACGAGCTCGTTGCCGTCGGCCTCGCTGTAATGGAAGGTCGTAAAGATCGTGCCTTCTTTCAGATCAGGATTTATGCGAAGCTTCGCGGCGATCTGACCGCGCTTATTTTTAACAAGCGCGTAGCAACCTTCGGTAAGCTCGCGTTCGCGTGCGATGTCAGGGCTTACCTCGATGAGCGCGCCTTCTGCGCCCGCACCGTACTCTAGCGCGCGACACTCCCTAGTCATCGTGCCGGTGTGGTAGTGATAAACCTTACGTCCGGTCGTAAATAAGCATGGATAAATTTCATCCGGTATCTCGCTAAGCGCGCCGCTTCCCACCGGATAATCATCGGGGATTTTCATCTTGGCTCTAAAATCCGCCTCCGCTTTAGCGCGCCCTTCTTTATCATCCACGTAAAGCACCGGCACCATTCTAAATTTACCGTCAGGCAGCATCGATTTATGATCTGCATAAAGCACCGGTGTACCAGGATGATCTTCATCAGGACATGGCCAGCTTATGCCGCCTAGCTTATCTAGCCTATAGTAGCTAATACCACCGAAAAATTTAGGCATTAATGCACGCACTTCGTTCCAAATTTCTTCCGCGCTTAAAAAATCAAACCCTTCAAGTCCCATTCTTTGTGCGATATTGCAAACAACCTTCCAATCAGGCTCTACGCCAGGAGCCGGCTCGCTTGCCTTGCGCGTGCGCTGGACGCGGCGGGAAGTGTTTAAAAAGGTGCCGTCCTTCTCGCCCCAGCCGGCAGCAGGTAGTACGACATCGGCCTTCTGTGCGCTCTCGGTAAAGAAAAGATCCTGCACGATAAAGCAATCCAAATGGTGCGTTGCGTGCACGAAGTGCTCCGTCCAAGGATCGCTCATTACAGGGTTTTCGCCGTAAACGTAGAGCAGCTTCAGCTCGCCGCTATCCATCTTATCAGGAGCAATCGTAAGCTTAAAGCCCGGAGTTGGATTTAGCTCGAAGTGCCATACTCTGCGCGCTTGCTCCTGAGCATAAGCGGAATTTACCGCACCTGCCGGGATGACGTTAGGTAGCGCGCCCATATCGCATGCGCCCTGGACATTGTTTTGACCGCGCAAAGGATTTACGCCCGCGCCTCTTTTGCCTAAATTTCCTGTCAAAATGGCTAAATTTGAAAGCGAAAATACGTTTGACGTACCGTCGCTAAACTGCGTGATACCCATCGTGTAGCAGATCGCCGCTGCGCCTGCTTTAGCATACATTCTAGCAGCTTCGATTACGAGCTCTTTTTTCACGCCGGTCTCGCGCTCAAAGCGCTCAGGAGTAAAGTCCTTAACCGCCTCTTTTAGATATTCGTAGCCGTGAGCGTAGTTTTTGATAAACTCGTCATCTTGCAAATTTTCGGCAATGATAACATTCATAATGGTATTTAGCGTCTTAATGTTCGCACCCACCGGGATTTGCAAATAGATATCGGCCTTTTTCGCCATATCGGTGCGCTTAGGATCTACTACGATCATCTTGGCGCCGCGCTGCAAGCCTCGCTGCATCTGCATAGCGATGATCGGGTGGCACTCGCTCGTGTTGGTGCCGATGAGTAAAAATACGTCCGTATCGGTAGCGAATTCTACCAAATCGTTCGTCATCGTTCCGTTTCCTAGCGTGTTGGCAAGACCTGCCACTGTAGGAGCGTGTCAAAGACGGGCGCAGTGATCGACGTTATTGCTGCCCTGAGCTCGGAAAAATTTCTGAAAAACGTAGTTGTCTTCGTTATTTGAGCGCGCAGAGCTAAAACCCATTATTGAGCTTGGGCCATATTTAGCGACGGTCTCTTTAAATTTAGACGCTACAAAATCGTAAGCCTCTTCAAAGCTTACCTCCTCAAGCTTACCGCTTCTATCAAATACTCCGTTTTTCTTACGGATCATAGGTTTGGCAAGGCGTTTTGGAGAGTTTACAAACTCCCAGCCGAACATCCCTTTTAAGCATAGCTCGCCGTCATTTACGTGATGGGCCTGTGTAGGGCGCGCGTTTACGATCCTGCCGTCTTTTACGATAAGATCGATACCACAGCCGGTGCCGCAGTAAGGACAAGTCGTTTTGACAATCTTTTCTCTGGACTGCATAATATTCCTTTCAAGAATTTTGGTTTGCACGGCTATTATACTTTCTAGATTATAAAAGAATTTTTAAATTAGTGAATTTTTTTAAGCGAAATTTAAGCAATATGCAAATATCGCATATTAAACTGAATAGTTAAATTTTACGCTTTTGCCTCGATAATGACGGCGTTTTAGCGTAAAATTTATCGCTTATCGCAAAAGACGCTTTTTAAGCTAATTTTTATAATTTGGCTCAAGATAAGCTAATCAGATTCTCTCTTATCAATTTTAATAGTTTCTGATATAAGTTTTCCTGTGT
>CAURUZ010000029.1:0-7012 GCA_963528355.1 uncultured Campylobacter sp.
CGCCTTTTTATCAAATTTGCTTAAATTATTCGCCTTTTTCATAAGGCAATTATATATCTTGCTAGTTTAAAACGCTAGAAATTTGATAGCGTTTGCGGGGGAAATTTTAAAATTTAGAGTGCGGTAAATTTAGCGGCGAAAGCTGCGGGCAAATTTGACGCCGAAATTTTAGCTCAAATTTACCCGCAACCGCGCGAAACTATGCAAGCTCCGCGCAAATTTAACTTAGTATCCGTCAAAATGCTTGGTTTTTGGCAGCACCAAATTTAACGTAATGCCGATGAGCGCACCAAGTCCCACGCCGCTAAAGCTCATCGCGCCAAAATCCAGCACCATGCCGCCGATCGCGCAGACAAAGATGAGCGCGACGATGATCATATTGCGCGGCTCGGCTAGATCCACGCTGTTTTTTATGAGCGTTTCCATGCCCACGCTAGCGATGATACCAAAAAGCAGCAGCATAATGCCGCCGATGACGGGAGCGGGGATCGTGGAGAGCGCGGCGCCGAGCTTGCCCACGAAAGCTAGCAGTATCGCCGCAAGCGCGGCAAAGGTCATGATGGCTGGATTGTAGGCTTTCGTGATGCTGACCGCACCCGTGACCTCGGAGTAGGTGGTGTTTGGCGGCCCGCCGAAGCATCCTGCCAGCGACGTCGCGAGTCCGTCGCCGAGTAGCGTGCTTTTAAGCCCTGGATTTTTTAGGAAATTTTCTTTCGTAACATTGCTGATCGCAAGCATATCGCCGATGTGTTCGATCGCTGGCGCGATGGCGATAGGCACCATGTAGATTACGGCTTCGAGCTTAAAAACCGGCGCGGTGAAATGCGGCAGCACAAACCACGGCGCGTTTAGAATCGGCGTAAAATCCACGATGCCGACAAACAGCGACGCGCAGTATCCCGCCGCGATACCGCAAAGTATCGGCACGAGGCGCAGCATGCCGCGGCCAAACATCATAACTACGATAACCGCCGAGAGCGAGATGAGCGCGATGGTAAGCGACTGCCCCTGCGTATAAAGCGCCTCTTTGCCCTTGCCCATGACCATATTTACGGCCGCTGGCGAGAGGATGAGGCCGATCGTCATGATGACGGGGCCCACGACCACGGGCGGTAAAATTTTATGCAAAAACCCCTCGCCTTTGAGCCTAATGAGCAGGCTTAGAACCACATAAAAAAGCCCCGCCGCGATCACCCCGCTCATCGTCGCAGCGATGCCCCACTCTTTCACGCCGAAGCTTAGCGGCGCGATGAACGCAAAACTAGACGCGAGAAAGATCGGCGGGACGTGTTTGCGCGTGATGAGCTGAAACAGCAGCGTGCCAATGCCCGCCGTAAACAGCGCCACGGACGTATCAAGTCCCGTTAAGATCGGCACCAGCACGAGCGCGCCGAACGCCACGAATAAAAACTGTACGCCGACGAGAGCGTCGCGTAGCCTGAGATTGTAGCCTTCGTATTTTTCCATTTTTTTCCTCTTTTATCTTTGTGACTTGCCTCGCGAGCGTCTTTAACGGAGCTAGTAAAATTTAGCTTGATAGGCTCCTTATCTTCGCTAAATTTTTACGTCGCAACCCTTAAATCCATCTCGCGATCCTTCGCCTTGGCTCCTGTATTAAAATTTATAATACACCGATATTCTGTAAAATTTAACTCACCGCAGTCGCGGACGAATAGTCCGCTCCTTTGCAAGCACTAAAAATTTATCAAAACTACACATCATCTGTCTTGAATATTTTCAAAATTTACGCCTTTCCGGCTCATTTTGCCGCAAATTCTATCCAAAGCGCACGATTGCACTTCTTTATTCGGCTCATTTCCGCCTCGTCTAAAGAAAAAAATACCACGCCTTAATTTTTAAATCTGACATCAAAAATTTTGACCTATCCGGTCGCAGACGAGCAATCTGCTCCACTCTCCACTGCCGACCATCGGCGGCTGCAAGCAGAATGAAGCAGTAGCGCTTCTAAACTACCTGCGATCCATCTTAAATGTTTTAAAATTTTACGACCTCGCTTTAAAATTTCGCACTCAAGCTTAAAACGAAATTTTAAATCAGAGCCACTACGCCACATCATATACAAGCGCCCTTTTGCTGCGATTTTGCGTCGTATCAGATGCGCGAAGCCGCAAGGCGAAAATCAAGCCCATAAAATTATTGGGCAAAGCCGCATAAGCAGAACCAAACAAACAACGACCAAAATCCGCAAACCAGCAACTAAATTTCACAAACATAGCGGATAGATCAAAACCTATGCAGGCCGAATTTACCACTAAAATTTAGCGAGAGAATTCCATCGTACGGCTATTTTTTGCGCAGCAGATCCTTCAGGCTCGCTCTTACGTCCTTGCCACGCAGAATTTGCGCGACCTCGGTAGCGATCGGAGCGTAGATCTTGTGCTTTGTCGCGATATTTACGACCGCTTCGGTTGTAGCCACACCCTCGGCGACCTCGCCCAACTCGCGCAGAATTTCCTCAAGTCCTTTGCCACGCGCAAGCCCTAATCCCACGCGGTAGTTTCGCGATAGCGCGCTTGAGGCGGTCAAAAACAGATCGCCCACACCGCTTAAGCCCAAAAAGGTCTCGTCTCGCGCGCCGAAAAACTTGCCAAAGCGCGCGATCTCTACGATGCCGCGCGCGATCAAGCTCGCTCTAGCGTTATTGCCGAGCTCGAGCCCATCGCAAACACCGCTAGCGATGGCAATGACATTTTTATAAGCGCCACACACCTCTGCGCCGATGATATCGCCACTCGTGTAGGTCTTGATGTAGGCAGGGAAGGCGCTTGCGAAAAGTTCGGCTAGATTTTCGTTACACGAGCTTACGACGAGCGCGCAAGGCAGCTTCTGCATGACTTCGGTGGCAAACGACGGACCTGATAGATAAGCAAGATTGCCGCGTGCGATATACGATTCAAAAATTTCGTTCAAAAACCTACCGCTTGCTGCGTCGATGCCCTTGGAAGCGACTAGAATTTTTTGATTTTTGTAGGTGAAATTTTGATCCAGCCACTGCGCGGTTTGCTGTGCCGCTAGCGCGAAAACGAGCGCTTCGCACTCCAGAGCCTCGCTCACGCTTACAAAATGCGGAATTTGCCTTGGCGTGCGCGAAGTGATGACACATTCGTTTTTCGCGCTAAGCGCGTCAAAAAGTGCGCTGCCCCATTTGCCCGCGCCGATAACCGCGATTTTCATTATGTTCCTTTTTAAAAATTTATTCGCAAATTTGCGGTTTTTCAAATTTCATTCTATTGAAATTCCCGCTCTTTGAAAATTTAGCCCAAAAGCGCCTACATGAGCCTACACAAACGCTAGCCGAAGCCACGCTTTAAAATTCGCTTTTTGAAATTTCATCTCGTCAAAATTTCACTTCGTTAAAATTTCGCGCTTTTGAAATTTACCTCGCTAAAATTTCATACTTTTAAGGTTTTGCTCTTCCACCAAAAAACACTTTCACAAAAGGCGCGGCAGTGAACGAATGAGGATTTTGAAACTCCATTATACGTTTTAAATTTCACTCGTGCATCGCCGAGGCAAATCAAATTTTTAAAAATTTTACTCAGACGCCCGATCGCAAATCGCGCTTTTAAACCCACTTAAATCTATCAAGGCGTGCTTTGAGCTTAGATGATCTTGCCGTCGCTCGCCACGTTATCGTTTGGCGCAAGGTTTTAGGCACGCGTATCCGACGCGGCGATTGATTAAATTTAGCCTACACATCGACTCGCCGCTCAAATTCGGCCCTGCGTATTATATCCTACCCGCGCACCCCGAGCTTCCGTTCTCGCTCTCGCAAGCAGAGCAATTTTACGCATTCCCTACAAGCTTTGCCGCGCTTTGACGGTAGCCGTGAGTAAAATTCCTAACGGACGCGCTTCTTAAACTCCTCTGTCGTAGACCAACACTCGCGCAAACGACCCGTACGAGAAAGAACGAGCTCGAAAGAACAAAACGTATGCGAGACAGATCAGGTAGCCACCAAGATCGCACCGAATGAAATATAACACGCAAAAGCCTTCGTCATTGACGCGTGAAAGCTTTAGCTCAAAGCAAAACGCTGCGAGCAGATTTAAAATTTTATCCCTAAGGGCTTCATCTATCGCATACGCCGCGCCGCATTAATTCGCCGCGCAAGCTGCGAAATCAGCCCAGCTTCTGTTTCAGAAGCTCGTTCACCTTCGCAGGATTAAACGCGCCCTTGCCCTCTTTCATCACTTGGCCTACGAAGAAGCCGAATAGCTTGTCCTTGCCGCCGCGATAGTCCGCGACCTTCTCCTCGTTTGCGCTCATCACGCGCGCTATGATCTGCAAAATCGCGCCGTCGTCGCTTACCTGCCTCAAGCCTAGCTTGTCGATGACTGAGCTTACGGCCTCGTCGTGCTCCATTAGATAATCAAGCACCTCTTTGGCGGCCTTTTGAGATACGGCGCCGCCTTCGATCGCGCTTAAAAGCTCGCTCATCTTCGCGCTACCTACGGGCGAATCCTCGATCGTAACGCCGTTTTTGAGCCTGCCCGCAAGCTCGACGGTAAGCCAGCTGACGCAGAGTTTAGGCTCATGTCCCGCCGCGATCAGATCCTCAAAAAATCGCGCGTTTTCGTAGGTCGAGATTATGATCTCGGCGTCCTTCTCTTTAACGCCCAGCTCGCGGACGTAGCGTGCCTTTTTTTGATCGGGCAGCTCGGGGATCTGCTGCGCAGCAGCTAGCATCTCGTCATCCACGATCACGGTTAGCAGGTCGGGATCGGGGAAGTAACGGTACTCGGCACTGTCCTCCTTGCTACGCATCGGCTTGGTGACGAGCTTAGCGGTGTCAAAAAGGCGCGTTTCTTGCACGACCTCTTGATCATATTTGCCGTCCTGCCACGCTTCGATCTGACGCTCAATCTCGAAATCGATCGCCTTTTGGATAAATTTAAAGGAGTTTAAATTTTTAATCTCTACGCGCGTGTAGAGCTTGTGCTCACCTTGCGGACGGATGCTGACATTTACGTCGCAGCGAAACGAGCCTTCTTGCATATTTGCATCGCTAATATTTAAAAAGCGCAAAATGCTGTGGAGTTTTTTTAGATACGCGACCGCCTCGTCCGCAGAGCGCATATCAGGCTCGCTTACGATCTCCAAAAGCGGCGTGCCGGCGCGGTTTAGATCGACTAGGCTGCGCGAGCTTTCGTGATTATTTTTGCCCGCATCCTCCTCTAGGTGCGCGCGCGTGATGCCGATGCGCTTGCTCTGTCCCTCCACAGCTATAAAAAGCTCGCCGTGCTCGACGATCGGGATCGTCCACTGCGAAATTTGATATGCCTTGGGAAGGTCGGGGTAGAAGTAGTTTTTGCGGTCGAATACCGACTTACGATTGATCGTCGCATTGACGGCGGTGCCGAAGCTGATAGCTTTTTTAACCGCTTCCTCGTTTAGCACGGGAAGAGCGCCCGGAAGCGCCAAGCAGGTCGGGCAGACGTGCGAATTCGCCTCATCGCCGAAGCTCGTGGGGCAGGAGCAGAAAATTTTAGTTTTGGTATTTAGCTGGCAGTGTACCTCCAGGCCGATCACGGTTTCAAACATTAACTTAACCTTTTAGAATAAAAATTTCGCGTAATTTTACAATTTTTTGCTTTAATACTCGCTTGTAGCGGCACACGGCGCGGCTAAATTTTAAAATTTAATCGAATAGATTTCTATTCGCCGCCATGAAGGAGCTTTTCTTTCAGATCGAAAACATCGACCATCAAACAGGTGATGATGACGCAAATCACGCCGGGAGCGGTGCAGATGAAGAGGAATTTTAACCCCAAAAAATAAAATGACGGGTAGACGAAAAAGACGAATGCGCCGACGAAGATCAATCCGAACGACGCACCCACGAGGAAGTATAAGAAATTTCGCTTAAAATTAATGCTCATCGACGATCACGGCGCCCGCTAGATAAACGTAGCTTAAAACCATGAAAATGAAAGTCTGCAAAATCGCCATAAAAGTAAGCAGCGCAAACGGCACCATCGGCACTAGCGCAGGAGCGAGAGTAAGCATAACGAGCAGGAAGGTATCGTCGCCTTTGATGTTTCCAAAAAGTCGGAACGAAAGCGATACGACGCGCGAAAAATGTGAGACGATCTCTATGACGAACATAAACGGAGCTAGGATTTTCACCGGCCCCATAAAGTGCTTTAGATAGTTGATCACGCCGTGCTCGCGAACGCCCTCAAAATGGTAATACAACCAAACGCAAAGCGTAAGCGAAAGGGTTAAATTTAAACTCGCGCTCGGCGACTCAAAGCCCGGCACCAAGCCGATAACGTTACTAAAAAATATCACAAATCCCAATGTTGCGATTAGCGGAAGATATTTTTTGGCTTGTTCCTCGCTACCCATCGCGTCCTTACCGATCGTTAGCACGCCGCTTAGGTAGGCTTCGGCGATGTTTTGCATGCCGTGTGGCACAAGCTGAAGCGAGCGAGTGGAGCAAAGCGCGACGGCTACGATGATAGCGACGACCAAAAAGAAGTAAAAAAGGTAGATAAAAGTGTGGTCGTAAGAAATTAAACCGCCGAAAAGGAAGATGTCTTTTAGCATAAAAACCCTTGATCGTTGAAATTTGAGGCGTATTTTACACTTCTATTCGTTAAAGTATATTTAAATTTGCGCCAGCGAGTGAAATTTTGAGCTTTGCGAGTTCTTGCGCCGCTTACTTGCCTAACATTCTCGTCTAACTTACGCGCCATTTCGGCGGGAATTTTGCGTTTTTTTGGTATTTAGCTCTATATTTACAGCAAATGACAAAATTTTTGCTAGTAAGCACGAAATTTGCGGCTACACTGCCAATTCGCCATTATTGCAAATATAGAATTAATCTGGCACATACGGCGAAGCTCTAAGCCGGCTGGCGATAAAATTTGTGTTTAAAGATACGAAAAGTACGATAAAATTTACCGCGATGGCACCGCGATAAATTCCAAGAATTCCAAGAATTCCAAGAATTCCAAGAATTCCAAGAATTCCAAGAATTCCAAGA
>CAURUZ010000030.1:0-3207 GCA_963528355.1 uncultured Campylobacter sp.
GGCCTACGAGCTGTCCGATGCGCGTGATCTTAAACGCAGTCTTTTTCACGGTCTCGGCGACCACGTCAAAGCTCGCTCCACGCACCTTCTCAAGCGCGCGTTTAACGACGCCGGGGCCGCTGACGCCCACGTTTATGACGACTTCGGCCTCGCCCACGCCGTGAAATGCGCCCGCCATGAAGGGATTATCCTCGACGGCGTTGGCAAATACGACTAGCTTTGCGGCGCCAAGATCCGAAAGCCGCGCCGTCTCTTTTATCACGCGCCCCATATCAGCGACCGCGCTCATATTTATGCCTGTCTTGGTCGAGCCGATATTTACCGACGAGCAGACCTTCTGCGTCGCGGCGAGCGCGGCGGGGATGGAGTCGATTAAAATTTTATCGCCCTTTGCGTAGCCCTTTTGCACGAGCGCCGAAAAGCCGCCGATAAAGTCGATACCGACCTTTTGCGCCGCCTCGTCCATCGCTCTAGCAAGCGGCACGTAGCTCACGGCATCCGTCGCAGCGCCAATGATGGCGATAGGCGTTACGCAAACGCGTTTATTTACGATCGGGATGCCGAGCTCTGCTGAAATTTCGTTGCCGACCTTTACTAGATCGCGCGCCTTGTCGGTGATTTTTGCATAAATTTTCTCCGCCGCTTTGTCGATATCGGGATCGATACAGTCAAGCAGGCTGATGCCCATCGTGATCGTGCGGATGTCGAAATTTTGCTCCTCGATCATCGCGATCGTTTCGGTTACGTTTTTGATGTCCATTTGCGCGCCTTAGATATTGTGCATAGCGTCAAAGATCGCCGAGCTTTGGATGTTGATTTTAACTTTTAGCTTTTCGCCAAGCTCGTTTAGCTCCTCGCGCAGAGCCGTGAAGTCCTGCTTTTCGTCGCTGGAAACCACCGCCATCATCGTAAAAAACTCGTCCAAAACCGTCTGACTGATGTCGTCTATGTTTAGCCCAAGCTGCGCGAGCTTGGCCGAAACGCCCGCTACAATGCCAACCTTGTCCTTACCGATCACCGTTACGATCGCTTTCACTCTTACTCCTTTTTAAAATTTATTTAGCTACTTTGAGCGCGGAAGCCCTTTAAAACTACTGAATTTTGCCGCCGTTTGAAATTATTAGCGCAAACACAATTGCGACAAAAGCGTAAAATATTACCGCGAGCCATATCGCCCATCTATTCACGCCGCCGCCCCGCCTTAGGGCTTCATCGTCCTGCTTATCCAGTAGCGTGACAAAACTATAGCAAACGAAATATTTCGCCATAGTTCCACTACTGACGCTAATCGCCATTCCTATACTTCTATCATATTCATCCAAAAACGGAATAAAGCAGGAAATTAACACAACGGCAAATAGGGCTGCGGCAATTTTATACTCCTTGCGGTACAGAAAAAAGAACAGCGTGCCGAAAAATCCCCACCAGCTCCACGTGCTTACGTAATTTAACTCGCGCTGCTTGCCCGCGGCAAAAAATTTCTCGCAGGCGCGTGCGTAAATTTCAACCTTGCTCGGGGTTTGCAAGAAAATTTCCAGCTTCTGCCGAAGCAGCTTGCCGTCAGATAAAATTTCTCTAGCGTAATCCGTCATCTCACCCTCCTTAGCGATAAATCCCCACGGCGGCGCGAACCTTTTGCATCAATGAAGCAGCCGTCGCAGCCGCTCTTTGCGCGCCCTGTCTTAGCATCTCATCCAAAATTTCGCGGTGGCTTTGATAGTATTCGAATTTATCTCGCGCGTCTTTGAAGTAGCTAAGCACGAGCTCATTTAGATACGCCTTAAAATGCCCGTGCCCCTCGCCTCCGCGCTCGTAGCGAGCCTGCAGCTCCGTCTGCTCCACTTCGTTTAAAAATAGCTTCGCGATATTATAGACATTGCATCCGCGCCACTGCTTAGGCGCCTCTAGCGGCTCGGAGGTCGTTACGATACTTGAAATTTGCTTCTTTAGCGTCGCGGCATCTGCAAAAATATCGATCGTATTGCCGTAGCTCTTGCTCATCTTGGCACCGTCTGTGCCCGGCACGATCGCCACTTCATCATTTACTCGCGCTTGCGGAATAGTTAAAATTTCGCCGTGGGCGTTGTTAAATTTAAGCGCGATGTCGCGAGCGATCTCGACATGCTGGATCTGATCCTTGCCCACAGGCACGACCTCCGCGCTGTATAGCAGGATGTCCGCCGCCATCAGCACGGGGTAGCTAAATAGATCATGCTTGCTCTCAAAGCCCTTAGCGATCTTGTCTTTGTATGCGTGCGCCCGCTCGAGCAGCCCCATCGGCGCATATCCGCTTAAAATCCAGTAAAGCTCCAGCACCTCTTTCACGTCGCTTTGCACCCAAAATACCGTCTTTTTCGGATCTATCCCGAGGGACAAAAACGCCGCAGCGGCCTCGTAGGTGGAGTTTTTTAGCTTTGCGCCGTCGCTTACGGACGTGAGCGCATGGTAGTTTGCGATAAACATAAACATCTGCTCGCCCGCGTTTTGCGCATCCACCATCTGCTTGATACTCGCGAAGTAATTGCCCAAATGCAGCTTGCCGCTGGGCTGAAGACCCGTTAAAATTCTCATCGTTGCTCCTTTAAATCAAAATCAGATCGCCATCCACAAAACCCGCAGCGACGTGCTTGCACTTAAAAATTTTTGCATCTGGCATCTGCTCTCGCAGCTCGCGCAGAGCCTGCACGAGCATTTTTAAAACCTGCCGCCACGAAAGCTCGCTTAAAAATTCAAGTTGCAAGCGCGAGCTCTGCGGATAAAACTCATCCTCGTCCTCGCACGCCCAGTCGTCGTCATCCGCGTCATAACTGCTCGATCCCGCCAGCTGTAGCGCGTAAGGCTCGTAAAGATCGAAGTGCCACGCGATCACCCGCTTTGGAATTTGCTCGCGTTCTAAGCCTTCGATCAATTCGCGCAGCTTTTGCTTTAGCGCCTCTTTCTTTTCAAGCTTATCGCCTTTGCCCTCTTTACCGTGCGGCTTGGAATTTTTGCCGCCGCCAGGGCACTTTTGTTTAGACATCTTTTTCCCCTTTAAATTTAGCCCGTCGTAGGCGGAGCAAATTTCTTTTACGATCTTTTTTACGCTTTTATTTTCGACGTTGATTACGATGTCGGCCTTTTTTTCATACGCCCCGTCTCTTTGGGCGTGCAGCGCCGCGGCCTTTTGCAGATCCGCTAACAGCGGGCGCTTGGCAAATTTTTTCTCCG
>CAURUZ010000031.1:0-3207 GCA_963528355.1 uncultured Campylobacter sp.
CGGAGAAAAAATTTGCCAAGCGCCCGCTGTTAGCGGATCTGCAAAAGGCCGCGGCACTGCACGCTCAAAGAGACGGGGCGTATAAAAAAAAGGCCGACATCGTAATCGACGTCGAAAATAAAAGCGTAAAAAAGATCGTAAAAGAAATTTGCTCCGCCTGCGACGGGCTAAATTTAAAGGGGAAAAAGATGTCTAAGCAGAAGTGCCCAGACGGCGGCAAAAATTCCGAGCCGCACGGAAAAGAGGGCAAAAACGATAAGCTTAAAAAGAAAGAGGCGCTAAAGCAAAAGCTGCGTGAGCTGCTGGAGGGCTTAGAGCGCGAGGAAATTCCAAAGCGGGTGATCGCGTGGCACTTCGATCTTTACGAGCCTTACGCGCTACAGCTGGCGGGATCGAGCAGTTATGACGCGGATGACGACGACTGGGCGTGCGAGGACGAGGATGAGTTTTATCCGCAGAGCTCGCGCTTGCAACTTGAATTTTTAAGCGAGCTTTCGTGGCGGCAGGTTTTAAAAATGCTCGTGCAGGCTCTGCGCGAGCTGCGAGAGCAGATGCCAGATGCAAAAATTTTTAAGTGCAAGCACGTCGCTGCGGGTTTTGTGGATGGCGATCTGATTTTGATTTAAAGGAGCAACGATGAGAATTTTAACGGGTCTTCAGCCCAGCGGCAAGCTGCATTTGGGCAATTACTTCGCGAGTATCAAGCAGATGGTGGATGCGCAAAACGCGGGCGAGCAGATGTTTATGTTTATCGCAAACTACCATGCGCTCACGTCCGTAAGCGACGGCGCAAAGCTAAAAAACTCCACCTACGAGGCCGCTGCGGCGTTTTTGTCCCTCGGGATAGATCCGAAAAAGACGGTATTTTGGGTGCAAAGCGACGTGAAAGAGGTGCTGGAGCTTTACTGGATTTTAAGCGGATATGCGCCGATGGGGCTGCTCGAGCGGGCGCACGCATACAAAGACAAGATCGCTAAGGGCTTTGAGAGCAAGCATGATCTATTTAGCTACCCCGTGCTGATGGCGGCGGACATCCTGCTATACAGCGCGGAGGTCGTGCCTGTGGGCAAGGATCAGATCCAGCATGTCGAGATCGCTCGCGACATCGCGCTTAAATTTAACAACGCCCACGGCGAAATTTTAACTATTCCGCAAGCGCGAGTAAATGATGAAGTGGCGATCGTGCCGGGCACAGACGGTGCCAAGATGAGCAAGAGCTACGGCAATACGATCGATATTTTTGCAGATGCCGCGACGCTAAAGAAGCAAATTTCAAGTATCGTAACGACCTCCGAGCCGCTAGAGGCGCCTAAGCAGTGGCGCGGATGCAATGTCTATAATATCGCGAAGCTATTTTTAAACGAAGTGGAGCAGACGGAGCTGCAGGCTCGCTACGAGCGCGGAGGCGAGGGGCACGGGCATTTTAAGGCGTATCTAAATGAGCTCGTGCTTAGCTACTTCAAAGACGCGCGAGATAAATTCGAATACTATCAAAGCCACCGCGAAATTTTGGATGAGATGCTAAGACAGGGCGCGCAAAGAGCGGCTGCGACGGCTGCTTCATTGATGCAAAAGGTTCGCGCCGCCGTAGGGATTTATCGCTAAGGAGAGTGAGATGACGGATTACGCTAGAGAAATTTTATCTGACGGCAAGTTGCTTCGGCAGAAGCTGGAAATTTTCTTGCAAACCCCTAGCAAGGTTGAAATTTACGCACGCGCCTGCGAGAAATTTTTCGCCGCGGGCAAGCAGCGCGAACTAACTTACGTAAGCACGTGGAGTTGGTGGGGATTTTTAGGCACGCTGTTCTTTTTTCTGTACCGCAAGGAGTACAAAATTGCCGCAGCCCTATTTGCCGTTGTAGTAATTTCTTGCTTTATTCCGTTTTTGGATGAATATGATAGAAGTATAGGAATGGCGATTAGCGTCAGTAGCGGAACTATGGCGAAATATTTCGTTTGCTATAGATTTGTCGCGCTACTGGATAAGCAGGACGACGAAGCCCTAAGAAAGGGCGGCGGCGTGAATAGATGGGCGATATGGCTTGCGGTAATATTTTACGCTTTGGTCGCAATCGTGTTTGCGCTGATAATTTCAAACGGCGGCAAGGCTTAGTCGTTTTAAAGGGCTTCCGCGCTCAGAATAGCTAAATAAATTTTAAAAAGGAGTAAGAATGAAAGCGATCGTAACGGTGATCGGTAAGGACAAGGTTGGCATTGTGGCGGGCGTTTCGGCTAAACTCGCGCAGCTTGGGCTAAATATAGACGACATCAGCCAGACGGTTTTAAACGAGTTTTTTACGATGATGGCGGTGGTTTCCAGCGAGCAAAAGCAGGACTTCACGACTCTGCGTGAGGAGCTAAACGAGTTAGGCGAAAAGCTAAAAGTTAAAATCAACATCCAAAGCTCGGCGATATTTGACGCCATGCACAACATCTAAGGCGCACAGATGGACATCAAAAACGTAACCGAAACGATCGCGATGATCGAGGAGCAAAATTTCGATATCCGCACGATCACGATGGGCATCAGCCTGCTCGACTGCATCGATCCCAATATGGGCAAAGCGGCGGAGAAAATTTACGCCAAGATCACCGACAAGGCGCGCGATCTGGTAAAGGTCGGCAATGAAATTTCAGCAGAGCTTGGCATCCCGATCGTAAATAAACGCGTCTGCGTAACGCCCATCGCCATCATCGGCGCGGCGACGGATGCCCCGGACTACGTCCCGCTGGCAAAAGCGATGGATGAGGCGGCGCAAAAGGTCGGTATCGACTTTATCGGCGGCTTTTCGGCGCTCGTGCAAAAGGGCTACGCAAAGGGCGATAAAATTTTAATCGACTCCATCCCCGCCGCGCTCGCCGCGACGCAGAAGGTCTGCTCGTCGGTAAATATCGGCTCGACCAAGACCGGCATAAATATGAGCGCGGTCGCCGACATGGGGCGCGTGATCAAAGAGACGGCGAGGCTTTCGGACCTTGGCGCTGCAAAGCTAGTCGTATTTGCCAACGCCGTCGAAGATAATCCCTTTATGGCGGGCGCATTTCACGGCGTGGGCGAGGCCGAGGTCGTCATAAATGTGGGCGTATCAGGCCCCGGCGTCGTTAAACGAGCGCTTGAGAAGGTGCGCGGAGCGAGCTTTGACGTGGTAGCAGAGACCGTGAAAAAGACTGCGTTTAAGATCACGCGCATCGGACAGCTCGTAGGCC